>NZ_LMRN01000009.1:0-217825 GCF_001426145.1 Rhodococcus sp. Leaf225 | reverse complement strand
GGCTGATCGCCACAGCTACGACTGCCGGCTGATCGCCACAGCTACGACTGCCGGCTGATCGCCTTCTGGGGAGCGTCGGCGATGACGACGCCGGCATCGTGCAGGCGCTGGGCGGCCTCGTCGGCCGACACGTAGGTGCCGACGGTGTCGCCCGTCCCGATGGGCACCACCGAGTGGACCACCGTGTCCTGGTACAGATGCACCAAGTTGTAGGCCTGCGCCCCGTCGCGCCCGCGTTGCGCACCCACCGGAACGTTGAGGTCCTGCGTGTAGCAGGTGGCCGACGCCACCGACACCGGGATTCCGGCGAAGGTCGCGGACGTGGAGTAGTGCAGGTGGCCCGCGAGGATCGCCCGCACGTCGCTGCCCGCGAGCACCTCCGCGAGCGAGTCCTGGTCGCGGAGTTCCACCAACACCGCGAGATCTTGCACGCAGGGAACCGGCGGATGGTGCAGCGCGAGCACTGTGCCGTCCGGCGCCGGCATCGCCAGTTCTGCTGCGAGCCAGAGCAACTGTTCCTCGGAGATCTGGCCGTAGTGGTGGCCGGGGACGGTCGAGTCCAACGTGATGACTCGCAGCCCACCGATGTCGTAGACCCTGTCCACGGGCTCGGTCGATCCGCGCTCGTCGAGCAGGCCGCGACGGAACGCCGCTCGGTCGTCGTGGTTGCCCATCGCCCAGATCACCTCGGACCCCAGGGCTGCGGCGACCGGATCGACCAGCGCGCGCAACGAGTCGTACGCGTCGGGCTCGCCCTTGTCCGCGAGATCACCCGTGAACACCAGAGCCTCCGGCCGGGCACCCGTCGCCTCGAGCTCCGCGAAGATCTGGCGAAGACGCGCCTCGCTGTCGACCGCGTCGTACAACTCGCCGGCGCCGACCAGGTGCGTGTCACTGATGTGCAGGAGGAAATGGTCCGGCCGTGGATGCTCGGCGGTGCGCCAGGTCTGCTCGACTGGCTCCATGAGTTCTCGCTTCCCAGTGCTCCCGGATCGGAGCTCGGTCACCCTGTGTGTACCGGGCTCGTCCACCCTAACCACAGGAGGTGTCGAGCCGCCGAACGCCGGGCGACACGGGGTTGACGGCATACCGTAGGGGGGTATGGTAGTTCTCATGACCACGAAGACTGTCACCGTCGTCGGAATGACCTGCCAGCACTGCGTCGCAGCGGTGACGGAGGAGGTGAGCGCCCTGCAGGGAGTCACCTCGGTCCACGTCGACCTCGAGTCCGGACGCGTCGATGTCGAGTCCGACACACCTGTCGACGACGCTGCCCTCGCAACCGCGGTGGACGAGGCCGGGTACGAGCTGGCTCAGCCGTGACCACCGGGGAGAAGGCCGCGAACATCCAGCTCGACATCGGCGGCATGACCTGCGCGTCGTGCGCCAACCGCATCGAGAAGAAGCTCAACCGCCTCGACGGTGTGACCGCGACGGTCAACTACGCCACCGAGAAGGCGAGCATCGCCACGGACGCGACCGTCGAGACCGGGGACCTCATCGGCACCGTCGAGAAGGCCGGCTACACAGCGACCGTGCACGAACCGCACCGACCGGCCGGCCCTCCCGCAGCCGAGTCCGATGCCGCCGCAGCCGAGTCCGATCCCCTGCGCACGCGTCTGCTCGTGTCGACGCTGCTGTCCGTTCCCGTCATCGCGATGGCGATGATTCCGCCGCTGCAGTTCGACAACTGGCAGTGGCTCTCGCTCACCCTCGCCGCGCCCGTCGTCGTGTGGGGCGGACTGCCGTTCCACCGCGCCGCCTTCACCACTGCGCGGCACGGCGCGACCACCATGGACACGCTCGTGTCGGTGGGCACGCTGGCCGCCTTCGGCTGGTCGCTGTACGCGCTCTTCTTCGGCCACGCGGGCATGCCCGGCATGCGACACGCCTTCGAGTTCACCGTCTCGCGTGGCGACGGCAGCGCGAACATCTATCTCGAGGCGGCGGCCGGCGTCACGACGTTCCTGCTCGCGGGTCGGTATCTGGAAGCGCGGTCCAAGCGCAGCGCCGGCGCCGCTCTGCGTGCGTTGCTCGAGGTCGGCTCCAGGAACGCGACCGTGCTGCGCAACGGCAGTGAGGTCAGCGTGCCCGCCGACGAGCTCGTGGTCGGAGACCGCATCGTCGTCAGGCCGGGCGAGAAGATCGCCGCCGACGGCACCGTCGAGAGCGGCACGTCCGCCGTCGACGCCTCGATGATCTCCGGTGAGTCCATCCCCGTGGAGGTCGGTCCGGGCGCCACGGTCACGGGCGGGACCGTCAACGTGGGTGGCGCGCTCACCGTCGTCGCCGACCGCGTGGGCGCGGACACGCAGCTCGCGCGCATGGCCCGCATCGTGGAGGACGCGCAGAACGGCAAGGCCGAGGCGCAGCGCCTGGCCGACCGCATCTCGGGCGTCTTCGTCCCCGTCGTGATCGGTCTCGCCCTGGCCACCCTGCTGGGCTGGGTCCTCGTCAGCGGCAGCTGGTCCGCCGCGTTCACCGCATCCGTCGCGGTCCTCATCATCGCGTGCCCGTGCGCGCTGGGCCTGGCCACTCCGACAGCCCTGATGGTGGGCACCGGACGCGGCGCCCAACTCGGCGTCCTCATCAAGGGACCCGAGGTGCTCGAGCGCACCCGGCGCGTGAACACCATCGTGCTGGACAAGACGGGCACCATCACCAGCGGTGTCATGAGCGTGCAGTCCGTCGTGGGAGACGCTCGCGACGACGCGCTGCGGTTCGCCGCGGCGGCGGAGTCCGGTTCCGAGCACCCGGTCGCCCGCGCGATCGTCGACGCGTACCGGACCGCGCACGGAGAGCCCGTCGCCGCCACCGACTTCACCACCACGGCGGGACGCGGTGTCACCGCGACGGTCGACGGCCACCGCGTGGTCGTCGGACGCCCCGGTCTGGTGGGCGGCGCACTGCCCAGTGCTCTGCAGACGGCCTTCGAGGACGCCGAGGCCACCGGGGCCACCGCGGTGGTCGTCGGGTGGGACGACGAGGCCCGCGCCGTCATCGCGGTCTCCGACACCGTGAAGGAGACGTCCGCGCAGGCGGTCTCGGAGCTCCGCGCACTGGGTCTCGACCCGATCATGCTCACCGGTGACAACGAGTCCGCAGCCCGCACGGTGGCCGCCTCGGTCGGTATCGACACCGTCGTCGCCGGTGTGCTGCCGGAGCAGAAGGTGGACGCGATCCGCGAGCTGCAGGCGTCGGGCAAGGTCGTCGCCATGGTCGGTGACGGCGTCAACGATGCTGCGGCACTGGCGACGTCGGACCTCGGACTCTCGATGGGCACGGGCACCGACGTCGCGATCGAGGCCGGCGACCTCACGCTGGTGCGGGGAGATCTGCGCGTCGCGGTCGACGCGGTGCGCCTCTCGCGCGCGACCCTCCGCACCATCAAGGTCAATCTCTTCTGGGCCTTCGCCTACAACGTCGCGGCGATCCCGCTCGCGGCCGCCGGACTGCTCAACCCCATGCTGGCCGGTGCCGCGATGGCGCTGTCGTCGGTCTTCGTCGTCACCAACAGCCTGCGGCTCCGATCCTTCCGGTCCTCGGTGGTGTGACTCAGCCTGCGAGCAAGGCTCGGACTCGGCCGTCACGCAGCCAGAGTCCGAGCCACGCGGCGATGCCGACGTAGATCGCGAAGAACACCGTGCTGACGAGTGGCTGGTCGGTGCGCCAGTTCGTGATCACCGCTCCACCGAGGTAGCCGGTCAACAGGACGGCACCCAGCGGCGCGGTCCGCGGAATCACGTACAGGGTCACGATCACGAGGCAGACGACGCCGATCTTCGGGGCCATGTCGACGGGGAGTCCGAGTTCGGCGGACGCGTCCTTCACGACGTCCAGGTTCAGCAGATGGATCACGGCGTCGAACAGCATGAAGACGACCACCAGCGCGCTGACGATCCATCCTGCTCGAACGGCTCCGCGGGACGGTGCGGTGGTGGTGGCGCGGGTGAGGTGTGTGGTCATGTGACTGTCGACCGCGTGCGCCACGGAAACTCATCACGAAGCCCCGAAATTTTCCTCGGCGAGTCGTCCCTGCGAGGACTATCCTCCTCGCATGACTGCGACGCAGGAGCTCGGCAACGACTTCATGACTCTCGCGGAACCGTACCGCCGCGAGCTCCTCGCGCACTGTTACCGCATGACCGGATCCATCCACGACGCGGAGGATCTGGTGCAGGACACCCTGGTCCGAGGGTGGAAGGGGTACGCGAACTTCAAGGGCGACTCGTCGCTGCGCACGTGGCTCTACCGCATCGCCACGAACACCTGCCTCACCTCGCTCGAGGGCCGCAAGCGCCGACCGATGCCGTCGGGGCTGGGTACGCCGTCGTCCGATCCGTCGGACGAGCTGGTCGAGCGCCACGAGATCGCGTGGCTCGAGCCGGCGCCGCCGTTCGGCGATCCGGTGGACGACGACCCGGCATCGCTGATCGGCTCGCGTGAATCGGTGCGGCTCGCGTTCGTGGCCGCGTTACAGCATCTGTCCGCCCGGCAGCGAGCCGTCCTCGTACTCCGAGAGGTGTTGCAGTGGAAGGCGTCCGAGGTGGCCGAACTGCTCGGCACCTCCACTGCTGCAGTCAACAGCCTGCTGCAACGTGCGCGCGGCCAGATCGAGGCGATCATGCCCGACGAGAACTCCGTGTCCGAGCCGGAGTCGCCGGAGACGCGAGAGTTGCTGCGACGCTACGTCGAGGGATTCGAGACGTACGACATCGACGGCATCGTGAAACTTTTCGCCGCAGAGGCTGTCTGGGAGATGCCGCCGTTCACCGGGTGGTACCGCGGCCCGGCCGACATCGGCGCCCTCATCTCGACGAAGTGTCCCGCGACCGGCCCCGAGTCGATGCGGATGATGGCGACCACCGCCAACGGGCAGCCGGCCTTCGGCCTCTACATGCTCGGAGAGGACGGGGTACACCGTCCGTTCCAGCTGCACGTCCTCGAGATCATCGACGCCCGCGTCGCGCATGTGGCGTGCTTCTTCGATCTCACGCTGTTCGATCGGTTCGGCCTGCCACCGGTGTACCCGGGCTGAGCCCGGGTCACCAGCCGCGGCTCACATGTCGGGAGGCGTGGCCTCGCCCGAGGCGACGGCCGGGTCCATCCAGGTCACTTCCCACACGTGACCGTCGAGGTCGCGGAACGACCTCCCGTACATGAAGCCGTGGTCCTGCGGATCCATCCAGTCACTGCCGCCCGCGGCGAGCGCCGCGTCGGCCATGGCGTCGACGGCCTCCTTGCTGTCGGCCGACACGGCCAGCAGCATCTCGCGCGAGGTGGAGAGGTCCGCGACGTCGTCGCGGATGAAGTCCTTGAAGCGCGGGACGTTCAGCAGCATCACGACGGCCTGCTCGTTGACGATCAGGCACGCGGTGTTCTCGTCGCTGAAGGTGTCGTTGAAAGAGAATCCCAGCGACGTGAAGAACGCGCGGCTCGCGGCGACGTCCTGGACGAAGGTGTTGACGAAGATCATGCCGGACATGGTGTCTCCTGGTGTGGTGTCGTCGGCCCCGGCGTCAGGGCCACTCACCACTACCGACCCCGCCCGGGCGGAAAAGTCATCGCGCGGGCGGTGTCGGTCGTGCGGCGTCAGGCCGCGGTGGCGTGCAGATGCTGCTCGGCGAGCAGGCGGTAGGAGAGCAGTCGCTCGTCGGTGTCGTCGATACCGCTGGCGACGATGACCTCGTCCGCCCGGGCGTGCGCGGCGAAACGATCGATGTAGTCCGACGCCTCCGCCGGCGTTCCGACGGCCGAGTACTTCACCATTCCCTGAATCTGTCGGCCCGCGGGAGAGTCCATGATCATGTCCACCTCCTCCTCGGAGAAGGAACGGCCGCGTCCCACCATCTGCACCACCCGGCGACGCAGACCGGCCGTGAACAGCTCGTGCGCGCGAGCGGACGTCGGTGCGACCGTCGCGTTGACGGCGGCGATGACGTAGGGCTCGGCGAGCTGTGCGGACGGCTGGAACGTGTCCCGATAGACGGCCACGGCCTCCTCGAGCGAGTCGGGAGAGAAGTGCGACGCGTTGGCATACGGAAGGCCGAGATGTGCTGCGAGCTGCGCACCGAAGAGCGAGGATCCCAGAATGTAGAGCGGCACATCGGTTCCCGCGCCCGGCACTGCCTGCACTCCCGGAACCCGACTCGAACCCGACAGGTAGCCCTGGAGTTCGAGAACGTCCTGCGGGAAGGAATCGGCCGACGACGGGTCACGTCGCAGCGCACGCATGGTGGTCTGATCGGATCCCGGCGCTCTGCCGAGACCGAGATCGATACGGTCCGGATGGAGTGTGGCCAGCGTTCCGAATTGCTCGGCAATGGTCAGCGGAGAATGGTTAGGCAACATCACTCCACCCGATCCGAGGCGAATGGACGAGGTGTGCGCGGCCACGTGTGCGATGAGGACCGACGTCGCCGAGGACGCGATGGAGGGCATGTTGTGGTGCTCCGCGTACCAGACTCGCCGATATCCGCTCTCCTCCGCGAGGCGGGCCAACGCGACACTGGCATCGAAACTGCTTCGAGGAGTTTCACCCTCGCCGACCTGTGCGAGATCGAGTACGGACAGTGGTACGGCCACGTGCGTTCACCCTTTCGAGAAAAAGAAGACTTCTCAGGTGCGAACGCCCGCCCGGCGGAGAATATTTCCCGAGCCGCGTGACCTCGAACGACCGAACCGTGCGGTATCGAAGGACCGGCACGAGTACACGACATCGAACCGGAATTGGCGGTGACTCGCTAATCGGGCTTCGAGATGGATAAACTCTGGCGGAAGAACCGCGATGGTGGTCGGAACGACGAGTCGACGACGGCTCGATGAATCCATGTCCGGTTCGGTCGGGGAACTCATCATCGAAAGGAACCACAGCGTCATGGCGAAACAGGTCTTCGTGGAATTGGTCGACGATATCGACGGCGCACCCATCAAATCGGGTAAAGGGGAGACCATCGGTTTCTCGGTCGACGGTGTGGAGTACGAGATCGATCTCGGTGTGAAGAATGCCAAGGAGTTCCGCAAGCAACTCGATTACTGGGCCGAGCACGCCACGAAGGTGTCGTCACGTGGCAAGAAGGCAACGGCGAAGAAGGCGACCGGAACGGCGACGCAGGTCGGCTCGTCTCCGCGAGATCCTCTGCAGACCAGAGCCATTCGCGAGTGGGCGAATCAGAACGGGTACACGGTCTCGAGCCGCGGACGTATTCCGGCCGAGGTCGAAGAGGCGTACAACTCCGCCCAGTGACGTCAAGGCAGTAGCGATGTCATGACCGCAATGCGCGCCGGCGCTGCAGCATCCACCGTCCGGCCGACCCTGCCGACAGGACCCCGATTCCGACCACCACCGCCGCCGCGGGCAGTGTGACCGCCAGCAGGACGCAGCCGCAGAGCCCGAGCATCTGCAGTGCCCGCGGCCACCGGCGATCGGAACCGGTCTGCGTGAATGCCGCGGCATTGGCCACGGCGTAATAGACGAGAACTCCGAACGATGAGAATCCGATCGCGTTCCGCACGTCGAGCGTGAGAACCACGACCACCACCACGGCGGCCACGGTGATCTCCGCGGCGCGCGGAACCGAGCGGCGCTCGTCGACGTGCGCGAGGTATCGCGGCATGTCCCCTTCCCGCGCCATCGCCATCGTGGTGCGGCCGATCCCCGCGATCAGTCCCAGCAGGGCTCCGAGAGCCGCGGCCGATGCCCCGACGCGCACCACCGGGCCCGCCCAGTGTGCCCCGACCGCGTCCATCGCAGCGGCCACCGGAGCCGTCGAGCGCGCGAGTGCGTCCGCCCCGAGAACGTGCAGCAGCATCACTGCGACGGCCGCGTAGATCACGACCGCGCACGCGAGGGCGCCGACCACGGCGCGGGGGATGGTGCGCGCCGGGTCCCGCACCTCCTCTCCGAGTGTCGCGATGCGCGCGTACCCTGCGAAGGCGAAGAACAGGATCCCCGCGGACTGCAGAACGCCCACCGGACCCGAGGTCGCCGAGAACTCGGCGCCCGTCACGGTGGACGAGCCCGTCGCACCGACGATCAGTGCCGCGACGAGCACGACGAGCACCACCGCCACGAGCACGCGCGTGACCGACGCGGTGCGGGTGATGCCCAGGCAGTTGACCGCCGCCAGCGCCACCACCGCGATCACGGCGAGCGCCCGTGTGTGCTCGGGCCACGCGTACGCGCCGAACGTCAGGGCCATGGCGGCACAACTCGCGGTCTTGCCGACCACGAAACTCCAGCCCGCCAGGAAGCCCCACCGGTCACCGAGTCGCGCTCGCCCGTACGCGTAGGCGCCGCCGGACGTGGGGTGCACCGCGGCGAGCTGGGCAGTCGACGTCGCGTTGCAGAACGCCACGACGGCGGCGACGGCGAGCCCGACCAGCAGCCCGCCACCCGCGGCCGCCGCGGCCGGGCCGAAGGCGGAGAACACCCCGGCGCCGACCATCGACCCCACGCCAATGACGACGGCGTCGCGCGTGGTCAGTCGTCGTTGCAGCGGCATCGACGAAGCATAGGGACCCCCGGTGAACGCCGAACGGAAACACGCCACTTCGATGAATCACGATTAACCGAAATCGGGGAAACCGCAGACGGGCGGCCGTCCCATGGATTAGCGTCGCGGAGGTACCCGAGCCTCGAGGAGCGACTTTGTCACCGCAGACTTCCTACTCGTCCGGCCCGACCGACACGCCGCTGCTCGACGAGACGATCGGACGGAACTTCGATCGCACCGCCGCGCGGGTGGGCTCGTCGGACGCTCTCGTGGACGTCGCGTCCGGTCGCCGGTGGACGTACGACGAGTTGCGATCCGACGTCGACGATCTCGCCCGCGGCCTGCTCGCGCGCGGAATCCGTCGCGGGGATCGCGTGGGGATCTGGGCACCGAACTGCCCGGAGTGGACCATCGTCCAGTACGCCACCGCGAAGATCGGCGCGGTGCTGGTGACCATCAACCCTGCCTACCGTGCGCACGAGCTGCAGTACGTGCTCGACCAGTCCGGCGCCACCATGCTGGTGGCGGTCCGGGCGCACGGCACCTCGGACTACGCCTCGATGATCGACGCCGTGCGCGGCGAGTGCACCGATCTGGCCCACGTCGTGTACCTCCGCACCGACGACTGGAGCGACCTCGTCACCGACGGTGAGTCCGTCGATGTGGACGAACTCGACCGGCGCAGTGCCGAACTCGGTCCCGACGACGCCATCAACATCCAGTACACCTCCGGCACCACGGGATTCCCCAAGGGCGCGACGCTGAGCCACCGCAACATCCTGAACAACGGCTACTTCGTCGGCGAACTCTGCCATTACACCGAGGCGGACCGTGTCTGCATTCCCGTGCCGTTCTATCACTGCTTCGGGATGGTGATGGGAAACCTCGCCTGCACCTCGCACGGTTCGACCATGGTGATCCCGGGACCGTCGTTCGATCCGGCAGCGACACTGGCCGCGGTCTCCGCCGAGCGGTGCACCTCGCTCTACGGAGTTCCCACCATGTTCATCGCGGAACTGGCCGTTCCCGACCTGGCGGAGCACGATCTTCGGTCGCTGCGCACGGGCATCATGGCCGGATCACCCTGTCCCACCGAGGTGATGAAGCAGGTCATCGACGTCATGGGAATGGCGGAGGTCTCCATCTGTTACGGGATGACCGAGACGTCCCCGGTGTCACTGCAGACCCGCTCCGACGACACGATCGAGCAGCGCGTGTCCACGGTCGGACGAGTCGGACCGCATCTCGAGGTGAAGATCGTCGACCCCGTCACCGGGGAGACGGTTCCCCGCGGAGAGCCCGGTGAACTGTGCACACGGGGGTACTCCGTGATGCTCGGTTACTGGGACGACCCCGAGAAGACCGCCGAGGCACTCGATTCCGAGCGCTGGATGCACACGGGCGACATCGGCACCATGGACGACGACGGCTACGTCGCCATCACCGGGCGCATCAAGGACATGGTGATCCGCGGCGGCGAGAACATCTACCCCCGTGAGATCGAGGAGTTCCTGTACTCCCACCCCGACATCCTGGACGCACAGGTCATCGGTGTGCCCGACGACAAGTACGGCGAGGAACTGATGGCCTGCGTCCGTCTGCGTGAGGGCGCCGCGGCCATGACCGTCGACGATCTCCGGGCCTACTGCGACGGCCGCATCGCGCGATACAAGATCCCGCGCTACCTGCGCGTCATGGATGCCTTTCCCATGACCGTGACCGGCAAGATCCGCAAGATCGAACTACGCGAGGAAGCCACGCGCCTGCTGGATTGACGGAACGGCTGGGTCGATCGAACGGCTGGGGTGATCAGGCTGCGTGGAACAGCATGGTCTCGGCGGTGAGTCCGGGTCCGAACGCCATCGCGCATCCCGACCCGGTGTCACCCCGCTCGAGCATGTCCGCGAGCACGAACAGCACGGTGGCCGACGACATGTTGCCGTAGTTCTCGAGCACGCGGCGCGACGACGTCAGAGCGTCTGCGTCGAGGTGCAGCGCGCCCTCCACCGCGTCGAGGATCGAGCGACCACCGGGATGCACGGCCCACAGGTCGATCGACGACGTCTCCGCCCCCGAGAGCACCGTCTTCATCGTGGTCTCGTCCAACGCGCGTGACAACGAGCCCGGCACCTTGCCGGAGAGCACCATGTCGAACCCCATGCCGCCGATGCGCCAGGTGATGAGGTCGCGGGAGTCCTCGATCATGAGGGCCTGGAAGGAGTCCATGGCCAGACCGGTGGACTCGGCAGTGACCAGCACGGCCGCGGCGCCGTCGCCGAACACCAGGAACGACAGCATCGTCTCGAGATCGTCGGTCTGCTGCATGTGCAGCGAGCACAGTTCGACGCTGACCACGAGCACCTTCGCGGCGGGCTCGGAGCGCACGATGTGGTGGGCGAGCTTGAGACCGTTGATGCCGGCGAAGCAGCCCATGAAACCGACCTGGGTGCGCTCTGCCGTGGTGGGCACGCCGCACTGCTTCATGATCTCGAAATCGATTCCCGGAGTGTAGAACCCGGTACATGTCAGGACGATGAGATGGGTGATGTCCGCTGCCGCGTCGCCGAGGCCGAGCCCGTCCACGGCACGAACGGCGAGTCCGGGAGCGGTGCGCTCGAACTCCTGCATCCGCGCCTGCGTGTCGACGGCGTTGGGATCGTCGCCGTAGAAACTGGCGATGGACGGGAACGCGGACCACCGGTGCGAGATCTGCGCGCGATCCGCCATGCGGCGGAACAGCAATTGCTTCCGTCGCAGCGTGAACGTGCTGTCGGCGTAGGCGACGAAGTCGTCGTGGACGTCGTGCTCGGGAACGGCGGTCGAGATGGCATTGATGTATGCGGTCGTCACAGGTGCCTCTCGTGAAGGTGGGGGCTCGACGGGTCGAGTTCCCCCTGACCACCGCAGTCAACCACCGAGCGGGGCCGCGCGTCGGACAGAATGACCGTCATGAGAATCGAGGACCGTTCCTGGGTGGAGAACGCGCTGCGCATCGTCGAGGCCGACGCGAACCGCAGCGCGGACACTCATCTGCATCCCTTCCCACTGCCGGCCGAGTGGGGCATCGATCTCTACCTCAAGGACGAGTCGGTCCACCCCACCGGATCGCTCAAGCATCGGCTCGCACGGTCGCTCTTCCTCTTCGGCCTGGCCAACGGGGACATCGGGCCCCGCACCACGCTCGTCGAGGCGTCGTCCGGGTCGACCGCCGTGTCGGAGGCGTACTTCGCCCGGCTCATCGGCCTCGAGTTCGTCGCGGTCATGCCGGCCACCACCAGCCCGACGAAGATCGCGCTGATCGAGCGCTACGGCGGCATCTGTCGCCTCGTCGAGCACTCGGGTGCCGTGTACGACGTCGCGGAGGAACTGGGTGCGCAGAAGGACTGGCTGTATCTCGACCAGTTCACCAATGCGTCGGTGGTCACCGACTGGCGCGGCAACAACAGCATCGCCGCCTCCATCTTCGATCAGATGGCCCTCGAACGGTTCCCCGTCCCCACCTGGGTGGTGGTCGGCGCCGGCACCGGTGGCACCAGCGCGACCATCGGCCGGTACTGCCGCTACCGGCGCGTGCCCACCCGGGTGTGTGTCGTCGACCCCGAGGGATCCGCGTTCTTCGAGGCGTGGCGCGACGACACCCGTGACGCCGTCGGCACCGGATCGCGCATCGAGGGAATCGGTCGGCCCCGCGTCGAGCCGTCGTTCGTCCCCGCCGTCATCGAGCACATGGTGCAGATCCCCGACGCCGCCTCGGTGGCGGCCGTCCGCATGCTCGACCAGGTGACGGGCCTGCACGCCGGTGGATCGACCGGGACCAACCTCGTCGGCGCGTTCCGGTTGGCAGCGGACATGAAGGCTCGCGGAGAGCAGGGGAGCATCGTCACGCTGCTGTGCGACGGGGGAGAGCGCTACGAGGGCACCTACTACGACGACACCTGGGTGACGAGCCACGGCATGAACCTCGACGCACACCGCGCCAGCATCGACCACTTCCTCGCGACAGGCGTCTGGTCGGAGTCCGTGTGATGACCCTCTACTCGGAGCTGCCCGCCCGCCGGACCCGCCAGGTGGTCGCCGACGTGGTGGTCGCGGTGTGGACCGTGGTCTGGATCCGGGTGGGCCTGGCGCTGCACGACGCGGTGATGGCGTTGGCGGCGCCCGGACGCGAGATCGCCGACGCCGGAAGCGGACTGGAGAACAACCTCCGGTCCGCGGGCGAACGGGTGTCCTCCGTCCCACTCATCGGTGACGACGTCCGCACACCGTTCGACCGGGCCGGGGACGCCGGCGCCGCACTGCGCGGCGCAGGTGAGGCGCAGGTCGCGGCGGTCGAGGCGCTGGCGTCGTTCCTCGGTGTCACCGTCGCCCTGCTCCCCATCGTCGCGCTCCTGTGGCTCCTGTGGCTCCCGCGGCGGATCCGCTTCGCCCGGCAGGCCACCGCCGCGGCGGCGCTGCTCCGGTCCGGCGCCGACCTCGACCTCTTCGCGCTGCGTGCTCTCGCACGGCGACCGCTGACGGAACTGACGCACATCCATCCCGATCCTGCCGGCGCCTGGCGCGCGGGCGACCCCGACGTGGTCCGCTCGCTCGCGGCGCTCGAACTGGCGGCGGTGGGGATGCGCGCACCCGGTCCCGACCTTTCGAGGTCCGACGGCGCCACGGCCGTTTACGCTGAGTCCATGGCCGAGAAGACGACGACGAACGACTCCACCGACGAGCCCAAGGGCGGCCGACCCGGACCCGCCGATCAGGGCGGCGCCGGCGGTATGGCGACGCGAGAGAACGCACCCGACGTCGCGGAGTCGGAAGCATCGAACGACGCCGACTAGGACTGCGCGCATGTCGACACGCCGACTCGTCGTCGCAGTGGCGGCTGCCGCCGCCGCGAGCACTCTGTCCGCCGCTCCCGCGGCCGCCGCGCCGGCACCCGGTGCGTATGTCGCGCTAGGAGATTCGTTCTCCGCCGGCAGCGGAATCGCACCGCAGACACCGTCCGGGATCTGCGGCCGGTCCGCGGTGAACTACCCCACGCTCGTCGCTCGCGAACTCGGCATCGACACGGTGCGCGACGTGACGTGCGGCGCCGCGGAGAGCGAGAACCTCGCGGGACCGCAGACCGGGCTCGGCGGCGGAGTCGCCGCACCGCAGTTCGACGCGCTCGGTCCGGACACCACGCTCGTCACCCTGGGAATCGGCGGCAACGACATCCAGTTGGTTCAGCTCGCGGCGGGCTGTATCAGCGTGCTCCCGGCTCCTCTGACGCCATCGTGCTCCGATCGTCCGGACACCTACCGCGACCGTATCGACGCGTTCGCCGCGACGTACGACACGATCCTCGACGAGATCGCCCGCCGGGCGCCGGCCGCGCAGGTGGTGATGGTCGGGTATCCCACCGGCATCCGGCCCGGCGGCTGCCTCGACTCGCAGCCCGTGCGGCCCGCGGACGCGACCTACCTACAGGCCCGCATCGATCAGCTCAACTCGGTGATGAGTCGCGCCGCCGTCGCGCACGACGCCACGTTCGTCGACCTCGCGCCGACCACCCGTGACCACGACGTGTGCGCCGCCGACAGCTGGATGGTCGGCGCGGTGCCGACGTCTCCGGACGCGGTGGTGCCGCTGCACCCCACGGCGGCGAGTCACCAGAACACCGCGCGCGAGATCGTGGCCGCACTGCGCTGACGCACGGTGCACGACCGACTGCCTCGCTCGACCGCCGCCGTTGGTCATCGTGCTCACTCGGTCGACCGTCTCTTGCGCACTGTGCGGCGTGGTGATTGTGTGATCTGACACACAGCGTTCACGAGTGCACTCACGAGGAGCATCCGCCATGTCCACGGTCAAGACATTCCTGCTGCCGGACCTCGGCGAGGGGCTCGCCGACGCCGAGCTGCTCACCTGGTCGGTCGACGTCGGCGACACCATCACGCTCAACCAGACCATCGCCGAGGTCGAGACCGCGAAGGCGTCCGTCGAACTGCCGTCTCCCTATGCCGGCGTGGTCGTGGCGCGGCACGCCGAGGAGGGCACCACCATCGACGTGGGCGCACCGTTCCTCGACATCGAGGTGGCGGGTCCGTCGACGACCGGTCCGGCCTCGCCCGACACCGCCGACGAGGCGGCAGCCGACGCGCGTCCCGAGCCGTCGGTCGAGAAGACGGAGTCCGAGACGGTCGGGGCCGCGCCGACGCGGACGCCCGTCCTCGTCGGCTACGGCGTCGCGGAGGAGACATCGAGTCGTCGGCCCCTGGCCGCGCCGCCGGTACGCAAGGAAGCGCGTGAGCGCGGTATCGACCTCGCGACCGTGGCCCCGACGGGACCGCACGGCAACGTGACCCGCGACGACCTGGCCGTCTCCTCCGCGCCGCACGCGGACGAGGAGCGCACGCCGATCAAGGGCGTCCGCAAGCACACCGCCGAGGCCATGGTGCGCAGCGCGTTCACCGCGCCGCACGTCACCGAGTTCGTCACCGTCGACGTCACACCGATGATGGAGTTGCTCGACGAGCTGAAGGCGAGCCCACTGCTGGCCGGTGTCCGCGTGACGCCGCTCGCTCTCGTCGCGAAGGCCCTGCTCATCGCCGTCCGGGAGCACCCGAGCCTCAACTCGTCGTGGGACGAGGCGGCGAACGAGATCGTCACCAAGAAGTACGTGAACCTCGGTATCGCCGCGGCGACACCGCGCGGGCTGATGGTTCCCAACATCAAGAACGCGCAGACCCTCGGATTCCGCGACCTGTGCTCGTCACTGTCCGCGCTGACCGCCGTCGCCAAGGAGGGGAAGACCGGTCCGGCGGAGCTCGCCGACGGGACCATCACGATCACCAACATCGGCGTGTTCGGTATCGATTCGGGCACCCCGATCCTCACGCCCGGCGAGGCCGCCATCCTGTGCTTCGGGGCCGTCCGGCGTCAGCCGTGGGAGTACCGCGGGGAGATCGCGCTGCGACACGTCACGACCCTCAGTCTGTCGTTCGACCACCGGCTCGTCGACGGCGAACAGGGCTCCAAGTTCCTGTCCACCGTCGCGACCCTGCTCTCGGATCCGGTGGGGTTCGCGGCCCTGGGATAGTGGTGCGGTGACCAGCATCCATCACGCCACCGTTCGAGACGTCGATCCCGTTGCGCTGTACCGCGTCCTGCAGTTGCGCACCGAGGTGTTCATTCACGAGCAGGGCATCGTCGGCGAGCAGGAGATCGACGGGCGCGATCTCGAACCCACGACCACCTTGTTCTGGTCGGAGGAGCCGAACGGCGACGTGCTCGCGACACTGCGGGTGTTGCAGGACGAGGTGCCGGCCCACATCGGCCGCGTCGCCACGGCGTCGGCGGCACGCGGACGCGGGCTGGCCGCCGACCTGGTGCGGGCGGCGATCGAGTTCGCGGGCACCGACGTCGCGATCTCCGCCCAGGCCTACCTTGAGGAGTGGTACGTGCGCCTCGGCTTCGTGCGCACCGGGCCGAACTATCTGGAGGCAGGAATAGACCACCTGCCGATGCTGCTGACCCGTACCTGACACCAGGAGGACACATGCAGATCGATCTGAGCGGCCGGACAGCCCTCGTCACGGGTTCCACGCAGGGCATCGGCTACGCCATCGCCGTCGGCCTCGCCCGAGCGGGAGCGACCGTGCTGATCAACGGCCGGTCCGACGCGTCCGTCGGTGCGGCACTCGACCGTCTCACCGCGGAGGTACCCGACGCGACGGTCGTCGCGGCCCCGGCGGACGTCAGCACGGAGGACGGCACACGCGCCCTGGTGCAGGCACACCCCGATGTCGACGTCCTGGTGAACAATCTCGGAATCTTCGGCGCCACACCGGCTCTGGAGATCGACGACGACGAGTGGCGCCGCTATTTCGAGGTCAACGTCCTCGCCGCCGTGCGTCTGATCCGCGCCTACCTTCCGGGTATGAAGGACCGGGGCTGGGGACGGGTCCTGTCGATCGCCAGCGACTCGGCCGTCGTGATTCCGGCCGAGATGATCCACTACGGCATGTCCAAGACCGCGCTGCTCGCGGTGTCGCGCGGCTTCGCGAAGGAGGCGGCCGGCTCGGGCGTGACCGTCAACTCCGTCATCGCCGGACCGACACACACGGGAGGTGTCGAGACCTTCGTCCGCGATCTGGTGGGCGACGAGTTGCCGTGGGACGAGGCGCAGCACGAGTTCATGGTGAAGTACCGCCCGCAGAGCCTGATCCAGCGACTCATCGAGCCCGAGGAGATCGCCAACATGGTGGTCTACCTCAGTTCACCTCTCGCGTCGGCCACCACGGGCGGCGCACTGCGCGTCGACGGCGGCTACGTGGACTCGATCCTGCCCTGACCGTCGGGCCACTCCGCGAGGTCCGCGGCGATGCGTGCAGTGCTCTCGAGGAACTCCCGCAGCAGGGCATCGCCGTCCTCGGCCTCACGCACCGCCGAGTAGGGGAGCACGAACTCGCCGAGATCGCGATCGAAGTACGCCTGCGCCGGCTCGACGACCGCGGTGTCGAAGCCGTCGGGTTGCGGGTAGGCGTACGAGTAGAAGATGCCCTCCGACGCCCCGCCGGGCCAGTACCCGGCGCTCGACACCTCCTCGTTGTAGGCCTCGTGCATCACCCAGTCGGGGCAGTTGGGCACCCCGCCCGGATGCTGCGCCGCGGGGCGACCCGAGAACCGGGTCACCGCCAGGTCGAAGGCCCCCCAGAAGAAGTGGGACGGACTGGACTTCCCGCGGAACCCGCCGCGGAACGCGGAGAACACCCGATGAGCCGACACCAGCGAGCGCCAGTATCGCGTCATCGCTTCGGCGTCGTAGCTGGCATGCACGGTGTCCTCGGCGAACGGAATCGACGGGTCGACCTCGACGGGGGAGCCCATGATCGAGACGTGGACCCCGAGCGCCTCGAGGTGGGCGAAGAACTCGTCGTGGAAGTCCGCGACCGTGCGCGGCCGCAACTCCATCTCGCGTGCGTCGCCCCACGTGGTCTCGATGGTCAGCCGGTGTCGGAGGAAGTCGAAGCGGATCTCGACTCCGCCGCCGCGGTACGGCATGAGCGAGGTGGTGAGTCCGGACGCATCGACGTAGGACGTCACGCCCCACCAGTGGTTGAGCGGTGGCGCCAGAGCCATGCGCACCTTGCCGACGATCTGCGTCCACATGTGCACGGTGTCGCGGGTGTCCTGCCACGAGTCCACGACGAGTTCCGGCCAGGCATCGTTCGTATCGGTCACTGCATCCCTTTCACGGAGATATCGGCGCACACGTAGGACGATGGTCCCATGACGACACTCGCCCCTCTCGGTCTTCACCACGTCACCGCCATCGCGTCGGACCCCGGCCGGAACGTGGAGTTCTACACGCGCGTGCTCGGCCTGCGGTTGGTGAAGCAGACCGTCAACTTCGACGACCCCGGCACCTACCACCTGTATTACGGGGACTTCCGCGGTAGCCCGTCGTCGCTCATCACCTTCTTCCCGTGGAAGGACGTCGAGCGCGGACGACAGGGAACCGGACTCGCGACCTCGACAGCGTTCAGCGTTCCGGGCTCGTCGCTGTCCTTCTGGCACGACCGGCTCCGGGAGCTGAACGTGCGCGTCGAGGCGCCGGTGACCCGCGGCGACGACGAGGTCCTGCGCCTGTACGACCACGACGGCATGGTCCTCGACCTGATCGCCTCCGACGGGGACACCCGCTCCGGCTGGGACGGCGTGGCATCGGTGCCCACCGAACACGCGGTGCGCGGACTGCACTCGGTCACCCTCACCGAGACGACACTCGACGCGACAGCCGAGCTGCTCACCGACCGGATGAGCATGACCGTCGCCGCGGACGGTGCCGCGAGCGCGCGGTTCGCCATGGCCGCGGGCGGCGCGGGCGCGCTGGTCGACGTCGTCACCGACCGCAGCGACCGTGGTCTGCAGGCAGGCGGCACCGTTCACCACGTCGCCTTCCGTGCGCCCGACCACGAGACGCTCACCGCCTGGCGCACCGAGCTGGTCGACAGCGGAGCGCACGTCACCGAGATCCTGGACCGGCAGTACTTCCAGTCGATCTACTTCCGGGAGCCGGGCGGCGTGCTGTTCGAGATCGCGACCGAGGCGCCGGGATTCGACGTCGACGAGCCACTGCTCGAACTCGGGCGCTCGTTGAAGCTGCCGCCGTGGCTCGAGCCGACGCGGGAGCAGATCGAGCAGAATCTCCCGGCACTCCCGGTGGGTGACGCGTCGTGACGTGGACACAGGTGACCGACGGCGAGACGCTGACGGCGATGTTCGGCACGCCGAGCTTCCGCGCCGCCCACAAGGATCGCCCCCGGCTGCATCCGCTCGACCGCGACTTCCTCGCGGCCTCGCCGTTCTGCCTGGTGGCCACCGCCGACGAGACCGGACGGTGCGACGTCTCGCCGAAGGGAGACCCGCCCGGCTCGCTGGTGCACGTCCTCGACGACGCCACCATCGCGCTGGCGGAACGGCCCGGCAACAAGCGGATGGACGGGTACCGCAACGTGCTGAGCAACCCGTTCGTGGGTCTCGACTTCCTGGTTCCCGGACGCGGGGACACGCTGCGCATCAACGGCCGCGCGCGGTTGATCTCCGACGCGCCGTTCTTCGACGACCTCGTGGTCAAGGGACACCGCCCGATCCTCGCGCTCGTCGTCGACATCGAGCAGGTCTTCCATCACTGCGCCAAGGCGTTCCTGCGGTCACGGCTGTGGGAGCCGGACACCTGGAATCCGTCGGTGCTGCCGACGGTCGCAGAGATCTCCAAGACGCTGATCCCCGACTCGCCGGAATCGCTCGAGGAACTGCGGGCGTACTACGGGCCGGCATACGAGGAGTCGCTGTACCGGTCGTAGATGCGCTCCGCGCCTGTGCGTCTTTTGCGCATCCAGGCATACGCAAAAGGCGCACGGGCGCGAAGCGCACTGGGTAACGTCCCACCCGTGGCGGACGCAACGTTGTCGGTGCTGATCTACAGCAGCCACGCGTCCACGCGGGCGCTCGTCCACCAGGCGCTGGGCCGTCGCCCGCACCCCGACCTGCCCGAGATCGAGTATCTCGACGTGGCGACGGCGCCCGTCGTGATCGAGCACCTGGATCGCGGCGGTGTCGATCTCGTGATCCTCGACGGTGAGAGCGCTCCCGTCGGCGGGATGGGCCTCGCGAAGCAACTGCGCGACGAGATCGACCCGTGTCCACCACTTCTCGTGCTCACCGGCCGCCCCGACGACGCGTGGTTGGCCACCTGGTCGCGTGCCGACGCGTCGGTGTCGCACCCGATCGACCCACTCGAACTCGGCCGCGCCGTGGTGGGACTGCTCCGCGACCCTGCCTGAGGCCCCGCCGGATCTCCGATCTCTGACGCCGGGGGATCACCGATTCGCGACGATTGTGAGCCCGAGTCACCAAACCGGACCCATCGCGACGAAAAAGTCCTACTGTGTGGCACAGATCACCTCGAGGCGTAGGGCGGTTCCGGTCGGAACCCACGACACGGGCAGGAGTTCGAGTGGCATGAACGCATATGTGCCGGTCCTCGTTCTCGGCGCGATCGCGGTCGCCTTCGCGCTGTTCTCGGTCCTCGTGGCATCGGAAGTGGGACCGAAGCGATACAACCGCGCCAAGCTCGACGCGTACGAATGTGGCGTCGAGCCCACCCCGCAGCACATCGGCGGCGGTCGCTTTCCGGTCAAGTTCTACCTCACCGCAATGCTTTTCATCATCTTCGACATCGAGATCGTGTTCCTGTACCCGTGGGCTGTGCACTTCGAGGCACTGGGTGTGTTCGGTCTCGCCGCGATGGCCCTGTTCATCGTCAACGTTTCCGTCGCCTACGCATACGAGTGGCGTCGTGGAGGTCTCAGCTGGGACTGATCCACTCGCCGTGGAAGAAGTGATCGCATGGGATTGGAAGAGAAGCTGCCGAGCGGCTTCCTGCTGACCACTGTCGAAGGCCTCGCCGGCTTCGCCCGCAAGGGGTCTCTGTGGCCCGCGACCTTCGGACTGGCGTGCTGTGCGATCGAGATGATGTCGACGACGTCCGGCCGGTTCGATCTCGCCCGGTTCGGTATGGAGGCCTTCCGCGCCTCCCCCCGCCAGGCCGATCTCATGATCGTCGCGGGACGGGTGAGCCAGAAGATGGCACCGGTGCTCCGGCAGGTGTACGACCAGATGGCCGAGCCGAAATGGGTTCTGGCGATGGGTGTCTGCGCGTCCTCGGGAGGAATGTTCAACAACTACGCCATCGTGCAGGGCGTCGACCACGTGGTACCGGTCGACATCTATCTGCCCGGTTGTCCGCCGCGGCCCGAGATGCTGATCAACGCCATCCTGCAGTTGCACGCGTCGATCCAGGCGATGCCGCTGGGCGTCGACCGCGAGAGGGCCATCGCCGAGACCGAGAAGGCCGCGCTGAGTTCTCCGTCCGTCATCGACGCGAAGACGCTGCTGCGATGAGAGCGCGGGGCATGTTCGGAGTGCGCGGTTCGGGCGACACGTCGGGTTACGGCCGACTGGCGCCGCCGAAACCCCGACACGACAACGCGAGTCGACCGTTCGGTGGGGACCACGACGTCGTGGCGGACGCACTGGAGTCGGCGCTCGCGGCTCGGGACGAACGTTGGGACGACGCCGTCGAGCGTGCCGTGCTCCACCGCGGTGAGCTGACTCTGCACATCGCGCGTACGCACCTGCCCGCTGTCGCGTCCGCGCTACGCGACGATCAGGCACTCCGCTTCGAACTGTGTCTCGGCGTCAGTGGCGTCCACCAGCCCGGCGAGACCGGACGCGAGCTGCACGCCGTCTACCATCTGCAGTCCATCACGCACGGTCGTCGGTTGCGTCTCGAAGTGTCAGTGCCGGAGTCCGACCCGCACATTCCGTCGCTGTGCGGCATCTACCCCACCACCGACTGGCACGAGCGCGAGACGTACGACTTCTTCGGCATCGAGTTCGACGGGCACCCGTCCCTGACACGCATCGAGATGCCCGACGACTGGGTGGGGCACCCGCAACGCAAGGACTACCCGCTGGGCGGCATCCCGGTGGAGTTCAAGGGCGCGCGGATCGCGCCCCCCGATCAGCGCAGGTCGTACAACTGATGACACTCGAGAAGGATCACACCACGCCGACCGTCTACACCGCGTCGGGCCAGGACTGGGACGAGATCGTCGACCTGGCCGGCACCGCCGGTGAGGAGCGCATCGTCGTCAACATGGGACCGCAGCACCCCTCCACGCACGGGGTCCTCCGCCTCATCCTCGAGATCGAGGGGGAGACCGTCACCGAGGCGCGGTGCGGAATCGGCTACCTGCACACCGGTATCGAGAAGAACCTCGAGTACCGGAACTGGACGCAGGGCGTCACCTACGTGACGCGGATGGACTACCTGTCGCCCTTCTTCAACGAGACGGCGTACTGCCTCGGCGTGGAGAAGCTGCTCGGCATCACCGACGACGTGCCGGAACGCGCGACCGTGATCCGGGTGTTGCTGATGGAACTCAACCGCATCTCCTCGCACCTGGTCGCTCTGGCCACCGGCGGCATGGAGCTCGGCGCGGTCACCGCCATGCTCTTCGGATTCCGGGAACGTGAACTGATCCTCGACATCTTCGAGACGATCACGGGCCTGCGGATGAATCACGCGTTCGTCCGGCCGGGCGGGCTGGCGATGGACCTGCCCGACGACGCCGTGCCGAAGATCCGGGACCTGCTGCACCTGTTGCCGATCCGCCTGCGCGACATGAGCGCGATGCTGGACGACAACCCCATCTGGAAGGGTCGGACCCGCGGCATCGGGTACCTCGATCTCACCGGGTGCATGGCACTCGGGATCACCGGTCCGGTGCTGCGTGCCACGGGCTTGCCCCACGATCTCCGTCGCGCG
The DNA here is from genome assembly GCF_001426145.1 of Rhodococcus sp. Leaf225. Taxonomy (NCBI): domain Bacteria; kingdom Bacillati; phylum Actinomycetota; class Actinomycetes; order Mycobacteriales; family Nocardiaceae; genus Rhodococcus; species Rhodococcus sp. Leaf225. The sequence continues at coordinate 195,460 of NZ_LMRN01000009.1, read as the reverse complement.
GAGCCCTACTGCGGCTACGAGACCTACGAGTTCGACGTGATCACCGAACAGGAGAGTGACTGCTACGCGCGGTATCTCATCCGTGTCGACGAGATGAGCGAGTCGCTGAAGATCGTCGAACAGTGCCTCGACCGACTGGCGCCGGGGCCCGTGATGGTGTCGGACAAGAAGATCGCGTGGCCTGCGGACCTGGTCTCGGGCCCCGACGGACTGGGCAACTCCCGCGAGCACGTGCAGAAGATCATGGACGGATCGATGGAATCGCTGATCCACCATTTCAAGCTCGTCACCGAGGGCATCCGCGTGCCCGAGGGACAGGTCTACGTCGCGGTGGAGTCACCCCGCGGCGAGCTGGGTGTGCACATGGTCTCCGACGGTGGATCCCGGCCCTACCGTGTGCACTTCCGGGACCCGTCGTTCACCAATCTGCAGGCCGTCGCGGCGATGTGCGAGGGCGGCATGGTGTCCGACGTGATCGCGTCCGTGGCGAGCATCGATCCCGTGATGGGTGGGGTGGACCGATGAGCGCACGGGAACCGGTGGCGATACCCTTCGGACCCCGTCCGGAGGAACGCGTCCAACTCGTGCGACCAGGCGCCCGGCGGACCTACCCCGAGGACGTGCTGGCTCGCCTCGAGGCGGACGCCGCCACCATCGTGGCCCGCTACCCGCGCGCCCGGTCCGCGATCATCCCGATCCTTCATCTGCTCCAGGCCGAGGACGGGTACCTCACCCCCGCCGCGATCGACTTCTGTTCGCACACACTCGACCTCACGGGTGCCGAGGTCGCGGCGGTGGCGACGTTCTACTCGATGTACCGCCGCGAGCCGACAGGCGACTACCTCGTCGGCGTGTGCACCAACACTCTCTGCGCCGTGATGGGCGGGGACGCCATTCACGAGGCCCTCGTCGACCACCTCGACGGCGTCACGGACGGCACCGTGACGCTCGAACACATCGAGTGCAACGCCGCCTGCGACTACGCACCGGTGGTGATGGTGAACTGGGAGTTCTTCGACAACCAGACTCCCGAGTCGGCGCGCACGCTGGTCGACGAACTCCGCGCCGGGCGCCCGGTCACCCCGACGCGCGGTGCGACCCTGTGCACCTTCCGCGAGACCTCGCGCATCCTGGCGGGCTTCCCTGACACCCGGCCCGGCGCGCTCGACGCACCGACCGCAGGCGAGGCGACGCTGGCAGGCCTGCGTGTCGCGCGGGAGAAGGACATGCGCGCCCCCGATCACGCGGAACCCGACGCGGCGGCGGCAGCCGAGCCACCGACGGACTCCACCCCGGACAAGCCCGCGCCCGCCCCGTCGGCCGATGTGCCCCGCCCGGACGGCACTGCAGCGAAGGAGGCCCGGCCGTGACACTCACCCCGGTTCTGAGCCGCTACTGGGACGAGCCCGAGTCCTGGACTCTGGACACCTACCGCCGCCACGGCGGGTACGACGGTCTCGCCGCAGCCCTGGCGATGACACCCGACGAGGTGATCGGCACGGTCAAGGACTCCGGCCTGCGTGGTCGCGGCGGCGCCGGCTTCCCCACCGGCACGAAGTGGAGCTTCATCCCCCAGGACGGCCCGACACCCGCGAACCAGACCGTGCCGCACTACCTGGTGGTGAACGCCGACGAGTCGGAGCCGGGCACGTGCAAGGACATGCCGCTGCTGATGGCCACACCCCACGCGCTGGTCGAGGGCATCGTGATCGCGGCGTACGCCATCCGCTCGTCGCACGCGTTCGTCTACCTCCGCGGTGAGGTGGTGCCGGTGCTGCGGCGGCTGCAGGCCGCGGTCGCCGAGGCCTACGCCGCGGGGTATCTGGGCACGGACATCCAGGGCTCCGGGTTCGATCTGGACCTCGTCGTCCATGCGGGGGCGGGCGCCTACATCTGCGGCGAGGAGACCGCACTGCTCGACTCCCTCGAGGGGCGCCGCGGCCAGCCCCGGCTGCGGCCACCGTTCCCCGCCGTGGCGGGCCTCTACGCGAGCCCCACCGTCGTCAACAACGTCGAGTCCATCGCGAGTGTGCCGACGGTCCTGGCGAGCGGGACGCAATGGTTCCGCTCGATGGGCAGTGAGAAGTCACCCGGCTTCACGCTGTACTCGCTCTCCGGCCACGTCACCCGCCCCGGACAGTACGAGGCGCCGCTCGGCATCACGTTGCGCGAGTTGCTCGAGCACGCGGGCGGTGTCCGCGCCGGGCACACGCTGAAGTTCTGGACACCCGGCGGATCCTCCACCCCGATCTTCACGGCCGAGCACCTCGACGTCCCGCTCGACTACGAGGGCGTGAGTGCCGCGGGATCGATGCTCGGCACGAAAGCACTCCAGATCTTCGACGAGACGACGTGCGTGGTCCGCGCGGTCCGTCGCTGGAGCGAGTTCTACGCGCACGAATCGTGCGGGAAGTGCACCCCGTGCCGCGAGGGCACCTACTGGCTGGTGCAGATACTCGCGCGCCTCGAGAACGGCACCGGATCGGAGGGTGACCTGCAGAAGCTGCTCGACGTCGCCGACAGCATCCTGGGAAAGTCGTTCTGCGCGTTGGGAGACGGGGCGGCCAGCCCCATCGTCTCGTCGATCGCCCACTTCCGGGACGAGTACGTGGCGCACGTGGAGCAGGGTGGATGCCCCTTCGATCCGCACCTCTCCACCCTGATGGCAGGACAACTGACATGACCGCGGTGCAGAACGACGGCGCGCGCGCCGAGACGACGGTGGGCATCACCCTCGACGGCGTCCCGATGTCGGTCCCGAAAGGCACCCTGGTCATCCGGGCGGCCGAGATGCTCGGTGTGCAGATCCCGCGGTTCTGCGACCACCCGCTGCTCGACCCGGTCGGCGCGTGCCGGCAGTGCCTGGTCGACGTCGAGGGCCAACGCAAGCCCTTGGCGTCGTGCACCACCACGGTGTCCGACGGCATGGTGATCCGGACGCAGCACAGCTCGGAGATCGCCGAGAAGGCGCAGCGCGGAGTGATGGAACTGCTCCTGATCAACCATCCGCTCGACTGCCCGGTGTGCGACAAGGGTGGCGAGTGCCCGCTGCAGAACCAGGCCATGTCCACCGGCCGCACCGAGTCGCGCTTCACGGAGACCAAACGCACGTATCCCAAGCCGATCCCCCTGTCGACCGAGGTCCTGCTCGACCGGGAGCGGTGCGTCCTCTGCGCCCGGTGCACGCGCTTCTCCGAGCAGATCGCCGGTGACCCGTTCATCGATCTGCTCGAACGCGGTGCGCTGCAACAGGTCGGCATCTACGGCGCCGAGCCGTTCGAGTCGTACTTCTCCGGCAACACCGTGCAGATCTGCCCGGTGGGTGCACTCACCAACACCGCCTACCGATTCCGCGCGCGGCCCTTCGACCTAGTGTCGACTCCCAGCGTCTGCGAGCACTGCTCCAGTGGGTGCGCCCAGCGCACGGACCATCGCCGCGGAAAGGTGTTGCGTCGGTTGGCCGGCGACGATCCCGAGGTCAACGAGGAATGGAGCTGCGACAAGGGCCGCTGGGCGTTCGCGTACGGCACGCTGCCCGATCGCCTCGACACCCCGCTGGTCCGACGCGGAACCACCCTCGAGCCCGCGTCGTGGTCGGAGGCCCTGGCGGTGGCCGCCCGCGGTCTGGCGGAGGCTCGCGGACACGCCGGCGTGCTCACCGGTGGCCGTCTCACCGTCGAGGACGCGTACGCCTACAGCAAGTTCGCGCGGATCGCGCTGGATACGAACGACATCGACTTCCGGGCCCGCCCGACGTCCGAGGAGGAGACCGACTTCCTGTCCGCTCGGGTGGCCGGCCGCGGGATCGACGTCACGTACGCCGCACTCGAGGCCGCACCGATCGTCGTCCTCGTGTCCTTCGAACCGGAGGAGGAGAGCCCCATCGTCTTCCTCCGCCTGCGGAAGGCAGTGCGCGGGGGACACACTCGCGTACTGACACTGGCGCCCTTCGCGTCGCCCGGCAGCACGAAGCTGAGAGCCGACGTGCGTCTCACGGCGCCGGGGACGGAGGCCGCGGGGCTGGCGGACCCGGACGTGCTCGAGCAGCTGCGCGTGCCGGGCGCGGTGATCCTCGTCGGCGAGCGGGCGGCGTCGAGCCCCGGCACCCTCGCCGCGGTCGCGCGCACCGCCGACACCACCGGCGCCCGCGTCGCGTGGATCCCCCGCCGTGCCGGTGACCGCGGCGCTCTCGACTCGGGTGCGTTCCCCACCCTCCTGCACGGAGGTCGCCGGGTGGACGACTCCGCGGCTCGGCACGCGGTGGCCGCGGCGTGGGGTGTCGACGATCTGCCGGCGACACCGGGCCGGGACACGGTCGGCATCCTCGGCGCCGACCTCCGCGCGCTCGTCGTGGCAGGTGTCGAGCTCGACGACCTCACCGATCCCGACGCGGCCCGCGCCGCGCTCGACCGAGCCCCCTTCGTCGTCGCACTGGACCTGCGCAGCAGTGAGGTGACCGACCGGGCCGACGTCGTGTTCCCGGTCGCCGCCGTCGCGCAGAAAGCCGGATCGTTCACCACCTGGGAAGGCCGCCGGCGCACGTTCGGAGCAGCACTCCCGACGCCGTCCATGATGGCCGACCTGCGGGTCCTCGACGCGATCGCCACCGAGATGGGTCACCGCCTCGGACTGCCGGACGCCGACGCGGCACGCCGCGAACTCGACGCGGCCGGGTCGGCACCCGGATCCCCCGACGTTCCGGACCGCGGCAGCGCGGCACCGACCGCCCTCGGCGCAGGAACCGCCGTACTGGCCGGCTGGCGGATGCTGCTCGACGCCGGGCGGATGCAGGACGGGGAGACCGATCTCGCCGGCACGGCGCGGACCCCCGTCGCCCGGCTGTCGCCCGCGACCGCGGCCGACACCGGGGTGTCCGACGGTGAGCCACTGACCGTCTCCACCGACTCGGGGTCGATCACGCTGCCGCTCCGCGTCACCGCCATGCCGGACCACGTGGTGTGGCTGCCGTGGAACTCGGCACCGTCCCGAGTGAGTGCGACCCTCCACGTCGCACCCGGTGCCGCCGTGCGTCTCTCGGCAGGAGCACCGTCATGACCGACCTCTCCGTCTTCGGGATCGACCCACTGTGGCTGGTCGTCGCCAAGTCGCTCGCCGTCTTCGGCTTCCTCGTGCTGACACCGCTCATCGCGATCTACGCCGAGCGCAAGGTCATGGCCTGGATGCAGATGCGCATCGGCCCCAACAGGGTCGGGCCGTGGGGCATCCTGCAGAGCCTCGCCGACGGTGTGAAGCTCGCCCTGAAGGAGGGGATCGTCCCGAGGGGCGTGGACCGTCCGATCTACCTGCTGGCACCGATCATCTCGGTCGTCCCCGCCTTCATGGCCTTCGCCGTGATCCCGTTCGGCCCCACCGTGTCGGTGTTCGGGCACATCACCCCGCTCCAGCTGACCGACATGCCCGTCGCGGTGCTCTACATCCTGGCCGTGACCTCGATCGGTGTGTACGGCATCGTCCTGGCCGGGTGGTCGTCCGGTTCCACGTATCCGCTTCTGGGAGCACTGCGCTCGACCGCGCAGGTGATCTCGTACGAGGTGGCCATGGGCCTGAGCTTCGCGGCCGTGTTCCTCTACGCGGGCACCATGTCGACGTCCGGCATCGTCGCCTCGCAGGAGCGCCTGTGGTTCGTCGTGATGCTGCTGCCGTCGTTCCTCGTCTACATCACCTCGATGGTGGGCGAGACCAACCGTGCGCCGTTCGATCTCCCCGAGGCGGAGGGCGAACTGGTCGGCGGATTCCACACCGAGTACTCCTCGCTCCGGTTCGCCATGTTCATGCTCGCGGAGTACGTGAACATGGTCACCGTCTCGGCGCTCGCGACCACGCTTTTTCTCGGCGGCTGGCGCGCCCCCTTCCCGATCAGCCTGTGGGACGGCGCCAATCAGGGCTGGTGGCCCGTTCTCTGGTTCACGATCAAGGTGTGGGGCTTCCTGTTCGTCTTCGTCTGGCTCCGCAGCACCCTGCCACGCCTGCGCTACGACCAGTTCATGAACTTCGGGTGGAAGGTGCTCATTCCCGCTGCGCTGCTGTGGATCATGGTCATCGCGGCCGTGCGCGTCCTCCTCCTCGACTCCCCGCACGTCCGGCCGGTCACCGTGGTGGTGTCACTGGTCTACACCGCCGCCCTGATCGCCGTGCTCGCCCGGACGCTACGGCGTGGGCGCCTGGAACGGACCCACTCCGGTGCGACGGCGGACCAGCAGGGGGTCGATGCCGCGGCGGGCGGGTTCCCCGTGCCTCCGATGCCGGACCGCTCACCCGGTCCGGCACGCCCTCGACCCATCACCAAGGAGACGACCGATGCCTGAATTCCTGGGACCTGTCGCGGGTTTCGGCGTCACCTTCGCCACCATGTTCAAGAAGCCGGAGACCGAGTCGTATCCGGAGGAGAAGGTACCGACGGCGACGCGGTACCACGGCCGTCACCAGCTGAATCGCTACGCGGACGGCCTGGAGAAGTGCATCGGCTGCGAACTGTGCGCGTGGGCGTGCCCCGCCGACGCCATCTACGTCGAGGGCGCCGACAACACGGAGACCGAGCGGTACTCGCCCGGCGAACGGTACGGGCGCGTCTACCAGATCAACTACCTGCGGTGCATCGGGTGCGGTCTGTGCATCGAGGCGTGCCCCACCCGCGCCCTGACCATGACCAACGAGTACGAGATGGCCGACGACAACCGCGCCGATCTGATCTACGAGAAGACCGATCTGTTGGCCTCGCTCGCCGAGGGGATGGACGCGCCCCCGCACGCCATGGCCGACGGCGCCACCGACGAGGACTACTACCGCGGGGCCGTCATCGCCCGGCGGGAGGCGGACCGATGATCGTCTCGACCTCCGAGGCCATCGCCTTCTGGATCCTCGCCCCGCTCGCTCTCATCGGCGCGCTGGGCGTCGTGGCGTCGGCGAAAGCCGTGTACTCGGCTCTGTTCCTGGCATCGACGATGGTGGTGCTCGCGATCTTCTACATCGTCCAGGGTGCCGTCTTCCTCGGTGTCGTCCAGATCGTGGTCTACACCGGCGCCGTAATGATGCTCTTCCTCTTCGTACTCATGCTCGTGGGGGTGGACTCGTCGGACTCGCTCGTCGAATCGCTACGGGGGCACCGCATCGCGGCCATCGTCGTGGGTCTCGGATTCGGTGTCCTGCTGATCGGGGGGCTCGGCAATGCCGCGCTGAGCGACTTCCGCGGCTTCACCGCGCAGTCGCCGGCGAACGTCGAGGGGCTCGCCGAGCTGGTGTTCGTGCGCTACGTGTGGGCCTTCGAGCTCACCGGAGCGCTGCTCATCACTGCCACGATCGGTGCCATGGTGCTGACCCACCGGGACGCCGTCGGCCGGACCAGAACCCAGAAGGAGCTGTCGCAGGACAGGTTCCGCTTCGGAGACCGCGTGACACCGCTGCCGAGTCCGGGTGTCTACGCACGCCACAACGGTGTGGACCGGCCCGCTCGTCTCCCCGACGGCAGCGACGCCGAGTCGTCGGTCAGTCGGCAGTTCCGCGACGGGCCGAGCCGATGAACCCGGAGTACTACCTGTACCTGTCCGCGGCCCTGTTCACCATCGGCGCCGCCGGTGTCCTCCTGCGCCGCAACGCCATCGTCGTCTTCATGTGCATCGAGCTGATGCTCAACGCCGCGAACCTGGCCTTCGTGACGTTCTCGCGGATGCACGGCGGACTGGACGGACAGGTCTTCGCGTTCTTCACGATGGTTGTCGCCGCCGCCGAGGTGGTGGTGGGTCTGGCCGTCATCATGGCGATCTTCCGCTCTCGTCGATCCGTCTCGGTCGACGACGACAGTCTGTTGAAGTACTGACATGGCGACGACTCTGGTTCTGCTGCCGCTCATTCCCCTCGCCGGAGCCGTCGTGCTGCTGCTGGGTGGACGCCGGAGCGATGCGTGGGGCCACCTCCTCGCGTGCGCGGCGATGCTCGCGTCGTTCGCGCTGGCCGTCGTCGCCTTGGTCGACATGGCCGGGCGGGCAGCGGAGGACCGCGCGCTCTCGCAGACGGTCTTCACCTACGTTCCGGTCGAGTCGCTGCAGATCGAGTTCGGTCTCCGCCTCGACCAGCTGTCGGTGTGCTTCGTCCTGCTCATCACCGGCGTCGGAACCCTCATCCACGTGTACTCGATCGGGTACATGCGGGACGATCCCGCGCGCCGCCGATTCTTCGCGTACCTCAATCTCTTCGTGGCCGCGATGCTGCTGCTGGTCATGGCGGACAACTTCCTCGGCCTGTACGTCGGATGGGAGGGCGTGGGCCTCGCGTCGTACCTGTTGATCGGGTTCTGGTCCACCCGGCCGTCGGCGGCCTCGGCCGCACGCAAGGCGTTCGTCGTCAATCGTGTCGGCGACATCGGACTGGCCGTCGCGCTGATGATCATGATCTCGTCCGTCGGATCCGTCTCGTACGACGACGTGTTCGCCGGGGTCGACGGCATGGGCGATGGCACCGCGACCGCCCTCGGCCTCGTCCTCCTGCTCGCCGCGTGCGGCAAGTCGGCGCAGGTGCCGCTGCAATCGTGGCTGGGCGACGCGATGGAGGGCCCGACGCCCGTCTCGGCGCTCATCCACGCCGCGACGATGGTCACCGCCGGTGTGTACCTCATCGTCCGGTCCGGGCCCGTCTTCGAGGCGTCCCCGGCCGCCCAGAACGTCGTCGTGCTGGTCGGCGCCGTGACGCTGCTCTTCGGGGCCGTCATCGGCTGCGCGAAGGACGACATCAAGAAGGCTCTGGCAGCGTCGACGATGAGCCAGATCGGGTACATGGTGCTCGCGGCCGGTCTCGGCCCCGCCGGGTACGCGGTCGCGATCCTGCACCTGCTCACGCACGGATTCTTCAAGGCCGGCCTGTTCCTCGGCGCGGGGTCCGTGATGCACGCGACGAACGACGAGACGGACATGCGGCGGTACGGCGGACTGCGCACCGTCTTGCCGATCACCTACGTGACGTTCGGGCTGGCCTATCTCGCCATCATCGGTGTCCCACCGTTCTCGGGGTTCTTCTCGAAGGACGGCATCATCGAGGCCGCGATCGACGCCGGCGGTGCGAAGGGTGCGGCGCTCGGCGCGGCCACCTTGGTCGGCGCGGGACTGACAGCGTTCTACATGACGCGGGTCATGATCCTCACGTTCTTCGGCGAGCGGCGGTGGCGGAGCGGAGTCCACCCGCACGAGGCACCCGCGAGCATGACCGGCCCGATGATCGTGCTGGCCGTCGGATCCGTCGGTGCCGGTGCGCTTCTCGCGATCGGCGCCCGATTGGAGGGATGGCTCGCCCCGGTCGTCGGTGAACACGACCCCGCACACCTCGTACCCGCGTGGGCCGTCACCCTCGCGGTGCTGGTGACCGTCGCCTCGGGGGTGGGCGTGGCCGTGCGCATGTACGGCCGATCGGCGATCCCGGTGACCGCACCCACGGGGTCGGTCCTCACCGCGGCCGCCCGCCGAGATCTGTACGGGGACTCGGTGAACGAGGCCGTCTTCATGCGGCCGGGTCAGCGGGCGACCGCCGCGGTGGTCACCGCCGACCGCGTCGGCGTCGAGGGAGTGGTGAGTGCCGTTGCCACCGCGGTCCGGGAGTCCTCCACACGACTGCGCCGGTGGCAGAACGGGTTCGTCCGGTCGTACGCCCTCTCGATGTTCGCCGGGGCCGTCCTGGTGGTCGTCGCCCTGACCGTGGCACTGGGAGTGACGCGATGACCGACCTTCCCGTGCTGAGCGCGCTCTGGCTCCTCCCGCTGATCGGAGCGCTGGCAGTGATCGCCGTGCCGCCCACCCGGTCTCCGGCCGCCCGCGCGGTGGGACTCACGACATCGTGCGTCGTGCTGATCCTCGCCGTGCTGTGTGCGATCGGGTTCGAGGCGGGCGCGCCGGGATACCAGTTCGTGGAGGAGCGCGAGTGGATCCCCAGCTTCGGTGCGGGCTACACACTCGGGATCGACGGCATCGCACTGACTCTCGTACTGCTGACCGCGGTCCTGGTCCCGATCCTCCTGCTGGCCGGGTGGAACGACACCCCGCCCGCGTCGCGCTCACGCCGCACCCACACCTACGTCGCGTTGATCCTCGTCGTCGAGTCGATGGTCATGGTCTCGTTCGTCTCCCTCGACATCCTGCTCTTCTACCTCTTCTTCGAGGCCATGCTCGTGCCGATGTACTTCCTCATCGGCGGCTTCGGCCGTGATGCCGGACGAGCGCGTTCCGCCGCGGTGACCTTCCTGCTCTACAACCTCGCGGGCGGGCTCGTCATGCTGGCGGCCGTCATCGGCCTGTACGTCGTCACCGCCTCGGATGCGAGTCCCTTCTCGGCGGGCACGTTCGACCTGCGCGCCATCGCGGACGCCGCGGCGGCCGGCGAACTCGGCGCCTCGCCCGGCGTGCTGAACGCGCTGTTCCTGGGATTCCTCGTGGCCTTCGCCGTGAAGGCGCCGCTGTGGCCGCTGCACACCTGGTTGCCCGGCGCGGCGACCGAGAGCACCCCGGCGACCGCGGTGCTGATGATGGCCGTCGTCGACAAGGTGGGCACCTTCGGGATGCTGCGGTACTGCCTGCAGCTGTTCCCGGAGTCGTCGGCGACCTTCGCGCCGGCGGTGATCACGCTCGCCGTCGTCGGGATCGTCTACGGCGCGGTGCTGGCGATCGGCGCGACCGACATCATGCGCCTCATCGCGTACACCTCCATCTCGCACTTCGGGTTCATCATCCTCGGCATCTTCGCCATGACGAGCCAGTCGCAGGCGGGGTCCGCGCTGTACATGGTGAACCACGGAATCGCTACGGCCGCACTGTTCCTCGTCGCAGGGTTCCTCGTCACCCGGCGCGGGAGCGCGCTCATCGCCGACCACGGGGGTGTGCAGAAGGTGGCGCCCGTGCTCGCCGGCACGTTCCTCGTCGCCGGACTGGCCACTCTGTCGCTTCCCGGACTCGCCCCGTTCGTCAGCGAATTTCTGGTCCTCGTGGGAACGTTCCCGCGCTACGGCGTCGCGGCGGTGATCGCGGCATCGGCGCTGGTGCTCTCGGCGATCTACGTGCTGTGGCTGTATCAACGGGTGATGACCGGGCCCGTCGCCGCCGGCTCGGAACGGATCCGCGATCTCGTGCCGCGCGAGATCGCCGTCGTCGCTCCACTTCTCGTGATCGTCATCGCGCTGGGCGTGTACCCGAGACCCGCGCTGGACATCCTCACGCCGGCCGTCGAACGCACATCGGTCGAGCAACTCGAGACAGGAGTGGCCGCGCCATGACCATCGACACCCCGTCCCTCGAGTACAGCCTGCTGTCGCCCATGATCATCGTGCTGGCGGCCGCGGTGATCGGCGTCCTGGTCGAGGCGTTCGTTCCCGCCGATCGGCGCCGCGTCATCCATCTCGTGCTCGCCCTCGGCGCACTCGCGGCAGCGTTCGCCGCCGTCGTCGCGCTGGCCGGAACCAGCACCGTCGCCGCGGTGGGGTCGGTGGCCGTGGACGGGCCCACACTGTTCCTGCAGGGGGTCATCGTCGCGGTGTCCGCGGCGTCGGTCGTACTGATGGCGCATCGCTCGTCCGACCATCCCGAAGTGGCTGCGGTCGATGCCTTCACGCCCGCGGCGTCCACGGTGCCGGGCACGGTCGCCGAGGCCCGTGCCGTCACTGCCCGGGTCACCCGTACCGAGATCTACCCGCTCACCCTGTTCGCCGTCGGCGGCATGATGGTGTTGCCGGCCTCGAACGATCTGCTGAGCATGTTCGTCGCGCTGGAGGTGCTCTCGCTCCCGCTGTACCTGCTGTGCGGTCTCGCGCGTCGTCGGCGTCTGCTGTCCCAGGAGGCGTCGCTCAAGTACTTCCTCCTCGGAGCGTTCTCGTCGGCCTTCTTCCTGTTCGGCACGGCGCTGCTCTACGGCTACGCGGGCAGCGTCCGACTCGACGACATCGCCGACGTGGCCGACGGGGACCAGGTTCTCGGCGTGCTGGGGGTCGGTCTCGTGGCCGTCGGCCTGCTGTTCAAAGTCGGTGCGGTGCCGTTTCATTCGTGGATCCCCGACGTGTACCAGGGCGCACCCACGCCCGTGACCGCGTTCATGGCCTCGGCCACGAAGGTGGCGGCCTTCGGCGCGCTGCTGCGCATTCTCGTCGTGGGCGTGCCCGATCTCCAGGACGCGTGGCGGCCGATGCTGTGGGCCGTCGCCATCGTCACCATGCTCGTGGGAGCCGTGATCGCGGTGACGCAGACCGACGTCACGCGGATGCTGGCGTACTCGTCGATCGCCCACGCGGGCTTCATCCTCACGGGTGTCTCCTCGGGAGCTGCGGGCGTGTCCGCCACGCTGTTCTATCTCGCGGCCTACGCCTTCAGCACACTCGGCGCCTTCGCCGTGGTGTCCCTCGTGCGGGATCAGGGCGGCGAGGTCACCGAACTGTCCCGGTGGGCGGGCCTCGGACGATCGTCGCCCCTGACCGCAGCGGCCTTCGCGCTGTTCCTGCTCGCCTTCGCCGGCATCCCGCTGACGAGCGGCTTCACGAGCAAGTTCGCCGTCTTCCAGGCCGCACTCGAGGACGGCGGTGCCGTGCTGGTGATCGTCGGCGTCGTCAGCAGTGCCATCGCCGCGTCGTTCTACATCCGCGTCATCGTGGTGCTGTTCTTCACCGAACCGGAGGGACCCTCGGCGACGATCACCCACGGAACGGGCGCGACCGTGGCCGTCGCCGTCTCGGCCGTCGCCACCGTGGTGCTCGGGGTCTTCCCGCAACCGCTGCTCGACCTCGCCGAGCGGGCTGCAGCCGCGATGGTCTGACCCCCTTCCCCCCCGCCCGCTCCCGGCGAGTACGTCCGAAGCGTCGTGAATCGGCGTGGAATCGCGACAGTGTGGACGTACTCGCGGGGGCGGCAGGGAGGGTCAGCGGTCGCCGGGAGTCAGCGAGGGTGCCGTCAGCTCAGAGCAGCGACGAGCCGATCCGCCAATGCCTTGGTCGATGCCGGGTTCTGGCCGGTGTAGACGGTGCGATCGACGATGACGTGGGGCGACCAGGCATCCGCCGCCGAGAAGCTCGCTCCACCCTCACGCAGACGGGTCTCGAGCAGCCAGGGCGCCTTGTCGGCCAGTCCGGCCTGCTCCTCCTCCTGGTTGGTGAAGCCCGTGAGCTGGTAGCCGGAGAAGGGCCAGCTGCCGTCGTCGCGCTTCGCCGACAGCAGCGCGGCGGGTGCGTGGCACACGGCCGACACGATCTTGCCCGAGTCGAGGAACTCGGTGACCAGGGCGCCGAAGTCGTCCGACACCGCGAGGTCCTCCATCGGACCGTGGCCACCGGGGACGAAGACCGCGTCGAAGGACGACGCTGTCTGGTCCTCGAGGCGCGCGGGTGACGCGAGCACGTCCTTCACCGACTCCAGGTACGACTTCAGATCGGCGACCTTCGCCTCGTCGCCGCCGTTCGCCTCGACGGCCAGCGATCCCTCGTCGACGGTCGGGGTCACACCACCGGGCGTCGCGACGACGATGTCCCAGCCGGCCTCGGTGAAGGTCCGGTGCGACTCGACGAGCTCCTCCGCCCAGTACCCGGTGGGGTGCGCGGTTCCGTCCTTCAGCGTCCAGTGATCCGATCCGGTGACCACGTACAGAAGCTTCGTCATGCGGTGATGTCCGTTCGTCGAGGGGTACTTGCTGTCATGGTGTACCCGTCCGCGCCGTACTGACCCGGGAACGGATGAAGCTCACCGGTCGTTGGGGGAGTAAAGCCCGTCACACCACACTCTGCGAGGTACACCATGAGCGGTAAAGGACAGTTCGGTTTCGATCCCGAGGACTTCGAGCGCGTCGCTCGCGAAGCGGGCGAGGGCCTGCGGGACATGCTGGGCCAGGCCATGAAGATGGCCGATCAGTCGGGCGGAGGCGCTCCGTGGGTCGGCATGTTCACGCCCGCCGCTACCAAGTCCACCCCGGAGCCGGAGACCACGGGTCAGAAGGGCGACGGGGTGTGGGCCGTCTACTCCGTCGACTCCGACGGGTCGGCGAGCGTCGATCAGGTCTTCGCGACCGAACTCGATGCTCTGCGTGCCCACCGGGACAACGTGGATCCGAATCGCAAGGTCCGCTTCCTTCCCTACGGTGTCTCGGTCGGGATCCTGTCGGCCGGTTCGGAGCTCTCCACCGAGGAGTGATCTCCTCCTGCTCGCACCGCGCACTTCCGGGCCGTGAACTTCTGGGCCGTGAACTTCTGGGGCATCACGCCGAGGAAGAAGTGCACCAGCGGCCCGATCGAAAGCGCGTACAGCACCGTCCCCACACCGGCCGTGCCGCCGAGGAGCCATCCGGTTCCCAGCACCGCCAGTTCGATGGCCGTGCGCACCAGGCGCACGGACAGTCCGGTCCGCGCGACGAGTCCTGTCATCAGGCCGTCGCGCGGACCCGCGCCCAGGCCGGCCGAGATGTAGGCCGCCGTGGCGAGACCGTTGAGGACGATCCCTCCGGTGAGCAGCGCTGCGCGTGACGGGATCGAGGCGACTTCGGGTAGCCAGTCCAGCGCGAGGTCGACGCTCACCGCGATGATGACGATGTTCGCGACGGTTCCGATGCCCGGCCGCTGACGCAACGGGATCCACAGCAGCAGCACCATCACGCCGGTCACCGCCGTGATCGCCCCGAAACTGATCGGGAGCCGTGCGGCCAGCCCCTGGTGGAACACGTCCCACGGGTTGAGCCCGAGACCACCGGTGATCATCATGGCCATCGACGTGCCGTAGAGCGTGAGGCCACCCACGAGCAGGGTGGTCCGGAGTGCGAGGTCGCGGGCGTTCATGTCTCGAGTCTGTCCGCCCGTCCGCTGCTCGAGTCCAGTCCACCGACCGGCAGTGGACTGAATATCGGTCCCCGTACCGGAACCGGAGACGTGGGCGAGCGCGGCGCCTCAGCGCGAGTGAGCAGTCTGTCGCATCGGTCGCCACGTGCGGTTGCGGTAGTAGATACTGCACTCGATAACAACGAAGCCGTTGGGGACGACTGAGATGTCACAGGGGGTTCCCGTCCATGCGAAGGACGACCTTGCCTGCGACACCCGAGCCGGACACGCGCAGTCCGGCCGCGCGCGCCGCGACCGACATCGCCCTCCTGACCGCCGCCGTCCTTATCGCGGCGATCATCGGAATCCATTCGCGGCCACCGGGACTTCTCGCCTCGGTGTGGGTGGCCAACGCGGTGGCGCTGAGCGTCTTCGTACGCTGGCCCCGCACCTTCACCGCGCCGGCGGCCGTCGCAGCGCTGCTCGCCCTCGTCACCGCGGACCTCGTCTCGGGTACCGACGTCTACGCTGCGCTCGCGTTCAATGTCGCGAACATCGTCGGGGTCCTCGGAGGCACGCTGGTGATCCGGCGGCGGCACCCCGAGCCGATGACCCTCGCGGGATCCGCGGACTTCGCCAGAATGTGCCTCGGCATCGTCGCCGCCGCCCTCCTGTCGACGACCGTCGCCACCCTCTCGAGCGGCCGGCTGGGACCGCACGCACCCGCCGTCGAGGCTCTGAGCTGGTTCGGATCCGAGCTCACGAGCTACCTGCTGATCGTCCCCGTCCTACTGTCCTTCCGCGCGTCGACGCCGCGCCGCCGCACCGGCCCCGCCTCGCTCCGGCGCCTGATCACGGGTGAGACGGCACCGATCGCGCTGACCGTCCTGCTGATGCTGGCCGGTCTCATCGTCCAGGGCCCGTTGCTGCTCGCGCTGCCGCTGCCCGCGCTCCTCTGGTGCGCCACCCGCATCCCCATCTTCGGCACCGCGCTGCTCACCGCACTGTGGTCCGCGTGGACGCTGCTCTTCCTCGGACGCGGGGAACTCCAGACCGGTGGGCTGCTGGGCGCGGACGGCCAGGACGGCGCCTCCGCGGTGCTGTCCGTCGCGTTGGTCGCACTCGGACCGCTGCTGGTCGCCGCCGTGTCGCTGGACCGGATGGCCGTGCAGAACAAGCTCCGCGAGGCCCTCGAGTACGACAGTCTCACCGGCGTCCTCTCCCGCGCCGCCTTCCTGCGACGGAGCCAGCAGCGCCTCGACACCCTGATCACCGACTCGCGGCCGGTCGCGCTGCTCATGCTCGACCTCGACCACTTCAAGTCCATCAACGACACGCTCGGCCACGCCGTGGGCGACATCGCGTTGGTCCGCAGCGCCGCCTGCATCCTCGGTGCCCTACCGGACGACGCGATCGCCGGGCGCATGGGCGGTGAGGAGTTCGCGATCCTCCTCCCGCACGCGGATCAGGAGGACGCCGCCTCCATCGCCGACTCGATCCGCCGCGATCACGAACGGCTGCACGTCCTCTCGTCGCGCACGGCGACGGTGAGCATCGGGTTGGCCTGGACGAGCTACGCCCCGCAGTCCGTCTCGCCGCTGCTCGTGTCCGCGGATCATGCGCTGTACGACGCGAAGCGACGCGGCCGGAACACGGTGGTCGCGGTCAGCCTCGACTGACCGACGTCAGGCGGCGACCTGCCATGGTTGCTCGCGGCGCCCCACCGCCCACACGACCACGAGGATCACCGCGAACAACGCGGCCACGAGCACCAGTGTCGCCACCACACCCGAATGCAACACCACCACGGTGCCCAGGATCGCACCGAGGAACATGGCGACGACGGAGGAGAGCCGACGCAGTACAGCCGCCCCGTCCCGTTTCCGGAGATCGGACCCGATGCCGGTGAGGGCCATTGTCAGCACGGTGGTGGTCATGTCCGGGACGGCGAGATGCCGCACCGCCGCATTCTGCAGCCCCAGGCCCAGCGCGAGCAGCACGACGATGACGTATCCGCGGCCGGGACCGTCCACCATGAGAATCGCAGCGATCAGCGACGTGAGCGCGAGGACGAACTCGACCCCGAGTGCGTTGCGCAGCAGATGATCTCGTCGACCACCGGCTCGCGTGATCAGTGTTCCACCGACCATCGCGCCCACCAGGAATCCGACCAGGGCGAGCACCGAGCCCCACAACGAGAAACCGGGCGCCCCGCCCAGTGCGAAACCGATGAACACGACGTTGCCCGTCATGTTGGCCACGAACACTCGACCGAGAGCCAGCAGGCTGAGCGCGTCGATCGCACCGGTGACGACCGTGACGGCCAGCAGGATCATCGGTAGCGGCCCGTGGCGGGGATGCGCGACGTAGTCCGAGAAGCCATGTGTGGTCACGGCCACGCATTCTGCCCCAGCAGCGCGGATACAGTCGGGTGATGACCACCTCGAGCAGGACCCTGACCGCGGCGGACGGCACGCTGAACGTCCACACCGGGGTGACCGGTCGAGCGTCGAAGATGGGGCACCGGCTGACCATCGCGTTCCGCGACTGGAGCGTCACCGTCGACGAGTCGGACGGCGCTCCGATGGCCGTCACGGTTCGGGTGCGCGTCGACTCCATGGAGGTCGTCAGTGGCGAGGGCGGCGTCACACCGATGTTCGGCCCCGAGAAGATGCTCGCGCGGTCCAACGCCCTCGGCACGCTGGACGCGTCGGACCATCCCGAGATCCGCTACGACGCGACCACCGTCGAGTCGACGAAGGACGGCTACCGTCTCGACGGCACGCTGACGATCCACGGCGTGACACGCGAGCACACCGTCGACCTTTCGGTCTCCACCTCCGACGGGACCACGCACGTCGCCTTCGACGCGGTGGTGACGCAGACGGACTTCGGCGTGAAGCCCTACTCCCAGCTGCTCGGATCGATGAAGGTCGTCGACGACGTCGACGTGTCCTTCTCCGCCTCGATCTCGTAGCCCTGCCCCGATCTCCCAGCCGGCCTCGATCTCCTGGCCGGCCTCGGCGGACTAGCCGCGCGCCATGTCGACGAAGCGCGACAGGTGCAGCTGGTGCGCCACAGTGATGGTGGCCGTGGGTCCGTTGCGGTGCTTGCCGAGGATCAGGTCGGCTTCGCCGCCGCGGGGATCGTCGCGCTCGGTCGCATCCGGACGGTAGAGCAGGATGACCATGTCGGCGTCCTGCTCGAGCGAGCCGGACTCACGAAGGTCCGAGACCATCGGCTTCTTGTCCGTGCGCTGCTCGGGACCACGGTTGAGCTGACAGATGGCGACCACCGGAACCATGAGCTCCTTGGCCAACAGCTTCAGCGATCGCGAGAAGTCCGAGACCTCCTGCTGACGCGACTCCACCTTCTTGCCGGACGACATCAGCTGCAGGTAGTCGATGACGATGAGCTTGAGATCGTGTCGCTGCTTGAGTCGCCGCGCCTTGGCGCGGATCTCCATCATGGTGAGGTTGGGGGAGTCGTCGACGAAGAGTGGTGCCTCGCTGATCTCGCTCATCCTGCGGGCGAGGCGGGTCCAGTCGTCGTCCGTCATCTTTCCCGAGCGCATGTCGCCGAGCTTGATCTTGGCCTCGGCGGAGAGGAGACGCATGACGATCTCGGTGCGGCTCATCTCGAGCGAGAACATGACGCTGGCCATGCCGTGCTTGATGGAGCACGAGCGCATGAAATCCATTCCGAGAGTTGATTTCCCGACACCAGGCCTCGCCGCGACGATGATCATCTGGCCCGGGTGCAGACCGTTGGTCACCTCGTCGAGCTCGGTGAAGCCGGTGGGGACACCGTTCGACATGCCGCCGCGGCTGGCGATGGAGTCGATCTCGTCCATCGTGGGCTGCAGCAGCTCTTCGAGTTGGACGAAGTCCTCCGCGGTACGACGCTCGGTGACCTCGTACACCTCGGCCTGAGCCCGGTCGACGACTTCGGACACGTCCTGACCGTCCGCGCCCGCGTAGCCGAACTGGACGATGCGCGTACCGGCCTCGACGAGGCGACGCAGGATCGCCTTCTCGACGACGATCTCGGCGTAGAACGACGCGTTGGCCGCCGTGGGGACCGTCTGCGTCAGCGTGACGAGGTAGGGCGGGCCGCCGATGCGCTTGAGCTCGCCGCGCCGTTCGAGCTCCGCGGAGACGGTGACCGGGTCGGCGGGGTCGCCGCGGCCGTACAGATCGAGGATGGCGTCGTAGACCATCTGGTGGGCCGGGCGGTAGAAGTCGCCGGGACGCAGAACCTCCAGGACGTCCGCGATGGCGTCCTTGCTGAGCAGCATGCCGCCCAGAACGGACTGCTCGGCAGCCATGTCCTGAGGGGGCTGACGACCGAAGTCCTCACCGGGCGCCTCGGACGGCCCCTGGTAGTCGTTCGTTCCCCGATCGTCCACGACTGCCACAGAAGTTCGCCGCCCTCTCGCTCGACCGAAGCTCGCCCCCGGAGATCTCGTCCGTCCTCGGCCGTGTCGGCCGAGTCCGTGCTCACCACGTTGTACCCCCGGCCTCCGACACGGTCCGAACACGTGACTGCACGCGCGTGCG
Organism: Rhodococcus sp. Leaf225; assembly: GCF_001426145.1. Classification (NCBI taxonomy): domain Bacteria; kingdom Bacillati; phylum Actinomycetota; class Actinomycetes; order Mycobacteriales; family Nocardiaceae; genus Rhodococcus; species Rhodococcus sp. Leaf225. The sequence continues at coordinate 176,128 of NZ_LMRN01000009.1, read as the reverse complement.
CGAGCGGCTGTCCGGCGGTCGACGAGGCCCGTCGATGGTGTGCCGGAGGGACGTTAGGTGCTCGGTCCGCCAGCACCAAACGGGCCTGTTGAGCAATCTGTGGACGGGGTGTGGACAACGCAGGCGAGTCGTGTTGACCACCTGTGCAGAACCTGTGCAGCAACAAGATCACACAGCCCATCAGTGCACGTCAGAGCGATTTCTCAATTTTTCTCTCTGTGGATGAATCCGCACTCGGCGTGTCCTGCCGACTTGACATGTCGGGCGTGTCAGGTCTCCGTGGCTGGAGTTATCAACATGACCTGGGTCACATGTCGGTATCCGCCGGTGAAACCGCCGAGTAATTCTGATCCGGTCCGGATAACAGCCGCCGGACACGCGACGGGGCGCCGCGATGCAGTGCATCGCGGCGCCCCGTGGAGCCCTGGTCAGTTCTGCGCAAGCTCCTGATCGAGCTCGGTGACCGAGGCCGCGTCGACGAGCACGACCCGCGCCGTGGGAATGTCGAAGAAGAGTCCGACCACCTTGAGCCTCCCCTCGGCGACCGCCTTGCCCACCACGGCGTGACGCGACAGGGTCTGCAGTTGTACTGCCACGTTCACCATGGCGAGCTGGTCGATCTTCGAGAACCCCAGCTCCGCGGCATCCCGCGCGACGGGGTGGCCACTCCGGAACGCACTGAGGCTCGCCCGGCCGTGCGAGAGCCACTCACCCACCACCCCGTCGGCGTCGTGGGCGTCCGCGAGCAGCCCCCGCATGGCTCCACAGCCGGAGTGGCCGCAGACCACGACTGAACTGATGGCGAGCGTGTTCACGCCGTACTCCAGAGCGGCCTCGAGCGACGTGTCCGGATCACCGACCGGGATCAGATTGCCCATGTTGCGGACGGTGAAGAGGTCTCCGGGTCCGGCGCTGGTGATCGTGTTCGGCAGCACGCGCGAGTCGACACAACTCAGGAAGAACGTGTCCGGGTCCTGGAACTCGCTCAGCTTCTCGAGGTGCGGGCGCATGGACGACGCGCTGCGACGGTGGTATTCCTCGACACCGGCCAGGACCGGCCGGAGCGCCGCCGGGGTGACGGCATCGGCGGTGAACGGCCCGGAGTGGCTGTCGACGGTCTGCCACTGCGACCACGGCATGAACGTGCGCGCGGACAGCATGTGGGGCATGCGTCTCGGTGGCCCGGCCGTGGCCGACGCCATGTCCACGGCGCCGACCTCGTCGACGACGACGGTGCCGCCCGTCGCCTCGTACTGCTTCGTCCACTCGTGCAGCGCGTCGTACACCGCGTGGTCGAGGAAGTCGACGGTCAGCTCGATCGTCACGGATCGGCCGGCAGGAACGGACTGCAGAACCCGCGTGAGGCGAGGAAGCGACAGGAAGCTGAGCGATCCCTCCACCACGACGCGCCAGGAGTCCTCGGTGAGCTGCTCGGCACGCACCCGTGCCCACAGCACGCGGCGCAACACCAGCAGGACGGAGATGGCGAGCCCGATCAGCACACCCTCGAGCAGATTGAGGGTGACGACACCGACGACCGTCGCCGCGTACACCACCACGTCGCCGGTCCTCGTCGCCGAGCGGATGTCCGCGAGCTTGACCAGCTGCACACCGATCATGACGAGCAGACCTGCCAGTGCGGCGTAGGGGACCAGCTCGACCACACCGATGAACAGGACCGAGAAGATGAGAACCCAGACACCGTGCAGCACAGCCGAAGCGGGGGATCGGGCGCCGGATCGGACGTTGGTGGCGCTGCGCACGATGACGCCGGTGACGGGCAGTCCGCCGGCGACACCGGACACCATGTTGGCGGCGCCCTGACCCATGAGTTCGCGATCGAAGTTGGTGCGTCTGCCCGAGTGCATCTTGTCGATGGCGACGGCGGAGAGCAGACTCTCGACGCTCGCGATCAACGCGATGGTCAGCACACCGGTCGCGAACGCTGCCCACTGCCCGTCCGGGAATGCCGGCAACTCCACGGCCTCGATCAGGTTGCCGGGCAGATCGATTCGTTCGACGTTCATCGAGAAGGCCAGTGAGAGACCGGTTCCCGCGACCACGGCCACCAGCGGGCCGGGGACCTTACCGAGTGGGCCGGTGATGCGCGGCCACAGCAGCATCAGCGCAACGACCACGCCGCCGATGGCGACCGGCGCCGCCTCGGCGTTCAGGATCGACGAAGGCAGAGACGTGATGTTGGCGACGGCGGAACTCCGGCTCTCCCCACCGAGCAGCACATGGATCTGCTGCAGCGCGATGGTGATACCGATACCGGCCAGCATCGCGTGCACCACCACCGGCGAGATGGCGAGCGCCTGGCGGGCGATACGGCTCAGACCCAGCACCACCTGCAGCACACCGGCGAACACCGTGATGAGACACGTGATGCGCCAACCGAACTGGTTCACCAACTCGGCCACCACCACGGTCAGGCCGGCGGCCGGCCCGCTCACCTGCAGCGGGGACCCACCCAGCGCACCGGCGAGGATGCCGCCGATGACGGCCGCGATGAGGCCCGCCATGACGGGAGCGCCGGAGGCCACCGCGATTCCGATGGAGAGCGGTACCGCCACCAGGAACACCACCAGAGACGCGGGCACGTCGTACCGGGCGACGCTCGCCAGCCGGTCGCGCGGTGTGGGGCTCGGGGCGGGTACGGGTGGTTCGGCGGGGGACGAGCGATCGAGTTGTGCAGTCACGGTGAAGCCTCCAGGCGGACACGGATGGTGTGGGTCTGTGCGGTTTCGTCGGTGCAGAACGCCCGGTCTCTCCTCGGGGCGCATCGTTGGTCAAGACATCTCGAAGAGTACGTAAAGGTTTCGGCGCACCCTCGGCGTCGGACGGTGCTCGGGCCGCGTCTGCTCCGAGGTTTGGGGACGGTGCCAGTGGACCCACCCGGAAACACTCACCGCGTACAGAATCACCACCTCGCCCACGCCGGAGGACGGCCGAGACAGGCAGGAAAAGAACGAACGAAAACGCAGAATGCCCCGGCCGAGAATCGGCCGGGGCATTCGGTACTGCGTGTCGGTGATGCTTACGAGGCGGTGACCTCGAGGTCGAACGACGCCGTCACATCGGGGTGCAGCGCCACGGTGATGCGGTGCGTTCCGGTGGACTTCACGTGCGACTTCGGCAGTTCGATGCTGCGCTTGTCGAGCACCGGGCCACCGGCGCTCTTGACGGCAGCGGCGACGTCGGCTGCGGTGACCGCACCGAAGAGCTTGCCCGAGCCGCCGGTTCGCACCGACAGCGTCACGGACGTCAGGCCCTCGATGGCCTGCTTGAGCTCGTTGGCATGGTCCAGCCCGCGCACGGCGCGAGCTTCCTGGGCACGACGGATGCCCTCGACCTGCTTCTGTGCTCCGCGGGTGGCCGCAATGGCCAGTCCACGGGGCAGCAGGAAGTTACGTCCGTAGCCGTCCTTGACCTCGACGGTGTCTCCGGGTGCGCCGAGGTTGTCGACATCAGCGGTGAGGATGAGCTTCATGGTTACCTTTCCCCTTATCGCGCAGTCGCGGCGTAGGGCAGCAGTGCTACCTCACGCGAGTTCTTGACTGCGATGGCGATGTCCCGCTGGTGCTGGACGCAGTTGCCGGTGACACGACGAGCGCGGATCTTGCCGCGGTCGCTGACGTACTTACGCAGCAACGTCGTGTCCTTGTAGTCGATGGACGTGTTCTTTTCCTTGCAGAAGGCACAGACCTTCTTCTTGATCACCTTGTCGCGCAACGGCGGTTTAGGCATGGACAATCTCCGAATCTTGATTCACTGCATGTGTGGTGCGTACCGGATCAGAACGGCGGTTCGTCGTCGCCGCCGCCACGGGAGCCACCGAACGATCCCGATGCCTGCGGGGCACTGCCCCACGGATCGTCACCGCCCGAGCTGCCACCGGACGAACGGCTCGACGAGCCACCCGATCCACCGGAGGAACCACCGAACCCGCCGCCGCTGTTGCCGCCGCCTCCGCCGCTGCCACGACTGACCTTGTTGACCTTGGCCGTCGCGTACCGCAGGGAGGGACCGACCTCGTCGACCTCGAGTTCGACGACAGTGCGCTTCTCGCCTTCACGCGTCTCGTAGGAACGCTGCCGCAACCGACCCGTCACGACGACTCGCGCACCGCGGGTGAGCGACTCCGCGACGTTCTCCGCAGCCTCGCGCCAGATGTTGCAGCGCATGAAGAGTGCGTCGCCGTCCTTCCATTCGTTGGACTGACGATCGAACGTGCGGGGCGTGGACGCGACGGTGAAGTTCGCGACCGCTGCACCTGCGGGGGTGAATCGGAGTTCGGGATCGGCCGTCAGGTTCCCGACGACGGTGATGACGGTTTCGCCTGCCATGATTCCTCTTTCTCGTGCCTTGTCAGCGCATGATCTTCTCGGTTGCCGTCAGCCTAGGGCGAGACGGTGACACGAGGGATCACTTGCCGCGGCGCAGAACCTTGGTGCGCAGCACCGATTCGTTCAGGCCGAGCTGGCGATCGAGCTCCGACACCGTGGCGGGCTCCGCGTTGATGTCGATCACCGCGTAGATGCCTTCGGCGTGCTTCTCGATCTCGTAGGCGAGACGGCGCTTTCCCCACACGTCGACCTTGTCGACCTTGCCGCCGTCCTTGCGGATGACGTTCAGGAACGTATCCAGCGACGGGGCGACCGTGCGCTCGTCGAGATTGGGGTCGAGGATGACCATCAGTTCGTAATGACGCATAAGACCTCATCACCTCCTATGGACTGTGAAACGGTCACGGACGATCCGTGACAGGAGGGTCGTTGCGTCAGCAACCGGTCCAGGGTACCTGGACCGCGGCTCACCACGAAATCGGCGGATCGACGGTGCGGACAGCACGGCGCGAGGTCCGGGGCACCTACTCTTGTCCTCATGACCACCGGCCGCGCGACGATCTCCGGCCGCGCCGGGGTCGCCACGGCGGCCGCCGTCACCGCGATCTCGGTGATCACGATGGTGCTCGGCTACGTCAACAAGGCGCGGTGCGCGGGAGCACCCTTCGACGAGACCGGACGCAGTCTGGCGTTCGACCGCATCAAGGACTCGTCCGTCTGCTACTCCGACATCCAGTTCCTGTGGCTCGACCGCGGCATCGATCAGCACCTGTTCCCCTACCTGACCGGGGGAATCTCCGCCGACGGCACACTCACCGGCGGAACCGTCGAGTACCCGGTGCTCAGCGGACTCCTCATGTGGGTCGGCGGTCTGGCGAGCCACACCGACGCCCAGTTCCTCCTCTACTCGGCGCTCCTGCTCGCACCGTTCGGCGCGGTGACCGCCTGGATGCTCGGACGCCTCGGCGGCCGCGTCGCGCTGCTCTGGTCGGCCGGCCCCGCGCTGGTTCTCTACGCGTTCCACAACTGGGAACTCCCCGTGGTGGCGACGACCGTCGGCGCCGTGTATGTGATGTCCACCCGCATGCCGCTCCGACGTCGGGCGTATCTTGCGTCGGCACTCCTGGCGGTGGGCTTCTGCCTCAAGCTCTATCCGGGCGCCTTCGTTCTCCCGCTCGCGTCGTACGTCCTGGCCGGGGGCGTGGGCGGGGTGGAGTCCCCCGTGTCCGCACGCCGGTCGCCGCGCCGACTCGACGTGCGCGGGGCGGCCGGAGTGATCGCCGTCGCCGCTGCCGTGGTGGCCGCCGTCAACCTGCCCTTCGCGATCCTCGGCTACGACGGATGGCGGGCGTCGTTCGCCTTCCAGGGCATGCGGCAGGCCGACATCACGACCAACTCGATCTGGTACTGGGGACTGCGGATCCTCTACGACGTGCCGTCGGCGACGCCGGACATGAGCGCCGCCAACGACCAGGCGTACCAGAGCCTGGTCTCGGTGCTCTCGCCGTTGCTGGTGCTGGTGTCGTTCGCCGCCGCGCTGTGGTTCGGCTGGCGTCGACGTCTCGCGGAGGGCACCTACCCCTGGGTGCAGACCAGCGCGGTGATGCTCGTGGCGTTCCTTCTGTTCCACAAGGTGCACTCACCGCAGTACACGCTGTGGCTCGTCCCGTTCTTCGTCCTGTTGCACGTTCCCTGGCACGTGGTGACGGCTTACCTGATCACCGACGTCGTACTCGGTGTCGGCGTCTTCCGGTACTTCGCCGCGTTGTCGAGTGGCAGCGACGCGACCACCGAGGAGAACGTCGTGGTGTTCGGGGTGTGGGTGCGCGCCGTGCTGCTGGTCGTTCTCGTCGTCCTGTTCGCACGGTCCCGTCGCCGCACTCTCGACGCCCGTCCCACCCGGTCCCCGCGCCGCCGGACCGACGCCGAAGCGGAGGTACCCGTGTGAGCACGCCGTTCGATCCCGTCCCCCTGCTCGGCGAGCACGTGCACCTCGAGCCACTGACGCCCGATCACGCGGGCGAGCTCGCGGCGGCCGCGGACGACCCCGCGATCTTCCGCTGGACCGGATCCGTCGTGTCCGACGACACGACCGCCCGCGCGTACATCGACACCGCCCTCGCGGACACGGCGCGGCGGGCGTTCCTGCAGCGGGACGCGCGTACCGGCGTCGCGGTCGGCACGACGTCCTACTATCAGATCGACGCCTCGAATCGGAGCGTCGCCATCGGATACACCTGGCTCTCGCGCTCGGCCCAGGGAACCAGGATCAACCCCGAGTCGAAGTTCCTTCTGCTCGAGCACGCCTTCGGCTCCGCCGGCGTGGTGCGGGTGGAGTGGCACACCGACGCACTGAACGAGCAGTCCCGTGCGGCGATCGGCAAGCTCGGCGCACACTTCGAGGGATTGCTGCGCAAGCATCGTCGCCGCGTCGACGGAACGTGGCGCACCACGGCGCTGTTCTCGATGACCGACGACGAATGGCCGGCGGCCCGGGACGTTCTGCGCAGCCGCATCGACAGCTGAGCCGTCCGTCGACCTGCGCCTTTTACAGAATGTGTGCACTCGTCCGGCAGAGTTCGTGACGAGTCATTCTCCGGGAAACGATGACAAAACCGACTGTTCGGTGAGAGACTGCTGAAGAAACCGGCAGTTCGACCGAAACCAGGGACACGAGAAACAAGGGCACACCAGTGACGACCACGACATGGCGCCGTCCGGATCAGGACGGCTCGGCCACCGTTCGCACGCATGGCCACACCGACAGCACCACCTACCAGCGCCCCAACCTCACGGTTCGTGAGATCGAGGTGCTCATCAGCTGGTTCCGCTGCGATTCCAAGCCGGCCGTCGCGGCCAGCATGTTCCTCTCGCTCGGAACGGTGAACACCCACCTGACGCGGATCCGTCAGAAGTACGCGGCCGTCGGCCGGCCCGCACCGACCAAGGCATCCCTGGTCGCGCGGGCCCTGCAGGACGGCCTGATCGACATCGACGAACTCTGAGGTCCGCCCGTCATTCCTGGATGTGCACCTTGGCGTCGTCGGCATGCCCCTCGGCCGCGAGGCGCCGGTTACGGCGCACGCTGGACAGGAACGACAGTCCGATGAGGACCACACCGACGAGTCCGGTGATGATCTCGTTGATGTGCACGCCGATCGAGACCAGCAGGATGATCGACAGTGCGCCGATGGCCCAGTGGGCGCCGTGCTCGAGGTACACGTAGTCGTCGAGCGTGCCCTTGCGCACCAGATAGACCGTGAGCGACCGCACGAACATCGCACCGATGAAGCCGAGGCCCAGGGCGATGATGATGGGGTCGGCGGTGATGGCGAACGCGCCGATGACGCCGTCGAAGCTGAAGGACGCGTCGAGGACCTCGAGGTAGAGGAACAGGAAGAAGCCGGCCTTGCCGGTGGCCTTCGCGAGGTCCGACGGCCCGCCGGAGGCCTCCTCCTCGTCTTCACCGGGGACGTGGAACAGATTGCCGAGGCCGTTCACCGCGATGTAGGTGACCATGCCCAGCACGCCGGACACCATGACCGTGGAGATCTTGTCGTCCTCCGCCATGAACTCGGCCGCGAGAACCAGCAGGATGCCGGCGACGATCACGGACATCATGTCGAGCTTGCCGGCCTTGGCCAGCGGCTTCTCGATCCACGAGAGCCAGGTGTGCTCGCGCTCCTCGAAGATGAAGCCGAGGAACAGCATGAGCAGGAACATGCCACCGAACGCGGCGATCTGCGGATGCGCGTCGGTGATCAGCGTCTCGTACGACGGGCTGCCGTCGGGGAAGTAGGCGGCGTCGTCCGCGGGCGGGTTGAGCGCGAGACGGAGCGCCGCCACGGGGCCCAGGCCGGACGCGGCCCAGACGATGACCAGCGGGAAGACCAGCCGCATACCGAAGACGGCGATGATGATGCCGATGGTGAGGAAGATCTTCTGCCAGAACTCGCTCATCCGGCGCAGGACCGTCGCGTTGATGACCGCGTTGTCGAAGGACAGCGACACCTCGAGGATGCCGAGGATCACGACGAGAGCGACGGCCTGCCAGCTCCCGTAGATGAAGGCCACCACGATGGCGAGCGCGGTGATCGCGAACGACCATCCGAAGATGCGTAGAACCACGGGTGGTGGCCTTTCTCTGGTGTCGATCCCTGCGGGCTCCGGCGACGGGGCGTCGTTGCCCCCACATGCAACGGAGAGTGTCGCAGCGCCGTCCGACGAGGACGACGCGCAACACTCTCCGGTACTCGGACCGAATGCCCCGTCGAGCGGGACATTACTCCTTCACAGGGGTCAGACGTTCACTCCGAAGTCGCGGGCGATGCCGGCCAGACCGGAGGCGTAGCCCTGTCCCACGGCGCGGAACTTCCACTCCGCACCGTTGCGGTAGAGCTCGCCGAACACCATGGCGGTCTCCGTCGAGGCGTCCTCGCTGAGGTCGTAGCGGGCGAGTTCGGTGCCGTTGGACTTGTCGACGACGCGGATGTAGGCGTTGCGGACCTGGCCGAACGACTGCGAGCGTGCGTCGGCCTCGTAGATGGACACCGGGAAGTTGATGGTGTCGATGTTCGGCGGCACGGCGGAGAGCTCGACGTTGATGACCTCGTCGTCGCCGTCGCCCTCACCGGTGGTGTTGTCACCGGTGTGTTCGATCGACCCGTCGGGGCTCTTCAGGTTGTTGAAGAACACGAAGTGCTGGTCGCTGACCACCTTCTTGTCCGTACCGAGCGCGATGGCGCTGGCATCGAGGTCGAAGTCGGTGCCGGTGGTCGTGCGGATGTCCCATCCGAGACCCACCGAGACGGCCGTGAGGTTCGGTGCGGCTTTCGTGAGGGAGACATTGCCACCCTTGGTCAGGCTGACGCCCATGGCTCGAGTCCTTTCGGTTGCGTGCTACCGGTCGCGTGCTGGAAAGTGCTGTCCACTCGCGTTCATACCCCCAACGTGTGGCATCGCACCAGCGTTCCCGCGAGCCGGTGCGACTCGAGATCGCCGGCGCGTCCGAGAACGGCGCCGCCAGTACCATCGGGCGGGTGACACACCGCTGGCCCGGGCGCCTGAGCCGCGGCCGGGCGCGCACCGAGGCGGTCGCCGCCATCCGGGCCGACACGGTCCGGACCTTCCTCGACATGGACAAGCGTCAGTCGATCGCATCCGCGGGGGTCGACGCGCTGGAACGACTGGGCAGGTCGGACGACAGTCTGCGAGCGCGCTGGCGGCCGGTGGAGGAGCAGTGCTTCGCAGCGGGTGCCTCGTATCTGGCGGCCACGGAGCGCCCCGAGTCCGACGCGAGCGAGGAGGCGTACGACGCCTTCGCCACCGCCATCGCCCACCTCTCCGCCGCCAGCGCCGCGGTCGACCAGTTCTACGAGGCGCACCGGGCACGGCTCGAGCACGCGACGCTCGAGTACGCCGCGGTCCCGCGCCTGGCGAACGACGCACGCACCGCGGCGACCTCGGTACTGGCAACCGTCACCGGATCGGAACCGCACCACTCCTATCGCTCCGTGCGTGACGCCGTCGCCGCGGTACACCGTGCACTGGACGGTCTCGCGGCGGCGGAATCCGGGGGCAGCGGCACCGCGGTCACCGGCCGCGCAGCGCAGGTGCGCTCCGCCGCGGACGATCTCCGCCAGGCACTCGCCGAGGCACCCGGCCGCGCCGGATCGGCGTCCACCGCCCTGGCATCGGTCCGCACTCGGCTCCAGGCGGTCGGCACCAAGGCCGAGTACATCGCGCCCGCCTACTCCGCCCTGCTGCGCGAGTTCGTGGCCGCCAGCTCGGACGATCTCTCCCGAGCTCGGGAGAACTGCGAGACCCACATGGTCGAGGCGGCCCGCGACATCGACGACGCGGCGACCGCACGCGACCGAGGCGACCCGGAGGAGGCACTCGACCGGATCACCGCCGCACGGCAGCATCTGGCCGACGCGGAGGCGGACATCGAGGCCGTCACCGGACGCCTGGCACGCCTGCGCGAGGTGCGGGACGACCCCGGGGCCGTGGATCGGCGCGTCCGGTTCCGGCTGCGCGACGCGCAGCTGCTGGCCGTCGACCGGGGACTGGTTGCCGAATGGGGCTCGGTGTTGGATGCTCAGCTCGCACGGATCGAGAGGGCCGCCGCGGCACTCGGAACGGGCCGGCCCGACTACTGGGCGTACCTGCGCGAACTCGATTCCGTCGAGGACTTCATCTCCGGTGTGGTCGACCGCATCCGCGGCCGACAGAGTCGGACCTGATACGAAAGGGGTTGCAGTGCAGCACTTCTCTCACCTGGAACCCGCCACACTCGAGTACCTGTTCCACCGCCCGCCCGTCGCCGTGACCGCGGAGAGCGACCTCACGACGCGGGCGCTCGCCCTGGGCGCCACGCTCTACGTCCCGGCCACCAGGGCAAACCTGGTGGAGACGGTACGCAAGCGCGCGGCCGAGGGCTCCCGGTCCGTCGTGCTCGATCTCGAGGACGCCGTTGCCGACGCCGACCTCGAAGCGGCGCGCGGACACGTGGTCGCCGCGCTGGACGCACTCGCCGTCGATCCGCCCGAGGCCGCCGTCTTCGTCCGCGTCCGCACGGCGGAGGACATGCACCACGTCTGCGACCGTCTCACCACCGGCATCGACGTCCTGCACGGCTTCGTTCTTCCCAAGTTCCGGCCGGAGAGCGGCGAGAAGTTTCTCGAGGAGGTGGCCGCTCGGTCGGCCGCAGCGGGCAGACACCTGGTGGTCATGCCCGTGATGGAGTCCCGCGAGATGGTCTACCGGGAGACCCGTGACGACGAGTTGGCCGGTGCACGTGACGTGCTCGACCGATACCGCGACAGCGTCCTGGCGGTGCGAGTCGGTGCCACCGACATGAGCGGCGCCTTCGGGATCCGACGCGACCGCGACCTGACGATCTACGACGTGCGGGTGGTCGCGGACACCATCGGCGCCATCGTCAATCACCTCGGGCGCAGTGACGGAACGGGTTTCGTCGTCACCGGCCCGGTCTGGGAGTACTTCGCCGACCACGAGCGGCTGTTCCGCCCGATGCTGCGAGCCACGCCCTTCGCCGAGCACGACGCCGTCCGCTTCCGCCAGCAGCTGGTCAGCCGCGACATCGACGGTCTGCTCCGTGAGGTCGCGCTCGACCGTGCCAACGGGCTGCACGGCAAGACCGTCATCCACCCGTCCCACGTCGCCGCCGTGCACTCGCTGTCGGTGGTCACCCACGAGGAGTATCAGGATGCACAGGCCATCGCGTCGTCCTCCGGCGGAGGCGGCGTCCTCGCCTCCGGCTACGGCAACAAGATGAACGAACTCGGCCCGCACCGGCCGTGGGCCGAGCAGACGCTGCGCCGGGCCGCCGTCTTCGGCGTCACCGCCGAGGGTGTGTCGTTCGTCGACGTGATGCAGGCACTGGCCAGGCGTCCCGCGTCCACGACCGGCACTGCACGATGAGCCGCGCGATGGACCGTCGACTGCCCTGGGCGACAGCGGAACTGGGGCTCGTCCTCGAGCACGGCACCTCGTCGGTGGGCCGGCGGGTGGGCGACCTGGTGCAGCCGGGGCTGCGGCGCAACCCGCGCCGAGCACACCTGCTGGTGTCGACCGTTCTGGGCAAACACATCCCGCAGGACCCGGCCGAGGTGATCCGAGCAGGTGAGCTCCTGGGCTCCCTGTGTGCCGACGTGCTCGCCGGGCACGACGACGGCGTGGTGGTACTCGGATTCGCCGAGACCGCGACGGGACTCGGTCACTGCGTGGCGACGCGCCTCGGCGCACGGTCCTACATCCACTCGACCCGTCGACCCGTCGAGGGATTCGCCGTGCACGGTGAGTTCGAGGAGGGCCACTCGCACGCGACGGATCATCGCCTCCTACCCACCGATCCGGAGCGCGACCTGCCCTCTTACCTCCCGATGGTCCTGGTCGACGACGAGATCTCCACGGGAACGACGGCCCTCGGTGCCATTCGCGCGGTGCACGCACTCGCGCCGCGGGCGCGCTACGTGATCGCCTCGCTCGTCGACATGCGCTCGGCGGATCAGCGCCGCGAGACCGACCGCGTCGCTGCGGAACTCGGGGTGGTCATCGACTCGGTGTCGCTCGCGACGGGCACCGTGCATCTGCCCGACGACATCATCGCCGTCGTGGAAGCGCTACCCGCTGCGTCTGCACCGGTGGATGCTCCCCACCGAGGGACCGTCACCAGGGTCGACGTGCCCTGGCCGGCCGGAGTGCCCGACGGCGGTCGCCACGGTTTTCGGGCCGAGGACGTCGCCGCCTTCGACGCCGCGGTCGAGGAGTCGGCCGATCTGCTGCGACCGCACCTCGGCTCGGGCACCACCGTCGTGATCGGGCACGAGGAACTGATGTACCTCCCGCTCCGCATCGCCCGCGCACTGTCGGACCGCGGAACGCCGACCCTGTTCCAGACCACCACCCGCTCACCCGCTCATGTGCTCGACGAGCCGGGTTACCCGCTGCGGCGCGGCTTCTCGTTCGTCGCACCGGAACCCGCGGCCGGTGGCCGACGTCATCTCTACAACGCTCGGGTACCGGACGAGGAGGCGCCGAGCCCCGTTCTTCTCGTCGTGGATCCGCCCGCGGACACCGAGGCGTTGACGGGTCCGGACGGTCTCGTGGACGCCCTCACCCGCACCGGTATCGACGTCACCGTCGCCGTGGTGGCGGCGGATCCGCACTCGCTGCGGACGGAGTCTCGATGACGGCACCGCTGCACGGTCCGGCGTTCGGGTCCTACGCGGCGGGCGAGGTGTCCTGGCTCCTGAAGGATCTCTCGCACGTCTCGCTGGAGGCGGACACCGCGTCGCGGGAGCAGCAGATCCAATCGGGCGCAGCGCACTACGCCGAGAGCCTGCCCGTCGAGTATCAACCCGATGCCGCCTACCGCGACCTGTTCGCCACCGTCCTGGAGGAGAGCGCGACGCGCCTCGCCACCGCGGTCGGCATCGTCACCGATCTGGTGATCGCCGAGCGCGGTGAGAACCTGGTGCTCGCCTCTCTCGCCCGCGCCGGCACCCCCATCGGCATCCTGATGCGCCGCTGGGCGCGAGACGTGCGCGGTCTGACGTGGCCGCACTACGCCGTGTCCATCGTGCGCGATCGCGGAATCGACTCGGCCGCACTGGATCATCTCGCCCGTCACCACGACCCGGCCGACGTCGTCTTCGTGGACGGGTGGACCGGCAAGGGCGCCATCACTCGGGAATTGACCGCCGCCCTCGACGCGGTGCACCGGGCGGGAGGCCCCCGCTTCGACGACCGGCTCGCGGTACTGGCGGACCCCGGGCACTGTGTGACCACCTACGGCACCCGCGACGACTTCCTCATCGCGTCGGCATGCCTCAACTCGACGGTGTCGGGCCTGATCTCCCGCACCGTGCTCAACGACACGCTCATCGGGCCCGGTGAGTTCCACGGCGCCAAGTTCTACGCCGACCTCGCCGCGGTGGACGTGTCGAACCTGTTGCTGGACAGCGTGTCCGCCAGATTCGACGATACCGCGGACGCCGTGGCAAAGGGACTGTCGACGGTACGGTCCGCCGACCGGACACCGACGTGGAGTGGCTGGGCCTCGGTCGAGCGTGTACGGGAGGAGTACGGCATCAGCACGGTCAACTTCGTCAAACCCGGAGTGGGAGAGACCACCCGCGTGCTGCTCCGCCGGGTCCCGTGGCGCGTTCTCGTGCGCGACGCGCGGGCGCCGGAGCACCGCCACATCCGGATGCTCGCCGAGGCGAGGGGAGTGCCCGTGGACGTCGTTCCCGATCTCGCCTACTCCTGCATGGGTCTCGTCCGGGACGTCTCGTGACCGAGGCGAGGACCGCACTGGTCGCGACCGATCTCGACCGCACGATGATCTACAGCGCCACCGCCTTGGCGGAGGGTCGCACGGACGGACAGGACGACGACGTGCGCTGCGTCGAGTACTACGAGGGCGCTCCGCTGTCGTACATGACCACACGCGCCGCCGACCTGCTCACCAGCCTCGCGTCCGAGGTCGTGGTGGTGCCGACCACGACGCGCACCGTCGAGCAGTTCCGACGCATCGCCCTGCCGGGAGCACCCTGGCGGCATGCGATCACGACCAACGGGGCCACCATCCTCGTCGACGGTGAGCCGGATCTCGACTGGCGCCGCGCCGTCGAGGACGCCGTCGCCGGGTCCGCGGTGCCGCTCGCGGAGGTGACCGCGGAGATGACACGGCGGGGCGACGACTCGTGGGTGCTCACGCAGCGGACGGCGGACGATCTGTTCTGCTACCTCGTCGTGAACGTGGAGACGATGCCCGAGGGTTTCGTCGACGAGTTCGCACACTGGTGCACCGAGCGCGGCTGGGGCGTGTCCCGGCAGGGCCGCAAGGTCTATGCGATGCCCGACGCGGTGTGCAAGTCGCATGCCGTCGCCGAGGTGCGCCGACGGTGCGTGAACGCGGGAACGCTGGAGGCCGACGCCCCGGTGCTCGCCGCCGGGGACGGCGCCCTCGACGCGGAGATGCTTCGTGCCGCGACCGCCGCCATCCGTCCGCGGCACGGTGAACTGGAACTGCTGCAGTGGGACGCCCCCGGGCTGGTGGTCACCGAACGGTCCGGCGGTGCTGCGAGCGAGGAGATCCTGCACTGGTTCCGGGCAACGGCCGGCACGTCGGGCTCCGCCGCTGCCCCGCCGACACACGTACGCTGAATTCGGACGTACCCGACCACCCCGGAAGAGGACGAGACGTGGCTGCACAGCCGTTGACCAAGGGACAGAATGCTCCTCTGTCCACCGCCACCGTTCGCATCGGTCTCGAGCTGACCGCACCGGCGGACATCTCCGCCCTGCTCGTCACCGACAGCGGCAAGGTTCGCTCCGACGCCGACTTCGTCTTCTTCAACCAGCCCTCCGGCCCCGGTGTGCAGCTGGTTCCGGGCCAGGGTGGGCCGCAGGAAGTCGCCGTGACCCTCGCCGCGGTCCCGGCCGACATCACGCAGATCCGAGTCGTCGTCACGCTCGACGACTCGTCGAGCAGCTTCGGACGCGTCTCCGCGCCCACCGCCCACGTGATCGACGGCGGCACCGGTGCGACGCTCTACTCGTACACCGTGGACGGCCTCACGACGGAGTCCATCGTCATCGCGCTCGAGCTGTACCGGCGCGGCGACGGCTGGAAGGTCCGTGCCGTGGGCCAGGGTTACGCGGGCGGGTTCGCCGCTCTCGTCGGTGACCACGGGGTCTCGGTGGACGACGCTTTCGCAGCGGCGCCTGCGCCTGCTGCACCCACACCTCCGCCTGCCGCTCCCACACCTCCGCCGGCCCCCACGCCGCCGCCCGCGGCACCCCCGGCACCTTCTGCGCCCGCGGCCCCCGCCGAGGTGAGCCTGACGAAGGCTCGGCCCGTCAGCCTCACCAAGGGTCAGAAGGTGACGCTGAAGAAGGACGGTGGCGTCGCACTGACCACCATCCGCATGGGCCTCGGTTGGGACCCCATCAAGAAGGCCGGCTTCTTCGGAGGCGGGCGCAGCGCGGACGTCGATCTCGACGCCTCGGCGCTGATGTTCTCCGGCGACAAGCACGCCGACGTCGTCTACTTCGGCCAGCTGCGGTCGAAGGACGGGTCGATCGTCCACCAGGGCGACAACCTCACCGGCGAGGGCGAGGGCGACGACGAGGTGATCACGGTGGACCTGACGCGGGTGCCCGCCCATGTGAGCTCGATCGTCTTCATCGTGACCTCGTACCGCGGGCAGACGTTCGAGCAGGTGGCGAACGCCTTCACCCGCCTGGTCGACAACACGATCAACACCGAGCTGGCACGCTTCACGCTGCAGGGCGGCATGCCGTTCACCGGGCTGGTCATGGCCAAGGTGTACCGAGCCGGGAGCGAGTGGAAGCTGCAGGCGATCGGCGACGGCATCAACGCCAAGCACGCGGGCGAAGCGTTGCCGCAGCTCCGTCCGTACCTCTCCTGACGAGGAGTCGTAGGCTCGGGTCGTGACCTCGTCGAACGATCCCTCCGTCTTCGAGTACGGAGTGGACGGCCCCAAGCTGATCGTCGTGGGCCTCGACGGCTCCGACTCCTCCTGGCGGGCGGCCGCGTACGCCGCCGGACTGGCGCGCCGGCAGCACTCCAAGCTCGTGCTGGTCTACGTGCAGACGCTGGCGGCCGGCGCCTTCGCGCAGGCGAGCGGCGTGGTCTACGACTCGGGGAGCCAGGTGGCGGACCAGCTGCTCACCGAGATCCGCGACCACGTGGTGCGTTTCGGCGAGCACCAGCACGTGAACTGGGAGTTCCGGACGTTCCGCGGCGACCCGGCGATGGGACTCGCCGCCGTCGGCGACGAACTGCGTGCCGACGCGATCGTCGTGGGCACGTCCGAGTCTGCCGGGCACCGCATCTTCGGCTCCGTCGCCGTCCGACTGGTCAAGCTGGGTCGGTGGCCGGTGACCGTGGTGCCCTAGGCGGTGGCGCCGCATCCGCGATCGGAACCTCGACGGGCCGCGGACGCACCATCGCCGGCACCCACGACGGGTACGCGTCGGGTGCTCCGTCGAGCACACCACCGGCCGGATCGTCGTCGCCGCTGCGACGCACCAGATCGTCCACCGGCCGGTAGATCTGCCGCACCACCAGGACACACAATCCGACGACGGCGAGATCGCGCACCAGGACGGTCGCCGTGAAGTACTGCTCGGGCAGACCCTTGTCGGCCACGCCCAGGTAGTACATCATCCGCGGAACCCAGACGAGTGCGTCGATGGTCATCCACGCCAACAGGATTCGCCGGTGCGGCAGAGCCAGGACCGCGAGCGGCACCAGCCACAAGGAGTACTGCGGACTCCACACCTTGTTCGTCAGCAGGAAACCGGCGACCACGAGGAAACACAGCTGCATCAGGCGAGGACGCCGCGGAGCCGTCAGCGCCACCCAGCCGATGGCGAGGCACACGACCACGAAGAGCAGCGCCGTCACGAGATTGAGGATCACCGGCTTCTCGCCGGGACCGAGCGGGCCGTCGAATCCGGCCCAGCCGGTGAACGACCGGGCCACGTTGTAGAGCGAGTCCGGATCGGCGCCGCGGTCGGAGTTCAGTCGGAAGAACTCCGACCAGCCACGCGGAAACAGCAGTGCGATGGGCAGATTGACCAGAACCCACGCCGAGAGCGCCGCCGCCGTGGTCCGCGACCAGTCCCTGATGTTCCCCGTGCGGATGCACAGCACGAGGAGCGGACCGAGCAGGAACAGCGGGTAGAGCTTCGTCGCGCCCCCGATGCCGAGCAGGACACCGGCCAGCACCGGCCTGCGTCGCGCCCACGCCAGCAACCCACCGGAGGCGAATACCGTTGCGAGGGCGTCGAAGTTGGTGAAGACGTGCACGATCACCAGAGGGGAACACGCGGCCAGCGCGGCGTCCCACACCCGACGTCCCGCCAACATCGTGGTCGCCCAGATCGTCACGATCCAGGCGAGGGCGGAGCCGAACGCCACCACGTTGAAATACAGCGCGACCGTGAGCGCCTGCGGCAACCACGGGACCGCAGACCACGCGTGGGCCACCTGCATCGACACGTACTGGTACAGCCCCGCCACCACCGGATACTCCATGTACCGGGTGATCGTGGAACCGTCGGAACCCGTTTCCTCCCACGACTTCTTGTACGGGAACGCGCCCTGATCGAGGCGCTCCGCGCCGTAGAGGGGGACCACGTCGGAGTAGCACATCGCGACGTACTGACGGCTCCCGCTCCAGTCGAGTCCCAGCTCGCCGCCGGGGCCGTTCGGGGCCTGCTGGATGCACGCGGCCTTGCCGAACCAGCCCAGCGCGAGAAACACGACCGTGAACGCGAAGATCACGCGCAGTGGCGTGATGTGGCGCTGCCGCCCCACCAATGCGTGCTTGCCGACGGGGCCGCCGACCACCGTCGACAACTCCGCAACCATGGGGTCGGTCAGACTCGGCCGATCGCGCCGACGAGCGGAGCGTCGATCCGTCGCCAACTCACCCGGACTCGCCAACAACTCGTCGGACGAGTCGTCCCGACCGGCCTCCGGCCTGCCCGCCGAAACTCGACCGGCCTCCGGCCTGCCCGTCGAATCCCGACCGGCCTCCGGCCTGCCCGCCGAATCCCGACCGGCCTCCGGCCTGCCCGCCGAATCCCGACCGGCCTCCGGCCTGCCCGTCACCCCTAGCCGCCGGGCGGCGTGGCCGGCTCCGGAGCCGCCCCGTCGTCGGGCGGGGTGACGGCGGAAGGTTCCGCCGGCGCCGGGGCCAGACCGGGAACCGGGATGGTGATGCCCGGCAGGATCTCGACCTGCGACGGGACGACGACCGGCGGAGCGACGGGCTCCGGCGTCGTGGGCTCCGGCGCTGCGGAAGAGGACGTGGGCGGCGCCGCGGTCCGTGTCGGCGCGGGTGCCGAGTACTGCGGCACACCGGCCTGGCCGGCGATCGCACCCGGTGCGGGGAACGACTCGACGGGCGAGCCCTCGAGGGACGCGTCGAGCGTGTCCTTCCAGATGTCCGACGGAAGTCCGGAGCCGTAGATGGGTCCGCCGTAGCTGTTCTCCAGCGGGAGGCCCTGCTCGGTACCGACCCACACTGCCGTCGCCAGAGACGGCGTGTACCCGACCATCCAGGCGTCCTTGTTCTCGCCGGTGTCACCGAGCTGCGCGGTGCCGGTCTTCGCGGCGGAGGCGCGTCCCTCGGCCAGGTTGTGGCCGTTCGAGTAGCCCGCGATGGGACGCATGGCCGCCGTGACGTTGTCCGCGACGGCAGGGTCGACCCGCTGCTCGCCGGGGTCCGCTCCGCGATCGAGCAACACGGTGCCGTCGGCCGTCACGACCTTCTGCACGAAGTGCGGTGCGTGGTAGGTACCCGATGCGGCGAGCGTCGCGTAGGCGCTGGCCATGTCGATGACACGGGACTGGTACTGCCCGAGCACGATGCCGTTGTTGGGGCCGGCGCCGTTCGGCTCGGTCAGGGTCTCGCCGATGCCCTCGACCTCGGTCGGGATACCGAGGCGGTGCGCCATGTCGGCCACTGCCTGCGGGCCGCCGTCGAGGCTGAGCTGCAACCGGTAGAAGCTCGTGTTGAGCGACCGCTTGAGCGCCTCGGCAATGGTGCAGGTGCCGCAGGACTCGCCCTCGACGTTGCCGATAGAGATGCCGTTGACCGTCAGCGGCGAGCTGTCGTACATCTGCGACAGCGGGATGCCCTGATCCAGAGCCGCCGCCAGGCCGAAGACCTTGAACGACGAACCGGTCTGCAGGCCGGACTGCGCGAAGTCGAAGCCGCGGCCGTCGACACCGCCGTAGTACGAGCGCACCGCACCGGTGCGGGGGTCGATCGACACCGACGCCGTGCGCAGCTCGGACGGTTCGCCCTCCATGTTGGAGTTCACGGCGTCGATGGCGGCCTGCTGATCCTGCGGATCGATCGTCGTGGTGATCTGCAGTCCGGCGGTGTTCAGGTCCTGCTCACTGATGCCCGACGCGGTGAGCTCCTTGAGCACCTGGTTCTTGATCAGTCCGTTCGGGCCGGCGTCGGCGGCGTCGCCGCTGTCCACCGAGGCGAGCGGTCGCCACTGCGGGTACTGCATCGCCTGACGCTGGGTCTGATCGAGCGCACCCATCGTGACCATGCCGTCGAGGACGTAGTTCCAGCGGCTCTGCGCACCCGTCGGGTTGTTCTCCGGATCGAGTCCGGAGGGCTGCTGGATGGTGGCCGCGAGCACGGCACCCTCCTCGACGCTCAACTGCTCGACGGGCTTGTCGAAGTACGCCTTCGACGCCGCCGCGATGCCGTACGCGCCGCGGCCGAAGTAGATGGTGTTGAGGTACGCGGCGAGTATGTCGTCCTTGGTCCACTGACGCGCCATCTTCGAGGAGATGACCAGCTCGCGCATCTTGCGGGTGAGCGTCCGCTCGGACCCCACGAGCGCGTTCTTCACGTACTGCTGCGTGATGGTGGATCCACCACCGGCGCTGTCGCGCCCGAGCACGTTGTCGCGAGCGGCGCGTGCGAAGCCGGTGACCGAGAATCCGGGGTTGGAGTAGAAGTCGCGATCCTCGGCCGACAACACCGCATTGCGGACGTGCTCGGGGATCTGTCCGATCTCGACGTCGGTGCGGTTGCCCTCGGGAGGGACCACCGTGCCGAGGACGGACGTTCCGTCCGACGCGAGGACGGTGGCGACCTGGTTGGTCTTGATGTCACCGGGGCGCGGAACGTCCTCGACGACGTACGCGACCATGAACACCAGGACCGGAACGACCATGCCCAGCGCGATCAAGCCGTACAGCGTGCGCCGCAGGACCTTCCACTTCGACTTCTTCTTCGTCTTCGTGGCAGTACCTCCTGATGGCGGTTCGGTGGGTCCTCCACCGAACCGGTCCCGGTCACCGTCGGCGTCGCCACGCGAGTGGGACGTCACGGGCCGGGAAAGTGGAACGTCGGTCGCCCGTGGATCGTCCGAGTACGGGCGCGGCTGCGAGAACGCCTGCGACCGCGGCGGGGGCGCGGTCGGGGGAATCTGGGTGGTGTCCGGTCCACGATCGTCGTAGGACGGCGGACCGTAGGCCGGGCGCCGCGGGTGATCGGCCGGCGGCCAGCTCGGCGGGGGACCACCGGGGCCGTCCCGGCGAGGCGCACGCGGTGGGGGTGGGCCCGACGGCCGCTGCTGGGGATCGCGGACCGGCTCGTGGCTCGGGCGCCCGTGACGCGGTGGTTCCCCGGGCCCGTCGGGTCGACCGTGGCGGCCGGACGGACGCCCGCGATCGTCACCGGAACTGTCGTAGGGGGAACTCACTCACGTACTCCACTGTCAGGACGCACGTGTGACCAGGTGGCGACGGTCACGTGTGCGTCGGGCTCGTTCGACTCGGTTGCGCGGGGGACCACCGACGGACGGTACCGCCGACGACCTGCATCCGTCACTCACTGGCCGTGCGTCGGCGGGAGGCGGAGCGTGTGCGGGGGCTCTTGGGCGCCGGAACGGCCCCCAGGACGTACGACTGCACGAGGTGGTTCCAACTGCAGGTTCGGCAGACCTCGACGACGTGCACGGAGAACTCCTCCTGCGTGCCGGCGAGTCGGGTGAGCTCGTCCGCGGTCCGGGCCGAGCCGTTCATCGTCCCGAGCTTCTCCCCGAACACCCAGGAGACCAGCGTGAGCTGCTCCTTCCGGCAGATGGGGCACGCCACGGTGGACGGCCGACCGTGGAACTTCGCCGCTCGGAGGAGGTAGGGATCGGCGTCGCAGACCTGGGCCATCGCCGTTCGTCCGGAGTAGACCTCGGCGAGCAGCGACTTGCGCTGCAACGCGTAGTCCACCACCTGCCGCTGTGATCTCACGGTGACCAGAGTACGTGCGCCGTCGAGGTGGGGTGGTGCTCGACCCCGTCCCGTGCGCTGGAGCGGAGCCGTGGAGCCGGAGCACTCGAGGGACCCGGTCCACGGGCCTACCATCTGGCGATGCCGACGGTCCGATCTGTGGGTGTCAGAGCGCGTGACCAGGACAGAGTGCACGCGTGCGCCGCGCTGGACCGTGCGCTCGCGGACGGCCAGATCGACGCCGAGGAGCACGCCACCCGCATCGCCCTCGCCACCGATGCACGTGGGCTCGAGGACCTCCACGATCTGATCGGCGATCTGCAGGGCGAGTCGGACCTGGCTCCGATGGCGTCGCCCGGGGCGGCAGCCGCGGGGCTCTCCCGTCGGGGTCGGCCGAGCGTGCTGAGCGCGGTGATCCGGTGGGCTGTTCTCCTGGTCGTCGCCGCACTCCTGTTCTTCGGTGTCCGCGCCTGTGCGTCCGACGACAGCGCGACCGGCACCTACGGCTCGGCCGGCAACCTCGAACCGCGCGCGATGGACGACATCGTGGCGTCGACGGGCATGCTGCTGGGAACCACCGTCGTCGACGAGCTGATGTTCTACTCCGAGTACGCGCTGCTGAGGGCGCCGAGTCCCGACGATCCGGGCCGGGAGAGGCGTTATCAGTACCGCGACGGCGAGTGGAGACAGTCGGACGACGCGGACAGGGACCGTGAGACGGCGACCGTCGACCTCGCCGACCTGGGCCCCGGCGTGCTCGGCGGGTTGGTTCTGGGCGCCGGCGCGAGCCTGAACATCGCCGAGATCGACTCGCTGTACCTGTTCGTCCGTGACACCGGCGCCGGCCCCGCGATCAGCCTGCACGCGAGCAACGAGGCCGCTAACGAGGACGGATACCTCGAGGCGTCCCTGTCGGGCGACTTCCTCAGCGTCACCCCGTTCGATCCGACCGCGTAGGAGACGACGATGGCGACCGGACAGGATCGACGGCTGCGCGCCCGTGACATCGATCGCGCGGTGGTCGCGACCGCTCTCGACACCGCGTACGCGGACGGGCAGCTGACGTTCGACGAGCACCGGTCACGGGTGGCGGCGGCGAGAACGGCGACGACACTGGGCGATCTCCACGCGTTGGCCGCCGATCTGCAGGCGGACGTACCGCTGCCCGAGGCGGTACGGCCCGCACCCGGACCGTCCCGGCGCCCGGTGATCGTGGGTCTGCTCGTGGTGGTCCTCGTCCTCGGAGTCGCCGTAGTCTTGGCGGTCCGCGGATCCGATGCACCGTCGTCGCCGAGCGTCACGGCTCCGTCGTCGTCCGTCGGCCCGGGAGCGACGGCCGCGGGCACCGCGACGCCGATCGTCGCGCGACCCTTCGTGTTCGACACCCCGGAGGGCCTGGCCGACTTCCGCGACCGGTGGATCACACGATTCGGCGACCCCGAGGTCACCGAGTTGGTGCTGTACCCGTCGGACGATCGCGCCTCTCTGACGCGCCTCGCCGAGAGCGACCGCGTGCGCGACGTGTCGGTCCGCGGCGGCTTCGAGGAGTCCACCGCCACGAGCCCGAGGGAGACGGACGAGCTGCCCTTCGACCTCACCGTGCTCGACGTCGCGGCACTGGCGGGCCTGATGGCGGGTTCCGCGTCGTTCGTCGAGGTACCGGACGCGTCGGTCACCCACGTGATCGTGCGCAACGAGGGAGTGCCGGAGGTACTGGTCTACGCCGCGGATGCGGACGGCCGCGGTGGATACCTGCAGGCCACCCTGGCCGGTGAGGTCACGCGGGTCAGCCCCCACCGTCCCTGACGGGGCCCGTGTTCATGTTCTCGACAGTTACATGTACCCCCATATATCGGCCCGATACATGTGGCGGTTATAGTGAGCGAGCGTCATCTCGACGCGGACTCGGGTCGGAACAGGAAGGGGACCGCACATGCTCGAACTGGCGATCCTCGGCCTGCTCCTGGAGACACCCATGCACGGTTACGAGCTTCGTAAGCGACTCACCGGACTTCTCGGTGCCTTCCGGGCCTTCTCGTACGGTTCGCTCTACCCCACCTTGCGTCGTATGCAGGCGGACGGGCTCATCGTCGAGAACCCCGGAGTCCAGGGCGCCGTCAAGCGTCGGGCACGTCGTGTCTACGAACTCACGCCGGCCGGCCGAGCTCGGTTCACCGAGCTGGTCGCGGACACGGGTCCGCAGAACTACACAGATGATGGATTCGGCGTACACCTGGCCTTTTTCGGGCGCACCCCCGCTGAGGCGCGGATGCGGATACTCGAAGGTCGGCGTCGCCAGGTCGAGGAGCGCCGTGAGGGGCTCCGCGACGCCATCGGCCGAGCAAGTGGGTCGTTGGACAGGTACACGCGCGGATTGCATCAGCTCGGCCTCGAGTCGAGCGAGCGCGAAGTGCGGTGGCTCAACGAATTGATCGCTGCCGAGGCAATGGCGATCACTTCGGAGAGTCCACCGCCCGCACCCACGACCGACACCTCGGCCGTGGCACACCCGGAGAGCACGTCGGCTCCGGCCACCCGATACGGAAAAGAAGGAGAACCCGACCATGAGTGACAACAGCACTGCGGTGCGCGTGGCCATTGTGGGCGTGGGTAACTGCGCGTCGTCCCTGGTTCAGGGCGTGCAGTACTACAAGGACGCCGACGAGAACACCACCGTTCCCGGCCTCATGCACGTGAAGTTCGGCAAGTACCACGTCCGCGACGTCGAGTTCGTCGCCGCGTTCGACGTGGACGCCAAGAAGGTCGGCTTCGATCTGTCCGAAGCCATCTTCAACAGCGAGAACAACACCATCAAGATCGCCGACGTGCCCCCGAGCGACGTCAGCGTCCAGCGCGGCCCGACACTCGACGGCATCGGCAAGTACTACTCGGAGACCATCGAGATCTCCGACGCGGAGCCGGTCGACGTGGCGCAGGCACTGCGTGACGCGAAGGTCGACGTGCTCGTCTCCTACCTGCCCGTCGGATCCGAAGAAGCCGACAAGTTCTACGCGCAGGCCTGCATCGACGCGAAGGTCGCGTTCGTCAACGCGCTGCCCGTCTTCATCGCGTCCGATCCGGTCTGGGCCAAGAAGTTCACCGACGCCGGTGTGCCCATCGTCGGCGACGACATCAAGAGCCAGGTCGGTGCCACCATCACCCACCGCGTCATGGCCAAGCTGTTCGAGGATCGCGGCGTCCAGCTCGATCGCACGATGCAGCTGAACGTCGGCGGCAACATGGACTTCCTCAACATGCTCGAGCGCACGCGCCTCGAGTCGAAGAAGATCTCGAAGACGCAGGCCGTCACGTCCAACCTGCAGCGTGAGTTCAATGCGAAGGACGTGCACATCGGCCCGTCCGATCACGTCGGCTGGCTCGACGACCGCAAGTGGGCCTACGTCCGCCTCGAGGGTCGCGCGTTCGGTGACGTCCCGCTGAACCTCGAGTACAAGCTCGAGGTCTGGGACTCCCCGAACTCCGCCGGCGTCATCATCGACGCCGTGCGCGCAGCGAAGATCGCTCAGGACCGCGGAATCGGCGGACCTGTCGTGCCCGCGTCCGCGTACCTGATGAAGAGCCCGCCGAAGCAGCTCGCCGACGACATCGCTCGTCAGCAGCTCGAGGCGTTCATCATCGGCTCCGACGAGCAGTAGCCACTCGCGAACGTCCCGACGGGGTCGTCACGGTCGATCACTCGGCCGCGGCGGCCCCGTCGGCGTCTCACCGGTCGAGCGGGCCGTCGGGGACGCCGAGCAGGTACGACGTGGTGCCGCGGACACCGTCGGACACGAACACCTGGAACGTCTGATCGCAGGTCTCGGTACCGAAGCGGACGACGGCGAGTCGATGATGCGCACCCGTCACGCGCGGCCCCCGCGGAGGAGACGATTCCGTGAGCGGTCGGCGACGTGCGGACGCCGCCGCGTCGTGCTCGTACGTCACGACGGTGCCCTCGGTGGTGACCACGCCGACGGCCGTGATCGGTTCCGTCGCACTCGTGGACAACACCGGCGTGATCACGATCTCCCCCACCTCGTGGTCCCCGTCGGTGACGACGATGGTGAAGCGATCGGAGCCGAAGGACGACGGGTCGTCCTCCCACCGGTCCACGGACGCCGTACGCGAGTAGGTGAACATCCCGTCGGACGCGACGTCCGCGGTACCGCAGGACGGGCCGGAACCCAGTCGGTGGCTCCGCTGTGGGCACAGGGGCGAGGCGACGGACCCCGCCAGCAGGCAGGCCGTGACGGAGGTTCGAGGCATGGGGTCGCTCCTGAGGGTCGTGCGCCGGCCGGGTCGGCCGGATTCTCCTGTACTCACCGTGCCCGACGCGTGCACAAGAAGTGCAAAAGTGCCTGCGTGCGGCGCAAATACGCACAGCTGACTAGACTTGTCAGGTGACGAGTGACTCACCCGCTTCCGTCCGACTCGTCGGTGCCGTCACCGTCGAGCGTGGCTCTCGGGTGGTCGATCCCCGCATCATCGGTGGGCCGCGCTGCGTCGAACTGCTGTCGTATCTGACGCTCAATCGCCATCGAGAGGTCTCGCACGACGAGTTGGCGGACCTGCTCTGGCCCGAGGAGCGGCCGCGCACCTGGAATTCTGTGCTGCGTGGGGTGATCTCGAAGGTGCGGGACGTTCTCGACGCCGCGGACATCGCGGGTACGTCGATCGTGTCCCGTACCGGCATGGTGCGTCTGACTCTTCCGCCGGACACCACGGTCGATCTCGAGGAGATCCGGGACGCGTGCCGCCGCACGGAGGGATCACCCGCGGACCGTGCCCGCGATGCCCGGACGGCGTTGCGTCTGCTCGCCGAACCCGTGCTCGTCGGAGCCCACGGCGCGTGGGCGGACGACGTCCGGCGAGAGTTCGACGACCTGCGGCTCACGGCCCTCGAAGCGGACGCCACCGCGTCGATGGATCTCGGTGCGTTCGAGAACGCCGTGTCCTCCGCGGAGTCCCTGCTGGCAGCCGACCCCCTGCGCGAGAGCGCGTACCGCATCGCCATGCGTGGCTACGTGGCACTGGGCGACCGCGGACAGGCTCTCGGGGCGGCGGCGCGATGCCGAGCGGTGCTGGCGGACCGGCTCGGGGTGAGCCCCTCACGCGAGACCCAGTCGTTGTACCTGGAGTTGTTGGAGGACGATACCGAGACCACCCCAGCGCAGCGCGAGGAGCCGCCGGTGGGATCCGCCTTCGTCGGACGCGATGTCGAGATGAGCCGCATCGTCGAGGACCTCGAGGCGGCCGCTGCCGGTCATGGACGGTTTCTCCTGGTCTCGGGTCCGCCGGGGGCAGGGAAGACGTCACTCGCCCGCGCCGTCATGCAGCGTGCCCGCGCCGCCGGCACGGACGTCGTGTCGGGTCGCTGCAGCGAACACTCGACCATCCCGTACGAACCGTTCGTGGAGGCAGTCACCCGCGACCTCGACTCGCGCGGCGTCATCGGAGCGCGTCAGTGGCTGCGGACCAACGGCGCCGACATCCTCGGCATCATCCCCGGGGCCGCACGTCGATTCGGGGACCTCATCCCCCCGCACGTGGACGACGACCGCACAGGGGCGTCCGACGCGGTGCAGCGGTGGCTCGTCGGGCCCGCTCGACAGGCCCCGACCCTGCTCGTGATCGACGACCTGCAGTGGGCCTCCGGCACGACGGCCGCCCTGGTCCGCCATCTCGCGCGGTCGACGCAGAACGACCGACTCTGCATCCTCGCGACAATGCGGGACGAGAACCTCGTGTCCCCGGAACTCCAGGCGACCCTCGACGTCATCCGGTTGTCGGCGGGGTTCCGCGAGATCACCCTGGGCGGACTGTCTCTGGCCGCGGTGCACGACCTCCTTCGCGAGCAGAACTCGACCCTCGACCCCGAGGCCATCGTGGCACGGACGGGTGGCTCCGCCCTGCTGGTCGCAGCCGTCATCGCGGCACACGAGCGCGAACCCGGCGGCTCGCTCCCCTTCACGGTCACGGACGCGGTGCGTCTCGCGAGTCGCGAACTCAGCTGTGACGCAGTCACTCTGCTCGAACTGTGCGCGGTGACCGGGGTGACGGTCTCGCGCCCGCTGCTGCGGGCCGCCTCGACGATCCCGTCCGATCTCCGTTTCGCCGAGACCCTCGACGAACTGCTGGCCGTGAACTTCCTGGTCGCCGGCGACACCGACGACGAGCTGGTGATGAGACACGCTCTCGTGCAGTCGACTCTGTACGACGCGATACCCGGGGCGCGGCGAGCGCAGATGCACTCCGACGTGGCTCGGGCCCTGGTCGATCTCGGTGCCGACACCACCGCCGACGAACTCGCGCGCATCGCGTACCACTTCGGCAGGGCGCTGGACTCCGACCGCTCCGAGGCCGCGCTCTACGCGCGGCGTGCCGGCGACGCCGCCTACGCGGTGTCAGCGTACGAGGACGCGGTGGTGGGGTACCGGACCGCCCTTCGGAAGATGGTGCCGCACGGCGACTCCCGCGAGCGGTGCCGACTGCTGATCGACCTCGGCCGGGCGCAGCGCAAGTGCATCGACCGGTCCTACCGGGCCACTCTCTTCGACGCGATCGCCATGGCGCGGAGACTGGGCGACGTCGACCTGCAGGTCGACGCGACGCTGGCGGACACGATCAGTGGTGCGGGCCTGTTCCAGATGTTCGACCCGTTGCCGGAACGACTCGACAGCCTGCACGACGCACTGCACGTCCTCGAGGACTCCGGCCGCGCGAACAGTGCCGCCACGGCCAAGGTTTTGGTTCTGCTGGCCATGGAGCTGAGCTGGACCGATGACTGGAAGGAACGCCGCGACCTTCTCGAACAGGCTGTGACGCTGGCGCATTCGGTGGGAGACCGCAGTGCCCTCGAGGCGGCGCTGCGCGCGATGCTGTGGTGCCTCCTGGTGCCCCAGTGTTGGGATCTGCGCCAAGAGGCGATGACACGTCTCGTCGAGCTGGAGTCGACATCGTCTCGGCGGCATCGCGATCCGTCCGCCGCCACCATCCTGGCCAGGACCCAGCAGGCGTTCGGCGACCTCGGCGGCGCCGACTCGACACTCGCGGCGGTGACCCGGGCCGATCTCGCGGGCGACCCCGAGATGACCTGGGCCATGGTGTGTTCCAAGTTCGGCGTGGACGTGTCGGCAGGACGACTGGTGCGCGCGGAGACCGTGCTGGCACGGATCTGCGAGACGCCCGACGCCGCGCTCGGCAGCCACACCTACGGCCGCGAACACACGTCGATCCTCACCCTCCGGACGATGCGCGGAGATCTCCGGCACTTCGCGGATCGGCGCGACGAGATGGCCACGATGTTCGACCTGATCCCGGCGTTCCGCCCGGTCGTGGCGTCCTCGCTCGCCGACGTCGGACGCATGGACGAGGCGCGCGAGCTGATGAACTGGTACGACGAGCAACGGCTCGCGGCGATCGCCCCGGACATGCTCTGGCTGATGTCGATGACCTTCATCGCCCGTGCCGGTGCCACGGTGGGCAACACACTGGTGTGCACCGACGTGTACGAACGGTTGCTGCCCTACGCGGAGCAGACCGTGTCGGTCGCCCCGAGCGTCTTCGGCGTGGTGCACCACCACCTGGCCGACGCGTCCCTGGCCACCGGTCACGTCGAGCGAGCGGGTCGCCATCTGCACGCCGCGCGGCGCCTGCACGTCGCCCGCGGCTTCGAGGGATGGAGCGCGGAGGACGCGTATCTCGGTCTCCGCATCGAGCACGCCCGCACCGGACGGCTCGCGGCCCGCGCTCTGGCGTCGGCCCGCACCCGTGCGGACGTCATCGGAGCCTCGGCGGTCCGGCGGCGCATCGACGCCGTCGCGGCCTTGGTGGAGAACTCCGAGCGCTGACTGCTACTCGCCGACGCGGCCGTCCGCAAGACCCTGCGAGCGCCTGTGGACGGCCGTCCCCGGGGACGCTCGGTGGGCCCGGCTCACGGCTGGTCCGGGCGTACTCTCGGCCCGTGAGTTCAGACAGGATGGTGGCCCGCATCGGTGGGCTTCTGCGTCAGGCCGAGTCCACGGACAATCCCCACGAGGCCGAGGCGTTCATGGAGGCCGCACAGCGTCTCGCGACCGCCGCCTCGGTCGATCTGGCCGTGGCACGCTCGCACACCGCCTCGCGCGAGAAGCGGGCGACGCCGGTGCAGCGCGTCGTCCACATCGGGGAGCACGGCAAGAAGGGCCTGCGCACCTACGTCCTGCTGTTCGTGGCCATCGCCCGCGCGAACGACGTGCAGTGCGACGTGGCGCAGTCGTCGACGCAGGTCTTCGCGTACGGGTTCGAGAGCGACATCGACACGTGCGAGGCCCTGTACGCGAGCCTGCTCGTGCAGATGGTGCGCGCGAGCGACACGTACATCTCGTCGGGTGCGTACCGGGACGCCACCGTGGACCGTGAGGTCACCGTCGTCCGAGGACGCCGGCGCTATCGCACGGTCGAGCGGGCGCCGCTCGCCGGCGTCACTGCCAGGATCGAGTTCCAGACCGCGTTCGCGCACCGGGTCGGCGAGCGCCTGGCCGCCGTCAAGAAGGAGGCCGAGGCCGAGGCGGTCGCCACGGAAGCTCCCGAGGCCGGCACCGCACTGGTGTTGCGTGACAAGGAGATCGAGCTGCGCGACTTCTACCGGTCCGCTTCCACCGCCCGGGGTACCTGGCGCGGCAGCTCGGGTCGCTCGTACTCGTCGGAGGCTCGGCGAGCCGGAGACCACGCCGGTCGACGTGCACGCCTGGGCAATCAGAGCGAGATCGGCGGCCCCCGAGGACAACTCGAACGGTGACCCGCGACAGCCAGCGCTCCCGCGTCTACGACGCCGAGCATCAGGTCCGCACCATGTTCGACCGCGCGGACGAACGGGGCCTGCGCACCGTCGAGATCCTCGGGTCCACGGTCACCCTGCCGATCGAGCGGCGCTTCGCCTCGCTCGACTCGGTCCAGACCTACGTCGACGGCGTCACCGCTCTGGACTGGGTGCGCAGCGAGTGGCCACGCGCGGCCGTCCCGGTACGGGTCCGGGCCCGCTCGGGCGCGGGCGCCGCGCACTACGAGGTCGACACCGCCACCATCGCTGTCCCACTCCACGTACGGGGACGCGCCTGGGCCCTGCGCGAGATGGTGGTGCTGCACGAGATCGCGCACCATCTGGAACCCGGCGATCCGGACGACCACCCCGAACCGGCCCACGGCGGCGCGTTCGTCGATCGCTATCTCACCCTGGTCTCGGAGATCATCGGCGCCGAGGCAGGTTTCGTCCTCCGCGCGACGATGCACTCGTGTGGAGTGCGCATCGGTTGACAGGCCGGGCACCATGGAAGCGACAGCCAGCGCACTCACCGAAGGATCACACATGTCCGTTCGCATCGGAGTTCAGCTTCAGCCCCAACACGCCCCCGATTACGGCCTCATCCGCGACGCGGTGTTGCGGTCCGAGGACGCCGGCGTGGACATCGTCTTCAACTGGGATCACTTCTACCCGTTGTACGGCGACCTCGACGGCGCCCACTTCGAGTGCTGGACGATGCTGGGCGCCTGGGCCGAGCAGACCTCGAACGTCGAGATCGGCGCGCTCGTCACCGGCGGCGGCTACCGCAATCCCGACCTGCTGGCCGACATGGCGCGCACCGTGGACCACATCAGTGGAGGACGGCTGATCCTGGGCATCGGCGCCGGGTGGAACCAGAAGGACTACGACAACTTCGGCTACGACTTCGGCACCGCCGGCTCACGCCTGGCACTGCTCGACGAGAGTCTCGCCCGCATCACCTCGCGTCTCGCCGTCGGCAATCCGGCGCCCACTCGCCACATCCCGATTCTCATCGGCGGCGGCGGTGAGAAGAAGACGCTCAAGATGGTCGCCCGCTACGCCGACGTCTGGCACAGCTTCGCCGACCTGGACGCGCTGAAGCACAAGTCCGAGGTCCTGGCCGGACACGGTGAGACCGTCGGCCGCGACGTGTCGCAGATCGAGCGATCGGTGGCGTGGCCGGGCGCGGACGACGCGCAGGCCTTCGTCGACGCCGGAGCCACCCTCTTCACCGTCGGCGTCAACGGCCCCGACTACGACCTCACCGAGCTGACCGGCGCGATCTCCTGGGCGCGGTCGCACCAGGGTTGACAGTCAGCCGGACTGCTTTCCGAACAGCCCCGAGCTGCCGTGTCCGCCGTGCGAGGAGGCGAACTCGTACGCGGACTCGGCATGCTCGTGTTCGTCGATGCCGTCCGTCTCGTGCTGCGGATCCGCTCTGATCCCGATGGTCAGCTTCAGCACCGTGGCGATGGCCGCGGTGACCAGGAACGCATAGGCGAGAACGACGACGACGGCGACCACCTGTCGACCCAGCTGCGTGACGCCGCCGCCGTAGAACAGGCCGTCGACACCGGGCGGCATGTCGCTGCTCGCGAGGAGGCCGATCATGAGCGTGCCGACGATGCCACCGACCAGGTGCACTCCGACCACGTCGAGCGAGTCGTCGTACCGGAAGCGGTACTTGAGGCCGATCGCCAGGGCGCAGGCGACACCGGCGGCAGCGCCGACGCCCAGAGCGCCGATCGGGGTGACGGCCGTGCACGACGGCGTGATGGCCACCAGACCGGCGACGACACCCGACGCCGCGCCGAAGGATGTGGCCTTCCCGTCGCGGATCTTCTCGACCACCAGCCACGCCACCATCGACATCGCGCCCGCGCCCATCGTGTTGACCAACGCGACCGCGGCGACGCCGTCCGCCGCGAGCGACGATCCGGCGTTGAAGCCGAACCAGCCGAACCACAGCAGCCCGGCACCCACCATGACGGCGGGCAGGTTGTGCGGCCGCATCGCCTCGCGGGGCCACCCACGACGCTTGCCGACGACCAGGGCGAGCGCCAGTCCGGCCGCGCCGGCATTGATCTCCACCGCGGTGCCCCCGGCGAAGTCGATGGCCTTCAGCTGGTTGGCGATCCAGCCCCCGGTCTCCGCGGTGACACCGTCGAACGCGAACACCCAGTGTGCGACGGGGAAGTAGACGAGTGTCGCCCAGAGGCCGGCGAAGATCACCCACGGCATGAAACGCATCCGGTCGGCGACGGCGCCGGACACGAGCGCCACGGTGACCATCGCGAAGCCTGCCTGGAAGGCCACAAAGGCGAGCGCCGGAACGGTTCCCACCAGCGGGATCTCGACCGCGCCGCCCCCGGCTCCGAAGCTGCCGCCGATCAACGAGGTGAGGCCGGCGAACTGCGTCGGGTCCCCGATCCACCCACCGACGCTGTCGTCGCCGAACACCATCGAGTATCCGAACAGGACCCACAGGACCCACACGACCCCGATGGCCGACAGGCTCATCATCATCATGTTCAGCACGCTCTTCACGCGCACCATGCCGCCGTAGAAGAACGCGAGCCCCGGAGTCATCAACAGCACCATCGCGGCACTGGCCAGAACCCACGCCGTGTTGCCGGCATCCGGAGCGCCCGTCAGCGGGTACTCGAGACTGGAGTACATACGAACACCTTCCGTCCCCCGGCGCACACCCTCCAGGCGTCCTGGATAGTCGGTGACGTGCGCCCCGACGGAGACTAGACCCCTGGTCGGAGCGGTCCCCACGGCGATCACCGGCAACAGATCACTGAGCACAACCATTGCGCGTTCGACGTTTCGGTGATCCCGGCACGTGAGCCCTAGTGTTCATCTCATGCTTGCGCACCGCGTGGGACGGAAACTCATCGTCCTCGTCTCCACACTTCTCCTCGCCGTCCTCC
The DNA here is from genome assembly GCF_001426145.1 of Rhodococcus sp. Leaf225. Lineage (NCBI taxonomy): Bacteria > Bacillati > Actinomycetota > Actinomycetes > Mycobacteriales > Nocardiaceae > Rhodococcus > Rhodococcus sp. Leaf225. The sequence continues at coordinate 142,717 of NZ_LMRN01000009.1, read as the reverse complement.
TCGCGTCCTGCGGCACCTCGGACGGCGGCTCGTCGGACGGCTCCTCGTCCGCTGCCGCGGCACCGACCGAACTGTGCTCACCTCCCGGTGTGGACAGCGCGTCGTCCACGCCGACCAACTTCGACGCCGCGGCCGCCGCCGCGACCGAGGATCGGTACACGACGCCGTCGGTCACGCCGCTCGATCGCATCGACACCTCGCAGCTCGGACTGATCACGCCCGGCCAGCTCACCGTCGGCACGCTCTCCGACGCGCCGCCGAGCATCTGCGTCGACGGCTCCGGCACCTACACCGGCTACGACAACGAGCTGCTGAAGGCCGTCGCCGCGAAGCTCGGCCTGCAGATCAACTTCTCGGGCACCGAGTTCTCGGGTCTGCTCGCGCAGGTCGCCGGCCGACGCTTCGACGTCGGGTCGTCGTCCATCACCACCACCGACGAGCGGCGCAACACGGTCGGCTTCACCAACGGCTACGATTTCGGCTACTTCTCCCTGGTCGCGAAGGCCGGCGGACCGATCACCGCCTTCGAGAACCTGGGGCCGGACACCCGTATCGGCGTCGTGCAGGGAACGGTGCAGGACGACTACGTCGTCAACACCCTGGGCCTGGACCCGGTGAAGTTCCCCGACTACAACACCGCGTACGCAAATCTCCGCACCGGACAGATCGACGCCTGGGTCGCACCGTCGCAGCAGGCCGAGGGCCTGGTGAAGCCGGAGGACGGGACCGCGATCACGCAGAACACGTTCAGCCTCAACAACTTCGTCGGGTGGGCCGTCGCGCGGGACAACCAGCCGCTGATCGACGCGTTGAACTCCGGCCTCGACGCGATCATCGAGGACGGGACCTGGGCCCAGCTGTACTCCGACTGGGTGCCGCGCGAACTCCCGGAAGGATTCAAGCCCGGTAGCAAGGCAGCGCCGCAGCCCGAGCTTCCCGACTTCGCGGCCATCGCCGCCGAGAACGACGCGAACGCTCCCGCCGCGCAGGCCGTCGCACCGAAGTCGACGTTCGAGCAGCTCGGCGACACGTTCTTCGACTGGAACCTCTACAAGCAGGCGCTGCCGGACCTGCTGAAGACCGGCCTGCCGAACACACTGATCCTGGCGCTGGCATCGGGCATCATCGGCACGGTTCTCGGCATGCTGCTCGCACTGGCGGGCCTGTCCCGCACCCGCTGGCTGCGCTGGCCGGCACGCGTCTACACCGACATCTTCCGCGGACTGCCCGCCGTCGTGATCATCCTCGTCATCGGTCTCGGCATCGGACCCGTCGTCAGTGGGCTCACCGGCAACAACCCGTACTGGCTCGGTGCGGTGGCGTTGTCGCTGCTCGCGGCCGCGTACATCGGCGAAATCTTCCGATCCGGCATCCAGAGCGTCGAGAAGGGGCAGATCGAGGCAGCGCGTGCTCTCGGGTTCAGCTACCGACGCTCGATGCGCCTGGTCGTGGTGCCGCAGGGTGTCCGGCGCGTGCTTCCCGCACTCGTCAACCAGTTCATCTCGCTGATCAAGGACTCGTCGCTGATCTACTTCCTGGGTCTGCTGGCGACGCAGCGCGAACTGTTCGCCGTCGGCCGAGACCTCAACGCGCAGACCGGAAACCTGTCACCCCTGGTGGCGGCCGGACTCGTCTATCTCGCGATGACCGTCCCGCTGACCCACCTGGTCAACTACATCGACAAGCGTCTGCGCGTCGGCAAGGCCGAGCAGACACTCGACCCGGTCGAGCAGGCCATCGTCGTGGAAAGAGGCTGACACATGACCACCGCACCCTCGACCGAGCCGTTGACCGGCGTCTCACTCGCCGGCCGTGACCTGCACCTGTCCTTCGGCACCAACAAGGTCCTACGGGGCGTCGACATCGACGTCGCCGCAGGAGCCACCACCACGGTCATCGGACCGTCCGGGTCGGGCAAGTCCACGCTCCTGCGTGTGCTCAACCGACTGCACGAGCCCGAGCAGGGCGACATCCTGCTCGACGGACGCTCGGTGCTGAAGGACGATCCCGACGCGCTGCGCCAGCGCATCGGCATGGTGTTCCAGCAGTTCAACCTGTTCCCGCACCGCACCGTCCTCGACAACGTCGCGCTCGGTCCGTGGAAGTTGAAGGGACTGAGCAAGGACGACGCACACGCCGCCGCACTCGCCCAGCTCGACAAGGTGGGCCTGAAGGAGAAAGCGGGCTCGCGCCCGGGCAACCTCTCCGGCGGTCAGCAGCAGCGCGTGGCCATCGCGCGAGCACTCGCCATGGAACCGCAGGTGATGTTCTTCGACGAGGCCACGTCCGCCCTCGACCCGGAGCTCGTCAAGGGCGTGCTCGCCCTCATGGCGGACCTCGCGACCGGCGGCATGACGATGGTCGTCGTCACGCACGAGATGGGCTTCGCCCGCTCGGTGTCCGACCGCGTGCTGTTCATGGACCACGGCAGCGCCGTCGAGGTGGGCCCGCCCGCAGCGCTGTTCGACGACCCGCAGACCGAGCGACTGCAGAGGTTCCTGTCCGAAGTGCTCTGATCCCCGAGCCGCGAATGTGACGCGGCGCACAGCATCCCGCGTACGGTCGAGAGAGATGCCGACATTCGCACTCGAGAATGTCGGCGCTCTACCTCGAACGGGAGCTGAAAACATGGCCGACAACAGAGCCGTCGCCTACGCCGGAGCCGGGAAGGTCGAGGTCGTCGACATCGACTTCCCCAGCTTCACCTTGCAAGACGGGCCCGGCGTGAACCCGGCGAGTGTGGGCCGCGAGTGCCCGCACGGAGTGATCCTGAAGGTGGTGTCCACCAACATCTGCGGCAGCGATCAGCACATGGTTCGCGGCCGCACGACGGCACCCGAGGGCCTGGTGCTCGGGCACGAGATCACGGGCGAGGTCATCGAGGTGGGCCGCGACGTGGAGTTCATCAAGCAGGGTGATCTGTGCTCGGTGCCGTTCAACATCGCGTGCGGTCGCTGCAAGAACTGCAAGGAACGCAAGACCGGCATCTGCCTGAACGTCAATCCTGATCGTCCCGGCGCCGCCTACGGCTACGTCGACATGGGCGGCTGGGTCGGCGGCCAGGCCGAATACGTCATGGTGCCGTACGCGGACTGGAACCTGTTGAAGTTCCCGAACCGAGACCAGGCCATGGAGAAGATCCTCGACCTGACGATGCTGTCGGACATCTTCCCCACCGGCTTCCACGGCTGCGTCACCGCCGGAGTGGGCGTCGGATCGACGGTCTACATCGCCGGCGCCGGTCCGGTCGGGCTCGCCGCCGCAGCCAGTGCGCAACTGCTCGGCGCCGCCGTCGTCATCGTGGGCGACCTCAACGAGAGCCGGCTCGCGCAGGCACGAAGCTTCGGTTGCGAGACCGTCGACGTCAGCAAGGGCGATCCGAAGGATCAGATCGAGCAGCTGCTCGGGGTACCGGAAGTCGACTGCGGCGTCGACGCCGTCGGTTTCGAGGCACGCGGTCACGGTGACGGGTCGGCGACGGAAGCGCCGGCCACCGTGCTGAATTCGCTGATGGACATCACGACGGCGGGTGGTTCGCTCGGAATTCCGGGGTTGTACGTCACCGGCGATCCCGGCGCATCCGACGAAGCCGCCAAGGTCGGCGCGTTGTCGCTGAGCCTCGGCACCGGGTGGGCCAAGTCGTTGTCCTTCGCCACCGGACAGTGCCCGACGATGCAGTACCACCGCGGCCTGATGATGGCGATCCTGCACGATCGCGTGCAGATCGCGAAGGCCGTCAACGCACGCGCTATCTCACTCGAGCAGGCTCCGCAGGGCTACGCCGACTTCGACTCCGGTGAGGCCACGAAGTTCGTGCTCGACCCCCACGGGCTCCTCGGCGCGGCCTGACCGACTCTCGCGAGGTGGGCTGTCGCGCCCACCTCGCGAGTGCGCGTCAGCCCAGGAACGCGAGCAGTTCCTGGTTGAACCGATCCGGGTGCGAGGTGTTGAACCCGTGCGGGCCGCCCTCGACGAGTACCAGAGTGCTGTTCGCGATCGCCTCGTGTGAGCGCTTACCGCTCACCTCGAACGGAACGATGGCGTCCGCGTCGCCGTGGATGACGAGGGTGGGGACGTCGATCTTCGGCATGTCCTCACGGAAGTCGGTGCGCGCGAACGCCTCGATGCACCCGAGGATCGCCGGTGTCGACGCTTCGGCCGCCATGTCCACCGCGTACTGACGATCCTCCTCCGAGACCTTCAGCTCGCCGTTCGCGCTGAAGAAGTTGGTGGCGAAGCCGTCGAGGAAGGCGTTGCGGTCCTCCTCGACGCCGTTCTCGAAACCCGCGATCGTCTCGTCGTCCAAGCCGCCGTCGGGGTTGTCCTCGGACTTGTAGAGGTACGGGGGAACAGCACCGGCGAGCACCGCCTTCGCGATGCGGTCGCTGCCGTACTTCGCGAGGTAGCGCACCACCTCGCCGCCGCCCATGGAGAAACCCACCAGCGTCACGTCCCGCAGGTCGAGCGTCTCCAGCAGGACCGACAGGTCCGCGGCGAACGTGTCGTAGTCGTAACCGGACTCGGGCTGCGACGAGCTGCCGAATCCACGCCGGTCGTACGTGACGACGCGGTGGCCCGCGTCGAGCAGTGCGACGATCTGGGGCTCCCACGACCGCTCGTTGAGCGGCCAGCCGTGGATCAACACCACCGGCGCGCCCTCGCCTCGGTCCTGGTAGTGCAGGTCGATCGGGGCGTCGTTCTCGACTCCCACCGAGAGCATCGGCATGTCGTGCCTCCTTCGTCGCGGTGTCTCCGCGTCGCTCTCGGTCTACCCGGAGCGTGCCCCGACGACACACGTTCGCCCACCGTTCACCTTCCTGCACCCGGGGAGTTGCTTACCTTCCCTTTGCCTTTTGCCCGGCACTTCTACGGTCGACCGGTGACCACGATTCCGCTTCCCCTGATCGTCTCCCATCAGCACGACGGCAGCTCCTCGCGGTCGTCGCTGACGTGCAAGTACAAGTGCGGCGACGCCTGCTTCCACGAGGTGCCCAACACGTCGTCGAGCGAGTACTTCGGCGACATCGTCAAGACGGCGATGACGCGCCGCGGCATCCTGCGCGGTAGTGCGATGGCCGTGCTGGCCGTCGGCGCCACCAGCGCCCTCGCCGCGTGCGGCACAGAGGACTCGGGCACGGCCACCACCGCGTCGGCCACCCCGACCCCGGAGCCGCGTGGACTCGACTTCGCCGCCGTCGCGCCCAACACCGAGGACGCGGTCGTCGTCCCGGAGGGCTACGAGCAGGCCGTCGTCATCCGGTGGGGCGACCCGGTGGTCGAGGGTGCGCCTGCCTTCGAGTTCGACAACCAGACCTCGGCGGCCCAGGAGAAGCAGTTCGGATTCAACAACGACTTCGCGGGTCTGCTGCCGATCGACGGGTCGTCCACCGAGTACCTGCTGGTGGTCAACCACGAGTACACGACGGAACCGTTCCTCTTCAAGGGGTACGACGCGGAGAACCCCACCGCGGAGCAGGTCGCCATCGGCCTTGCCGCCCATGGTCTCTCGGTGGTCCAGGTGGCCGGTGAGAACGGCTCGGGCAAGCTCACCCCGCAGATGGGCCGCTACAACCGTCGCATCACCGGATCGACCGAGTTCGTCCTCACCGGACCCGCGGCCGGCAGTGACTTCCTCAAGACCTCCGCCGATCCCACCGGCACCAGGGTGTTCGGCACGTTCAACAACTGCTCCGGTGGCGTCACCCCGTGGGGCACCGTGTTGTCCGGCGAGGAGAACATCAACCAGTACTTCGCCAACGCCGAGAGTGTGACCGACCCCGTGGTCGCCGAGCGTCTGGCGCGCTACGGCGTGGAAGGTGCTGCGTCCGAGCGCAAGTGGGAGCGATTCGACAAGCGCTTCGATCTGGCGCAGGAGCCGAACGAGGTGAATCGCTTCGGCTGGGTCGTCGAGGTGAACCCGTGGGATCCCACCGCAGCGCCGATCAAGCACACGGCGCTCGGCCGGTTCAAGCACGAGGCCGCGACCATCCACGTGACCGACGACGGCACCGTGGTCGCCTACAGCGGTGACGACGAGCGTTTCGACTACATGTACAAGTTCGTCTCCAGCCGGAAGATGATGCAGGGCACCGGCGCTGCGGCACTGCGGTCCAACGTGACGCTTCTCGACGCCGGAACCCTCTACGTCGCGACGCTCTCCGGTGACGCGCCCGACCAGATCGACGGCTCCGGAAAGCTCCCGACGACGGGACAGTTCGCCGGCAAGGGCGAATGGATCCCGTTGTTGCGTACCGGCGAGGACGGCCGCGGCGAGTCCCTGGTCGACGGCATGTCCGCCGAGGAGGTCGCCGTCTTCACGCGCCTCGCCGGTGACAAGGTCGGCGCCACCAAGATGGACCGGCCGGAGGACTTCGAGCCGAACCCCGTCACCGGCAAGGTGTACGTGGCGCTGACCAACAACTCGAACCGAGGCACCGAGGGCAAGGCCGCCGCCGACGAGGCGAATCCGCGGGACAAGAACAAGAACGGCCAGGTCCTCGAGCTCGACGACGACCACGCCGGGACCAGTTTCACGTGGAACCTTCTGCTCGTCTGTGGCGATCCCGCAGCCGCCGACACCTACTTCGGTGGCTTCGACAAGTCGCAGGTCAGCCCGATCTCGTGCCCGGACAACCTGGCGTTCGACGCCGACGGCAACCTGTGGGTGTCGACGGACGGCAACGCCCTCGACTCCAACGACGGCCTGTTCTCGGTGGTTCTCGACGGTGACCGCCGCGGCCAGACGAAGCAGTTCCTCACCGTGCCGAATGGCGCCGAGACCTGCGGTCCGATCGTGCAGGAGCAGCGTGTCGTCGTGAGCGTGCAGCACCCGGGCGAGGAGGACGACGCCAGTGCCGACGCCCCCGCCTCGCACTGGCCCGACGGTGGCGACTCGCAGCCCCGTCCGTCGGTCGTCGCGGTGTGGAAGGTCTGACCTTCTCCCTGCCGTCGTGGACCGCGGTCAGCCCAGCCAGTCGAGCACGCTGGCCGCGGTCCACGATTGCTGCATGCTTCCCAACGGCTCTCCGGTGAACGGCTCGTAGTATTCGGCGAAGCTGCCGTCGCTGGCCTGCCGCAGCCCCTCCTCGCGCAACATCGCCGACCGCTCCGACCACCCACGTCGAGCGAAGGCCCACGAGAACAGCCACGTCACCACCGGCCACACGGGACCGCGCCAGTACTCGCGAGGTCGGAAGTCCCGCGAGATCGGCGACGTCGACGGGGGAACGGCGTACTTGAAGTCCGGGTGCCCGCAGAAGCGCGGACCCTCGAAGAGTCGCAGCAGCGCCCGCTCGGTGTCACGAGGCAACCCACCGCACAGCAGCGGCGCGAACATCGCCATCGTGTCGGTCTTGATCCACTCCCCGGACCGCACGTCGCGATCCCGAGCCGCGCCGGAACGCGCGTCGGTGGTGGCGACGACGCCGCTCCGGAACCGGTCGGCCCAGGCGCGCAGGTCCCGCACGTCCGCATGAGGCCGGGAATGGTCCTCGCCGATGGTGGCCAGCACGTCACAGGCGACGGCGAAGATCGCGCTGACGAACACGTCCTCCACCGCGAAGCTCATGGCACTGTTCAGCGCGAGATCGTCGTACCGGGCGAGTTTCATCTCCTCGAGCAGCCAGAGATAGCGGTCGTACTCGATGTTGCTCGGGCGCTGCGACGAGTCGGTGACGATGGACGTGTCCTCCCGGATGTACGGCGGCACCGCCCCCGGAATCACCTTCCCGTACGCCGCGTCCCAGCGCGGCGAGTTGTCCATGCCCGATTCCCACCCGTGGTACAGCGTGATGCGCCCCGTGTGGTTCTGATCGCGTGCGTGTGCCAGCCAGCGGTGCCACCGCACCAGATCCGGCCATCGCCGATCGAGGAACTCACCGGCGACCTGCCGCGTGGTCCGCCCACGTCGACGGGCGTGATCGAGAATGCGCTGCACGGCGATCGCGTGCACGGGGGGCTGCGTGATGCCCGAGGTGTGGACGCCGACGGGTGCGTGCGCGGCGAGTTCGTTCACCTGCCAGCGGGCGGGCCCGGGAAAGTATCCGTCGACACCGCTGGCGAAGACGATGTGCGGGATCATGCCGTTGGACCACTGCGCGGACAACAGGGTGTCGAGCTCGACGACGGCCCGCTCGACACTCAACGGGGCGAGCCCGACCGACACGAAGGCGGCGTCCCAGCTCCACATGTGTGGGTACAGACGCGGAGCCGCGCTGGTCATGGTGCCCAGATCGTTGCCGCGCAGGAGATAGGCGGCCCGTGCCGCGAGCTGAGTCGGGGTGAATCCGGGGGCGGCCATGGGAGACATCATCCGTCGGACGGCGCGATCCTGCAGGACGCGCCGGTGAGTCGGGGTGCGGGCCCGGCGCGTCGGTCGCATACTGAGCCATCGGCGTCGAACGCGCCGGGGCAACTGGTCGGGGGTGGTGGGTGTGTCGACCGCGTCGATGTCCGCGCTGGTCGGGTGGCTGCCGGACGACTCCGGTCACGATGCGCTGGGTCTGGCCGCGCGCATGGCGACCACCGCTCGGGCCGCGGGCGGCGCGATGACGGTCCGCACGTGCACCGTCCTGCCGCGGACGTGGCCGTTCCCGTCGATGGCGCACGTGGACGCGGAGTACCGACGCTGGCTCGAGGAGCGCGGCACGGATGCGGCCGCTCGGGCCGATGCGGCGATGGCGGACCTGCTCACTCCGGCCGATCTGGGATCGCCCTCCGCCTTCTTCGCCGAGAACGCCGCCGAGTCGGCCGCACTCACCGCGGCGGCGGCCACTCACCATGCCGACCTGGTGGTGCTGGGGAGCTCCGACGGTCCCGACGATCGCTTCACGCCGGGGAGCACGAGCGAGACGCTGCTGCACTCGTCGGCTGTTCCGCTGGCACTGGCGCCGCGCGGCGCGCGCCGCCGCACCGACGCCGTCGCCCGCATCTCCTGCGCCTACACCGGGACCCCGGAAGCCAAGGATGCGCTGTACTCCGCGGCGGCTCTCGCGGTGCGCTGGAACATCGCGCTGCGCCTGGTGGCGTTCGCACCACGACGCTCGACGACGTATCCCCCCTTCGGTGGCTACGACGCGGAGGATCTGGTGACGTCGCAGTGGCGCGAGCAGGCCACCGAGATGCTGCACTCCGCGGCGTCGGACGTCACGTCCGCCTACCCGGCCCTGTCCCCTACGTGCGCGGTGGGTTCCGGCGGGGACTGGCAGCACGTGGTGGACTCGGTCGAGCTGGGGCCCGAGGACCTGCTGGTGCTCGGTTCGTCCCGCCTCGGACCTCTCGCCCGGGTGTTCCTCGGATCCACCGCGTCGAAGATTCTGCGGCACAGCCCTGTTCCGATTCTGGTCGTTCCCCGTGGAAGCCGATTCGCTCGGTGAACCACGCCGATAGTGGAGGAAACATGAGCGATCCGAGCAACGGTTCGGGACTGCTGCGGCGCAGGTCGATCAGCGACATCGCGGCCCTGGAAACGACGGGCGAAGGTCGGCTGAAGCGGTCGATCACCACGTTCCAGCTGACGTGCATCGGCGTCGGCTCGACCGTGGGCACCGGCATCTTCTTCATCTTCTCGTCCGCCGTCCCGGTGGCGGGTCCCGCGGTCATCTTCTCGTTCGTCATCGCCGCCGTCACGGCCGGCCTGACGGCGCTCTGCTACGCCGAGCTGGCGTCGTCGATCCCGGCCTCCGGGTCGACCTACACCTACACGTACACCACCATCGGCGAGTTCGTCGCGATCCTCGTCGGCGCCTGCCTCATCCTCGAGTACGGCGTGTCGACGGCCGCGGTGTCGGTGCTGTGGTCCCAGTATCTCAACGACCTGTTGGATCGTACTGTCGGACTACGCATTCCGGACGTGCTGTCGCATGCACCCGGGGACGGCGCCGGCTTCGGCGTCAACCTGCCCGCCATCGTTCTCGTCGCGCTGTGCGCCGTGTTGCTGATCCGCGGAACGAGTGAGTCCGCTCGTGCGAACGCCGTCATGGTCGTCATCAAGATCGGCATCCTCGCGATGTTCGCCATCGTCGGTTTCACGGGATTCAGTCTCGAGAATCTGGAACCGTTCGCCCCGTTCGGAGTCGCCGGTGTCGGTGCGGCGTCCGGCCTGATCTTCTTCTCGTTCATCGGACTCGACGCGGTGTCGACGGCCGGCGAGGAGGTGCACAATCCCAAGCGCACGCTGCCCATCGCGCTCATCAGCGCGCTGGTGGTGGTCACGCTGATCTACCTGTTGGTGACGATGTCGGCGATCGGCGCGCAGAAGTACACCGAGTTCGAGGGCCAGGAGGCCGGTCTCGCCGAGATCCTTCAGTACGTCACAGGATCGAGCTGGCCGTCGATCGTGCTGTCGGCGGGCGCCGTCGTCTCGATCTTCTCGGTCACGCTGGTCACCCTCTACGGGCAGACTCGGATCCTGTTCGCGATGAGCCGCGACGGTCTGATCCCGAAGGTGTTCTCGCAGGTGAACCCTCGCAGCCTCGCACCGGTGAAGAACACGATCATCGTGGCGTTCTTCGTGTCCCTGCTCGCGGGTTTCCTGCCACTGGACTTCCTGGCGGACCTGGTGTCGATGGGCACGCTCGTGGCCTTCATCGTCGTCTCCGCCGGAGTGATCATCCTGCGCCGCCGCGAGCCGAACATCGAGCGCGGCTTCAAGGTCCCGCTGTACCCGGTGCTCCCGATCCTGTCGATCTGCGCATGCCTGTACCTCATCAGCACCCTGCACATCCAGACGTGGATCCTCTTCGCGGTCTGGCTGGCGGCCACGTCGGTGCTCTACTTCACCTACTCGCGACGGCGATCGGCCCTGGAGCCGAACAGGCTCCAGGGCTGATCGAACCGTGACGGTCAGCGACCGATGGTGGCGTGCATCTCCCAGACGATGACCTCGGCTGCGGACGTCGTCGACAGTGTCTGTCCGCCACCGCCCTTGATGCGGACCGCGTCACCCTCGCGCAGCAGGCCCACGCCCTCGAGCGAGGCCTCGCCGCGGGCGACGAAGACGTGCAGGAACGGAGCATCCGGGAGGTCCTGAGCCGGGGTGTCGGAACGCAACCGTGCGACGTGCATCGCGGCGTACTTGTTCTTGATGCGGATCGCCGAGTGGTCCTTGTAGGCGTCCATTCCCGACGCGACCGGAACCAGCCCGCCCGAGAGCAGTTCGTCGTCGATCTCGAGCTGCTCGTACCCGGGGGTGATGCCGGCCTCGTCGGGCACGACCCACATCTGCACGAAGTGCACCGGGTCCCGATGCTTCTGCGACGGGTTCTCCGTCGACGCGAGACGCCACGAGTCGTTCTTCTCCGAGTGCAGGATTCCCGTGCCGGCGCTCATCCGCTGGGCGAGCCCCGGGTAGATGAGCCCGTTGTGCCCGATGGAGTCCTGGTGCACGAGGGATCCCTGCAGGACCCACGTGACGATCTCCATGTCCCGGTGCGGGTGCGTGTCGAAACCGGTACCCGCGTCCACGATGTCGTCGTTGTTCACCATCAGCACCCCGTGGTGGGTGTTGTCGGGATCGTAGTGATGTCCGAACGAGAACGAATGGTGCGAGTCGAGCCAGCCGATGTTCGTGGCCGGCCGGTCGTCGGCGCGACGGACGTCGAGTTCGGGTGCGGTGGAGGTCGTCATGGGGGTCCCTTCTCGGGATGGGAAGTGAGACTACCGAGCGAGCTTGCCCGCGATGGTGACGACGCGGGTGGCGAGATGTCCGAGGGCGGCGCGGGTCGCGTCGTCCAGTTCGTTCTGGTTGTCGGGTCCGGTGACGTGGCCGACGCCGTAGGGGTTGCCGTCGGCGAACTTCAGTCCGTCGGTGTAGCCGGGGGGAACGAGGATGCCGCCGAAGTGCATGAGCGAGGTGTACAGGTTGACGATGGTCGTCTCCTGGCCGCCGTGGGCCGTCTGGCTCGAGGTGAACGCGGCGTAGGCCTTGTCAGCGAGCTTGCCCTGGGCCCACAGGCCACCGAGCGTGTCGAAGAAGGTCTGGAACGGGGACGCAACGCTGCCGAAACGGGTCGGCGAGCCGAAGATGACGCCGTCGGCCCACACGATGTCGTCACCGGTGGCGGCCGGCAGATCCTTGGTGGCCTCGTAGTTGGCAGTCCAGGCGGGGTTCTCGGCGAAGGTCGCCGGGTCACGGGTCTCGGCGATGTGCCGGACGCGCACCTCGGCGCCGGCCGCCTGAGCGGCCTTCTCGAGCTCGGCCGCCATCGTGGTGCCGTGGCCGGTGGAGGAGTAGTAGAGGATCGCGAGCTTCGTCATGAGTGACCTTTCGGAAGTGGGACGTGGTTCGGGGGTGATTCGGACTCAGAGAACGTGGTGGCCGTACATCTCGCCGAGCGGGTCGGCGATGAGTTCGAGGCGTGCACCGTCGGGATCACGGAAGTAGATCGAGACTCCACTGTGCTCCGTGAGCTCGACGCCCGCATCCGTCAGCTTGGTGCGCAGGTGTTCCCAGCGGTCGGGTTCCACGCTGATGGCCACGTGATGCAGTCCGCCGAGCACCTCCTCATAGGGGCCGACGTCGAGGCCGGGGAAGTCGAAGAAGGCGAGGAGGTTGCTGTTCCCGATGTCGAAGAAGAAGTGCGACGAGCCGGGGTAGTCGCGGTTCTCGATCAACTCGGTCAGTGGGAACTCGAGCACACCCTGGTAGAACAGGATGGTCTGCTCGACGTCGCTGCTGATCAGCGCGGTGTGGTGCAGTCCGCGCGCCGAGGACGTCGGGCGGGATTCTGCAGGCTGCAGGTGCAGGCCCCGCAGTCGGTCGCGCCGGGCCTCGAACTCGTCCGAGCGCTGCTGCTCGTCGGCTGTCATGCTCATCGTCTCCGCCTTCGATCGAATCGTTGCGTTGTCAACTACCGAGAACAGTACCGCTTATGGTTGCGCTGTCAACTACTTGGGTAGACTCGTGTCATGACTCAGTGGCTGACCGAGGACGAGCAGCGCGCCTGGCGCTCGTACCTCGACGCGACGCGTCTGCTGATGCAGACGCTCGATCGGCAGCTCACGCGCGATTCCGGGATCTCCTTCACCGACTTCGAGCTGCTCGTCGTGCTCTCGGAGGCACCCGGCCGACAGATGCGGATGCGCGACCTGGCCGATGCGGTGACCACCACCCGCAGTGGCGTCACCCGGGCGATCACCCGACTCGTCGACGCCGGTTGGGTCGTCCGCGTCGAGTGCGAGGACGACCGTCGGGGGATGCTCGCGGAACTCACCGACGCGGGTATGGACAAGCTCGCGGCGTCGAGCCCCGGCCATGTCGGCGCCGTCCGGGCGTCGATGTTCGACGTCCTCACCGACGACGACGTCGCGACCTTCGCGAGGGCGTACTCGGACATGCGGACGCACATCCAGAAGGGCGCCGGATAGCCTCGCTGTATGCCACGCACAGCACTCGTCACCGGAGCCGCCCGCGGACTGGGAGCGGGAATCGCTCGCCTGTTGTCCGCCGATCACGACGTCTGGGTCGGGGGATCGACGGCCGACTCCGTCGCGGGCATCTCCGACGAACTGATCAGCGCGCGGCCGTGGCCCGTCGACCTCACCGATGCGGACGCTCTCGCCGCGGCCACCGCGGACATCACGAGCCTCGACGTCCTGGTGCACAACGCGGGCGTCGCCGACCTCGGCACGGTGGAGACGCTGACGCTCGCGGACTGGCGACACACGTTCGAGGCCAACGTCTTCGCGGTGGCCGAGCTCACCCGCCTCCTGCTGCCCGCGCTCCGAGCAGCCGGCGGCCACGTCGTGTTGATCAACTCGGGCGCCGGCATCAGGGCCAACCCGGGGTGGAGTGCCTACGCCGCGAGCAAGTTCGCGCTGCGGGCCTTCGGCGACGCACTGCGCCTCGAGGAGCCGACCCTGCGCGTGACGTCCGTCCACCCGGGGCGCATCGACACCGACATGCAGCGCGCGATCGTCGCGGGCGAGGGCGACGAGTACGACGCCTCGAAGTACCTCACCGTCGAGACCGTCGCCCGCGCCGTCCGCCAGGCCGTGGACACCCCTGCCGATGCGCATCCCACCGAGATCGTCCTGCGCACACGGTGATCGGGGATCAGGGGCGAGCGTGACTCAGTGCTCGTTCGCCTTGACCACGAGCACGGGGACCGGACTGTCGAGCAACACGCGCTGAACCGTGCTGCCGGTCAGGAACTTTCCGACCGCGCTTCGGCGACGTGATCCGATGATCACCAGCGTGGCACCGACATCCGAGACCAGATCGACGAGAGCCCCCGCCGGATCGCCGCCGTCGGGTTCGACGCGCACCGTGAAGGAGTTCTCTCCCAGCACCTGACGTGCCTGCGCCTCGGCTGCGTCCCGGTGGGCGGTGGTGACCGAATCGGCGTCGATCACCGACAGGACGACGAGATCGGTTCCCCTCAGCGTCGCCTCCGCCTGTCCCTGCACGAGCGCCTCACGGCCTTCGGGTGTCGAATTCATCGCTACTGCAACGGTCATGACGGTGCCTTTCACATCGGGGAGACTCCAGGTTCACCGAGATTCCGTCGCGGCGACGTACGTTTCGCGGTATTCGTCCGTGCACACTATGGCCACAACTCGGATTCCCTGGACTATTCGGACATCCAGAACCTAGCCTCCTGATGTGACCGAAACCACTCCTGAGTTGTCGTGCCCATGCAGATCACAGTGAAGCGCGCGCTCGGCACGCTCGCTGTCGTCGCCGTCGTCGCCGTCGCCGGCATCGACGCGGCCGGCAGCGCCAGCGGATCCGACGCCCGCGCCAAGTTGACCCTGATCGCTCCCGCCGCCGCGGGAGGTGGATGGGACCTGGTGGCGCGTGAGTCGCAGCAAGCACTCCGTTCCGACGGCATCGTGAACAACGCCCAGGTGGTGAACGTCCCCGGAGCCGGCGGGACCATCGGGCTCAGTCAGCTCGAGAATCTCACGGGCCAGTCGACCACGGTCATGGTGACCGGCACGGTCATGCTCGGCGGTATCGCGATCAACGATTCCGACATCACCCTGCAGGACACCGTGCCCATCGCCAAGATGGCCGAGGACTTCGAGGTCTTCGTCGTACCGCGAGACTCGCCGTACCAGAACCTCGAGGACTTCATCGCCGCATGGCGGGCCAACCCCGGCGGTCTCCCCATCGGCGGCGGCTCGCTCGGCGGTATCGACCACATCGTCTCCGGCCAGCTGGCACAGCAGGTCGACATCGATCCGGCAGCGATCAACTACATCGCGTTCTCCGGCGGTGGTGAGGTGCTGACCTCGCTGTTGTCCAACACCGTCGGCATCGCCGTCAGCGGATACAACGACTTCCGCGACCAGATCGAATCCGGGAACGTCCGCGCCCTCGCGGTGGCGGCACCCGAGCCCGTCGACGGGATCGACACCCCGACGTTCAAGGAACTCGGGTACGACGTCGACCTGGTCAACTGGCGCGGATTCGTCGCACCTCCCGGCATCTCGGACACCGACAGGCAGACGTTGATCGAGATCGTCACCGAGATGCAGGAGACCGAACAGTGGGACACCGCCATCGAGCGCAACCGGTGGAAGCCGTCCTTCGTCACCGGGGACGACTTCGGTGACTTCCTCGAGGTCGAACAGACCCGCATCACCGACATCCTCCGAGAGTTGGGCCTGGTATGAGTGAGAGTGTTTCGACCACGCGGGCGGAAACGCCGCCCGATACCGATCGTGGTTTCCTCCACGGCCGGAGCGGACTGGTGGTGTCGGCGCTTCTCGTCGCCCTCGGCCTGTTCCTGATCTACGGCACCGTCACCATGGACGTACCCGACACCGCGACATCGCCCGGCCCGCAGGTCTTCCCGGCCATCATCGCGGGACTGTGCTTCGTGATCGCCGTGCTCGTCGCGGTTCAACTGCTGCGCACTCCGGACGAGGTCGACCTCGGCGTCGACGAGGCAGGCGAGCCCAACACCGGAACCGTGTCCAACTGGCGTTCCGTCGGCATCACCGTCGGCTCGATCGCCCTGTTCATCGCCCTGCTGAATCCGCTGGGATGGGTTCTCGCCGGTGCGCTGCTGTTCTGGGGCGTCTCGATCGGACTCGGCGGCACCCGGTTCGTCTTCGACGCCGGTGTGGCGCTGGTCATGTCGTCCGTCGTCCAGCTGGTCTTCTCCGGTGGACTCGGGCTCACGCTGCCCGGCGGCATCCTCGCGGCGGTGTTCTGATGGACGCACTCTCCAATCTCATCGACGGCTTCGGCACCGCGCTGACGCCCATGAACATCGTGTGGGTCGTCGTCGGCGCCCTGCTCGGCACCGCGGTGGGTGTCCTTCCCGGTCTCGGATCGGCCATGGCTGTCGCCCTGCTCCTACCCGTGACGTTCACCCTCGAGCCCACCTCGGCGCTCATCATGTTCGCCGGCGTCTACTTCGGCGGCCTGTTCGGTGACTCGATCTCCGGCATCCTCATGAACACCCCCGGAAACAGCACGGCGATCGCGGGAACGTTCGAGGGGCACCGCATGGCGAAGAACGGCCGCGCCCCACAAGCGTTGGCCACCTCCGCCATCGGCGCCTTCATCGGCGGCATCATCGCTACCACCCTGGTGGTGTTCTTCGCCCCGACGCTCGCCGACCTGGCCACGAACTTCGGACCCGCGGAGTACTTCGCCCTGGCGGTGTTCGCCTTCATCGCGACGTCCGCAGTCGTGTCCGACTCCGTCCTCAAGGGTCTGAGCGCACTGCTGATCGGCCTGACACTCGCCGTCATCGGTATCGACGGACCCTCCGGCGCATCACGGTTCACGTTCGAGGTACCCGCACTGTTCGACGGCATCTCCGTGGTGGTCATCACCGTCGCGATGCTCGCCCTCGGCGAGGTCATCTTCATCGCCTCGAAGATCGGCAAGCCCGACGACAACACGCTGATCCCGTCGAAGGGTCGACCCTTCCTGAGCAAGGCAGAGTTCCGCGAAGCGATGCCTGCATGGTTGCGCGGCACCGCATTCGGTGTCCCCTTCGGCGTCATCCCCGCCGGCGGCGCCGAGGTGCCGAGCTTCCTGGCCTACGGCACCGAGCGCCGCTTGGACCGACGCAGCAAGAACCCGATGTTCGGAAAGGGCGCGATCCGCGGCGTCGCCGGACCGGAAGCCGCCGGCAACTCCACCGCCGGTACCGCGATGGGTGCACTTCTCGCCCTCGGGCTCCCCACGTCGGCGACGGCAGCGATCCTGCTCGCAGCGTTCCAGCAGTACGGGATCCAACCGGGACCGTTGCTGTTCGAGCGGAACGGTGAGGTCGTCTGGGCACTGCTCGCCAGCCTCTTCGTCGGCATGGTGGTCCTGCTGATCCTGAACCTGCCGTTCGCCCCACTGTGGGCGCAGCTGCTCAAGATCCCCAAGAACTACCTGTACGCCGGCATCACCGTGTTCGCCTCGCTCGGCGTCTACGCGGTGAGCGCCTCGATCGTGGACCTCATCGCCATGCTCGGACTCGGCATCATCGGATTCATGCTGCGCCGCTTCGGGATCCCGTTGGCGCCGGTGCTCATCGCCGTCATCCTGGGACCGCTCGCCGAGGATTCGCTGCGACGAGCCCTGGCCGTCAGTGAAGGGGACGTCTCCGTCCTCGTCGGCAGTGGCATCACCGTCGTGCTGTACACGCTGATGGTCATCGCGGTGGTCTTCTCCATCGTGACGAAGGTGCGGTCGCGGGCGAAGGTGGACTTCTAGAGCACCCCGCTTCACCCCTCACCCCTCGCGAGTACGTCGACAGTGTCGTGATCCAGCTGCTGATCACGACAATCAGGACGTACTCGCGGGGGGTTCGTGGGTGTTCACCCCCGTGTCACCCCACCGTGGCTGAATGACGGCATGGGATACGACGAGACCTTCCTGTCCACCACCCCGCTGCCGCTCCCCGCCCGGCCGGACCTGACCGTCCTGACCTACACGCACTTCTCCGTGTCGATGGACCCCGAACGGCGCCTCGCCGCCGTGACCGCGGTGAACATCGACGGCGGCGCGTTGCAGGAGGTGGACCGCAGAGACGACTGGCGCCTCGATCCGCGACTGCCGGCGACCGCGCAGGCGGGCCCGGAGCTGTACGCGAACAACGACATCGACCGTGGGCACCTCGTACGACGACGCGATCCCGTGTGGGGCACGCTCGACGTCGCGGAGCAGGCCAACGAGGACACCTTCCACTACACCGTGTGCGGACCGCAGACGGCGACACTGAACCAGTCCAAGACTCTCTGGCTCGGCCTCGAGGACTACGTGCTCGAGCACGCGCGGACGTACGGGCAGACGATCTCCGTCTTCAGCGGCTGCGTGTTCGCCGAGGACGATCCGGTGTACCGCGGTGTCGCGATACCGCGGCGCTTCTTCAAGATCGCGGCCTGGTGGCAGAACGACGTGCTCGCGGCGACCGGCTACGTGCTCGACCAGTCGGAATCGCTGGCGCCCATCCTCGAACGCGGCGTCCTGGCCCGCGACATTCCTCCGCTCGGGGCGTACCGCACGTATCAGGTGCCGATCATCGACATCGCCGCTGCGACCGGCCTGGCGATGGCCGAGCTGACGGCGGCCGATCGCCTCGCCCTGGTTCCCGGCGTCCGGCCCGTCGAATGGCGCGAGATCGAGGGAGCCGACGACCTGGTGTGGTGAGGTCGGTCGAGCTACAGAACGATGTTCACCATTCTGCCCGGCACGACGATGACCTTCTTCGGATCCTTGCCGTCGAGAAGCGCGACGATCTTCTCGTCGGCCAGGGCCACCGCCTGCACGTCCTCGCGGGACGCGTCGGCCGCCACCGTTATACGACTGCGCACCTTGCCGTTGACCTGGATCGGGTAGTCCACCGTGTCGTCCACGAGCCACTTCTCGTCGACCGTGGGGAAGGGACCGTGAGCCAGTGACTCGCTGTGTCCCAACGTGTTCCACAGTTCCTCGGCGATGTGTGGTGCGAGAGGAGCCAGCATCAGCACCAACGGCTCGACGGCGTCCCGAGGTGCGCCCTGCGGGTACTCCTTCGTGAGGTGGTTGGTGTACTCGATGAGCTTCGCGCCGGCCGTGTTGTCGCGCAGAGCAGCGTAATCCGCGTCGACACCCTCGACGGTCCGGTTGAGAGCCTTCAGCGTGGCGTCGCTCGGCGTCGCGTCGGTGGTCCGGACGGCGCCGGTCTCCTCGTCGACCACCAGACGCCAGACGCGCTGCAGGAAGCGGTGCGCGCCGACGACGTCCTTGGTCGCCCACGGCCGGGACGTGTCCAACGGACCCATCGACATCTCGTACATGCGCAGGGTGTCCGCGCCGTACTCGGTGAAGATCTCGTCGGGGGAGACGGAGTTCTTCAGGGACTTGCCCATCTTCCCGTACTCACGAGTGACGGGTTGCCCGTCGTGGAAGTACCCGCCGTCGCGCTCCTCCACCTCGTCGGCCGCGACGTAGACGCCGCGCGCGTCGGTGAACGCGTACGCCTGGATGTACCCCTGGTTGTACAGGCGGCGGTACGGCTCCTTCGAGCTGACGTGCCCCAGATCGAACAGCACCTTGTGCCAGAACCGCGCGTACAGCAGGTGCAGCACAGCGTGTTCCACGCCGCCGACGTAGAGGTCGAGGCCGCCGGGGTCGTTCTCGCCGTGAACGTCAGGGCGCGGTCCCATCCAGTACGCCTCGTTCTCCGGAGCGCACATCTGCTCGGAGTTGGTCGGATCGATGTAGCGCAGCTGGTACCACGAGCTACCGGCCCACTGCGGCATGACATTGGTGTCGCGCGTGTACGTCTGCAGCCCGTCGCCCAGGTCGAGCTCGACGTTCACCCAGTCGGTCGCCTTCGCCAACGGGGGAGACGGCTCACTGTTCGCGTCGTCCGGGTCGAACGACACGGGTGCGTAGTCCTCCACCTCGGGAAGTTCCACCGGCAGAGCTGAATCCGGCAACGGGTGCGCCTTGCCGTCCGCGTCGTACACCACCGGGAAGGGCTCGCCCCAGTACCGCTGACGGGCGAACAGCCAGTCGCGCAACTTGTACTGGATGGTGCCCCTGCCGCGGCCCTCGGACTCGAGGTGCTCGATGACACGCGCCTTGGCCGCGTCCACGGTGAGGCCGTCCAGGAAATCGGAGTTGATCAGCTCGCCGTCGCCGGTCCACGCGGACTCGTCGACAGCGCCACCCGAGATGACCTGCACCACAGGCAGTCCGAACTTCGTGGCGAACTCCCAGTCACGCTGGTCGTGACCCGGGACGGCCATGATGGCACCGGTGCCGTAGCCGGTCAGGACGTAGTCGGCGATGAAGACCGGCACCGACGCGCCGTTGACGGGGTTGACGGCGAAGGCGCCGGTGAACACACCGGTCTTCTCCTTGTTCTCCTGGCGCTCGAGGTCCGACTTGGCTGCGATCGCACGACGGTAGGCACCGACCGCGAGCACGGGAGTTCCCTCACCGTGCGTCCAGCGCTCGTCGGTGTCCGTCGGCCATGCCGCCGCCGTGATGTCGTCCACCAGCGGGTGTTCGGGTGCCAGCACCACGTAGGTGGCGCCGAAGAGCGTGTCGGGGCGGGTGGTGAACACGTCGATGTCGGCGGTGCCGGACCCGTGCGGCAGACCGGCGACGAACGTCACCTCGGCGCCGCGGGAGCGCCCGATCCAGTTGCGCTGCATCGTCTTGACCTTGTCCGGCCAATCGAGCAGATCCAGGTCGTCGATCAACCGGTCGGAGTATGCGGTGATCCGCATCATCCACTGGCGCAGGTTCTTCCGGAACACCGGGAAGTTGCCGCGGTCGCTGCGACCGTCGGCGGTGACCTCCTCGTTGGCCAGCACGGTGCCCAGACCGGGGCACCAGTTGACCAGCGAGTTGGACTGGTAGACCAGACGATGACCGTCGATGACGTCGCGACGCTCGGAGACCGAGAGATCGGCCCATGCACGCCCGTCGTCCAGAGTCCGAGCACCGGAGGTGAATTCCTCCTCGAGCTCGACGATCCGTCGTGCTTTACCGGCCTCGGTGTCGTACCAGGAATCGAAGATCTGCAGGAAGATCCACTGCGTCCAGTGATAGAAGTCGACGTCCGTCGTGGCGAGCGAGCGGCGGGTGTCGTGACCGAGTCCCAGCCGCCCCAGCTGCCGGCGCATGTTGGCGATGTTCGCCTCGGTGGTGGTGCGCGGGTGCGTTCCCGTCTGCACCGCGTACTGCTCGGCGGGCAGGCCGAAGGCGTCGTAACCCAGCGTGTGCAGCACGTTGCGGCCCTGCATGCGGTGGTAGCGGGCGAACACGTCCGTCGCGATGTAACCGAGCGGGTGGCCGACGTGCAGACCGCTGCCGGACGGGTACGGGAACATGTCCTGCACGAACAACTTGTCGGTCGGAACCGGATCGCCGGTGCTGAGCTCGCCCACCGGATTGGGTGCGTCGAACGTCCCCTCGGCGGCCCACCGCTCCTGCCAGCGCGACTCGAGGGAACCCGCCAGATCCGCCGTGTAGCGGTGGCCGGGGGTCGTGTCGGGGGAGATGTCGCCGTGTTCACTCACCCGACCAGCGTAAAGCGTGACGATCCGCACGCGGACGCCCGGCCACGACGCCGTAAAGTGGTGCTCGTGATTGTCGTGTCCGTGATCCTTCTGCTCGTACTCCTCGTCGGCGCCGTGGCGCTGGGCGCGGTGGCGTTCCTCGGTCTGACCGGCCGCTTGAAGCGCAACTCCGTCGCCGGAGTCCGAACGGAAGCGAGCATGCGCTCGGACGAGACGTTCACCGTCGCCAACCGAGTCGCCGGCCCGACGACGGCCGCCGCCGCGGTCTTCCTGCTGGTCGGCGCAGTGGCGACCCTCGCGCCGGGCGGCATCTTCGGCGTGGTCGCCGCCGTGCTGACCACCGTCGCCGCGCTCGTCACCGCTGCGTACGGCGGTGCCATGGGCACCCGCGCCGCGGCCGCAGTGCCGGTCGAGGAGACCGGTGGATGCGGCCACAGCTGCATCTCGTGCAGCCTCAAGGACGCGTGCCAGCCGTCCTGACGTGGCGTCCTCCCTGACAGGCACCATCAGAGCGCTCGACGGCTTCGTCCTCGCGATCTTCGCTGCTGCCATCGCGGCCACCGTGTTCCCGGTCTCCGGCACCGCAGCGGACGTCCTGTCGTGGGTCACCACGATCGGCATCGCCCTGCTGTTCTTCCTGTACGGAATCAGACTGTCTCCGCGTGACGCCATGGACGGAGTCCGGCACTGGCGACTGCACGGGGTCGTTCTGGCCTGCACGTACCTGCTGTTCCCGGTCCTCGGGCTCGGAGTACGGGTGCTCTCGCCGGGGCTGCTGACCGACGACCTCTACACCGGGATGCTCTACCTCTGCCTCGTTCCGTCCACGATCCAGTCGTCGATCGCCTTCACCTCGATCGCCCGCGGTAACGTCGCCGGCGCCGTCGTCAGCGCGTCGCTGTCCAACATCATCGGAGTGTTCGCGACGCCGCTGCTGGTGGTCCTGCTGATGAGCACGACGGGCGGTGCGAGCATCGATGCCGGATCGATCGTCGACATCATGCTCCAACTCCTGCTGCCGTTCGTGGCCGGACAGTTCGCGAGGCGATGGCTCGCAGGACGGGTGGAGCGGCATCGGTCCACCACGCTGCTCGTCGACCGCGGATCGATCCTCCTGATCGTCTACGCCGCGTTCAGCGCGTCGCGCGTCGACGGAGTCTGGGCTGCCACCACGCCGTGGCAGATCGTGGCGGTGGTACTCCTGTGCAGCGCCCTGCTCGTTATCGTCCTCGCCGCGACTGCCGGGATCGCGCGCGCGCTCCGCATGACGCGTGACGACCGCATCGTCGTGGTGTTCTGTGGCTCGAAGAAGAGCCTGGCCAGCGGCATCGCGATCGCCTCCGTGCTCTTCGTCGGGCAACCCGTGGGAGTGATCGTGCTTCCCCTGCTGATCTTCCACCAGATCCAACTCGTGGTGTGCGCCGTCCTGGCGGGCCGCTACGAGCGCGAGGCGATCAGGGACGCTGCATCGACTTCCTGATCTCGTCGAGGCGCGCCTTGCCGGCACGCTCCCGCTCGGCGAACTTCTCCGCCTCGGTGCGTCCGACCGCGCTCTCGGCGTCCAGCTCGGTGGAACCCACCGCGCGCCCCGAACGCCCGTCGATGCGTTCGCGCACCGCGTCGAAGGTGGGCACTCCGGCGTCGGTGAACCCCGGGTCCGTCGGAACCTGGGGGATGTCGGTCACCGACGGCGTGCGCGGCACGATGTCGGGATCGACGGACGCTTCCGGGGTGAGGCCCAGCGCGGCGTCGTACACCGCCCGCAGCGCCGGGCGAGCACTCGTGAGTGCAACGACGAGATCGAGTACCTCCGCATCGGGCAACGACGCGGCCTGGTCGGACGAGAAGTCGGTCATGTCACCAGGGTAGGCCTGAGGGCTCCGGTGATCGTGGACTCCCGACCCCGGAATGCGGGGCCGGAAGTCCACGATCGGGCGACTACGGCGTCGGCATGCCGCCGTTGACGTTCAGCGTGTCGCCGGTGACGTACCCGGACTCGGCCGACGAGAGGTACACGTAGGCACCGGCCAACTCGGCGGGCTGACCCGCACGACCGAGCGGCGTCTCCTGGCCGAACTCGGGCAGCGCCGACGTGGGCTGTCCACCGGACGCCTGCAGGGGCGTCCAGAACGGGCCGGGAGCAACGACGTTGACGCGGATCCCACGAGGAGCGAGTTGCTGCGCCAGCGCCTTGCTCATCGTGTTGATCGCCATCTTGGTCGTCGCGTAGTCCACGAGTCCCGGTGACGGCGTGTACGCCTGGATCGAACTGGTGTTGACGATGGTCGATCCTGCCGGCATGTGCGGAACCGCTTCCTGGATGATCCAGAACAGCGCGTACACGTTGGTCTTGAACGTGGCGTCGAACTGCTCCGGGCTCAGATCCTCGAGCTTCTCGACGTACTGCTGCTTGCCGGCGACGTTCACGAGAAGGTCTATGCCACCGAACTTCTCGACGGCGGTGCGCACGATGCCGCGAGCCGCGGACTCGTCCGTGAGGTCGGCGGGAGCGAGTACCGCGGTCCTCCCGGCGGTGCGCACCAGGTCGGCCACCTCCTGCGCGTCCTTCTCCTCCGACGGCAGGTAGTTGAGAACGACGTCGGCGCCCTCGCGGGCCAGCGCGATGGCGACGGCGCGGCCGATGCCGCTGTCCGCACCGGTGACCAGTGCCTTGCGCCCGGTCAGCCGGCCGGTGCCGCGGTAGCTGCCCTCACCGTGGTCGGCCTTGGGCTCGAGTTCCGCGGCGAGGCCCGGCGGATCCTGGTGCTGCTCGGGGTACCCGTCCTGTCGGTACTGGGTGACGGGATCGGTGAACGTGTACTGGTCGGTCATCGCCGTGGCATGCCCCGGCCGTGGGGGGTGCCAAACACGTGTCACCGGGTCCGTGGCGGGTACCACCGAAGACATGGCCCCGAAGTTTCCCGGCGCAGGCACCTTCGTGCCCGAGTCCGACGATCTCCGCGTTCTCGCCGACGCCGCCCGCAGTTGCCGGGGATGCGACCTGTGGGAGCCCGCGGAGAACACGGTGTTCGGAGCCGGCACCCCGTCCGCTCGCATGATGCTCATCGGCGAGCAACCGGGTGATCAGGAGGATCGACGGGCACAGCCCTTCGTCGGCCCGGCGGGTGCGCTCCTGAATCGTGCTCTGGCGCAGGCGGACATCGACCGGGAGCTGACCTACGTCACCAACGCGGTCAAGCACTTCAAATTCACGCGTGCCGACCGCGGCCCGCGGCGCATCCACAAGAAGCCGCTGCGCTCGGAGGTCGTCGCGTGTCACCCGTGGCTCGAGGCGGAGATCCGCGCCGTCGACCCGTCCGTCGTGGTCCTCCTCGGCGCGACGGCGGCGCAGGCGATGCTGGGGACCTCGTTCCGGATCGGTGTCGACCGGGGGCGCGTCCTCGAGGTGGGCGAGGCGAGAGCTGTTGCCACCGCGCACCCGTCGGCCGTCCTCCGAGCGCCGGACGACGAACGCGATGCCGCGTTCGACGCACTCGTCGCCGATCTGCGAGTGGCCGCATCACTTCTGGAATGACACCGGAAGTTCACAGGCACCGCCCCGGTCACCGCAGTAGCGTGGCGTCGTGACGAGAATCCCGCGCGACGGAACGATCTCTCCTGCCTACACCGGGCGCTTGGCCAACGATCCCGTTCCGGCGCTGCGACTGCCGGACGACCGCATGGATCCCGACGTCACCTACCGCTTCATCCACGACGAGCTGATGCTCGACGGCAGTTCCCGCCTCAACCTCGCCACGTTCGTCACCACGTGGATGGAGCCCGAGGCCGAGAAGCTGATGGCCGAGACGTTCGACAAGAACATGATCGACAAGGACGAGTACCCGGCCACCGCGGCGATCGAGGAGCGGTGCGTCAACATGGTGGCGGATCTCTGGAACGCGCCCGGGCTCGACCCGACCGATCCGTCCAGCGCGACGGGCGTCTCGACGATCGGTTCGTCCGAGGCCGTCATGCTCGCCGGTCTGGCACTGAAATGGCGGTGGCGCGCACGTCGGACCGCGGCCGGTGCGGACACCGGTCGGCCCAACCTCGTGTTGGGGACGAACGTCCAGGTGGTCTGGGAGAAGTTCTGTCGCTACTTCGACGTCGAGCCGAAGTACCTCGACATGGAGCCGGGCCGCTACGTCGTCACGGCCGACCAGGTGCGCGACGCCGTCGACGAGAACACCATCGGCGTGCTCGCGATTCTCGGGACCACGTTCACCGGCGAACTCGAACCGGTCGAGGAGATCTCGGCCGTGCTCGACGAGATCGCCGCGGCCGGCGGGCCGGACGTCCCCATTCACGTGGACGGTGCCAGCGGCGGTTTCGTGGTCCCGTTCCTGAACCCGGATCTGGTGTGGGACTTCCGGTTGCCGCGCGTGAAGTCCGTCAACGCCAGTGGTCACAAGTACGGACTGACCTACCCCGGCCTGGGATTCGTCGTGTGGCGCGAGAAGGAGGACCTCCCCGAGGACCTCGTGTTCCGCGTCAACTACCTCGGCGGTGACATGCCGACGTTCACCCTGAACTTCTCACGCCCGGGCAATCAGGTGATCGGTCAGTACTACAACTTCCTCCGCCTCGGCCGCGCCGGCTACACGGATGTCATGACCTCGCTGCGCTCGACCGCGACCCGCGTCGCCGACCACCTGCGCGAGCACGGCGACGTCGACGTCATCTCCGACGGGTCCGACATCCCGGTGGTGGCATTCGCGCTGCGGGAGAACTGCGGCTTCTCCGTCTTCGATGTCTCTCACGAACTCCGCGCCCGCGGGTGGCAGGTTCCCGCGTACACCATGCCGGCCCGCGCCGAGTCGGTCTCGGTCCTGAGAATTGTTGTGCGAGAGGGATTCTCGGCAGACCTGGGTAGGATGCTGTGCGAAGCGATCGACGCCGTCCTGGCGTCGCTCTCCACCGACGGCGACGGGCACTCGCACGCTCGGCACTTCGCCCACTGACGAGAACTTCGGTCTCAGTTCCGGTCGACGTCGATCGGGTGGGTCGCCAGCATCGCCAGCGGCAGCGGCTGACGGCGCAACACCTGCGCCCACAGATCGACGCGCGGCGGGCCCACGACGTCGGACGGCAGCGCGGACACCACCATCCAGTCGTCCCGCTCGAGTTCTCCCTCGAGCTGTCCGAGCGTCCATCCCGAGTAGCCGGCGAAGATACGCATGCCCTCCACCAGCGGGGCGATCGCGGCCGGGTCGGAGTCCAGGTCGACCATCACGACACGGCCGTCCACTCGACGGATGCCCCGCACGTCGTCGACGTCCACGCCGGACCGCAGCGTGGCCAGACACAGCGCGGAGTCGCGTTTGACGGGTCCGCCCACGTAGAGCGCTTTCGGGGACGCCGCGAGATCCGACCACTGCGGGAGCACGTTGTGCACAGCGGTCTCGCTCGGCCGATTGATGACGACGCCCAGGCTGCCGGCGTCGTTGTGCTCGATGATGTAGACCACGGTGCGACGGAACGTCGGTTCGACGAGTTCCGTGGACGAGACCAGCAGCGATCCCGGCCGCACCACCTGATCGGCCGACGCGGTCCGGTCCTCCGGTTCTTCTGCGTGTGCCACCTCCTCATCATGGCACCGGCAGCCTCGACAGTGCGAGAGATGACGCGCCGAGGCGGCGGTTAGTGTCACCCGCGTGACCCGAACGGAGCGGACCGGCGCCGTCGACGCGCTGCGATCCGTCCGACACGAGCCCGGAGCACCTCGTCTGGTCGCGCTGCGTGTCGCCTCTCAGTTCGGCGACGGCATGTTCCAGGCCGCCCTCGGAGGCGCGATTCTCTTCGACCCGCAGCGCGGCGGCGATCCCGCTGCGATCGCCGCCGGCTTCGCGGTGCTCTTGTTGCCGTACTCGCTGATCGGCCCGTTCGCCGCGCGGATCCTCGACCGCGTCGATCGAGCGACCGTGCTCGCCCGCGCAGGCATCGTGAAGTCGCTCCTCATCCTCTGCGCCACCGGGCAACTCGTCGCGGGCGCCTCGACGACGGCCGTCCTGATCACGGCCCTCGCCGTCGTCGGAGTGAGCCGGTTCGTCCTGGCGGGCCTGTCCGCGTCGCTACCGCACGTCGTTTCGGTGCGATCGCTCGTCGCGACCAACGCCGCCCTGGTCACCGTCGGCGCAGTCGTCTCCGCCGTCGGCGCGTCGGTGGCTGTCCTGGTGCTCGGACTCGTCGGGCCGTCGGATCGGGCCACGGCCCTCGCGACGGCCGTGTCCGCCGTCGGTGCCGTCGCGGCGACTCTCCTCGCGCGCGGCTTCGCTTCCGGACGGCTGGGTCCCGGCGCCGCCTCGGTGTCCGCCCCGACCCGCCGCGTTCTCGCCGACTGGGTGTCCGGCTTCGTCGCGGTGCGCCGTACCCCGTCCGTCGCCGCCGCGCTGGTGGGAGTGGGTGCCCACCGGGTTGCCTTCGGCATCGACACCCTCGTGATGGTGCTGGTGCTGCGCGAGGGCGCGCGCTCGTCCGTCCTGCCCGGCGGTGTGGCGGGCTTCGGGTTGACGGTGGGTGCCGCCGCGGCGGGCATGTTCCTCGCCGCACTCGGCACGCCCGTTCTCCTGCCGCGCCTCGGCCGCACGCGCACCGTGGTCGGTGCGCTGGTCCTGGCCACGCTCACCCAGGCCACCCTCGTCGTCGGGCTGGTGCCGGACCTGCTGATCCTCGCGGCCTTTCTCCTGGGGTTCGCAGGTCAGACGGTCAAGCTGACCGCCGACGCGGCCATGCAGACGGACATCGACGACGACACCCGCGGACGCGTCTTCGGCGTACAGGACACCGTGTTCAACGTGGCGTTCGTCGGCGCCGTGGCGGGCGCGGCCCTCGTGATCGGTCCGGGGTCGACCGCGGTCGACACGTCCGCAGCCGTCGTCTGCGTGGTCGCCGGCGTCGTCGCCTACGCGGCGGCAGCGGCGATCGCGCTCCGGATCGGCGTCAGGACCTCGCGGCCCACCACGCCAGGAGCTCCTTCTCCGCATCCTCACGACTGAGCGGCCCGCGGTCGAGACGAAGCTCCTTCAGGAACTTCCACGCCTCTCCCACCTGCGGGCCGGCCGGAATGCCGAGCAGTTCCATGATGGCGTTGCCGTCCAGATCCGGACGCACCCTGGCCAGGTCCTCCTGCTCGGCGAGTGCCGCGATACGCCGCTCGAGATCGTCGTACGTCGCCTGCAGGGACGCTGCACGGCGCTTGTTGCGGGTGGTGCAGTCGGCACGGACCAGCTTGTGCAGCCGGGGCAGCAGATCGCCGGCGTCGGTGACGTAACGACGCACGGCCGAATCGGTCCACTGACCCTTGCCGTAGCCGTGGAAACGCAGATGAAGGAAGACGAGCTGCGCGATGTCATCGGTCAGCTTCTTCGGGAACTTCAGTGCGCGCAGGCGGCGACGCACCATCTTGGCGCCCACCACCTCGTGGTGGTGGAAGCTCACCCCGCCGCCGGGCTCGTTGCGTTTGGTGTCGGGCTTGCCGATGTCGTGGAGCAGCGCCGCCCATCGGAGCACCAGGTCCGGATCGCCGTCCTCGAGGTCGATCGCCTGCTGCAGAACCGTGAGGGAGTGCTGATAGACGTCCTTGTGCTGGTGATGCTCGTCGATCTCGAGCGTCATCGCCGGCACCTCCGGGAGGATGCGTGCCGCGATCCCCGTCTCGCACAGGGCGTCGATGCCGTCGACGGCGAACTCGCCGAGAATCAGCTTGTCCAGCTCGGCGGTGACGCGTTCGACCGTGATCCGGTCGATCTGCTCCGCCATGTTCTCGATCGCCGCGCGGACCCGCGGCAGCATCGTGAAGCCGAGCTGGGCGACGAACCGCGCAGCGCGCAGCATCCGGAGCGGATCGTCGTCGAAGGACGCCTCCGGGGTGGTCGGCGTGTCCAGGACTCCCTCGAGCAGCGCGTCCAGGCCACCCAGGGGATCGACGAACTCGCCGGCCCCGTCCGGCCCGATCCGCACCGCCATGGCGTTGAGTGTGAAATCGCGCCGGACCAGGTCGTCCTCGAGCGTCGAGCCGTACTGCACGATCGGATTCCGGGACACCCGGTCGTACTTGTCGCTCCGGAACGTCGTGATCTCGATCTGCCGACCGTGCTTGACCGCACTGACGGTGCCGAAGTCGATGCCGGTGTCCCACTGATGGTCGGCCCAGCCCGCCAGCAGCGCCTGCACGTGCTCGGGCAGAGCGTTCGTCGTGAAGTCGAGGTCACTGCTCAAGCGGCCCAGGAGAGCGTCCCGGACGCTCCCGCCGACGAGGTACAACTCGTGGCCCGCCGCAGCGAACAGCCACCCCAGCGGACCGAGGATGTCGTCGTGCGCGCGCAGGGCCACGGCACCCGACGCGAGGAGCCGTGCGCGGCGGTCCGGATCGGTGGCAGGCGGGGGAGGCACGACGTCACACCCTACCGAGGCGCGCACTTCGCGGTGCGTCCCACCGGGAGCAGGGCGGACGGAACTAGTATCGATCGGGTGTCCGGTGCCGAGCGAGCCAAGAGAACACGTCGCGGTGTGCGACGGCGTCCTCGCGCCGCCGCCGACCCCGGAACACGAGGGGCCGACAAACCCACACTGCGCACCGTTCGGGAGACCTCGGCCGGCGGCCTGGTCGTCGACGGACTCGACGGACCCCGCGACGGCCAGTGCGCCGCCCTCATCGGTCGCACCGACCGACGAGGCCGACTGCTGTGGTCGCTGCCCAAGGGTCACATCGAGCAGGGCGAGACGCTTGAGCAGACGGCCGAGCGAGAGGTGGAGGAGGAGACCGGCATCACCGGGTCCGTCCTCGCGCCCCTGGGAAGCATCGACTACTGGTTCGTGACCGAGGGACGACGCGTCCACAAGACCGTCCACCACTACCTGCTGCGATCCCTCGGCGGCGAACTGTCGGACGAGGACGTCGAGGTCACCGAGGTGGCCTGGGTGCCGCTCAGCGAACTGCACTCCCGGCTCGCGTACGCCGACGAGCGCAAGCTCGCCGAGCGAGCCGGCGAGATGATCGACTCGATGGCGCGCGAGAAGTCCGCCGACACGCAGAACCCCCGACCGGTCTCCGACCTTCCCGCCTCCCCCCGACCGGTCTCCGACCTTCCCGCCTCCCCCCGACCGGTCTCCGACCTTCCCGCCGCCGAATGACCCGGTCCGCACCGACGGCCCGGCGCCTCGCCGTGGTCATGGCGATCCTCGCCGTGCTCGCCTGGCTGACCGTCCCCGCGGGAGCGCAACCCTCCACCCCGGCCAGTGACCCCACCACGACGCGGAGCACACCGTCGCCCTCGGCCACGCTGGCGCCACCGGACACCTCGATCGACGGCACGTTCCTGTCGATCTCCGTCGACGAGGTCACGCCGACCACCGTCTCCACCAGCAGTGCGCCGGTCGTCACCGTCACGGGAACGGTGACCAACGTCGGGGACCGCGCGGTCAGCGACATCTCGGTCCGGCTGCAGCGAGCACCCGCGGTACGCACGGCCGACGAACTCCGGACCTCGCTCACCGAGGATCAGGACCGCTTCGACACGGTCGGGCCCTTCGAGTCGCTCACCGGCGACGGATCGGACACCGCGCTGCAACGCGGCGACACGCTGCCGTTCGAGCTGACCCTGCCGCTGCGCTCGACCACCGGACCGTCGCTGCGTCTGGATCGGCCGGGTGTCTATCCGATGATGGTGAACGTCAACGGCAACCCCGAGTACGGGCAGGAGGCACGGCTCGACGACGCCGCGTTCCTGCTTCCCGTCGCGGGTCTGCCGCGGGACACCACGGTGCTCGATCCGGCCGCTCCCGATGCCGTTCCGCTTCCACCGGACACGGGACGCCCCGTCGCCACGACGCTGCTCTGGCCGCTGGCCGACCGCCCACACCTGGCGGCGGGCCTGCCCGGCACCGTCGACGAGGAGGTGCGACTGAACGACGACGACCTCGCCGCCTCGCTCTCCGCCGGCGGTCGACTCGAAGGACTGGTGTCGGCACTGGAGTTCGCGACCGGACCGACCGTCGACACCGAGGGCGCACTCGCGTCCTCGACATGTCTCGCCGTCGATCCCGACCTGCTGGTCACCGTCTCGAGCATGGCGCGGGGCTACCTCGTGGTCGACGACCCGGCCGATCCCACCGGCCCTGCCTCCGAGGGCAGCGGCGCCGTCGCCGCCGCGTCGTGGCTCGATCGCGTCCGCACCCTCGCGTCCTCGATGTGTGTCACCGCGGTGCCGTTCGCCCAGACCGATCTCGCGGCCGTCGCCGCCGTGGCCGACCCGGTTCTGACCTCTGCCGCGATCACGACGCCGGCGGACGTCGCCGACTCGATCCTCGGAGTCACGTCCCGCCGCGACGTCCTGTGGCCGGACGCGGGTGCTCTCGACGATGCGGGGGCGGCCATGGTCGCGGCGTCGGGCCGGACGGTCGCACTGCTCGCACAGGACGCCGTGCAGACCGTCAGTACGCCCGACACGGTGACCCTCGCGACCGATGCGGGCACCCCTCCGCTGCGTGCCGCGCTCTACGACACCGAGGTCTCCACCGCGCTGTCCGCGGTGGGCGAGCACCCGACGACCCCGTCCGTGACACCGCGTGAGCAGGTGTACGACGTCGCCGAGGACTCGCGCACGGCCCGATTGCAGGACGCGCTCGGCGCGTTGCACTTCGACGCGCTGAACGCCGGCGCCCCGGACACGGTCGCTGCCACGGACGGCCCACGATCACTCACCGTCGCGCCGCCACAGACCTGGACTCCCGACCGCGACGAGGCCTCCGCGGTGCTCGGCACCATCGCGGGCCTGTTCCGTAGCGGACTCGCGACGCCGCGCTCCCTGTCCGACCTGCTGGCGGTCCCGCCTCCGCTGGAGGCGGCCGAGTCGGACTACCCGGACGCGGCCGTGGAGGACGGCGCACCGGCCGATGTCCGCGATGTCGTGGCTGCCCAGAACGCCCGCATCGGTGCGCTGGCGGCCGCGCTGATCGACGATTCGCGTGCCGCGATCTCGCCCGCGCTGTACGTCGCTCCGCTGCGGGAGGATCTCCTGCGGGCGATGACCACGTCTGATCGTCGGGGCGGGCAGCGCGGGGAGTCGGAACAGGCCGCGCGCCGCCGTGCCGCCGACGTTGCCGCCGGCCTGGACCGGCTGTACGGATCCGTGACGATCCTCGCGCCCGGCGGTGTCTTCACCCTCGCCTCGGAGGCCAGCCCGCTGCTGTTGGTCGCGCGGAACGATCTGCCCATCGGCATCACCGTCGACCTGGCGGTCGACGCGCCCGACGCGATGCAGATCGAAAACATCGGCCCGCAGCAGCTGCCCCCACGGGGAAGTCGTTCTCTGCAGATTCCCGCTCGAGTGAGCGATTCGCGCAAGATGGTGGTGGAGTTCTCCCTGAGCACCACCGACGGGACGCGACTCGGGCAGGCTGCGACCGTCAATGTGCGGTCCAATGCGTACGGTCGTGCTTTGGCGATCATCACAGCAGGCGCCGGTGCGCTCCTGCTGCTGCTCGCGGGCCGACGGTTGTGGCACCGGTTCCGGGGCCAACCGGATCCCGCCGACGAACAGTAAGGATTCTCGATGACGGGGAGCATTCCTCACGGGCGACGGGACGCCGTACCGCGGGCGCCTCGCGCGCCCTGGGAGCGCAGCTCCGATGGGGCGCAGCAGCGCAGCTCCGACGCGGCTCAGGATCCGATGATGGTGCCCACGAGCGTCGCGCCCCCGGTCCGTCCTGCCGCCCCGACCCGCATCCCCCCGGCCGCGGCGTCACCGCAGCCGGCGTCCGGCTCCAGCTCCTCCCGCCTGCTCTCCGCGACGGGTGCGATCGCGTTCGCGACGTTGATCAGCCGCATCACCGGATTCGCGAAGCAACTGCTGCTGGTGACGGTGCTGGGCACCACCGTCGCCACGTCGTACACCGTCGCGAGTGTCATCCCCAACATGATCGCCGAGCTCGTCCTCGGTGCCGTGCTGACGGCCATCGTCGTGCCGGTGCTGGTGCGGGCGGAGAGCGAGGACGCCGACAACGGCCGTGCTTTCGTGCGCAGGCTCTTCACGGCTGCGCTGACCATGCTGATCCTCGCGGCGGTGCTGGCGACGGCCGCGGCGCCACTGCTCACGCGCTACGTCTTCCTGTCGGAGGACGGCCAGGTGAACACGGGCCTCACCACCGCACTCCTTCTCCTGCTGTTGCCCGCGATCCTGTTCTACGGCCTCTCCGCACTGTTCACGGCGATCCTGAACACTCGGCAGAACTTCAAGCCCGGTGCCTGGGCACCCGTGCTCAACAACCTGGTGGTGCTCGCCGTCCTGGTGATCTACCTCGTCGTACCGGGCGAGATCTCTCTCGATCCGGTGCGCATCAGCGACCCGAAGCTGCTGGTGCTGGGCGTCGGCATCACGCTCGGCGTCGTGGTCCAGGCCCTGAGTCTGGTGCCCGCGCTGCGGCGAAACAAGATCGATCTGCGCCCGCTGTGGGGGCTCGACGACAGGCTGCGTCAGTTCGGCGGCATGGCCGTCGCGATCGTGCTCTACGTCGTCATCAGTCAGGCCGGCATGGTGTTCGCGACGCGCATCTCCTCGCACGTCGACCCCGCCGGCCCGCTCATCTACAACCAGGCCTGGATCCTGCTGCAGCTGCCGTACGGCGTGCTCGGCGTGACGGTGCTGACGGCGATCATGCCCCGGCTGAGCCGCAACGCCGCCGCTAAGGACACCCCGGCCGTCGTCGACGACCTGTCGGTGGCCACCCGGATGACCATGCTCGCGCTCATCCCGGTCATCGGCTTCCTCACCGTGGCCGGCCCGCAGGTCGGTGAGGCTCTGTACGGCTACGGCAACTTCGGCGCAGCCGACGCCGAGCGACTCGGCGAAGCCGTCAGCTGGTCGGCCTTCACCCTCGTTCCCTACTCGCTCGTCCTGATCCACCTGCGGGTCTTCTACGCCCGCGAGCAGGCGTGGACGCCCACGTGGATCGTTCTCGGCATCACCGGCGTCAAGATCGCGCTGTCCGCCCTGACGCCGTTCCTGGCGACGTCGGATCGATCCGTGGTCCTGTTGCTCGGCGCGGCCAACGGTCTCGGCTACATCACCGGGGCGATCATCGGATGGATGCTGCTGCGTCGCAGCCTCGGCGAACTACGACTCGCGGGAGTCCGGCGCACGGTCGCGGCGACGCTGATCTCCACCGCGATCGGCATGCTCGCGGTGTTCGCGGCCGACACGGCCCTCGGGCTCGACCGTCTGACCGGACCGGGCGCGCTGCTCCGCGTCGCTTTCGACGGCGCTGTCATGCTGCTGATCACCGGTCTGTGCCTGTACCGGGCACGGATCCCGGAAATCGAATCCATCACCGTCGCGGTGGCGCGTCGCCTCGGCCGCGCCCCGGCCGTGACGTCCGGACCTGTGACGACAGCGCATGTCGGGACCGATCCGATGTACGCGGAGACCGAGTTGATCCCCGCGATCGGCGGCCCCGACATGCCCCCGGTGGGTCGGCCGACCGAGGGGTTCGGTCGGGCCACCGGCGCGGGTCGGCTCCCGTACCCTGACAGGCGAGTGGACCCGCGAGCACACGGCGGTTCCCGGGCGCCGATGTACACCGGAGACGAGTCGGAGACGACGATCATCCCCGCGTACACCGGCGCGTTCACGACCAGTAGTGACGAAGGAGTGTCAGTGACCGACGACGAGGGTGCACGGGGGCGTACGCCGTCCGAGGCCGAGGACGCCGCTCAGCCCGGTGGCGTGTCCACCGACGACCGTCGCGTCGCCGACTCCGATGCCGCCACCGGGTCGTCCGAGGACACCGACCGGCAGCACGACGCGTCCACCACGGATCCGATCGAGTCGAGCCCCGACGTGTCCGGCCAGGGCGACGTCACCGAGACCGAGCGCACGGCCGACGAGACCGAGTCCGGACTCGTCGACACCGGCGTCATGCCGGTCGGATCGCCCACGCTGCCCCCGGCCGTCCCCGTCGCCGAGTCGCCCCGCACACCGTTGCGCGGACCGAAGCTCATCCCCGGCGCGTCGGTCGCCGGCGGGCGATACCGCCTTCTCGCACCGCATGGCGGCGCACGCGGCCTCAAGTTCTGGCAGGCCCACGACGTCAAGCTCGACCGCGAGGTGGCCCTGACGTTCGTCGACGCCGACCAACGATCGACCGGCGAGGCCCCCGAGCGCGCCGACGGCCCGCAGGCCGTGCTGTCCCGGACTCTGCGCCTGGGCCGGATCAACTCGCCCGGTCTCGCCCGCGTCCTCGACGTCGTCCGCGGCAGCTCGGGCGGCATCGTCGTCGCGGAGTGGACTCGCGGACGATCCCTGCGCGAGATGGCCGACACGGAACCGTCGCCCCTGGGCGCCGCCAACGCCATCAAATCGCTGGCCGCTGCGGCCGAGGCCGCCCATCGCGGCGGCGGCGCACTGTCCATCGACCACCCGGACCGTGTGCGCATCAGCATCAAGGGTGACGCCGTTCTCGCGTTCCCGGCCACCTTCGGCGATGCCGATCCCGGCTCCGACGTACGCGGACTGGGCGCGATGCTCTACGCCCTGATCACCGCGCGGTGGCCCCTGGGCGACCCGTCGGGCCCCGCGACCGTCGGCGGGATGCGCATCGCCGATCGCACGGCGTCCGGTGCGGCCGTCGAGCCCCGCGAGATCCGCCCCGACGTACCGTTCGAGATCTCCGCCGTCGCCGTGCGTGCCCTCGAGCAGAACAGCGGCATCCGGACCGCCGCCACCGTGCAGCACATCCTCGGCCAGGCCGCGGTGGTCAACGAGAAAACCGAGATGATCCCCGCACTGCGGCTGGGTCAGCGGCCGCCCGGATCGACCGGTCACGCACTCGCCGACCCCGACGACGAGCCGCCCGCGGACCGCTCCAACGTCATGGTCGCCGCGTTGGTGGGCCTCGGAGTCCTCACTGTCGTGGTGCTCGGCCTCGTCGGCTGGTGGCTCGCCAACCTGTTCGCCGGCGGCGGTTCCGACGAACCTCTCACCGAGCAGAACTTCGGGCTCACGACGTCCGCGTCGGCTCCGGCCGCGCCCGGAGAGGCGGCACCCGCGCCGACCACCGTGCCCGTCGCTCTGTCGTCCATCGACGTCTTCTCGCCGCAGGGCACCCCGGACAACCCGGGCACCGTCGACAACGTGGCCGACAACGACGCGGGGACGGTGTGGGAGACGGATTCGTACTTCAACCCGTTCCCGTCCCTCAAGTCCGGCGTCGGCATCATGGCGACGCTCGACCAGGAGACCACTCCCGCCAGCGTCTACGTGAACTCGCCGTCGCCCGGCACGGTCGTCGAGATCCGGTCGGCCACCAGCGCGACACCCAGCCTGGACGAGACCCAGGTGATCGGGTCCGCGACGCTCGGCAACGGCCTCACCGACATCGCCGTCACACCCGACGGCCCCGTCCGGTACGTGCTGTTCTGGATCACGGATCTCAGCACAGCCGGTGGCGGCAACCAGAGCACCATCGCGGACATCGGGGTCTCCGCAGCATCCTGATCGCCGCGTGTCGTGCGCTGTCACAACAGATTTCGTGACCAGCTCGGACGGTTCGTTTCTGGGCTAGCCTCCGCGGGTGCGACAAATCGGGGGAGTCGCGGGTGGTGAGGCCACGGACGGCGAGCTGCTCGCGGCGCACATCGCGGGGGACGCGACGGCTTTCGCCGTGCTCGTACGACGCCACCAGGACCATCTCTGGCTCACGGCACGGAGGGCCAGCTACTCCGCGGAGGACGCGGCGGACTCCCTCCAGGAGGCGCTGCTGTCCGCGCACCGCACCGCCGCCTCGTTCCGTGCGGACGCCGCCGTCCGCAGTTGGCTGCACCGGATCGTCGTCAACGCGTGCCTCGACCGCATCCGCCGCAATCGCGTCCGACCCACCGTGCCGCTCGGGGAGGAGACCCGCGAGCCACGTGATCCCTTCGACCGCTACGCCGACGTCGATCTCTCCCTCGTCGTCGAGAAGGCACTGTTCTCACTCCCTCCCGACCAGCGCGCCGCGATCGTCGCCGTCGACATGGAGGGGTACTCCGTCGCCGATGCCGCCGCGGCGCTCGGGGTTCCCGTCGGCACGATCAAGAGCCGTTGCGCCCGGGGCCGTCAGAAGCTCGCCGTCGTCCTCGCCTCCGTCCGTGTGCAGAACTCGGACGAGTGAGGGGAACCGGGGACCCGCCGCGGGCGTCCAATCTGTCATGGCGACAGACGAGGCGGTGACGTGTCCGTGACCGACCGCGCTCCCCTCACTCCCGACCTCCTCGCCGACCTGCACGCGGGCCTGCTCCCGGAGGACGAGGCCGCCCGCATCCGCGAGCGCGTCGAGACCGATCCCGAGGCAGCGGCCCGTCTGGCCGACCTGGACGCCGTCGTCGACATGGTGCGCGCACGGGGCGCCGATCTCACCGCCGGTGTCACGATGCCGCCCGACGTCGCCGCGCGACTGCACGGCGCACTCACCGGAGTACCGCGGGACGAGTTGGCGGCACGACGCTCGGGCCGACGCACCCGGATCCCGATCATCGCGGCGGCCGCGGCGATCGTCGCGCTGGTGGGGGCCGGTGCCGGCCTGGCACTCGCGTCCATCGAGACGGTCGGGGGCGGTGATCAGGTGATCGCCTCGGCCCGGCCACTCGACGACCGCACGGTATTGTCCGTCGTCGGGTCGGTCGATCGAGGCCGCTTCGTCGATGCCGCCGTGCTGGCCGGTTGCCTCGAGGCCAACGGCATCCCGGCGTCGGCCACGGTGGTCGGATCCGGCCCGGTCACCCTGGACGGCATCGAGGCGACCCTTCTCGTCACGGCCGGGACCACGCCCGGTTCGCTCGTCGCGGTCGCTGTGGGCGACTCCTGCGGTCCGGACGATCCGGACACGGTCTCGCGCGCGGAGATCGGCTGACACGCCCGGTGCCGTCGCCTCGGGCCGCCTGCCTCGAGTGAGGGAACAACGTCTCCTGACCTAGTGTTGAGGGCATCAGAGGGCGAGCGCTGGAGCGCCGACCCTGGTTCCACACACGATCTCGGAAGGCGAAGATGACTACTTCGGACATCCACGACCTGATCATCGTCGGGTCCGGTCCCGCCGGCTACACCGCTGCGGTGTACGCCGCTCGCGCGGAGCTGAAGCCCCTGGTGTTCGAGGGCACCCAGTTCGGCGGCGCGCTGATGACCACGACCGAGGTGGAGAACTTCCCCGGCTTCCGTGACGGCATCATGGGTCCCGACCTCATGGAGCAGATGCGCGAGCAGGCCATGCGTTTCGGCGCCGACATCCGCACCGAGGACGTCGAGGAGCTGTCACTGACCGGTGACGTCAAGACCGTGACCGTCGACGGCACCGAGTACCGTGCCCGCGCGATCATCCTGGCCATGGGTGCCGCCGCACGCTACCTCGGTGTTCCCGGAGAGCAGACGCTGCTCGGCCGCGGCGTCTCCGCGTGTGCGACATGCGACGGCTTCTTCTTCCGCGACCAGGACATCGCCGTCATCGGTGGTGGCGACTCCGCCATGGAGGAGGCCACCTTCCTCACCCGTTTCGCGCGCTCGGTCACCATCGTGCACCGCCGCGAGGAGTTCCGTGCGTCGCGCATCATGCTCGAGCGCGCCAAGGAGAACGAGAAGATCACGTTCGTCACCAACGCCGACGTCGTCGAGGTGCAGGGTGAGTCCGGCGTGACGGGTCTGAAGATCCGTGACACGGGATCCGGTGAGGAGCGCGTCCTCGATGTCACCGGCGTGTTCGTCGCCATCGGCCACGACCCCCGCTCCGAGCTCGTCCGCGGACAGGTCGAGCTCGACGACGCGGGCTACGTGGTGGTTCAGGCGCCCACCACGTCCACCTCCATCGACGGTGTCTTCGCGGCCGGCGACCTGGTGGATCACGTCTACCAGCAGGCCATCACCGCGGCCGGTACCGGCTGCGCCGCGTCCATCGACGCCGAGCGCTGGCTCGCCGACCAGGGCGACATCACCGAGAACACGCTCGAGAACGCCGACCGCGACGTCGACGTCGTGAGTGTCTGAGCACCGTCCATTCCGCTACGTCCGGCACACGAGAGGCACGAGAACATGACCGACAAGAACACCGTCACCATCAGTGACGACACCTTCGCCACCGAGGTCCTGCAGAGCGAGAAGCCCGTCCTGGTCGACTTCTGGGCGACGTGGTGCGGACCGTGCAAGATGGTCGCACCGGTGCTCGAGGAGATCGCCGGAGAGCACGCGGACAAGATCACCGTCGCCAAGCTCGACATCGACGCGAATCCGCAGGCAGCGCGTGACTTCAAGGTGATGTCCATCCCCACCATGATCCTGTTCCAGAACGGTGAGCCCGTGAAGACCATCGTCGGAGCCAAGGGTAAGGCCGCGCTGCTGCGCGACCTGGACGGCGTCCTCGCCTGACCTGACATTCCCGCACCACCACACGCCCGGCCTGTCCATGACACGCCGGGCGTGTGTGCGTTCTGCGGCCGGGACGATTGTGGGAGGAGCATGATCTTCTGAGACAATCGTCCATCAGGAACACCCACCGGGGACGTGTACCGCCGGTCGCCGTTGCGACCGGTCACGAAGAAGGGTCGACGACAGTATGAAGCCACTCCGCCACGGCGATCGAGGTCCAGCCGTCGCGGAGGTCCGGGACATCCTCTCGGGTCTCGGCTTCCTGCCTCCCTCGGCCGCGGTGGACGGCGACACTGCCTGGGCGGAGCCGGACGTCCTGTTCGACGCCGCTCTCGACGAGGCCGTCCGCGCGTTCCAACAGCAGCGCGGCCTCCTGGTCACCGGCGAGGTCGACACCGCCACGTACCGCTCGGTGAAGGAGGCATCCTTCCGACTCGGCGCCCGCACCCTGATCTACCAGCTCTCCGCTCCGCTGTACGGCGACGACGTCGCCACCCTGCAGCGTCGCCTGCAGGACCTCGGGTTCTACAACGGACGGGTCGACGGCTACTTCGGTGGCGAGACGCACGAGGGTCTGTCGTCCTTCCAGAGCGAGATCGGACTGTCGCCCGACGGCATCTGTGGACCCGCCACCCTGCGTGCCCTCGACCTGCTCGGCACCAGGGTCACCGGCGGATCGCCGCACGCGATCTCCGAGGAGGAGCTCGTCCGTCGGTCGGGACCGCAGCTGACGGGCAAGCGCATCGTGATCGACCCGGGACTGGGTGGCGTGAACTCCGGCATGGTCGTCCAGACCCCCGACGGTCCGCTGACCGAGGAGGCGATCCTGTGGGATCTCGCCGGACGGCTCGAGGGGCGCATGGCGGCGACCGGTATGGAGACGTACCTGTCGCGTGCCCGGTCCGCGGATCCCAGCACGGCTGAGCGTGCCGAGACCGCCAACGGTATCGGCGCCGACCTCATGATCTCGCTGCGCTGCAGCAGCTACCCGTCGCCGGTGGCGCACGGTGTGGCCAGCTTCCACTTCGGCAATTCACACGGCTCCGCGTCGCTCATCGGTCAGGTGCTCACCAGCTACATCCAGCGTGAGATCGTGGCACGGACCTCGTTGCAGGACTGCCGGAGTCACGGTCGCACGTGGGACCTGCTGCGTCTGACCAACATGCCGACCGTGCAGCTCGAGCTGGGTTACCTCACCAGCCACGAGGACGTCGAAGTACTCGCCGATCCGCGGATGCGCGACATCATCGCGGAGGCCGTGCTCGTCGCGGTGAAGCGCCTGTATCTCCTCGGCCAGGACGATCAGCCGACGGGAACGTTCACCTTCGCCGAGCTGCTCGCCTACGAGCTGTCTGTCGCCGAGGGTGCCTGACACTCCTCCGTCCGGCCGGCCGGACGTCGCTCAGCGAGCCCCGACGGGCACGCGAGCATCGGCTTCCACCACGGTGAGTGCTGCAGCCTCCAGCAACCGCTCGAGCGCAGCCTCCACGTCTTCCTTCCACCCGTGGTCCCGATCGAGCTCCAACCGGAGCCGCGGGAACCGGTGATGCGGAGCCACGACCTCGAAGCCGTACTTCTCGAGGAAGTCGGCGTCGATCATGCAGGTCGCCTCCCCGCACGGCGGGGTGTCGATGAGGGACCGGCGTTCGTCGACCTCGGAATCCTCGAGCCGGACTCCGAACGCCTCGAGAGCTCGCACACCACGGTTGACGAGATCGCGCACCACTGCGTGCAGGAGCGTGTCCCGAATTCCGTCACCGTCCTCCGCGGACAGCGGTGAGTAGAGCGACGTCAACAGGACTGCATCCGGACTGACCGGTGCGGTGGGGAAGTGCGCGACTCGGGGCACGGCGCCGGGAGGTGCGTACAGAGCGCACCCCACCGAGTCGGAGGACGCCGGTACATCGGCGCCCGCGACATCGGTGGCGACCTGTCCGCACGGACCCCACTCGAGCATGACCATCGACAGCCACGCTTCCTTCTCGAATTCGGTGTCGACGAGAGTCGCCGTGGAGGGGGCCGCGGGATCCATGGTCCAGAAGACGCACTGGCGGTCGTGTGCCGGCAGCGCATCGAATCCGCCGAGGGTGAGTGTGGAGACGACGATCGACACGCGTTGACTCAGCCTCCGTACCCCGACTCGCGGCGGCGACGAGCCTCCGCGACTGTGTGTGCCCCTTCAGGATAAGCGATAGGCCTCTCCCGAGGACACCACGTCGCCTGCCAGACGAAAGTCGAAGCAGTGCACTGACTTTCGGTTTCGATGGCGAAGTTACGTCACAGTGACGAAAAGAGCGTGGGTGGCCGTACCCGCGATCGACGCGGTCACGACGACTTCTGGCGTTCCATCATCTCCACGATGCGCTGAAGGTCGTCCACGGAGCCGAACTCGACCACGATCTTGCCTTTACGCTTGCCGAGGCTCACGGTGACACGGGTGTCGAACGATTCGGAGAGCCGCTCCGCGACGTCCTGCAGACCCGGCATCTGGAT
The DNA here is from genome assembly GCF_001426145.1 of Rhodococcus sp. Leaf225. Taxonomy (NCBI): domain Bacteria; kingdom Bacillati; phylum Actinomycetota; class Actinomycetes; order Mycobacteriales; family Nocardiaceae; genus Rhodococcus; species Rhodococcus sp. Leaf225. The sequence continues at coordinate 100,367 of NZ_LMRN01000009.1, read as the reverse complement.
CGGCTTGCGTTTCGGAGCCGGGGCCGGCGCAGCCGGGTACTCCCGATTCGCGAGAGTCACCGCCTCTTCGGTGGCTCGCACCGACATGCCCTCGGCCACGATGCGTGCCGCCAACTCCTCCTGTGCCGCGGCGCCCGCCTCGAGCGACAACAGTGCTCGAGCGTGACCGGCGGACAGAACGCCCGCCGCCACGCGCCTCTGTACGGGAATGGGGAGCCGTAGAAGCCTGATCATGTTCGTGATGACGGGGCGTGATCGACCCAGCCGCGCAGCGAGCTGATCGTGCGTCACGTCGAACTCCTCGAGGAGCTGCTGGTACGCAGCCGCCTCTTCGAGTGGGTTCAGCTGGACCCGATGAATGTTCTCGAGGAGCGCGTCGCGGAGGAGCGTGTCGTCGGCTGTCTCGCGCACGATCGCCGGAATCGCGTCGAGTCCGGCTTCCTGGCTCGCCCGCCATCGGCGCTCACCCATGACCAACTGGTAGCGATCGTCGCCGATCTGGCGGACCACGATCGGCTGCATGAGGCCGAACTCGCGGATCGAGTGCACCAGTTCGTCGAGCGCTTCCTGCTCGAACACCGAGCGCGGCTGCTTCGGATTCGGTTCGATCTTGCTGGGTGCGATCTCCCGATAGACCGCGCCGGCGGGCGAGAGGTCGTCCTCCTCGATGGACGGCGGAGTGGGGGACGGAGCCGTCGCCGTGCGGGACTCGCCACCGATGACGACGTCCGCGGCCGCCGATCCCAGGCCGGAACTCTGACCGGGGGATGTCGGTATGAGAGCCGCCAGACCGCGGCCGAGACCGCCCTTCTTGGTCGAACTCATGCCGTTCCCTCCGTTGCTGCGTTCATGCTCGCGCTCCGCGCTGCCATCTCACGCCCCGCGTCGAGATAGGACATGGCGCCACGTGAACCCGGGTCGTAGTCCAAGACGGTCATTCCGTATCCGGGAGCTTCGGAGACCTTCACGCTGCGAGGAATCACCGACTTGAGTACGGCATCACCGAAGTGCTTGCGCACCTCGTCGGCCACCTGGTCGGCGAGCTTGGTTCGGCCGTCGTACATCGTGAGGATCACGGTGGACACGTGCAGACGCGGATTGAGGTGCGCCTGGACCAACTCGATGTTGCGCAGCAGCTGACCGACGCCTTCCAGTGCGTAGTACTCGCACTGGATGGGGATGAGCACCTCCGTTGCCGCGACCATCGCGTTGACGGTCAGGAGTCCGAGCGACGGCGGGCAGTCGATGAGGACGAAGTCGATCTGCAGATCGTCGAGCGCCGCGCTGGACAACGCGGTCTTGAGTCGACCTTCGCGAGCCACCATGGAGACCAGCTCGATCTCGGCGCCTGCCAGATCGATCGTCGCCGGGATGCACATCAGGCGATCGTTCTTCGGGCTGCGTTGAATGGCCTCCACGGCGGTGATCTCACCGAGGAGCAGCTCGTAGCTGGACGGGGTGCCCGACGTGTGGACGGCGCCGAGAGCCGTGGACGCATTGCCCTGGGGATCCAGATCGACGACCAGAACAGACAGTCCTTGCACGGCGAGTGCCGCGGCGATGTTCACCGCCGTCGTCGTCTTGCCGACGCCGCCCTTCTGGTTGGCGATCGTCAGCACTCTCCGAACCGGGGGTCGCGGCAGAGCGACGCCGCTCTTGTGCAGAACCTGGCTCGCGCGCTGCGCCGCCGCACCGATGGGGGTGTCGTCCGACGTGATGGGGGGGTAGCCGTAGGACTCCGATGCCGATCGTGTTTCACGTGAAACGTCGACGGCGGGTGTTTCACGTGAAACAGCGGCTTCGGATTCACCCGACATGACTTGCTCCTTCGACAACGATCGATCCACGCAGACGTCAGCGTGAGCCGGCGGAGAACTTGGGGACGCGGTTACCACGCACAGCGCGCTCCGCGCGTACAACGATAGTCGGTGTGGGAACGACGCCCTCACCACACTGCAACACCTGGAAGTTCTTCGCGCCTATCCGCGTGAGCGTCCCGGAGTCGCGATCGATCTCCTCCTGCGCCGTGCTGCCCTTCAAGGCGAGCATCACGCCGCCCTCGTGCACGAGGGGCAGGGACCAGCGCGCCAACTTCTCCAACGGGGCAACCGCACGCGACGTGACGATGTCACAACCGCCGGCTTCTTTGATGACGCCCGGCTGCTCGGCTCGTCCGCGCACCACCGTCACGTCGAGACCGAGTTGCTCCACGATCTCTGCGAGATACACCGTGCGCCGTAGGAGCGGCTCGACGAGGAACACGGACAGATCCGGTCGAGCGATCGCGAGAGGGATCCCTGGCAGCCCGGCACCACTGCCGACGTCGACCACGCTGGCGCCCTCGGGCATGAGCTCTCCGATCACGGCGCAATTCAGGAGATGACGCTCCCACAGCCGAGGGACCTCGCGCGGACCGATCAATCCTCTGACGACACCGTCACCCTTCAGGGAGTCGTAGTACGCCCGAGCCGTGTCGGCACGGTCACCGAACACTCGAACGATGGCATCGTCGACCCACGCTGGAGTCGCGGACTCTTCCTCATGTTCCACGTGAAACATCCTCTCGCGTCGTCCTGAGTGGTCGTGAACCACACTCGTGTAATTCTGCTGACGCCGGGCGCCACGCGCTGGAGGCAGTCTAGTGACGACCGCAGACATTCCTCACCCGCCGAGACGTCGTCCGACCCCGGGCACGAGAAAGGGGCGCGGTCCGTGGACCGCGCCCCTTGTCGACTCCGTCGTCAGATCACTCCTTGACGACGACCACGTGTCGATTCGGCTCGACGCCGTCACTCTCACTCGTCACACCGGCGATCGTCGCCACAGCGTCGTGCACGATCTTGCGCTCGAACGGGGTCATCGGCTCCAGAGGTTCGCTGTCACCGGACGCCGCGACGCGCTCAGCGGCCTCGGTTCCCAGTCGCGTCAACTCCTCGCGGCGGCCCGCACGCCATCCGGCCACATCGAGCATCAGCTTGCTGCGGTCGCCCGTCGACTGCTGCACAGCGAGACGCGTCAGTTCCTGCAGTGCGTCGAGTACCTCACCCTTGCGACCGACCAGCTTGTTGAGATCCTTGCCGCCGTCGATGCTGACGACTGCACGGTCACCCTCCACGTCGAGGTCGATGTCGCCGTCGAAGTCGAGGACGTCGAGCAACTGCTCCAGGTAGTCGCCCGCGATCTCGCCCTCTTCGACGAGGTAGTCCTCGGCGTCACCCTCGGGCTCGTCCGCCTCTGTGTCTGATTCCGGGGTCACGGGAGCAGCGGCCACCACGGTGTCGTCTGCCGAGGCCTCGACCTCGGGTGTGCTCTGCTCGTCCGTCTTCGAATCGATGGTCACGTTGTCGTCCATTTCCGTTCGCACTCGTATCACTTCACGTGGTTCTGGTCCGCGGGCGGACCGGCAGGGTCACGACGGCCGGATCAGCGGCGCTTCTGCTGCTTGGGTCGCACCTTGCCGGGAGGAGTCTTCTTCTTCCGAGGAGTGGTGGCGCCGTTGGTGGCCGCGGTGCCCGGTGTCGGGTTCGACTCCGATGATGCCGTGTCACTGCCGGTGTCCGTGGTCGATTCTGCCGCGACGGCGCGGGTGGGCTTGGCTCCCGGTGCCGGCTTCTTCTTCAGAGCGTCAGGGCGCGCACCGGGCTTCGGAGCGTTCTCGTTCCGGCGCTCCAGAGCGGCTTCCTTCTTCGCCGCCTCTTCCTTGTCGATGCGACCGAAGACGAGGTGCTGCTGCGCGTAGGTCCACACGTTGTTGCTCACCCAGTACAGGAGGATGGCCACGGGGAGGAACGGGCCACCGACGAGCACGCCGAGCGGGAACACGTACAGGGCGAGCTTGTTCATGATCGCGGACTGCGGGTTGGCCGCAGCTGCCTCGCTCTGACGCGCCACCGACGCGCGCGAGTTCAGGTGGGTCGCGATGCTGGCGATGATCATCAGCGGGATCGAGACGGCGAGGATCGGACCGATCGACGGGATGCCGCCGAACGGCTCGAACGCGCGCAGCTGCGACTCGGGTGACGTGATGGCCGCCGAGATGGGCGCACCGAACAGACGTGCCGACAGGAAGGACTGGACGTCCTCGACGCTGAAGAAGTAGTTCGGAGTCTCGGCGTTGACCTCCGGGCTCAGACCCAGCTGCCCGATTCCGGTGCCGGTGCGGTTGAACGACCGGAGCACGTGGAACAGGCCGATGAACACCGGCGCCTGTGCGAGCACGGGGAGGCAACCCATGATCGGGTTGAAGCCGTGCTCCTTCTGGAGCTTCTGCATCTCCACGGCCAGCTTTTGACGGTCCTTGCCGTACTTCTTCTGCAGAGCCTTGATCTGCGGCTGAAGTTCCTGCATCTGGCGCGTCGTCCGCACCTGCTTGACGAAGGGCTTGTAGAGGATCAGACGCAGTGTGAAGACGAGGAACACCACGGACAGCGCCCAGGCGAAACCGCTGTCCGCGCCGAGCACGGCGCCGAACACTTTGTGCCAGACCCAGAGAATTCCGGATACCGGGTAGTAGATGAAGTCGAGCACTGCTCTATGTACTCCTCTGTTGATTCACCCTCACGGGGTCACGAGACTGCGGGCAAGCGTGGTCGGTGTCGGTGGGCACCGCGTCGGCACCACCCCGGAGACGACGCGGGGGTGGAACGGGATCCCACCCACCAGGGTGCCAGGGCGCGCACTTCAGGAGGCGGACGACCGCCAGAACGGCACCGACGACGAACCCACGGGTGCGGAGCGCCTCCACGGCGTACTCACTGCACGTCGGCGTGAATCGACACGTCGGAAGGCGAAGAGGGGAGATGTAGGACCGGTACCCCTCGATGAGGAGGATGACCGATCGGGCCGGTAGAGACATCAGCCAACGCAGGAGGCTCCGGTCGGACGCAGGCTCGACCGGGACCGGATTCGCGGACTCCGTCATCACGTCTCGGACCGGCCGAGGGCGCGGGGGCGCTCGGCGGGAACCGGGTGAGAGGAGTTCATCGCGCGCATCGCTCCGAGTCGTCGCAGACCCGACGCCAGCTGGCGTTCGAGTTCGGAGGACGCCGCGGTCGCTGCTCCGGGCAGTGCCCGCACGACCACGTCGACATCCGACTCGACGAGAGGAAGCATCGAGCTGCAGATATGACGAAGCCGGCGTGCGACTCTGTGTCGAGTCACCGCCGGCCCCACTGCTTTACTGACCACGAGCCCGAAACGCGGGTGTCCGGAAGAGACGAGAGCGTTCTCGTCCCCCCGGAACCTCAGGTGCACGACGATGTCGTGGCGTCCTGTACGGCGGCCGCGGCGCACCGTCGCCTGGAAATCCGACGACTGGTGCAGCCGATGCTGCTCAGGTAACACCCGAGCGTTCCGGTTACCGGGAAATCAGGCGGTCAGCGACGCGCGGCCCTTGCCGCGACGAGCCGACACGATCGCGCGACCGGCACGCGTGCGCATGCGCAGACGGAAACCGTGCACGCGTGCACGACGACGGTTGTTCGGCTGGAACGTCCGCTTGCCCTTGGCCACGGTGGTACTCCTCGAGATATCGGCAGTCCCGAGGACTGCCGGTGGTGTGCTGATGGTCGCGAGTTCGGCGAACTCGAGTTCGGTGGCCACTCGCGCAGGAGAACGGCAGGACCGATCCACGCATGTCGCGGGTGACCGTTCGAGGGTACTGACGGCGTCGAACGAGGTCAAACCGCGCTACCCCGGGGACGGTGCTCCTGTCACGATGACACGCCTCGACCACGACGACGACCTCGCGGAGGCAGGAGAGGACCGTTCGTCTTGTTGTGCACCGACGAGCCTGCTAACTTCGCTGTGCGGGTGACGACGTCTCGCCCCGTCGGTGGGGATCTCTCACCAAGGCTCTGCATCGCCGCAGGTCAGAACGCCGCTGCTCCGGGCCGTCTCCGTGCGAGATGCCGTCGAGCTACACCGGTGTCGTTTGTCCACAGCTGTGGATAATTATGTGGAAACACAGGTCGGGTGGCATATTCGTGTCGTCGGCGGGGCCCTCGAGGCACCGCAGCATCATCGACGGCCGCGGTCACGCCACGGCCCTGGGGAGGCACCGTGGAGGACGATCCGGACGTCTTGGCCGCTGTATGGCCGAGCGTCGTCGCCGAGCTCACGGCGGAGTCGAATTCGGGGTCCTCCCTGTCTCGCGCCCAGAAGGCGTGGCTCGCTCTCGTCCGCCCCATCACTCTGGCGCAAGGTTTCGCTCTGCTCTCGGTTCCGTCGCCGATCGCGCAGGAGGCGGTCGAGCGCGGTCTGCGTGAACCCATCCTCGCGGCCCTCGGTCGCCACCTCGACCGCCCGGTCGAGGGACTCGGTGTCCGGCTGGCGCCCGGAGCCGACGCCGACCTCTCGGACGTTCCCACGCCCGTCGACACCGAACGTCGCCCCGACACCGCACACAGTGCACCCGTGTATCGCCGACGCCTGCTCACCGAGTCCACCGCGGGCGAGCCGTCCGACTCCGAGAGCAGTGACTACGGCGATCACGAGGAGGTCGACGACGACCGGGACGCTCTGACCAGCGTCCAGAACTCGTGGCCCACCTCGTACACGGTGCCGCCGCGCTCGACGTCCACTCCGACGGGCAGCACCAGCCTCAACGCGAAGTACACGTTCGACACCTTCGTCATCGGCGCCTCCAACCGGTTCGCCCACGCGGCCGCCGTCGCCATCGCGGAGGCTCCGGCGCGGGCGTACAACCCGCTGTTCGTCTGGGGTGCGTCCGGACTGGGGAAGACGCACCTGCTGCACGCCGCCGGCCACTACGCCCAACGTCTGTTTCCCGGCATGCGTGTGAAGTACGTGTCCACCGAGGAGTTCACGAACGACTTCATCAACAGCCTTCGAGACGACCGCAAGGTGGCGTTCAAGCGCCGCTACCGCGAGACGGACGTCCTGCTGGTCGACGACATCCAGTTCATCGAGGGCAAGGAAGGTATCCAGGAGGAGTTCTTCCACACCTTCAACACGCTGCACAACGCGAACAAACAGATCGTGGTCTCCTCCGATCGGCCGCCCAAGCAGCTCGCGACCCTCGAGGAACGACTGCGCACCCGCTTCGAGTGGGGCCTCATCACCGACGTGCAACCGCCCGAGCTCGAGACGCGTATCGCGATCCTGAGCAAGAAGGCGCAGATGGACCGCCTCGACGTGCCCCACGAGGTGCTCGAACTCATCGCGAGCCGGATCGAGCGGAACATCCGTGAGCTCGAGGGCGCGCTCATCCGAGTCACGGCCTTCGCGTCGCTCAACGGGCACAACCTGGACACCGCGCTCGCCGAGGCTGTTCTCCGAGATCTGATGCCGGACTCGACGGGACTGGAGATCACGGCGGCGACGATCATGGCCGTCACCGCGGAGTACTTCGACACCTCGATCGAGGAACTGTGCGGCCCCGGCAAGGCCCGCGCGCTGGCGCAGGCGCGACAGATCGCGATGTATCTGTGCCGCGAGCTGACCGATCTGTCGCTGCCCAAGATCGGTCAGACGTTCGGCCGTGACCACACCACCGTCATGTACGCCGACAAGAAGATCCGCAAGGAGATGGCCGAGCGGCACCGTACGTACAACCAGGTGCAGGAGCTCACCGCTCGCGTGAAGCAGCGCTCCAAGCGCTGACCCCTCCGAGTGTCCACGGCCGTTCGACTCGCCCCCGCGGCGATGCGGGCGGCCGTTCTCGTCGATACGGAGCCCCGAACGGAGACGAGTTCGGCCGGGATCCGGGCCGATTCTGCTCGATACACACCTGTGGACAACTGTGTGAATAACGTGGATACCCCGGGGATGAAATCTGTAGTTCGCACCGAGTCCACCGTCCGTCCACATGTGACCCGCACCGAGCCCGTCGTGATGCCCGGGTTCATCCTCGAGCCGCCACGCCGTGCCACCAGCACCGGACAGGGTCGGTCCACAGATTCCACAGGACCTATGACTACTGCTTGTATTTCTTCCTAGGAACATCTCTTTGAAAACAGGGTGGGGACGGATCCATTCACAGCCGCCTCCGAGGCCTCGGATCGAGACGAACCCCGACTTTTCAGCACGCGCTCGAGGGCATACGGTGTGGTTTGCCCACCGACTCGTGTGGAGCAGGTCAGCGAGAGGATCAACCGGGCGATGGAGCTTGGCAGTGTGAAGTTTCGAGTTGCTCGAGAAGATTTCTCCGATTCGGTGGCCTGGGTGGCGCGATCGCTCCCGTCCCGTCCCGCGGTTCCCGTCCTCGGCGGTGTGCTGCTGTCGGTCGACGACTCCGGACTGACGGTCTCCGGCTTCGACTACGAGGTGTCGGCCCAGGTACGCGTTCCCGTGGAGGTCGCCGGCGGAGGCCAGGTGCTCGTGTCGGGCAAGCTGCTCGCCGACATCACGCGCTCGCTGCCGAACAAGCCGGTCGACGTCTCGGTCGACGGGACCAAGGTGCTCATCACGTGCGGCAGTGCCAAGTTCTCTCTTCCCACGATGCCGGTGGAGGACTACCCGCAACTCCCCGAACTGCCGTCGCAGACGGGCACCGTCCCGGTCGACGTGTTCGCCGAGGCCATCAGCCAGGTGGCCATCGCCGCGGGCCGTGACGACACGCTCCCGATGCTCACCGGTATCCGCATGGAGATCGACGGCGACTCCGTGGTGCTCGCCGCTACCGACCGGTTCCGTCTCGCCGTGCGCGAACTCGACTGGACTCCGGCCGCACCCGGCACGGCCGCCGCGGTCCTCATCCCCGCCAAGACCCTGTCCGAGTCCGCGAAAAGCATTGGTGGCGGCGCGGAATCGGGCGTCGAGCTCGCTCTGGGCTCCGCATCGCACATCGGCAACGACGGCCTCCTGGGCATCGTCAGCGACGGCCGCCGCACCACCACCCGTCTGCTCGACGCAGAGTTCCCGAAGTTCCGGCAGTTGCTGCCGTCCGAGCACACCGCGGTCGCCAGCGTGCCCATCGCTCCCCTCCTCGAGGCCATCAAGCGTGTCGCTCTGCTCGCCGAGCGTGGGGCGCAGGTCCGCCTCGAGTTCTCGGCCGACACGGTCACTCTGTCCGCCGGCGGCGACGATGCAGGCCGGGCCGAGGAGTCGATCGAGGCGAACTTCCAGGGCGAGCCCCTGGTGATCGCGTTCAATCCCGGGTATCTCATCGACGGTCTCAACTCGCTGCACTCCGAGCGGGTGTCCTTCGGGTTCACCACACCGAGCCGGCCCGCAGTGCTGCGCCCGGCGGGTGAGGACGAGCTCGAGCCGGACGAGACCGGAACGTTCAGCGCACCGAAGAGTGCGTACACGTACCTGCTCATGCCGGTACGCCTTCCGGGCTGAGTCGCTCGCGAGGCACCGGCGCAGGTCCATCGAAAGGAAGCCACGCATGAACATCGGGTTGGTCGGTCTCGGCAAGATGGGCTTCAACATGCGTGAGCGCCTGCGGCGCCACGACATCGAGGTCACCGGTTACGATCCGCGGCCGGAGGTCACCGACGTCGAGTCGCTCGAGGCCCTCGCCGCCGCGCTCCCCGCTCCCCGCATCGTCTGGGTGATGGTGCCGTCCGGCCCCGTCACACGCGACACCGTCACCACTCTGGCCGGCGTGCTGTCCGAGGGCGACCTCGTGATCGACGGCGGCAACTCGCGCTTCACCGATGACGCGGTGCACGCGGAACTGTTGTCCGCGAAGGGCATCGGCTATGTCGACGCCGGCGTCTCGGGCGGCGTCTGGGGCCTGGAGAACGGGTACGGCCTCATGGTCGGCGGTGCTGCTGCGGACGTCGAGCGCGCCATGCCCGTGTTCGATGCGTTGCGTCCTGAGGGCGAGCGGGCGGACGGCTTCGTCCACGCCGGCCCGGTGGGCGCGGGTCACTACGCGAAGATGGTGCACAACGGTATCGAGTACGGCCTCATGCACGCCTACGCCGAGGGGTACGAGCTCCTCGCCGCGGAGGATCTCATCGAGGACGTCACCGGTGTGGTGCGTGCGTGGACCAAGGGCACCGTCGTACGGTCGTGGTTGCTCGATCTCCTGGTGAAGGCTCTGCAGGAAGATCCGGGATTCACCGACATCTCCGGCTACACACAGGATTCCGGTGAAGGACGCTGGACCGTCGAGGAGGCGATCCGACACTCGGTGCCGGCTCCCGTCATCTCCGCGGCACTGTTCGCGAGATTCGCGTCGCGACAGGTGGATTCGCCCGCCATGAAGGCGGTGTCCGCGCTGCGCAACCAGTTCGGTGGACACGCGGTGCAGCGTGCCCCCAACACGGAGAGCACCGGCGCGTAAGTGTTCGTCCGCTCGGCGACTCTGGTTGATTTTCGTTCCTGGCAACAACTCTCGGTGGATCTCGCGCCGGGGGTGACGGTGTTCGTCGGTCCCAACGGCCACGGGAAGACCAACATTCTCGAGGCACTGGGGTACGTCGCGACGCTGTCGTCGCACCGGGTGTCGGCCGATGCTCCGCTCGTCCGGACGGGTGCGGAACGCGCTCTCGTGCGGGCGTCCGTCGTCAACCTCGGTCGCGAGCTCACCGTCGACGTGGAGATCAACGACGGGCGGGCCAATCGCGCTCGCATCAACACTTCTCCGGTGCGGCGGACACGGGAGGTGCTGGGCATCCTGAACACGGTGCTGTTCGCACCCGAGGATCTGGCGATGGTGCGCGGTGATCCGAGCGAGCGGCGCCGCTATCTCGACGAGCTGATCGTCGCGCGGTCTCCTCGAATGGCCGCTGTCCGTGCGGATTACGACCGCGTTCTCCGGCAGAGGTCCGCGCTCCTGAAGAGCGCGAGCGCGGTTCTGCGACGCGGATCGTCGTCGAGCGACGGCGCGAACGCGTTGGCCACGCTCGACGTGTGGGACGGGCAGCTCGCCGGCTTCGGTGCCGAGATCGTGGAGCACCGGCTGCGCGCGGTACGCGACGTCGGTCCCTTCGTCGTCGACGCCTACCGCCGGATCGCACCGTCGTCGCGGCCTGCGGCCATCGCGTACCGGAGCAGTCTCGCCGACGCCATGCCCCCCGAGATGCTCGCGCTGGATCGAACGGAGGAACCGGACGACGTCGAGGTGCTCGAAGAAGCCTTCCTGCAACAGCTCTCGGTGATGCGGACACGGGAGATCGAACGCGGGGTCACCCTCGTCGGCCCGCATCGTGACGATCTGGACCTCGTACTCGGAACCGATCCTGCCAAGGGGTTCGCGAGTCACGGCGAGTCGTGGTCCTTCGCACTGTCCCTGCGGCTCGGCGCTTTCGAGTTGCTGCGTTCCGAGGGTTCGGATCCCGTGCTCCTCCTCGACGACGTCTTCGCCGAACTCGATCGTGCGCGGCGGACCGCCCTGGCGGGGGTCGCGGTGACGGCGGAGCAAGTGTTGGTGACCGCGGCGGTGCCCGAGGACGTGCCGCCCGAGTTGCGAGCGCGCCGCATGGACGTGCGTGCCCACGAGACCGAGGGTGCACGCAGATCGGAACTGACCGAGGTGTCCGGGTCGGATTCTGTCGGAGGCACGTCCGATACTGATGTCGACACGAGCCACGTGGAGGAGGAGTCATGACGGACGAGACGCCGTCCGGCAGCGATCCGGCCGAGCCCCCGCTGCGCGGAGCGGACATCGCGCGGCGTGCGCTCGAGAACGCGCGTGCGGCGGCCAAGGCCAACGGCAAGGCCGTGGGGCAGGGTCGCGCGTCGACGCAACGCCGGCCGCGACGGTCGCGCACCTGGTCCGGCTCGAGGCCCGACGACCGTGATCCGCAGGCACTCGGGTCGCTCGCGAAGACGCTCGCCGCGTCGCGTGGCTGGTCGGCGAAGGTGGACGAGGGCACGGTGCTCGGCCGGTGGCCCCAGGTGGTGGGTGAGGACATCGCGGCACACGCGGAGCCGGTGTCCGTCCGGGACGGCGTGCTGGCGGTGTCGGCGGAGTCCACGGCGTGGGCGACCCAGTTGCGGTTGATGCAGTCGCAGATCCTCGCGAAGATCGCCGCGTCCGTGGGCCACGGTGTGGTCACGTCGCTCCGTATCACCGGCCCGGCTGCGCCCAGTTGGAAGAAGGGCGACCGTCACGTGTCGGGTCGCGGACCTCGTGACACCTACGGGTGAACCCCCGGGCCCATTGATCGATGTCACGAGGGTGCGTAGCGTTTCACGGGGAAACGACCGGACGTGGTGATCGGGGACAGCGTCACGGTGGATCCGATCCGAACTCGCGCTCTGCGGCGAATGATCGAATGATCAGCCACGAAAGGACCCGATGATGAACGACGATCCAGGACCCGTCGTCCTGCAGGCGCGCAACGTCTCGTTCGACTGGGAGTCCATGCGCATGCACTACATGGACGGTGACCCCCTGGCCACGCACCTCATGAACGTGATGCACCTGTTCCTCCCCGAGGGCGAGGAGTGGTTCGTGCGCGTGTTCAAGGAGGCGCTGCCGTTGATCCACGACGAGAAGCTCCGCGCCGACGTGATCGGCTTCATCGGCCAGGAGGCCATGCACGCGCAGGCGCACTCCGGCATCCACACGTTCCTGGCCGACCAGGGCCTGGACCCGGCGCCGTACGTGAAGCAGATGGAGTACGTCTTCCGGGTCGCTCTCGACAAGAGGTCGACGAACACCAAGAACAGCCTCGTCGAGCGCCTGGCCCTCATCGCCGCCATCGAGCACCTCACGTCGTTCCTCGGCATGTGGGTGCTGACGGAGAAGGGCCTGGACGAGGCGAACGTGGATCCCCGCATGTTGGACCTCGTGCGCTGGCACGGGGCCGAGGAGGTGGAGCACCGCGCCGTGGCCTACGACGTGTTGCAGTACTTCGACACGCGTCGGTTCCGCCGCACGCGTACCTACCTTCTCGTCGCACCGACCGTCGTGGTCATGTGGGGCCGCGGTCTCCGCTTCCTCATGAAGAACGATCCGACGCTGACGGACGATCAGCGCAGCTACACGCTGAAGCAGATCAGGGCCGTCACGCAGCGCGGGTTGTTCCCCACCGCCAAGGCCGTCGGCAAGGCGTCCGTGCGGTACCTGCGGAAGGACTACCACCCGTCCAAGGAGGGATCCACCTCGTTGGCAGTCGCGTACCTCGCCACCTCCCCGGCGGCGAGGGCCGCCACGGTCTGATGGGCGATCGCACGTTCGCACGAGCCATGGCGGCCGTGCGCGAGTACCGCGCGTCCCGGACGATTCCCGAGGATCTGCTCGGCAAGGGCGGCATGGACGAGTCGCTGGCGCAGATCACGGACGGGCTGGACAAGCTGTTCGCCATCCTGGATCACTCGAAGTACAAGGCGCGTGCGGCGCCGGTCCAGACGCGGACGCACACGATGGCGGTCTCCGAGCGTTTCACGCTGTGCCGGGACGAGAACGTGGTCGGGCTGACGCTTCGTCGAGTCGACGGCGGCGACGTCCCGCCGTGGCATCCGGGCAGCCACCTCGACCTCGTGCTCCCCTCGGGGCGTCGCCGGCAGTACTCGCTGTGCGGTGACCCGCTCGAGAAGGACGCGTACTCGATCGCGGTGCGACTGGTACCGGACGGCGGCGGCGGTTCGGCCGAGATGCACACCCTCGAGGTGGGAGACAGACTCTCGGTCACCGGTCCGCGCAACGCTTTTCCGTTCTACGCGTCCGGATCCGCGTTGTTCGTGGCCGGCGGTATCGGCATCACCGCGATCATCCCGATGGTGCGGCGGGCCCGTGCCCTCGGCATGGACTGGCATCTGGTCTACAGCGGACGCTCACGGCAGTCGATGCCGTTCCTCGACGAGGTGTCGACGTGGGACCAGGAGCGTGTGACCGTCCGGACCGACGATGTCGACGGGTTGCCCACCGCGGCGGATCTTCTCCGCCACGCGCCGGACGGCGGATCCGTCTACTGCTGCGGTCCGCCGCCGATGCTGGCTCTGGTGCGCGGGGGTGTCCCGGCGACGGGGGCGACGCGTCTGCACTACGAGCGGTTCTCGCCGCCGCCCGTCGTTGCCGGATCCCCGTTCAGTGTCGAACTCGCGTCGTCCGGGACGGTGCTCGACGTCGCGGCGGACCGGACGGCACTCGACGTGATCCGCGAGGTCGTCCCGGGTGTGCCGTACTCGTGCCGCCAGGGCTTCTGCGGAACGTGCAAGGTGAAGGTTCTGGCCGGCGCTCCCGAGCACCGGGACCGACGCCTCGCCGACGACGAGCGCGAGGATCACATGCTGATCTGTGTGTCGCGCTCCGCGGGCGAGCGGCTGACGCTCGACCTCTGACGCGCGGAGCCCTCGTACCCACGAAATGAGCCGCGGAACACGAGAAAAGTCCGTCTCCGACGCAATGAGGGGCCGTTTCGGGTGTCGACGTGAGCCGCGACCCACGCTTTACCGGTACGATGGACCGGTAAAGACCACCGAGCGCGAGGGGCATGCGTCCCCGAGCGCATTTTTTCGGGTCGAGGTCCTCTGCCGTCCACACCGAGCGAGGTGAGTGTCGGGGGAGCGTAGTCGAGAAGGAGAACAGCTGACCGTGGCTGACCCCAAGGCAGGCAAGAGCGACAAGCCGAAGGAATACGACGCGTCGTCGATCACCGTCCTCGAAGGACTCGAGGCGGTACGCAAGCGACCCGGTATGTACATCGGTTCCACCGGAGAGCGCGGCCTGCACCACCTGATCTGGGAGGTCGTCGACAACTCCGTCGACGAGGCGATGGCAGGTCATGCCACCACGGTGGAGGTCACCCTTCTCGCCGACGGCGGCGTGCGGGTCGTCGACGACGGTCGCGGTATCCCCGTCGGCATGCACTCCTCGGGCATCCCGACCATCGAGGTCGTCATGACTCAGCTGCACGCCGGCGGCAAGTTCGACTCCGACTCCTACGCGGTGTCCGGCGGCCTGCACGGCGTGGGTATCTCCGTGGTCAACGCTCTGTCGACGACCCTGCTCGCGCAGGTCGACAACGACGGCTTCCACTGGGAGCAGACCTACACGCGATCCGTCCCCGGCGAGCTGATCAAGGGCGAGCCGACGAAGCGCACGGGTACGGCGATCTCGTTCTGGCCGGACGCGGACATCTTCGAGGAGACCGTCTTCAAGTTCGACACGGTCGCGCGTCGCCTGCAGGAGATGGCGTTCCTGAACAAGGGACTCACCATCGTCCTCACCGACGAGCGCGCCTCGGACATCGAGCGCATCGCCGACGAGGCCTCCGAGAGCGAGCTGGCGGAGACGCCCAAGGCGGACGCCGAGGAGCCGTCGGGAGCACCGGCCAAGATCAAGACCCGGACCTACCACTACCCCGGTGGTCTCGAGGACTACGTCCGCTACATCAACCGTGCGAAGACGCCGCAGCATCCGTCGGTCATCGGTTTCTCGGCCAAGGGCCCGGGCCACGAACTCGAGATCGCGATGCAGTGGAACTCGACGTACGCGGAGTCCGTGCACACGTTCGCCAACACGATCAACACGCACGAGGGCGGTACGCACGAAGAGGGTTTCCGCTCTGCGCTGACCAACGTCGTGAAGAAGTACGCCAACGAGAAGAAGCTCGTCAAGGAGAAGGACGGCATCCTCACCGGAGACGACATCCGCGAGGGTCTCGCCGCCATCATCTCCGTCAAGGTCGGTGAGCCGCAGTTCGAGGGCCAGACGAAGACCAAGCTCGGCAACACCGAGGTGAAGTCCTTCGTGCAGAAGGCCGCCGGCGAACACCTCACGCACTGGTTCGAGGCGAATCCCGCCGAGGCCAAGCTCATCATCTCCAAGGCCGTCGCCTCGATGCAGGCGCGCACGGCTGCTCGTCGTGCGCGAGATCTGGTGCGGCGCAAGAGCGCCACCGACATCGGTGGACTGCCGGGCAAGCTCGCGGACTGCCGTTCCAACGATCCGTCGAAGTGCGAGATCTACATCGTGGAGGGCGACTCGGCCGGCGGTTCCGCCAAGTCCGGTCGCGACTCGATGTATCAGGCCATTCTTCCGTTGCGCGGCAAGATCATCAACGTCGAGAAGGCCCGCATCGACCGTGTCCTCAAGAACACCGAGGTCCAGTCGATCATCACGGCGTTCGGCACCGGCATCCACGACGAGTTCGACATCGCGAAGCTGCGCTATCACAAGATCGTGCTGATGGCCGACGCCGACGTCGACGGCCAGCACATCTCGACTCTGTTGCTCACCTTGTTGTTCCGCTTCATGCGGCCTCTCGTGGAGCACGGCTACGTCTACCTGGCCATGCCGCCGCTGTACAAGCTCAAGTGGCAGCGAGGTGCGGATCCCGAGTTCGCCTACTCCGATCGGGAGCGCGACGGACTGATCGAGGCCGGCCTGGCGTCGGGCAAGAAGATCAACAAGGACGACGGCATCCAGCGCTACAAAGGCCTGGGCGAGATGAACGCGAAGGAACTGTGGGAGACCACGATGGATCCGAGCGTGCGCGTGCTGCGTCAAGTGACTCTGGACGACGCTGCCGCCGCCGACGAACTCTTCTCCATCCTCATGGGTGAGGACGTCGAGGCCCGCCGCAGCTTCATCACCCGTAATGCCAAGGACGTTCGTTTCCTCGACGTATAGGCGCTCCGCGCCCCGAGCGCCGCGCTAGGAGAATGCAATGACAGACACCACCCTGCCCCCCACCGGCGGCGACGGACCCACGTCCGACCGCATCGAGCTGGTCGACATCCAGCAGGAGATGCAGAACAGCTACATCGACTACGCGATGAGCGTCATCGTCGGTCGAGCACTCCCGGAGGTGCGCGACGGTCTCAAGCCCGTGCACCGCCGCGTGCTGTACGCCATGTTCGACAACGGATATCGGCCCGATCGCGGATACGTGAAGTCGGCTCGACCGGTGGCCGAGACCATGGGTAACTACCACCCCCACGGCGACAGCTCGATCTACGACACCCTCGTGCGCATGGCGCAGCCGTGGTCCATGCGGTACCCGCTCGTCGACGGTCAGGGCAACTTCGGTTCCCGCGGCAACGACGGCCCGGCGGCCATGCGGTACACCGAGTGTCGGCTCACTCCTCTCGCGATGCAGATGCTCGCGGACATCGAGGAGGAGACCGTCGACTTCATCGCGAACTACGACGGCCGCACCCTCGAGCCGACCGTGCTGCCCGCCCGCTTCCCCAATCTGCTCGCCAACGGCAGTGGCGGAATCGCGGTCGGCATGGCGACCAACGTTCCGCCGCACAACCTTCGGGAACTAGCCGAGGGTGTGTACTGGATGTTGGACAACTACGAGGCCAGTGAAGAGGTCGCCCTCGAGGCGATGATCGAGCGGATCAAGGGACCCGACTTCCCCACTCACGGTCTCATCGTCGGATCGCAGGGCATCGAGGACGCGTACCGCACCGGTCGCGGATCGATCCGCATGCGCGGCGTGGTCGACATCGAGGAGGGGGAGCGCGGCGGCACGCAGATCGTCGTCACCGAGCTGCCGTTCCAGGTGAACCCGGACAACATGATCGCCTCGATCGCCGAGCAGCTCAAGGACGGCCGGATCGCCGGCATCTCCGACATCGAGGACCAGTCGTCCGACCGCGTCGGTATGCGCATCGTCATCAAGCTGCGTCGCGACGCGGTAGCGAAGGTGGTGCTGAACAACCTCTACAAGCACAGCCAGTTGCAGACGAGCTTCGGCGCCAACATGCTCTCGATCGTCGACGGCGTTCCGCGCACCCTGCGGATCGACCAGATGATCAAGCTGTACGTGACCCACCAGCTCGACGTGATCGTCCGTCGTACGCGGTACCGGTTGCGGAAGGCCGAGGAGCGGGCCCACATCCTGCGCGGACTGGTGAAGGCGCTCGACGCCCTCGACGAGGTCATCGCGCTGATCCGCCGGTCCGCCGACGCCGATGTCGCACGCCAGGGCCTGATGGACCTGCTCGACGTCGACCAGATCCAGGCGGACGCCATCCTCGCGATGCAGCTGCGTCGCCTCGCCGCGCTCGAACGGCAGCGCATCGTCGACGAGCTCGCCGCGATCGAGATCGAGATCGCGGACCTGCAGGACATCCTGGACCGTCCGGAGCGTCAGCGGGAGATCGTGCGCTCGGAGCTGAAGGAGATCGTCGACAAGTTCGGCGACGATCGTCGTACCCGGATCATCGCGGCCGACGGCGACGTCAGCGACGAGGACCTGATCGCGCGTGAGAACGTCGTGGTCACCATCACGGAGACGGGGTATGCCAAGCGCACGCGGACCGACCTCTACCGATCGCAGAAGCGCGGCGGCAAGGGTGTGCAGGGCGCGGGTCTCAAGCAGGACGACATCGTCAGCAAGTTCTTCGTCTGCTCGACGCACGACTGGATCCTGTTCTTCACCACGAAGGGCCGGGTCTACCGGGCCAAGGCGTACGAGCTCCCCGAGGCCAACCGCACGGCCCGCGGACAGCACGTCGCCAACCTGTTGGCGTTCCAGCCCGACGAGCGCATCGCGCAGATCATCCAGATCAAGACCTACGACGACGCGCCGTACCTGGTGCTCGCGACGAAGGCCGGTCTGGTGAAGAAGTCCAAGTTGGCCGACTTCGACTCCAACCGTTCCGGTGGCATCGTGGCCGTCAACCTGCGTGGCGACGACGAGCTGGTCGGAGCCGTGCTGTGCACCAATTCGGACGACCTGCTGCTCGTGTCCGCTCAGGGCCAGTCGATCCGCTTCTCGGCCACCGACGAGGTGCTGCGCCCGATGGGCCGCGCCACTTCGGGTGTCCAGGGAATGCGCTTCAACGGCGAGGACGCACTGCTCTCCCTGAACGTGGTGAAGGACGGCACGTACCTGCTGGTCGCCACGTCCGGTGGCTACGCGAAGCGCACCGCGATGGAGGACTACCCCCCGCAGGGCCGCGGTGGCAAGGGCGTGCTGACCATTCAGTACGACCCGCGTCGTGGCACCCTGGTGGGAGCGCTCATCGTCGAGGACGACGACGAGCTCTACGCCATCACCTCGAGCGGCGGTGTCATCCGCACCGCGGCTCGTCAGGTTCGCAAGGCAGGACGCCAGACCAAGGGCGTTCGGCTGATGAACCTCGGCGACGGCGACAACCTGCTGGCCATCGCACGCAACGCGGACGAGCCGGAGGACCTCGCGATCGCCGAGGCCGACGGATCCAAGGAGTCATGAGCGCAGTGAGTACTCCCGAACAGCCCGGGTCCACCGGAAACGGACGCCCCGCGCCGAGCACCACGTCCGACCGTCAGGCCCCACGGCCTGCCGGTGGACCCCCGGCACCTCGCCCGCCCGCGGCGTGGCCGCCTGCCCAGCAGGACGGCGCGCGCCAGGACGGGGTGCAGCAGGACCCCGCTCGGCAGGACCCCGGCCATCAGGGTCCCCGTCCGGCTCGGACACCGGACTCCCAGCAGGCTCCCGTGCGGGAGCAGCAGCCACCTCAGCGGCAGCCGCAGACGAACCTGCAGAGCCGTCCCGCTCCGGCGGGCCGCGCTCCTGAGCAAGCTCGTCCGGACCAGGGTCAGGCCCGGACGACCGTGCAGCCCGCTGCACGTCCGACGGACGGTCAGGACCGTCCCCGCCAGGGGCGTCCCGCCGAGGCGACGGCCAAGGCTGCGGTGATCGACGGGCCGACGCGCAACATAGCGCGGAACGACCTGCCCACCGACATGCCGGACCTCTCGACGGTCCGTCACCCGCAGCAGGAGGAGCAGCGCACCGAGCGCGCCACCCCGATGATGACGGCGCGACCGTCGGAGTCCGGTGAGCCGCTGCGCGCGACCGTCCAGGTGCGCAAGATCGATCCGTGGTCGATGTTGAAGCTGTCGCTCGTGATCTCCGTGTCGCTGTTCTTCGTCTGGATGGTGGCCGTCGGGCTGCTGTACATGGTGCTCGACGGCATGGGCGTGTGGGATCGACTGAACAATGCGTTCTCCGACATCGTCGCCACGTCCGGCGAGTCCGGGTTGGTGTCGGCCGGCCAGATCTTCGGCTACGCCGCCGTCATCGGTCTCATCAACGTGGTGCTGTTCACAGCACTGACGACCATCGGCACGTTCATCTACAACCTGTGCTCCGACCTCGTCGGCGGCCTGGAAGTGACGCTGGCGGACCGGGACTGACCCACCGCACACCGGCGTTTTGGTCTCGCGCCGTGTGTGCGGTAATCTCGTTCCTCGGTCAGCACAGCACGTTCCACCGTGCTCTGCGAGCCGAGTGCGGGCCTATAGCTCAGGCGGTTAGAGCGCTTCCCTGATAAGGAAGAGGTCGGAGGTTCAAGTCCTCCTAGGCCCACGAACGAGAGCGAGAAAGGATGTCCGTGAGGATTCTTCTCCCCGCCCTCGTGACGTCGGTCGTCGTTGCCGTCACTGTTCGCGCGATCCGCGTGGAGAGTACGCGGTGGCATCGTCTGCCGGATGTCGATCCGGGGCCTTAGCTCAGTTGGTAGAGCGCTGCCTTTGCAAGGCAGATGTCAGGAGTTCGAATCTCCTAGGCTCCACAGTCACGACCACACCCTGTTCCGCATGTCGGAGCAGGGTGTTCTCGTCTCTGGACATGTCACCATGCCCACCGGCGATGCTTCGTCCACCACTGCGCGCCTCATCGTCGATACTTGACGCGTGAACCCCGGACGAGGAACAGAAGCGAGCACCGCGATGGTGGTCTATCTGTGTCCCACCGCGGTTCTCTTCATCGCCGGAGCCGTCGCGTTCTCGGGCACGACCACCGGAACCGTGGTCATGGTCCTCGCTGCAGGTCTCCAACTCCTCGGTGCGGCCGTCCTGCACTTCGGCCCGCGTCCGACCTCGCCTCGCACGCTGGGCATCGTGACGGGCGGCGCCGTCGCGTCGCTGTGCGCGATGTTCCTCACGTCGGACGGACCGGTGGCGTACCTGCTGCTGAGTCAGGCGGCGATGTTCCTGGGCATGCAGCTCGCGGGGTACTGGAGTGAGCGCGGCGGCTGGGTGTGGGTGAGCGTGCTGACGGTGGGATCGGTCGTGGCGGCCGCGCTGTCGCCGTCGACCATGCCGATGGTGGGTTACGTCCTCACCGCGCTGGGCATCGTGGCCGCCGCCGAGTTCTTCGGCTCCCACTCGCGGCGCATGCGGCACTCGGCGTCGCGGGACGCCCTGACCGGACTCCTCAACCGTCAGGGCCTCGAGGACCGCGTCGAGAAACTGCTCCCGGTCTTCGCCTCTCGTGGTCTGCCGGTGAGCATGGCGGTTCTCGATCTCGACAACTTCAAGACCGTGAACGACATCTACGGGCACATCGCCGGCGACGTACTGCTCGAGCGGGTCTCGGCAGCGTGGCGCGGCCAGCTGCGCAAGGGCGACGTCCTGGGCCGTCTCGGCGGCGACGAGTTCGTGCTGTTCATGCCGGGAACCGGTGAGGGCGAGGCGGCGACCCTTCTGGAGCGGCTGCGGGCAGCGCACTCGGCCGAGTGGAGCGTCGGACTGGTCTGCATGCCCACCGTGCGCAAGTGGTCGGAGATCTACCGGGCCGCCGACGCCGAGCTCTACAAGGCCAAGCGCAGCCGAGGTGCCCAACAGATGTCCACGCCGGTGCCCAGGGCCGTCATCGAGGACACCGGAGTGCCTGCTGAGCGGCGCTGACGGCTCGTTCCCCGGGCTGTGGACGACGCAGCGAGGCCCGCCGGCTCCATCTGGTCCACTGTCCGCTCGAGGCGGCCGTCACGTGCCGTCCGAGAACGACGGGGGTCGGCGTGAGCGAGTCGGTGGTCTGGACAGCACCGGACATGTGGAGCATGCACACGAGGGTGGTGTCCGCGGGGACTCGCCTGCGCGTGCTGGTCGATCGCACGACCGCGATCGGGCGGCTGCCCGGGTGGGAGGGAGCGGCGGCCGACGCCGCTCGGTCGGGCGTCGTGGGTACGGCGGCGGAGCTGTCGACGCGAGCGGACGTGTTGGGTCGGATCGCGGACGTCCTCGCCCGCGCGGGTGACGACCGTGCAGCCCTGTCGCGATGGGATCCCGCGGATCGGACGGGCGCCCTCGCCGAACTGGATCGCACGGTCGCCGAGGACCTGACCAGGGCAGGCGGAGACGCGCCGCCGGAGTCGGCGCCCACGAGGGCCGTGGCGGTGCTCGACACCGCCAACCGGGCGCGGATGGCCGAGGACCGTGAGCGCCTCGTCGTCGCCGAACGGGACTTGTCCGCGCGACTCGACGACGCCGCGTTCGGGGGCGCGTTCTCGAACGTGGACGCGGGACTCGCCGAGACGCGGCAGCGCCTGGCGGCCGTCGACGCGCTGATCGAGGTGCTCGCGCGACCCGAGCGCCGTCTCGTGCACTACGAGGCGGGTGCGCGCCGCACCCTGGCGGCGGTGTCCGTCGGCGACCTCGACGGTGCGGATCGGGTGGCGGTGGTGGTTCCGGGCGCCGGGACGACGGTGGCGGGGTCGATCGCGCGACACGACGGCGAGACGGCGGCACTCGTCACCGAGGCGGGTGCGCTGTCACCCGGCTCCGTCACCGCAGGTGTGTCATGGCTCGGATACGAAGCGCCGCAATGGAACACGGAGCTCATCGAGCCCGGGCGCAGCGTCGCCTCGACCGCACCGGCCGCGGCCGGCGCACCCGCACTCGTCGGCGTTCTCGCGGCGCTCGGCGATCGTCGACACGGTGGTGACGCTCCGGAGGTGACGCTGGTGGCGCACTCCTACGGCACCGTCGTCGCGGCGCAGGCCATCGAGGCCGGTGTCCCCGTCGACGCCGTGGTGGTGATGGGCTCGCCCGGATGGAGCGACCGCGCCGCCGCAGCCGCGCCGGGCCCGGTGCACGTCGCCGAGGCGGCGTGGGACCCCGTCGCCGACCTGGGACGGTTCGGGCCCGATCCCAGCGAGCGACCCGAGACCGAGGCGCTGGACACGGTGGGCACCGTGGGCCATGCCGACTACCTGGAACCGGGAAGCGTGTCGGCACGGGCCGTGGCCGAGGTGGTGGCCGGAGTGCCGAGCCCACCCGCCCCACGAACCATGGACCTGGCCGACGTGGCGCGGTTCGTGCTCGGGGTGCTCTGACCGGCGGAGCAGTGTCAGGGCGCCTGGTGACCGTTGGTCGTCGGCGTGCCCAGGCTCGGCGGCTCGGCGGCGGGAGGGGGCAGCTCGGTGCGGCGCGAGCGGGAGAACGCGACAGCGCCGGCGCCGAGGAGGACGAGCAGTCCGATCACGCCGGCGCGGCGGCCGGGCACGAACCGACCGCGTCGAACGGGCGCCGCCGCACGCACGGGTGCGGGACGAGCGGCACGCTGCTGGGCGCGTCGTGACCGGAGGACCGACACCCCCTTGCGAGTGACGACGAAACCTGTTGCTGCGGGGCCCTTCGCGAGCGTGAGGGCGGTGTCACGGGCGATGCCGAGCGCCTTCTTGGCGGTGGCACTGTCGGGTGTTGACGTCATCCGTTCACCCTTGCACATTCCCCGGGTGGCACGATGGTGTTGTGACCTCACCTCTACAGACTCAGACCGCGACCCTGCACACGAATCACGGCGACATCGTGATCGCCCTCTTCGGCAACCACGCGCCGAAGACGGTCGAGAACTTCGTCGGTCTCGCGCAGGGCACCAAGGACTACAGCACGAAGAACGCGTCGGGCTCCTCCGAGGGACCTTTCTATGACGGCGCGATCTTCCACCGCGTCATCGCGGGCTTCATGCTCCAGGGTGGTGACCCCACCGGCACCGGCACGGGTGGTCCCGGATACAAGTTCGGTGACGAGTTCCACCCCGAGCTGTCGTTCGACCGTCCGTACCTGCTCGCCATGGCGAACGCGGGCCCTGGCACCAACGGTTCGCAGTTCTTCATCACCGTCGGCCCGACTCCGCATCTCAACCGTCGCCACACCATCTTCGGCGAGGTCATCGATCCCGCGTCGCAGAAGGTCGTCGACGAGATCGGCTCGACCGCGACCGGCCGCGGCGATCGCCCCGTGAACGACGTCGTCATCGAATCCGTCACCATTGCCTGATTCGACCGACACGGTCCCCCGTCGCGAGATCGGTGTGACATGACGGAACCAGGATGGGGCGGCGCTCCGGTGCCGCCCCTCCCTGCCTGCGTGCGCCACCCCGATCGGCCCACCGGCCTGTCCTGCACCCGGTGCGACCGACCGGCCTGCCCGGAATGCCTGCGGCCGGCCGCGGTGGGTCAGCACTGTGTCGAGTGCGTGGCACAGGCTGCGGGGTCTATCCCGCGTGCCCGCACGATGGCCGGCGGTGTCAGCAGGACCGTCTCCACCCCCGTCGTCACCTACGCGCTGATGGCACTGAACATCCTCGTGTTCGCCCTCACGGCCGCTCAGTCCGGCGGCCTGGCGAACCAGTCGAGCTCGCTGTTCCGCAGCTGGCAGCTCGTTCCGCTCCTGGTGGCCGACGGCGATGCCGTCCGCATCCTGGGCAGTGGTTTCCTGCACTCCGGCATCGTGCACCTCGCCGTGAACATGTTCGCCCTGTACGTCATCGGGCGTGATTGCGAACTGGTGCTCGGACGCTCGCGATACCTCGCCGTGTACGTCGTCGCGCTGCTGGGCGGCGCCGCGGCGGTGATGTGGCTGTCCAGCCCCCTGGTGGCGACGGTCGGAGCATCCGGCGCCGTGTTCGGCCTCCTCGGTGCACAGGCCGTGATCCTCGTCCGACTGCGCCGCAGCCCCACCCCGGTGCTCGTCGTGATCGGGCTCAACGTGGTGCTGAGCATCGCGATCCCCGGTATCTCCCTGTGGGGACACCTCGGCGGGCTCGCCGCCGGTGCCGCCGCCACGGCCGCGGTGCTGTTCGTCACCGGTTCGGACGCTCGTCGGTCACGCCGACTGGGATGGTTCGGCATCGCCGGCGTCGGGCTGCTCGCCCTGGCGCTGATCGGTCTGCGTGCCGCGACGCTCGCTCCGACTCTCGTGGTGGGCTAGTCCCGCTGCGACCAGCCCGCGTCGACCCACCCGTGCAGCTCGAGGGTGTCGAACACGGCGCGCGGATCGGCCCCGAGGTCCCAGCGACCGAAGATGACGAGTCGCTCGTCGTCGCCGTCGGTCACGTCCATCTCCAGCATCGGAACCCGTCGACCGAGCCGCGGGTACGGGACCAGACGCAGTGAGAGCACGTCGTCGCGCCCGTAGTCGCGGGTTCCGCGCAGAGTTCTGATGCGCAGGACGTCGCCGTCGACACTCAACTTCGGACGTTGGACCGCGGCCAGCACAGCCAGCGCCAGGGCTGCCAGTGCGGCGAGTCCGATGAGCGCGCGGCCGGCCGGATCACCCGTCGTGGCGACGGCAGCGGCGGCGAGTGCAGCGGCTCCCACCCCCAGCGCGGCCACGGCGGCGAGGGGTGTGGACCAGGACTGCGGTGCCTCGCGACCACCTGTGGACAAGTTATCCACAGAAGTTATCCACAGTGTGGATGAACAACACCCGTGTAATTTCGGCGCGCATGGCGGAGGAAGCCCCGGTCAGCGCCATTTCATCGTCATGACGAGACCGACGATCCAGAAACCGAAACCGATCAGCAGGTTGTAGGCCCCCAGATCCGACATCCAGCCGATGCTGTCCTGGGCGAGGTAGTACACGATGAGATACACCAGACCGAGCACCATGAAACCGAACATGACCGACAGATACAGCGTGCTCGACGGCGCGGCCTTGACCTTGACGGGCGTCCGCGACGCCGGATCGATCGTGTAGTCGGGCTTCTTGCGGACCTTCGACTTGGGCATGGATGACCTCGAACTCTCGTACCGGACTGCAGGCGGGCGGGTGTGAGCCACGGTGGGGACGCTCACTACTCACGTCCACGATAACCTGCAGCCGAGCTCCCACCCGTGCGGCATTAGTCTTGTGACATGCGCATCCTCGTCGTCGACAACTACGACAGCTTCGTGTTCAACCTGGTCCAGTACCTCGGCCAGCTGGGGACACGGGCCCGAGTGCTGCGGAACGACGACCCCGGGGTGCTCGATGTCGAGGCCGCCGTGGCGGAGGTGGACGGAGTGCTGCTCAGTCCCGGACCCGGCACGCCGCAGCGTGCCGGCGTCACCATGGACATGGTGCAGGCCTGCGCCTCGTCGGCAACGCCCCTGCTCGGCGTGTGCCTCGGACACCAGGCCATCGGTGCCTCCTTCGGCGGTGTGGTCGAACGCGCGCCGGAACTGCTGCACGGCAAGACCAGCGTCGTCCACCACTCCGGAGACGGCGTGCTGGCAGGGTTGCCGGATCCGTTCACCGCGACGCGCTACCACTCGTTGACGGTGCGGGAGGACACGATCCCGGACGACCTCGAGGTGACCGCGCGCACCGAGAGCGGCATCGTCATGGCGATGCGCCACCGGGAGCTGCCGATCCACGGCGTGCAGTTCCACCCCGAGTCGGTCATGACGCAGGGTGGTCACCGCATGCTGGCGAACTGGCTCGCCGTGTGCGGCGAGGCTCCCGAACCGGGCCTGGTGGCCGAGCTCGAGAGCGCCGCCCGCGTCTGAGCACGGCGCCGCGTCGGGTCAGAGCCCGAACTTGCCGACGGTCACGTTGACGCGCGCCGTCTTGGCGATGGCCGTCCCCGGCGCGACCGCCTGCTGCTGAACGCGGTTGACCTGCGTGAGGTCCGACGTCTGGACGTCGACCTGGTCGATCTCGGCGATGGTGCCCTCCCAGCCGGCGGCGCGGAGGAGGTCGACGGCCTGGACCGGGGTCTGGCCTGCCAGGTCCGGGATCTCGAACTGCGATCCGTTGGACACCCGCACCACCACGGTGTCGCCGTCGGTGGCGTTGCTGCCGCCCGTGGGCGTCGTGGCGACCACCTGACCGGCCGGGAGCGTCGAGTCGACGTTCTGGCGGTCGACGAGGAAACCGGCACCCGCGATGTTGGGCTGAGCGACCTCGATGTTCTGACCGACCACGTCGGGTACCCGCACCTGACGCGGTCCCGATCCGAGCGTGATGCGTACCGACGAGCCCTGAGCCATCGACGATCCGCGAGCCGGCTCCTGACCGATGACCTTGTCGACGTCCGCGCGAGACGACGCGGCCCGGCCGATCGACGGGTCGAGAGCGAGACCGGCCTGCACCAGTGCCTGTTCCGCAGCGCTCTGCGTCAGTCCTGCCAGCTGGGGGACCTGGATCTGCTCCGGACCGGTGGACACCTCGAGAACGAGGGTGCTGTTCTCGTCGACCGTCGTGCCGGACACGGGTCGCGTGCCGATGACGGACCCCTCGGGCACCGTCGCGTCGGAGCGTTGCTGGACGTCGACGCGGAAGCCCGCGTTCTCGAGGGTGGTGCGGGCGGCGTCGGCGGTCTGCGCGGACACGTCCGGGACGGTCACCGAACGGGCCTCCGCACCGGGGCCGAGATTCCACAGGAAGACGCCGACGATGCCGACGACCACGAGGGCGGCGAGCGCCATGACGGCGACGCGAACGCCCTTGCGGCGCGGTCGGTCCCCGTCGTCGTCCGCGTCGGGATGCACGTGGCGGGCGATCCGGCGAGGCTCGCCGGAGTTGTCGGACGCCGGCCGAGCGCCGGGCCGCGGCGCATCCATCGAGCCGAGGATGGTGGTGCGATCCTCGTCGTTCATCACCATCGGCGCACTGGGCCGCTGGCCACCGAGGACGCGGATGAGATCGGTGCGCATGTCCGCGGCGCTCTGGTACCGATTGGCCGGGTTCTTGCTCATCGCCTTGAGAATGATCGAGTCCAGCTCCCGCGGGATGTCCGGATTCACCGACGACGGCAGTCGCGGATCCTCCCGGACGTGCTGGTACGCGACCGCGACCGGGGAGTCACCCGTGAACGGCGGCTCGCTCGTCAGGATCTCGAACAGCACGCAGCCCAGCGAGTAGACGTCGGATCGCGCATCGACCTGTTCGCCGCGAGCCTGCTCTGGCGACAGGTACTGGGCGGTACCGATGACGGCAGCGGTCTGCGTCATCGGAGAAGAACTGTCGGCGATGGCCCGCGCGATGCCGAAGTCCATGACCTTGACCGCACCGGCGCGGTTGATCATCACGTTGGCCGGTTTGACGTCGCGGTGCACGATGCCGTTGCGGTGGCTGAAGTCGAGGGCGGCGCAGACGTCGGCGATGACCTCCATCGCACGCTTGGGAGCCATCGGCCCCTCGGCGCGGACGATGTCGCGCAGCGTGTCGCCGTCGACGTACTCCATGACGATGTAGGGCAGCGGACCCGTCTCGGTCTCCGCCTCACCCGTGTCGTACACCGCCACGATCGCCGGATGGTTCAGTGCCGCAGCGTTCTGTGCCTCGCGGCGGAACCGCAGGTAGAACGTGGGATCGCGTGCCAGATCCTGACGCAGCACCTTGATGGCCACGTCGCGATCGAGACGGCCGTCCTTCGCGAGGTGGACCTCCGACATGCCACCGAAACCGAGGATCTCCCCGAGGTCGTACCGGGACGAGAGCTTGCGCGGTGTGGTCATCGCGATCCTCCCGGTGCGTAGTTGAAGGGATTGCCGTCCCCGTTGCCGTTGCCGTTCCCGCCGCCGAGACCGGGGATGGTGAACAGTCCCCCGTCGGTCGTGGTCGTGGTGGTGGTCGTCGGCTCGGTGGTCGTGGGCTCGGTGGTGGTCGTCGTCGGTTCCGTCGTCGTGGTGGTCGTGGTGGTGGTGGTGGTGGTCGTCGTCGTGGGCTCGGTGGTGGTGGTCGTCGGCCGCGTCGTGGTGGTGGTCGGCTCCGTGGTGGGCGCCGCCGTGGTGGTCGAGGTGACGACGGGCGTCGAACCGTTGCTCTCGGTGAAGACGAACAGCCCGAACGCGACGACGGCGGCGAGCAGGAGCAGTCCACCGGCAGCCCAGGCCAGGGCCTTCTGCCCGGGGGTCATGCCCGATTCGCGGTCACGATCAGGTTCCGGTGATCGTGGTGTGGCCGCTGCCGCGGCGGCGTAGCCGGTGGCGGACGTGGTCATCATGCGGGTGCTGGACGGCCCACCGACGGCGCCGACGGGCGGGGCGACCCGACCGGTACCGGACGCCGTGCCCGGGGCGGGCGGGCGCCGGCCGGCGCGCACGGCAGCGACCGCGTCGGCGAACTCCCCGCCGTTCTCGTACCGTGCGGCCGGGTCCTTGGTCATGGTGATCTCGATGAGCTCCCGCACCGGCTGCGGCAGATCGCCGGGAAGCGGCGGCGCGGCGTCCCGCACGTGCTTCATCGCGACCGTCAGCGCGCCGTCGCCGACGAACGGACGGGTCCCGCTGATGGCCTCGTAGCCCACGACGCCGAGCGAGTACACGTCGGACGCGGACGTCGCGTCCTGACCCAGCGCCTGTTCGGGAGCGATGTACTGCGCGGTGCCCATGACCATGCCGGTCCGCGTGACGGGCGAGGCGTCCACGGCCTTCGCGATGCCGAAGTCGGTGATCTTCACCGTCCCGTCGGGCGTGATCATGATGTTGCCCGGCTTCACGTCACGGTGGACGATGCCTGCGCGGTGCGCGGCCTGCAGGGCGCGGCCGGTCTGCTCGAGCATGTCCAGTGCGTGGACCAGCGGAAGCCGACCCATGCGCGTGAGCACCGTGTTGAGGGGCTCGCCGATGACGAGCTCCATGACGAGATACGCGAGCGACTGCCCGTTGGCGTCCCGCACCTCGCCGTAGTCGTAGATGTTGGCGATGCCGGGATGGTTCAACAGCGCGGTCGTGCGCGCCTCGACACGGAACCGTTCGACGAACTCGGGGTCGTCCGAGAACTCCGGCTTGAGGATCTTGACGGCGACGCGGCGATCGAGCCGGTTGTCCGTCGCTTCCCAGACCTGTCCCATTCCACCGGTCGCGATCAGTCGGAGCAGTCGATAGCGGTCGGCGACCACTGCTCCGTTACCCAGGCCTCCACTCATGCGGGGCTCACCTCCCCTGCAATCCGGCGCCGAGCACTGCTCTCGCCACTGGTGCCGCGACGGACCCACCGGTGGCGGCGAGTGCGCGGTCACCACCGTTCTCGACGATGACCGCGATGGCGATCTTCGGGTCCTGTGCCGGCGCGAACGCGATGTACCAGGCGTGCGGAGGGGTGTTGCGCGGATCGCTGCCGTGCTCGGCGGTGCCGGTCTTGGATGCGATCTGCACCCCCGCGATCTTGCCCTCGCCGCCGGAGTTGTTCTCCGAGCCGACCATCAGATCGGTGAGCGTGGACGCGACCTCGGGAGAGATCGACTGGCCCAGTGACGTGGGCTCGGTGGTGTCGAGGGTCGACAGATCCGGACCCTGCAGCTGGGCCACCATGTGCGGCGCCATGCGCACGCCACCGTTCGCGATGGTGGCCGCGATCTCGGCGTTCTGCAGCGGTGTCAGTGCGACGTCGCGCTGGCCGATGCTGCTCTGACCGAGGGCGGCGTCGTCCGGGATCTCCCCGACGGTGCTGTCGGCGACCGGGATCGGCACGGCCTGGTTCGCCTCGCCGATGCCGAACGCGGACGCGGCGTCCTTGACGTTCTGGGTGCCGGCGTCGATACCGAGTTCCACGAAGGCGGTGTTGCACGAGCGCGCGAACGCCTCGCGCAACGACGCGGTGGCGCCGCCGCCGCACGTGGAGCCGTTGTAGTTCTCGAGCGTCGTCGACGTGTCGGGCAGCGTGATCGTCGGCGCCGCCGTGAGCTGGGTGTCCGGGGTGGAGCCGGCCGCCAGCGCGGCCGCGGTGACGACCACCTTGAACGTCGAACCGGGCGGGTAGGTCTGGGAGACCGCGCGGTTGACCAGGGGCTCGCCCGGATCGCTGCTCAGTCGCTCCCACGCCTGCGTCGACGTCTCGCCGTCGTGCGTCGCGAGCTCGTTGGGGTCGTAGCTCGGCGTGCTCACCATCGTCAGGATCTTGCCGGTGGACGGCTCGATGGCCACGACGGAGCCTGTGTAGCCCTTCGACGTCAACTGGTCGTAGGCGACCTGCTGCATCACCGGATCGATCGTGGTGACGACGTTGCCGCCGCGGGGGTCGCGACCGGAGAGCAGGTCGAAGAACCGCTTGCCGAACAGTCGGTTGTCCGAGCCGTTCAACACTGCGTCCTCGGACCGTTCGAGAGCGGTGCTCGAGTACAGCATCGAGTAGAAGCCGGTGACCGGTGCGTTGGCGGCCGGGCTGGACGGTGCCGCGGGGTTGGCGGGGTACGTCCGCAGGTACTTGTAGCGATCGTCCGTCGCGACGGAGGCCGCGAGCACCTGGCCGCCGCTCGAGATCTGCCCACGCTGGCGTGCGTACTCGTCGAGCAGCACCCGCGAGTTCCGCGGATCCGTTCGGAGGTCGTCCGCCTTGATGACCTGGACGTACGTCGCGTTGGCGAGCAGGACGACGATCATCGCCATGACGCCGATGGCGACTCTGCGCAGAGGAGTGTTCACGGGCGCTTCACCACCTCGGTGGGAGCGTCACCGATCGGAGCCGCCGGCCCGCGTCTCTGCGGCACGACGGGCGCCCGCGCAGCGTCCGAGATCTTGATGAGCAGGGCGACCAGAGCGTAGTTCGCGAGCAGCGAGGATCCTCCGTAGGACATGAACGGTGTGGTGAGACCGGTGAGCGGGATGAGCTTGGTGACGCCGCCGACGACGACGAACAGCTGCACCGCGATGGTGACGGACAGTCCGGCGGCGAGCAGCTTGCCGAAGCTGTCGCGCACCGCGAGGGCGGTGCGCAGCCCGCGCAGCACGAAGACCAGATAGAGCATCAACACGGCTGCCAGGCCGATGAGGCCGAGCTCCTCGCCGATGGTCGCGATGATGAAGTCGGTGCTCGCGAACGGCACCTGCGACGGCCGGCCACTGCCGAGCCCGGTACCGCCCATGCCGCCGGTCGCCAGACCGAAGAGTGACTGCGAGATCTGATAGCCGGTGTCGTTGTAGTCCGCGAACGGATCCAGCCACGTGTCGGTGCGGATCTTCACGTGCCCGAAGAACTGGTACGCGAGCAGGAAGCCGAGCAGGAGCAGCGCTACACCCACGACGATCCAGCCGACGCGCTCGGTGGCGACGTAGATCATCACCAGGACCGTGCAGTAGATCAGCAGCGACGTGCCGAGATCCTTCTCGAACACCAGGACGCCGATGGACACGATCCACGCGACGACGATGGGGCCGAGATCGCGGGCGCGCGGGAAGTCCATGCCGAGCACGTGCTTGCCCGCGGTGGTGAAGAGCTCGCGCTTCGCCACGAGCACCGAGGCGAAGAAGATGAGCAGCAGGATCTTCGAGAACTCACCGGGTTGGATGCTGAAGCCGGGCAACCGGATCCAGATCTTCGAGCCGTTGACCTCGGACAACGAGGAGGGCAGGACGGCCGGCAGGGCCAGGAACACCAGACCGCCGAGGCCCAGGGTGTAGCCGTACCGCGCGAGGGTGCGGTAGTCGCGGATCAGCACGAGGACAGCGATGAACCCGGCGATGCCCAGGGCCGTCCACAGCACCTGCTGCGTGGCGTCGGCCGACGGCTCCTCGATGCCGAGGTACACCGCCGACTGCTGCGCCGCGAGGTCGAGCCGGTGGATGAGCACCAGTCCGAGCCCGTTCAGCATGGCGACGACCGGGAGCAGCAGCGGATCCGCGTGGGTGGCGAATCGACGGACCGCGGCGTGGGCGACCGCGAACATCGCGAGGTAGGCGAGGCCGTACTTCGCCAGGTCCCAGGTGATGGCCTGCTCCTGGCTCGCCTCGACGAGCACCAGCGACACCGTGGTGATGACCGCGGCCGCGCCGAGCAGTGCCGCCTCGACACCGCGTCTCGTCGACTGCGGCGGGGCGGGGGCGAACCCACCGGGCGGGCTGGGGAACGAGGCGGACGACTGGCTGGGGGTGGGCCGGTTCGGGGTCGGCAGGTTCGGAGCGGACATCACGAACCCGTCCTGCAGGTCTGGCCCGCCACCAGCGTCGGCGTCGGTGCCGGGGTGGGCTCGATCGTGGTGGTCACGGGAGCCGCCGGATCGACGGGCACCGCCGGGTCCGGAGCGGGCGGTGCGGCCGTGGGAGCAGGCGTGGCCTCGGGGGTGGCGCTCGGCGTGGTGGTTGCGCTCGCCGGCGGCGTGCACGGGGGCAGCAGGTCACCGGACGCAAGTCGCGCCACCTGGGTGCGCGCGTCGTCGAGGGTGCCCGACGGCAGACCCGAGCGCACCTGTTCGCGTGCCGAGGGCTGGAGATCGTCGACACCCAGGATCGTGCAGTCGGCGTCGCCGGGAGCGCGCAGCTCGACCGTCGCGTCCTCGGTGGCCGTGGCCCCGTCGCGGACGCAGCCGACCAGATCGACCTCCTGCAGCGAGAAGCCGAGCACCGAACCGGAGACTCCGCGCATCACCACCACGCGACCGTCGTCGGTTCCGACGTAGTAGTTACGTTGCAGCAGTTGCCATCCCACGACGAGGCCGACGACGAGAAGGGCGACCACGCCGAGGCCGGCGAGTGACCACCGGAGCTTGTGCGACTTCTTCTCCGGCACGGGCGGTGGTGTCACGACACGTTTCGGGGTGGTGCGGGGCGGCCGCATGGCGGCGGCGCGGCCGGCTGCCGTGTTCGGCGGCGGCGCGTCCTCCTCGTCGGACATCGACGCGGCTCCGGCGAGAATGGGGTGCGACTGGCCGTAGTCCAGATCGATGACGTCGGCGACGACGACGGTGACGTTGTCGGGGCCACCGCTGCGCAGCGCCAGCTCGATGAGCCGATCGGCGCACTCGTCGTTCTCGCCCTCGCGGAGCGTGTCGGCGATGGTCTCGCTGCTGACGACGTCGGACAGGCCGTCCGAGCACAGGAGATACCGATCCCCGGCGCGGGCCTCCCGCACCGTGAGCGTCGGCTCGATCTCGTTACCGGTGAGCGCGCGCATGATGAGCGACCGCTGCGGGTGCGAGTGCGCCTGCTCGGCCGTGATCCGGCCCTCGTCGACCAGGGACTGGACGAACGTGTCGTCTCGGGTGATCTGCGTCAGCTCGTCGTCGCGCAGCATGTAGGCACGCGAGTCTCCGATGTGGACGAGCCCGATCTTTCTGCCGCCGAACAGGATCGCCGTCAGGGTCGTTCCCATGCCGTCGAGCTCGGGATCCTCCTCGACCTGCTCGGCGATGGTGGCGTTGCCCTCGCGCGTCGCCCGTTCGAGCTTGCCCAGGAGATCGTCTCCCGGCTCGTCGTCGTCGAGGTGGGCGAGCGCCGCGATCATGAGCTGGGACGCGACCTCACCGGCGGCGTGCCCTCCCATGCCGTCGGCGAGAGCGAGCAGGCGCGCACCGGCGTAGACCGAGTCCTCGTTGTTGGATCGCACGAGACCGCGATCGCTGCGCGCGGCGTAGCGGAGAACCAGTGTCACGGGCGCAGCTCGATCACGGTCTTGCCGACGCGGACGGGCGTGCCCAGCGGGACGCGCACCGCCGTCGTGACCTTGGCCCGGTCGAGGTAGGTGCCGTTGGTCGAACCGAGATCCTCGACGTACCAGTCACCCCCGCGAGGAGACAGCCGTGCGTGGCGCGTGGACGCGTAGTCGTCGGTGAGGACCAACGTCGAGTCGTCCGCCCGACCCATGAGGACCGGCTGCGACCCGAGCGTGATGCGGGTACCGGCCAGCGAACCCTGCGTGACCACCAGCTGCTTGGCCACCTTCGCCTTGCGGCCCTGCAGCGACACCGGTGACGTGCGGGAGCGCGGTGCCACCCGCAGCCCGGAGGCCGCATAGATGTCCGACCGCAGGGTGCGCAGCACTGCCCAGACGAACAACCACAGGATCAGGAGGAAGCCAGCTCGAGTGAGCTGCAGAATCAATCCCTGCACAGCGTGTCACCTCCTCGTGTCACCAGAAGCCGGGTCACGGCTTTCTCGGTCGCCCGGGGACGTCCCGTCTCGGAGCATCATAAGGGCAGGCGCCGACGGCCGGTGTCGGCCGCCGCACCCGTCGCCGGTCCGGTCGTGTCAGACGATGCGGACGAGGATCTCCGAATGTCCGGCGCGGACGATGTCGCCGTCGGCCAGCTGCCAGTCCTGGACCGGTGCACCGTTCACGGTCGTGCCGTTGGTGGAACCCAGGTCGGACAGCATGGCCACCCGGCCGTCCCAGCGGATCTCGAAGTGCCGACGCGAGACGCCGGTGTCGGGGAGCCGGAACTGGGCCTCCTGGCCGCGACCGACGACGTTGCCGCCCTCGCGCAGCTGGTAGTGACGGCCGCTGCCGTCCTCGAGCTGCAGGGTGGCGGCGAGCCCGCGAGACGCGGCCGGGCGGTCGTAGTCGTCCCCGTCCGCGACCTGCTGGTAGCCCTGTGTGGCCGGCTGGTCGTACGCCGCCGCAGCGCCGTACGCCCGCGGCTGTGCGGCCTGGCCACCGTCGGCGTAGCCGCGCTGGTCGTAGTCGCCGTACGCCTGCTGACGGTCCTGACCGTGCTGATCCTGACCGTGCTGGTCGTAGCCGCCCTGGTCGTAGCCGCGCTGGTCGTAACCACCCTGGTCGTACCCGCGCTGGTCGTAACCACCCTGGTCGTAGCCGCGCTGGTCGTACCCGCCCTGGTCGTAGCCCTGCTGGCCGTAGGCGCGGGGATCGGGTCCACCCTGGTCGTACTGAGGACGGCCGTGACCGCGCGGATCCGCCGCCGGCTGTCCGTAGGCCTGGCGGTCGTACGGCTGCTGAGCGGGAGGCTGCTGGCCGTAGGCACGCGAGTCGTAGGGGGCGCGGTTCTGCGGCTGGCGTCCGTATCCCTGGTCGTAGCCGCCCTGCTCGTGACCCTGCTGGTCGTACCCGGCCTGGCCGTAGCCCTGCTGGTCGTACCCGGCCTGGCCGTAGCCCTGCTGATCGTGACCCTGTCCGTACGGTGCGCGTCCGAATCCGCCCTGCTCCTGACCGGCGGGCGGGCGGCCGTAGCCGCGGGCGTCCTGCTCGGAGTCGCCGTATGCGCGGGGCGGGCGCACCCGGTTCTCCGCCGCCGGGTCGACGCGGCCCGACGCCTCGGGGTCGTACGCCTCGGACGGGTACGCGCTGCCGTTGCGAGGGGCACGGGCGGCGACGCCCGATGCGGGCCGATCGTTGTCGCGGTCGGGCTCGTCGCCCTGGTTCTGAGTCCCTGAGTTCTGGGTCATGGGGCCGGCTCCTGATGTCGACGACGGTCGGTCTTGTGCAGTGGACTGGTGAGGTGGAGCGCTCTGCTGGGGTGACGCGTCGGGATCGACTGTTCCCGACGTGCGGAACTGTCCCGTGTGCAGTGTGGTGGACGGTTCGAAGCGGACCACCACGCGCCCGTACGTCTGCCATCCCTGGTCGGTGATGAAGTCCTGGAGATGGCGTGAGAAGGCGCGAGTGGTGAGGTCGTGGTCGGACGCGAGCCTGTCGTGATCCGACGGGCTGATGGTGATGACGTAGGCGTTGGGTGCCAGCAGATGTCCGCCGTCCAGCGTGCGGACCGACATGGTGGCCTCCTGCTGGAGGGCCGCCTCGACCTCCTGCGGCACCACACCGCCACCGAAGACGCGAGCGAAGGCGTCACCGACAGCACTCTGCAGCTTTCTCTCGAATCGCTGAACCACTCCCACGACACCCTCCTTCTCCGTCTTCGTCGGTACTGCGTCTCACATCGGTACTGCGTCCGTGCGTCGGAGACTCATGATGCTGGAACCGTCCCCGAGGCGTCCACGCCGCCGACGTCCGCGCAGGCCGTGCGGCCTCGCGTGTCCTTCCGTCGTGCGACTACCGATCCATGCTATACGCCCGGAACCGGTTCCCGGCCCCGCCTCGGGACCGGAAACCCGGACCGACGGTATGGATTTCTGCCCGAGTGACGGGTCGTGTTAATCTCGTCCCGTCGCTCGGGCGAGTGGCGGAATGGCAGACGCGCTGGCTTCAGGTGCCAGTGTCCTTCGGGACGTGGGGGTTCAAGTCCCCCTTCGCCCACCACACTGGCCGTAGCCGAGAAATCGCTACGGCCAGTAGTCTTTCATCGGACGTACGTCTCGGTGTGAGATCTCCGACGTCGAGCTCGTGCGCTCCCGGAGTATTCTCGTGAACGAACGCCGAGGTACCGCGCAACGTCGCGCACACACCCACACCACCGGGGGAACGACCAGGTCAGGCCCGAATGAGGATGCCCTGATTTGTGAATTCGACCGGTTCCTGACTTATCGTTCAGCTGCGGGGTCGACCCACAAGGATCGCCCCTGCCCGAAAACACTCGGTCACCACCTCGGAACGGATCGTTGTCCGAGAGTGGCCGGAGCCCCATCGGAGTGCGTGTTCAACGGTGAACCCGCTCTCGCATCGCCCCGCGGTGGCTCGCGTCGAATCTCGGACGTGGCCGCGCTCTCGCGGATCTTGGCTCGACTCGTCAGTTAGGCAAGACACATGCAGCTTCCCGGACACCGGTACCCATCAGCGCGCGGCCTCTACGATCCCGCCAACGAACACGACTCCTGCGGTGTCGCGTTCGTGGTCGACATGCACGGCCGACGGAGCCGCGACATCGTCGACAAGGCGATCACGGCGCTGATCAATCTCGAACACCGCGGCGCTGCGGGTGCCGAGCCCAACACGGGTGACGGTGCCGGCATCCTGATCCAGGTCCCCGACGCGTTCTACCGCGCCGTGGTCGACTTCGATCTGCCGCCCGAGGGTTCCTACGCAACCGGTATCGCGTTCCTCCCGCAGGCGCGCGCCGCGTCCGCCGAGGCTGTCGCCGGTGTCGAGCGTGTCGTGACCGAGGAGGGCCTCGAGGTTCTCGGCTGGCGCGACATCGAGACGGACGACGCCTCCCTGGGCGCGCTGGCGCGCGACGCCATGCCGACGTTCCGCCAGCTGTTCGTCGCCGCTCCCGACCGTGCACTGTCCGGCATCGATCTCGAGCGACGCGCGTTCGTCGTGCGCAAGCGCGTCGAGCACGAACTCGGCCTCGAAGGCCCCGGCAAGGACGGTCCCGGACGCGAGTCCGTGTACTTCCCGTCGCTGTCGCCGTCGACCATCGTCTACAAGGGCATGCTCACGACGCCGCAGCTGCGAGGCTTCTACCTCGATCTGCAGGACGAGCGCGTCGTCAGTGCCCTCGGTCTGGTGCACTCGCGCTTCTCCACCAACACGTTCCCCTCGTGGCCGCTGGCACACCCGTTCCGCCGTGTCGCGCACAACGGTGAGATCAACACTGTCACCGGCAACGAGAACTGGATGCGTGCCCGCGAGGCCCTCATCGAGTCGGACGTCTTCGGTGGCCCGGAGAAGCTCGAGAAGATCTTCCCGGTGAACACGCACGGAGCGTCGGACACCGCGCGCTTCGACGAGGTGCTGGAGTTCCTGCACCTCGGCGGTCGCAGCCTGCCGCACGCCGTGCTGATGATGATCCCCGAGGCGTGGGAGCACCACGACAAGATGGATCCGGCTCGCCGGGCGTTCTACCAGTACCACTCGACTCTGATGGAGCCGTGGGACGGACCGGCGTCGGTGTGCTTCACCGACGGCACCGTCATCGGCGCGGTCCTCGACCGCAACGGCCTGCGTCCGAGCCGTCTCTGGGTCACCGAGGACGGCCTGGTCATCATGGCGTCCGAGGTCGGCGTCCTCGACATCGAGCCGTCGAAGATCGTGCGCAAGGTTCGCCTGCAGCCCGGCCGCATGTTCCTGGTGGACACCGCGCAGGGCCGCATCGTCAGCGACGACGAGATCAAGGACGAGCTCGCCGCCGAGCACCCCTACCAGGAGTGGCTCGACGAGGGTCTCGTCGAGATCGACGACCTGCCCGAGCGCCCGCACGTCCACATGACGCACGACCGTGTGCTGATCCGTCAGCAGATCTTCGGCTACACCACCGAGGAACTGACCATGCTGGTCGCTCCCATGGCCAAGGCCGGCGCCGAGGCCATCGGGTCCATGGGCACCGACACGCCCGTCGCCGTGCTCTCGAACCGCCCGCGCATGCTGTTCGACTACTTCTCCCAGCTGTTCGCCCAGGTGACGAATCCGCCCCTGGACGCCATCCGGGAAGAGGTGGTCACCAGCCTCGGCGGCACCATCGGTCCCGAGCGGGATCTCCTGCAGCCCAGTGCCGAAGCATGCCGGCAGATCGTGCTGAAGTCGCCGATCCTGCACAACGACGAGCTGGCCAAGCTGGTCCACATCAACGACGACGGCACCCAGGACGGACTGCGCTCCGTGGTGGTCCGCGGCCTCTACCCGGTCGCCGAAGGCGGTGAGGGACTCCGTCGTTCGCTCGAGATCATTCGTTCGCAGGTCTCCGCGGCGATCGACGGCGGCGCGCGCATCGTCATCCTGTCCGACCGCGAGTCGAGCGAACGGCTGGCACCGATCCCGTCGCTGCTGCTGACCTCGGCCGTGCATCACCACCTCGTCCGGGAGAAGACCCGCACCAAGGTGGGGCTGATTGTCGAGGCCGGTGACGCCCGCGAGGTCCACCACATGGCCACCCTCGTCGGCTTCGGTGCCGCAGCGGTCAACCCCTACATGGCGTTCGAGTCGATCGAGGACATGATCGACCGCGACACCCTGCAGGGCATCGACTACGACAGCGCCGTCAAGAACTACATCAAGGCCGCCGGCAAGGGCGTGCTGAAGGTGATGTCGAAGATGGGCATCTCGACGCTCGCCTCGTACACCGGCGCCCAGCTGTTCCAGGTCATCGGCCTGTCGCAGGCCCTGGTCGACGAGTACTTCTACGGCGTGCAGTCGCCGCTCGGCGGCATCGACCTCGACCAGATCGCGGCCGACGTCGCGGTGCGTCACGGAGTCGCGTACCTGGACAACAAGTTCGAGCGCGCGCACCGCGAGCTCGAGACGGGCGGCGAGTACCAGTGGCGCCGCGAGGGCGAGTACCACCTGTTCAACCCGGACACGGTGTTCAAGCTCCAGCACGCCACCCGCACCGGTCAGTACTCCGTGTTCAAGGAGTACACCCGCATGGTGGACGACCAGTCCGAGCGGCTCGCGTCGCTGCGCGGACTGTTCCGCTTCAAGACCGAGGGTCGCACCCCGATTCCGATCGACGAGGTCGAGTCGGCACGCGACATCGTCAAGCGTTTCTCCACGGGTGCGATGAGCTACGGCTCCATCTCGGCCGAGGCGCACGAGACGCTGGCCATCGCGATGAACCGCCTCGGTGGTCGCTCGAACTCGGGTGAGGGCGGCGAGGACACCGCACGCTTCCTCCCCGACGAGAACGGTGACTGGCGTCGGTCGGCCATCAAACAGGTCGCGTCGGGTCGTTTCGGTGTCACGTCGAACTACCTGACCAACTGCACCGACATCCAGATCAAGATGGCGCAGGGCGCCAAGCCCGGTGAGGGCGGCCAGCTTCCGGCGCACAAGGTGTACCCGTGGGTGGCCGAGGTGCGTCACTCCACGCCGGGTGTCGGCCTCATCTCGCCGCCCCCGCACCACGACATCTACTCGATCGAGGATCTGGCTCAGCTGATCCACGACCTGAAGAACGCCAACCCGTCGGCGCGCATCCACGTGAAGCTCGTCTCCGAGGTCGGTGTCGGTACGGTCGCCGCCGGTGTCTCCAAGGCGCACGCGGACGTGGTGCTCATCTCGGGCCACGACGGCGGCACGGGCGCCACCCCGTTGACGTCGGTCAAGCACGCCGGCGCACCGTGGGAGCTCGGCCTGGCCGAGACCCAGCAGACGTTGCTGCTCAACGGTCTTCGCGATCGCATCGTCGTGCAGGTCGACGGTCAGCTCAAGACCGGTCGCGACGTCATGGTCGCCGCGCTGCTCGGTGGTGAGGAGTTCGGCTTCGCCACCGCGCCGCTGGTGGTCTCGGGCTGCATCATGATGCGCGTCTGCCACCTCGACACCTGCCCGGTGGGCGTGGCGACGCAGAACCCACTGCTGCGCAAGCGGTTCGCCGGTCAGCCGGAGTTCGTCGAGAACTTCTTCCTGTACATCGCCGAGGAGGTCCGCGAGTACCTCGCGGAATTCGGTTTCCGCACGCTCGACGAGGCCATCGGCCAGGTCGCGCTGCTGGACACCACCGCGGCGAAGGATCACTGGAAGGCGTCGAAGCTCGATCTGTCGCCGATCCTGGACGTCGCGGAGTCGGCGTTCATGAACCAGGATCTCTACTGCACCGGCACGCAGGACCACGCACTGGACAAGGCTCTCGACCAGCAACTCATCGCGCAGAGCCGCGAGGCACTGGACGAGGGCGAGAAGGTCGAGTTCTCGACGCGGATCACCAACGTGAACCGCACCGTGGGCACGATGCTCGGCCACGAGGTCACCAAGGCGTACGGCGAGGACGGTCTGCCGGAAGGCACGATCGACATCACCTTCACCGGATCGGCCGGTAACAGCTTCGGAGCGTTCGTGCCCAAGGGCATGACGCTGCGACTGCAGGGCGACGCCAACGACTTCGTCGGCAAGGGTCTGTCCGGTGGGCGGATCGTCGTACGCCCGTCGCTCCAGGCCAACTCGAGCTTCGTCGCCGAGAACAACATCATCGCCGGCAACGTGATCCTCTTCGGTGCCACCGAGGGTGAGGCGCTCATCCGCGGTGTCGTCGGTGAGCGGTTCGCCGTCCGTAACTCGGGCGCCGTCGCGGTGGTCGAGGGTGTCGGTGACCACGGGTGCGAGTACATGACCGGTGGCAAGGTCGTCATTCTCGGCGAGACCGGCCGCAACTTCGGTGCCGGCATGTCCGGCGGTGTGGCGTTCGTCTTCGACCCGAACTCGACCTTCGAGGACAACCTGAACACCGAGCTCGTCGACATCGAGGAGCTCCAGGGTGACGAGTTCGCGTGGCTCAAGGATGCGATCACGCGGCATCGTGACGAGACCGGGTCCGAGGTCGCCGAGCGCATCCTCGCGGACTGGTCGCAGCAGGTCAATCACTTCGTGAAGGTGATGCCCCGCGACTACAAGAAGGTACTGCTCGCGATCTCCGAGGCCGAGAAGAACGGCGCGGACGTGGACGAGGCGATCATGGAGGCAGCTCGTGGGTGATCCACAAGGATTTCTGAAGAACACGTCGCGGGAGCTCCCGTCGCGGCGCCCCGTCGACCTGCGCCTGATGGACTGGAAGGAGGTGTACGAGGACTTCTCCACGGACACCCTCCGCACCCAGGCCAGCCGGTGCATGGACTGTGGCATTCCGTTCTGCCACAACGGGTGCCCGCTCGGGAATCTGATTCCCGAGTGGAACGACCTGGTGTACAAGGACCGGTGGCGCGAGAGCATCGACCGGTTGCACGCCACCAACAACTTCCCGGAGTTCACGGGCCGGCTGTGCCCGGCTCCGTGTGAGGCGTCGTGCGTCCTGGGCATCAACCAGGACCCGGTGACCATCAAGCAGGTCGAGGTCGAGATCATCGATCGCGCCTTCGACGAGGGATGGGTCCAGCCCGTCTACCCGACGTACCTCACCGGCAAGAAGGTGGCCGTCGTCGGTTCCGGTCCCGCGGGTCTCGCTGCAGCGCAGCAGCTCACGCGTGCCGGCCACACCGTCACCGTGTTCGAGCGAGCGGATCGCATCGGCGGACTCCTGCGCTACGGCATCCCCGAGTTCAAGATGGAGAAGCGCCACATCGATCGCCGGTTGGCGCAGATGGAGGCCGAGGGCACCATCTTCCGAACCGGTGTCAACGTCGGTGTCGACATCACCGCGGACGAGCTCCGAGAGGAGTTCGACTCGGTCGTCCTGTCGGGCGGTGCCACCAAGGCCCGCGACCTCGAGGTCCCCGGCCGCGAGTACGGCGGCATCCATCAGGCGATGGAGTTCCTGCCCTGGGCCAACCGTGTTCAGCTCGGCGACGACGTCGTCGACCAGTACGGCCAGCCGCCCATCACGGCGAAGGGCAAGAAGGTCGTCATCATCGGCGGCGGCGACACCGGCGCGGACTGCCTCGGCACGTCGCACCGTCAGGGCGCGGCCAGCGTCCACCAGTTCGAGATCATGCCCCGCCCGCCGGAGGAGCGCGCCGGATCCACCCCGTGGCCGACGTACCCGCTGGTCTACCGCGTGTCCTCGGCTCACGAGGAGGGTGGCGAGCGCGTCTTCTCCGTCAACACGGAGCGCTTCACGGGCGAGAACGGCATGGTCACCGGACTCGACGCGCACGAGGTCGAGTTCAAGGACGGTCGCTTTGCCAAGGTCGAGGGGTCGGACTTCCACCTCGAGGCCGACATCGTGTTCCTCGCGATGGGCTTCACCGGGCCCGAGAAGCCGGGCCTGCTCACCGATCTCGGAGTGAACCTCAACGAGCGCGGCAACGTGTCGCGGACCGACAAGTGGAACACCAACGTCGACGGTGTCTTCGTGGCCGGCGACATGGGCCGCGGTCAGTCGCTCATCGTGTGGGCCATCGCCGAGGGCCGCTCCTGCGCGTCCGCGGTCGATTCGTTCCTCATGGGAAAGACGGCGCTGCCCGCGCCGATCGTGCCCACCCAGGCACCCCAGCGGTAGCGAGCCCACACCCCCGGTACGAACAGAACACCCCCTGCAGCCTGCTGCAGGGGGTGTTCTGTGTCGGGAGTCGGTGCGTCAGCGCGCTCGACGGAACAGGACGGCGGCCGCGCTGCCGGCGATCAGCAGCGTGACGAGCGTGGCCCCGGACGCGGCGACGATGCCGTCCACGTACGCCTCGCGGGCGCGGGACGCGAGGTCGGGCCCGACGTCGGGTGACATCCGGCCGGCTTCGGCCAGGGTGCCGGCGAGCGTGCCGTCTCCGGACGTGTCGGCGGGCCCCAGCACCAGGCGGTACGTGGCCACGCTGATGGAGCCGAGCACGGCGATGCCCAGTGCCCCACCGAGTTCCGCACCCGTCTCCGACACGGCACCGGCCGCGCCCGCCTTCTCCGGTGCCGCGGTGGCGAGCACCCGATCCGAGCCGAACGTCGTGCCGGTACCCACACCGAACGCAGCGATCACCATGCCGCACAGCAGGATCGCGAGCGTGGCGCCCGACCCGACGTCCGAGGGGAGGGCCACCGCACCGATC
The DNA here is from genome assembly GCF_001426145.1 of Rhodococcus sp. Leaf225. NCBI lineage: Bacteria > Bacillati > Actinomycetota > Actinomycetes > Mycobacteriales > Nocardiaceae > Rhodococcus > Rhodococcus sp. Leaf225. Next base: position 56,600 of record NZ_LMRN01000009.1, on the reverse strand, counting down.
ACGACGGCACCGACGAACATCACGGAGATGGCGCCGACGAGGATGACGGCCGGCGGGCGGCGCTTCATGATCAGGGGGGCCGTCAGTGAGGCGGTGGCCGTCGCGATCGCCGGGATCAGCGACCACAGTCCCGCCTCGAGGGTTCCGAGCCCCATGACGAGCTGAAGATACTGCGACAGCATCAGATTGAAGCCCGTGATGATGAAGACCGACACGAGGATGACGATCACCGCGACGGAGAAGGCCGGGGTGCGGAACAGGTCGAACTCGATGACCGGGTGCGTGCTCGCGCGTTGACGTCGCACGAACCACCAGCCGACCAGGAGCCCCACCGCGAGCGCGGCGGCCACCTGCCAGTCGAGGCCGTTCTGCGCGGCGTGCTTGAGCGCGTAGACGATACCGAGCATCGCGACGATCGAGGCGCCGACGGCGGGCAGGTCGAAGCGGCCGGGGTTCGGGTTCTTCGCCTCGGGCAGCATCACCGGCGCGGCGATCAGCAGGACCACCATGATCGGGATGTTGATGAGGAACACCGAGCCCCACCAGAAGTACTCGAGCAGCGCGCCCGCGATGACCGGGCCGAACGAGCCACCGCCGGCGAATCCGGCCGTCCAGATTCCGATGGCGACACCGCGCTGCACGGGGTCGACGAAGAGCTTGCGCAGCAACGACAGTGTCGACGGCGCGAGGGTGGCGCCGCCGATTCCGAGAAGCACCCGCGAGGCGATGAGGGCCTCCGGGGTGTGCGAGAAGGCGGCGGCGACGGACGCGATGCCGAAGACGAGCGACCCGATCATGAGCAGCCGACGGGTGCCGATGCGGTCGCCGAGGGAGCCCATCGTGACCAGTAGGCCGGCGAGCATGAAGCTGTAGATGTCGAGGATCCACAGCTGCTGCGAGCTGCTCGGCTGGAGGTCCTCGGTCAGCGAGGGCAGGGCGAGGTACAGGACCGACATGTCCATCGAGACGAGGACGATGGGGACGACGAGGACGGCGAGACCCCACCACTCGCGACGCCCCGCCCGTTCGGTGGCGGGCGTGTCGGTGCTGGTCATGCGTGATCCGTTCGAGAGTGCGTGTGGTGGTGCTCCGTGAGGGGAACACCCTGCATTGCAACACACGGAGCGGGTCGGAAAAGAATCCGCTCCAGCCGGTGAGAGGGAACGAACATGCGGGTGGCAGTACTGGGAACCGGAACGATGGGCGCGGGCATGGCGGGGTCTCTGCTCCGCGGCGACCACGAGGTGACGGTGTGGAACCGCAACGCCGATCGCGCGGCGCCGCTGAAGGACCAGGGGGCGACCGTCGCGGACGATCCGGCGGCCTGCGTCGCCGCCGCCGACGTGATCGTCACGATGCTCTACGACGAGTCGGCCACCGCGGACACGGCCACCACCTTCCTGTCCGCGGTGAAGGACGGCGCCGTGTGGGTCCAGTCCGCGACCGTCGGTCCGGCCGGCGCCCGACGGCTGGCCGATCTGGCGCAGCACCACGGGGTCGCCTTTCTCGACTGCCCGATGCTGGGGACCAAGGAGCCGGCGGAGTCGGGCAAGCTGACGGCGCTGGCCTCCGGACCCGCCGAGGCGCTCGAGTCGGTGCGCCCGGTGCTCGAGTCGTTGACGGTGACGATCGTGAACGCGGGGACGGCGCCCGGCCGGGCGAGTGCGCTCAAACTGGCGTGCAACGCGATGGTGTCCACGCTCACGGCGGCCACGGCGCAGTCACTCGCGATGGCGTCGGAACTGGGCCTGGAGCCCTCGCTCGTCCTCGAAGCGCTCGACGGTGGTCCGATCAACGCGCCGTACACACAGATGAAGGGCCGCTCGATGATCGAGCGCGACTTCACCCCGTCGTTCGGGATCGACGGCGTGGTCAAGGACGTCGACCTGATGATCGATGCGGTGGATCCGCGCACCTCCCGCCTGCTGCAGGCCGTGCGCAGTGCGTACGTGGACGCGAGCGTCGCGGGGCACGGCGCCGACGATCTGGCGGCCGTCGTCACGGCCTTCGAGAACGACGAGGGGTTCCAGGGCTGAGTCGTCAGCGGGCAGTCGGGCGATAACCGACGCCCGCCGCCGCTCCTCGCCGTACGTTCGGGTGGACCGATGACGAACGAGCGAGACGAGAACGACGATGAGTGATCTGCACGTGGTGGCCACCATTCCGGTGACGGACGGCTTCGACGAGGTGCTGGAGGCGATGCGGCAGTTCGCCGTTCTCACGCGCGAGGAGGACGGCTGCCTGGAGTACGACGTCTACACCTCGAACGCGGCGCCCGACACCATCGTCACCGTCGAGGTGTGGCGGGACCAGGCGGCCCTCGACGGGCACATGGCGTCACCGCACATGGCCGACGTCATGGGTCGCCACGGCGCCAAGCTGGGCGCCCTGGCGATCCATCCGTTGACGCCCGCCTGAGTCAGGCGAGGCGCGGTTCGTCCAGGTAGGCCGCGCGGTCGTCCTCCGGGTCGGACCGGGCGACGAGCGAGTAGACGAGACCGGACACCGCGAGCAGGGCGACCATCACGAGGACGGCGAGCCAGCCGGTCGAGTCCATGGCGTCCGCCGCGATGCGCTCGAGTCCGGCGGCGAGCCACCCGACGGGCGTGAAGGCCGCGGCCTTGCCGAAGACGGAGCTGTCGGGCGACCCGACCAGGGCTCCGCCTGCCAGGACGAGCTGGACGAGCAGCAGCACAAGGTTGATCGACTGGCCGACGGCACGGCCGAACGCCATCTGCACGGCGCCCGCCGCGGCGAGGAACGCCGCGGAACCCAGGAACAGGAAGACGATGCCGCCGAGGAGCGAGCCGAAGCTGAGACCGTCACCGACGAACCAGTAGGCGATACCCGCAGCTGCGGTGACCGCGAGGGCCCCGAGGACGGGTGCGATGCGCGCCACGCGGTCCCGACGCGTCAGCAGGCGCATCAGACTCACCGCGGCAGCCGCGGCCACGGCCACCAGTGCCGCGATCAGGTAGTAGTTCGACGGGGTGCTTCCCTGCACGACGAGGGTGGTCTGCGTCTGACCGTTCTCGTCGGTGGTCGTGGTCGCCGCTACTGCGTTGGCCGCGGGCAGCGAGGTCTGCGCGGTCTTCACGTTGGTCTGCAGGCTGCTGACGACGCCGCCGATCGGCTCGATGCCGGTCGTGATCTGGTCGGTGCCCGCCTTCAGCTGCTTGCCACCGTCGTCGAGCTGGATGATGCCGTCGTTCAGCTGGCCGGCGCCCGTGGAGAGCAGCGCGCTGCCGTCGACGGCGGTGTTCACGCCGGTGACGAACTCACTGGACGGATCGTCGAGCTGGAACGCGAGCAGGGCGGCGCCGTCGCGCAGCTGGTTGATCTGGGAGACGGTGTCGGGGCCGATGCCTTGCGCGTTCAGCGTGTCGATGAGCTCACGCAGCTGCCGTGCCGCGTCGGTGGTGATCGGGTTGTTCAGCACCTCGATGCGGTTCGCGACGTCCGCGATGGACGAGGTGACCTGGGCCTGCTTCTCGCCGAGCGCCAGCAGGGGCGTCGTCAGCTGGTTCACGCCGCCGCTGATCTGCACGGCGCCGTCACCGAGCTGGCCCACTCCGCCCTGCAGCTGCACGAGTCCGCCGGCCAGCTGAGAGTTGCCGTCCGCGAGCTGCTGGGACCCGGAGCGCGCCTGCCCGAGGCCGTCGGAGAGCTGGGTGACTCCGTCGGTGAGCTGCGGCGCCGCGTCGGTCAGCTGAGTGAGTCCACCGCTGAGCAGGCTCAGGGGCAACTGCGTCTGGGTGAGAGCCGAGCGCGTCTTCGCCAGCGGGTCTCCCGCGGCGGAGGTGCCGCCGTCCGTGCCCTCGGAACCGTCTGCCGAGGTGGTGGTCTCGGAACTGCTCTGCGAGGCCAGGGGAACGACGTCGTTCCCGCTGAACGACGCGTAGAGGCCGGCCAGGAGCAGGGGGAGGGCGATCACGAGAACGACGATCACGGGCCGCGACAACGTGGCGACGAGACCCGAACGCGGGGCACCGTGTGCTGAGGGAGAAGTCATGATACTGCTCAGGCTAACCGGTGCCGACGCGCTCGACGGACCGTGCCGAGCACCGATCGTGCCCGTAATGCCCGGTGACCTGCGCGATTAAGAAGTCGGTGAGGATCGTGCGCGGTTCCGGGGGAGCAGATCCCACACGTGCTGCGTCTCGTTCACCGACGCTACCGTACGTCTGCCGCTGCGCGAGAACAGTATTCGCGTGACCGAGACGTAGTCGATCGGGAAGGTCAGAGGCATGGCGGTGCCGAGCAGATCCTGCAGGTGGACGTTGATCACCCCGCCGTGGGCGAAGATCGCGACCGTGTCCTCCGGCTCCGCGTCCCGCACCACCGAGGCGATGTCGTCGAACACCCGTCGGCGGAAGGCGTCGGCGTCCACCGCGCTCGGCAGATGCCCGGCCTTGATGCGCTCGAACTCGGCGGGGAACTTCTCGCGCGCCTCCTCGATGGGGAGGTAACCCGGGAAGTCGCGGTCGTACTCAGCCAGACCGTCGAGCACGTCCACCGGGAGTCCGGTGTCCGCGGCGAGCGGTTCCGCGGTCTGCCGGGCGCGCAGTTGTGGACTGCTGACGATGCGCGCGAGCCGATGGGCGCGCAGCCCGTCGGGCACGCGCGCGGCCTGCTCGAGTCCCAGCGGTGCGAGGGCGGGATCGGCATCCGCGTCGGAACGCAGCGGGAGAGCGTGGCGGATCAGCAGCAGTTGCACAGCGGCCACTGTCTCACGGTCACGAGAGCGTTCCGAGTTCTGCCACCAACCGTGCCGGCGCCGTCCGCCGGAACGACATGTCGAGCAGTTCGTCGACCTCGCTCCAGTCGGGGGTCCCGATCGTCAGGTCGAGTCCCACCCAGCCGCTCGCCGCGGTGTACGCGGGCTCGAAGAATCGCTCGTCGTCCAGCAGCGCCGCTCGCTCGTCGGTGTCGGGCAGGACCTGCAGCGACCGATCCCAGCGGGTGGAGGGGTGATCCCCCTTCACCGTGGCGCCGTAGATCGCGAAGACCTTCGTGGTGCGGAAGTTGGGGCGGCCGTGGGAGACCTTCTCGGTGGCGCCCGGCAGGCGCAGGGCTCGCTCCCGCACCGTGGCCAACAACGGATCGTCGTCGCGGAATCGCACAGGATGCTCCATGACCGAGGAGACTAGGCCCTCGTCATCGAGCCGGGCGGTCGATCGCCATCACCACGTGGTCGGTGGGGTCGATCGGATTGTCCGGGGTGAGGTGGGCCTCGGCGACACGTCGGTACCCGGCCTTCTCGAGCGCCCGCCACGACGCCACGTTGCCCGTGGCCACCGGCACGACGACGCACGTCGCGCTCGGGTACCGCCGCCACGTGTCGGCCGTGAACTCGATCAGCACGCGGGTGCCGAGGCCGTGCCCGACGAGGTGCGCCTCGCCGATGAGGTAGTCGATGGTGACGGCCTCCGCGGGCACCGCCCAGAACGGCGCCAGCTCGTCGACGTACTCCGGGTAGTCGTGCCACCGGGCGCGCTGGAGCAGGCCGACGGGGGTTCCGTCGTCGAGAGCCAGCACGTCCTCGGACGGCTCCTCGCCGCGGGCGGACGCCCCGAAGTCGCGGGCGACGGCCTCGGCGGTGACCTCGTGGTTCCACCACCGCGCCACGTGGGGGTGCGACAACCAGCGCGCGAGCAGCGGAAAGTCGTTCTCGGTGACCCGCCGGAAGGTGATCATGATCAGCGCATGGACACGAGTTCGTGCACGTCGTCGTACGGGAGCATCCCGTCCACCGTGGCCATGACCTGCATGCGGTCCAGAACGATGTAGCCGTCGTGGTTGTCGAGGAACGCGGTGTCGGACGCGTCCCGCCCGGTCGCGATCCGCACCAGGCTCTGCCTCGGGGCCAGCCGCGTCGCGTCGACCACACGCCAGACACCGTCGACGTAGGCCTCCGCGACGGCGTGGAAGTCCATCGGGTCGCAGCCGGGTGCGTAGACCGCGACGAGTCGGGCCGGCACGGTCATGGCGCGCAGCAGTGCGACGACGAGATGCGTGTAGTCGCGGCAGACTCCGCTGCCCGCGAGGAGCGTGTCGGTGGCGCCGTCGATGGGGTCGCTGCTGCCGGGTACGTAATGGAGACGGCGGCCGACCCAGGCGGACACGCGCTCGAGCACGTCGGCATCCGAGGTGTAGCGCCCGAACTCGGTCTCGGCGAAGCCCAGGAACTTGTCCGACTCGCTGTAGCGGCTCGGCCGCAGGTAGACCGACAGGTCCCGCTCGACCACCGGGGCGGGATCCGCCTCGCCCTCCACGCGGGCGCGGTAGTCGACGACGAGTTGACCACGCCCACAATCGAATCGGTGGATGCGCCCCCCGGTCTCCGCGCGGATCTCCGTGGGTGTGATCTCCTCGCCGTCGAGCCGGAACGACAACGATTCGGTGACCGTCGTCCCCGGTAGCTGCGCGACCGCGATCTGAAACTCGAGGTTGGTGGGGTCGACGACGGTCACGTCGAGGTGGGCAGATACGTCACGCGTCACTACCGCATGATGCCACCGGTCACGGGCGGAAGATCGCCCGGACCGCGTGTGGTCCGGAAGCCCCGCGCTTCGATGACTTTCGATCCGCCGCCATGTCTGTCCAGTGGCAGGCCTGTCCAGTGGCAGGTCTCGAACACGACGGAGGATGTGGAGTCGCATGTCGAACGAGTTGGACAGAGAGCGCGTCGCGGCACTGACCGCGACGCAGAGGCAGGCAACGGTCGCGGTACTCGAAGGACTGTCGAACACCGAGTGGCAACAACCGACTCTGTGCGAGGGTTGGACCGTTGCCGACCTGGCGGCGCATCTGTCGATGTCTTTTCGGGTGAGCTTGCCCAAGTTGTTGGTGACGATGATTCGAGAACGCGGCAGCTTCGACCGCGCGGCCGACCGTCTTGCCCGCCGTGACGCCGCGACGATGGGCCGAGTCGAACTGATTGCCGCGCTCCGAGACAACATCACCACCGAGTGGAGTCCACCGGGAGGTGACCTCGTCGATTCGTTGTGCCACGACGTCGTTCACGGACTCGATCTGACGGAGGGACTGGGACTGCCCGCGACCGCCACGACGCCGCAACTGGAGGTGGTGCTTCGCACGATCGAGTCCAGGAATCGGATGGCCTATTTCGGCGCCGACCTCGACGGGTGTGCACTTCAGGCGTCCGACATCGACTTCCGCATCGGAGACGGCGACACCTTGATCTTGCCGGCGAAAGCGGTTGTCCTGATCCTCACCGGCCGGGCGACCGTGCACGATCATCGTGGAGCGTGACAGATCGGCCCCCGACTCCGGCACGGCCGCACCTGTGATCCGATGCCCGGGAGGCCCACCGCCCTCCTCAGCCCGCTTCGCGCCCATCCTGCACCGTCGGGCCCGCACCCAGAGCCCACCGGATGGCGGTGGTGACGGCGATGCCGCTCGCGCGCACGGCGGTGGCCTCGGTGATCGGGAGGTAGGGGAGCCGGAGCGGGAAACGGGTCCAGCGCGGCATCATCGACACCGCCACCGACGACAGCAACCCGTAGGCGGGGCGTACTGCCAACGGAATCGGTGGGTTGAGCAGGATGAAGCGGGCGGTGCGACGTGCTGCGGGAGTGCCGCGCAGTTCGGGCCGGTACATCGCCAGCATCTCGTTCAGCTCGTCGACCGTCTCGGGCACGTCCTCGGCGCCGAGCCCGCGAGCGACCCAGGCCGACTCCCGGACGTAGGCGTCGCGGCCGCCGGCATCGAGAGGTCGGGCACCGTAACGATCGTGCGCGCGCAGGAAGCTGTCGATCTCCGCGACGTGGACCCACCGCAGCAGGTGCGGATCCGACGCGGCGTACGGCCGCCCGTCCGGCGCGACACCCGTGATGCGCTTGTGCACGGCGCGCACGATCCGCACGGCGCGCTCCGCGTCCTCGATGGTGCCGAACGTGGTCTCGGCGAGGAACGTGCTGGTGCGTTGCAGACGGCCCCACGGGTCGCCGCGGTAGCCGGAGTGCTCGTCCACGGCAGCCATCGCCAGCGGGTGCAACGACTGCAGGAGCAGGGCGCGCATTCCGCCGACGAACATCGACGCATCGGCGTGGACACGCTGGATCGCCGAATCGGGGCCGTACCGACGCGGCCCCTCGGCCAGGTGGATCCGGTCGCGTCGAGCGGGGCCCTCGTCGCCCGCGACCCGCGCGAAGATGGTCTCGCCCACTCGGGTCTGGACCGTGCGCAGAGGATTCATCTCTCCAGTGTGCGCTCGCGCGGCGTTCAGCCGGTGGAGACAGTTCTCACCAGCGCCGCGACTCGCCGGGGCTGATCGATCATGGCGTGGTGGTGCGACGGGGACACCACGGCGAAGCGGCCGCCGAGGTAGCGGGCCAGACGCTGCTGGCGCCGCAACCACTGCGCTCCCCACGGGGTCCGTCGTCCCGTGTGCGCGGCGGCCACGATGACGGGGACGGACGGAACGGGCGTCGCGCGGCGCAGGCGGTTCAACTCGAGGGCCATGTCGGCGTACACCGCGTACTCGATCGCGGCGGCCTCCAGATAGGAGGGATCGCGGTAGATGCGGCGGAGATCGTCGATTCGGTCGGGCGCGTACCCGTCCGGGGGAATGGCCTGCGTCAGGACGTGGCGCACCGGATCGGCGAGCAACCGTTGCAGACCGGCGGCCGAGACGATGCGGGCGATCACGCGAGTCACCGGAATGCGGATGCGCGGCGGCACCAGGGCCGACGGCGACTTCTCGACGCTCGAGTCGAGCAGCACGAGCCCCGCCGTGCGCGCGGGGTACGACCGCGCGAAGCCCTCGACGTAGAAGCCGGCCATCGAGTGCCCCACCAGGACCACGGGGTCCGTCATCGCGAGGGCGTCCAGGACGGCGAGGATGCGATCGGCCTCCTCGTGCACCGTCGGCACCCGGTCCGGAGGCAGAGGTTCGCTGTCGCCGAAGCCTGGTCGATCGATGGCCACCGTCGTGTGGCCGGCCGCCACCAGCAGCGCGGACACGTCGATCCAGTCGTGCCACGTCGAGGCGAGCCCCCCGCACAGCACGACGACCGGGGCGGGCGCCGCCGCCGCGTCAGGACGGGAGACCACCACGTGCACGGCGGTCCCCAGTACGTCGACGACCACCTCGCCGTTCGGTTTCATGTGAAACATTCAGCTCCGCGGCTTGGCCAACGGGAACGCGAGGGTCTCGCGGATCGACCCGCCCGTGATGAGCATGACCACCCGGTCGACACCCATTCCGAGGCCACCGGTCGGCGGCATGCCGTGCTCGAGCGCCTGGAGGAAGTCCTCGTCCAGTTCCATCGCCTCGGGATCGCCGCCCGCGGCGAGCATCGACTGCGCGGTGAGACGAGCGCGTTGGTCGACGGGGTCGGTCAACTCGCTGTACGCGGTGCCCAACTCGACCCCCCACGCCACCAGATCCCACTTCTCGGCGACGCCCGCGATGCTGCGGTGGGGCCGAGTCAGCGGGGACATCGACGTGGGGAAGTTGGTGTAGAACGTCGGGAACTCGGTGAAGTCCTCGACGAGGTGCTCGTACATCTCCTGCGCCACGGCGCCCTCGTCCCAGGTCGACTGATACGGGACGTCGTGCAGATCGCACAGACGCTGCAGCTCCGCGAGCGGTGTGTCGGGCCGGACGTCGGCACCGATCTTCTCCGCGACGGCGCCGTGCATGGTCTTCACCGGCCACTCGCCGGAGATGTCGATCTCCGTCATGGTGCCGTCCTCGGCCGGCCGGTAGATCACCTCGCGGCCGTGCGCGGCCACGGCGGCGCGCTGGATCAGCTCCCGGCACAACACCATCGCGCGCTCGTAGTCGCTGTGCGCCTCGTAGGCCTCGAGGATCGTGAACTCCGGATTGTGCTTGAAGTCGGCGCCCTCGTTGCGGAACACGCGACCGATCTCGAAGACCCGCTCCATGCCGCCGACGCACAGCCGCTTGAGGTACAGCTCCGGCGCGATACGGAGGTAGAGATCGAGGTTGTAGGCATTGATGTGCGTGAGGAAGGGTGCCGCGTTCGCGCCGCCGTGAATCTGTTGCAGGATCGGCGTTTCCACCTCCATGTATCCGCGGTCGCCCAACGTGTCGCGCAGCGACTTCACCACCGCGCTGCGGGCACGCATGAGGGCGCGCGCCTGCGGATTGATCTCCATGTCGACGTAGCGCTGACGCACCCGCGCCTCGGGGTCGGTGAGCCCGCGGAACTTGTCGGGCAGCGGGTGCAGCGATTTCGCGTTCATGCGCCAGTCGCTCACCAGCAGCGCGAGCGCTCCGGTGCGACTGCGACCGACAACTCCCGTGCAGGAGATCAGGTCGCCCAGGTCGAAATCGGAGGTGAAGCGTCGCAACCGATCTCGATCGATGCGCTCGCTGTCGAGGAGGATCTGCAGGTCCCCGCTCCAGTCGCGCACGAGGCCGAAGACGACGCCGCCGTAGTCGCGGATGCGCAACAGGCGACCGGACACGCGCACGGTGGTGCCCTCCGGGGCGTTCGCCGCGGCGTCCACGGTGTGGGTGGGCGGATGCGCGACGGGGTAGGCGTCGACGCCGTCCGCGGAGAGCCTGTCCAGCTTGGACATCCGAACCCGGACCTGTTCCGGCCGTCGCCGGCCGGGCAGCGTGTCGACGGGTGTGTCGTCGGGCTCGCTCCCGTCGGCGTGCAGCGTGCCGTCGGCCAGCAGTGCGGCGGGAACAGCCTGTCGGGTGCCGGTGTGAGTGCGTGCACCGAGGCCCGGCAGCGTGAGGAAGCCCTCCGCGATGGCCGATGCGGTACCCACCTTCGGCAGATCGCGGTTGTCCTCGAAGCACAGATACCGCGGTACCCACTCGGGCTGGTACTTGAGGTTCGATCGGTACAGCGCCTCGAGCTGCCACCATCGCGAGAAGAACACGAGCGTCGAACGCCACAGGCGCAGAACAGGTCCCGCACCGATGCGGCCGCCCTCCTCGAACACGGAGCGGAAGACGGCGAAGTTCAGGGACACCTTGGTGATGCCCACGGTGTCCGAGCGGGACGCGAGCTCGGAGACCATGAGCTCGACGGTGCCGTTGGGTGAGGCGGGATCACGGCGCATGAGGTCGAGCGATGCTCCGCTCGCGCCCCAGGGCACGAGGGAGAGGGTGCCGACGACGCGGTCGTCCGCATCGAGCACGGCCTCGACGAGCAGGCAGTCGCCGTCGAGAGGGTCGCCGAGGCGCCCGAGTGCCATGGAGAACCCGCGTTCGGTCTCGGTGTCACGCCAGCGGTCGGCACGCTCGACGATGCCCGGCCACTCGTCCTCGGGGATGTCGCGATGCCGTCGGATGCGCACCGTCACGCCCTTGCCGCGCGCCCGATTGACCGCCTGGCGCACCGGGCGCATGTCGGGTCCGTTCAGGCTGAACGAGCGGGTCTGCAGGATCGCCTCGTCGCCGAGTTCGAGCACGGCGAGTCCCGCCCGCCGGAACGCGGCGGCACCGGTCTCGCTCGCTCCCATCACCGCCGGGGCCCACCCGTACCGAGACGACATCTCGAGCCACGCCTCGATCGCGTGAGGCCAGGACTCCTCGAGGCCGATGGGATCGCCGCTGGCGAGGCACACTCCGACCTCGACGCGATAGGTGATGGCGGCCTTGCCGTTCGGTGCGAAGACCACCGCCTTGTCGCGGCGGGTGGCGAAGTAGGCCAACGAGTCGTCGTGGCCGGAGCGGGCGATGAGTCCGCGTAGCGCCGACTCGTCCGTGCCGGTGAGGGCGTTGCTCGCACGCTGCGAGCGGAACAGTGTCACCACCGCCGCGGCGAGGGCGACGAAGGCGAGCAGTCCCAGAAGAAAGTTGAGGAATCCGTGTGGTCGGCCGCTGAACTGCTCGTTGTCCACCAGTGCCAGGCCGGCCACTCGGTTGAGTGACCACAGGAAGGTCTCGTTCCGCGGCAGCGAACCCGGGAAGGCCTCGAGCAGCGCCCAGCCGGCGAGGATGCCGACGATCAGACCGGTGACGAGAACACCGAGTGCCTTCCATCCGGCGCCGCGTCGAACCTTGGTGTCGAACTCGGTGCGGGAGGCGAGCAGCAGTGCGAGCACCGCGACCTGCAGGACGAGGCCGATCCAGGACCCGACGCTGCCGGGATCGTCCACCAGGGTCGATACGTTCACCACCGCGGATCCGGCCGTGTAGAGAAGAGCGATCCACCACGCGACGCGTTTGCGCGTCGACAGCGCCGCGGCGACCAGCGCGACCACGAAGCCGTAGGACAGGCTCGTGTCGGGAGCGTCGATGACGTACGAGTCGAGCCACTCGCGGGGTACGTGGACGAGGGCTCGGAGCGCGGGTGACAGGCTCCACAGGAGGACCAGCGTCGCGTAGACACCGAGCACGAGGCCGACGTGGTGCGGCACCTGCCGCAGGCGCCCCTTGTGGCGCGACCGGCGATCGGCGCGGGCGACGCGGGACGCGTCGGACAAGCCTGACGGGGACGGTGATGCAGTGCCCGCGGCGGATGCCGCCGGGGTCGCCTGTGTGGCCATGATCGAGCGCCTCCTGCCGGGACCGTGGATGACGGGACGAGCCCGTGCTCCGCAGGACACAGGCTGTGACAGACAACTATGCAGCGTTCGATGCCGCCGCGCGCCCTGTGCTGCGCGGCGGGTCGTCACGAAGGGCCGGGAACCGGAACGACGTCGGGTTCGTTGGCCGGGCAGCACCGATCCGAATACGGATGAATCGGGCGAAACGAGAAGGGATCTCTCACATGGGCGTCAGCCTGACCAAGGGTGGCAACGTGTCTCTCACGAAGGCCGCACCGAATCTGACCGCGGTGTCCGTCGGACTCGGATGGGATCTGCGCACGACGACCGGAACGGATTTCGATCTCGACGCCAGCGCCATCGCGCTCGGCCCGGACAAGAAGGCGCCCGGCAACGAGTACTTCGTCTTCTTCAACAATCTGAAGACTCCGGACGGCTCGATCCAGCACACGGGTGACAACAAGACCGGTGAGGGCGACGGTGACGACGAGGTCATCGACGTCGATCTCGCAGCGGTCCCGTCCACCGTCGACATCGTCACGTTCCCCGTCTCGATCTACGAGGCCGACGCGCGCTCGCAGTCGTTCGGCCAGGTCCGCGGCGCCTACATCCGCGTGATCGACAAGTCGAACGGCACCGAGCTCGCCCGTTACGACCTCACCGAGGACGCCTCGACGGAGACCGCCATGGTGTTCGGCGAGCTCTACCGCAACGGTGCGGAGTGGAAGTTCCGCGCCGTCGGCCAGGGCTACGCCTCCGGACTCGCCGGCATCGCCCGCGACTTCGGCATCAGCGTCTGATCAGTCTCGACGCCTGATCTCGGGGCGGTCGGCTCGTCGCCTCGCGCGCACGACGCCGACCGCCGCGATGATCATGCCCACGATGGACAGCACGTCCGACTCGGTGAATCCGTGCTGGAGTGAGAACACCACCAGCACACGGCCCTCGAGCGGCGCGTTGAAGAGCAGCCAGCCGATCGACGCGAGCACCACCGCGGAGATCGACCAGGCGTTCGGCCGCGCCAGGCACCACGCCGACGCGGCGAACAGCGAGTTCATGACCACGAGTGCGTGGAAGATGTCGATCACGGGGTGGGTTTCCTCGTCTGGGTCCGATGCAGGGCGGGTGTCACAGGAAGGTCGAGAGCAGCCGATGCCCGCCGGCGGCCTTGGCTCGGTACATCATCGAGTCCGCACCCCGCGTCGCGCGGTCGATCGCCCCGGGTCCGGAACTCCACAGCGACGAGTCGGGAGTCAACACGGCGACGCCGACGCTGGCGGTCACGGGAATGGTGTCCTGTCGATCGTGGACCGTCTCGGTGACACGGGCGACCACCGACTCGACGTCTCCGTCCACATCGGTGAGGACCGCCACGAACTCCTCGCCGCCGGTACGCGCGAGCACCCCGTGGCCGTCGAAGAGCTCGGCGAGCCGGGTCGCGACCAGGACGATCACGGTGTCGCCCTGATCGTGTCCGAAGCGATCGTTGACGCTCTTGAAACGATCGATGTCGATCATCACGACCACCACGGGCGATGTGGTCGCGAGTGCCGTCTCCCACAGATCCTCGACCGAGTTCTGCAGACCGCGGCGGTTCCTGACGCCGGTCAGCGAATCGAGGTCCGAGGCTTTCGCGTCCGTCGAGACGAGTGACCACGCGATGGACGCGAAGACCGGCACCCCACTGCTCGCGCCGCTGGCCACCAGCACCGCGGCGATCGCGTCCCACGGCCCCCACAGGTTCTGGACGTACGCCAGGGTGCCGATGAGGACGATGACGGCATTGGTGAACGCAAGATGGGCGAGCAGCACTCGTGGGCTGAGGAAGAACGTGCAGAGAGCGCCGTTGATCGCGAACAGGAAGGTGCCGATCAGTGCCGACGTCGGGGTGTCCAGCAGGATCACGGACGTGATGCCGACGTCGCCGAAGATCAGGAACCCGAGGAACTGCGCCTTCGTGTCCGGCGTCGGTCCCGTGAGCACCCAGATCATCGCGGCGATCTGCAGTGCCAGCACGAGGAAGACGTAGACGATCGCCGGCGTGCCGGAGGGGCCGTTGGGCGAGGCGAGCATCAACATGGACACGGTCGCGTTGAGCAGCACCGCGCCGGCGAAGACCAGCCGGATGATGCCGTGTATGGACCGGGTGGAGTGATGGACGAAGATCCAGTCGAAATCGTGCGGCGTGGTCAGCCACCGACGCACGACGTCGAGTGCGCTGTCCCGAGGCCGGTGGGTGAGGGGTCTGCGTTGCGCGTTGCGGATGCGCCGGGATCCGCTGTGTCGACCCGGGCGAGCGCGATCGCGGGACGCGCGGACGCGCTGCGTGACCGGCGGACGGGTCGGGTGCGGCATGCGTGGAGAATCCCTTCGAACTCGATGCGACCCCCGACGCGGCGTGTGTCCCTGCTGGTGACCAGTGAAGTGTACGTGTAGTCGGTTTGGTCGGCCCGAAACCGGTGAAACATCGGGTATTCGTGATAGGTAGCCGAGATCATCCCTCGACGTACGATCGGCCGCATGACCGCTGTGTTCCCTGCCAGGCTTCCCGTCGTGTGCGCGCCGATGGCCGGAGGCCCGTCCACCCCCGCCCTGACCGCCGCCGTGAGCGATGCCGGTGGCCTGGGGTTCCTGGCCGGAGCGCTGCTGAGCCCGGAGGCGCTCGACGGCCGGCTCTCCGAGATCGAGTCCCTCACGTCGGCGCCGTACGGCGTCAATCTCTTCCTCCCGTCAGCGCACATCGCGGTCGCCGACGAGATGGAGTCGTACCGCGCCGCGCTGGCCCCGATCGCCGCCGAGTTCGGGGTCGAACCCGGCCCAGCGACACCCGGCCCCGACGACATCGACGCGGTGATCGACGTGGTGCTCGCCCACCGCCCGGCGGCCGTGTCGGTCACGTTCGGTCGACCCGGCGCCGAGCTCACCGCCCGCGTGCACGAGATCGGCGCCCTGATGATCGGGACGGTCACCTCCGTCGACGAGGCCCGCGAGGCCGTCGAGGACGGGGCCGACATGCTCGTCGTCCAGGGCAGCGAGGCCGGCGGACACCGGGGCGTCTTCACGGACGATGCGTCGTCTCCTCGAGGCGGTGACGCGATGTCGCTGCCGTCCCTGCTGCTCGCCGTCGGACTGTCGGTCGACGTGCCCTTGATCGCGGCCGGCGGGATCATGGACGGGTCCGGCGTGGTGGCCGCTCTCGGACTCGGCGCCGTCGCTGCGCAGATGGGCACCGCGTTCCTGTGCTCCGACGAGGCCGGTACCTCGGCGGTGCACCGCGCCGCACTGCTGGACCGTCGCTACCGGCGCACCGTGGTGACGCGTGCGTTCTCGGGACGACCGGCTCGGGGACTCGAGAACGAGTTCGCGGCGCAGTTCACGGCCTCCGCACCGGCCGGCTATCCCGATGTCAACGCGATCACGGGCCCGATCCGCACCGCGGCGACGGCTGCCGGCCGAGCGGACGTGCCCAACCTGTGGGCCGGTACCGGGTGGCGTTCGGTGATCGCCGCGCCGGCCGCGGACATCGTCGCGCGGATCGTCGCCGAGATGGAGACCGCCTAGAACCTCAGGACGGGTCTGCGGTCGGGGACCGGTCCTGACTTCCCGCGAGGAGGATCGACGCGATCAGCTCGGGGTTGTCCGTCATCGGCACGTGGCCGACCCCGGGGACCGAGATGACGCGGGCGTGCGGGAAGCGGCGACGGACGCCCCGCACCTGGTAGTGCGGCAGGATCAGGTCTCGCGTGCCCCACGCCACCGTCACCGGCACCAGCGGTTCGGTGAGTGGCGGGAACTCGAACGGCGCGTCGATGCCCGCGTCGATCATCGCGTTGGTGGTGAGTGACGAGGCGTCGACGACGGCGGCCTCGTACGACACCCTGCTCGGATGCGCGAAGAACGGCAGCAGCGTGGGGTACCGCACCGCCCGCATCTTGAGCGCCGTCGGTGTGGCCTTGCCGAACGTGCGCGCGACGGTCCGCATCGCGCGGAACGTCACCATGGTTCGAGCCTGGTCGGTGTGGTTGAGGAAGAAGCCGGCGGGGGACAGCGCGGTGGCCGACGCCACCTCACCCTGCGCGGCGAGACACAGCGCGACGTAGCCGCCGAGCGAGTTGCCGGCGATGTGCACCTGGTGGTCCGGCTCCTCGATCTCGCGGACGAACTCGGTGACCTCGTTCTGGAGCGTGAGCAGCACGTTCTCACCGGACTCGTGCAGCGGCTCCGACTCCCCGTGCCCGGGCAGGTCCACGGTCACGACCCGCCGATAGGGCGTGAGCAGGTCCAGCACCGCGTCCCACGCCTGGCGGCGGTGAACGACTCCGTGCACCAGTACGAGGGTGGGACCGTGACCGTCGACGTCGTAGCGCAGTGTCATGGGCGGATGGTAGCGGAGCCCGGCGCAGTGCCTGTCACTCGGCGTACACAGACAATCCGGTCATGAGCTGAGAACCCGGTCGATCGCCGCGACGGCGTCGGCCAACGCCTCCTCCGTCACGGTCAGCGCGGGACGGAACCGGACGCTGCGCGAGCCGCACCCCAGCATGATCACCCGCTCGTCGACGAGGAGCCGCGTGATCAGTCGATCGCGAGTCGCGGTGTCCGGCAGTGAGAACGCCCGGAACAGGCCGCGTCCCCGCACGTCGGAGATCGACGGGTGACGCACCGCGAGTGCGTCGAGAGCGGCGCCGAGTATCGCGCCCCTCTCCGCGGCGCGGGCGATGAGGCCGTCGCGTTCGATCACCTCGAGGATCCGCCGTGCCCGCACCATGTCGGCCAGGCCGCCGCCCCACGTCGAGTTGATCCGGGATCCGACCTCGAAGACGTTGTCGCGCACCATGTCCACGCGGCGGCCCGCCATGATGCCGCACACCTGGGTCTTCTTGCCGAAGGCGAGGACGTCGGGTTCGACGCCCAGCTGCTGGTGCGCCCACGCGGTGCCGGTGATGCCCGCCCCGGACTGGACCTCGTCGACGACGAACAATGCGTCGAACTCGTGGCACAGAGCCTGCAGCCCGAGGAGGAACGACGGTCGGAAGTGATGGTCGCCGCCCTCGCCCTGGATCGGCTCGACGATGGCGGCGGCGATGTCGTCGGGGAACGACTCGAACGCGGCCCGCGCAGCGGCCAGTGAGCGCGCCTCGAGAGCGTCCATGTCCGCGCCCTCGCGCAGGTACGGCGACGGGATGCGGGGCCAGTCGAACTTCGGGAAACGCGCGACCTTGATCGGATCCGTGTTGGTGAGCGACATGGTGTAGCCCGACCGGCCGTGGAAGGCGTGCTCGAGGTGCAGGATCCGTCCGCCCAGTGCCGGATCGAGACCGCGGGACTCGTTCAACCTGCTCTTCCAGTCGAAGGCCACCTTCAGGGCGTTCTCGACGGCGAGCGCACCGCCCTCGACGAAGAAGAGGTGGGGTAGTTCGGGGATGCCGAGCACGCGCGCGAAGGTCGCGACGAAGCGGGCCATCGGCTCGGAGTAGAGGTCGGAGTTGCTCGGCTTGTGCAGCGCGGCCGTCAGCAGATCCGCCCGGAACTCGTCGTCGCGGGCGAGAGACGGATGGTTCATCCCGAGCGCGTTCGAGGCGAAGAACGTGAACATGTCGAGATAGGACGCACCGGTCCGCGCATCGACGAGTGTGGAGCCGTGCGACCGCTCGAGGTCGAGAACCATGTCGAAGCCGTCGGCCAGGATGTGGCGCGACAGCACGTCGTGGACCGACTCCGGCGCACCGGCGGGAACGGGGGTGGTGGGCCGCGATGGCAGTACCTGCGTCATGAAGGCGAAAGTACGCGATAAAATACTGTCAAACAACATCTGGGCCGGAATAAATCCTGTCACGACCATCGGAGACAATGAATCCATGACATCGACCGTCGACCTGTCCGCCCGTACGTCCGAGCTGCTCGCCGCAGTCGGGGCCGCGCCGCTCGACCACGACTCCGGCCTGGCCGCGACCAGCCCGATCACCGGTGCGGTGCTGGGCCACGTGCCGCTCACGAGCGACGTGGACTCGGTGATCGCCGCAGCCGCGGAAGCCTACCGGTCGTGGTCTCTCGTTCCCGCGCCGGTACGCGGCGGTCTGGTGCGTGAGCTGGGTGAACTGCTCCGCGAACACAAGGACGCACTCGGTGAGCTGGTGTCCATCGAGGCCGGCAAGATCGTCAGCGAGGGCCTCGGCGAGGTCCAGGAGATGATCGACATCTGCGACTTCGGCGTCGGACTGTCCCGCCAGCTCTACGGCAACACCATCGCCACCGAGCGGCCCGGCCACCGGATGATGGAGCAGTGGCACCCACTCGGAGTCGTCGCCGTGATCACGGCCTTCAACTTCCCGGTCGCGGTGTGGTCGTGGAACACCGTGCTCGCCCTCGTCGCCGGCGACACGGTGGTGTGGAAGCCGTCGGAGAAGACGCCCGTCACCGCGGTGGCCGTGCAGGCGCTGTTCGAGGAAGCCGCACGCCGTGCCGGGGTGTCGCCGGCGGTGGCGCAACTCGTTGTCGGTGACCGTGCCGTCGGTGAGACCCTCGTCGACGATCCGCGCATCGCCCTGGTCTCCGCCACCGGATCGACCCGCATGGGCCGCGAGGTGGGCCCCCGCGTCGCGGCACGGTTCGGCCGCGTGCTCCTCGAACTCGGCGGCAACAACGCCGCGATCGTCTGTCCGAGCGCCGATCTCGACCTCACCGTCCGCGGCCTGGTGTTCTCCGCGGCCGGCACGGCCGGTCAACGGTGCACGTCCCTGCGCCGCGTCATCGTGCACGAGTCCGTCGCCGACACCCTCGTCGACCGACTGGGTACCGCGTACTCGTCGTTGCCCGTCGGGTCACCGCTCGACTCGTCGACGCTGGTCGGACCGCTGATCGACGAGGCCGCGCACGACGGGTACGCCGACGCGTTGGAGCTCGCGCGGAAGGACGGCGGCACCGTCGTCGCGGGTGGTGAGCGGGTGCGAGTGGCGGGCGCCGAGGACGGTGTCTACGTCCAGCCGGCCATCGTGCGGATGCCCGCGCAGACCGACGTGGTGCGCCGTGAGACGTTCGCGCCCATTCTGTACGTCATGACCTACAGCGATCTGGACGAGGCCATCGCCCTCCACAACGACGTACCGCAGGGGCTGTCGTCGTCGATCTTCACGACCGACCTGCGCGAGGCGGAACGCTTCCTGTCGGCGGCAGGGTCGGACTGCGGCATCGCGAACGTGAACATCGGCCCGTCGGGCGCGGAGATCGGCGGCGCGTTCGGCGGCGAGAAGGAGACCGGTGGCGGGCGCGAATCGGGCAGTGACGCCTGGAAGTCCTACATGCGACGCACCACCAACACGGTCAACTACAGCTCGGAGCTGCCGCTCGCCCAGGGGGTGACGTTCCTGTGACTGCGGGAAGGCCGGAGGCCGGCCGGGATCATGCGGGAAGGCCGGAGGACGGCCGGGATCATGCGGGAAGGCCGGAGGACGGCCGGGATCACAGCAGCGATCGAACGGTCGAGATCCGCGACGAGGTGATCAGGCTGGGGCAGTTCCTCAAGCTGGCCGACCTCATCGAGTCGGGGTCCGAGGCGAAGGCCGTCATCGCGGACGGTCTCGTCGAAGTCAACGGTGAGACCGAACTGCGCCGAGGACGTCAGCTCCGTGCGGGCGACACCGTCACCGTCGGCGGGGTGTCCGCCCGCGTCGCTCAGGCCTGAGCTGCCGGTCAGCCCTGAGGCGGGAGGGGTTGCGCCGCGACGACGACACCGTCGTCGTCGCTGTAGACGAACTCGCCGGGGATGAAGGTGACTCCGCCGAACTCGACTGTGACGTTCTTCTCACCCGACCCTGTCTGCGTGCTCTTGCGCGGGTTGGTTCCCAGCGCCTTCACCCCGATGGCGAGAGTCGTCAGGATGGCCGAGTCGCGCACGGCACCGTTGACGATGACGCCCGCCCACCCGTTGTCCACACCGCGCCCGGCGATGATGTCGCCGACGAGGGCGGTGTGGACACTCGCGTCGCCGTCGACCACCAGGACTCCGCCGTTGCCGGGCTCCGACAATGTCTGCTTGACCAGCAAGTTGTCCTGAAAGCAGCGAATGGTGGTGATGGGTCCGCAGAACTCCCGCACGGCCCCGAGCTGACGGAACTGCGTGTCGCAGCTCCGGATGTCCGGCCCGATGGTGTCGGCGAGATCGGCGGTCGCGATGAAGGTGCTCATGGCGTCACAGGCTAGCGGCAGTCCTGCGGCACGTCGGGTCACGCTGTCGGGGACACCCGCCGGGGCGGCGGTTGGTGCGTCGGCGGTTCGGTCCCTCGAGGTCGATTGGACGGTGCAGGTCGGGGGAACCCGCACGTCATGAGTACAAGTCACGACGGCAACGACGGTCACACCGGTGACGAGACTGCGCGCGACGCCACCCGAGAGGACCACCCCATGTCCGGCCAGAACCCCGATCCCGCAGAGACTGCAGGACTCGAACCCGGTGGCAGCATCGTGCCGGGTGACACGCCGCCGGACTCCACGTCGGCCGCGGGTCCCAATCATGAACCGCCCCAGCGCACTCGGACACCCGCGATCGTGTTCCTGGTCGCGGTCGGCGTCGTCGTGGTGCTGATCGTCCTCGGTGTCGTGGGCAGGATCGCGGGCCTCGTCTAGAGCCCCCGACAGAACTGACGACGGAGCACGTGGCCTCTCGGCCTCGTGCTCCGTCCGTGTGTCAGGCCCCGTTCTCGCGGGCGTTCGCTCCGACGACGGCGACGATCCACTCCGCCAGCCCGGCGGCCCGCCCGTCGTAGTGCGCGCGGAACCGCTCGTCGGCGGTGTACATCCCGGCCACGCAGACATGCATCGCGTGATCGCAGTCGTAGAAACGGTCGATCGACGCTCGGTGGCGTTCCGCGAGGACGTCGGCCTCGTCCGAACCGGGCTCCACGCCGCGGAGCATCGCTGCAGCGAGATCAGCCTCGAGTTGTTCGGTGTCGGCCTTGATCGCACGCCAGTCGTCGGCCGACATCGCGGCGGTGCGCTCCGTGCTCTGGGCCCACGCATCGGCGGTTCCCCAGCGCTCGCGGGCCTCGTCCTCGTACTTCTCGCCGGCCCAGTCGTCGCCCCAGATCTCACGCTGCTCGGCCGGGGTCAGGTTCGTACCCATCGTCTTCCTCTCGATCACGGTGTCCACGGCGTTCGCCATGGCTGTCAGGTGAGCGATGCGCCGGTCGAGCAGGGTGCGCTGCCGTCGGAGATGCTCGAGCGCGTCCGCGGCGGGATCGTCGAGTATCTCCTTGATCTCGGTCAGCGGGAACCCGAGTTCGCGATAGGTCAGCACGGAGTACAGGCGCTCCACGTCCTGCGAGGAGTAGGTGCGGTATCCCGCAGGAGACCTGCCGCCGGGCACCACCAGCCCCACCGCGTCGTAGTGGTGCAGGGTGCGCACGCTGACGTCTGCCAGCGCGGCGACCTGTCCCACGGTCAGTGCATCGTTCACACCGGTCACTGTCCTGCCTCCCGTTGCGTGAGGGTCAAGCACAATCTTGGCCCGATCCGCCGAGGCGTCCGGTCGGGGGCTGTGTCCGAACGCACTCCTGGCGTACCGTGTCGATACCGACGGTGTATCCGTCAACCGTCGTCACACTCATCCGCCACTGGGAGATACGCATGTCAGCGCCGACCGCAGACACGTTCACACGACTCGTCGCCCTCGCCTCGGTCGCACCGGGCCGGGAGACCAAGCCCGTCATCGAGGTGTTCACCGGCCGCGAGATGGCGACCATCCCCGTCGGCACCCGCGACGACGTGCTGGCGGCGAACGACAAGGTCCGCGCAGCCCAGAAGCGGTGGGCGACGACGTCCATCGCAGATCGAGCGAAGATCCTCCACAAGTATCGCGACCTCGTGTTGAAGCACCGGGCGTCGCTCATCGACCTGGCGCAGGCAGAGACCGGGAAGTCCCGGTCCGCCGCCCAGGAGGAGGTCCTCGACATCGCGATGACGGCGCGGCACTACGCGCGGGTCTCCGGCGAACTGCTGAAGAGCAAGCGCGTCAAGGGCATGCTTCCCGTGCTGACCAAGACGCAGGTCAACTACCAGCCCAAAGGCATCGTCGGCATCATCTCGCCGTGGAACTACCCGATGACCCTCGCGGTGTCCGATGCCATCCCGGCTCTGATGGCCGGCAACGGCATCGTGCTGAAGCCGGACAGCCAGACGCCGTACTGCGCGCTCGCATGTGTCGAACTGCTCTACCAGGCCGGTCTGCCCCGTGACCTCTTCGCCGTGGTTCCCGGCCCCGGATCGGTGGTGGGCACCGCCATCGTCGACACCTCCGACTACCTGATGTTCACGGGTTCCACCGCCACCGGCCAGCTTCTCGCCGAGCAGACCGGTCGGCGACTCATCGGGTTCTCCGCCGAGCTCGGCGGCAAGAACGCCATGATCGTCGCCGCCGGCGCCAAGATCCCCGAGGTGGTCGACGCGGCCGTCCGTGCCTGCTTCTCCAACTCCGGTCAGCTCTGCATCTCCATCGAGCGCATCTACGTCGAGAAGTCGATCGCCGACAAGTTCACCGCCGCGTTCGGTGAGCGGGTGCGCCGCATGACGCTGGCCGCCACGTACGAGTTCGGGGTCGAGATGGGCAGCCTCATCTCGGAGGACCAGGTCAAGGCCATCTCGAACCACGTGGACGATGCGAGGGTGAAGGGTGCGACCGTGGTCGCCGGCGGCAAGGCACGCCCCGACATCGGCCCGCTGTTCTACGAGCCCACCGTGCTCACCGGCGTGACCGACGACATGGAGTGCTGGGGAGCCGAGACGTTCGGTCCCCTCGTCTCCATCTACCCCGTCGCCAGTGTCGACGAGGCTGTCGAGCGGGCCAACGCCACCGAGTACGGACTGAACGCCAGCGTGTGGGCGAAGACGAAGGCGCAGGGCGAGGCCATCGCCGCGCGACTGCACGCCGGCACCGTGAACGTGGACGAGGGGTACGCGCCGACCTGGGGAAGCACCGGTGCGCCGATGGGCGGCATGGGTGTCTCGGGCGTCGGTCGTCGACACGGACCGGACGGCGTCCTGAAGTACACCGAGTCGCAGACCGTCTCCACGACGCGCCTGATCAACCTCGGCGGACGACGGCTGCCTCCGAAGCTCTGGGCGAAGACGTTGCCGATCTTCATCCGGGCGCTGAAGTACGTGCCGGGACGGTAGCGGCGCGCATCCCGTAGAATCGGGCGAAACACCCGCAGCGACTAGAGGACGAATGGACAGCGACAAACCCGGGCCGGTCATGGCCCCCCTCGTATCGACCGATGCGACCAGGGCGGTGACCGGCACATGAGCGAGTTGTTGACGCTTCTCCTCGGTATCGTCGTCGTCGTCGGAATCACCGCCGGCACAGGCTATTTCGTGGCCCAGGAATTCGCCTACATGACCGTGGACCGGTCGAGGCTCGAAGCGCGCTCGAAAGCGGGTGACACCGTCGCCGCGCGCACCCTGGCCGTCACGAAGCGCACGTCCTTCATGCTCTCGGGCGCTCAGTTGGGCATCACCGTCACCGGCCTGCTCGTCGGTAACTTCGCCGAGCCGCTCATCGGACAGTCCCTCGGGACTCTGCTCGGCGGCGTCGGCATTCCGAGCGGTGTCGGACTCGCCGTCGGTGCGGTGACGGCGCTGGTGGTGTCGACGTTCGTGCAGATGCTCTTCGGCGAGCTGTTCCCCAAGAACTTCGCCATCGCCCGCCCCGAACCCGTCGCGCGATGGCTCTCGCTGTCGACGACGATCTACCTCAAGCTGTTCGGCTGGCTCATCCGTATCTTCGACGCCTCGTCCAACGCGCTGCTGAAGGCGCTGAAGATCGAGCCGGTCCACGACGTCGAGCACTCGGCGACCCCGCGCGACCTCGAACACATCGTGGCCGAGAGCCGGGGCACCGGTGACCTGCCCGAGGAGCTGTCCACATTGCTCGACCGCATCCTCGACTTCCCCACCCAGACCACGGGTCACGCGATGATCCCCCGCGCGAAGGTGGCGACGGTGCGCTCCGACTCCACCATCGCCGAGGTGCGCGCCCTCATGAGCGTCGAGCACTCGCGGTATCCGGTGCTCCATGCCGACGACTCGATCGAGGGCGTCGTGCACCTGCGCGACGTGCTCGCCACCGACCTGCCCGGCGACACACCGGTCGCCGTGCTGTCCCGCGACGCACTGGTGCTCCCCGAGACCCAGATGCTCCCCGACGCCATGGGGGAGCTTCGCGCGTCGAAGAACCAACTCGCCTGCGTCATCGACGAATACGGCTCCTTCACCGGTGTCGTCACCATCGAGGACCTGGCCGAGGAGCTCGTCGGCGAGATCACCGACGAGCACGACGACGCCGACGGCGCGGAACCCGTGCCCGGCGACGACGGTGTGTGGACGGTGGCCGGCGACGTCCACCTCGACGAGGTGGAACGTGCTCTGGACCGCGAACTTCCGGAGGGTGACATCGAGACCATCGCCGGACTGGCCATAAGCGTCCACGGATCGCTTCCCGAGGTCGGCGACGTCATCGAACTGGAGCTGCCCATCGACCCCGGTGACCTCGCGACCGACGCCGAACCGCCCCGACGGTTCCTCGTCATGAGGATTCAGGAGATCGACAACCACGTGCCGTCGGCGGTCACGCTGGAGGTCGTGGAGCGCACTTCCGACGACGTCCCGGCCATGAGTGAGACGGAGGATGCGCTGTGAGCAACCCCCTGGTGTTCCTCGTCGTCACCGTCGGCCTGATCGCGCTCAGCGCCTTCTTCGTCGCCGTCGAGTTCGCGCTCCTCGCCGCCAAGCGGCACCGGCTCGAGGACGCGGCGGCCGATTCGCGGTCGGCGCGCGCCGCGCTCCGCAGTTCCACCGAGCTCACGGTGCTGCTCGCCGGCTCGCAGCTGGGTATCACGTTGTGCACGTTGGCACTCGGTGCGTTCACCAAGCCCGCCGTGCACTACTGGCTCCGGCCGCTGTTCGAGTCACTCGGTCTGCCCTACTGGGCATCCGACGTGCTCGGCTTCGTCCTGGCCCTGATCATCGTGACCTTCCTGCACCTGGTCGTCGGCGAGATGGCGCCGAAGTCGTGGGCCATCGCGCATCCCGAGAAGTCGGCGACGATGCTCGCGATCCCGATGCGTGTCTTCATGTTCTTCACCCGCCCGATCCTGGTGTCGCTCAACGGGATGGCGAATGCACTGCTGCGCCGGGCCGGTGTGGAGCCGGCCGATCAGGTGATGTCGGGCCAGAACCCGGACGATCTCGAGCAGCTGGTCGCGCACTCGGTGAGTGTCGGATCGCTGGACAAGGGCTACTCGGATCAGATCTCGAGTGCGCTGGAACTGCAGAAGCTCACGGTGGCGGACCTCGTGCGCATCGATTCCGAGCCCACCGCGGTGGCGACGACGGCGACGGTCGCCGACGTGCGGGCGGCGTCGCTGCGCACGGGCCATCTGCGCATCCTCGTGCGGGACGGCGCCGACGTGATCGGTCTGGTCCACGTGCGGGACACGTTGCAGGCGGAGGACTCCCGCTCGGTGGACGACTTCGTGCGACCGGCCTTCGAGCTCGACGCCGCCGCGCCCGTGTACGTCGCGCTCGCGGAGATGCGGGAGACCCGCAACCATCTCGCGGTGGTGCGCGACGGCGGTGCGGTGGTCGGTGTCATCACCATGTCGGACGTGCTCGTCCGGTTGCTGC
Source organism: Rhodococcus sp. Leaf225 (assembly GCF_001426145.1). Classification (NCBI taxonomy): domain Bacteria; kingdom Bacillati; phylum Actinomycetota; class Actinomycetes; order Mycobacteriales; family Nocardiaceae; genus Rhodococcus; species Rhodococcus sp. Leaf225. The sequence continues at coordinate 30,425 of NZ_LMRN01000009.1, read as the reverse complement.
CCAGCGCGGACCCGCTGCCCGCGTGATCAGGCCGTGGTCGCCAGTGCGGCGGCCACGCCGAACGCCACGGCCATCGCCGCGGTCTCGACGACGGCACGCCGCGTCGAGACCGTGGCGTGCGTGGTGTGGGCACCGATGACGCTCACCCACGTGCGCCGTCGCCACCACCCGCCGATCACCAGGGCGACCAGCAGGACCGACTTGAGCAGGATCAGCCGCCCGTAGTCGGTGTCGACCAGGGCGGTCACCGAGCTGAGCCGCACGGCGGCGTTGACGACACCGGTGACGGCGACGGCGACCACACACCACAGCGCGGCCGCCGAGTAGCGCGGGAGCAGATCCGCCCAGGCGGTCCGTGACCGCAGGGTCACCGCCATCGCGACCAGCAGCCCGAGCCACACCGATGCCGCCACGACGTGCACGGCGACGAGCAGCGCGCCGACGGCGTGCTGCGCCATGTGGCCGGTCATCGGGCGAGCGATGAGGGCGACGGCGGTGGGTACGACGACGACGATGCCGGAGACTTCCAGATCGGTGCGGAGGGCAGTGGCCGCCAGCACGGCCATCGCGAGCGCGACGACCACGACCGCGGAGCCGATCCGGCCGTTCGCGATGTTCTGGACGTAGTCGGTGAACGTGCCGAGCGACACCGCGGTGGCGCTGACGGCATCGGACCGCGCCGCCCCCAGCACCAGCAGCGTGACCTCGGAGACTGCCCAGCACGCGGCCGCGACGAGGGCGCCGCGCCACGCGAGGTGGTCGTCGACGTGCCGGGAATCGCGGGCCCACAGGATCAGCAGACCGAACCCGAGCACCACGGCACCGGCGACGTCGGCGCCGGTCCGCACGAGGGAGTCGAGCGGAAGGTCGGAGGGCGCCAGTACGAGGGCGGCGATCACTCCGAGCAGTGCAGCCGGAACGACGGCGAGCGGTGACCACCGCGCCGTCGTCGTTCCGGCCACGACTCAGTTCTTCTTCCGCAGAGCGAACGCGAGACCGCCGAGGAACACCACCGCGGCGGCGACCAGGAACGGCCAGAGCGGCACACCGCCCCCCGACTCGGTCGAGGACGCGCCGGCGTCGGCCGCGGGACCGGGGGTCCCGGTGCCGGCCGTCGTCAGCTCGAATGTCCGCGTACCGCTCACGGGGTGGCCGTCGGCTGACGTGACGCGGAACGCGATGGTGTATGTGCCCGTCGGCCCGAGCTCTCGGAGGTCCACCGCGACGGTGGAACCCGACACCCGCGGGTCACCGTCGGACCAGAGGTTGCCGTCGGGACCGACGACGGTCAGCGAGGCGAACTGCGACTGCACTGCCTCGTTGAACGTCACCGTCGCCTCCGCCGGACCCTGATCGACGGAACTCTCGTTCTCGGGGGAGCTGGACACCACCACCGAGTGCGCGGACGCCGTCGAGGTGCCGAGCAGCAGCGCCGCGGCGAGGGCGAGCAGCAGAGCGAGGAACCGGCTCACGAGCGTCGACTCCGCACCGTGGCGCCGATCCCGAGTGCGGCACCGAGTGCTCCGAGAACCAGGCCGATCCCGCCGAGCCACCGGGCCGTGGTGTCGGACGACGACGCGGCGGCCCCGGTGGTCGAGGACGCTGACGACACCGTGGGGCTGCTGTGATGATCGCCGCTGCTCGCCGCGAGTTCCAGTGTGGGAGCCGGCAGTTCGGGCTCGGTACCGTCCTCCGGTGTCGGCTGGTCCCAGTTCACGACCTCGCCGTCACTGTAGGTCTGGCGGGCCGGGAAGGACACGCTCTCCTCCTCCGGCAGGGGGCCGGCCGAGAGCTGGAACTGCTCGAACTGTCCGGGCCCGACACCGGGGTTGCCGGGATCCGCCGTCCAGGTGACCGAGGTGGCCAGTTCGTCCGCCGAGCGTTCGACGACGGCCGTCCAGCCGGGCATGGGCTGCGTGCGGGCCGAGGTGAGGCCGGGCAGCTGGACGGTGACGGAGGTGGTGGACGCCGCCTCCGACTCGGTCGGCACCCGGAAGGTGAGAACGCCGTATCCACCCTGTGCCGCGTCCGGAGCGGACACGACGACGTGGGCGGACGCCAGTCCTGCGGAGGCGAGGAGGGCGGCGGCGGTGAGGACACTCGTGCCCAGGGCACGCGTGGAGAAGCTGGTCATGACAGATGTCTTCCGTTCAGGTGAGGGAGTACCGCGGTGTGAGTGGCTGCACGAGCACCTGCGGTGGTCCTCTCCTGGAGACGGCGGACAGAACGGGTACGGGAACGGGCCGATCGAGCGGCGCGGTGGCGGTGACGGGTCGGGGGCGACGCGGCGGCGAGAACGTGAGCCGCGGTGCGCGCAGCACCGACGTGATCGCGGCGAACAGCCGCTCCGACGAGGCGACCAGGACTGCGCCGACACCGACGGCGACGGCGTGCGCCGCGAGCATCGACGCGTCGAGCGGGTGGGCGTGTTCCGCGACGGCGGCCAGTGCTTCGTGCGCAACGACCTGTCCGCCCACGAGCCACAGGAGGATCGGGAGGGGGCCGGTCCGGGCGGTCCCGACACCGGCGGCGAGCACGCCCGCACCGATCGCGACGGCGAGCAGCAGGGAGAGAGCGGACGAGGTGGGCACGCCACCACCGCCGGCACCGTGCGCGGCGACGGCGAGCGTGGCCGTGAGTGCTCCCACGGCACCACCACGCCACACGCGCGTGCGCTCGGTCCCCATCGTCGACTCAGGCAGGGATCAGCGCACGCCGAGGCGCGCGAGGATGTCGGCCTCGATGCCGTCGAGCTCGTCGGAGATGGCGCCGTGAGCCAGCTTGCGGCGCGACGGCGGCATCTGCTCGGCGGCGTGCACCGCGGTGGTGAGCTCGGTCAGGCGCGACCGGATCGCATCGGCGAAGGCGCCCGTCTCGGCGTCCTGGTGCGACGCGGCGACCTCGGCGACGGAACGCTCGGCACCGACGATGCGAGCGCTGAGCTTGGCGCCGTGTCCGGTGTACTGGCCGAGCTCCTTCACGTCGACGCCGATGCGGCCGGCCCGGTACTGGTCGAGCTGACCCCGCAGGAGGGTCGCCGCGCGGTACGCGATCGGCACGAGGACGGGGGCCAGGACGCGACCGATGCCGACGTACTTGCGCACCTTCGCCGCGTTGATCTTGCCTTCGCGCGCGGCCTTCTCCCGTGCGGCCAGGGTCCTGATGTGCGCCTGATCCACCTTCTGTTGGCTGGTCAGCGCCTTGGCGTCGTTCTTCGCCAGCTTTTTCAGATGCTTGCGCTCGTTCCGGGCGGTGTACTTCGCCTCGAGGCCCGCCTTGTGGCGCAGGGCCTTGGCCTCGGCCTTCCGGGTCGCACGGCGAGAACGCTTCTTGCGCAGAGCCATGGTGTACGTGCCCCTATCGTGTCCGACTACGTCGCCAGAACGCTCCGACCGGATGACCGACGAGCGCCTGAATGCCTGCCGCCAGCCTATCGGTCCGCTCCGGGTGCGCTGCATCCGCGTGAGGTGTCGGCCCGTGGATCTACGCTGCGAGAATGTCCCACGTCGTGCCGCCCCCCGCTCCGGCGTCCGGCCCCTCCGTGCTGATCGACGCGTCGTCGCTCACCCGGTGCCGCCACCGCGTGTATCTCGACACCGCCTACCGCTCTCTGCTCGTCGACACCGCGGAGGACGCGGGGGTGCAGATGCGCCGGGAGGCGGCCGCCGCGTACCGAGCCGAGATCCGGGACACCCTGGTCGCCGCGGATCCGCAGTCGTGGGTGGTGGTCTCCCCGTCGATGTCCCGCTCGATGCAGGTCCGCGCCACCCGCGCGGCGTGCGAGTCCGGTGTCGAGCGCATCTGGAACGCGACCTTCGCCGACGACGAGGACGCCGGTCGGCGTGGCCGGTGCGACATGCTGGTGCGCGATCCGGACGGCGGGTACATCCCGGTACTGGTGGTCAACCACAAGGTCACCGATCCGGGAAGCGGCGCGGTGACCACGCCGTTCACGTCGTGGGCCCCCGCTCTCGATCCCACGCGCAAGGTGCGACCGCAGTTACGGGACCAGTTGGCGGCCGTGCACGTGCATCGGCTCCTGGGCCGCATCGGTCAGGCCGGTGTGTCGGCGCGAGCCGGTGTCATCGGCTTCGGTGCCGAGGTGATGCTCGTGCACGATCTGACGGCGGTCGAGGCGGAGTACGACACGCGCTTCGGTGACCGACTGGCCATCGCGTCGGGCTCGGTCGTCACGTCGCCGTCGAAGGTGTCGGAATGTCGGTCCTGTCCGTGGTGGTCCGAGTGCGGGGAGACCCTGCGGCGCACGCGGGACGTCTCGCTGGTGGCGGCGGGGTCGCGAGCGGACGCCCTGCGGTCCGCGGGCATCGTCACCATCGACGACCTGGCGGACTGGACGGGCGGCGTGCCCGACGAGTGGCCGCACGGCGACTTCGACGAGACGGTCGTCATCGCCCGTGCATGGATCGCCGACCTGCCGCTCGTCCGGCGCCGCGACACCGTGACGGTCCAGCGGGCGGACGTCGAGGTGGACGTCGACATGGAGAGCTACCAGGAGCACGGCGCCTACATGTGGGGAACGCTCCTCGACCGGCGGGACGGTGCCGAGCCGCAGTACCGCGCCTTCGTGACGTGGGAACCGGTTCCCACGATGGACGAGGCGCGCTCGTTCGGCGAGTTCTGGTCCTGGATGCAGGGCGTGCGTGCGGACGCGCACGCGGAGGGCCTGACGTTCGCGGCCTACTGCTACTCGCGCGCCGCCGAGGACAAATGGCTGCTGGGATCCGCGCGGCGGTTCGCCGGCATGCCCGGTGTCCCCACCGAGGCCGAGGTGCGGGAGTTCATCGACGGGCCGGACTGGGTCGACATCTACATCGCGGTGTCCCAGAACTTCGTGTGTCCGTCGGGCAAGGGCCTCAAGAAGGTCGCACCGGTCGCGGGCTTCCACTGGCGGGACGACGAGGCGGGCGGCGAGGCGTCGATGGCCTGGTACCGCCGCGCGGTGGGATACGACGGAGACGTCGACGCGTCGCAACGCACGCGGTTGCTCGAGTACAACGAGGACGACGTGCAGGCCACCCGCGCGCTGCGGGTCTGGATGGACGGGGCGGCCGCGCGGGAGATTCCGACTGCGGACGAGCTCGGCGGGATTTCCTCTGTAACGAAGTGAAACGCTCGCCATCGCTACCAGTCGGGGGTTGGCAGCGACGACGAGCGTCTCGAGATGTGATTCGTCCCAGTACCCGGTGTGGATGGGTGGTGACGAAAAACTTTTTCTCGAGCAGTTACCGCGGTGCCATCCGGAGTGCGCCGTCCATGCGGATGGTCTCGCCGTTGAGGTAGTCGTGCTCGACGATCATCTGTGCGAGCTGCGCGTACTCGGTGGGCTGAGCGAGTCGGGACGGGAACGGGACGCCCGCCTCGAGGCCGGCGCGGTACTCCGGGGTGACGCCGGCGAGCATCGGGGTGTCGACGATGCCGGGGGCGATGGTGTTGACGCGGATGCCCACCTGGGCGAGGTCGCGCGCCGCGGGGACGGTCATGCCGTGCACGCCGCCCTTGGACGCGGAGTAGGCGATCTGACCGATCTGGCCCTCGAACGCGGCCACCGACGCGGTGTTGATGATGACGCCGCGCTGTCCGGCCTCGTCGACGGTCGGCAGCGTCTGCATGTGATCGGCCGCCAGACGCATGACGTTGAAGGTGCCGAGCAGGTTGATGGTGATGACCGTGCGGAAGAGCTCGAGATCGTGCACGCCCTTCTTGGACAGGATGCGTCCCGCCCAGCCCACGCCGGCGCAGTTCACGACGATGCGCAGCGGGACGCCGGCATCGCCGATCTGTGCGAGGGCGGCCCGTACCTCCTCGTCGCTGGTGACGTCGGCGGCGATGAGCGTCACGCCGTCCGGTACGGAGTCACCGGCCTTGTCGATGGACTGCTGCAGGTCGAGGCCGAAGACGGTGACGCCGTTGTCGGCGAACCGCTTCGCCGTGGCCGCGCCGAGCCCCGATGCGCCGCCGGTGACCAATGCCGCTGTTCCCGCGATCTCCACTGCCGTGTCCTCTCGTCGGACGGCCGACTCGGTTACCGGCCGCTCACTGAAACGAACCCTAGTCGGTGGGTGCAGACTCGGGACATGACGTTCCCCGGTTCGGCAGACGAGGTCCATGTCCGGCGTTGTGTCGCGCTCGCGCGCGAGGCACTCGACGCCGGTGACGAGCCGTTCGGGTCGGTGCTGGTCGACGCGGACGGTCGGGTGCTCTTCGAGGACCGCAATCGCGTGGGCGGCGGGGACTCGACGCGCCATCCCGAGTTCACGATCGTGGAGTGGTCCGTGCGGAACCTGACGAGCGACGAGCGCGCCCGGACCACGGTGTACACGTCGGGGGAGCACTGCCCGATGTGTTCGGCGGCGCACGCGTGGGTGGGGCTCGGCGACATCGTCGTCGCGGTGACGAGTGCTCAGCTCACCGCGTGGCGGTCGGAGTGGGGTCTGGAGCCGGGCCCTGTCGCCGCGCTGCCCATCGGCGACGTGGCGCCGCGGATCCGGGTGCGGGGGCCCGTACCGGAGGTCAGCGCGGAGATGCGGGCACTTCATCGTCGGAATGCCGGTCTGCCGTCGGACGAGTGAGAGTCCAGCTCGTCGCCGCGATACCGAGGGCGAGGACCACGGCCGCGGCGATCAGTCCGACGGGTGTGCCGGGAAGCAGCCCCTCGAGGATCAGCCACACGCCGAAGACGAAGAACAGGGTCGCGGCACCGAGGGTGATGAGCCGCTCGGGCAGGTGCTTGCCCAGGGTCGCGCCGATGACGATGGCCAGAGCGTCGGCGGCGACCATGCCCAGCGTCGAGCCGATCCACACGCCGACCCAGTCATTGTCGGAGGCGAGCGTGACGGTGGCCAACATCGTCTTGTCGCCGAGCTCGGCGAGGAAGAAGGCGGACGCGACGGCGATGAAGGCGGACTTGGTCACCCGGTCGGCCTTCGTCTTCTCCTCGTCGTCGAGCGAATCGCCGCGCAGCGTCCACAGGCCGAAGACCAGGAACGCGACGCCGCCGACGATGCCGATCAGGTGCGTGGGCAACGCGACACCGAGGTAGTGGCCCACGGCGACGGAGACGAGGTGGACGAGCGTCGTGGCGACCGTGATGCCGCCGATGACGACCCACCAGCGGTACTTCAGGGCGAACGTCATGGCCATCAGCTGGGATTTGTCACCGAGTTCGGCGACGAAGATGACTCCGAAGCTGAGCAGCAGGGCGGCGAGCACGTCGAACCTCCAGGACAGGGCGCGTCGGCCGACACGAGGGGAGAACCTGGCCGACGCTCGGTGCAGCGCACCGTGCGGTCATCGGGACCGGTGCGGGAAGGCCGGAGGCCGGCCGGTCGACGAAAGGTCTCGCCCACCTGCTGCCACGTGGGTGGCAGCTCGGTTCACCGAGCCGGGAGCGCTCCGGCGAACCGGTGCGCGCCAGTATGTCGACTGGATGATCGGGGGCTACTCCCCTTCGCTGATCTCCACGCTAAAGACCTGGTCAGGCTTCTGCAACTTCGACAAACCTGTTCGGCTACCCGAAATTTGTCGTGTCATGCAGCGAGCAACATCGCGAGGACGGCCGTATCGGGATGGCTGATGGGATCGAGGCCCACACGGCTGATCATCGACGTCACGGTGCCGTCCGCCTCGGCCTCGACCCAGGCGGCGCGATGGTCCAGCCCGAGGTGCGGCAGACCCGGCAACAGCACGCACCCCGACGCGGCCCCGGCGCACTCCGGCAGCGTCGGCATCGTCTCCGACGGCGGATGCAGCATCATCAGCGCGGCCGGCTGATGCAGCGCGAAGCGCTCGGGGGTCACCGCGTGGTCCCCGATGACGGGGCCCTCGGACACCACGATGCCCACGGTCCCCTCGTGCGGGTCGTCGGGCAGTTCCTCGCGGACACAGAAGACGGTGCTGGTGTCCAGCAGGCCGGGGGTCGACGCGACCCGCACCGTGAAGGCGAGAAGCTGCGCCCATTCCTTTGTCGTGTCGGGCCACCGGCCGGAGATGACGAAGCCGCGCAGGGTTCCCGAGGCGTGGAACGGGGCCACACCGATGATGCGACGATCGGGACTGGTCATGACGTTCTCCTCGCACTGGCCGGCATCGAGCGGGACGGCCTGCGCGGAACGTGCGCGGACCATCGGCACACAACGTCGGGTAGAGGAAGAGAACACCATTATCGCGCTGGCACACAAGTGGTCACGAGTGCCAGATGTGGCCGGTGAGACGACGAATGCCGCGCCCTCGTGGGACGCGGCATTCGCGGTGCGACTGTGCGGCGGGACTACGGGAAGATGAGACCCGAGGTCTGCGACGTGGCTGCGGCGAAGCGCTGCTGCACGTCGGCCCAGTTGACGACGTTCCAGAACGCCTTCACGTAGTCGGCCTTGACGTTCTTGTACTGCAGGTAGAAGGCGTGCTCCCACATGTCGACCTGCAGCAGGGGAATGATGCCGAGCGGCACGTTCGCCTGCTGGTCGTACAGCTGGAACGTGAGGAGCTTCTTGCCCAGCGTGTCGTAGCCGAGCACTGCCCAGCCGGAGCCCTGCAGACCGTTGGCCGCGGCGGTGAACTGCGCGCGGAACTTGTCGAACGAGCCGAAGTGGTCGTCCAGTGCGGCCGCGAGCTCGCCCTCGGGCTTGTCTCCACCGTTGGGGGAGAGGTTCTTCCACCAGATGGAGTGGTTCACGTGGCCACCGAGGTGGAACGCGAGGTTCTTCTCCTGCAGGAAGATCGAGCCGTGATCGTCCTTGTCACGGGCGTCGGCCAGCTTCTCCAGTGCGGTGTTCACGCCGGCGACGTAGGTGGCGTGGTGCTTGGAGTGATGCAGCTCGTTGATCTCCCCGGAGATGTGGGGCTCGAGAGCTGCATAGTCGTAGTCGAGGTCGGGCAGTGTGTACTCGGACACGTGTTTCCCTTCTCTTGCATCTGTTGTAGCTGACTGCTGGCGTTACCCAGCCAACGTCATTCGTACACCTCGCGCAAGAGTTCGACGCAGTCGGAGTGCAGCGCAGACACGCCGATGCGGACCGTGGTCCCCTTGCCCGCGCGCAGCGATGACGTGGGCGAACTCGACCGACAGGTGAACGGAACCTTAAGATCGAGGGTGATGACCTCCTCGACGCCCGACTCGGACGGTGGGGTGGTCTCCGTCCGTACGGCGGCCGATCCGCCGCGGATCCGGTTCGGCGGAGTCGACATCCTGCGTGCGCTGGCGGTCCTGACCGTCGTGTACTCGCACATCTCGTACTTCCTGGTCGATGATCTCGGAACACCGTGGTGGCTCATCGACGTCGTCACCCTCGTGTTCGTCGAGCACGGCGGTCTGAACCACCATCTCTCGTTCGTGGGCGTCGCGTTCTTCATGATCCTCACCGGACTGGTCGCGACCGCGTCCGTCGTCCGCAACTCGCCGCGCGCCTTCCTCGTGGGGCGGGCAGCGCGGTTGCTCCCGGTGTTCTGGCTGTCGGTCCTCGCCGCGATCGTGCTGGTCCGCCTCGGGGTGAACGGGATGTTCTCGCAGACCGTGGGCATCAGCAACGCCGAGGCCGCCATGAGCTTCGTGCTCGGCGGCTTCTTCGTGCGCCCGGAGGTCGTGGTCCTCGGGGTCACCTGGACGCTCGTGGTCCAGGGGGTCTTCTACGTGTACGCGGTGAGCATGCGCCGGGTGCTCGCGTCCCGCCCCGTGCTGGTTCCGATCGTCGGTGCGGCCGTGTGCTGGCTGATCCTGCTCTACACCGATCTGGTGCCGTACGAGTACACGATCCCCATGGTCGACAAGGTCGCGGCGACGTTGCCCACCGTCTTCCTGGGCCAGATCGTGTATCTCGCGTTCGCCCGGCTCGCGTCGTGGCGGGCCCTTCTTCTCGCGGGTCTCGCCCAGTTCGCCGTCATCCGGTACGCGACGACGGTGGACGCCTTCCACGTCGGTCAGCAGGGTCACCTGTGGACGGTGCTGGTGCTCGTCGTCGCGGTGGTGCTGGTGGCTCCCACCGACACCGCGTTCGGCCGCTCGCGCGTGATCCACTGGCTCGCGACGCGGAGCTACACGATCTACCTGGTCCACACTCTGGTGCTCTACCGCATCTACTCGCTCGTCGAGCCGCATCTCGGTGCGACCGTCGCGGTGCTCGTCTTCGCGCTGATCACCGGTGTGCTCTCGGATCTGGTGTATCGCTACGTCGAGACGCCGGCGGCACGGTGGATCGCCCGCCACTGGTCGGGGCATCCGCGGACGCCTGCCCCGACCGCGAACGAGCCGACCTCGAGTGACCCGACCTCCGGCCCTCAGGCCAGCTGACGCATCACCTCGGCGGCGACCAGTTCGATGTGGTCGAGATCGGACAGGTCCAGCATCTGCAGGTAGAACCGGGTCGATCCGAGCCCGGCGTACGTTCCGAGCTTGTCGACGATCTCGGCAGGCGTCCCTGCCGCGCCGTTCGCCCGGAGCTCCTCCACGTCCCGTCCGATCGCGGCGGCGCGGCGGGCGATCTCGTCCTCGGTGGTGCCGCAGCACAGCACCAGCGCGTTGGAGAACGTCATCGACGACGGATCACGGCCGATGTCGGAGCACGCTGCGCGCACCCGGTCGAACTGTGTCGCCGTCGCGTCGGTGTCCGCGAACGCGAGATTGAACTCCGTCGCGTGACGCGCGGAGAGTTCCGGCGTCCGCTTCTTCCCCATGCCGCCGATGATGATGGGCGGCGGACTCTGCACCGGCTTCGGCAGAGCGGGTGAGTCGGTCACGGTGAAGTGGTCGCCCTGGTACGAGAACGTCTCACCCGCGGGAGTGCCCCACAGACCGGTGACGATCGCGAGGGTCTCCTCGAAGCGATCGAAGCGCGTGCCCACCGACGGGAACGGGATCGCGTACGCCGCGTGCTCCTCTGCGTACCAGCCTGCTCCGAGCCCCAGTTCGACGCGGCCGGCGCTCATCGCGTCGACCTGCGCGACCGAGATCGCCAGGGGACCCGGGTACCGGAAGGTGGCCGAGGTGACGAGGGTGCCGAGGCGGATCGTGGAGGTCTCCCGGGCGATGCCGGCCAGGGTGATCCAGGCGTCCGTGGGTCCGGGGAGACCGTCCGTGCTCATCGCCAGGTAGTGGTCGGAGCGGAAGAAGGCGTCGTACCCGAAGTCCTCGGCGGCGCGCGCCACGCGGACCAGGTCGTCGTAGGTCGCGCCCTGCTGCGGTTCGGTGAAGATTCTGAGGTCCATGGTTCGACAGTAGAAGGGCGTGCCGGAGTCGGGGAGCGACCGTGGGTGCGACACACGCGGAGAAAACGGGATCGAGTCCCGTTTCTGTGGATGTTTCTGTGGATGATGGGGATGGTGATTGTCGATCAGCAACCTCCGTAGGAAGTCGGAGATGCCGATCGACAATACTGCTCCCCATGGACTTCACCGCCGAGGCCGAACTGTCCGCCGCGCTCGACGACCTGCACGCAGCGGAGATCGACTCCCTGGCCTCGGCGGTCGCGCCGTTTCGCGGACGCCTCACCCGGAGCCATCTCGGCCGCGCGCGCCTGGTGGTCACACTCTCGGCAGACGGCCTGCCGCAGGCCGTCACCCTCGCCTCGGCTCTGCTGCGAGATCTCGCCGGTGGTCGCGACCTCGTGTCGCTGTCCGTCCGCTCGGCACGAGACCACGAGTCGGTGTCCGGACTGCCGCCCACCGACGGGTGGTCGTCGGTGTCCGAGGTGGCGGCGGAGCGGGCGATCTCCCGACAGGCCGTGCTCGCGCAGATCGCGGCGGGCACCCTGCCCGCGGCGAAGGTGGGGACCACGTGGGTGGTGGCCCGCGGCGCACGACGGTTCGAGAGCGGGCGGTTCGAGAACGACTGGTGATCGACGGTGGCACCGGGGCGAGGGGCGTGACAGGATCGAGTGCGTGAGCTTCGGATCCGTACCGTCCGTGTCCGTCTCCGACGTCCCGGAGCCCGGTCCCAGCGCCTCCCTGCTCGACGTCCGTGAGGACGACGAGTGGACCGCCGGGCACGCTCCCGGCGCGCTGCACGTCCCGATGGGCGACGTCCCGTCGCGGATGGCCGACATCAGCGTGGACGGCACCCTCTACGTGGTGTGCCGCCAGGGTGGGCGTTCGGCCCGCGTCGTCGAGTACCTGCAGCACGCGGGAGTCGACGCGGTGAACGTGGACGGCGGCATGGTGGCGTGGCAGCAGGCCGGCCTCCCGGTCGTCGACGACGCCGGTCGCCCGGCCACCGTGTACTGACGCTGTGACCGCTCCTCGGCCGGTGGCCTGGTTCCAGATCTGTGCGCGCTGCACACGGCGCATCGACGTGGGGCCGTCGCCGCGGCAGTGGTGTCCCGTCTGCCACGGGGTCCTGCTCTCCCCGGTGCCGGTCGGGCAGTCGACTGCCCCGGTCGGGCAGTCGCCGATGGCCGTCCGTCGTAACTTCCGCTGGGTGGCCACCGCGCCCGGATCCGCGCCGCGGCGCCGTGTCCGCCGGGTGCCGACCCCCACCCCCCGTTACGACGTCATGCCCACCTGGGGTCTGCCGATCGCGCCGCGCCCGCACCCGAGTGCGCCGGAGAGCGCCACGGATCGGCTGGCCCGGCGCTCGACCTCCCTGCTCACGGCGACCGGCGCCCTGTTCGTCGCGGCGGCTGTCGCCGAGCTGGCCCGGTACGTCGTGCTGCTCGTCAGTCGCGACCGACTGATGCCCGCCGCGGTCCTCGCACTGTCGGACGCCGCCGTGTGGTGCCTGTCGTTCCTGTCCCTCGGAGTCGGTCTCGTCGCCGCGGTGGCGACGGTCGCCCGCGTGGTCCGGTTGCGCCGGAGCGCCTACGCCCGTCACGGACTCACCGATCCGCGGCGCACGCGAACCCTGTACCTCGGATCGCTGCTGCCGGTCGTCACCCTGCTGTTGCCCGGGGTCTTCCTCACGGAGCTGGCCCGCACGAGCGAGCACCGGCTCCGGCTCGAGCGCCTGGTTCCGTGGTGGTGGGCGGCCTGGGTCGGCAACTGGCTGCTGATCGCGGCAACTGTCGCGTGGCGCACCGTCGACGGCATCCAGGCGCAGGCGAACGGTGTGGTCCTCACCGCGATCACCGACCTGGTCGCCGCGGGGGTGGCCGCCCTCACGCTCACCGTGATCCGCCGAGCCGACGGCCGCACCGTGCGCGGCGACACCCGCACCCTCACGCGATGGACGGTCCTGCCGACCACCCCCGTGTCCGACACGACCCCGGCCCCGGAGGACACCGCACCCGACCAGCTCGCCGACGTCCGATGATCTACTCCGCACACGAGGCCACACCCCTCGTCGTCGCGCATCGAGGCTCGTCGGGAACGCGGCCGGAACACACACTGGTGGCGTACGAACAGGCGCTGCGCGAGGGGGCCGACGGCGTCGAGTGCGACGTGCGGCTCACGCGCGACGGCCGGGTGGTGTGCGTCCACGACCGACGGATCGACCGGACGTCGTCGGGAACCGGGATCGTCAGTGCCCTCACCTACGAGGCACTGTCCGGCCACGACTACGGGACAGCCGACGATCCGGCGAACGTGCTGCTGCTGAGCGACCTCATCGACATGGTCTTGGCGTGGAAGGCGAAGCCCGCCAAGATCTTCATCGAGACCAAGCACCCGGTGCGCTACGGAGGCCTGATCGAGAACGCCGTGCTGGCGGAACTGCACCGCTTCGGCATCGGCCGACCCGGGTCGGCGTCCCTGTCCCGCGCCGTCGTGATGTCGTTCGCGCCCTCGGCGGTGTGGCGGGTGCGGCGATCGGCTCCGATGCTGCCGACCGTGCTGCTCGGCACCGCGTCGCGCTACATCGGCGGCGGCGCCGCGACCACGGTGGGCGCCACGGCGGTCGGGCCCTCGATCAAGACGTTGCGTGATCATCCGAACCTGGTCGATCACGCCGCGGCGGCCGGTCGAGCGACGTACTGCTGGACCGTGAACACCGAGGAGGACGTGCATCTGTGCCACGACCTCGGGGTGCGCTGGCTCGCCACCGATCATCCGGGTCGGGCGCTCGCGTGGTTGGACGACAGCATCACCCGGTAGGTTCGACGCTCGTGGGTAAGAAGAGCAAGAGAAACAGCGGACCGAAGCCCGACAGTCGACGCGCGGAGCTGCTGGAGCAGCGCAGAGTCGAGCGTGAGGCGCTGTCGTCCGCGCCGGTGCGGCCGTTCGAGGGCCTCGCCTTCGAGTGCGACATCGTGGCGATGCGCGAGTTCGTCGCCTCCGCGTCGGCATCCCTCCCGGTGACGGGAAGCGACCGTCCCTTCACCCTCGCGACCGTGCTCCCCGGTGCCGTCGCCGCACTCGTGCGTGACGACGAGCAGAAGAACGCGTTCGTCGCGATGCAGGTCCAGACCTTCTCGGAGGATCTGTCGGCCGACCTCGCCGCCTCCGTCGTGTGGGCCTCCTCGGCGACGCCCGGAACCTCGACGGCGGCGTCGAACCCGTCCGCCGAGACGCCCGCACTCAAGGAACTCGTGGACGCGACGTCGCCCCTGGACATCACCGTCCACAAGGACTTCTCGTGGTGGATCCCGGAGGGCGCGGGAGCGGACCCGGAGGTCGACGCCACCATCGAGCGCGCCAACGGTGCGATCCTCCCGTCCGCCCGCATCACGGCCGACGGTGTGTCCGCGGCCTGGTGGGTCGACGCCGGCGACAAGGCGCACATCCGCTGGGTCCGCCCCGAGGACGAGGATCAGTTGATGATCGCGCTGGCTCGCTTGCAGTCGGTGGGTGAACTGCATGTGGGGGAGGGATCGCGCTTCGCCGGCTCGTTCCGTACCCACGGCCTGCTCGTGCCCGTCTTCGACCTCGATCCCGAGGTTCATCCCGACGAATGGGCAACGGGCACAGCGGCTCTCGGCCGCAGGCTCGACGAGACGCTGGCCGACACCAGCGAGCTCACCTCCGAGCAGCGGCGCGCCCGTGACGGCCTGCGCAGCCGCCAGGTCACCCTGCGCTGACGATCAGGCGAGTCCCCCGGCGGCCCTCGGCGTGTTGCCGCCGCCGCGGGACTCGCTCGTCATCTCGCGGGCGATGAAGTCCTCGATGTGGAAGAGGTTCTCGCCGGCACGGTCGACGATGGTGAGCAGCGTCGTCATCGACGCCACCTCTTCGATCTGCTCGGCGAGGAACCACTGCATGAACTGCTCGCCCAGGTAGTCGCCGGTGTCGCGGGCGGTGCGTGCCAGCGTCGTGATCTGCTCGGTGACCTTCTTCTCCTGCCGCAGCGCCAGCTCGACCGGCTCGCGCACCGACCCGAACGCGTTCACGACGTCGTCGACCCCGGGCACCCGGACCTCGAGGTCGTTGTCCAGCAGGTACTGGATCATCATCATGGCGTGGCCGCGTTCCTCGTCGGCCTGGGCGTAGAACCGTGCGGCGAGCTGCGGCAGATCCGCCCCGTCGAAGTGGACCGCGATCGCGATGTACTGCTGCGAGGCGGTGAACTCGTGTCGCACCTGTTCACGGAGGAGAAGGTGGAACGCGCTGGACTCCCTGTCGTGGAACACCCCGGAATCCCGGGCGTCGGAGGCAGCGGACACGTCGTCGAGGCTCATGACGACACACGGTACTGGGTCGAGCGTGTCCGTCGGGACGCGTCATCCGCCGCCGACGAGGTCGGGGGGCAGCTGCTGATCGGTGGCCAGGAGCTCGAAGAACCGGGACGCCCGCTCGCGGTCGGACAGCAGGACGTTGCCCGAGCCGTCGACGTCCTCGAACCCGGAGACGGGAATGGTGGTGGTGACCATCTCCCCGCGCAGCGCCCAGCCGAGGGAGGCCAGATTCCAGATGTGGTCGCCGTCGTCGACCTGCAGCGACGTCACGACCCCCCGTACCAGCGGCACCGCCCGGAACGGGTTCAGGAAGGTGGTCGGGCTGGTCGCCTTCGAGAGCAACGACGACAGGAAGAGTCGTTGGTTGTTCATCCGATCGATGTCGGCGAGCGCCGTCGCGCGGCTGCGGACGAAGCCGAGCGCCTGCGGACCCGAGAGCTCCTGGCAGCCCGCACGCAGGTCGATTCCTGCCAGGGGGTCGACGATGTCGTAGGGCACGCAGATGTCCACCCCGCCGATCGCGTCGACCATGTCGGCGAACCCGCCGAAGCCCACCTCGGCGTAGTGATCGATGCGCAGGCCCGTCACACCCTCCACGGTCTGCACCAGCAGCGGCGCGCCGCCGAGGGAGAACGAGGCGTTGAGTTTGTCGGTGCCGTTGCCGGGAATCGGCACGTACCAGTCGCGCGGGAGGCTGACCATCGTGGTCGGGCCGCTCGCCGGCACGTGGATCAGCAGGATCGTGTCGGTCCGGCCGGCACCGATGTCCCCACCGGTCGCGAGTTCGGCCTCCTGCTCGGGAGTGAGTCCGGTACGACTGTCCGATCCGACGAGCAGCCAGTTGGTCCCCGGGGTGTCTGCCGGGCGACCCTCGTAGTTCCCGAGCGCGTCGACTCGGGACAGCGACGTGTCCGCCCAGACGGCGCCCCCGACGACGAGCAGGAGCAACACCACCAGGGCGATGCCTATGCGGCGACCCCATCGTGGCCGCCTGCGTCGACGCGTCGGCTCGGGCGGCACCTGGCGCGGCGGAACCGGGGCGGGAGCAGGGGCGCGGCCTCGATCGGCCGGCCCACGCCCGTCGTCGTACGGTCGCCGGTCGTCCCGGTACCGATCGTCACGCCGTGGCGCGTCCCGCGCCGGGGGAACCGCCGACCACGCCCGCGGATCCTGCCGGGGTGGTGGCTGCTGAGGACCCCGCTGCACACGGGTCTGGTCGGCCCACCCCGGAGGGCTGCCCGCCCGTCGCCGCACCACCGGCGGTTCCTCCGGACCCGGACGGCGAGGGGGTGGCGGTCGCCGCCGCGGGTCGTACGGAGGTTGCTGGCTCATCCGGCGACTCTAACCGGCCGACCTGTCAGCCCGGCAGCCACGAAACGTGATCCCGCAGGGCGGCGAACCCCACGAACGCCACGATGTCGATGAGGGCGTGGGCGATCACGAGGGGCCACAGTCGACCGGTGCGCTGGAAGTACCGGCCGAAGATCAGACCCATGACGAGGTTGCCGACGCCGGCCCCGAAGCCCTGGTAGAGGTGGTAGCTCCCGCGCAACACGGCCGACGCGAGCAGCGATCGGTTGTCGGTCCACCCGAGGGCGCGCAGCCGCGAGATCAGCCACGCCACCACCAGGACCTCCTCGGCGACCGAGTTGGCCACCGCGGAGAGCGTCAGCGTGATCGGGCGCCACCACACGTCGTTCAAGGTGCTCGGCAGCACCGTGACGTTGAGATCCAGTGCGACGGCGACGAGGTAGAACAGCAGGCCCGGGATGCCGATGATCGCGGCGAGCCCCACGCCGTGCAGCACGTGCGGGCGCAGGCGGGGACGTGCGAAGCCGATGGCGCGTGGCCCGATTCCGCTGCGCCACAACAGGTACAGACCGAGTGCCCCCCATGCGCAGAGCCGAACGACGCCGATCAGTTGACGGAGGAAGTCGATCGGTCCGAGAGTCGACTGCGGCACGTTGATCGCCACGGTCTGGTCCGACAGGGCGCCCTGCTCGAGCGCGCTCTCGACGAGAGAGAGAATGCTCGACAGTCCGCTGAGCCCGAACGTGAACAGCAGGACGACGACGATCTCGATCCGGATCGACCGTGGCGACTCGGTGGTGGGTGTCTTCTCCGGATGCACCCGGTCGATTGTGCCCGTGACCCGTCTCGAGGGTCGTGGTCAGTGGTGGTCGCGCGCCCGCAGGCCGTTCATGAACGGGCATCCGGCGAGCACGCGCAGCGCGCGACCGAGCTCGGTCACGTCGGACACGGGGTTCGCGAACGGCACCCGCACATCGTGGTCCTGACCCTGCCCCTCCACCCGGATCCCGACGCCGTAGCGGTCGATGCTCAGCGGCCGGGCGCGACCGATGCGCAACGACGGTGGGAGTCGCCGCGCGATCTGCTCGACCATGTCCGAGTGATCGCTGTCGAGGTGCTGCAGCCAGCCTCCCTCGACCTCCCAGAACGGATCGGGATCGGCGTTCATGAGGTCGCGCACCGGCACCGGCTCCGCCCCCGTTGCATCGGCCACGACGACGGACTCGAGCAGCAGACGCAGCAGGATGCCGCTGTGTCCGATGTCGAGCAGTCCGGCGTGCGGGTACTGGGAGGCGACCGCCGCGGCGACCGCGCGCTCGGCGGTGTCCGGGACGCGGCGCAGCTCACCGCTGAGCCAGACCAGCGAGCGCACGGGTTCGCGCAGGTCCAGGGGAGTGTGGTCGGTCAGTTCGAGCACGGCGGGGATCCCCGCGGAGCCGGCCTGGAAGGACACGGCCCCCACGGTGCTGTCCGCGGGCACCACCATGACGATCTCGCCTGGCGAGCGCAGGAAGTGCATGGTCGTGGCGACGGGTGCGCTGCCCTCCACCGCCAGGACGGTGTGCTCGGCACGCAGACACACGCTGCGCACCCGCTCGGCGGTGGACGGCGCGGTGGTGGTGACGACACCGTTCATGACGGCCCCCTCGGGTGGAAGTAATTAGGTAAGGGTTAGCTAACCAGCCCTCGCGTCGGTGCGCAAGACGTCGAACTAGACTCGGAGCGTGCCCACGATGCTGACCTTGGGCGTGCGCCCCCGGCGAGATCCCGAGGCCCTGTTCGCCGACCTGCTCGTCGCGACCGTCGACGACGTGGCGACGGCGGAGGCCCTCGAAGCGCACCCACTCGTCGGAACGGCCTGTGTCCCGCTGAGTGCGGTGGACGACTCGGCCGCCCTCGAACGGTTCCTCGTACGACTGGACGTGGCTCCGCCCGACGAGCCGCCCTCGGTGCGCGCCTACGTGGTCGAGGCGACCGCCGAGCAGCTGGGCGACGCGGTGGCGATCGCGCCGGGCTCGTCCGTCGTCGTGCTCTGTCCGGACGGCGACGTCGTGGAGACGACGGCGCTCGTCGATCGGGCCGGTCGGCATCCCGGCCTGGACGCGGGGTGGTCCGAGGATAGGGTCGCCGACTTCCTCGCGGTCGTCGCGCACGCAGAACACGGGTTCTTCGCCGTCGCGACCGACACGTCCTCGGTGCTCGCCGTGCTCGCCGGAACGGTGGCCGCACTGCGCGGCGACGACGTCCGCAGCGCGCTCCGCTCCCCGGATCTGGCCGCGCTGGTGGCCCTTCATCCCGACGCCGCGGCCGCGACCCGAGAGGTCCTTCTCGGTGTCCTGGTGCCGAACGCCGGGAACATCGCACACGAACTTCGCCGTCGTATCGACGAGATCACCGGCGACGCGGCGGGGGACGCGTAGCGTGACCGGGGTGCGCATCGCCTACTTCGGACCCTCGGGAACGTTCACCGAGATGGCCCTGGGGAAGCTCGAGGCGGACGGGGCGTTCGGCGCTCCCGTCGAGCGCGTCAGTGCGTCGAGCCCGCCCGCCACCCTCGAACTGGTGCGCTCCGGTGCGGCCGACGGCGCCGTGGTGCCCATCGAGAATTCGGTGCAGGGCTCGGTCCCGCCCACCCTCGACGCGCTCGCGATCGGGGACCGGCTGCAGATCCTCGCGGAGACCGAACTCGACGTGGCCTTCACCATCGTCGCTCGTCCGGGCACCGCCATGGCGGACGTCCGCACGATCCGGGCCTACCCCCACGCCGCCGCCCAGGTCCAGCAGTGGATCGCCGCCACCATGCCCGATGCTCAGGTGGAGTTCGCGTCGTCCAATGCCGGTGCGGCCGAGGACGTCGCGGCCGGACTCGCCGACGCCGCGGTGTCCACCGGTCTGGCGGGCCGACGGCACGGACTCGACGTACTGGCCGACGGCGTGGCCGACGTGGAGAACGCACGGACCCGCTTCGTGTACGTCACGCGCCCGTGCCCGCCGCCTGCGCCCACGGGGGCGGATCGCACTGCCGTGGTGCTCACTCCCGCCAACAGGCCCGGCACGTTGGTGTCCGCGCTGGCCGAGTTCAGCACGCGCGACATCGATCTGACGTTCATCGAGTCTCGCCCTCTCCGTACCCATCTGGGCACCTACCGCTTCTACATCGACTGCGTCGGCCACATCGACGACGTCGCGGTGGCGGACGCCCTGCGGGTCCTGCACTCGCGCACCGACGTGCGGTTCCTCGGCTCCTGGCCCAGCGCGCACGTCGCCGCCGGCGGTCCTCGCCCCACCGACGACCGCGGCCGGGACTGGTTGGACGCGTTGCGACGGGGAGATCGGTGAGCGGCCGACTCGTCCTGGTGCGGCACGGTCAGACCCACTCGAACGTCGCTCGTCGTCTCGACACTCTGCCGCCCGGCGCGGAGCTGACCGAGCTCGGACACCGACAGGCGCGGGAGTACGCCCGGACGGTGACGCGGACCCCGGCCGCCGTGGTGTCGTCCATCGCCGTCCGCGCACGTCAGACCGCGCAGTACCTGGCCGACGCGACCGGTACGCCGCTGACGGTGCGCGACGGTCTGCAGGAGACGTTCGTCGGCGACCTCGAGGACCGCAGCGCCGAGGAGGACCACGCCCGCTTCACCGCGGTGTACCGCACCTGGCTGGACGGTGACCTCGATGCCCGCCTGCCCGGGGGCGAGTCCGGCGCCGACGTGCTCGCCCGCTACGTGCCGGTACTGGACGAGCTCCGCGCCACCCACCTCGGCGACGATTCCGCCACCGTCCACGTGGTGAGTCACGGTGCTGCGATTCGGCTCGTCGCCGCGGTGCTGTCCGGGATCGATCGCGACTTCGCCGCCGACAACCATCTCGACAACACGGGGACCGTCGAACTGGTTCCCGCCGAAGGTGTCTCGGCCTGGGACTGCGTGCGCTGGGGCGACTACACGCCCCCGTTCGAGACGAAGGGCAGCCGCACTCCCGACGATCCGATGGGCTGAGCGGACACACGGACCAGGTGGTCGTCGAGTATCGAGCGCCGTTCCAGCGAGGTGATCAGCGAGCGGAGTGCTCCGACGGTGCGTACCGGTGTCGCGGATCGCACGGATGTGCTCGATCGTCCGGCCGGATCCTGGACCGTGGTCGCGACGACACGGCCGGAGTCGCTGTCGTACACCGCGATCGACGGGTCGACCGTGGTGGTGACACCGTGATCGTGTCGGAGTCCGACGATCTCGGTGTGGCGGGTGCAGTGCGGGACGACGTCCTCGATACCGGCCGTGAGGACGTCGGTGTACTCGGTCAGCGGATCGATCGGCGCTCCTGCGGCGTCGCCGAGCCAGGCCGCGATCAGGGCGGCCACGTCCGTGTCGACCCGCGTGATCGTCACCGATCCCTCGCTCGCGGTCATCCACACCGGATCGTCGATGTCGTTGCCGCACAGACATCCTCGCCGGTTCTCGATTCCGGTGGAGTGGCCGACGATGCGGACGTCGACACTCCAGCGAGGCGCCGCCGCCGCGCGGAGCATCGCGGCCAGGGCACGGTGCGGGCGGCCGTCGGCCGCGACCAGGAGTCGATCGGCGAGGCGTCGGGCGGCACTCGCGAGCACGGTCGCGCGATCGGCGACGGTCGCGCCGGCCGGGTGCCATCCGAGAACGGCAGGGAGAGAATGTCTCCCGATCGCCCCCAGGAGGTACGTCAGTTCGTCCGTGTCGAGCGTGAGCGAACCCTCGAGCGGGACGTCCCCGCCCAGCACCGGCGCCGCGCTCATCGCCGCGCCCCGATGACGGCGGGCACGACCGGAACTCCCGCCTCCTCCTCGACGACGGCAGGTGTCCTGCGGGCGTGCACGACCTCGTCGGAGCCGAGCCTGCTGTGACCCATGGGAAGTCCCGCGCCGAACGGCGACCGGGCGTGCGCGGCGCCGGACGCGGACGCGTCCTGTCCCGCTGACACCGCCGTGTCCGATCCGACGCCCGCACCGAGGAACGGTGACGGCGTCCGTGCGAACGAGCCACCGGCGGCGTGCACGGAGCCACCCTGCCCGCTGCCACCTCGCCCGCCGCCGCCACCCCACCCGGTGGCGACCATCGGAACCTGCTGCGGCACAGCGTGGGTGATCGTCGGTGCCGCACCGGCCTGCGGTGCCGACGACAGAACGGAGGACAGCGTCGACCCGGCCTGCGCGGGCATCTGCTGGATCAGCGACGCCGCCCTCGTGACGGCGGGATCGTGTCCGATGCTGTCCGTGGTGAGGGGCGACCGGTGACCCTGGTGCGCCGCCCCGTCCGAGAATCCATGCTTCTGCCGGTCGGATCCGCTGTCGTCCGACGGCGGTGTCCCGGCCTCGCCCGGCACCGGCCCGTGACCGGGGACAGCAGAGATGACCGTGGAGGTGGCCGCGGTGACCGCCGTGGTGATCTGCGGGGGCATCTGCAGACCGTCGACGAGCGCGAGCGGCGCCGTCGCCGCTTCGTACGCCTCCATGACCAGGGCGGCGCGGAGATCGAGCGCGGCGTCGGCGGCATCGGCAGCCTGCGCCGCGCCGGTGAGGGCGCCGCCGGTGGCGTACGCGGTGGTGCGTCCGGCCTTCACCGCGGCGATCTCCGGCAGTGTCGGCATGACGGCGAGCGCGGTCACCACCGTCGCGGACTGGGCGGCGGCCCGAGCGGACACGGCCGCGGCGTGCTGCGCCGCTCCCGTGCCCCACGTCGCGAACGCCGTCATCCCCGCTCCGGCGGCGTCGGCGGCATCCCCGTCCCACGTGGCTGCCAGTGCGGACGCGACACCGCTGACCGTCGCGGTGGCCGCGGCGAGTGCCGTGGCCACCGCGGCCCACGCCGTGCCGGCGGCGGCCAGCGGAGCGGGGCCGGCACCCGCGAGCAGTGCGGCCGAGTTCACCGCCGCGGTACGCGGGAGCCAGAACACCCCGGTGGGCCCGGCCGTCACGCGGTGCCCGCGGTCAGGGCCGTGGAGAACGACGCGTCGACCTCGCGGTAGGCCGCCGCCTGGACTCGCAGGGCAGCCGCCGTCTCGCGGAGCTCGGTCACCGCCGCGGACGTCGAGGTGTCGAGAGACTGCGCGGTCGACCAGAAGTAGCGTGCAGCCAGCGCGGACACCTCGTCGCTGCCCGCGGGAGGAGGACGGAGCGCGACGGACGCGGAGGCGAGAGACGATGCCAGGCGCATCGCCGCGGCATCGAGTTCCGACGCGGCCGCGAGCAGCGCCTCGGGATCGACGAGTACGTGGCCGGGCATGGGGTCTCCGTTCGAGCGTCCGGTCGGATCTCGAGACTTGGACGCGCGACGGCGGGAATCGGTTCCGCGGGTGGAGAACGGAGCTCAGCCGAAGCCGAGTTCGTGCAGGCGATCGTCGTCGATGCCGAAGTGGTGCCCGATCTCGTGAGCGACGGTCACCGCGATCTCGCGGCGCGCGTCGTCCTCGTCACGGGCGATGTCGAGGATCGGCAGTCGGTAGATCGTGATGACGTCCGGCAGGTGCCCGCTGTACTCGAACCGTTCGGTCAGAGCGACGCCCTCGTACAGACCCAGGAGATCCTCGGTCGGGTGCTCGTCCTCGACCAGCACGACGACGTTGTTCATGTATGCGGCCAGCTCGTCCGGGAGAGTGTCCAGCGCATCGCCGACCGCGTTCTCGAACTCCGCTTCGGACATGCTGACCGACACGTCACGCACCGGGCAGGGGAGACGCTCCGGGGAGCGGGATCGGCAGGCTGCGGCCGTCCGGAACGGGAGGCGGCGGAACCGGCGCGGCGCCGTCGATGGTGATGTCGCCCTTCGCCGAGCCGACGATGGACGCGAACCCGCCCGACTCGACCTCCTTGCCGATGGAGCAGCTCACCTTCTTGCTGCCCGCCAACCAGCTCGAGGCGTCGACGTTGTCCCAGAACAGCGTCAACGTCTTCTCCCGGAGAACGTCCGGACCGCCCAGGTAGGCGTCCGACGCCTGGGTGCACGTGGGTTCGAGATAGCGGTCCTGGTCCTCGACGGACGGTAGTCCGCCGGGAAACTGCGCGGCGAGATCCACCACCGACACCACCTCGAAGGCGTGCGGAGCGGTGCAGTCGATCGGGTCTGTCGGCACGCCCGACTCGACGCCGACGCAACTACCGGTCTCCCAGACCATCGACTGGTCCTGGTCGGCGACGCTGCCGGTCATCACCTGCAGCGCGCTGGTCGCGCCGGTCTGTTGGATGCCGCACCGGATCGCGCGCTCGCCCGCGGCCCACCCGGCCTGGCTGGGGAACATGAGGCCGACCGAGTACTTGCCCGTGGGGTCGAAGCGGCCCCCGGTGTAGTCCTGCACCGCGGTCTCACAGTGTTCGTCGCGCAGGGAGGCGAAGCGGGCCGCGTCGGGATACGGCGATCCCGTCGCGAACTCGGCGACCGGGTACACCCCGAGGTCCACCGTCTCGGCGACCTCGAAGCGGTGCGGCTCCGCGCAACTCACCTCGGCGAGGTCCTGGCGGTCGGTGTCGGGGTCGTCGGTGGGGGTCCACTGCAGGCAGTCGCCCGCGTCGGACGAGCCGAAGGACGTCGTCGACGCGGTTCCGACGGTTCCTGCCGTGGACGGTGTGGCGAGCTTCTCGCTCCGGTCGAACCCACCGGACACACCGATGGTGACGGCGGCGGCTCCGATGGCGCCGATCGCGACCAGGGCGAGCAGCCGACGGGCGTTCGAGGCCTGGACGGTGCGGGGACCACTCTTCTCGTCCGTCGCGGTGTCGGTCTCGTCGGCCGTCGATGCCTCGGGTACCACCGCGTCGGGCGCGGACGTGTCGGATGTGGACGCGTCGGGTGTCGCGATCTCGGACGTCGGGGCGTCGTCGACCACCGGGCCGTCCTCGCCGGACGGGCTCGGGGTGGGATCTTCGGGCTTCGGAGACATCGGCTCCATCATGCCTGCCGGTAGGTTCGGACGGTATGAGTGGTGCTGATACCGAGGACACCGGGCTCGAGGCCGGGATCGAGGACCTCGCGACGCGCGTGTTCGACATGGCACGCAGCGGCGACACCGCCGCACTCACCGCGTACGTCGACGCGGGCGTGCCCGTGGATCTGACGAACGGATCCGGGGACACCCTGGTGATGCTGGCGGCCTATCACGGTCACGCCGAGAGCGTCGTGGCCCTCGCGCACCGCGGAGCCGACGTGAACCGCGCGAACGACAAGGGGCAGACCCCGCTCGCCGGTGCCGTGTTCAAGGGGGAGGACGAGGTCGTCCGGGCACTGGTCGACGCCGGAGCCGACGCCGATGCGGGGCATCCGACCGCGGTCGACGCCGCGCGCATGTTCGGCCGAGAGGACTACCTGGACGTCCTCGGACGAGGGTGACCACATCGCCCCAGTAGGCTGACGTCCCGTGATCGACCTCAGAGTTGTCCGCGAGGACCCCGACGCCGTCCGTCAGTCGCAGCGCACCCGTGGCGAGGATCCGTCCCTGGTGGATGCGTTGCTCGAGGCGGACACCGCGCGCCGGGCCGCCGTGTCGGCTGCCGACAACCTCCGTGCTGAACACAAGGCGTTCGGTAAGAAGATCGGTAAGGCCACTCCCGACGAGCGCCCGCAACTTCTCGCGACGGCGTCCGCGCTCGCCGCACGGGTGAAGGAGGCGGAGGCCGAGCAGAATGCCGCCGACGCGGCTCTCGACACCGCACACCGTGCGATCTCCAACATCGTGCAGGAGGGCGCGCCGGCCGGCGGCGAGGACGACTTCGTCACCCTCGAGACGATCGGTGAGATCCCGACCATCGAGAATCCGAAGGACCACCTCGAGCTCGGCGAGGCTCTCGGGATCATCGACATGGAGCGCGGCGCCAAGGTGTCGGGCGCTCGGTTCTACTTCCTGACCGGTTACGGCGCACTGCTGCAGCTCGGTCTGCTGCAGCTCGCTGCCCAGAAGGCAGTGTCGAACGGGTTCACGATGGTCATCCCACCGGTGCTCGTGCGGCCGGAGATCATGGCCGGGACCGGCTTCCTGGGCGCGCACTCGTCGGAGATCTACCACTTGGACGACGACGACCTCTACCTCGTCGGCACGTCGGAGGTGCCCCTCGCCGGCTACCACTCGGGCGAGATCCTCGATCTGAACGGCGGCCCGAAGCGCTATGCGGGATGGTCGTCGTGCTTCCGCCGCGAGGCCGGCAGCTACGGCAAGGACACCCGCGGCATCATCCGTGTCCACCAGTTCGACAAGGTGGAGATGTTCGTCTACACCCGTCCCGAGGACGCGGACGCGGAACACCAGCGGCTCCTCGGCTGGGAGAAGGAGATGCTCGCCGCGGTCGAGTTGCCGTACCGCGTCATCGACACCGCCGGCGGCGACCTGGGATCGTCGGCTGCGCGCAAGTTCGACTGCGAGGCATGGCTTCCCACGCAGAACACCTACCGTGAACTCACGTCCACCTCGAACTGCACCACGTTCCAGGCGCGTCGACTCGGTGTTCGTTACCGCGACGAGAACGGGAAGCCGCAGACGGCGGCGACGCTCAACGGGACCCTGGCCACGACGCGGTGGATCTCCGCGATCCTAGAGAACCACCAGCAGCCCGATGGCAGCGTTCGCATTCCCGAGGCACTCGTCCCGTTCATCGGGACCGATGTGCTGCGCCCGCCGACCTCATAGCCGTACTGCACGTGAACGCACCCGATCGTGACTGGATCTGCCGTGTCGCAGGTTTCCGATCGATCGGGTGCGCTCACGTGCATCTGTGAGGCCGAGAATCAGCAATGCGGGGTTGCTACTCGTCCCGTGTCGGCGGTTCGGTGACCAGGACGTCGTCCGCCGGCAGCGGGACGGCGAGTTCCACCATCCGCTCCGGATACGACGGGTAGGCGGGGCGGATCCAGACCTTGGTGTCGTCCAACTGCGTCATGACCATCCGACGCCACTGCCATTCCGGTGTCGCACGCCGGAGATCCAGCTCGCTGACAAGCGGTAACGGCGCACGCGCCCAGTAGGGCACGGACAGCGAGCTCAGCCCGCGCGCTTCGAGAACGTCGATTGCCGCCTCGAGCTGCACGTCTTCGGCGATCACGTGGCCGACAGGGTTGACGGCGTCCACGAGTTCGCCGTCGTCGCGAGCCAGGTCGGAGACGGTCCACCCCACGAGCTCACCGTCCGATGCTCTGGTCACGGGGAGTCGGCTACGCCACCGATCGATATCCACTTCCTCGACGGTACCGATGTCCGCGTCGGCTCATGATTCCCAGGACCGCGCCAACTTCCGTGCCGAGGCGATGATTGCGCGTGCCTCGTCCCGGTCGACGCGTGCCTGCAGAAGTGCGCCCGAGCTCATCGTCACCAGAATGCGAGCCCGATTCTCGGGATCGTCGTCACCCCGGTTCACCAGGGCGTCGGTGACCGCATCGGTGAGTCGCCGACGGTAGGCGTCGACGACGGCGGCGAGGGTGTCGTCGTGCGCGGCGGATCCCGCAGCAGTGTTGACCAGAAGACAGCCGCGACGTGGTGCTTCGGCATCGAGGTTCTCGAGTTCGACGTCCATCGACGCGAAGTACGCGTCCAGACCGTCGTCGGTACGCAACAGGGCGAGCCGCGGTGCCACCACCGTGTCGAGATAGTCCTGCACCGCTGCGTCGAACAGGCCGCGCTTGCTGGTGAACGCGTGATAGATGCTGGACCGGGACAGCCCGGTCGCCGCCTCGAGTTCGGGCAGAGAAGCGCCATCGAAGCCTCTGTGCCAGAACACATCCCGCGCATCAGTGACGACCTGCGCCGCATCGAACGTCGCTCTCCTACCCATCTGTCACCTTTCGTCGGTGAGGCGTACGGTATTTACTGTACCGAACGATCCACAAAAGGAGTATTTCGTGAAGAGCACCCAGATCCAGTTGGTCTCCCGTCCCACCGGATGGCCCACCGAGGAGAACTTCCGCACCGTGGAGACGGAGTTGCCCGAACTCGGCGACGGCCAGGTGCGCGTCGCCAACGACTTCCTGTCCGTCGACCCGTACATGCGAGGGCGCATGAACGACGTGCGGTCCTACGTGCCGCCCTTCGCACTGAACGAGACCATGACGGGTGGCGCCGTGGGCCGGGTCGTCGAGAGCCGTTCGGACGAGCATCCCGTGGGCAGCGTCGTGGTGCACCAGCTCGGGTGGCGCGACGTCGCGCAGGCCGAAGCGTCGCAGTTCCGCGTGGTGCGCGAGATCGACGGTGTCCCCACCTCGGCCTACCTCGGCATCCTCGGCATGACCGCACTCACCGCCTACGTCGGACTGCAGGACGTGGCGCGCCTGCAGGAGGGCGACACGCTGTTCGTGTCCGGTGCAGCGGGCGCCGTCGGCAGCGCGGTCGGGCAGATCGCACGGATCCTCGGCGCGGGACGCGTCGTCGGTTCTGCGGGATCACCGGAGAAGGTGGACTTGCTCACCAGCAAGTACGGGTTCGACGCGGCCTTCGACTACAAGCAGGCTCCTGTGCGCGACCAACTGCGTGAGGCAGCCCCGGACGGCATCGACGTGTACTTCGACAACGTCGGCGGCGACCACCTCGAAGCGGCGCTCGACGCGTTCAACGACGGTGGCAGGACCGCACTGTGCGGAGCGATATCCGCCTACAACACTGTGGGAACGACGCCGGGGCCGGACAACATGTCGAACATCGTGACCCGCGGTCTCACCCTGCAGGGATTCACGGTCGGCAACTACCTGCACCGGTTCCCCCAGTTCGCGGAGGACATGGGGACGTGGCTCTCCGAGGGTCGCGTGACCTTCGACGAGACGGTCGTGCACGGCATCGAGAACACGGTGGAGGCGTTCCTGGGGATGCTGCGCGGGGAGAACACCGGGAAGATGGTCGTGGCGGTGGGCAACTCCCGCTGACGGAGTGCCCTACCGGACGAGCCCCTCTCGGGGGCGGCGACGAGCCGCTACGCTGCACCGTGTGGACCCCGTCTATCGCACTGTCATCGGAATCGCTCGCACCGTCTTCGCGGCGCAGGGGCTGAAGTTCGACGTCGAGGGCGCGGAGAACATCCCCGCTCGGGGTGGCGCCGTGATCGCCATCAACCACACGGGCTACCTGGACTTCACCTACGCCGGCCTGCCTGCGCGGAAGCACAAGCGGTACATCCGGTTCATGGCGAAGAAGGAAGTGTTCGACAACCCCAAGTCGGGGCCGATCATGCGCTCTCTCAAGCACATCGCGGTCGACCGCGCCGCCGGCGCGGAGTCCTACCGGGCTGCGGTCGACGCGTTGTCGCGAGGCGAACTGGTGGGGGTCTATCCCGAAGCCACGATCAGTCGCAGCTTCGAGATCAAGGAGTTCAAGTCGGGCGCGGCCCGGATGGCGATCGAGGCCGGGGTCCCCGTGATCCCGGTGGTCATCTGGGGCGCGCAGCGTGTGTGGACCAAGGGGTTCCCGAAAAAGCTCGGACGCACGAAGACCCCGATCTCCATCGCGGTGGGAGAGCCGATCGCGCCGACCATGTCGGCCGGTGACCTCACCGCCCACCTGCGATCGACGATGCAGACCATGCTCGCCGACGTGCAGAAGAACTATCACCATCCCGCCGGCGAGTACTGGGTACCGGCCCGTCTCGGGGGGACGGCCCCGACCCTCGAGGAAGCCGACAAGTTGGATGCCGTCGACCTCGAGGCTCGGATGGCAGCGCGAGACGAGCGCAAGCGCGCCTCGGACTGACTAGCTGTTGGGACCGGCGATCTCCAGGGCGATGTTGTCGGGATCCCGGAACTCGAGGATCGCCATGCCGGCGTCACCGAGATCCTTCACCGGCTCGTGCTCGATGCCCAGGGTGTCCAGCAGTGCGGCGGCGTCGTGCAGATCCTGCAACGACGCGACACTGAAGCTGAGATGGTCCAGGCCGGCGCGGTCCTCGGCGAACGTGTCGTCACCCGGAGCCACGGGGCGCAGACCGAGCAGCCCGCCGCCGAACTTGTAGATGACTCCGCCGAAGAGGAACCCCAGCGCTTCCTTCGTTGCCTCGTCCGGGTTCGGCGGGAGCTCGAAGGCCACCTCGAAACCGAAGACGTCGTCGTAGAACTTCCGCGAGGTCGCGATGTCACTGACAGTGAGTCGCACATGGTTGTAGTCGACTGCTGCGATAGGCACGAAATACTCCGTTCCGGTACGCCTGCCGACACGACCATCGGGCCGGCTCGGGCGCACTCTGGAGGTATTCGTGGCCGTGCATGAGAGCGATGTGCCGGCCTCTCGCACTGTTCGACACGCCGTGAGCAGGCGATTTGCATCTCGCGAATCACTCACGTAACTTTCTTCGAGTCAGAGCGACACGGACACCGACCGAAAGCCTTACGGGGCTGGGAGAACGAGGTGGGACGGAGTCGCATGGCCGATCGGACAGGAAAGGTTCGGCTGCACCTCGTGTAGGCTGAGCGTACAGTCCAACTTCCTGATCTACGTGGTGCCTGGTGTTTGACTCGGGTGTTGCGGTGTGGTTAGGCTGGAACGGTTGCCCCGGATCCTCCTGCTTCGTGCGGGTGGTGGTGGTGTGTGCGTGTTCTTTGAGAACTCAACAGTGTGTCGATGAATGTCAGTGCC
>NZ_LMRN01000008.1:54597-189834 GCF_001426145.1 Rhodococcus sp. Leaf225 | reverse complement strand
TCCGAAGTGCACCGGTGGGCCATCGCCAAACGCGCCGTCGGCGCCGCCCGCCGCGCCGCCGCCAAGGAACAGCCGTGACCACCACCCTCCCCGGCATGAACGTCGCCGCACTCGAGACGTTCCTGCGCGACTACGGCATCGACATCACCGGAGAACTGCGTGTCGACCGCATCGCAGGAGGCCGGTCCAACCTCACCTACCGCGCCCACGACGACACCACGTCCTGGATCGTGCGGCGCCCCCCGGTCAGCGGACTGACCCCCTCCGCCCACGACATGGCCCGCGAGTGGACCGTCACCCGCGCCCTGGCCGGCACCGACGTCCCCGTCGCCACCGCCGTCGCCTTCGACGCCGACGGCGCCACCCTCGGAGCGCCGATGACCGTCGTCGAGTTCGTCCCCGGACAGGTCGTGCGCACCCGCACCGACCTCGACGCCCTCACCGACGACGACATCGCCGCGAACACCAGCGAACTCGTCCGTGTCCTCGCCGCGCTGCACGCCGTCGACCACCACGCCGTCGGACTCGCGGACTTCGGTCGGCCCGACGGATTCACCGCCCGACAGGTCGCCACCTGGGGACGGCAATGGCACCGCGTCAAGACCCGCGACCTGACCGACATCGACCGACTCCACCGTGCACTCACCGACGCCGTCCCGACGCACTCGACGGCCGCCGTCGTGCACGGCGACTACCGCGTCGACAACACCATCCTCACTTTCGGCGAGCCTGGAACCGTTGCTGCCCTTGTCGACTGGGAGATGTCCACCATCGGT
Organism: Rhodococcus sp. Leaf225; assembly: GCF_001426145.1. NCBI lineage: Bacteria > Bacillati > Actinomycetota > Actinomycetes > Mycobacteriales > Nocardiaceae > Rhodococcus > Rhodococcus sp. Leaf225. Next base: position 189,058 of record NZ_LMRN01000008.1, on the reverse strand, counting down.
GACCCCCTCACCGACATCGCCCTCATGTGCGCCTACCGCCAACCCATGTTCGACACCGTCCTCGGCCTCGACGCCGCCTGGACCTCGAACCGCTACCCGGGCGCCGACGACCTCGCCCAGCACTACGCCGTCGCCTCCGGACGCGACCTCGCCCACTGGAACTTCTACCGCGCCCTCGCCGACTTCAAGATCGCCGTCATCGCCGAAGGCATCGCACACCGCGCCGCCACCTCCGACGACACGGACGGCACCGCCGCAGCAGCCGCCCACGCCACAGCCGAATTCGCCGCAGCCGGGCTGCGCGCGTTCTCACGGTGACCCGCAGACACCACTTCTGATCGAGAGGCCGACAGCAATGAACGACATCGAGTGCGACGTACTGGTGATCGGCGGAGGGATGGCCGGTCTGACCGCCGGGGCCCGTGCCGCGTCCGCAGGTAGATCCGTCGTCGTGGTGGAGGTCGGTGCGGATGTCGGCGGATCCGCGCGCTATGCCGGATACGTCTGGACGGCACCGGATCACACCGTCATGGATGCACAGAACCCGCACGGCGACCCCGCCCTGAGACAGCTGTTGGTGGACCGGTTCCAGGACGGCGTGCAGTGGATACGTGACACCGGTGTGGAGGTGGGCGACGCTCAGCGAATCCTGTCCTTCGGGCGCGGACACAAGTTCGACACCAACCAGTACGTCGATCTGTGTCGGCGCATCGTCCTCGAGTCCGGCGGATCGGTCCTGCTGAACACGAGCACCGAGAACCTCGAATTCGAGAACGGCGTGGTCACCGGTGCGGTGATCCGCACCGGCACAAGGGAACCACGGGTGGTGCGGGCGGCGCACACCGTACTCGCCACGGGAGGTTTTCAAGGGTCCGCAGCGCTGCTGGAGCAGCATGTTCATCCGAACGCAGGGCGCATGCAGCTGCGGTCGAACCCCCACAGCACGGGCGTCGGGCTGACACTCGCCGACGGTGTGGGCGCCGCCGCCGGTACCACGAACGCCGGCTTCTACGGGCACCTGATTCCCGGCGGGGTGACCCTGACGGACCCGTCCGATTTCGTCGACATGTCGCTGTACTACAGCGAACACGCGCTCCTGTTCGATCTCGACGGGACGCGCTTCGTCGACGAGACACTCGGTGACCACCTGACGACGATGGCCCTCCTCGACAGACCCGAGGCCCGCGGCCTCCTCGTGGCGGACGCTCGCGTCCACCGGGACTGGGTTCTGGCGTCGTACGTCGAGGGCGCGGTGGCCGTCGACAAGTTCGCACTGGCGGGCAAGCGCGGCGGTCGGGTCGGACGAGCGGACACGCTCGAGGAGCTCGAATACCTACCGGAGGACTGGGGATACGACGGAGCCGCCATCGCGGCCGCGATCGCCGAGTTCAACGAGTCCACCACGTCCGAGGAGGGCCCCGTGCCGGGACGAGCGCTGGACACGAGCCCACTGAGCGAACCCCCGTACTACGTCATCGAGGCCGTCCCGGCCGTCACCTTCCCGTTTCACGGCATCAGAGTCGACGCCGGCGCCCGCGTTCTGACACCCGACGGCGAGCCGATTCCCGGCCTGCTGGCAGCCGGTTCCGACACCGGTGGCCTGTGGAACCGTGCGTACGCAGGCGGTCTGGCAGCCGCTCTGGTACTCGGACTCGTCGCCGCGGAGACCGCCGGGTGACCTCTCGGACACGATGACGCCGCGGGCACGCCGCGCGTGTCACGGCTCCTCGAGGCCGTGAAGGGTGGCGATGATGCGCTGCGCCTCCGCCACCGACGAATGCGCCCGAGCAACCGCTCCGGCCCGCAACATCGCCGACGCGACATCGACTGCCACCGCATGCCGCGCGACCAGGATGCCGATGGCCACGCTCGTGAGATCGGTGTCCCCGTCCTCGGCCCCGTCCACCGTCGCCAGCGCGGCGTCGCCGGCGACCACGGGCCCGATGACCCGCACGAGGTGTTCGATCAACACCTCCGTTCCCGCCGGTGACGGCCCGCTCCGCACGGAGCGCCGGTGCAGTTGCACGCACCCGAGAGGGGCGTCCACCGCGCCCAGTGGGAGCACCCGCACCCACCCGACGTCCGCTGCCACCAGATCGTCGATCAACAGCGGCCACCGCGCCCCGTCGCGGCGGTCGCCCACCACGATCGTTCGGCCCACCGCACGGTCGCTCGACACGAAATCGACATCCGCGCCGTGCAGATACAGCAGGTCGGCGATTCTCTCCGCCGACGAGTCGGTGGTGTGCAGCACTCGTCGCGTATCGGGGTGACGCGGGGACGACACGACCACCGCGCCACCGTCCGCGCCGGCGACCCCGACACACACGTCGACGAAATCCGACAACCGCTCCCCCGGGCCGAGTCGAGGCCCGTCGGACGCGGTCGCGTCACCGGGGTCGTTCATGGTCCATCCCTCCACCAGGCGTTCGCAGATCGACTCGCGTACGCCTCGTTCAGCTTTCCCGTCCGCGACGACGGGGGCAGGTCGCATCCTCACGAGACGGCGGACGTGCTCGCGTCCGATACGCCGCCACGACAGAATCGGCGATGCGCCCGCGGTCGGCGATGGCGAAACCATGTCCACGCGCCCACGTGCGGATCGCCGCGGTCTCCGCGCGGTCCGCTGCCGTCCGACGCCGCGCCGTCGAGATGTCCTCCGACCGACGTCCTCGGGTGCTCCACTCCGTGAGCAGGCCGTGGATCTGCGCTGCGTTCTCGGCCGACAGGTCGATCTCGAACCACGTTCCCCGGTAACCGAACACGACAGTGTCGTCCGCGGACATCCCGTCCAGGTCGTCGATCAGCGTCACGTCAACCTTGCGAACCACGCGGAGCTCCTCGGACACGCGTACGCACGACCACGCAGGGTGACCCCGCACGGGCCGATCTGCCGTTGTATCGGTAGGTAGTAGGAAGCCGCCACACTCTGGACGCCGCTGTCTGTGCGTGTACATACCCTGTCCGGTGCCACTCAACCTTTCGTGAGGGGAGATTTTCTCTCTCGACTCCATGGTGATCTTCGAGCGGTGTTTCAGGGTGGTCCCCCTCTGGGCACAATTCTCCGCAGGTGCCCCGCTGCACCCGGAGTTCGGTGCTCGACTGTCGAAACCGACGGCGGTCGGCACCGACTTCCCGCGTTCGCGAGGCCCGTCACCGGTCGGCGCGACCTGAGACAGTGATGGAAAGAGCGCCGTGACCACGTCGGACCCCACACCGCCCGAGCTGCGGCTCGCTCTGGCCGTCCGGGCAGTTGCCGCACTCGCCGACGACGACCACGTCGCCGAGCTGCTCGATCGACTGACCGACGTCGCCTGCACCCTCGTCGATGCCGCCGACCACTGCGGCATCACGCTGTCGATCGGCGATGTCACCTTCACCGCCGCAGCCTCGAGCACGGAGATCGCGCCGATCAACGACCAGCAGTACTCCGCCGACGACGGTCCCTGTCTGCACGCGGCTCGCACGGCCGCCACCATCGTCGTCGATTGCACGGTCGACGACGATCGATGGCCGCATCTCGGACCCGCTGCTCGCCGCGTCGGCATCAACACCATGCTGTGTGCGCCGATCGTCTGCGACGATCGGCCGGTCGGATCGCTGACCCTGTTCGCCCGTGCACCACAGGGTTTCGACGATCTCGATCACCGCCTCGTCGAGCTGCTCACCGGAGTGACAGCGGATGCTCTCGAGAGGGCTCGACGTCGCCGCGAACTACACGGAACCATCGCCGGGCTACGGGACGCGCTGGTGCACAGGGCTCCCATCGAACAGGCCAAGGGCATTCTGATGGCACTGCGTGGTATCGACGAGGATGCGGCTTTCTCTGTGCTGTCGACCCGCTCCCAACATCTCAATCGCAAGGTGCGCGACATCGCCACCGAGTTCGTCGAGTCCGTCAGCGCCGCCGCGCCGACCGGCGATCTCTGACCATCAGCGACGCACCCGCTCCCCTGTCAGTGGAGCCCACCGTCCACCGGAGCAACGAGGTCCCCCACGTCTCGCGGCTACCCGCGTCGAGCAGGCCGGGTGCGTTTGGCGCTGTACAGGGCCGTGTCGGCGAGGGCGAGGAGGTCGGCGAGCCGGACGGTTCCGGAGTTGTACGCGATCCCGATGGTGACGGACACCTCGACATCGCTCTCGTCGAGCGCGATGGGTTCGCGAACCCTGTCACCTAGTCGGGCGGCCAGCCGGTCCGCACCCTGCTCGCCGCCGGCGCCCGTCGGGGCGAACGACGCAATGATGAACTCGTCGCCTCCGATTCGGCCGATCACGTCTTCGGAACCGCACTCGGACCGCAGGCGCTGCGCGAGCGTACGCAGGACGAGATCACCCGCCGCGTGTCCGTGAGTGTCGTTGATCTCCTTGAAGTAATCGACGTCCACGAACAGCAGCGCCGTCGGAGCAGCGAGGTCGCCGTCCGGGCGGGTGAGCCTCTCCAGCAGGGCAGACCGATTCAGGACACCGGTCAGGTCGTCGTGACGAGACCGGTCCAGAATCGACTGGTAGGCATCGACCAGGCGAGCGGTCCTTTCGACGGTCTCGGTGACGTCGCGGAAATTGATCGCCACGTGCCCGTCCACGAAGCTGCCCGTCAGTTCGATGGTGCGACCGGGCACGTACAGGGATGCTGTCTGTAGCGTCACCTCACCACGCGTGGCGATGACCTCGCGGTGGAAGTCACCGAAGAACGAGTCCCGCGTCCGCGGCAGTGCGTCGTGAATGTGTCGGCCCAGGATCTCCGCGCGAGGCACCCCGAGATGCCGTTCGCTTTCCGTGTTGATGTAGCGGACCACCATGTCCTCCCCCAACACCATGAAGCCGAGCGAGACCCGATCCAGCACCCGCGTCAGGATGGCGTCTGCGCCGAGTTCGGGATCCACGGCGAGCACGATGCCGGTGAGGACTCCGGCGCCGGGGTCGTTCGTCGATTCGATGGTCATGCTCCGGGTCAGGACATACCGCAGGGACCGGTCCGGAAGCACGATCCGATAGAGGCATTCGGCCCCGAGCGAGGTGTGGGCATCCTCGAACATCTTCTGCACGACACGCTCGTCGTCGGGATGCACTCGTTCGTGCCACACCTCCATCGCGGGACGGTCCGTGGGCGCCGAGAAGATCTCCCTCGCGCGGTCGTCGAGATCAAGGCGCCGGGCAGCGATGTCGTAGCGGATCACACCGACGGTGGCCGCTCGCGCCTCGACGTCGGACACCGACGGCTGCCCCGGCGACCACTGCAGACGATGTACCGACACCCTGACACCCACTCGTTCGTGCTCACGGTCGGGGACATCCTTCGCCACCCGCCCCGGATATCGTTCTACACCGGCGCACCCGGCGATCTGACCGTTTCGCCCCATCGCCGGGCGGCACTGGTAGCCGAACAGCCGGACGGTTCCCCGATGACCGGGGAACCGGAACCGAGCCGACAGTATGGACACTGCTGTCCGAGTTCGAGAAGAACCAGGGTCGACGCGCGGAATTGGCCGAGGCTGTCGGTTCAGTGCAGGCGGCGTTGCGCGACACTATTCACTCGGCTCGAGAGACGGCCCCGACATCGTGGACGGTCTCGAGATGCACCGGCCCGTCGAGCACCCGCTCCACCCTGACGAGCGGCGTCACACACGTGTCACGCTCACCCCGGCGGGAAGGCCGTGGTCGCCACCAGCGAGACCGTCCTGTCGCCCCGTGGGGTTCACCCGACTCTCCCCCGCCGCCTCACGAGCTGAGATCGACGCTGATTCCCAGTCCTCGCTCACGAGCTGCTGTGATGACGAGGCGTGCGACGGCGAGGTCCTCCGCACCGATGCCGGTCGAGTCGAAGAGTGTGATCTGCTCGTCCGATGATCGACCGATCCTCCGGCCGGTGATGACGTCACCGATCTCGGTGCTCAGGTCGTCCTCGGTCACCGCACCCTCGGCGAGTGCGAGCACGGCATCCCCCGATTTGGACAGCGCGGTGCTTCGACTGTCCACGACGACCCGCGACCGCGCCATGGCCTCACCGTCCACTTCACGCTCGTCGGGGCGTGGCGCTGCGCCGACGACGTTCAGATGTGTTCCAGCGGTGAGCCATCCACCTCTCAGGATCGGCTGTACCGACGGGGTGAGAGTGCAGACGATGTCGGCGCAGCGGGCGATCTCTTCCACCGACGCTGCCGACCGGATCGGGAGATCGTCACCCTCGAAGGCCGTGCGGAATGTCGCCACCGTGCTCTCCGATCTGGACCACACGAGAACGCTGGTCACGTCCCGCACGGTGCGGATCGCGCGGACATGCTCGACCGCGAGCGCGCCGGCGCCGACGACGCCGAGCACAGCCGGCCCCGGCCGCGCCAGGTACCGGGTGGCGACTGCACTGGCGGCTGCGGTTCTGATGGCGGTGATCGCGCGTCCGTCCAGCATCGCGACACATTCCCCGGTGCTAGTCGAGGTGACCAGCATCGTCGACCGCTGACGAGGGAGTCCGCGTGCACGGTTCACGGGGGCGTCGCAGAGCACCTTGGCCACCGCCAGTTCCGCGACACCGGACTGGGCCACCATGGGGATGATGCGGGCGTCCTCGGTGCCGTTCATCGAGGGCGGCACCGGGTTCTGGGCGCTGCCCTCACTCAGCTCCACGAACATCCGCTCGACTGCTTCCAGGACAGTGGTGCGGTCCAGCAGCGCCGAGATCTCCGAGTGGCGCAGTACCAGTGTCATCGTTCAGCCGACCGTCGTCAGTTCCGCAGCGTCGACGATGCGCGAGGTGACCAGATCCTCGAACGCGGGGGCCCGACCGACCATCTTCTCTTCGTGGAGGATGCGCATCCAGCGGTCGCTCGCAGCACCATCGATGCGCACCGTGTCCCAGGTGCGGGATTGCTGGATTCTGGTGCACGCGGCGGTGAGAGTGGGCAGCGGCATCATGGGCCAGTGCTCGGCCAGCAGCGGTTCGAGTTCACTCACGGGCGTCGCCTTGACCGTTGCCATAGCAGCGTCCAGGGCGGAGGTGAACGCGACGAGCCGATCCTCCAGTTCCTCGACACGGTCGGTGCGGCAGTAGTACACACTGTTCGGGCCGAGCCCGCCGACGTCTGCGTACTCGACGACGATGTGTCCGGTGTGGCGATCCGACATCGACTGAGCGGTGGTGATGTCGAGGATGATCGCATCACCGAGTCCGTCCTCGAACAGTTCGACGAACATCGGCGTGGACAGATCGCGGAGAAATGTCGTTGCGGCGGAATCGATTCCCGCTTCCCGCATCATTCCCGCGGTGATCGCATACGGCGCGCTACCACCGATTCCCGGCGCCAACACGGTCTTCCCGGTGAGTATCGACCAGTCGAATCCTTCCGGTGTCGGCGCTCGCATGACGAGCGCCTTGGGAAACTGGTGATTGAGCTGCGCGAACACGGTGAGCTGACGAGATGTCCCCCAGTACATTCCGGGAACCCACAGTCCGCCGAGCGCGATGTCCGCAGCACCGCTGTCGAGATCGTCGAGCACGCCGGTCCATGGGTCACACGCCTTCGCGCGCACCGACAGACCGCGCTCGGCGAACATGCCGGCGTGATCGGCGTAGTACTCGGGAAGGTAGTTCAGCCCGTGCGCGGTGGCGGAGACGAACAGTGACTCGGTCATGATGGATGTTGCCTTTCTGTTGTGGTGCAATATATTCGAGCGTCAGGCTGCGACGAGTTCCTTCTCGTTCACTTCCTCGAGGGACTGTCCGAACGTCTCGGGTCCGAACCGAGCGACGACGACCAGGAGGACGTACATGGCCGCGATCATGAAGAACACTCCGGCCACTCCCGCGCGGTCGAAGAAGAAGAGGGCTGCGAACGGCATGACGGCGCCGGCGACATTCCCGATTCCGTTGACGATGGACGTGCCCATTCCGCGGATCGAGGTGGGGAACAGTTCCGGCGTCCACACCGACAGCATGGTGTTGAGCATCATCGTGAAGAACTGGAAGACGGCGCCGAGAACGAGGATGGTGGCAACGCTGTTCGCGAGAGTCGCGAACGCCACCGCGGACACGCACCCGAGAACCGCCGCGGTCATCACAGTGGGCCGCCGCCGGACTCGGCCGGCGAGATAGCACGCGGCACAGGCGCCGAAGAGACTGCCGACGTTCATGATCATGGTGAACAGCAGTGAGTCCGTGAGGGAGTAGCCCCTCGAGACCAACAGGATGGGCATGAGGAACAGGAGGGTGACCTGGGCACCGAACGACATCCACGAGGCGGCTCCGACCGCCGCGGTGCGGCGCAGATTCTGCCCGCGGAACACCTCTGCGTACGACGTCGACGAGGTGGTGGGAAGGATGTCGGCATCGGTCACGAACTGCTTCGTCGGCCCCGGGTCGCGAAGCCCCGAGATCGAGCCACTGGCCAGCCGCGTCAGACTTCGATTGGCCTCGTCGACACGCCCTTTGGACAACAGGAAACGCGGCGATTCCGGAAGGTAGCGCCGGAAGAACACGACCAGCAGTGCCGGAACCGCGAGGATGACGTAAGTCCAGCGCCACGACGTGTCGTCGCCGCCCAGGACGCCTCCGAGCGGACCGAGCACGAGCATGAAGAAGCCGAACGATGCGATGTTGCCGATGCCTCCGGACGAGATGTTGAGAGTGGCGAGGAGAGAACCGCGGTGGCGGGTCGCGACCAGTTCGGCGAGGATCGCCAAACCGACCGTGAACTCGCCGCCCAGACCGATGCCCACGATGAATCGGCTCGCCAGCAGCATCTCGTAACTGACGGACGCGGCACTGATCAGTCCGCCGAGGGTGTAGACCAGCAGGTTCAGGCTGAGCGCCACCCGCCTGCCCCACCGGTCGGCGATGTAGCCACCGATGAGGCGGCCCACGAGTCCACCGATCACGGTGGCGGTGTTGATGAATGTCAACTGCGCGTTGCCGATTCCGAGAGAGTCCTTGATGAGCGGGCCCATGGCGCCGGTGGAGTTCTGCTCGAGACTGTCGAAGAACAACCCCGCCATGAGGAGGAGGACGACAGCTCCCTGGACGCGGGTGAATCCGATGCGGTCGAGGGTGCTGGACAGCGCCGATGCCGGCACGGGATCGACGCCCGGTGGGATCGACGCCGGAGTGGATGTGGACATGGTGTGCTCCAGGGGACTGGACGGCACCGGGAACGGATGTCAGCCGGCGAGTCGCCTCTCCACGTGCTCCGAAACGACTGCCTACTTTGTATACAAACCATGTGTCATTCCCGTTGCTCGGCGCTACGGATGTGTTAATCCCCTGATATACACCTCAGATAGTATACGAAGTGACGGACCGACTACTCAGGTGTCGGCTTCGTCCCGCCGGAGATGCTCGTCCATGAGGAACCCCGCCTGGACGGGCGCGCCACCGAGGATGGCCGAGGCGAGTGCCGCATGGTCGTGAACGGTGGCATCGGGATCGTCACCGAGGCCCCACTCGACGCGTCGATTGACGCCCGCCAGCATCTCTCTGAGCTGGTCGTTGCCCGAGGCGATGGCGATGAGGTCGTGAAACGACCGGGCGTCGCTCCGGTCGGCGGATGGTTCACCACTGCGCTCCCGCGCCTGTTCGACGACGCGCGCCAGCTCGTCCGCCACCGGGCCACCCCGGTTGCGCGCAGCCAGCTGGGCGGCGAGGACCTCGAGTCCGTGCCGGACCTCGAGCAGCTCACGATTGTCCTTGCGGAGGGTGGTCGACACGGTCGCGCCGCGGTATCGCACGGTGGTGATGAAACCTTCGGCTTCCAACTGCGCCAGAGCCTCTCGAACCGGAACGCGGGACACACCGAAACTCTTGGCGATGGTCTCCTCGACCAACCTCTCCCCGCCGACGCGGCGACCGGAGAGGATCTCCTCCCGCAAGTGTGCCGCGATGGTGTCGCCGGGTGACCTGTCGTTCTCTCGACCCGCGTCCACGGGAAGAAGTCTAGTCGGCTGGTCCTTTCGATGCCGGGATCGCGACGACCCGTCCGCCGATCACGCCTTGTCGGCCTTGCGTTATTTGCACTCATAATGCAATATTCGCATGAGCATCGGGGCGGGCCGGGTGCGGAGACCGGAGGGGGTTCCATGATCACGGTGACCAGTGCCGCAGGCGGTGTCGGACGGCTGCTCGTCCGGCAGCTGGCATCACGGGGTGTTCCGGTACGAGCGGTGGTGAAGAACGACGACCAGGCCCGTACGACTCGGCGGGACGGGGCCACCGAGGTCGTCGTGGGCGATTTGAGAGCCCCGCAGACACTCGACACGGCCCTCGCCGACACGACTGTCCTGTATCACGCGGCTCCGACCCAGATCATCGACGAGCGACCCATCATCGATCACCTGATCGCTTCAGGACCATCACTTGGTCTGCAGCACATCGTGTTCCACTCGGTGATCCACCCCGAACTGCACCAGCTGACCCATCATCGGCAGAAGCACATCGCGGAGGGGATGCTGCTCGACAGCGCGATCCCCACCACCGTCCTGAGACCGTCGCACTACATGCAGAACTACCTCGAGGTGTGGGACCTTCTGCACGCGGGCGTCATGCCGTACCCGGTCTCACCGGACAGCGTCATGGGAGTGGTCGACGTCGCCGATGTCGCCGAGGTGGCCGCCACCATCGCACTCGATCCGGCCCCACACACCGGGCGTACCTACGACCTGTCCACCGTCGAACTGACTCGCCACCAGATGGCGGCGATCTGGTCGACGGTGTTGGGCCATCGCGTGACTGCTCTTCGCATCCCGCCGTCATCGCTCAGACACAGGACAGCCGCCCTGCCCGCGCTGGGACCGATCCTCGTCGAGGCCGTCCGGGCGACCGGAATGCACTCCGCGAGCCACCTCGTGCGGGGAATCGGCGCGGCCGCCAATCCCCGCGGCATGAACGACTGGCCGCACGATGCGCGCGAGGCGTACCGCACGATGATGTCGCACTACGACCGGCACGGACTCCCCGCCGGCGATCTGACCGTGCTACCCGCACTGCTGGGACGCGAACCCACCTCCTACGAGGATTTCGCCCGACGGTCCGCCTCCGAGCGCGGACATCGGTCGAAGGAATACCGAGTATGAGTCGCTCGCAGGATCCATTCCGACCGGCGCGGTCCATGGTGACCGGGGCGAGTTCCGGCATCGGGGCCGAGTTCGCCCGAGCCCTGGCCGCGCGCGGCTCCGACCTGGTCTTGGTGGCACGACGGGAGGGCCGGTTGACCGCTCTCGCAGCCGAACTCGAACGTGCACACGGCATCCACTGCCGTACGGTCTCCCACGATCTGTCGGAACCAGCAGCCGGACGTCGACTACGGACCCTCGTTCCCGAGCGACTGGACCTCGTCGTCAACAATGCCGGCTTCGCTGTACAGGGCCCGTTCGTCGACAACGATGCCGACGACCTCGCGCGGCTCCTGGCGGTCGATGTCGCTGCAGTGGTGGACATCTGCTCTGCCTTCCTCCCCGACATGATCTCCCGCGGCACCGGATCCGTCGTCAACGTCGCCAGCACGACGGCGTTCCAACCCGTCCCCACCCTCGCCGTCTATGCCGCAGCCAAGGCGTTCGTCCTGAGCTTCACGCAGTCGTTGTGGTTCGAGTCCAGGCGCCACGGTGTCCGAGTGTTCGCACTCGCCCCGGGTCCGACGCGCACCGAGTTCTTCGATGTCATCGGCGAGTCCGCCGCGACAACCGGCTCGTACCAGTCACCCGCCGAGGTCGTCGCCACCGCGATGCGCGCCCTCGACGCCAGAACCTCACGTCCACACGTCATCTCAGGACGGAGGAACACCATCGCGGCCGCCACGGCAGCGCTGACGCCACCTCGGGTACTGCTTCCGGCGGTGGCGCGGCTGCTGCGCTGATCTCCCGAGTTGCCGTCCCCGCTCGGCCGACTCGGACTGTAGTGTCACGATCATGGCCAGGGCCTCGAAGTTCACTGCGGCCGACCGTCGCGCCGCTGTGGAGCGTGCCTTCGAGGGAACAGAGAGTCCCACCGCCGTCGCATCTGATCTGGGTGTCCACCCGACCACTCTTTATCGGTGGGCCGCGTCCGACACCACGGACGACCCGGGGCCGGCGCCGACTCGGCTCGTCCACGCCACCCAGACGCTGCTCGAACACTCCGACTACGGCGACATCACCGTGGAGGCCGTGGCGCAGCACTGCGGACTCGCGGCTCGGACCGCATTCCACCACTTCCCCACCAAACGCGACCTGTTCCACGCAGCCGTCAACGATGCCGCCACCACGCTGATCGAACGCATGGCAACGCGTTCCGAGCAGGCGACGTGGCCGGACGATCCTCTGGGACAGCTGCGATCGTTCCTGCACATCGCCGCGGCCACCATCTACGACACTCCAGCGACCCACGTGCTGTTCCGCAACATCGGTGTTCCCCGCAGCGAAGGAACCGCCGAGGGGTGGCACACCGACTTCGTCGTCGCGATCGAACAACTGCTGCACAGAGCGGCCGATGCCGGTCAGATCGAGCGCCACACCGACGTGGCCGCGGCAGCGCAACTCGTGACCGGCGCCATGCGCGGGATCCACACAGCCGTGTTCGACGGCGCCTCTCCCGATGTCGCACTCGACCTGGTGGACCGCGTTCCCCTGCTGATACCCGGCCCCCGTCGAACGTGAGATTCGCAGCGTCGAGGTACCCCGCACCTCACCCGATCACGCGGTACCGCAGCATCATCTCGTGATCCTCGTGGTCGAGGATGTGGCAGTGCCACATGTAGCCCTGCAGATCCCCGGCCGGTGCGCTGTGAACTGCATGGTCGTAGGACGCCAGGGCACCCGGTTCGGGCGGCCGGGGGAACACGGCGTCGGGATCGAAGTCGAGTTCCTCGGCGGTGGGGAATCGCACGACGATGCGAGTCACGGTGCCCGGATCGAGTCGCACCGTGTCCTTCCACCCGCTCTCCCACGGCGCCGGAGGGAGTCCCGGACCGGCGAGGAAGGGTTCCGGTGACGGCGTCCACTTCGTGCCGACGGCGGGTTGCGGATGAGCGAGTTGAAGCTCGACGGTGCGTAGCGGGACGCGCTCGAGAATGCGGAAGTGCACCAGGTGCAGATGGATCGGATGCGGATCCGCCGTGATGTTCACGATGTCCCACCGCTCGGTGGTCCCGGCGCGGGGAGATTCGATGTCCCCGTCAATGTAGCGGAGGTTGTTGAGAGCCATGTACGCCGGCGGAAGCCGTAGCGCGTACGGCTGACTGACGGTGACGACACGGTGGCGGTCGGGAGTTGCGATCGGCGGTAGTGGTTCCGGTCGTGATCCACCGTCGCGCAGACGGTTCGGGATCGCGCCCGTGTGGCCGCGAGCCGCGGTGACGTCGAAGCGGCAGAAGTGCGTCATGGCGACGGCGCCTAGTTGCGCAGCCTGCAACGGTGGTGCCTCGTCGTTGAGCAGCCGCACCGCCGTGCCGGGTTCGACTGCCCCGAAGTCCACGAGCACGTCGTAGCGCTCCCCCGGGGCGATCCGGAGGTGTCGAGTCTCGACCGGGGCATCGAGCAGTCCGCCGTCGTTACCGATGACCAGAAACGGGATCTCGTGATCGAGGTAGAGATTCCAGACGCTGTACGAGCCGGCGTTGATCATACGAAAGCGATACACCCCGCGAGCGACCGGGACACGCGGCCACACAGCACCGTTCACCACTCCGAGATCGCCGACGGCCCCGCCTTCCCAGGATCCTTCGGGCACCACGGGGGTGGATCGCAGACTCGCTCTGCCATCAGGATTCAGGATCTTCTCCTGCAGTACGAGCGGCATCTCGAACTCACCTGCGGGCAGACCCAGCGGATTGCCCGCTTCGCCGGTGTCGAAGCGGTCGCGAAGCAGAACGTTCCCGGCGAGCCCGCCGTACACGTTCGCGCGGGTGATTCCCATGGCGTGGTCGTGGTACCAGAAGTGGGCCGCTTCCTGGCGGAACGGGAACTCGTAGCGCAGGGTGCGACCGTAGTGCACGAGTTGCTCGGCGTGCCCGTCGCTGTCCGGCGGGGTCAGCCCGCCGTGCAGATGCAGCACCGTCGGCGGACTGGTCCGGAAGAGTGGTGAGACTCCGTGGAGACTCGTGTCGAGATCGCGCGCGAACGGATGCGGGCCGAGGTCGTTGGTGAGGGTGAGCGACATCCGTTGGCCGGACTCCGCTTCGAGGGTGGGGCCGAGCACCGTGGTCGCCACCCCGTCCACCTCGTACGCCATCGCGGGCGCCGCAGACACTCCCGAGTGATATCGATGCATCGTGGACACAGTTCGGACGACGTGGTCGGCCCCGCGCACAATGGGTAGCGGAGCCACCTCGTCGATGTACGGCGTCAGTGTCGGCGAGTGGAACAGCAGCGGACTCGAAAGAGTCGGCTGAGCCTGAGCGCGGGTGACAACACCCCCCGTCGCACCCACTGCCACCGCCAAGCCCAGATTGCGCAGGAACCGCCGGCGCGCCATCGCACCGTCACGACCGACCGAGAACTCCTCCGCCACTTCGCACCCCCATGCCCGCGGCGCGAGTGCGCCGGGGCTGACCGTACCGCACCGTATGGTGTGTCAGGCCCGTTTCGGCGGAGTGACGGGCAGCTACCGCGCGGTCAGCAGGGCGAACATCGCCCGCACCTCGTCCGGGGTCGGCGTGGGGAGGTTGTCGCGGGCATGCACGAAACCGATGCCCGCGTACACGAGAAAGCCTGCTCGCAACCGTGCCTCGGCCTCGTCGAACCCCAGTTCGCGCATCGAGTTCTGGACCACGTCGAAGATGCGTTGATCGAGCTCCCGGACGACCACGGCAATCTTGTCGTAGGTCCGAGCCCAGTCCCGCACTGCCGCCTCGACAGCCCAGGTACGTTCCTGCAGAAGCAGTTCCGCCATCACCTGCAGTCTCGCGTCCACGGGCACGGTGTCCACCTGAGCCAGTCCGCGAAGCGTGTCGTTCTGCTCGTCGCACCACTTGTCGGCGATGGCGGTCATCAGCTCGTCGATGTCGGCGAAGTGCCAGTAGAAGCTGCCCTTGGTCACCTTCAGCCGCTCGCACAGCGTCGTGATCTTCACTTCCGACACGCCCTCGCTCACCAGCAGTGCGAAGGCGGCGTCGATCCAGTCGTCGACGGTGAGCCGCGGAGCCCGTGGCGCGGGCGCCGACTTCTTCTCACTGCCACGCCGTCGACGTGCGGGAGCGCCACTCCGGGTGCGGGCATCGCCGGACGCGGCCTCGGGTGCCATCGCTCTCCTTCGTGTCATCGGGCTCGACTGATTCGTCGATCGTACGATCACCTCGTCGGCTCAGGTCCGACCGAGTGCGTCCAGCGCGAGTCGCCGTACCTGCTCGTCGCTCGAGAGCCGGGTGTGGTCGACCGTGCTGGTCGGATCGACAGACTGCACGACGATCGCCTCGCCACCCGGCATCGCACTCGTGAGCGGAGCGGTCACGAGTCCGTCGGTCGCCGTGACGAGGTCGACATACCGCACCCCAGCGACCGGTACGTCGACGGGCGGAGTCGTGAGAAACGACGACCCCGCGACGATCTGGCCGCACGCCCCGCACCACGGACCCACCAGGGGCTTCTCCAGACGGGCCAATTCGTCGTAGGTTCCGATACCGCGGTTGAACGCGGCGATCGTGCCGGCCCCGGCGAGGTTCGTTCCGCGCCAGAGAGGCCCGATCGTGAGCAATGTGGACACCGGGGCAGGTCCGTCGTTCACGGGGTGGGCCAGTGCGTACTGCACGGCCAGCGCTCCCGCGCCGCGTGCCACGACGCGTATCCGCGACTCCCCGGTGCGGGACAGGATCCCGTCGATCGCCGACCGCACCTGCGACGCGGAGTCCTCGAGTGCAGCCAGCCCGGCGACCGTGGCGACCGGCCGGAGCGCCTCCGTGAGAGCCGATTCGCCGTAGGTCAGCGCGACCGGACACCACCCGCCCCTCGTCAGATCGTCGGTCCACCCGTCCCACTCCGCCGCGGAGGAACCCAGGTCGTGCAGCAGGAGAACAGTGTCGACGCACGGATCCGCCGGGCCGGCCGTGGACGCAGCCACGACACACGCCTGGACTCCGGTCGCGATGAGCACGACGGACATGAGCCTGCTGCACAACGACATTCATCTCTCCCGAGGTCGGATCATCGAAACCGTTCGAACACACCATACAGTGCGGTATGGTGGCCTGAGTCACAGCCGCTATTGCTGATTGTCACCGGAAGGGTATGCCGCATGGACCACGCACGGACACTGGTCGGCCGGTGAGCGTCTCCACCTCGCGCGCAGTCACGTCGGCGGCACGCGGGGCGGTGTCGTCACTCGGCGAGTTCTACTCCCTGGCACTCGACACCGCCCGAGCACTCGCGAAGCGGCCGTTCCAGTGGCGGGAGTTCGTCGATCAGAGTTGGTTCATCGCCCGGGTGTCCCTGCTGCCGACGATCCTGATGTCGGTCCCGTTCACGGTGCTGGTCGTCTTCACCCTGAACTCGTTGCTCATCGAGATCGGTGCCTCCGATCTGAGCGGTGCGGGCGCAGGCCTGGGCGCCGTCACCCAGATCGGGCCGCTGGTCACCGTGCTCGTCGTGGCCGGCGCTGCCGCGACTGCGATCGCCGCAGATCTCGGATCGCGCACCATCCGCGAGGAGGTGGACGCCATGGAGGTGCTGGGCATCGATCCGGTGCACCGCCTCGTCCTGCCTCGCGTTCTCGCCTGCACCCTCGTCGCGGCTCTCCTGAACGGCGCCGTGTGCACCATCGGACTGGTGGGCGGGTTCTTCTTCTCCGTGTACCTCCAGGACGTCACGCCGGGTGCTTATGCCGCAGGAGTCACGCTGCTGGTGGGACTTCCGGAACTGCTGCTCTCCGAGGTGAAGGCAGCATTGTTCGGTCTCCTCGCCGCGCTGGTCGCCTGCTACCGGGGACTGTCCGTGCGAGGTGGGCCGAAGAGCGTCGGGGAGGCGGTCAACGAGACCGTGGTGTTCTCGTTCGTCGCCCTGTTCCTGGCCAACCTGGTCCTCACCTCCGTGGGCCTCGCCGTGAGCGGCCGCTGATGGTGCTCGAGATGAGCGACATCGCTGCTGCGATGCGACGCCGGACGAACGCTGCCTCCGGAGCGGTCGATGTACTCGGTGAACGCGCGATCTTCTTCACGCGTGCACTTGCGTCCACCGGCCGAGCCGCCCGGTCGTACCGCGGGGAGACGATGCGCGTCATTGCCGAGATCTCGCTCGGCACCGGTGTTCTCGCCGCGATCGGCGGCAGCATCGTCATTCTCGGCTTCCTCACCCTGTTCGCCGGTGCCACCGTCGCGGTGCAGGGTTTCGACTCGCTCGGAAGTATCGGGGTCGACGCGCTGACCGGGTTCCTGGCCGCCTACGTCAACGTACGGGTCGTCGCACCGGTCACCGCGGGAGTGGGCCTTGCCGCGACCATCGGCGCCGGGACCACGGCAGCGCTCGGCGCCATGCGGATCAGCGAGGAGATCGACGCGCTCGAGGTCATGGCGATCAAGTCGCTGCCGTACCTCGTCGGCACCCGCATCGTCGCGGGCATCGTCGCCGTGGTTCCGCTCTACGCGTTGTCACTGATCACGTCGTTCCTCGCGAGCCGGGTCGCGACAGTCGTGGTGCTGGGCCAGTCCGGCGGGGTCTACGACCACTACTTCTCCACGTTCCTCGTCCCGACGGACGTTCTGTGGTCGTTCGTCCAGGTCATCGTCATGGCCGTCGCGGTCATGGTGATCCACACCTACTACGGCTACACCGCTTCCGGGGGTCCCGCGGGCGTCGGCACCGCCACCGGACGCGCCGTGCGACTGTCCCTCATCACGGTCGTCAGCGTCACGCTGCTGATCTCGCTCGCGCTGTACGGCAGCGCACGATCCGTGCACCTGGCAGGGTGACATGACACGATCCTCAACTCGCCTCAAAAGTGCTGCGCTTCTGTCGATTCTGCTGATCGTCGGAGTGGTCGCGGCGGCCTACCTCGCCTATCGGGGCACCGTCACCGAAGCGATCATGCCGTCGGTCTCGGTGTCGGTGCAGTCCGATCGCGCCGGGCTGGTGATGCAGCGGGGCGCGCTGGTAAAGATGAACGGTGTCGAGATCGGCACCGTGTCGCAGGTCCGCCCGTCGACCCGCGGCGCCGTGATCGACCTCCGCCTCCGCGGCGACATCGCGGGTTCGGTGCCCTCCGATGTCGGGGCCACCGTCGCCGCCACCACCATCTTCGGATCGAAGATGGTCACCCTCACCGCTCCCCCGTCACCGTCCGCCGTGCCCATCGCGGACGGCGCCGTCATCGCCGCCTCCTCCGTCACCGTGGAGGTGAACTCCGTGTTCGAATCGCTGACGTCCGTTCTCGTCGCGTCGCAACCCGAGAAGCTGAACACCACCCTGGGGGCGCTCTCCACCGCCCTGAACGGCCGGGGCCGCGCGCTGGGCACGACCATCGAGAACCTGGACACCGTGCTCGGGGCGGTCAGTCCGCTCGTTCCCACACTCCGACGCGACCTGCGTTCCGCTGCTGTCACATCCGGTGCACTGGGTGACAGCGCACCGGATCTGGTCAGCACTCTGGCCTCGCTGACCACCACCGCGCGCACGGTCACCGACAGCACTGATGTGCTGGGCCCCGCCCTGACGTCGCTGACGGGAGCGGCGACCGACGCTCGCACCGTTCTCGCGGAGAACGCCGACGGAGTGACCGCCACGGTGGCCGATCTGGTCCCGACGACCGGGTTGCTGCGGGAGTACTCCCCCGAGTTCACGTGCTTCCTTCAGGGCGCCGACATCGCACGGAAGGCTGCGGAGAAGGTCTCCGGCGGCAACGGCCGCACGATGTTGCTGAACAGCACCGTGCTGTTCGGGGTGCCGGCGTACGAGTACGCCACCGACCTACCGAAGGTCGCTGCCACCGGCGGGCCCCGGTGCGGTGCGCTGCCGCTGCTGTCCGACGGCGACATTCCGGCTCCCTACGTCCGCGCCGACACCGGCTCGAACCCCTTCCGCGCCGGTACGACCGCCCCCTTCCTCGACCCGACGTCCATCATCGACTTCCTCCCCGGCGGTCTCGCAGCACCGAGCACGACTCGATGAGTCACCGGGGCAACCTCGTTCGGCTCACGAGCTTCGTGGTCACCATGACCCTGGTGCTCGCCGCTCTGGTGGTCGTCTTCGGCCAGGTCCGCTTCGACTCGACCACCACCCACCGGGCGCTCTTCACCAGCGCGTCCGGCTTGCGCAGTGGTGAATTCGTCCGAGTGGCGGGTGTGGAGGTCGGATCGGTGGGCACGGTGGACATCGTCGACAACGACCACGCCGTGGTGGAGTTCGACGTGACCGATGCGTACACCGTGACCGAGTCCACCACGGCCACGATCCGCTACCAGAACCTGGTCGGCGATCGTTACCTCGAATTGGCCGACACTGCCGGTGACGCCGCGCCTCTCGCTGCCGGCGTCACCATCCCGGTCGACCGGACCTCTCCTGCACTGGATCTCGACCGACTCCTGGGCGGATTCCAACCCTTGTTCTCCGGCCTCGACCCCAGCACCGTGAACAGAGTGACCGGCGAACTCGTCGACGTCTTCCAGGGGCAGGGCGGCACCGTCGCCTCGGTGCTGGCGCGGCTCGCGAGTCTGACGTCGTCGTTGGCAGACCGTGACGAGGTGATCGGACAGCTGATCACGAATCTGCGGACTACCCTGGCGACACTCGCAGGGCGCCAGGACGACGTGTCCCTCGCGATAGACAGTGCTCGGACGCTGGTGTCCGGCCTCGCTGCCGACACCCGGACCTGGGGTGAGGCACTGACGAGCATCGACAGTTCGGCCGCCACGATCGGCGACCTGCTCGTCGACGCACGTCCGCCGTTGGACACCACCGTCGACCAGTTGCAGCGCACGGCAGCACAACTCGATGCCGGCAAGGACACCATCGCGAGCATCACCACTCGCCTGCCGGACACGTACGCCTCCCTCAGCCGCCTCGGCGCGTACGGGAACTTCTTCAACTACTACCTGTGCGGCATCAGGTTGAAGATCGACACGCCCGACGGGCAGGGCCTGACGACACCGCTCATCGGTCAGAACACGGGAAGGTGTGCCCCAGCATGATGGAACGCTTTCGCACGGTCGACACCGTCCGCACCGGCATCGTCGGCACCTTCCTCGTGGTGATCGCTGCAGCAGCAGCGATGAACGCGGCCGCACTGCCGATCGTCTCCGCCGGAACGTCGTACAGCGGATTGTTCCTCGACACCGGAGGACTCGAGACGGGCGCCGCCGTGGAGGTCGCGGGGGTGCGGGTAGGGACGGTCACCGACATCGCGGTCGCGGGACAGGCCGTCCTGGTGACGTTCTCGGTCGAGGGAAAGGTGCTGCCCGGCATCGATACCCGTCTCGCCATCGCCACCGAAACCGTCCTCGGCACCAAGAACCTCCGGATGGATCCGCGTGGTGACGGCCGCCTGTCGACGACGGAACCCGTCGGACTCGACCGCACCACCAGCCCGTATCAGCTCACGGACGCTCTGGGCGACCTCACCGACGACGCGGCCGGTATCGACACCGAGCAGCTCACCGACTCACTCGCCGCCACCACCGAGATGCTCGATCGCACACCGGACGACCTGGGCCGCGCCATCGACGGGGTGGGTCGTTTGTCCGCGACGGTCGCGTCGCGGGACGAGAGCTTGCGTGACCTCCTGGCGTCGGCCGAGAAGGTCACCGGCGTCCTTGCAGACCGCAGTGCGCAGGTCGACACGCTCATTGTCGATGCGGCCACGGTTCTCGCCGAACTCGACCGACGACGCGGCGCCGTGGACACACTCTCCGGAACCGTGACGCGGTTGGCGGACCAATTGCGCGGACTGGTGGCCGACAACCAGGCCGAGCTTGCGCCGACACTGGCCTCGCTCGACTCCGTCCTCACCGTCCTGACCGACAACAAGGCGAACATCTCCGCCGCGATCGAGAACCTGGGGCCGTACGTGACGCAACTCGGCGAGGCGGTGTCCAGCGGACCGTTCTTCAACTCGTACATCCAGAACCTGATCCCCGGCCAGGTCATCAGCCCGTTCATCCGGGCTGCCCTCGGACTGGGCCCGGCTCCGGCCGATTCCACCTCCGTCAATCCGCTGACTGCGTTGAACGGAGCACCCCGATGACCAGGAGGCTCGTCGGCGTCGTGCTGTTCCTCGTCGTCGCTGCTGCCGCGTCGTACGCGATCGTGCCGCGATTCACCTCGGTTGCGGTGACGGCGGAGTTCGCGAACACCACCGGTCTGTACGTCGGTGACGACGTGCGCCTCATGGGAGTGACCATCGGCTCGGTGACCTCGATCGAGCCTCGCGGCGACCACGCGGAGGTGGGACTGCGCTACGACTCGTCGTATCCCCTTCCGGCCGACGCGAAGGCGGTCATCGTCTCGCAGAGTGTGGTCGCGTCGCGCTTCGTCCAACTCGCTCCCGCTTACGACGGCGGCGACACCCTCCGATCCGCCGACACCATCCCGCTCGACCGGACCGCCGTGCCCGTCGAGTGGGACCGCATCACCGAGCAACTCGCCCGTGTATCCGAAACTCTTGCGCCGCAGGGCCCCACCGGGCCCGACTCGGTCGACGCCGCCAGGCCCCTCGGAGCGCTCGTCGATGCGGTGGACGCGAACATCGGCGGGCGTGGGCAGGACATCCGCACCACGCTGACCCAGCTGTCCGACGCGATGCGCACGCTCTCGGACGGTAGAACCGACCTCTACTCCCTCGTGCGCAACCTCCAGGTCTTCGTGTCGGCACTCGCTGCGAGTGATCAGCAGATCGTCACGTTCAACGAGACGATGGCCTCGGTCACCTCCGTGCTGGCCGACGATCAGGACGAGATCGGCAGCGCGCTGGCATCATTGGACGGCGCGGTGTCGAACGTGGAGCGCTTCGTCCGCGAGAACAGGACGGGCGTCGCAACCACGCTGGGCAGCCTGGAGGAGCTCACGGCCGAGCTGGCGTCCCAGCGGGACGGCATCGCGCAGATCCTCCACGTAGCGCCTACTGCGCTGTCGAATCTGAACAACATCTACCAGCCGGCGCACAACGCGATCGTGTCGTCGTTGGCGCCGAACAACTTCGCGAATCCGATGGACTTCGTCTGTTCGGCCATCGCCGCCGCCGAGCAGGTGGGAGCGCAGGAGGGAGCAGAGTCGTGTGTCCGCTATCTGGGTCCGTTGCTGAAGACTCTCGCCTTCGACTACCTGCCCCTGCAGGCGAACCCCATCACGGGTGTCGGCGCTCTGCCGGGCCAGATCGTCGACAGCGAGGGCGGGCGATGACGACACGGAGGTCCGCGTCGTCGGTGGCACTCGTTCTGTGCTCGTCGGCACTGTTGTCGGCGTGCGGATGGCAGGGCCTGAACTCGCTTCCGCTGCCGGGCACGGCAGGCGACGGTCCCGGATCGTACGAGGTGGTCATCGAGATGCCCGACGTGTCCACGATCGAACGCAACGCGCGAGTCCTCGTCGGCGACGTCACCGTCGGACGTGTGGCCGATCTGGCGCTCGTCGACGGACACGCCGAGGTGACGGTGCGTCTCGACGGCAGCACCACACTCCCGGCCGATGCCGTCGCGTCGGTGGGGCAGACGAGCCTCCTCGGATCGACCCACATCGAATTGGCCGCTTCGACATCGGGAGACGCACAGGGTCGACTCTCCGATGGCGATGTGATCCCCCTCGACCGAGCGGGCGCGTACCCCACGACAGAGCAGACGTTGTCGTCGTTGTCCCTGGTACTGAACGGGGGTGGGCTCGCGCGCATCAACGACATCACGACCGAGGTGGACGCGGCACTGGACGGCAACGAGGAGTCGCTGCGCTCGGTCCTCGCGGGTCTGGAGACACTGCTCGTCGGACTCGACGATCAGAAGAGCGACATCCAGAACGCCATCGTGGATCTGGACCGATTCGCCGGGACGGTCGCCGCGAACGACGCGGTCCTGGGCGACGCGGTCACCGCGCTGGCTCCGGCTCTGACCGTGTTGTCGGATCGCCGGGGGGATCTGGTCTCGGCCCTCGACTCCCTCGGCCGCCTCGGTACGACGGCGGAGGCCATCGTGAACGACACCGGCGACGACCTCGTCACGGCCCTGGACGATCTGGGCCCGGTCCTGAAGTCCCTCGCGGATTCCGGCTCGTCACTCACCGAGTCGTTCCGCTATCTCCTCACTTACCCGTTCCCCATCGACGTCTACAAGAACGCGGTGCGCGGCGACTATGCCAACGGGGAGGTGACGCTCGACCTCCGGATGGCCACGTTGGACAACGCACTTCTTCTCGGCACACCGTTCGAAGGCATGCTCGCCGGGCTCGAGGGAGCCGTGGGCGCCATGGCACCCACCCCGACGCCCACGCTGCCCACCGTGAACGACCTGCTATTGCCCCCGAACCTTCTGCCCCCGAACCTTCTGCCACAGAACGGCGCACCATGACTCCGACTGTCCGACTCCGTGTCCAGCTGACGGACATCGCCGTGGTGGCAGTGCTGTCGGTGGGGATCACGGGTGTCCACTACGCACGCATTCCGCAAGAGCTGGGGCTGGGCCGGTACAGCGTGACTGTGGAGCTCGCGGGGGGCGCCGGCCTGTACACCAACGCCAACGTCACGTACCGCGGCAGCGAGATCGGCAAGGTCAGTGCCCTGCGCGTCACTCCCACCGGTGCGTCGGCCGTCGTCTCCCTGTCGTCGGACGTGTCGGTTCCTGCGTCGACACGCGCCGAGGTGCACAGCATGTCGGCCATCGGCGAACAGTTCATCGATCTCCTGCCCGACACGGACGACGGGCCCTTTCTGGAAGACGGGTCGGTCATCCCGATCGACCGCACCACGATCCCCACCGCGGTGGCCCCGACGATCGACCGGCTCGACGCCGCGTTCCGCTCCGTCGACCCGGTGACTCTCGGCCGCGTTCTCGACGACAGCTCCCTCGCGCTGGGTGCCGACGGTGACACCCTCGGCGAGCTGCTCGACTCGTTCGGGTCCGTCACCACGGCGACGCGGGAGAACATCGACCCGATCGCGGCCCTCGTCACCGATCTCGACCCCGTGCTCGGTGCGACCGCCGCGAGCAGTGACGCCGTCCGGTCGTGGGCCGCGTCGCTGGCCACCGTCACCGGTCAGGTGTCGGCGCGCGACGGCAACCTACGATCCGTCATCGACGGTGGTGAACCCCTGGGCGCTGCGGTGTCGGGACTGTTCCAGGACCTGCGCCCCACGCTCCCCCTGTTGTTGTCGAACCTGATCAGCGTCGAGCAGGTGGCCGTCACATATAACGCTGCGCTGGAACAGATCCTGGTTCTGTATCCCCCACTCATCGCCGCCACGCAGGGCACCGGTAAGGCGAATGCCGATGCCGGTGACCCCGGCCAGAACACGTACTTCGCCGCACAACTCAACGACCCGCCGCCGTGCACGGAAGGTTTCCTCCCAGCCGACCAACGCAGATCACCCGTCGAGGTCGACACCGTGCCGACGCCGACCGACCTGTACTGCAAGGTTGCGCCGGACGACCCCAGCGCGATCCGCGGTGCACGCAACCTGCCGTGCCAGGAGTTCCCGGGCCGGCGGGCGGCGACGGTGCAGTTGTGCCGACAGGGTGCCTACGACCCGAACAACGGGTCCTACATCACCGATGACGGGTCGCGATGGGTCGAGTCGACACTGTCCGACGCGCCGCCCGCAACAGTGGAACAGATGATGCTGCCGGACGAGTGACCCGGCGACCTACCGCACAGGATCCAGCGCGGAGACGAGCCAGCGGCCGTCCACCTGCGCCATCTCCACGCGGAGGCTGGTCGAGGTGGCACGCGGATCGGGAGTGTCTGCCGCAGTGACAGTCTGGTTGACGAACAGCAGCGCGACGGCCTCGGCGTCGTCCATCGAGACGAGCGCGGCACCCGACACGACCGCGCTCGAGGTGAGTCCGCGTTCGATCGCTCCCGGAACGACGGACTGCTCGGCGAAACCGGAATAGTAGGTGAGGAAATCGCCGGTGAGGCGTGCCTTCGCGCCGTCGACGTCGGACTGCACGCTGTCGGCTCGGTAGGACAGGACGGCGACGGTCCCCTCCGTCGCCGCCCGGACGACGTCCGACTCGACGGCATCGGATACCGCCCGATCCGGGACCGTCAGTTCGATCCCGACCGGGACAGCAACCAGCGCAACGATTCCGACGACGATCGAGATCTGCGCACCCCTCCGGCGCAGGCCCCGTCGTCGATCGGTCGCCGCGCCGTCGTCGACCGCATCCTCAGGTTCCGTGTCGGCGTCCAGAGTGACCGCCACGTCGTCGCTCACGGCACGAACTGCACGTCGGACAACGCGAGGCGGTCACCGTCGCGTGCGACCGAGACGCGCAGGCGCCAGACACGCGGCTCGTCCGTGGCTCCCGAGGCATTGGTGACCGTCGATGTCGCCGCCACGAGCACCTGCGCGTCGGAATCGGTCATCGACTCGATTCCCGCCTCGCTCACCGCTCCGGTGGCAGTGACGTCCGCATCCCGGACGACGGACACGAAATCCGCAGCGCGCTGGGAGAACTCGTCGCGGAAGCGACCGGTGGACGCCGACGTCACCCGCTCGACGTCCGCATCGACCGTGTCTGCGGAGATGGTCGTGAGGTCGAGAACGCCCTGCCGTGCGACCTGCAGGTATCGCTGCTCGAGCGTGGTGCGCTCCCGAGCCTCCTGAGATCGCGTCCACGTCGTGGCCGAGACAGTGACCGAGGTGGCCACCGCGGCGACAGCGAGTACACCGACGATCACCCGCGTTCGTGTGCGCACAGCCACTCCTGTCCCGGGCCACTTCCAGCGCGGCCGTCAGGTCCGACCGTACTACAGAGTACGGATGCTGTTTCCGAAACAGCGGAACAGATTTCGTTGTCCGAAATGCTTTCTCCATACCCGGTAGTACGGTACGTTCGCTCCACACGAACGACCGGATTTCACCGATCGAAAGCAGGGGGCAGGTGCCGGAGACAGTCGACGAGTTCCAGCGAATACCGTACGAACCGGCGCGGGACGGGCGCGTGGAGATGCATTCCGGACTCTCCCGGCACTACCCGACGCTGCATGCGAATCTGGTGTCGCCCAGCGGCAACCCTGATCGACGCGTCGGCATCCTGATGGCGCACCCGTCGAGCGACTTCCTGTCGCACTTCCTGCTCCGCGGATTCGCCGCCGCCGGCATCCCCACGATGGGTCTCAACACCCGCTACTCCTCCAACGAGCCGGCACTGATCATGGAACGCGCGGCCCTGGACGTGGGCGCCGGTGTGCGGTGGATGAAGGACGAGCTCGGGTTCGAGAAGGTCGTTCTCCTCGGATTCAGCGGCGGCGGTTCGCTGTCCGCGTTCTACCAGTCGCAGGCCGAGACTCCGACGATCACGACGACTCCCGCCGGTGATCCGGTCGATCTCGCGTCGGCGGAGCTCGTTCCTGCGGATGCCCTCATGCTCGTCGGAGCGCACTCCGGACGCGCTCGCGTCCTGCGCCACTGGATCGACGGAGCAGTCGTGGACGAGTCCGACCCGTCCTCGGTCGCCCCCGACCTCGACCTCTACGCACCTGGACGTACGACGCCACTCGACCGCACGTGGGTCGAGGAGTACCGGGCGGCGCAGCTCTCCCGCATGCGCAGGATCGACACGTGGGCGTGGAGAGAACTGGAGGATCTCACTCGGGGCGGGGCGTCGGACCGAGCCTTCGTCGTTCACCGCACCGTCGCGGATCCACGCTTCGTCGACATCACGCTGGACCCGAGCGATCGGGTTCCGGGCAGCATGTACGGGAATCCGGTCGCGGCCAATTCCGCCGCCGGCGGACTCGCGCGCTTCGTCTCGGTCCGCAGCTGGCTCAGCACATGGAGCCTGGACCACACGAACGCGGATGCCGTGCGCAACCTGACCGCCGTGACGGTCCCCACCCTCGTCATGCCTCTGCTCGGCGACCAAGCCGCCTTCGCCGACGATGCGCGTGCGATGGCCGCAGCTCGCGGTGACGCGACAGTGGTCGAGATGCCCCACCTGAACCACTACCTGGTCGATCAACCCGACGGAGTCGACCGAGTCACCACCGCAGCGCTGGCATGGCTGACGGACGCACTGTCGGAGAGGACATCGAGATGACCAGCGCTACGCGCACTCCCACCGCGTTCACCTACTGGGAACACCGGAAGAGTCCCCG
Organism: Rhodococcus sp. Leaf225; assembly: GCF_001426145.1. NCBI lineage: Bacteria > Bacillati > Actinomycetota > Actinomycetes > Mycobacteriales > Nocardiaceae > Rhodococcus > Rhodococcus sp. Leaf225. The sequence continues at coordinate 161,878 of NZ_LMRN01000008.1, read as the reverse complement.
CATACAACGCGCCGAAGCATTGTTCGAGCGAGTGTTCCGGTCGTCGCCGTTCCCCAGCGATGACGTCGCGCGGGAGTTCTGCGAGAGCCTGTTCCTCGGCGACACTGTCGCCGAGAACTTCGTCGACGAGGTGTATGCGGCAGACCCGACCGGAACACGCGCGCTCCTCGACCGTGCACTCGCTCAGGGGATCGATTCTCTTCCCGACGTCCCCGAGAGCATGCGCGTCCTGTTCGACGAGTTCGAGACCGAACCGGACTGGCTCGACATCGATCTGGTGGAACGCGGGGCCGCGGTGTGGCGACGGTGGGGCACGATGCTGTTCACCGTTGCCGGCGGCATCACCCTCGAGATGTACACCGAGGCTGCCGTCGCCACCCCGCTCTCACTGGCAGGCGGGTACGCCGGCGACAACGCGATGCGCCGATTCCTCGAGACCTGCAAATTCTGGATCGACACCTCCGAGCCGGGCGCCCTGTCCCGCATCGGGTCGGAAGGCCGAGCCACCGCGATGAAGGTCCGCGTCATGCACGTCGCCGTACGCCGCAAGGTCGACGGACACCCGGAGTGGGATCGCGAGAAGTGGGGCTACCCCATCAGCCAGGGGTATCAGATGCTGACCCTCCTCGGTGGCAGCACCGTCCCTGCTCTGGCTTTGCGGCTGGTGGGTCTGCAGACCACCGCCGACGAGATCCGGGCGTTGCTCCATTTCCAGAAGTACATGGGCCACCTGCTGGGTGTCGACGTGTCGAACTTCCCTACCACCATCGCCGACTCACTCCGCATGACGGCGATGGTGTCGGCCGCCCGCAGTTACGACGCCGGACCACACGGCAAGGAACTCATCGAGTCCTTCCCTGCAGGGTTCGCACCGCGCCCCGAGCAGCGAGGCCTCGCGCGTCTCCGCGCGCGGTACAACTACGGCATTCACGGCGCTTACACCGCTCTCTTCATGAGTCCGGTGACACGGTCGGACTACACGATGCCTCGGGCGTTCCCGTGGGTCCTGATCATCCTCCTGCGCTTCCCTCTCCTGACAGCGATCGAGCTCTCCCGACGATTCCTACCCGGAGTGGCGCCCGTCGTCGAGAAGGTCGCTGTGGCACAACGACTCCGGTGGTACCGGGACCAGATGAACGGCCGCGAGGCCGAATTCGACGCGAACGGAGCACTGCGACGATGACCGAGTATCTATCCGGCTTCGGCAACCAACACCAGTCCGAAGCCCTCGACGGTGCACTCCCCCGAGGTCAGAACTCGCCGCAGCGAGCGCCCCACGGCCTCTACGCGGAGCAACTGTCCGCGACGGCGTTCACCGAGCCGCGAGAGGTCAACCGACGCACCTGGACGTACCGGATCCGCCCCAGCGCAGCGCACCCGCGGTATCACCCCATCGACCACCCGACGCTCCGATCCGCGCCGCTGAGTGACGGAGTTCTCGACGTGAACCGGCTTCGGTGGAATCCCGTGGCCCGACCCTTCGATGCGGCCGACTTTCTCGACGGCCTCACGACCATCGCTGCGAACGGTGATGTGCTGCAGCGTGACGGCATCGCGATCCACCTGTACCACGCGACACGATCGATGACCGACCGCTACGTTGCAGACCTGGACGGAGAATTGCTGATCGTTCCCCAGTCCGGCCGTCTACGGATACACACCGAGGTCGGAATCGTCGACGTCGCTCCCGGCGAGATCGCCGTCGTCGGACGGGCCATCACGTTCCGAGTCGTGCTGCTCGACGACGATGCCGCGGGCTATGTGTGCGAGAACTACGGGTCCTACTTCACCCTTCCCGAACTCGGACCCATCGGCGCGAACGGTCTCGCCCACGCGCGGGACTTCCACTACACCGTCGCAGCATTCGAGGACGACGACCGACCCGTCGAGAAGATCCAGAAGTTCGGCGGCCGACTCTTCTCGACAGAGCTGGACCACTCGCCTCTCGACGTGGTGGCCTGGCACGGCAATCACGGTGTGTACAAGTACGACACCGCCGACTTCAACGTCATGGGGACACTCGGGTGGGATCACCCCGACCCGTCGATCTTCACGCTCCTGACGTCGCCCTCCGATCGGCCGGGACAGGCGAATGTGGATCTCGCCATCTTCCCGCCGCGCTGGAACGTCGCCGAGCACACGTTCCGGCCCCCGCACTTCCATCGCAACGTCATGACCGAGTTCATGGGACTGGTCCGGGGGCAACACGATTCCAAGGCGGAAGGCTTCCTGCCCGGGGGTGCAAGTCTGCACAACATGTGGGGTGCGCACGGACCGGACCAGGAGACCTTCGACCTCGCCACCGCGGCCGACCTGGCACCGCAGAAGCTCGAAGGATCGTTGCCGTTCATGTTCGAGACGCGGCTCCCCCTGCTCGTCACCCCACTCGCCCACGACGCGCCGCATCGCCAGCCGGATTACGACTCCTCGTGGGCCGGACTGCAGCGCCATTTCACGTCTCCCCTCACTCCCAGCAACCCGGAGCAGCCATGACCGCGAGCACGCCCACCCGTCCCTCTGTCGCCCTGCCCGATCCGCTGCTGCGTATCGGCGGCGCCTCGCAGGCTGCCTCCGGTGGGCAGACCTACGACAGCATCGATCCGACCACGGGTGCTCTCGTCACCTCCGTCGCTGCCGGCGCCGAGGCCGACGTCGACCGGGCCGTGCGCGCTGCACGTGCGCAGTTCGACGGTGACTGGTCGCGCGTCAGCGGCCCGGAACGTACGAGGATCCTTCTCACGATCGCGGATCTGATCGATCGCGACTGCGAGACCCTCGCCGCACTCGAAGCAGTCGAGATGGGCAAGTTGTTCCGCGACTCCGTGAACGGCGATATCCCGGCCGCTGCCGCGGTGTTCCGGCACTTCGCTGGGTGGGCGGACAAGATCTCCGGAACCACCGTCATGCTGCCGGACTTCGGACCGCAACGCCGGTTCGGCTACACCGTTCGGCAGCCCCTCGGTGTCGTCGCCGCGATCACGCCGTGGAACAACCCACTGCTGATCGCCGCGTGGAAGTTGGCACCCGCACTCGCTGCAGGGAACACGGTGGTGATCAAGCCCGCGGAGGACGCGTCCCTGTCCACGCTGCACCTCGCGGATCTGTGTGCCGAAGCCGGTCTACCGCCGGGTGTGCTCAACGTGGTCACCGGTCTGGGCGTGACCGCCGGTGCGGCCTTGGCCGGCCATCCCGGTGTGGACAAGGTGTCCTTCACCGGCAGTCCCCGTGTCGGCCGGCAGATCCAGTCGCTCGCGGGCACCACGTTCCGCAAGATCGTTCTCGAACTCGGAGGTAAGGCACCGCAACTGATCTTCGAAGACGTCGATCTCGACGCGGCGATGCCGTGGATCGCGATGGGCAACTTCTACCACCAGGGGCAGGTGTGTGCCGCGGGCACCCGCGTCCTCGCGCACGAGTCCGTCGTCGATCGCGTCGTCGAGGGGCTGGTTGCCGCGGCTGACGCGGCCGTGATCGGAGACCCGTTCGACGACGCCAGCACGATGGGCACCATCGTCAACGAACGACAACTGGACGGCATCATGCGATACATCGACTCCGGTGTCGCCGAGGGTGCAGAGCTGATCACCGGTGGGCGGCGGATCGAGGGACCGGGACAGTTCGTGCAGCCCACCGTCTTCCGCGGACACAACGACCTCACCATCGCCAGGGAGGAGATCTTCGGTCCCGTCGCCACCGTCATCAGCTTCTCGTCCACCGAGGAAGCCGTCGCGATTGCCAACGACACGCAGTACGGGCTGAATGCGATGGTGTACTCGCAGAACATCTCCCGAGTGCACTCCGTCGTCGAGCAACTTCGCGTGGGCACCGTGTGGGTGAACGGGTGGGGTGTGCCGGATCCGGCTCTGCCGTGGGGCGGACGCGGCGCGAGCGGGGTCGGCCGCGAACTCGGTCGCACCGGACTCGACGGAGACACCGAAGAGAAGACCGTTCACATCGGATTCTCCGCATGAGCGCGCCGGAGATCGTCGAGACCTGGAACGGCCCCGGCCGCCGCGACGCGCGACTGACCGACGTCCACCCGCGCCACAATGCCGCTCATCCCGTGCCGGGGAGCCGATCGGGCTTCGAGCACTGGTACTTCGACGCCCACCTCGACGACGGTCATACCATCATCGGATTCCTCAACCTGCGCCGGCCCGAAGAGCCTGCGCTGGTCGCGAAACCGAGCGTGGAGATCCTGATCTACGCACCCGACGGCTCACGCCGACAGATTTTCGTCCGCCACTCCAAGAAGGACGCCACCGCGTCGATCGCCGCCTGCGACGTCGTCGTGGGGCCGAACCACGCATGGGCGGAGTTCCCTGCAGACGGGCTTCCCATCCATCATCTCTACCTTTCCGAGGAGGACGTCACCTTCGATCTCCGCTTCCACAACGAACTTCCGAGCTGGATGCCCGGCGAGGGAGAGACGTTGTTCGGAGGCACCGACGTCTTCGGCTGGGTCGTCGCCGCGCCGCGTGCGCGCGTCGAGGGATCCATCACCATCGCCGGACGAACCACTGCCGTCACCGGGCGCGGCTACGCGGACCACAACTGGGGCGCGGGCGACATGAAGCGCGTCATCGACCGCTGGCACTGGGGCCGACTGTACGACGACGACTTCTCCTTGCTCTATGCCTTGGTCAAGACGCAGGCCCGGCTCGGCGCCCACGAGAGTCGCCCACTGATGTTGGCGTACAAGGGCGAGATCATCCTGAGCTCCGGCGAGGCGGACGTCACCGAGGGACCGATGGTGTTCAACGAGATCGCGAACCGGTCGTACCCCGCGTGGCTCCGCATCGAGGTACCGGGACAGGTGTCCCTCCTGCTGACCGTCCAGAACGTCGTGCACGCCCACGACCTGCTGGACGACGTTCCCGTCGCCGGCCATCGCGTGTTCCGACCGTTGCTCTACAGCCTCGTCGGACACCCCGGATACTTCCGCTTCGACTCGACGTTCGATCTGACCGTCGTGCGCGACGGGGTGACCGAGACCCGGACGGGGCGAACGCTGCACGAGCTCGTCGCCTTGAACTGACGCCTTCGATTCCAGGGAGACATCCGATGCACACACACTCGAAGGGCGTGCGACCCGCCGCCGTCACGTTCACTGCGGGACTCGCGCTCGCGGTGATCTCTGCGGTCGCGCCGTCCGCCTCTGCCGCACCGACCGACGTTCTCGGCAGCTTTCAGGCTCGGGACTGCGTCGAGGTGTCCGCCATCGTCTCGGTACCACCCGAGCGCGCAGCCGCCGCACTGCCGGACGGCTACACCTCCTCGTCGTTCATCGGATTGCCCGGTGGCCCCGGCATTCCGGGTAATTCATCGCTCCTGATGGGTGTCGAGACCTGCCAGAGCGGGATCATCGACGGCGTACCGTTCGACGGTCCCGTCGCCTTCGGTGAGCGCGTCCTCTCCGTCGACCGCAAGGATGCTCGGCCGGGATACCACTTCTACGCCGTCGAGCAGGTCACAGACAACCAGCAGATCTACGACTTGATGCGGGAGGTCGGATTCGACATCGCATTGGTGCCGGGAGTCGGTGCCACTGCCGACGCGTTCGGAGGCGTCTCGGAGGGCGGCCCCGTGCGGATCGTGGACCAGGCGCCCGTTCCTCGCGTGCCGTCCCCTCTCGGGGAGGTCAGCATCTGGAAGGACACCGAGAGCAGCAGAACAGCCCTACGCCTGACTGTCCATCGGCCGACGGCACAGGCCGGGCTCGGGCACGTGACCGCCGAACCGAATTCACCCATCGCGTTCCTGATGGGCACCGAGACGGCAACGGGAATCGGAGCGATCAACAGGTTCGACTTCGATGCTCGGGTGGAGGTGGTGCGCTGACCCACACCGGGAACAGTCGTGGTCCAGAAGGTCGGCTATCGATCACCCGGCCACTGCTCGTAACCGCTCGACCTCGCTGCGAGAGTGGCGTACGGACTCGGTGTCCTCCCCCTTCTCGCGGGCGACGTCGTGCGCCAGGTCCAGAACGGCGCGACGCAGATGTGTGCGGGCTCGTCGGGCCTTCCGAGTGGGCGCGGACTTCACGAATGCCTTGCGGGCCTTCGTGTCCAGCACACCGTCGACCTCGGCATCGGTGACGACACCGGCCTCGACTTCCGGGTCGAGGATGTCGCGGACGAACTGATACTCACGCGGTGCGGCCCGGCGGAACGCGATGGTCAGCACCGTGAACCCGATGACGACCGACGCCAGGATCACCACGAAGTTTCCCAGACCGCCGCCACCGAGACCGCCGGCGTCGTCCCATGTGAAGTGGAGGAACATGCCGGCGACGACGAAGGCCGCACCACGCCCGACCCGCCGGGGTTGCGCTGCGGTCCCGATCAGATAGACGGCTCCGGTGCAGACGAGGGCACTGAACAGAGGGTGGGAGGCGAAACTGACGGCGATGCGTACGACGGACATGTGCACCGCGTTGCCCACGGGATCGGTGCCGAATGCCCGAGCAGTGGAACTCGCCGCGTAGAGGAAGTCCTCGAACACGGCGAATCCGAGCCCGATGAACGCTCCGACGATGAGGCCGTCGTTCGCGGTGCGGATGAGACGCGGGGCGAGGCTCATCAGGAGCAGGAAACCACAGAGTTTGGCCGCCTCCTCGGTGAACGGTGCCGTCGCACCTGCCGCCCAGTTCGCGCTCCATTCCTGACCGAACAGCTTGGGGTAGATGCCGAGCATCGCCGTGTTGACGGTCATCGCAAAGGCGAACGTTGCCGGGACAGCGCCCCACACGAGGGCAGCGACCACGAGCCCGCCTGGTTGCCGCTCCCACCGGTCGATGTGATGGAACCAGGCGAGCCACGCGAGTCCGCACAACCCGCACAGCACCGCTGCGACCGCGAACCCTTCGGCGTAGAACCCGGCGTCGGGTGCGAAGAACGCCCACGCCTGGAACGCACCTATGGCGGTCAGCGCCAGGTAGACCCAGAAGGAGAGGTTGTGAGGCTGCACGAAGTGGAATCTCGCACCCCACCCGGAGATCTCGACTGCTTCCGCTCGGCGCTGACCAGCTTCCGTGCCGACCGTCTCGGGAGACGTGCGGGGGTCGACAGTGCTCATGCGTCGTCCCCGTCCACGGTACGGATGCTCGCGATCATCGCTCGGACGTCGTCGAGGGCTGCGGTCATCTGGGTGGGTGGCCCGTAGGCGGTGATGTCGACCCCTGTGCCGCCGAGAACGAAGGCCGCGATCACCCCGTCGCTTCGCACGCTGTTGTAGGGCTGCGCGACTCCGGTCTCGCCGGCCGCCGTGGTGAGAGTGGCCCTGTTCCCGTCGACCCGGAAGGTGGGGTCGTCCGTCCGGGACGTGACCTTCTGCACCTGTTCGAGCAGCTGATCGGGAGTGCCGTCGTACGAGTCTGTCGACACCTGGAAGGTGATGCCGGCCCCGGCGAGGGTGGCATCGCCGAACGTGCCTCCGTCTCCGACACGGAAGCCGGACTCGACGTCGTAACCGGCGACGGGGGTGAAGACGAGGGTGTCGGTGAGTGCAAGCTGCTGCCCTGCCAGAACGGGGTCGTCCCAGTCGAGGGCAGCGTCGATGCGCGGAACCACCACGGTGAAGACCAGGAACACAGCGAGCACGACGAGCGCCGGTGGCCACGTTCGACGGTCGAGACCCAGCACACGATGTTCGACCGGTACTCGATGTCGATGTGCAGGAGCGTTCAACAGTGGTGTCACGGATACCCCTCGAACTCGTCGTTGTTCGTACTTTGTCACAAACCACGCGGTCCGTGCAGTCCGCTGTGAACGACCTCGACGAGAACGGCGAGTCGAGTGTCAGAGTCCGGCGATCACCCGATCGAGCCACTCCACCATGATCGCGCGCTCGGCGGCGCTCAACGTATGCAACGTCGGCGTGATCGCACGAAAAGCGACCGCGGCGGCGGCGTGGTCGTCCTGCTCGCGGTCGGGCGGGTCGGTGAGGATCTGCCGCATGACGGCATCGAACATCGCGTCGGCCAACTCGTCGTCGCGGTCCTCGGCCGGAGTCGCGAGAAGCACCGAGATCGCGCCCACACCCGCCGCTTGGACGAGTCCGAGCGCGCGTTGTTCGCTGACCCGCAGTCGGCCCGTCTCGGCGATCCTGTGTATCCAAGCACGGAGGACGTCCATGCCGGCCTGCGCCGCGCGAGATCGTGTCAGGTGCTGCGGGCCGTTCATCATCCGGAACAGTTCCGGGTTGGCGATGCCGAACTCGACCTGCGTCAGCCACCCGTCGCGCAGGTCCACGAGGGGATCCACGCCCTGCGACGCGGCCTTCTCGGTGATGCGTCTCTTCATCGAGACATGCTCGGCCAGAACATGTTCTGCGACGGACTCCAGGAGACCGTCCTTGTCGCCGAACAGTCGATAGATCGTCGGGGGCTGTACGTCGGCACCCTCGGCAACCCCACGAGTGGTCACTGCGGCCACGCCGTGATCGCGCAGCAGGGCGGCCGCGACCTCGATGATCCGCGCCCGGACGTCGTCTCGAGTGCTGGTCGGCTTGATCACGTTCCAACGATAACAGTCTCGTGATACCGTTGTGTTTCCATCGATAACACCGGTGCGATACCAACGAAACTGAGGCACTGATGATCGTCATCACCGGCGCCACCGGCGCGCTGAACGGCGCCACTGTCGACCACCTGCTCAGACATCGCCCCGCTTCGGAGATCGCGGTGGCGGTCAGAGACGCGTCCAGGGCCCGACGCTTCGCCGATCTCGGCATCGAGGTGCGCCACGGCGACTACGCAGACCCGGCATCGCTGCCGGACGCGTTCGCGAATGCCGATCAGCTGCTGCTCGTCTCGTCCAGTGATCCGAGGGCCGACGCAGTCTCCCTGCACCGCAACGCGATCGACGCGGCCGTCACCGCGGGCGTGGGGCGAATCCTGTACACGAGTCATCAGGGGGCCGCGGACGACACGCCATTCGGTCCGGGTCGAGACCACGCGGCGACGGAGCGGCTGCTGGCGGGTTCCGGCCTGCCGTGGACCTCGCTGCGCAACGGCTTCTACGCCCACAGCCTGGCCTGGTCGACGGGCCCCTGGCGCGAGTCCGGCGTCATCACCGTTCCGGCCGACGGTCCGGTGTCGTGGACGTCCCGAGCGGATTCGGCGGAGGCTGCGGCGGCGATCATCGCATCGAACGACGCGTACGACGGACCGGTCACGGTGACCGCCGAGTCCGCGCCCACCTTCGAGGAGGTGGCGGCGATCGCTTCCGACGTGGCCGGGCGGACGGTACGGCGAGTCCTGATGGACCCCGAGGACTGGATCGCAGCCCGGGTCGCTTCGGGGCAGCCGGAATTCGCAGCTCGCTTCACACTCGGGATGTTCGACGCTGCAGCCGGCGGTTGGTTCGCCGGCGTCGATCCACTGCTGGGACAGTTGCTCGGCAGGTCGCCCGCGACCGTGCGCGACGCGCTGACTCTCGCGTAGCCTCCACGGCGCCCGTCAGAACCCGAGGGTGGCACTCCAGGACAGCGAGACTCAGACCGGTCGTTCCGCCGTCACCCGCAGCCGTTGTGCTGATCGGCATGTTCGGAGGACAATCACCGGATCGGTGACGTGTTCGGTGAGAGGGGGTGCGATGTCTGTGTCGTGGGAGTCTCTGTGTCGCCGGCGCGGCGTACGGGTGACCGGCGGGCTCGTCGGCGTGTACGTCGGCCTGGTGGCCTACTGGTTCGTGCAGGATGCCGCCCACCGTGTGGCAGCGCGGAAGGCTGAGGCATAGCCTCCTTTCGTGCCGCTCCGAGTCTTCGTCCGATGTGAGGGGTTGTCGGACAACAGGATGCCCCTACGACGCCGACCCTGAGTGCCGCATCGACGACGGGGACCGACCCATGGTGCGGGTGAACGCTCGCGAGAACGCCGCGTCGGACCCGTATCCGAACGAGGCCGCGACCGAGGAGATGGTGGCGTTCGATCTCATGAGCTCCGCCGCCGCGAGCTGCATGCGCCGACGGGTCAGGTGGACCAGCGGGGCCTCACCCACCAGCGCGGTGAAGCGCGCGGCGAAGGCGGATCGAGACATCGCCGCCGTCCGAGCCAGATCCGCCACCGTCCACGGCCGCTCCGGATACCGATGCATCGCGATGACCGCGGCACCGATCTGTCTGTCGCGCAACGCCCCCAGCCAGCCGCCGATCTCAGCGCCCTCCTCTCGGAGCCACGCTCGGACGAGATCGATGATCAGGATGTCGGCAAGCCGCGTCACCACGGCCTCCCCACCCGGCCGGCGGGCAGCGGCCTCGTTCGCGAGCAGTTCCAGTACCGCGGCCGAGACCGCAGACCCGCGATCACCCACCAGCACATCGGGCAGCACGTCGAGGAGTGAGCGGGCAGTCGGATGATCGAACTTCACGGCGCCACAGATCAACACGGCCCGCTCGCCCCCGCCGCCGTGCTCGAGGACGATGAAGCGGTCCGAGATCCACTGGGGCTCCGGGTCGTACATCGACACCGACAGGGATGACGGATTGTCCACAACTCGGTGGCCTCGACCGTGCGGGACCAGCACGCACTCACCCTCGCCCACCAGCCGAGGTTCCGTCCCCGGCAGGTCGAGCAGGCACGATCCCACCACCGGTGCGTGAAACCACAGGCAGTCCTCCATCGCGGGGATGTCGAGACCCCAGGGAGCCGTCAGTTCCGATCGAACATAGAACACCCCACGCATCCGCAGCGAGTGCAGGGCGTCGCCGAGCGCGTCGTCGCCGAGCCACATCCTGGACGATCGATCATCAATGGTGGACTCCACGGTATTCATTGTCCACCACGAACCCGGCACCGTGACCATCGTGACCACACAACGAACCATCACTGTTCTCGGCGCCACCGGCCGAACCGGACGACGCCTCACCGACACGCTCCTCGACCGCGGATGGAAAGTACGCCGTATCGCGCGCACCGCACGGCCCCACCCACACCCGGCTGCCACCACGCACACGGGCGACCTGACCGACACCGACTTCCTCACCACCGCGTTCACCGGCGTGGACGCGGCCTACGTCCTCGTCCCGTTCGACCCCACAGCAGCAGACGTGCGAGCACACATGAACGACATCGGGTCCTCCATCACCGACGCACTCCGACGAGCACGGGTGCCACGCGTCGTCGCACTCAGTTCCCTGGGCGCCGAACTCGAGCACGGGACCGGATTTCTCACCGCACTGCACGCGCAGGAGCAGCGACTCACCGCCCTCGAGACCGATCTCGTCCTTCTCCGACCCGGCTACTTCTTCGACAACCTCGAACCCGTCCTGCCCCACCTCCGCCACATCGGGGCACTGCAGGACTCCATCGCCCCCGACGTGCCCCTGCCGATGGTGGCGGCCGGCGACGTCGGTGCCGCCGCGGCCGCGGCAGTCGAGGAACCCGAGCACCAGGGCACCACTGTCCGCGAGATCAGGACCGCAGTCGATCTCACCCTGACGGACCTCGCCGCCGCGGTCGGCCGAGCACAGGGCATCGGCCATCTCCCCTACCAGCAGCTTCCCGACGAGGAGACGATGACCCAGCTACTCCAGGTCGGATTCTCCGACGATGCAGCGAGATTGCAGGTCGAGATGCACCATGCATTCTCTGCAGGACGCGTCGCCGCGGCGGGGGACGACCCCCGCGCCCCGACGACGGTGGACGACTACCTGGCGTCGCGGGCGTGAGCGTCTACCGAAAGCGTGGCGATCCCACGTGTGCTCACGACGCCGTGGTCGAGCCCCTGATCACAGCTGCCACGAGATCAGGATCGTCCCACGTGGGAACGTGCCCCAGATGCTCGTGGACGATGACGGCGGCGAGGGACGGCAGCCCGTCGAGGTCCGTCTCCGCTGCACGGATGAGCGGGTCTCTGCCCCCGTAGACCACGGTGATCGGGACATCGATGTCGGCTCCGCCGCCGAAGCGGGTGCCCTCGAGGGCCGACATCGTGCGGTCGAAGTCGCACGTGGCGAGGTTGCGTGCATCGTCGGCTGCCACCACCGACGGGATGCGCCACGGACGGCCGAACAGCCCGAACAAGGCGACGGTCCGCGACAGTGGCCGGCGCAGAAGGAACCCCGCACCCGGAACGCGAGACCCGTGCACCCACACGGAGAAGAGCACCTGCCGACGCACACGGGCTGTGCCGCCCGTCGAGCGCCACAGCCCGGCGGGCATGAGTGCACACACGGACGTCGCCCGGCCACGGCGCGCGAGCTCCAACGAGAGCCACCCGCCGAGCGAATTGCCCACGAGGTGCGCACTGTCCCAGCCCAGTTCGTCCATCACCAGCTCCACCCGGTCCGCCAGTCGCGCCGGCGTGGGTGCGTCACCGTCGCCGAGGGGATCGCTCTCTCCGAAGCCCGGGAGATCGATCGCGACGGTATCGAAGTGATCTGCCAGTGCCGGAATCACGGGGTCCCACATCTGATGTCGATGCCCGATCCCGTGAATCAGGAGCATGGGCGCTCCCCGGCCGGTCCTGCTGTAGCGAAGCAGTGCGGAGACATCGATGTCGGTCACGGGACAAGTATCGGTCCGAGACGGGCACCGCCGATGTGGAGTGTGGACAGTATCCGTGCAATGGGTCGGGACATTCGACAACCGAGCCGTGCGCGTGCACCACGCGGGAGCGACGACCAGCTCGGGTGGAATCGTCTGAACGGCTCAGAGGTGGCGCGCAGCGAAGTCCACCGCGCTCCGCAGCGTCTCGCGGCCTTCCGGAAGTACGCCTGCCAACACGGGAAATGCGTGCACCTGACCGCGCCACACATGGGTCTCGACGATCCGGCCGGCGTCCTCGAGCTTGCGCGTCATCGCCTCCACGTCCGGGCGCATCAACTCGTACTGCGCCGAGGACAGGAACACCGGCGGAAACACCGATGGATCGGCATCGATCGGAGACGCTGCGCCCGGGATGGAATCCGGCCCGTTCATCCAACGATCCTCCAGCGCGAGAACCTGTTTCATCGGCAGATACGCGTCCCGCTTCATGAACGCACGGGAATGGCTCCTCAGGTCCAGATTGAGCAACGGCGAGAATCCCAGAACGGCCGCGGGTGGTGTCAACCCTTCCAGCGCAGCCAGTTCGGCGACCTTCATCGCGAGGTAACCGCCGGCCGAGTCTCCCGCCACGATGATCTTCGACGGATCGGCCACCGTCGCCGACGCGGCGCGGTAGGCGGCCATGGCATCGAAGATCGACGTACCGATGCCGCCGTACGGAATCTGCCGGTACTCCACGGAGTACACCGGAACACCCGCACGGGCGGCGATCATGGCACACGCACCGCGGTGGGTCGCCAGTCCGCAGAAGACGAAGCCGCCGCCGTGAAAGTAGAGAACCGTCGCACCGGCCAGAGAGCCGGTGGCCGTCCGAGCATGTGTCGTCTTCTCGCAGGGCACACCACCGAGAACCACCTGGTCGATGGTGACGCGAGGCGGCTTCGGCAGTCGGTCGACGACGCGATCGAGGTGCCCGATGGCCTTGATGCCGCCGTCGGTGAGCGGCCACATACTCAGGGTCGGCTTGAGGACCGCCTTCATCGCCGCCGACAGAACGCGTGCCTGCGGACTGACGTCGTCGTGCCAGGTGAGTGTGCCCGTCATCGTCTCGTCGTTCCCCTCGTGCGATGAAGCGTGGAGACGATCGACGCTATCAGCCCGGCTCCGTGCACCGATTCCGACAGACTCCAGCTCGGCTGTGCTCGTGGGAGCTCGACTCGGGCTTCCCGCGTGAACGTGCTGGGTACGACTACGACGAACGTGCCTGGATGCACTACAGAAGCTCGGTGGTTCACCGTGAAACGCATCGTCGTCGCCCTGTCGGTACTGGCTCTCGTCGCCGGCTGTTCCACCGACGACACTGCACCCGGGCCGACGCAGACACCCGCCGCCGAACCGGCTCGGGCGCCCGCAGCGCAGGATCCGATCGGCACCGTCGTCCCGCTTCCGGGCGCACCCGAGGGAATCGTCGTTGGTTGCAGGACTGCGTCAGGACACGACGCCTGTGAACTTGGGTCGCCGCTTCTCCATGAAGGCGCGCCCACCTTCCACGGCATCGTCCGAGCCGGCGCACATGGCCACGAAAGCCTCGGCCTCGGAGAGCATCTCCGGGTAGAGGTCGCTGGCGAGGGCCACCTTCGCAGCCCGCACCGACATGGGTGAATTGGCCGCGATGGTCGTTGCGAGTGTGCGCACGGCCTCGTGCAACTGGTCTTTCGGGACCACCCGATTCACGAGACCGATGGAGAGAGCGGTCTCTGCCGTGACGCGACCGCCGGTGTACAGCATCTCGGCGGCGTGACCGGAGCCGACCATGCGTTGCAGCACGCGCGTCGGCGGAACCGGGTATGCGATTCCCAGACGTGCGGCGGGAATCGCGAACGCGCACGCCTCATCGGCGATGCGGATGTCCGCGGTGAGCGCGACGGCGACGCCGGCGCCCATGCAGAAGCCGTGCACCATCGCGATGGTCGGCGTGTGCATGGCGGCGAGTCCGAAGAACAACGCGGCAATGGCGTCGTCGGCGGCCTGCTTGGCATCGGTGGAGCCGTGCTGCGATTCGAACTCCGAGATGTCGGCTCCGGAGACGAATGCCTCCGAACCTTCCCCGCGCAGCACGATGGCGCGGATGTCGGGGCGTTTGTCCAGCTCTTGCAGTCGCGCGTGCAGATCGCGCATCATCGCTGCGCTCAATGCGTTGCGGCGGGTCGGATTGCTGATCACGGCCCATGCGACCGCACCGTCGATCTCGACGGAGACAGAGCCTTTCTGCTCCACTGTGGCAGTCATGACAGGCCGTTTCGACGAACTTCTGGGTGCTCCATGCATGAATTTTAGATTCGGGCCTTCCACCGAGAGCGCGGCCGAACCATTGTCTGGCGGTCTCACAACCCGGCCGCACTGTCCCGTGGTCGTGACCGCGCATTCCTGCCCCGTGTCACCTCTTGCGCACCCACACGTCACTAGTCGGTCTGCGTAGGACGAGCATCGACCGGACGTCCGGTGGTCGCGCGTTGCGACATACCGTGTGTGGGGTCGACCCGCGGCGTACGGTTGGGCGCATCCGGTGAAGTCATCACCGCGCAGCGTCCTCCGCGCACGTCGACAGGTGTCATGACTGCACCACAGAGGACTCCGCATGACGGATTCGGTCACGCCCGGCCTGCCCCCGGACGATCACAGCACGGCGGCAGCACTGGCCGCCGCGAACGCCTTCGACGACGAGATCGCGGGAGCGTTGTCGTCCCGCACGGCCAGTGGTGTCCGCACGGCGATCACGATGCAGTACTTCGCCGCGGAAACCTTCGACGCATTGGACGCCTTTCGTGGACTCCTGCTGTCGCACAGTCGGTTCGAGATCATCCTCCAGGGCTTGTGCGAACAGGCGGTCGCCGCGATCCCCGGAGCGGACATGGCCGGGGTGACCCTCCTGCATCACGACGCGGCGAACCCTGAGACCGCGGCGCGGTCGGATTCCCGAGTCAGCGACATCGATGCCGATCAGTACCGCGTGAACGAGGGGCCCTGCCTCGAAGCCGCCCGGACCGGGCGCATCGTGTGCGTGCACGTCGAGGATGCTGCGGCGCGATGGCCGCTCTTCGCCGCTGCAGCCTCCGAGGCCGGTGTTCGCAGCTTCCTGTCCGCACCCCTGGACGTCGATTCCGAACATGCGGGATCGCTGAACATCTACAGCTTCGGCGATCACGGCTTCAGCGACATCGACGAGGTGCTGGTCACGGTGCTCGTGACCGCCGTGGAGGTCGCGGTGTGGGAATCGCGGCACACCGCGGACGCTCGGGAAGAGTCAGGCAATCTCCGCAGAGCGATGGAGACCCGGGCCTGCATCGAACAGGCGAAGGGCATCGTCATGGCAGTTCGGGGTATCACCGCGGACGCGGCCTTCGCCGCTCTGGTCGAGCAATCGCAACGAGAGAACGTGCGTGTGTCGGTGCTTGCGGAACGCACGGTCACCTCGGTCGTGGCGGTACCGCTGTGACCCTTGATCGCGCACGCGAACAGGACGTCGACCGACGGTCCGTCCAGGTCACCGCCGCCTGCAACGGGTCTGTACTCATCGTGTCGGTCCGCGGCGATCTGGACCTCGAGTCCACGCCCATGTTGACGGCAGGTCTCGACCGAGCACTGTCTGACGACGCGCCCTCCGCGGTGATCATCGACCTGACCGAGGTCGATTTTCTCTCTTCCACCGGCATGACGGCCCTCATCGACACGCACCGCCGACTCGGCGCACTCGTCGCGCTCGCTGTCGTGTCGAACGGGCCCGCGACCACCCGTCCACTCACGCTCGTCGGAATGGACGAGATGCTCTCGCTCCACCCCGACCTCGACGCGGCCCTCGCCGCGGTGTCGTCCTGAACGGTCGCACGGCGGGCGTGCTGGACGCGACCCATGACGGTGTCGCAGACAGCACTCTCGGTCCGAGCGTCCGGAACCCGGGCCTCGTCATGTCCGATGTCCCCGCTGACGCCCTGTGCATCGGCGCCGTACGCAGAGCATTGGCCGCCTGGCTCCGTATCCTGCCGTTCGACGACGCCCGCAGAGCGGATGTGGTGCTGGCGGTGTACGAAGCGATGGCCAATGTCGTCGACCACGCGTACCTCGACACGGACGGTGTCGGCACGATGCAGATCAGCGCCACCTACTCGGTCGACCTCGGCGCGCTGGACGTCACCGTCGCTGATCTCGGACGGTGGAAACTACCTGTGCACAACGCTCTTCGCGGTAATGGTCTGCCGCTCATCACGGCACTGAGCACCTCGTCGACAGTGGATCACTCGGGCACGGGGACCACCGTCCGCGCGACGTGGTCCTCGACGGCGCGTCAGCACCCGGAGTCCGCTTTCCACTGACTGAACGCTCTGGATGACCCACCCGCGCAGCTCACCTGGATCCGCGGCGTCCAGTCGGTCGAACCCACTTGTCGGTGTCCGAACATACAGTTCGACCATGACCGACCCTGTGAACCGCGTGGAACCGCCGTTCGTCGCGGACGAAGTGACCATGCTCGAATCGTGGTTGGACTACCACCGAGCAACTCTGCTGTGGAAGTGCCACGGTCTCACCGACACGCAGTTGACAGTGCGGTCGATACCGCCGTCCACTCTGTCCCTTCTCGGCTTGGTGAGACACCTGACAGAAGTCGAACGTAGTTGGTACGCCAGACGGCTCGCCGGCCGTGAACGCCCACCTCTGTACTACTCGGACGCCGAGCCCGACGGAGACTTCGACAGCCTCGACTCGACACCTGTCGCGGAGGTGTTCGCCGCCTACGACAGGGCCGTCCAGGAGAGTCGGGCCCTCGCCGCGAACACCGACCTGGAAGCGTTGTCGATCGGCACGGTCGATGGCCTGCAGGTCTCGCTGCGCTGGATTCACCTGCACCTGATCGAGGAGTACGCCCGACACAACGGACACGCAGATCTCCTCCGCCAGTGCATCGACGGGGACACCGGGGAATGACCGCCGATCGTCGCGCGACAGACCACGCTCGGCGATCGGATCGCGGTGAACGGTCCACTCGCGCAGAACTCTGATGTGTCCGCGCTGGGTCCTGACAACAGTGCACGGCGCGGTGGCGGCACACCGCCCTCGATCTCCTCGGTGTCGATACGCTCGAGTCATGAGTCCCGACCCGACCTCGTCTGTCGGGTCGCCATCAAGTGACGAGCCATCAGATGTCACGCTCGGAGTCGTTCTGGCGGTGAGTATGTTCCTGCCGGCCTATCTCGGTGCCACTCTGGTCACGGATGCACTTCTCGGTCGACCGGGACTACCGACGTCGCCGCTGGTGTGGCTGCTCGTCGCTACGCCACTCGGAATCGCGATCGTCCGCTTCGAGGAAGCCGTGCAGGCCAGACCGGACTGGGACAAGCGACAAGGCCTCTGGTACGGGACGGGGGTGGGACTGATGACACTGCCCCCGCTCGGTCTCGCGCTGTTCGCAGCCGCACCGGTTCTGACCTCGCTACCTCGGGGCGGACCGTCTGCGCTCGTCGTCGCGGCACTGGTGATCCTGGTCGGAGTCATCGTCGTACGGGGGAAGCTTCGCGGGCCCGCCTGACGTGCAGGCACCTCGACCCTCAAATTTTCTGACAGCACTGTCAGATTATGGTCATGCTTGCTAGATTCTGAACCATGACTCGCACGTTCCTTCGCACGGCACGACGCGCACAGCTCGTCGAGGCTGCCATTCGTTCTCTCGCCGACCTGGGCGTGGAAGGAGCATCACTCTCACGCATCGCCGAACACGCCGGTGTCAGCCGTGGGGTGGTGAACTACCACTTTCCCGGCGGGCGACGAGAACTGTTCGAGGCCGCGGTCGACGAGATCTACGACCTGGGCCGCCGCGAAGTGCAGCCCGACACCGAGTCCGCCCCGTCCCCACGACGCGGGCTGGCATCGTTCGTCCGGGGAAGCATCGCCTTCTACGCCCGCTACCCGATCCACCTTCGAGCTCTCACGGCGATCTACACCAGCCGCACCGAGGACAGCCTGCGACGGGACGAGCGACCCGAGCACGCGACCGAGATGATGTCCGTCGCCGATCTTCTCCGACGAGGTCAGGTGTCCGGCGAGATGCGTGATTTCGATGTGACACTCATGGCGTTGACCATCCGCGCCGTTCTCGACACCGCGGTCGGGCTCACCGCAGCAGGAGCCGACCCCGGTGTTCTCGCGGACGAACTCGTGAACACCCTCGACGCCGCAACGCGGGCGCTCCCGTGAGGCGCGCACTCGCTGCCGTCGTCGCAGCCACCACTCTGATGGTGTCCGCGTGCACCTCGACGGGGATCGAACCGGACACCGAGTCGAACCCGGTGGTGGACAGCACGACCGGAACCTTGCAGGGAGTCGCAGTCGGGAACACGCACCAGTTTCTCGGCGTGCGGTATGCACAACCCCCCACCGGTGACCGCCGATGGACCCTCCCCGAGCCGATGCCCGACACCGACGAGGTCCTCGACGCAACGAAAGCGGGCTCACCGTGTCCGCAGACCGGCGAGACCGCGCAGGCAGTCTCCTCGACCGACGAGGACTGCCTGTTTCTGAATGTCACCGTCCCAGCACGCGCGAGCGCCGAGCCCCGTCCGGTTCTGATGTGGTGGCACGGTGGCGGATTCACCAGCGGAGCCGGCTCGCAGTACGACGCGCAGAAGCTCGCCGACCAGGGTGACGTCATCGTCGTCTCGGCGAACTACCGACTCGGGATGCTCGGATATCTTGGACTGCCCGGCCTGGCAGGATCCGGCAACTTCGGTCTCGCCGATCAACTGGCCGCCCTGCGCTGGGCCAACGACAATGCCGCGGCCTTCGGCGGAGACCCGGATTCGGTGACGCTCTACGGCGAGTCGGCCGGTGGAACCTCCACCTGCGCGGCGCTCACCTCACCGGCCGCCGAAGGACTGATCGACCGCGCCATCTTCTCCTCCGGTTCCTGCCGTCTCGCGTGGCCTCCCGGCACCCTGTTCCCCGGACTACCCGCCTCATCGTCTTTGATCCCGTTGTCCGACAGTGAATCACAGGGCGTAGCGGTCGCCACTGCACTCGGGTGCACCGACCCTGACCCGATGGGTTGCCTGCGAGAACGACCCGTCGATGCTCTGCTCGGGCAAGCCGCGTCGTTCGGCAACCCGTTGGCCTACGGCACCGGCCTGCTCCCACAGGAACCCGCACTCGCCGTCGAGGCCGGAGACTGGCTTCACGTGCCCGTCCTGTCCGGCGGCAACCGGGACGAGCACCGTTCCTTCATCGGCGGTCTGCTCCTGACCGATCCCGCGGCGGTCACGGCGGACAACTACCAGTCCCTCATCCGAGCCTCGTTTCCCGCCGACGCTGCATCCGTCGGCGCGCAGTATCCGCTGGCGGACTACGAGTCGGCGCCCGTCGCCTGGGCGACCCTGGTCACCGACGTCGCCTGGGCATGCACGACCTCCCGTGGCGCCCGTGAGCTCGCCGCCGACGGGACACCGGTCTACAGCTACGAATTCGCCGATCGCAGTGCGCCCGATGTCAGCGGAGTGTCGGCGTCCGGTATGCCGCAGGGCGCGGCGCACGC
The DNA here is from genome assembly GCF_001426145.1 of Rhodococcus sp. Leaf225. Taxonomy (NCBI): domain Bacteria; kingdom Bacillati; phylum Actinomycetota; class Actinomycetes; order Mycobacteriales; family Nocardiaceae; genus Rhodococcus; species Rhodococcus sp. Leaf225. The sequence goes on along the minus strand of NZ_LMRN01000008.1, from coordinate 141,812 downwards.
CACCGACCTGCCGTATCTGTTCGATCTCGGCGGCGAGAACCTCCTCACGGGACCAGGGCAACGCGAGCTCGGTGACGCCATGGTGGCGGCATGGGCTGCGTTCGCCCACAACGGCACACCCGGTCCTGCCGACGGTGCCGAGTGGCCGGCCACCACCGGCACCGAGACCACTGTCATGCAGTTCGACAATGCCGCCACCGGCTCCGGGGTACACCTGATCGACCACCGCGCCGAACATCACTGCGCGTTCTGGGACACGGTCGACCGTGGCTGAGCACGCGCGAGAAAGGATCGAGTCGTGCGACGACTTGTCGTGACCCAGAACATCACGGTCGACGGGGTGATCGAAGCTACCGACGACTGGTTCGCACGCGCCGGTCACGATCCCGACATGGACAGGGCATTGGCCGCTCAGCGCGACGCATCCGACGGGTTTCTCGTGGGACGGAAGACGTTCGAGGGCATGCGCGATTTCTGGGCACCTCGAACCGATGACACGACCGGCGTGACGGAACATCTGAACCGCGTCGCGAAGTACGTGGTGTCCTCGACGCTGCAGGATCCGGGGTGGGCGAACACCACAGTGTTGTCGGGTCCGCTCGTCGAGGAGATCGGACGAATCACCGCACTCGACGGCTCCGACATCGTCTGTACGGGAAGTATCGACCTCTGCCATGCCCTGATCGGCGCAGATCTCGTCGACGAGTACAGGCTCTTCGTCCACCCGTTCGCGAGGGGACACGGAAGGCGAATGTTCGACGGAACTCCCCCACGACACCTCGTCCTGCGGGAGTTCCGCGCCTTTCCTTCCGGTGCTGCTCTCGTCCGATACGACACGCAACGGACGAGCTGAGCCTTCTCGAGGACTGACTGCCGCGCGGCGAGAATGCCCGAGCCGGTGGCTGTGTCGGCTCGTGGTCGGCGCGCGGCATCGGACGCCGCAGGCACCTCGTAGGCCGCGCGGTAGTCCCGCGAGAAATGCGCGGCGCTGACGTAGCCGACCGTGGCCGCGGCGAGCGAGACCGGCTCGTCGAGGACGAGAATGCGTCGACGCGAGCGACGAGGCTGCCTTCGTACACGGGACGACCCTCGACGTCGCCGGTGGGATCGTGGCGACCAGGCCCGCGTGACCTCTCCGACGGGCGCTCGGATCTCCGTGAGTCACCCACCCGGAACCCATCGACCGTCGGCACCGATCGAACTGGCGATCTGCGAGCTGATGCGCCTGAGTTCCTCTGCCTGACCGCCGGTGAGCGAGCCGAACACCAGCGTCCGGACCAGGGCCACGTGAGCCGGTGTGGCAGCCCGCGTGACATCGAGACCGCTCGGCGTCAGGGTCGCTGTCGTGACCCGGCCATCGATCGGATCGGGGGAACGCTGCACCCACCCGCGGCGCTCCAGCCGTGCCACAGCGCGGGACAAACGCGACAGAGTGCTGTTGGCGAAGCCTGCCAGTGTACTCATGCGCACTGTGCGCCCCTCGGCACGCGACAGGGCGTAGAGCAGTCCGTACTCGAAATGACTCATACCCGAATCCCGTTGCAGCTGAGCGTCGAGAGCAACCGGAAGCCACTCGAGCATCGTGGCGAACGAGGACCACGTCCCGAGCTCGTCGGCCGTGAAGTCGACGGGATGCAGCGGTTCGTCCATGACTCGCACCCTACCCATTGATTGCCCAGGAAAGTGTCTGCCGCTACTGTTAAGTTGCTCAGGCAAGCAAAATGACTGGAGGAGTAGCCGTGAACCTGGACCTCACCGGACGACGAGTCTTCGTCAGCGGCTCCACTCGAGGCATCGGGTACGCCGTGGCCGCAGCGTGCGCAGGCGAAGGCGCATCGGTCGTCCTCAACGGTCGCACCGAGGAGAAGGTGAGCGGGGCTGTGGCCCGTCTCCGGAAGGCCGTCCCCGGCGCGAGTGTCGACGGCATCTCAGCGGACATGTGCGACATGGAAGAGGTATCCGCCCTTCTGGGCAGGCTGGGACAGGTGGACATTCTGGTCAACAATGTCGGCGTGTTCGAGGTCGCGCCCTTCTTCGAGATCACCGACGAGCAGTGGTCGCGTTATTTCGACATCAATGTGATGAGCGCAGTTCGGCTTTCGCGAGCCCTGCTCGGTGGAATGATCGACAGAGGATGGGGAAGAATCATCTTCACGGGCACTGAGTCGGCGATCGATGTCCCTGTCGACATGGTCCACTACGGAGCGACCAAGGCCACGGCACTGGCTCTCGGCAATGGGCTGGCCAAACTCACCAGAGGTACCGCCGTCACGGTGAACACCGTTCTTGCCGGCGCGACCTACTCCGATGGCGTCGCCGAAGCGGTCGAGGGGATCGCGTCCGCCCAGCGCGTCCCGCCGGAGGATCTGACGTCGTCGCTGGTGCGCTCGAGTTCACTCATTGAACGCTTCATCGAACCCGAGGAGGTTGCCGACCTGGTCACGTTCCTGGCAAGTCCTCGCTCCTCGGCCATCAACGGCTCAGCCATTCGCGCCGACGGCGGTGTACTCCCCACGATCATTTGACAGTGGATCGACCTCGCCGACCCGACGTCATGGCAGGGGATGCACCAGTGCGACTGCGCTCTCGTGCGCTCGGGTGAGGGCGAGATCGAGTGGCATGCGCCGGAAGTCGTCGGACAAGATCTCCACACCCCAAGTTCCGTCGTATCCGACCTCGCGCAGAACACTGATCAGTCCGTTCAGGTCGAACACTCCCTCACCGCACAATCGACGGTTGTCCATCGTGTCGTCGAACAACGACCCGACGACGTGCTCGTCGGCGTCATCGAGTTCCACACCGAACACGACGTCGCCGGTCAGGGAAGATCGCAGTTCGTCGAGGGTGGTGCCGGCCCGGAAGACGTGCCAGGCATCGACGATCACGCCGCACGCGGGATCTCCTGTGGCGCGGGCGAGGTCGGCCCCGTCCGGGATGGTGGCGATGATCGAGAACGGCATCGGTTCGATGGCAATGCGGGTGCCGCGCTCCACGGCCTCGCGGGTCAACACGCGTAACGCGTCGACCACGGGTTCCAGGTCACGAGGCGGCGCATTCTCCGAGCCGATCTTGATGTGCGTCGGCTGCAGGATCTCAGCGGCCTCCAGCAGCAGGTCGCGAGTGTCGTGGGTGCTTCCGTCCTCTCCTCTGGGGATCCACCACCGTTCCAGCAGTTCGATCTCGACATACCTCAACGGCGAATCGTCGAGCATGCTCCGCAGAGTCGGTAGTCCGATGTCGTCGCGAATGGCCGCGAGGTCCGCGGCGACGATCCCCATGCCGGCGAACCCGGCATCGGAGACCGCCGTGATCCGGTCCGCGATCGGAATCGGACTCACAGGGTGCGGCGCGTCAGGGCGGACATCGCCCGCCGACGTCCAACACGCTGCGATCAGTTCCGGCGCCATCGGTGCGATGCGTCGGTCCGCTCCTCGGGTCACGGTCAGGATCCTGTCTGCGTCGGGGTACCTCGCGGCCACCGCGATGAGGACTGGTGCGACGTGGTCCGGATGCAGGAGGTGGCACCGGGGGCGAGGTGGTCACCTGCAGTGTGCCGATTCCGACATCGTCGGATCAAGCAGGTGGAGCCATCAAAAACCCCTCGCCGGGGTGAGCCGGCGCTGCCCCAGTTCCGGTCGTCGCCCGATGATCGAGTCACGCCGAGTGGGTACGACCGAACTTCTGCGGCACGCCGAGGTGCGGTCGACAAACCTTGCCGTTCGCGGCGGGCCGAGGAGTGGGCTCCACCGCCGAAGCCACCGCCCTGCACCATCCCCGGTCCGGGGTCACCTACCGACCGATCACGGACGGACCGAGCATCCCGGTCCATCTGGCGTGGTGGAGACATGAACCGCCGATCGGACTGCGCGAACTGGTCGACACTCTCACGTCGTTCTACTCGACGTGAGCGTCTGCGCTCTCACGCACCGAAGACACCGGAGGCGTCACACAGTTCCGGTCCGCGAGATGACAGGTCGGCCGGTGAACCGAGCAACATCGTCACGCAGACTGCACCTCCACGTCGGACTGATTCATCGCGTGCATGATGGACTCGAAGAATGCTGCGAGTTCCTGTGTTCCGTCGAGCGGGAAAACCTGCGCGACGTACTGGTCCGGCCGCACCACCACGATCGCACCGGCCCTGTCGATGCCGCGTTCGTCGAAGATGTCGATCGAGGGATCTGCGGCGAAGACGTTCCCGTAGTCGACGAGATCGAACGGCCCGACCCGCGGCATGAACACAGCGGCGACCTTCCCGAGGTCGACGTCGGTGTGCGGCTGCTGATGGACGACTTTGACGTCGAAGACGCTGTCGATGCCGTCCCCCGGGCGCGTGTGGCGAACGATCGGCGAGTCGGGGGAATCGCCGAGCCATGATGCGAGCTGGGTGATCCCTGGTCCGGTACTGCCTGCGGAATCTGCGAAAACGTAGATGCGCCAACGACCGTCGGCGCGATGTTGGTGACCGAGATGGACAGGGTTGCCGTCGCACACCCTGGTCACCTGCACCGACTTGAATCGTTTACCGATCGGGAAGCCCGACGCGCGATCTTGGTGCTCGGCGCCGCCGACGATCATCGACGGCGCGTACTCGGTCATGAATCCAGCTGGGAACTCCGCAGTCTTGACGTAGAAGTCCTCGAGTTCCGACGGGTTGTCGAAATCTTCGGGGCGGGTGGCCATCATCGACGACCACTGCTTGTCGAAGTCGATGAGGTTCTGGGCGATGACCTGCCGCTCCGCGGTGTACGTCGAGAGCAACGACTCCGGACTGCGGCCCTCGAGCACATGGCCGAGTTTCCATGCGAGATTGAATCCGTCCTGCATGGACACGTTCATGCCCTGACCGGCTTTGGCGCTGTGGGTATGGCAGGCGTCCCCGGTGATGAACACGCGCGGGGTGCGACGACCCACCTCGTCGGCGGGCACGTCGTCGAAACGGTCGGTGACGCGGTGCCCCACCTCGTAGACGCTATGCCAGGCCACATCTCGGACGTCAAGCGTGTACGGGTGCAGGATCTCGTTCGCCTGAGCGATGATCTGCTCGATGGTGGTGGTCCGCACGCGACCGTTGTCGTCCGGTGCCACCTCACCGAGGTCGACGTACATACGGAACAGGTGCCCGCCTTCGCGTGGGATGTGCAGGATGCTGCCGCCGGAGCCGGACTGGATGGCACACTTGATGCGGATGTCGGGGAAGTCGGTGACGGCGAGCACGTCCATCACGCCCCACGCGTGGAAAGCTTTGTCTCCGACCGGTCGGCAGCCGATGGTGTCGCGAACGGCACTGCGCGCCCCATCGGACCCGACCACGTACTTGGCGCGAACCGTGCGTTCCTCGCCGTCACCGCCGGCCCTGACGAGGGTGACCTTGACCGGGTACTCGCCCTCACCGATCTCCAGAGTGCGGAACTCGTACCCGAAGTCGGGTCGCATGCGGGTGGGGGCGTTGGCCATGAACTCGGCGAAGTAGTCCAGTACCCGCGCCTGGTTGACGATCAGGTGCGGGAACTCGCTGATACCGACCGCGTCGTCCGGGGTCCGTGCGGCGCGCACGATCCGCGACGGGTCCTGCGGGTCCGGCTTCCAGAATGCCATCTCGGTGATGCGGTACGCCTCGGCCGTGATCCGGTCGGCGAAGCCGAATGCCTGGAAGGTCTCCACACTTCGAGCCTGGATGCCGTCGGCCTGACCGATGGCCAGGCGACCGGCACGCTTCTCCACGATGCGCGTCGTGATGCCGGGGAATTGTGACAGCTGTGCTGCCGTCGTCATGCCCGCGGGGCCGGTACCGACGATGAGGACGTCGATCTCGTCGGGGAGGTCGTCGGGTCGATTCACTCCGACGCCCGCGGCCGGCTGAACGCGAGGGTCGCCGGAGACGTACCCGTGATGGTGAAATTGCATGTCAGACCTTCGCCGTTGTTCTGATCGGGCTCACTGATTGTTCGGCCTCGTGGTCGGGGCCGAGAGGGATTCCGCTGCGATCGCGTAGTAGGAGAGTCGCGCCGACGCTGACGAGTACACCCGCCACGAGATAGGCGGTCACCGCGGTGGTGCCTCCGGTCGCACGCACCAAGGCGGCGGCGATCATGGGAGCGAAGGCGCCGCCCAGGATCGCTCCGACGGCATAGGAGATCGAGACACCGGAGAAGCGCACCGAGGCGGGGAACAGTTCTGCGTACAGCGCGGCTTGGGGACCGTAGGTGAAGCCGAGGCCGACCGTCAACAGCACCAACCCCAGGAGTAGCAACCAGATGTTCGCAGTCTCGACCAGGGGAAAGAGCGGGACGAGTGCCGCGAGGAGTAAAGCCCACCCGAGCAGGTAGGTCGACCGCCGACCGATCCGGTCACTGACCGTCGCGCCGACCCACGTGAAGAACAGCCAGGAGACGGCCGACCCTGCGACCGCCCACAGTACGGGCCCGCGGTCGAGCCCGACAGGGCCGTCGGGGTTCGTCGCATAGTTCTGGATGTAGCCGCCCGTGGTCATGTATCCGACGGCACTGTTTCCCGAGAAGACCAGCGCTGCAACGATGACGAGCTTCCAATGGCGACGGAACAACTCCACGATCGGCGTCTTGGTCTGCTCCCGTCGGTCGGCGATCTCGAGGAACACCGGACTCTCCTCCACCCGCCGGCGAATGTAGTGCCCGATCAGGATCAGCACCACGGAGAGCAGGAACGGCACCCGCCACCCCCACTGCAGGAACTTCTCACCGGGAGCGACCACGGTCATGAGAGCCATGACACCCGAGGCGAGCAGTAGCCCCAGGGGAACACCGACCTGCGGGGCGGCTGCGTAGACGCCGCGCTTGTGGTTCGGAGCGTGCTCGGCGGCCATGAGGACAGCGCCGCCCCATTCACCGCCGGCGGAGATGCCCTGCAGGATCCGCAGCACGATCAGCATGACCGGCGCGGCGACGCCGATGGCGGCGTAGGTGGGTAGCAACCCGACGAACGTGGTGGCCACCCCCATCAGCACCAGCGTGACCATCAGGACGACACGGCGCCCGTATCGGTCGCCGTAATGCCCTGCCAGGAAAGCGCCGAGAGGTCGGAACAGGAAGCTGATACCGACGGTGAGGAAGGACAGGATGGTCGCCACACCCTCCCCTGCCGGCTGGAAGAACAACTGCCCGAACACGAGTCCCGCCGCTGCGGCGTAGACGAAGAAGTCGTACCACTCGACTGTGGTACCGACGACGGCCGCGAACACGACGCGTCGACGCTCCTTGTCCGTGATGGGTCCGGGGTGACCCGGTCGGTGAGGTGCGCTCATTGCTGGCTCCTAGGTTGTCCCACGCCTCGTGTGCCGTGGGGCTCGAGGGGGATCCATTGCGATCTGCGTCACTCATCGTATATGATTTGAAATACGATGCAAGACCCGATGGACGCAGGAGACCTCATGACCACCGATGTAGCGCCGGACTCCGCGTATTCCGTGGAACCACCGAAGCGGCCGGGGAAAATCATCGCCGTCCACCTCAGCTACGCGTCTCGGGCCGATCAGCGCGGTCGTCGGCCCGCGCACCCGTCGTACTTCCTCAAGCCGTCGAGCTCGGTGGCGACGACCGGAGGGACCATCGAACGTCCCAGTGACACGGAGTTATTGGCCTTCGAAGGCGAGATCGCGGTGATCATCGGTGTCACGGCCCGCAGAGTCGGCATCGACGACGCATGGAGCCACGTCAGCGGGGTGACCGCGGCGAACGACTTCGGTCTCTACGACCTGCGCGCGAACGACAAGGGCTCCAACCTCCGCTCGAAGGGGGGTGACGGCTTCACTCCGCTCGGCCCGCGAGTCGTCGACGCGCGCCTGGTCGACCCGGCAGCCCTCCGCATCCGGACGTGGGTCAACGGATCGCTCGCACAGACCGACACCACCGCCGGCATGATCTTCCCCATCGCCCAGATCGTGGCCGACCTCTCCCAACACCTCACTCTCGAGCCGGGCGACATCGTCCTCACCGGAACACCCGCGGGCTCCTCGGTCGTCGTCCCCGGCGATGTGGTCGAGGTCGAGGTCGATGCTCCGGACTCCCCCACCGCGCCGAGTTCCGGTCGGCTGACCACCACCGTCGTGCAGGGCACCACACCGTTCGACGACACCCTGGGGTCGACGCCCGCCGTCGACGACCTCCAGAGGAGCGAGGCGTGGGGGTCGGCCGAGGCCGCCGGCCTGCAGCAGCCCGCACCCGCCTTCGCACTCACCGACGCGCTGCGCGCCAAACTCGTTCAGGTGCCCGTCGCCGGTCTGTCACAGCAACTGCGCAAGCGCGGCCTGAACAACGTGACGATCGACGGCGTCGCGCCGTTGACCAGCGGGATCAAGCTTGTCGGGACCGCGCGAACTCTCCGGTTCGTGCCCAATCGCGAAGACCTGTTCGACTCGCACGGCGGCGGCTACAACGCCCAGAAGCGCACTTTCGATGCTGTCGAGTCGGGCGAGGTCATCGTCATCGAGGCACGCGGTGAGAAGGGTTCCGGAACCCTCGGTGACATCCTCGCGCTCCGTGCGCGTGCCCGCGGCGCAGCCGGAGTCGTCACCGACGGCGGCGTCCGGGACCGCGACGCGGTCGCCGACACCGGCCTGCCCGTCTTCTCCTCCGGCGTGCACCCCGCCGTCCTCGGCCGACGCCACGTTCCGTGGGACCACGACATCACCATCGCCTGCGGCGGTGCGACCGTGCAGCCCGGGGACGTCATCGTCGGCGACAACGACGGGGTGATCGTCATCCCTCCGCATCTCGTGGAGGAGGTCGTGGATGCCGCACTCGTCCAGGAGGATCAGGATGCCTGGATTGCCGAGCAGGTCGCCGACGGTCACGCTGTCGACGGGCTGTTCCCGCCCAATTCCGAATGGAAAGGACGGTACGAGCAGTGGCGTCAGGACAATCGGTGACCCAGAGCAAATCGCAGCTCGCCTATCACTACGTCAAGGACCGCATCGCACGGCAGGAGTACACACCCGGGTACCGCCTCGTCCTCGGTGCGATCGCCAAGGACCTCGACATGAGCGTGGTTCCGGTACGCGAGGCGATCCGGCAACTCGAGGCGGAGGGGCTCGTGACGTTCGAACGTAATGTCGGAGCACATGTCTCGATGGTCGACGACTCCCAATACCGGTACAGCATGCAGGCGCTGAGCGTGCTCGAAGGTGCTGCGACCGCGATGGCCGCCCGGCGACTCTCCGCCGACGACATCCGGCGTGCACGCTCGGTCAACGAACGAATGATCGAGTCCCTCAGCGACTTCGAACCCCGCCTGTTCACCACACTCAATCAGGAGTTCCACTCCATCCTGTTCGCCAAGTGCCCGAACCCGCGGCTCACGGCGCTGGTGGACGCCGAATGGGGCCGACTCGGTCATCTGCGCGCCTCGACGTTCACCTTCGTACCCGGACGGGCCCGAGAGTCGGTCTCCGAACACGAGGACATCATCGCGCTCATCGAAACGAGCGCGCCACTCTCGCGTATCGAGGACGCTGCCCGTCGGCACCGCTCCGCCACCCTCGACGCCTACCTGACCCACGAACACCCCGGTGAGCACCTCGGCCTCCCCGAGCTCTGACCCGATCCCGAACCCCTCGAACGGAGACCTCATGACCGACACCGTGTCCGATACTGCGCGGCGCCACGTCCCGGCGGACCTTCCCACCCGCATCCAGCATTACATCGGCGGCAAGTTCGTCGATTCGGTCGACGGCGACACCTTCGACGTCCTCGACCCGGTCTCGAACGAGGTCTACCTCCAGGCCGCGGCCGGCAAGAAGGCCGACATCGATCTCGCTGTCGCTGCCGCCCGCGCCGCATTCACCGACGGCCCGTGGCCGACGATGCTGCCGCGCGAACGCTCGCGGATCCTGCACCGCATCGCCGACATCGTCGAGTCCCGCGACGCACGACTGGCGGAACTCGAATCGTTCGACTCCGGACTTCCGATCACCCAGGCACTCGGCCAGGCGCGGCGCGCGGCGGAGAACTTCCGCTTCTTCGCCGACCTCGTCGTCGCGCAGGCGGACGACACCTACAAGGTGCCCGGGCGACAGATCAATTACGTCAACCGCACACCCATCGGGGTCGCCGGCCTGATCACGCCGTGGAACACCCCGTTCATGCTCGAGTCGTGGAAGCTGGGCCCCGCCTTGGCCACCGGCAACACCGTGGTGCTCAAGCCCGCGGAGTTCACCCCGCTCTCGGCATCACTGTGGGCCGGCATCTTCGAGGAAGCGGGACTGCCCGACGGTGTGTTCAACCTCGTCAACGGGCTCGGCGAGGACGCCGGCGACGCCCTCGTCAAGCACCCCGACGTCCCGCTCATCTCGTTCACCGGCGAATCGAGCACGGGTCAGCTCATCTTCGGCAACGCCGCACCGTTCCTCAAGGGTCTGTCGATGGAACTGGGTGGCAAGAGCCCCGCCATCGTCTTCGCCGACGCCGATCTCGACGCCGCTGTGGACGCCACCATCTTCGGCGTGTTCTCCCTCAACGGTGAGCGGTGCACCGCCGGCAGTCGGATCCTCGTCGAGCGGTCCATCTACGACGAGTTCGTCGAACGCTATGCAGCACAGGCGAAGCGCGTGAAAGTCGGCTACCCGCACGAACCCGGGACCGAAGTCGGCGCCCTCGTGCACCCCGAGCACTACGACAAGGTCATGAGCTACATCGAGATCGGCAAGTCCGAGGCGCGTCTCGTCGCCGGCGGCGGCCGGGCCGAGGGCTTCGCGCACGGCAACTTCGTCACACCCACGGTGTTCGCCGATGTCCCGCCGGACGCCCGCATCTTCCAGGAGGAGATCTTCGGACCCGTCGTGGCCATCACCCCGTTCGACACCGACGACGAAGCACTCGCGCTGGCCAACGGCGTGAAATACGGACTGGCCGCCTATGTCTGGACGAACGACCTGAAGCGTTCACACAACTTCGCCCAGGCCATCGATGCCGGCATGGTCTGGCTGAACTCGAACAACGTGCGCGACCTCCGAACCCCCTTCGGCGGCGTCAAGGCCTCGGGACTGGGCCACGAGGGCGGCTACCGCTCCATCGACTTCTACACCCAGCAACAGGCAGTGCACATCACGCTCGGCAAGGTGCACAACCCCACCTTCGGCAAAGCCGACGCAGACCACCACTGACCCCCACCTCAGCCTCCCCCAAGGATCTCGACATGACCATCACACCCTCGTCGCCGGAACCCGTCGTGACACCGACCAGCCCCGTCCGCTCGACGAACCCCGTCCCCACCCCGCGGGCCACACCCCCGGACGTCCTTCGCTGCGCGTACATGGAGCTCGTCGTCACCGACCTCCAGCGTTCACGCAACTTCTACGTCGACGTGCTCGACCTCGTCGTCACCGCCGAGGACGAGAACGCCGTCTACCTCCGCTCGTTCGAGGAGTTCATCCACCACAACCTCGTCCTGCGCAAGGGCCCGGTCGCCGGTGTCGCCGCGTTCTCCTACCGCGTCCGCAGTCCCGAGGACCTCGACAAGGCTGTCGCGTTCTACACCGAACTCGGGTGCCGTGTGGAACGAAACCCGCACGGCTACAACAGAGGTATCGGCGACTCCGTTCGCGTCGAAGATCCGCTCGGCTTCCCTTACGAGTTCTTCCACGACGTCGAGCATGTCGAACGCCTCGCCTGGCATTACCACCTCTACACCCCCGGTGCTCTCGTCCGGCTCGACCACTTCAACCAGGTCACTCCCGACGTGCCCCGCGCCGTCGGCTACATGGAGGACCTCGGATTCCGCGTCACCGAGGACATCCAGGACGAGGCGGGCACGACCTACGCAGCATGGATGCGTCGCAAGTCCACCGTCCACGACACCGCGATGACCGGCGGCGACGGCCCGCGCATGCACCACGTCGCCTTCGCGACACACGAGAAGCACAACATCATCGCCATCTGCGACAAGCTCGGTGCTCTGCGGATGTCCGACCACATCGAACGCGGCCCCGGTCGGCACGGCGTCTCCAACGCCTTCTACCTCTACCTGCGCGACCCGGACGGGCACCGCGTGGAGATCTACACCCAGGACTACTACACCGGCGACCCCGACAACCCGGTCGTCACCTGGGACGTCCACGACAATCAGCGTCGCGATTGGTGGGGCACTCCGGTAGTCCCCAGCTGGTACACCGACGCGTCCCTGGTGCTCGATCTCGACGGGAATCCACAACCCGTCATCGCCCGCACCGACGATTCCGAACTCGCTGTCACCATCGGCGCGGACGGCTTCTCCTACACCCGCAAGGAGGACACCGAGGAGATGCCCGAGTGGAAGAAGGGCGAGTTCAAGCTCGGCGCCCAACTCTGACTCCCCCTCGGTAACACTTCCTCAGGAGAAAGCATGCTTCCCGACCAGACGATCACCGACATCGCCGACCAGCTCGCCGGTGCCGAGCGCGATCGCACGATGATTCCGCGACTGACCGCGCGCTTCCCGGAGATGACCGTGGAGGACTCCTACGCGGTGCAGAACGAATGGCGCCGCCGTGCAGTCGAATCCGGCCGTCGCCTCGTCGGGCGCAAGATCGGTCTGACCAGCAAGGTGATGCAGGTCGCCACCGGCATCACCGAGCCCGACTACGGTGCGATCTTCGACGACCAGGTGTTCGAGAACGGTTCGGTCATCGACCACAGCCTGTTCTCGAACGTGCGCATCGAGGTGGAGTTGGCATTCGTCCTCGGCGAGGCTGTCCGCGGCCCTAATGCGACGATCTTCGACGTTCTCAAGGCCACCGAATACGTGGTGCCGGCCCTGGAGATCCTGAGCTCCCGCATCGAGATGGAGGGCCGCACGATCGTCGACACCATCAGCGACAACGCCGCTCTCGGCGGAATGGTCGTCGGCGGGAACCCCACCGACCCGTCCACGGTGGACATGCGATGGATCTCGGCACTGCTCTACCGCAACGAGACCATCGAAGAGTCGGGCGTGGCCGCCGCGGTACTGAACCATCCCGCCACCGGGGTGGCATGGCTGGCGAACAAACTGGCCCAGCACGACGACCACCTCGGCGCCGGCGAGATCGTGCTCGCCGGCTCCTTCACCAGGCCCATGTGGGTGTACCCGGGCGACACCGTCCTCGCCGACTACGGACCGATGGGAACCATCTCGTGTCGCTTCGCCTGAACCGCACGTTCCGCGACCACCTCGCCTCCGCGGACAGACCCCTCTACGGAGGATGGATCACCACCGGCTCGCCGGTCGCCGCCGAGATCATGGCGGGATCCGGTCTCGACTGGGTGCTCATCGACATGGAACACGCACCCAACGGACTCGAATCCGTTCTGGCACAGCTCTACGCAGTCTCCGGCTACCCCACGACACCGGTCGTCCGGGTACCTTCTGCGGACACCGTGGCGATAAAGCAGGTGCTCGATCTCGGTGCACAGAACATCCTGGTGCCCATGGTGTCCACCGCCGAGGAGGCACGCGAGGTGGCTGCCTCAGCGCAGTACCCACCGGTGGGACGGCGCGGTGTCGGCAGTGCGCTCGCTCGATCTGCGCGATGGAACCGAGTCCAGGGATACCTGGCGAACGGAGCCGACCATGTGTCGGTGCTCGTCCAGATCGAGACCGTCGAAGGGGTGACCAACGCAGCAGCTATCGCGGAAACGCCCGGGATCGACGGTGTCTTTCTCGGACCCAGTGATCTGTCTGCCTCGATGGGGTTACTCGGCCAGCAGAACCATCCCGACGTCGTGGCCGCGGTGAAGGAAGCGTTCGGGGCCATCGCGTCCACCGGAAAACCCCACGGGGTCAACGCCTTCGTCGCCGAACAAGCCACATCGTACGTTCGCGCGGGTGCAACGTTCGTACTGGTCGGAGCCGACGCCGCGATTCTGGCCCGCGGCTCCGAAGCACTCGCCCACCAATACATCGGATCCGCGACGGACGGCACACGCGCCAGCTACTGAATGAGCCTTGTCGTTCTGCTACTCGACTCGGCTTTCGTATGTCGTTGTCGATCGGTTCCGAGTTACCTCGCGCTGCTGATCGCAATCGGACGCTACCGTCCCGATGCGATGGACCCGCAGACCACCGCATCGGGACGAGTTCTTGCGTACAGCTATGTCTGCGTGGACGGGGACATTGCCCCCGACGGAATACTGGACAGGTCGTAAGACTTGTTCGACGGCAGGTCGAGGTACGGAAAGCGCTCGACCGTCGCGCGAATGAGCTTGATGCGCTGACCGTGATCGCCCCAGTGAATAATGACTTCTCGGCCGACGTCGGCGTGCTCCAGGTCAAGTGTGCAGTGTGAAATCATGTGGCGGTAGTAATACGAGTAGACCGCGACCGACGAGACCCCGACCGGTTTCCCGTCGAGGGTCACAAGGTCCGCGTGACCGCCGGCCGGTGACTGCGGAGTAGTGGGGAACTCGAAGTTCTTGTACTCCTCGCCCGGATCGAACTGCGACGCGAAGACATCGACGACGTCGTCCTTGTTCCAGCGAAGAGTCACCGTTTTACGGCGGGGGGCGGCTGCTTCTGCTTCGATCGCGCTGCGACCGACGAAGTCGTGGTCGAATTTTGCCATCCATGCCCAGTTCACCTCCTGCGGTGTTCGCAATCGTGCTCGCACATCTGCTGGATCGATACTTCCAGTCATGGCAGCACCGAGAACTGTGGGTCCGAACATGGGATTTGTGACGAATCCACTGTCGACGTACGCTGACGACGTGAACGTGCAAGCCTGCTGCGGGTATCCACCCTCGGTATGGTTGACGACGTACGTCCTCCATCCGAGACGTTTGATTCCGAATTCCGACCCAGCGTTGTGGACTGCGTCGAATACAGCGGGCCCGAAATCGAGCGGACCCCGTAATTCGTACGCCAGGGTACCGACCATTCCGATCCGGGAGATTTCGATCTCTACGTCAGCGTCCAGACCGGGCAAACGAATTTTCTTGATTTCGAGGAAACCAACGGTCCGCAGCGATTCGCCGAGCAGTCTCTCGAGCACTTGCAGTGACGTCGGACCAGCAATTTGGAAAATGAAGATATCACGCGCCGTGAGGTCGACACCGGCGCCGAGAGTCGCGGCTTTGTAGACCGGCCATGGCACTCCAGCCCCGAACATCCGGAAGGATTCTTCGCTGTCGCGAACAGTCAGTGCATGCAGTGCGATCAAGCCGTTCTCGTCCGGCATCACCAGGTGTTTGGACTTACCGATCTGCCAGTTGTAGACGTTGTTGATGCTGATTCTGGATAGATAGTCCTGCGCGTGTGGGCCGCTGAAGGTGAGCTCCGGAATACCACTGAGGTTGGAAGCGATGTATGTTCCGGTTTTCCAGGACATCGATTCACTTTTCCACCCGTCGCTTTCCCAGAGGTGTAGGCCCGTTCCGAAATCCACGTATGTCGACCCGAAGTAGCGAGGTACGTCTTGCAACGTGAGTGGTGCGTTCTCGGTTCCGGTCATTTCCTGCCCTTTCGTGGCAACTGAGACATCCCCACACCAGCTGCAGGGACCGTTGTGGAGGCCGACGCGTCTCGGCCGGTCACATCCATTCGGTTTCCCAGCTCTTCGGTGGTTGGGGCCCCCACATGTTCATGTGATACCAGGGTTCGTGACCGGCCGCCGTCGGGGGATAGTCGAATCCGACAGTCTCCATCGTGCTGGTGATCTCGATCCGATTGCCGAAAGGGTCGCGGACGTAGATCGAGAGCATGTTTCCCTCATGGTGACGGACGGGCCCGTACTCGGCTGCGTTCTTCAGCAGTTGCAAGTTGTCGAGGAAGCGCCAGAAGTCGGCCTCGTCCAGTTCGAGAGCGACGTGGTGAACACCGTTCTGTCCAGTCAAAATGGCGATCTGGTGGTGAAGCTCGTTGATTCGAAGAAACTGTATGAAGAACCCGTCACTACCGGGGAGGCTGACGAAGGTGCTGCTTCGAAAGCCCATGACGGAGAGGAAGTCGGTCATCTGCTTGACGTCGGTGGTTCGAAGCTGGAGGTGACTGGTGCGAACATCGATGGCTCCCGGTCGATACTCACCGGGCACAGGTGCAGCGGGCGGGTCCGGCTCGGCGCGAACGATTTCGAAGGTGTGGCCCGTTGGAATGGTCAAACTCAAAGTCTCCAGTACGCCTGGCCTCTGACGTCCTGATTCCACTGTGGTTGCGATACCCGCATTGTCCAATTTCGACCCGAGAAGATCGAAAGCTGTCGAGGTACGGGCACGGAAGTTGACCGAAGCGAGACCGGTTCCGTCCTCCCGAAGCCCGAGAATGATTGCGCCCGTGACCGGACTCGCCAGGTAAGCGTGACCGTGTGACGCTTCGACCACTGCCAGACCGATGACTTGTTCGTACCACCGTGTGGCGGTTTCCAGGTCCGGAACACGAATGACAGTGTGGTCCGTGTTCTGCAGCAGACCCTTCCAGCTGATCGTGTCGTCGTCGTCGACAACGGGGTGTTCGATCCTGAGCATGGCAACTTCCCTATCGTGAGGATACGTCGTAAGGTGGCATCCCGAAGAACGGCGTACGTCCGTCCGTGTCTTCGGCAACCACGTTGTGTCGCTGCGATCCGAGACCGTCGATACGGATGTCGACGACGTCGCCGGGAGTCAGCCAGCGCCCCCCGTGTACACCCCCGTTTCCAGGCGGTGAGCCCATCATCAGCAGGTCTCCGCCGAGCAGCGCCACCCGCTCGGAGGCGTAGGCAAGGTATTCCTCCGGGGAGAAGATCATGTCGTCCGCCGGCCAGTCCTGCATCCGATCGCCGTTCAGATCGAGCTCGATCTGCATGGAGCCGAGATCGGGGACGAACTGTTTCGGCACGACCATGGGGCCGATCTGTTTGAAGGTGGGCTGCTGTTTCGCGATCCAGTCGGCATTCCACTTGATGTCCGTGCGGCTGTACAGATCGCCGGTGTGCATGTCATTGCCGATGGTGTAACCCGCGATGTAAAGACCAGCTTCGTCAGGGTTCATCATTCGAGGGGATCCGCCGGCGACGACTACTGTCAGCTCGGCCTCCCAGTCGTGCGCGGTCCCTACCGGTGGGAGCGCAATGTCGTCGTGCGGTCCCACCATCGACCCGAAAGTCGCAAGCCAGATGAACGGCATCCCTTTCGCCCGCTTTTCGGTGACGAACTGCGAATTTCGCGCGAAGAAAGCCTCGTCTTTTTCACCCGGCAGCCGTTCTTCCTGGTAAGCACCCTCGTTGAAGGTGTACATCTCGGCTGCATGTTGCCGATAGTTCGACCCCGCACAGAATATCTGAGGACGCTCCACCGGCGGCAGAACGTCGTAATCTGCGAAATCGATACCGGTAGACCGTGCTTGCCTGCTCACCGAGTCCAACTCGTCGAATGTGGCGTCCCATTCCGCATACAGAGCGGTCGATGAGGAGTAGCGGGAGGAGATGTCGACGACCTCGCCGCCGGGACGTACCAAGGCATTGAACGCCGACTCCCCGGCACGCGATAGTCGCGCGAGCCCGAAGGTCCCTTCACTCAAGCCTGTCGGCGAATCGGGTCTGCTCATGTCGAATCCTTTACCTGTCTTTGACGAGTCGTCGCCCCGAGATTGCTGCAGTGCTGCACCGACGGCCGGAGGAGGTGACAAACAAAAGTCGGTCGGTCATCCGACGCAGGTGACACTGCATACCGTGCGGGTGATGCCCTCCAAGCCGTCGGCGAGAAGTCCTTGCGGCACGATCGTGACGAGGGTAACACGATACTGAACGGCTCGTATCGCATTCGTTCACCCAGTTCGAGACTGCGTGACGGAGAGATCTGCACCGCCACAGGCGCTGCGTCACAACAGGCTTTGGGCGACCGGGCAAGCCGCGCAGAGGCGGAGCGGACCTACTTGCGGGCCAGTCCGCCCAAGCCAAGGTCACGATCTGGTCCGCAAACCGGGCATCGAGGGGACCGTCTCGAAACAGAAGCCTCTGATATCTCGACGCGTGGACGATGCAGCCGATCAGCGCCGGTTCGATGTCTGTCCGTACCGCGCCTTCGACGATTCTTCGCTGAAACGAGCTGGTGCACAGCGGCTCGGCGATCGTCCCAGAAGCGGTTGTGGAACTCCGACAATGCCTGTGTGCCGTACTGGCTTCCTGCGACGAGTTGCGCCACGGTCTCCCCGTCGACGCCCGCGTACTGATGGACAACCGATGACACATGCGCACGCAGAGCTTCGGCGAACGGCACGTCGTCGCGAACAGGGGTATTGCGCAGGTACTCACCGACAACTGCATCGAGGACGACGGCAGTCTTGCTGTCCCACCATCTGTAGTGGTCGCCTTGCTGACGCCTGAATCGTGGGCTATCGCCTCGATCGTCAAAGTCGAAAACCGAGTAGCGTTCGGAGCTATGCGATACGATACGGTTCGTATTTGTTCGCACTCGAGACAATGTCGTTCAGCCTGCACCGCGTCCGCCGAGCGGCTCCGCGTCTCGCAGTCCTGATCGCGACTCCCGGTGAAGGTGAGACATGACCCTTTCCAGCCCTACTGCACTGGCCACCTCCGATGTCACACTCGACGATGAGTTCCGACTCATCGTGCAAGGCCAGGACCGCCGCGGGATCGTGGCGGCGATCTCGGCGGCGATCACAGAGGCCGGCGGGCAGATCGTCTCCCTCGATCAGTATTCCACCGACGCGCAGGCGGGTCGGTTCCACCAACGAACAGTGGTCAGAATCGCGGATCTGGCCGTGATCCGGGACTCGCTGGAGTCGACACTCGATCGTGTTGTGCGAGAGGAGCTCGGATTGCGCTGGGAGCTGATCGACAGCTCCAAGCCGAAGCGGATCGCAATTTTCGCCTCCAAGACCGATCACTGTCTGTTGGACTTGCTGTGGCGTCAGCGGCGCGGCGAGCTACCGATTTCCGTTCAGATGGTCATATCCAACCACCCTGATCTGGCCGACGACGTGCGCTCGTTCGGCGTTCCGTTCCACCATGTTCCTGTGATGGCCGGTGACAAGGCGGCCGCGGAGGCCGAGCACCTCGGATTGTTGGCCGGGAATGTCGATCTCGTGGTTCTGGCGCGTTACATGCAGATCATCAGCGGTGACTTCATTCGTGAGGTGGGAGTCCCGATGATCAACATCCACCATTCGTTCCTGCCGGCGTTCGTGGGGTCCGGGCCGTACAAGAAGGCGAAGGAGCGTGGCGTGAAGTTGATCGGAGCGACGGCTCACTATGTCACTGAGGACCTGGACGAAGGTCCGATAATCGAACAAGATGTCGTTCGCGTGACCCACAGAGCATCGGCAGCCGAGCTCGCACAACGGGGGGCCGATGTCGAACGACTCGTCCTCGCTCGTGCGGTTGGTTGGCACTGTGAAGAACGCGTGCTCCGTAACGGAACCTCGACGGTCGTGTTCGATCGATGAGCGCCATGATCCTCGGCGGCTGACCGGTCCCCGTACAGCAATTCCCGATGTCCGAAGGCCGGCGGACTGGCACTCTCGCACAACTCCGTGCGGTGCACTCTCTCGGTACGACGTACGCCGGTGCTCGTGGTGTCCGCCGACGCGACCGATCACGTGTCGTCAATCGTCCAGCGAGACGATCGGTGTCCACTGCGCAACGGACATCGCTGCGACTCCAGGTATCGACGGGGTGTTCGCCTGACCGAGCGATCTGTCGGCGTCGATGTGCCTGCTCGGACAACGGACCATCCCGATGTCGTCGCTGCGGCGACGCGAGTAGTCGAATAGATGCGACAGTCCCGTAACCGTTCGGCGTCGATGCGTTCGACCCTCGTCGGGCCGACGCCCACATCTTGGGGGGGCCACCTTCGTCCTCGTCGGAGCCGACGCCGCCCTACTGGCCCGCGGATCCGAAGCGTCGGCAGGGCGTTTCCTCGACCTTCATGCTCGTACGGACGACATCGGGGACCGAGAACGTCCGAGCTACTGGCGAGAATTTCGAATGTGTCGTGGAACATTCTGCGCGACAGTCACTTTACGGACGTGTCTCGGTGAGGTCGGATGATCCCACGCGCTGTGACGTGGATGACATTCCGCGATGCGCCCCGAACCTCTCGACAGAACGGGACCGACTGTGACACGAATCGAAGAATTCCGCCGAGGATGGCCCGTCGTGGCCGTTGCCGCCTTCGGGTCGGGAGTGGGCCTGTCCGGGCTGCTCCTCTACACGATCGGACTGTTCGTGGCCGATCTCGAGTCGGACCTGGGCCTCAGCCGTACCGCATACGGACTGGGACTGCTGTTCGTGTCTGCGGGGGTCGGAATCGGCACTATCACCTGTGGACGGCTGATCGACAGGTTCGGTTCTCGCGCCGTGGTGGCCACCGGCGCGACAGCGCTGGCTGCCGGCTACGCGTTGCTCGGGCTCGTGGTGGACTCCGTGCCCACTTTTCTCGGCGTCATGTTCGCCATGGGACTGCTGGCGAGCGGGACCGGCCCACTCGGGTACACCCGTGTCGTGGCCATGTGGTTCCGCACTGCCCGCGGACTCGCACTGGGCCTGACGATGACCGGCATCGGAGTGTCCGCTGCTGTCGTCCCCGTCGTTCTCAACGACGTCATCACTCGATTCGGCTGGCGCAGCGGCTTCCTCGTGCTCGCCGCCCTGGCCGCCAGCGCTGTCGTGCCGGTGCTGGCCCTTCTCCGTGAGCCTCGGGCCGTCGCCGCCGGATCCGGTTCGGTAGCGACGTCGACGACCCTCGTCGCCGGCGGAGCGGACGCGGCCCGCGTCGCACGGACCGCTTTCGACCAGATCGTCCGTACCCAGATGTTCCGGCGTCTGCTCGCCACCTTCTTCGCCATGGCCATGGCATTCACCGGCCTTCTGAGCCACTTCGTTCCCATGCTGCGGTCGATGGGGTCCACCCCGGCACACGCGGCCACACTGGCGTCGATCATCGGCGTGGCTGTCATCTTCAGTCGTGTCCTGGTCGGATGGTTGCTCGACCTTCTGAGGCCAGGACTGGTGGCCGGGGTGGTGTGCGGCGTCAGTACTGCCGGTCTTCTCGTGCTGGTCGCCGGCGGTGCACCGTGGGCTCCGGTAGCGGCGGTGGCCTTAGGCCTGGCCATAGGCGCAGAGATCGACATGATCAGCTATTTCACCGCGCGGTACTTCGCGCTGGACGGATACGCCCGCGCGTACTCCTGGATGTATGCGGGCTTCGTCGTGGCTGCGGGGATCGCGCCCCTCGCGATCGGCGCTTCCTACGATGCGACCGGAAGTTACACCGCGACCCTGCTGGTCTGCGCAGTGCTGACCGCCGGATGCACCCTGGCCTTCCTGACTCTGCCGGCTCCGTCCCCGACTCGCGTCGTGGACCCGACGGCGCAACGGCTCCGTCCGACAGCGACGGCCGCTCCGGCGTCGACGCTGCGCTCGGTCGACGACCCTCATCCGTGACATGCGGGGCGGCGGCCGGACATGTCGTCAGGGTGCACTCGGCGAGGCGATACGGGCCGTATCATGTCCGGCATGGCGGTACGAAGTGAAGCGAGCCGGAAGGCAGTCCTCCAGGCCACGATGGAACTCCTCGACGGCCGGGGAGGCACCCCTGCGGTGACGCTCCAGAAGTTGTCCATCGAAAGCATCGCCCGTCAGGCCGGCGTCAGCAAGATGACCATCTATCGCTGGTGGCCGAACAAGGCTGCGATCGTGATCGACTCCTTCATCGACAACCACGTCGTGCAGACCCCGGTGAGACAGGACGGTCCGGCCCTCGCCGCGCTGCGCGAGCACCTCGCATCGCTCGCCCGTGTCTACAGCGGACCCGAGGGTCGCCTGATCGCTCAGCTGATCGCCGAATGCCAGTACGACGCTGCGACTCTCGCCGAGTTCAAGGAACGGTTCTGGAAGGGCCGGGTCGCCGCGGCGCAATCCTTGATCGAACGGGCTGTGCTGGAAGGAGATCTGACCCCCGGGCTGGATACCGACCTCATCGCCGAGACCCTCTACGCACCGATCTACTTTCGACTGCTCTTCCAGACCGGCGAACTCGACCGCGCGTCGACCGAGGCGCTACTCGACGCCGTGCTGACGGGCTTCGCTCCGCACTGAGCCCAGATCACGCCCCAGACGGGTGAGAAGCGCGTCCGCCCGCCGACCGAGGGTGGCATGCTTCGGCCACACTCCGACCACGGACGAGAGACCGGTGCGGGGTGACAGCGGGAGCATCACCACGGAGCCACCCTCGAGAGTCGTCATCGAGTAGTTGGGCCGCCACATCAGCAAGCTGTACCCGAGACCTCGTGAGACCAGTACGCGCACGAGTTCCAGATTGGGCACCGCGAGCACCGTGCGCGGAACCATCCCATGTTCGTCGAAGACGCGTCTGGTGTTGGCAGCGCTGGGCGTCGTGTCCAACAGGACGAAAGGATCCGCCGCCAACTCCGACAGGTCCACTGCCTCCGCCCCGGCCAACGGATGCCGTTCCGGCAGAACGGCCAACACCTCGGTGTCGTAGATCCGCCGACTGCGGAACTCGTCCGTCAACGACATGTCGTAGGTGATCGCCACATCGAGTCGACCGGCATTCAGCATGGGTAGAAGCTCGTCGTCGTGTCCCGTGTGCACGCTGACGTCGACACGGGGATGTGCCGAGGCGAACCCGTCGAGCACCGCCGGGAGAATGGTGGTGGAGATGCCCTCATAGCACCCGATGGACAGTGGCCCCACGAGCTCTCCGCGTTCGGCCGCCAGACGGCTCACGAGTTCGTCCGCGTCCGCGAGCAGAGCTCGTGCGTGAGTTGCGAAGAATTGCCCGGCGGGCGTCAGTTGCACACCACGGGCCTTGCGACGCACGCAGAGTTGCTCTCCCACAATCCTTTCGAGTTCGGTGATCGCATGCGACAAACCGGATTCGGACATGTGGAGAGCCGCCGCGGCAGCGCCGAGAGTCGGATGATCGGGGATGGCGCAGAACAGCTCCAGCTGTCGCAGCGTGAACGAGGCCATGCTTCTTCGATTCGATAGGGGAATGAGCACTCTAATGCGCACTTTACGCGAATTACGATGTGATGTGGAATCGAACAACAGCACAGTGTGATCCACACAACTATCGAGGAGGCCGCCATGGCGGACCTGACAGCGCCCACGGCGAACTGGGTCGATCCACACGTCATGATGACGGATCCCTACGACACGTACGAGAAATTGCGCGCCGAGTCGCCCGTGGCGTGGGTTCCCGCGGTGAACAAGTATCTGATCACCGGGTATCCGGAGTGTCATGCTGTCGAGCTCGACCAGACCGTCTTCTCCGCGCGCGTCCGTGGCAGTGGAGCGACGATGATCCGTGCGCTCGGGGAAAATCCGATGCTGCGCAAGGACGACCCCGAACACGCCGTGGAACGTCAGGCCGTCAACCCGACGCTACGACCCAGATCCGTCACGCAGGTATGGGCCCCGATCTTCGAACGCAACGCCGATCGCTTCCTCGCCGCGCTCGCGGACGCAGGCCCGGAGGAAGCAGAACTGAACCGGGACTTCGCGGCCCCCTTGGCATCACAGAATCTGATCGACATGCTCGGTCTGCCCGGAGTCGACACCACCACCATGAGTCGGTGGTCGCACGCGTTGATCGCCGGAACCGGAAATCTGCTCGACGACGCCGAGATCTGGGATGCCGCCGACACTGCACGCACCGAGGTCGACGAACTGCTCGTCGACCTCGTCCCGCACTACGAGAAGCACCCGGATCACTCGATCACCTCGGCGCTGGTCGCGAGCGGCCTCCCCCACCGCACCGTGGCAGCGAACGTCAAACTGACCATTGCGGGCGGAATGAACGAGCCGCAACACATGGTCACCAACATGGTGTGGGCACTCGACCACCATCCTGATCAGCGGCGCCACGTCGAGAGCGACCCATCATCGTGGGCCGCCGTGTTCGACGAGACCGCGCGATGGCTGTCGCCGATCGGCATGTACCCGCGTGAGACCACGCGCGAGACCGTTCTGGGCGGTATTGCACTGCCCGCAGGCGCACCTCTGGGAGCGGTGGTGGCCGCGGCCAACCGGGATCCCCGCCATGTTGCGGACCACCCGGAACTCTTCGACATCCACCGGCCGAAACTGCCACATCTCGCGTTCGGCAGCGGCGTTCACCTCTGCGCGGGGCACTGGGCCGCCAAATCGTCGGTCGGACAGATCGCTGTTCCGAAACTGCTCGACGCCTTCCCCACCCTCCGAGTGGATCGCAGCCGGGAGACCGAGTGGAACGGCTGGGTCTTCCGGGGATTGACCACCCTGCCCGTCACCTGGGACGACTGAGAGCGACATCATGGCAACTATTCGATTCGATCATTCCGACGGCCGTACCGACACCCTCGACGTCGCCGACGGCACGTCGATCATGCGAGCCGCGGTCTCGGGCGGAGTCCACGGCATCATCGGCGAGTGCGGCGGTCAGGCGATGTGCGCGACCTGCCATGTTCTCGTCCACGACGACTACCTCGAGCTTCTACCCCCTGTCGGTGAGGACGAGGACGAGATGCTCGACTGCACTGCGGTCGACCGCGATCCGGCACGTTCACGCCTGGGATGCCAGATCGTGGTCGGAGGACGCCTCGACGAGATCGTCGTCGACCTGCCGGACACCCAGGTATGACGACGAACCACGTGGTCGTCGCCGGAGCCGGTCACGCCGGCGTCCAACTGTCGGATTCACTGCGCGCCGAAGGATTCGAAGGTCGGATCACCCTCGTCGACACCGCGGTGGGACTGCCCTACCAACGTCCACCGTTGTCGAAGGACTACCTCGGGGCCGCCGGCGATCCGGAACACCTGCCGCTGCGCGCGCGCAGTTTCTTCGCCGACCGAGACGTCGAACTGGTCGAGGGTGACCCGGTGGTCTCGGTCGATCGTTCCGCACGGGCGGTCACCCTGTCTCGCGGACGGGTCGTGCACTACTCGGCACTCGTGCTCGCCACCGGTGCCCGGCCGCGCAGACTCGACGTCCCCGGAGTCGATCTCGCCGGCGTGTGCAGGCTTCGAGATGCGGCCGACGCTGCGACCGTACGATCGGAACTGGACCAGGCGCGACGAGTTGTCGTGATCGGGGCCGGATTCATCGGACTCGAGCTCGCCGCTGCAGCGCTCGATCGCGGTCTCGACGTCACTGTCGTGGAACTCGGGTCCCGCGCCATGGGGCGAGCAGTGTGCCCGCAGATCTCGGCACACGTCCGCGGTGCGCACGAGGCTCGCGGCGTCCGATTCGAGTTCGGTCGCGTCGTCACCGAGATTCTCGGCGTCGACGGCAGGGTGCACACCGTGGTCACCGACGACGGAACCCGCCACCCGGCGGATCTCGTGGTCGTGGGAGTCGGAGTGCTGCCCGACGACCTCCTGGCCGCGCAGTGTGGCCTGGACACGAACGACGGAATCGTCGTGGACGAGTATCTCCGCACCACCGACTCCCACGTCTGGGCGATCGGTGACTGCGCCCGATTTCCCTCTCGCCACACGGGACTCGCCACGAGACTCGAGTCGGTCCAGAACGCCGTCGATCATGCACGGACGCTGGCCAGGACTCTGACCGGACATCCCACCGAGTACCACCACGTGCCGTGGTTCTGGAGTCATCAGGGCCCCACGAAGATTCAGATCGCCGGCATCGCGCACACCGAGGGTCCCGTGACGGTGATCGGCGATGTCGACAGGGGCAAATTCTCGATACTTCGCTTCCAGCAGGACACCCTCGTCTGCGTGGAGTCGGTCAATCATCCTGCCGCACACATCTCCGCACGGGCTCTGCTCGCCGTCCCGGGTGCGATCGACAGGGCCACCCTGGAGTCCGTCGATTTCGACGTCAAGCGCGCTGCGTCGATCGTCCGACAGCACTGAGCGCCTGTGGCCCTCCCCCGACAGTTCGGAGGAGGGCCACACCGAACCGTCTGTCAGTCTCCCTGTACGCATTCCGTTCGTTGCGTTCCCAAGCCGTCGATCTCGCACTCCATGACATCGCCCGGACGCAGGAACCGGCCCCAGTGAGACCCGTTTCCCGGCGGCGATCCGGTGATGACCATGTCACCGGGTTCGAGCGCGACGAACTTCGAGATGTACGAGATGAGTTCGGCCGGTCCGAACACCATGTCACCGGTGTTGCTGTCCTGCATCAGTTTCCCGTTCAGCGACAGGCGAATCCCGAGGTCGAGCGGATCGTCGACGAACTGCGCCGGGACGAGCCACGGGCCCGTCGGGTAGAACGTCGGGAAGTTCTTGGCACGCATCCAGTCCGTACCCATCATGGCGATGTCCTTGCGGGGCACCAGGCTGCGCGTGGTCAGGTCGTTGCAGATGGTGTAGCCGGCAACGTGATCCAGCGCGTCGTCCACAGAGACGTGATGTGCGCGTGTCCCGATGACGACACCCAGTTCGAGCTCCCAGTCGTGGTCGTCCCAGGCGGCAGGCAGGACGACGTCGTCGTACGCTCCACTGATCGCGGAGGGCACGCCCGTCCACACGTACGGCTCCCCGTTCGCCTTCCTCTCGTCGATGTCGCGAGCTGCTTCCTCGGCGAGCTCGGCCTCGGACAGTCCCTCGGTTCCGAGCTTGTGCGCGACAGACATCTGGATCACGTGCTCGCGGTAGTTCGCGCCGGCCCCGTAGATCTGCCCGGCTCGTGCCACCGGCGGCAGCGTGCGCACGGCGGACGCAGGTGTCGGCGGAGTCGTCGGAGCATCGGCCTCGGCGGCGAGACGCTCGAACGCCCTCGTCCAGTCCTGCAGGACCTCGTCGGTCGACGCATAGTCGGTGAACGCAGTGATGTCGTGAATGTTCTCGTCGATCACGATGCCGGGAAACGGGCCGTCCCCTGCATCGAACGTCCCCAGAGCGAATCGGGTCATGGCGTCACTTTCTCTCGTCGTCGGCGGCTGCGCCGAGCTCGGTCTGTTGTGCGGGAGGGCGTGCGACAGCGCCTCGCCCGCGGTATTCGGCCACGACCACCGAGCCTCGCCGAACTGTGACGTCGACGAGGCTGTGTCGGCCGGCCACGTGGCGCACCGTCGCGTCGGCCACCAGAGTGTCACCCTCGAGAGAAGGCGAGTAGTAGACGATCTCCGCGCCGGCGGTCACGGTGCCCGGCGACCGACTGTTCGCAGCACAGGCGAAGGCGGTGTCGGCCAGGCTGAACACGAGGCCGCCGTGGGCGAGCCCGTGTCCGTTCACCCACGAACGGTCCACCACCACCGAGACCGATGCACTGCCGTTCTCCGCGGACAGGACCGTCATCCCGTTGCCGGTGGCGCTGTGATCGCGAGCGAGCATGTCTCGCACGGCCGCACAGACACTCATGACAACCGACCGGGACGACGACGCACCATCTCGCTGCGGATCTCACCGAGCACCGCGGCGTCGTCGACGGACCCGGAATCGACGACCTCGTCGACGGGAACGCCCTGCAGCACACGCTTCACCGGCACCTCGAGCTTCTTACCGGTGCGCGTGTGCGGGATGGTGCGTACCGGAACGATGTCGTCGGGTACGTACCGCGGCGACAACGACGCACGTATCGCAGCACGAACGGCATCGACCGCTGCGCCGTCGTCCACGCCGTCGGCGACGTCGATGAACATCGGCATGTAGTAGTCACCGGCATCCTCGATGCCGACAACGAGCGCCTCACGCACCTCCGGCAGCGCCTCGACCACGCGGTAGAGATCGGCAGGGCCCAGACGGATGCCGTTGCGATTGAGCGTGGAGTCCGAACGACCGACGATGACGGACGAACCGTCGGAGGCGAACTCGACGAGGTCGCCGTGCCTCCACACTCCGGGATACGTGGCGAAGTACGACTCGTGGAATCGCGAACCGTCCTCGTCGTTCCAGAAGCGGAGCGGCATCGAGGGCATGGGCACGGTGATGACCAGCTCGGCGGGTTCGTCGAGGACTGCTCTGCCGTCGGCGTCCCACCCTGCGGCTGCCACACCGAGCGCGGGAGGTTGCAGTCGTCCCGGGCGGACGGGCTCGGTGGGAGCGCCGCCGAGGAAGATGCCGGCCACGTCCGTTCCCCCGCTGACCGAGGCCAGCCAGAGATCGCCGAGCTCACTCCTGAGCCAGGTGTACGCGTCGGTCGACAACGGCGAACCCGTGACCTGCACCATCCGGAGGGCGGTGAGATCGTTCGTGTCCGCGACGGGTAGGCCGGCATGCATGCTCGCGTGGACGTACCCGGCACCGAGACCGAGCACGGAGACGCGGTGCTCGGCAGCCACCTGCCACACGCGATCGAGCGTCGGATACGCCGGATTACCGTCCAGGAGAACGATCGTCGCGCCGCGCAACAACCCGGACACCAAGGTGTTCCACACGACCCAACTCGTCGATCCCACGACGAACAACCGATCCCCCGGGTCGAGGTCCGCGTGCAGAGTCCAGGTCTTGAGGTGTTCGAGCAGAACACCCCCGTGTCCGTGCACGATGCCCTTGGGAACTCCCGTCGTACCCGAGGAGAACAGGACCCACAGAGGATGATCGAACGGAACACTCTCGGGCTGCCACGGAGCATCCCCGGAGACGATCTCGTCCCACCTCCGGCCCCTCGCGTCGTTCGCCGTCGGCATCGGACCCACCCACACGATCTCGCGCAGACTCGGGATCGCCCCGACCACCTCGAGGACGACACTTTCCCGATCCCGTCGCACTCCCCCGTAGTCGTATCCGGTGGTCGCGAGAAGAACGACGGGATCGAGCTGGCGCAGCCTCGATACGATGGCCTCGGAACCGAACTCGGGCGCGACGACCGACCAGACCGCACCGACGGACGCGGCGGCCAGCAGTCCCACGACTGCCTCGAGACGGTTGGGAAGCACCGCGGCCACCCGGTCACCGTGACCGACTCCGGACCGACGGAGGAACTCTGCGACCGACGCAACCTGTCGCTTCAATTCCTGCCAGGACGTTCCGACGGTGGTTCCGTCCTCGTCCACAGCGAGGACGGCGTTCCCCGAGCGCGGCGGGCCGCGGAAGACCTGCTCGGCGTAGTTGACGGTGGTGCCGGGGAACCAGCCGGCACCGGACATCGCGTCCGGGACCACGGACACGTCCGGTGGAGTCGCAACATCGACTCCCGAGAACGACGCGAACGCTCGCCAGAAAGCGTCGGGTTCGTCGATCGACCACCGCCACAGTGACGAGTAGTCGGCGGTCACCTCACGATCCACCGAGCCGGATCGCAGAAGGTCGTCGGTGAATGCCGCGAGGTGGCGGGCGCCGGACGATGCGGGGGTCCACGCGCCGTTCTCGGACAGAGTTTCTACCGGTGCGTTCATGTCGGTCACCAGTCCACCGCGGTGTACTGGGTCTCGGTGTATTCCAACATTCCCTCGTGTGCTCCTTCTCGGCCGAGACCACTCTGCTTCACTCCGCCGAACGGCGCCGCCGGGTCGGACACCAGCCCTCGGTTGACGGCGACCATCCCGGTTTCCAGTCGTCCCGCCACAGCGAGCGCGCGCGAGAGGTCCCGGCCGAACACATAGGCGCTGAGCCCGTATTCGGACGAGTTGGCTGCGCGGACCGCCTCGTCGTCGTTGTCGAACGTGGTGATGGCAGCGACCGGTCCGAATATCTCCGTGGCGACGATGTCCGACTCGGGGTCGACGTTCGTCAGGACGGTGGGCGGGTAGAAGAACCCCGGACCGCCGGGTAGTTCGCCCCCGGTGACCAGAGTGGCTCCGCGACCGATCGCTTCCTGGACCAGTTCGTGCACCTTGTCGACGCTCTTCGCATCGACGAGGGGCCCGCACTCGGTCGCCGGATCGACGCCGGAGCCGACGGTGAGGGCGCTCATTCGCGACGCCAGTCCTGCCACGAAGTCGTCGTGACGGGACCGATGGACGAGGATCCGATTGGCCGCTGTGCACGCCTGCCCGCCGTTGCGCATCTTCGCGAGCATGGCGCCGTCCAGCGCGACCTCGAGATCGGCGTCCTCGAGCACGATCAGCGGCGCGTTGCCACCGAGTTCCATGGCGCACTTGAGCACCTGCCCGGACGCCTGCTGGAGGAGGACTCGCCCTACCTCGGTGGAGCCGGTGAAGGACAGCAGACGGACGCGGGGGTCCTGCAGCATCGCCGACACCACCGGGCCGGTGTTCCTGGTGGTGATCACATTGACCACACCGGCGGGAACACCGGCTTCGGCCAGGATGTCGGCGATGGCGTAGGCGGTGAGCGGTGTCAGAGTGGCGGGCTTGAGCACCACCGAGCATCCTGCCGCGAGCGCGGGCGCGATCTTCCGAGTTGCCATGGCGGCGGGGAAGTTCCACGGGGTGATCAGGACACAGACTCCGATGGGGCGGTGTTCGACCATGATCCTGTTGCGGCCCGACGGAGCCAGTGAGATCGACCCGATGTTCCGCACCGCCTCCTCCGAGTACCACCGGAAGAACTCGGCCGCGTAGGAGACCTCCGCACGAGCGTCCGCCAGCGCCTTGCCGTTCTCGGAGGAGATCAACTCGGCCAGCGTGTCGGCGCGTTCGGCCATCAATTCGTAGCTGCGCCTGAGGATCTCGGCGCGCTCGCGGGGAGGTGTCGCGGACCAGGCCTGCAGGGCGTCCGCAGCGGCGTCGACGGCGTGGATCGCATCCTCGATGCCGCCGTCGGCGACCGTGTCGAGCACTGTTCCGTCGGAGGGATCGATCACCTCGATCCGGGCGTCGGCGGTGTCGACCCACTCACCGCCGATGAACAGGTCGGTGCGCCGCATCGTCGTGGTCGTCGTCATCACAGTATCTCCGTAACTCGTCGTGTCTCAGTGGTGTCGGTCGGCTCCGCGCCCGCGCACGAAGTCCTCGTCGGGGGAATCGGTCACGGGAAGTCCGGACGCGACGAGAGCGGCGCGCAACTGCTTCATGTACCGATCGGGCAGCCGCTGGGCGGGAGGCCGGAGTGCCCCGCCGTGGAAGCCGGCGAGCCACTCCTGGTACTTCCACTGAGTCCGATTGATCGTGCTGGTCCCGGGAGTCGAGGTCGCCGAGACCGCACTGTTCGCGAGCCGTGCCGGGTGCACCTGCCAGTAGAGTTCCATGGCTTCCTCCCACTTGCCCGTGCGTGCGAGATCGAATGCACGCGGGTAGTAGTCGCTCATCCAATGGGTGTTGCTGGTGCCGGAGAACTGGAAGTCCAGCGCGGACATGAGCGGGATCGTCTCGGCTTCGATCGGGCACGAGATCACGACTTCCTCGCGGAAGTGGTGGTACATCTCCATGACGCCGGGAATCCCCGGATAACCCTGCTCGGACTTGATGGCCACGATGTTGGGCACACCGTCGAGAACTCGTCGGACGAAGTCGACGCTCATCCCGGCGGGATGAATTCGTTCGAATCCCCACGCAGGCAGGGGAAAGAGCATAGTGGCGAGGCCGGTCTCGTCGCAGAAGGTCTTCGTGTAGTCGAAGACCTCGTCGTACGACGTCGGCCAGAACGAGGACGGGTACGCGAGAAGTGCGCGATCGACACCCGCCGCCTCCGCCAACCGGGCAGCGTGAACGTTCTGCTCGAGGGTCGGGAACATCGCGTGGAAGAACAGGGCGAAGTCGGGACCGCCCGCTTCCCGAGCGACGGCAGTGACGCGCGCGTTCTCCTCGGGGGTGATGTTGACCTCGGCGACCAGGAGTGTGCCGGAGAACCCGAGGTCCTTCAGCTTCAGCACGTCGTGGGCGATCGCCGCCTCGTCGATGCGCGTGAAATCCGCCGAGAACGACGGCTGCGTCACGGCGATCGTTCCGTCGAAGGTTCCGCGCGCCCATGAACGGGCTTCTGTAGGTGTGTAGTCGAGCATGTGGTGGCTCCTCAGTTCACTTTCGACTCGTGACGATGCTGACGGGCAGGACGGTGCCTCGGCCTTCTGCGCGTGCGCGGTCGACGAGCATCTCCGCGACCACGACGTCCTGTAAGCCGGAGCCCGTCGACTTGTAGATGCGGATCCCTCGGTCCTGGTCCGGCTCGACCTTCTCGCACAGCACGTCGGACAGTGGGACGACCAGATCGTCGACGTCGACTCCGTCGGCACGCGCCTGCAGCATGTCGCCGCTGCCGTGCACCACCTCGTCCACGGTGTCCACCACCACGATCGAGGCTCGTCGGATCAGTTCGGTGTCGAGCTCGCGCTGCGCGGGTGTCGTGGATCCGATGGAGAGGACCGTGGAGTCGGGTCCGACCCAGTCCGCCAGCACGGTGGGTGTCTCGTCCCGCGAGCGCGCGGCGCACAGCACGACGTCGCACCCGGCAGCGTCTCTCGCCGTGTCGACCGCCCGTGCCGGCACGCCCACCACATCTGTGACGTCTGCGGCGAAGCGCTCTCGATTCGCGGCGGTCGGGCTGTAGACCAGGATCTCGGCGATGTCGAGCACGTGTGACAACGCGGCCACGTGGGAGCGCGCCTCGAAGCCCGATCCGACTACTCCCAGCGTCACCGCTCGGGAGGGAGTGAGGGCCGCCGCTCCGACGGCCGTCGTCGCTGCCGTGCGCAGACCGGTGACACGATTGCCGTCGACGAGCGCCGCGAGCTCGGCCGTGTCCTTGTCGAACAGAGTGATCAGGTAACTGACCTGAAGACCGTCCGCGAACGACCCGACCATCGACTTCGCGCCGAACAGTCGCCCACCGGCCGGAACCGACGGCATGATGCGCATCCACTCCTGCTCGGTCTGCGCGAAGATCCTTCCGGGAGTGCGCCGTTCGTCTGCGCTCGTCGAGTAGGCGGATCTGACAGCGGAGATGGCGTCGTCCCAGTCCGACATCGCGTCGACATCGTCGTCGGTGAGGAAGAGGGGCATACGGCTCGGTTGCCGACTGTCTGAGCTCACTGGATGCGGATCCTTTCGAGGCGTCGGCGTCACTGCCGTCCAATACGGTTCGTATCGTATCTATCCGACCTCCGAGGCGGGTTGTTTTCGATGATTTCGTTTTGCGTCGCCGAAAGCGCCCGACGACACACCTGAAACCTATACGATACGACTCGTACAGGTGACCCGCATCCATGCCGCCGAGCAGGGGGCCACCGCACCCCGAAGTCAGGAGATCACGTGAAACTGGGACGTACAGCGGTTCCCACGCCCGACGGCGAACAACTCAGGATCGTGTCCGTCGATACTGCGGCCGGTCGTGTCGTCGACCTCGCCCGCGCCTACGCACTGACACTCGCTCGCCGAGGAGCAGACGCGGATCGCGCAACCGCGATCTCGCGCACCGTGTTTCCCTCGAGCATGTCTGCGGCGATCGGCGGGGGCGACCTCTTCCTCGATGCAGCTCATCAGGCACTCGAGGCCGGAGATGATGCGTCGCACTCGATCGACGAGGTGTCGTGGCGCGCCGCCGTCGACTCGCCGGTCATCCGGGACGGATTGACCTTCGAGACCCACATCCAGAATTTCCATCGCGTGGTCGCCAAGGCGCAGCCCGCACGTTCGCTCTACGAGCGCCCCGGGTACTTCAAGGGGACGACTGCGAAGTCGTACGGCCACGATCAGGTCCTGCCGTACCCCGATTACACCGATGCACTGGACTGGGAACTCGAGATCGGTTACGTCGTCGGCAGATCCGGCAGTGACCTCACGCCGGACAACTCGCTGGACCATCTCTTCGGGATCACGATCTTCAACGATCTGAGTGCGCGCGACGTCCAGGGCGCCGAGATGGCCATCGGCATGGGCCCGCAGAAGTGCAAGGACTTCGGTTACGTCATCGGACCGTGGATCACCACGATGGACGAGATCGCGTCGATAGAAGGCCTGGTCGGCCAGGTCCGTGTCAATGGAGACGTGGTGTCGGACACCAAGGTCGAGAACTTCGTCTATACACCGGCCGAATTGCTGGCCTATGTGTCCATCGCGGACCGCCTGCAGCCCGGGGACATCATCGGATCCGGGACGATGGGTTTCGGCGCCGGAGTCGAGATCGGCCGCTTCCTTCAACCGGGCGATGTGCTCGAACTCGAACTCGAGGGCGTGGGAACACTGCGCACCCCGGTGTCGACGGAGCGCGAGAAAGCGCCGTGGTGGCCCACCCCACGCCCCTACCCCCACGAGGAGTGGTCGCTGTGAGCGCCCGGCCACCCGTGCGTCGCGTGGTGACCGGACACGACGACGAAGGGCGCTCGATCGTCCTGTCCGACGGGAATTCCCCGCACCACTGGACATCGGAGACCATCCCGGGATTCGGTGCCACCGTACCCTGGATGACGACCGCCGGTCCCATCGACCACTCCTCGGACGTCGATGCCGCCTCTGCCGAGACGACCATTCCCTCGTTTCCGGCGACCGGCGAGACCATCATGCGCATAGTGGACTTCCCACCGGACGCGGTCTACCCCGCCGAGGCCGAGAATGTCATCTTCGACCAACTCGACGGCCACGCCGAAAAGGACGCGGGACAGGAACGAGCACAGAGCAAGCACTTCTGGTTCCACCGCACCGATTCGATCGACTACGCGGTGGTGCTGAGCGGCGAGGTGACCCTCATCCTCGACGGCGACGAGTCGACGTTGCGAGCGGGTGACGTCGTGGTCCAACGCGCCACGTCGCACGCCTGGTCCAATCGCACCGAGACGACTGCTCGAATGTTGTTCGTCCTCATCGGAACCGAACCGCAGTCGGCGGAAGAGATCGCGCGCACGCGCACTGCGCTCGCCGCCGACGCGGTCGCCTCGTCCATCGCATGACGAGTCGCGGGTGGCGACAGTCCGCGCGCTGTCGCCACCCGCACGCGGTTCCCTATCGGTGAGCGGCGTCGACCAACCCGGCCTCCACCATCGATTCCGCAGCCGGGGCACCGTCGATCACCGCGCCGGTATCGCGACGAAGCGTCTCGAGTACACGGAAGGCCTCGACGGTGGGTGCCAACGACGACGGGATGCGCGCCGTCACCGACTCGACTGCAGCCCCCACTATTCCGGCTTCCGCGAGAGCCGCGGCGAGGTCGGCGGCAGTCGCGGTTCGCATCCACTCGTTGGCCTCGACGAGTGCAGACACGTATCGCTGCAGTTCGTCGCGCGAGTGCTCCAATGACCGGCGCGTGGTGACCAGGCCGAGACCCGGGTACGAGGGCAGCCAGTCCGAGAGTCGTCGAACGACGGACATTCCCTGCTCCGTCGCTGCCTGATCCAAGGGTGGCGCCAACAGCGTCACGTCGGCCGACCCGTCGCCGAGCGCAGCCAGACGCTCGCGCACACCACCGATCTCGACCACGTCGTAACCGGCCGACAGTGACGGATCGGCGAGCATCGCGTAGGCCACGATGGCGAACCCGTTGGTGGGGGCATCGACCGCGAGACGGATCCTGCCCGCGTCGGCCGGCGACCCCAGTCCGGCACGGCACGTCAGCGCAAGATCGGTCGTGGTCTCGATCTGCCCGATCGACACCACGTCGGAACCGGTCGCATTCCAAGCGAGAAGGTTGTCGGTCGCCGTCACGGCCACCTCGACCACGCCGTTGTCGAGATCCGCGCGCTGCGAGATCGACGAGGGCGTGTGCACCGTCGCGACGTCGACACCGTGCCGGGCGAAGTAGCCCTCACGGTGTGCGACAGCGAGCAGCGCCGGAACCACGAACACCGATTGAGTGATGGTCACAGGACCCACATCGCATCCGCGTGGTTGTGATCGAAGAAGATTTCGTCGGGTGATTGTGATGTGCGTCGCATCACCCTATGCTAGCTTGAGCGATACGAGACGTCTAGTACAGCAAGGAGTGATCGTGGACTGCGATGTAGTGATCATCGGGGGTGGCCCCGTAGGGGTGAGTGCGCTCGCCGGGTTGGGCCAGGCGGGCGTCTCCGCCATCTGTATCGATCGCGAATCGTCGGTGTGGACGCAGGCCCGCGCCGTGCACTTCGACGGCGAGACCATGCGCAGCCTGCAGACGCTGGGAGTCGCGGACGAGGCGATGGCGATCTGCAACCCGATGGAATCCCTGCGCATGGAGAACGAGGCCCGCGAGACGCTGTTCTCCTACCCCACCGGGATTCTCGGTCCGCAAGGGTGGCACGAGGACGTGATGTTCCACCAGCCCGACATGGAACACCTGGTTCGCGACAAAGCTATCTCGTACGCAGGCACGGAATTGCGCCCGGGAACCACGTTGACGAGCTTCGAGCAAGCGGACGGCGTCGTGCGCAGCACGGTCCGCGACGCAGACGGACGCACGTACGTCCTCACCTCACGGTGGCTCATCGCCGCAGACGGTGCAACGTCCACGGTTCGACGACTCGCCGGAATCGAGACCGAGAAACTCGGCAAGGACGACCCCTGGCTCGTCGTGGACGGCCTCCTGGAGCGTGACGGCGACACCTACCCCATCGACGGCGACATGGTCTTCCTCGGTCACCATTCTCGACCGGCCCTGTGGGTTCGACTGCCCGGCAACCGTGTTCGTATGGAATTCAAGGTCATGCCCGACGACGACCCGACCGAGATCGTCACACCCCGAGCACTCGAACGAATCAGCCACGGCGCACTCCCCGAATCCCGATTCACTCCTGACCGCATTGCCATCTACACGTTCCGAGCACGTGTCGCGACTCGCTGGCGAGTAGGCAACGTGTTTCTCGCGGGCGACGCAGCCCACCAGGCGCCGCCGCTCTTCGGACAGGGGCTCTGCGCCGGCATGCGTGACATCGCCAATCTCGCGTGGAAGATCGGACTGGTCGCCGACGGCACGGCGTCGCCGGATCTTCTCGACACCTACGAGAGCGAACGCAAGCCACACGCCCACTACTGGGTCAGCCAGGCTGCGACGATGGCCGAGATCCTGCAGACGATCGACCCGAACGTCGCCGCGCATCGCGACGCCCACATCCGTGAGAATCCTCTGGCATCCGCGCCGCCGCCCCCACCCTCGCTGGGCCCCGGACTGCACATCGGCGACCGGGATGCTCGCGCCGGCGTTCTCGCACCTCAGCCGTGGCTCGGCGACGACCGCCGGCTGGACGACGAGGTCGGTCCGCGGTTCCTCGTCGCTGCGCCTACCTCCATGCTCGAGGCGCTGCCGTCGTCCATTCGGCGGGCACTCTCCGAGGACCCTCGCACCGCTGTCGTCACCGACCCGATGGCCGTCACCGCGCTCGCGGGAACCGAGGGCGCCGCTGCAGTTCTGCGGCCCGACCGTTACGTCCTCGGCATCGCCGACACAGCAGACGATCTCAGCAGCATCGTCACCATGATCCCGTCCGTCCGACTCACCCTCGACGACTCCACTCTTCCCACACCTCACTCGTAGTCGCCGACCGTCACCTCGTCAGGAGAATCATGACCTTCAGTCCCATCACCCATCTTCGCCACGTCGACATCGCCGTTCCGGATTTCGCCAAGCAAGTCGACTTCTACGGCGGGAGATGGGGTCTGACCGCTACCGAGACCGAGTCCGGTCTGACCTACTTCGCCGCCGAAGGATCGCCTGAGCAGTACATCGTCCGCGTCCGCGACGACGTCGACAAGCGACTGGACCTGATCGCCTTCGGCGTCACCGACGCCGCGGCAGTCGACGCACTCGCCTCGTCCCTCATCGCCGGCGGCGTCACCCTGATCACCGAGCCCGGAGCATTGAACACCCCGGGCGGCGGCTACGGCTTCCGCTTCTTCGACGGCGACGGCCGAGTCGTCGAGGCGTCCGCAGACGTCGCTGTGCGCAAGCACCGCAAGATCGAGGTCCGCGAGTCCATCCCCGTACGCCTCTCCCACGTCGTACTCAACTCGCCGCAACCGGAGAAGACGGTGGCCTGGTACGAGAAGCATCTCGGGTTCCGCCTGTCGGACACACTCGACCACCCGCGTCTCGGTGGACTCATGTACTTCCTGCGGTGCGGTCCCCAGCACCACAGCATGGCCGTGTCGCGATGCCCGCACACCTCGCTGAACCACATCTCGTTCGAGATGAGGGGCCTCGACGAGTACATGTTCGCCACCGGACGGTTGATGCGCGCAGAGATTCCGAAGATCTGGGGTCCGGGGCGGCACGCTGCCGGGGACAACACCTTCTCCTACTTCAAGGATCCGAACGGCAACACCATGGAGTACACGACCGAGCTCCTCCAGCTCGACGAGGACACCTGGCATCCCAGCATCTACAACACTGCCGACCCCGAGACCTCCGATCAGTGGGGTACCGCGAATCCGATGGACGAATGGGTGAGCAGCCAGATGTTCAACGACCCCGACAAGGGTCTGTTCACCGCACCGCCCGTGTGATTCAGCAGTCCACGACACATCATCCGGGGGCGGGCCGCACCGCGGCCCGCCCCCCATCTGCCCTGCGACAAGGAGACTCACGATGAACGACATCGCTCCCTACGGTTCGCTGTTCACTCCCTTCCACATCAATCGATTGAGAGTCGCCAATCGGATCATCATGGGCCCCATGGCGGTTCTGCAACCTCACGCCGACGGCACGCCGAGCGACCAGACGCGGGCGTTTCTCACAGAACGCGCTCGAGGCGGTGTCGGCATGATCATCGTCGGCGGTTCCGCCGCAACCGCACGCGGCGTCGCGGAAGCGCCGTTCTCACCACTCCTGCGGTTCGACAACGACAGCACCGTCCCCCCGTTACGGCGGGTGACCGACGCTGTTCACGAACACGAAACTCCCATCGTCGCGCAGATCTTCTCCGGCTTCGGACGGATGGGGAACCCCGGCCCCGGGCGACCCATCCTCGCTGCGAGCGCCAGAAACGTCCACATGAGCGAGGACCATCTTCCTCCCGGCCTCTTCATTCCGGGAGGCCGCGTCACGCCCACTCCCGAGGAGGCCACCGAGCGGGACATCGCACAGGTTCAGCGCGACGTGGTCGCAGCAGCGGCCAGAGCGCGATCCGCCGGCTTCGACGGCATCGAGATCGCCGCGCACATGTGCTACTTCTACTCATCGTTCCTGTCGCCGTTGAGCAACCGACGGACGGACCAGTACGGAGGCGATGCCGCCAACCGCGCTCGCATCCTCGTCGACGTCCTGCGAGCACTGCGATCCGAACTCGGATCCGACTATCCCATCGGCCTGCGTATGAGCGTAAACGACCATATGCAGGGCGGACAGGGACCAGAGGGATTCGCCGATGTCGCAGCAGAAGTCGCACGTGCCGGTATCGACTACATCGCCATGACCGACGGCAATTACGAGTCGATGGACATCAACGTCCCGTCCGAGTCCGGCACCATGTTGGAGCACGGCGAACCCGCGATATTCCGATCGAAGGTCGGAGACGTTCCACTCTTCCTCAGCAGTACCTATGACCCGCGCATGGGTGCTGCCGCGATCGAGTCGGGACAAGCAGATGCGCTGATGCTGGCGCGTCAACTACTCGCAGACCCCGCCTTCGCCGACAAGCTGAAGCACGGGCGGGAGGACGAGATCGTGTGGTGCGACCACCAGAACTCGTGTCTCCGTCGCCTCATCCTCAATGTTCCGGTCAGGTGTCACCAGAATCCGACCATGGGTCGCGAAGCTCGTGAGCCAGGACAGCGACCGCCCTTCTCCCGCGTGCTACGTCGGCCGGTGGAGGACGCGGTCATCGGCCTCGCCGGATCGACGCGAGTGATGGGAATCGCGAGCAAATTGGCCGCCAAGAAGGGCGCGCGCGCGAGACGACAAGAATAAACACGGTTCGAGCACCCCCACTACCTACACCGGCGGCTTCTCATATCGTCGCCGACCGATGATGCCTACCTGACCTCGTGTTCCAGTGGGGATGTTGCGTCGTGAGATGGGAATTCCTCCGCACGCGCGCAGCGCACGAAACCGACACATTCCGCGACTGACATCCAAAATTCGATCTATTCTTCAGTCGGACTCGGCAAAATTTGAAAGGAACATTCATGGAATCACACAAAGGGCGCGTAGCGATCATCGGGGCCGGGCCGGCGGGCCTTGCGTCCGCGCTCGCACTCACCAGGCAGGGATTCGAAGTTGCCCTGTTCGAGCGCCATCGAGAAATCAAAGCCGCTGGCAATATCTTGAATCTGTGGCCGGCACCGCAGAAGGTCCTGCAGGTCCTTGGCGTGGACACCGTCGATCTCGGGGCTGCCTCGCTCACGCAGTTGCAACGATTCGACGGACACAAGCGTGCCGATTTCATCATTCCCTCGGACATCGTCGAGAAGTATCAGGGCGGTTTCATCGGCTTACTCCGCTGGGGCCTGTACAAAAGAATGATCGATGCGCTCCCGAACGGCGTTCTACACCTCGACAGCAGGATGTCGGGTTTCGTGGACGACGGTAACGGCGTGACAGTCCACTTCGACAACGGTTCCGAGTATCGAGCCGACCTTCTGATCGGAGCCGACGGAATCGAATCCAAGGTGCGCGCGTGCCTCTGGGGTGACGAGCCGATCAGACACCACAGACTGCATCTTCTGGGCGGCTTCTTCTTCACTGACGAACCGATCGGCACACGAGGCGTATTCTCCCACGACCGGAAGACCCAAGGTAGCTGGACCCCGATTCGTCATGAGGGAAAAAACGGCTACGAGTGGTGGGTCCTCGAAGCGTGGAATCCCGCGCAGAAATTCGAGGCCGATGTCAAAGAATATGCGAAAAAGAAAGTTGGCCACTTCGCCGAACCGCTGCCGTCATTCATCGCACGTACTGAGAGTAAGCACACTCACAGGTGGGAGATTCGCGATCGAGTCCCCCGGTCACAATGGTCGAGAGGGCGCGTCACGTTGGTAGGAGACGCCGCCCATCCCACGAGTCCGTATGCGGCCTATGGAGCAGGCATGTCCATCGAAGACGGCTACTTCCTCGGCTGCGCTCTGGCAGACACCGACGTGTCCGACACGCGCGCCGTGTCGGAGGCTCTCCAACGGTTCGAGGACGGCAGGAAGCCGCACACCTCGAAGGTGACGCAGGACGCGTATCACGCAGGCAAATTGTTCCACCACATGCCGCGAGTCTTGCGGCCGGTGAGAGATTGGTTGTTCGATCACACTCCCCTGGCCCAGAAAACTCAAGGAGATAGTTGGCCGCGACACGTTCGTGCCCAGTTGGATGCGATCGAAGATCCCGAACCGGGCGCGCTGCGGTCGTTGTGACCTTCCGGGCCACCGGCGACGTTTCCACAAATACTGGAACTGACGATGTCTTAGTCCTTGTGAAGAGGAGACGATTGTCGCCGACGGCACGGTTGTCAGACGGATAACTCGCTCGGCCGGTACCGATTTCGATCGTCGACGAATCAACGATCGAGCTGGCTCTCGGCCGGAGCGCTCGACCCACACGCCGAGTGGTCGAGCGCTCCGAGAGCAGTCGACTGCGACGTCAGGGCTGGTCATGTCATCACCTCATGATCCAGCAGCGCCCGAACCTGAGGACTTCTCATGATGGCCGAGAATTCCGCCATCCAAGCACGCACGAGTCAGGAAGATCCCCGTACGACGGCTCATCCGCCTCGACCGGATCGCGTCCATACCATTCCAGTATGGTCGCCTGTGAAAGTTAGACCAGGTCAGGGAGTGTGATCGCTGCAACACTGGACGCATGTCCCACCCCTCCCGCACCACGAACCCGCCTCGGTGGGCAGATCCGTCGGTGACTGCTCGACGCCCGAGACGTCTGCACGTCGCGCTCGACACACAGCCGACAGGCTCCGCGGTCCACCGTGTCCGCGCCACCGACCTGCGCCGCGCAGCAGCGATGCACGACGACCTGAGCGATCCGGCCGGCGCCGTGATCGCGGTGCTGGACGTCGAGTTCCTGATCGCGCCGACTGCTCGAGCCGCACGAATCGAGTACCGGAACCGTGGACTCGATGCGGACGATGCCACGACCGTTCGGTATGTCGGTACCCCCGGAGGGCTCGCCGGACTC
Source organism: Rhodococcus sp. Leaf225 (assembly GCF_001426145.1). Classification (NCBI taxonomy): domain Bacteria; kingdom Bacillati; phylum Actinomycetota; class Actinomycetes; order Mycobacteriales; family Nocardiaceae; genus Rhodococcus; species Rhodococcus sp. Leaf225. Next base: position 100,063 of record NZ_LMRN01000008.1, on the reverse strand, counting down.
ATCGCCGACATCGGCGCGGCAGGCGTCGCCGACGGGGTGGTACTCGTCGGTCTGGACGACGGAGACTCCGTCGAATTACTCTCGTCCACAACGCTTCCTCGACTTCTGCGGGACGGTATCGTGGACGCCGACACCGCGTCGACACTGCGTGCCGCGGTCGACGTCACTGCGAGAGAGAGCGCGTCACATGGAGGTTCGTGAGCTGGAATGGTTCGTCGTGCTGGCGCGGACCGAGAACGTGACCAATGCGGCGGTTCAGCTCCACGTCAGCCAGCCGACGCTGTCGAGAGCACTTGCTCGTATCGAGCGCCAACTGGGCGTGAAGCTGTTCGACCGCAACCAGAATCGTCTGCGTCTCAACAAGTACGGTGAGATCTACCGCGCTCACGCCGAGCGAGCGATGAAGGAACTCTCCCAGGGCGAGGAGCGCATCCGCACTCTCGTCGATCCTCAGCGCGGTGTCGTGTCACTGGGATTCCTGCACTCGTTCGGTGCCTGGCTGGTCCCGTCACTACTCGATCGGTACCACGTCGAGGCGCCCCTCACGTCCTTCGAGTTGGAGGGTGGCGCCGCGGATTCCATCGTCGAGGCCGTGCGCTCCGGACGGATCGACGTCGGCTTCGTCGCTCCCCGACCCATCGCCGAGGATCTCACGTGGGTTCCACTGGGTCGCGAGCTGCTGTGTCTCGAAGTTCCGCCCGGCGACGAGTTCGCCGATCGCAGCGAGATCTCCATCGCGGAGATCTCCCGCCGGCCCATGATCGCTCTCGGGCCGAGTTACGGTCTGCGACACGTGGTCGACAGATTGTTCGACGATGCCGGTTGCACACCGTCGATCAGCATCGAGGCCACCGAACTGTCCACACTTCGCGCGTTGGTGCGGCACGGCAGCGGAATCGCCATCGTGCCGGTTCCGCGTGCGGATCAGCGGTCGTCGACGATCACCATCCCGATCACCGACGCCGACGCATTCCGTTTCTACGGGGTGATCACACGCAACGACGGCCCCACCGGGAGTGCCGCGCGGGCATTCCTCGACTTCGTGACCGGGTCGTACGACGAATCGACGCTCGACGAGAAGATCGAGTTCTCTCCGCTGCCCACGACCTGACCGCTCAGACGGCCGGCGCGAGAACGATGTCGAACACCACCTCGCTCCAGGTCCGCACCGAACGGCCGTCGGGGGTCGGCGTGTCCTCGTGCCGGACGAACGTCTTGATCAGCGAGTCCTTGACGCCGAACACTGCGTCCTCCCAGCCGATCTCGTCGCCGTCGACGAAGATGTGCGTGACCAACCGTCGATACCCCTCGGCGGTCACCATGAAGTGAAGGTGACTGGCCCGCATCGGGGAACGGCCCACCGCCGCGAGCATCGACCCGACCGGGCCGTCGTGCGGTATGGGATACGGAGTCGGCGTCAGACCCCAGAATCGGAACGCACCGTCGTCGTCGGAGTAGAGGTGCGCCCGTGCGGCCGAACGATCGTCGCCGTACTGAACGTCGTACAGGCCGTCCTCGTCCGCCTCCCACACCTCCAGACGTGCACCCGCGATCGGCGAACCGTCGGTTCCCCGCACGGTCCCGACGACCCAGCACGGCTCCCCCACAGCGCCGAATGCCATGTCGCCGCCGAGTTCGATCTGCGGCGCACCGTCCACGAAGAACGGTCCGAACACGGTCGCTTCGGTCGCATCGTCCACGGGCGGGTTGTTCATCCCGATCACCTGCATGGAGAGCCCCAGAACATCGGACAGCAGGATGAACTCCTGTCGAGTGTCCGTGCATGTCTGCCCTGTCCTGGTGAGGAAGTCGATCATCGTGTTCCACTCGGTCTCCGTGAGCCTGAGCTCGCGGGCCGCGGCGTGAACATGGCGGGTCACCGTCTGCATGATCTGCCGTAACCGGTCGTCGGGTGCTCCGTCGAAGGACCGCACCACGGTGTCGACGAGCATCTGCTCGCGTTCTGTCTGTACATCGTCGGACATGGTTGCTCCTCAGTAGTCGCGGCGTCCCACAGGGGCACCTGCCCACGCAGCGGCGATGAGCCCGCGCAGCGTCGATGCGTCGACCGGGCGCGGAGTGGACGGTGGTACGAGTGCCGCGACCCGCGTTGCAGCATCGTCGATGCCGCCCTCCGGCATACCGAGTTCCCGCAACGATCCGACCACACCGAGCTCCTCGCGCAGGGCGAACAGGCCGGATGCGGCGTCGGGGCCGCCCACCGCGTGTGACACGCGACTGGCGGCATCCGGAACCGCCGGTGCGAACAGATCCATGACATACGGAAGCACGACGGCGTGCGTCTCCGCATGGGACAGAGAAAAAGCACCACCGAGCACATGGCAGATCTTGTGATGCAGTCCGCTTCCCGCCGACGCGAAGGCGACGGCCGCCAGATACGCGCCGTACAGCGTGCGCTCGAGTGCATCGAGATTGTCCGCGTCGGCGGCGATCCCACGGAGCCCTGGAACCAGTGCCCGGATCCCCTCGGTCCCCAGCGCGGTGTTGATCGGGTCGGCGCGGGGCGCCCAGAAGCCGTCCACCGCGTGCGCGAGGGCATTGAGCCCCGACGCCACGGCCAGGTCGGTGGGCAGCGTCGCGAACAATTCGGCGTCGTAGACGACTGTCCGAGGAAGTACAGCCGGACTCGACCCGGTCGTCTTACGATCGCCCTCCGTCTGCCCCCACACGTCGGTCGCCTCGGATCCGGCGAATGTCGTCGGAACCGCGACGATCGGTGTCCCGGTGTCGCGACCGACGTACTTGGCAAGTCCGGTGGCGGACCCTCCCCCGATGGAGACCACCACATCGGCGTTCTCGCTCCGGGCGAGCGCCACGGCTGCGTCGCCGTGTTCCACGGGTACGTGCTGCACGATCTCGCCGATCCTGGCGACCACAGGGATCCGCGTCGCCACCGCGTCCGCCACCGCCGCCACCGAGGCGTCGGCGACGAGCAGAACTCGAGCGCCGGACAGTGCGGCAACAGCGGCCTCCACGTTGTCGACGACGTGACCGTGCTGGAACAACACGCGCTGCGCGAGAGTGGTGTGGTCGAAGGCCATCATGTTCGGGCCACCGAGTGGGTCAGCGCGGCATGCCAGCGAGCGAGGTTCGCGGCGACGGATTCCGGTGCTTCGAGCGTCGACAGATGACCCACGCCGGCGAGCACGACCAATTCGGCGCCCGGAACAAGGTCGGTGACCTCACGACCCAGGTCACTCGGTGTGATGGCGTCGTCGGTGCCGGCGATCACCAGGGTGGGCACGGTGAGAGACGACAGTTCGTCCCGACGATCGTGTCGGGTCATCACGGCGACCTGCTGGGCGACGAGGACGTCCTCCCCCAGGTCGCGTGCCATCGTCGCGGCGAGATCGGCGACCTCCGGCCGACGGGGTGCTACAGCACCGGACATCGCGGTCACCGCCTCGTCGAAGCGTCCCCCGCGCACCATCTCGATGATGCGACGAGAGTTCTCCCGACGCCCGGCGTCCGCTGCGATCGCAGACGAGTTCAGCAGAGCCAGGCCGTGCACCCGAGGTGACATCCGGAGCGCTATCTCCAGGGCTACATAGCTTCCCATCGAGTTCCCCGCGACGGCGAACCGTGGGGGGCATTGCTCGAGGACGCTGTCCGCCATCGCCGAGATCGATGATCCTTCTCCGCGAACCACGACCGTCTCGATCGAGTCCGCCAGCAGGTCGGCGACGGGCTGCCAGAGACGTTCGTCCGACCCGAGTGCGGGGACGAAGACGAGCGGGAGTGCTGTCATGTCGCTGCTCCGTCGACAGCCAATATGCATCCCGAGGTGAAGCCCGCGTGCTCGGACACCAGATAGACCACCGCTTCGGCTATCTCCGACCCGGTTCCGGTGCGGCCCAGCGGTATCGCTGCACGAGTGGCCGCCTGCGCATCGGCCGGCAGCGCCTCGAAGATGTCCCGGACCCGACCGGCGTCCGGCAGCACGAGCCCTGGCGACACGGCGTTGACCGTGATGCCGGTGGTCCCGAGATCCTTGGCCAATTGCTTGGTGAAACCGTTCACCGCCGCTTTGCTCGCCGCGTAGGGCAGCCGAGCGCCCACCGTGCCGGACGGCCCGGACAGTCCCTTCGCCACTGCCGAGGAGAAGTTGACGATGCGGCCGTAGTCGTGCCGGAGCATGAGCTGCACCGCTTCTCGGCTGCAGAGGAACGCACTGGTGAGATTGTTGTCCACCACCCTGCGCCACACGTCCACCCCGAGATCCGCGAGCGAGCGCACCGGGTCCGTGCCGCTACCTCCCGCAGTGTTGACCAGGGCGTCGAGTCGGCCGAAGCGTTCGTCGATCTGCTGGAACGCCGCCACGACGGCCGCCTCGTCCGCGAGATCGGCGACGACGGTGATGACCTCGATGCCGGGGTGTAGCTCCTCGATGTGGGCTCGGGTGTTCTTCAGGCCCGTGTCCTGCAGGTCGAGGAGAGCGAGTGAGAAGCCCGCTCTCGCCAGACGTTCGGCGATCTCGGCTCCCAGGCCCTGTGCTGCGCCGCTGACGGCGGCGACGCGGGTGACGGTGGTGTGGTCGGACACGGATCTCCTATGACGTGATGTGAACGGACGGGTTCGCCGAGAAGCGGACATCAGCCGAGCGGACCCCAGAAGGTCTCGCCGCCGTATGTGTCGGACATCGGCTCCAGGGTCTCGGGCCACACGCCGGCCTCCACCACACGACGACCCGACTGCGGACGCACGGCACCGTCCCAGCCGACCTGCTCCATGTAGTAGTAGAGCTGCATGACGTGTCCGTCCGGTGACACCGCGTGCAGGACGTAGTCGATGCCGGGGTGGATCTCCGGCGGGAGGTCGACGAGCTTCACGCCCCTGCCCTCCAGGAAAGTCCGTGCGGCCCGCAGCTGCTCGTACGATCCCACCTGGACACCGAAGGCGAGCAGCGTCGTTTCGTCACCCAACCCGAGCGGTTCGCGTGCCTCCACCGGGAACAGAGCGATGCTGTGGTGCTCGGTGTTGGCACGCAGGAAAACGGCGCGATGGCCGAGTACCGACGTCTCCTCGGACACGACGAGGCCGAGCGTCTCGGTGTAGAAGCGCACAGCGGCATCGAGATCGGAGACGAAGATGCTCACGGGGCCGATGCGTACGGGCTTGAACGGACGGGACAACAGCACGCCCCCCACGTCGTGCGTCTTGGGGAGAGTGTCGACCCACCGGTGTCCCGAGGTCAGATCGATGCCGGCCTTCTCCGCATCGTCGAGCTCGGTTCCCTCCGAGCGGGTGGGCAGCGCCGGATGCTCGTTCGCCCACGGCCACATGATCTCCGGCTTGCTGACCCCGTCCCAACCGACCTGCTCGATGCCGTACTCGAGTTCGTTCGTGTGACCCGTCGGATCCGGGAAGTAGGTGTGCCAGTTGGACCCCGGATCGCGCCCGTACCGGTCGACCTTCGAGCCCTGCTCCTCGAGCCACAGACGTGCCTCGACGACCTCGCGCAGCGAACCGACCTGCCATGTGATCTGGTTGACCGTGATGTCGTCCCGAGCCGGGCTCTCGTTCTTGTCCACCCAGGCCCGCGGCATGAGCACGAGGGTGTGATGGTCGCTGTTGTGGCGCAGGAAGTAGATGCGGGTGTCCGGGAGACCGTCGAGCCAGGGTCCCGGGTCGTACTTGTTCAGGTCGAGCATGTCGGCCACCACGAATCCGAGAAGGTCGCGGTAGAACGCTACGGCGTCACCTGTGTCGGCGACGCTGATTCCGAAGTGGTTGAGCCGGCGGATCTTGAAGGGGCGGTCGTACGTCACTCCGCCGACGGAGTATTTCTTCGCGGCCACGACTAGTGCCCCTTCCGCGTTCCGGTGACGGTGTTGGTGATGGAACCCAGTGCAGTCGAGCTGATCTCGACGACGTCGCCGGGGTTCAGGAACTTGGAATCGTCGTCGAAGCCGCCGTCCGCGTTCTTGGTGCTCGAGTCGACGGCGGTGCCCTTCGGGGTGCCGCCGCTGATGAGATCTCCCGGGAACAGGGTGGAGTCACGGGAGAGGTACTCCCCCAACGCGGCGAACGAGTGGATCATGGATTTGGTACTACCGCTCTGCCGGACCTCACCGTTGACGCGTGCCTCGACGGGAATGTCCTGCGCATCCAGTCCCTCGTCGACGACGATCCACGGACCGACGCTCGCCGCACCGTCGAAGTTCTTCGAATACTGGAAGTCCGGTCCGAAGGAGATGTTGTCTCGGATCGACCAGTCGTTGACCAGGGTGTAGCCGTAGATGTACCGGTCGAAATCCGCTGCGGCGATGTCCTTCCCGCGCCGACCCAGGACCACGGCGACCTCGGCCTCGTAGTCCAGCAAGTCGGTGCGGGCGGGGTAGGACAGATCGTCACCGTCCGCAGACACCACTCGGGGATCCTTGATGAAGTACTTGGGCCCACCCGACACCAATCGGTCGAGGGTCGCCTTGTCGGTTCCACTCGACGTGTTGTTCGCTGCCGCCTGCATGTGGTCCGCGAAATTGGCCAGCGCGGCGAAGATGCGCGACGGGCTCTCGATCGGCGCGTGCAGCGTGACCTCGCCGAGGTCGAATACCAGTTGCTCCCCGTCGACTCCCCTCGTATCAGGTCGCTCGGCGAGGTGATCGAGTGCCGCGCGGGCACCGGCCAACGCGCTGTCCCCCTGCTCGATGAACGAATTCAGGTCCGACGGGACTTCGTGATCCGCTCGTGCCGATGCCCGTGGGCTCGGCTCCTTCTCCGTCAGGTAGGCGATATAGGCCGCATGGAGGTCGACGACAGTGCCGTCGACGACGGCTCCCACGCGGCGGTGCGGTCCGAAAACTGCGATCTTCATGAATCTCCCTGTAGTGGTGAGTGAGTCAGTGGTGACCGAGTCACGTCGTCGGTGCGGAGGGATCGACCCCGACGTCGTCGAGCAGGCGTCCTCCGGCGGGTGTGAGGCTGTAGATCGCCAGAGAGGTGATCAGTCCGTCGCGCACCGTGAAGAAGTCGCCGAGGACGACGACATTGCCGTTCACGTCGAGGTCTATCTCCACGGCGACGTCGTCGCCGTCGACCAGCAGACGACGCGGCGACGGACGCATCGTGGTGGTGCCGTTCAGCCCACCCTCGTACATCCGCCCGATAGCTGCGGATCCGGTCAGGGTGCCGGCGGCGTTGCTCAGCACCGCGTCGGGTGCGAAGAGCGCGGTCACTGCGCCGGCGTCGCCGGCGGTGACCCCGGCGAAGTATGCGGTCACGACATCGGCCGGCGACTGGCCGCTCATGCGTCGAGGTAGCGCGTCGAAGCGTAGACCGACTGGTACTCCAGATACGCGTTGATCCCCTCGGGACCGAGTTCGCGTCCGAGGCCGGAATCCTTGAACCCGCCGAACGGTGCACCGAGATCCAGTGTGTAGTAGTTCAAACCGATCGTCCCGGTGCGCACCTGACGGGCTACCGCCAACGCCCGGTCTTCGTCGGCGCTCCACACCGAACCGCCCAGCCCGTAGTTGCTGTCGTTGGCCATCCGAACGGCGTCGGCGTCGTCCTCGAACGGGATCAGTGCCATCACGGGGCCGAACACCTCTTCGCGCGCCAGGCGATCGCCGTTGTCGACGTCCGCGAAGACCGTCGGCTGCACGAACCAGCCGCGGTCGAGATGTGCAGGACGGTCGCCGCCCGCGACGAGGCGTGCACCGGAGTTCTTGGCGATGTCGATGTAGCCCAACACCTTGTCGCGATGGCCGCTGGTAGCCATCGGGCCCATCGTGGTGGCGGCGTCCAGGGGATCACCGAGCACGTAGGAGTCGGCGAAGTGTCCGATGGCCTCGACGACCTCCTCGTACCGCGACCGGGCGACGAGGATCCGCGACTGTGTGGTGCAGGTCTGGCTGTTGTTGAGGAACGACGCGTTGTCCAGACCCGCGAGCACCGTGTCGATGTCGGCGTCCTCGAGGACGATCGCGGCGGACTTGCCACCGAGCTCCAGCGTCGACCGCCGAAGCAGTCGTCCGCACTCCTGACCGATGATGCGTCCGGCCTCGGTGGAACCGGTGAACGCGATCTTGTCGACCAGCGGGTGCGACACCAGTGCGGCACCCGCGTCACGGTCGCCCAGGACGATGTTCAGGACACCCGCCGGGAGGCCGGCCTCGAGGGCCGCATCGGCGAAAACATAGGAATCCAGGGCAGTTTCGGGCGAGGGCTTGAGAACGACGGTGCATCCTGCGGCCAGAGCGGGCGCGATCTTGAACATCGCGAGCGCCTGCGGGAAGTTCCACGGCGCGATCGCGCCGACAACACCGACAGGGAGACGACGGACGATGGTCGAACCCGCCTGGCTCGGTCGCACCGACTCGAGCGGAAGCGCCTCCACGATGTCGGCGTACATCCGCAGCAACGCTCCGGGCGCACCGCCGTTGAGTGCGTGCGACAGACCGAGAATCATGCCGTTCTCGCGGCTGACCAGGGTGGCCGTGTCTCCGGCTCGCGCGTCCAGGGCGTCGGCGAAGGCGCGCAACACGGTGGCGCGCTCGGCCGCGGTGGTGCGGCCCCACGGGCCTTCGTCCAGTGCCCGACGGGCCGCGCGGACGGCGCGATCGATGTCGGCCTCGCCGGCGAGGGCAGCGACGCCGAGGCGTTCACCGGTGGCTGCCTCGATCTGGTCCCGCAGCTCGATCCGCACGGGATCGACCCACTCGCCGTCGATGAAGAAGCGGGTGCGATCCAGACTGCTCGGCCTGTCGACGGTGACGGACATCAGGGATTCTCCTCGGTACTCGGAACGAAGGGCGACGACCGTGGAGTGAGACTCCGGTCACTGTCGAGTCTGTTCGCCGGCACACAGTCGCTGCAATGCCAGGATGTTCCCGGCCACCATGCTTGCGGCGTATCACTGCAGTTCCGACGCTCGCGCTATCCGGCCGAAGACGGCGCGGAACCCACGCCGGCGGAGTGTAGGACGCGGTGAGCGCGAGCAAGCACTGGCGCGTCCACCATGAACCCGTCGACCTTCACGGCAGCCCCCGACATAGCAGCCGCGACGATCCTGCGCGCGGCCTCCACCTGATCGTCGGAGGGCGCGAACGCGCGCCTGGCCGGGTCGACCTGCGACGGATGAATCAACAGTTTGCCGCCCATACCCATCTCCTGCGCGTGCCTGATGTCGTCGGTGAGAGCACTCACGTCGCCGAGCGCTGTGGTGACGCCGTCGACCGGCGGTGGTTTGCCGCCCAATCTCGATGCCAGGACCAACCGGGACCGGGCGTGCATCATCGCCGCCCGAGACGGTTCGGCGCCGAGATCGACGGCGTAGTCCAGGTGGCCGAACGCCAGCCGCGCCACGTCCGGGTCGCGTGCGAGAGCAGCCGCGCAGTCCAGGCCCGCGGCCGTCTCGACCAGCGCGACGGCCTGTCCGCGCACGCTCCGCTCGATTCCGGCCCAGTCCACGGTGACGTCCGCCTTCGGAACCATCACGCTGCACAGGCCCGCGACGTCGGACAGAGCTTCGATGTCGTCGTGGTGGTGATCGCTCGTGACCGCATTGACCCGGACACAGCCGATTCCGCCCTCCGACAGCCAACGCACCACGTGTATGCGCGCTGCGGCTTTCGCCTCCTCTGCCACGGCGTCCTCGAGATCGAGGATGACCATGTCGGCGCCGGCGCGCGCGGCTTTGTCGAACCGCTCGGGGCGATCTCCGGGAACGAAGAGGAACGTGGAGGCGTGGTGGACCGACGGTCGATCGGGCCGCACGTCACGCACCGGTGGCGACCGGTGACGCAATGCCGAACTCCGCGAGCACGGCATCGGTGTGCTGGCCGACCTCGGGAATTGCGCCCATGACCGGCGCCGCGTCCGACATCGTGACCGGCGGTACCAGCGCACGCAGCGGACCGGCCGGCGAATCGTAGGTCCGCCACCGATCTCGGGCGGCGAGCTGCGGGTGCGCCGCGAGACCGTCCATCGTGCGCAGCAGCGCGTTGGCGATACCCGCCTGCTCCAACTTCTCCGCCACCGATTCCGCGGTGTGGGCGGCGAATACGGCCTCGATGGCACTGCGCAGCTCTGCGTTGTTCTCGACCCGGCTCGAGTTGCGGACGAACCGCGGGTCCTGCGCCAGCGCGGGGGCATCGAGGATGACGTCGCAGAACGTCGCCCATTCGCGCTCGTTCTGGATACCCAGGAATACCTCGTTCGCGTCGCCACAGGTGAAGGGCCCGTACGGGGCGATCGCCGCGTGCCTGGCGCCGGTCCTCGACGGGGACGATCCGCCGTACATGGCGTAGTTGAGGGGAAACCCCATCCACTCGGCGAGCGCCTCGAGCATGGACACCTCGATGGTGGCGCCCTCACCTGTGCGGTCGCGGCGGATCACCGCGGTCAGGACGCCGGAGTAGGCGTACATCCCGGATGCAATGTCCGCGATGGAGATTCCGACTTTCGACGGCTCGTCCTGCGTTCCGGTGATCGAGACGAGACCGGCCTCGCACTGCACGAGCAGGTCGTACGCCTTCTTCGACGAGTACGGTCCGCCGCGTCCGTACCCGGAGATCGAGACATGGATGAGCCGGGGGTGGCGGGCACGCAGGTCCTCGGCACCGAGCCCCAGCCGCTCGGCAGCACCCGGGGCGAGGTTCTGCACGAAGATGTCGGCCTGACCGACGAGCGCGTGGACCGCCGCACGCCCCTCGTCCGACTTGAGGTCGAGCGCCACGGATTCCTTCGAACGATTCAGCCACACGAAGTGACTGGCCAGCCCGTGCACGGTCTCGTCGTAGCCACGGGCGAAGTCGCCCACGCCGGGTCGCTCGATCTTGATGACGCGGGCGCCGAGATCAGCGAGCTGCCGCGTGGCGAAGGGCGCGGCGACGGCCTGTTCCAACGACACGATCGTGAGTCCGTCGAGAGGATTCATGGTGGTACACCTTCGTTTCGGGTGGTAGTCGCGCTACACGGAGAGCAGCGACGGACTTTCGAGGGTCTTGGTGAAGTACAGGACGTCGGCCGCGAACTCGCGGTCCCGGGACATCCGGCGGAACATCTCCAGATCCCGATCTCGCTGTACGGGATCGGACGAGTGGAACAGCAGCTTCTTGTTCGACGACGCGCGCGGACTCGCCTTGTCGACGAAGGCCGACCGTCGTTGTCGCGCATACTCGTCGAGAACGTCGTCGCTCGCTCGACCGGTGACGACAGCACCCAGACCTTCGATGAGCGAGTAGGCGTCGAACAGGCCCATGGTCAGCCCGAGTCCACCCGTCGGGTTCGTCGCGTGGGCGGCGTCACCGGCGAGCAGCACCCGGCCCACCCGGAAGGCGGATGCGGCACGTTGATGCATCCGGTACGGGGACGTGGCGACGACCTCGATCCGGTCGGCCACCTCGCGCCCGAACACCGCGGACAGGAAGCGTGGCATGCGGTCGTCGATCGAATCCGCGGGGAGATCCGCGTCCTCCATGTACGTGTACCGCCACAGTCCGTGATCACCCGACTCATCGATCTTGGCGATGATCGCGCCGTACACGTCGTCGAGGTAGAAGGTGGACTGCGCCCATCCCTCACGGTCGTCGGGAAAGCGAATGTTGGTGGCGACGAACCGTTCCGGCCATGTCATGCCCTCGAACTCGAGTCCCGACAGGCGACGGACGGCCGAGCCGGCCCCGTCGGCACCGACGAGCCACTCCGAGCGTAGGACGTCCTCCGAGTCGGCACCGCGCACCGACACACTCACTCCGGTCGCGTCCTGCTCGATCGCGGTGACCTCGTGGCCCCACAGCACCCGGACGTTGTCGAAAGCCTCGAGTCTGCCGAGTACGACCGCGGCGAGGGCGCCCTGACCGAGGTGCAGGTTGTGGGGTCGCTCGACTTTGCCGTCGAGCGCCGCGAGACCGTACGAGATGATCTCGTCGGTGGCACGGACTCGATAGGCGTAGTCCTGCTTGAAGAATCCGGCACGACCGGCGTCGTCGAGTAGATCGAGTCGCGCCAAGCCGTCCAGGGTCGACCAGTGGTACACGATGGCCCGCGGTGTGTCCTGCAGACCGGGGCCCCGCTCGACGACCGTGACCGTGACGCCCTGTCGGGCCAGGCCGAGGGCGGTCAGGAGCCCCGTCGGGCCGGCCCCGATCACTGTCACCTGCTGATCTTCGGACACTGTTCCTCCATCACTCGCCTGGTTGTTCACGATCCTGCACTCGTCCCCGAAAGGCCAATGCCATTGCAGTGGCCCTGCCATACACTCGGCGCATGGACATCCGGAGCGTCACTTACTTTCTCGCCGTTGCGGATGCCGGATCCATCACCGAGGCGGCACGTATCCTGCATCTGTCGCAGCCCCCGCTCAGCTCCGCGATGACCAAACTGGAGTCCGAGCTCGCCGTCCGGCTTCTCGAGCGCCATCCGCGCGGAGTGACCCTCACCGACGCAGGGCGATACCTGCAGAACGCGGGCAGGCGCCTCGTGGCCGAGGAGCAGCGCATCACGGCGGCGCTCAGGTCCATGGGGCAGGGTCTGGACGGTGAACTCCGTATCGGCGCGGAACCGATCGGGTTGTGGCACGTGGTCAACAGCGCGGTATCCGACTTCCTGACGGAGTATCCGCGGATCACGTTCGAACTCGCCGACGCCAATCCTCTGGTTCTGCTCGAGAACCTGGCGGACGGCTACCTCGATCTTGCCGTCGTTCCCGTCCTGGTGGAAGAACCACTGCCCACGGTGAACGACGTCGCCTTCGACACGACGATCATCGCGCACTCGCCACTGACGCTGGTGGTGTCGGGGTCGTCGCACCTCGCCGCGCAGAAGCGGGTTGCTCTCGAGGATCTGCGGGGCGAGCGGTGGATCCTGCCGTCCCGAGTGCCGGGGGCACGCAGCCTGTCCCGACTGATCGACGACAGATTCGCCGCCGTCGGCGGCAGCCCGGAGTCGGTCGTATCCGTCCCCACCGTCGAAACCGCGGCAGGTCTCGTCGCCGCCGGTGTAGGAATATCCGTCATCAGTACCGTTCTGGCAGAGCATCACCCGGGTGTGGTGACGGTCGAAGTGCAGGGCGGCTGGCCGGATCTGCCGCTCGCCGTCGTGACCCGTCGAGGAGGCGTCATCACCCCTGTCGCTGCACAGTTCGTCGACGTGCTGCACCGCCGCGGCGACGGCAGTTCGGCGACGCAACGGTCGACGGACTGACACGCTCAGGCTCCGACGGACAGGATGTCACGGGCCGCGCCGACCGTCGTCTCACGACGGAGCATCGCGCGGATCTTCACGAACTCGGCGCGCCGCTCGAATGCCAGCACACCGTGGAGCGTGTTGCCGCCGGCGTACAGGTACAGGGATCCGCCCGGACCCGGGCACTCGATGATCTCCTCGTCACCGCGGAGGAATCCGGAGAACTGGATACGCACACCGTGCTGGTCGGACCAGAAGTAGGGCACCGTGACACAGTCGATCGGGGCCAGACCCGTCACGGCGTTGGCCGCGTTGATTCCGGCTGCGCGTCCCTGCTCGGCCGCATTGGTCCAGTGCTCGATGCGCATAGATGCACCGAAGCGCCCGTTGGGCCAGGTGACCACGTCGCCGGCCGCGTACACGCCGTCCGCCGCACGCAGCGTCGAGTCGCACACCACACCGTTGTCCAGCGTCAGTCCTGAGTTCTCCATCCACCCGGTGGACGGTCGCACGCCGATGCCGAGAAGAATGACGTCGGCCGGGACGGTGGCACCGCTGGCCAAGCGGAGCACTCTGCCCGGCTCGGCGTCCTCGACTCCGGTCACCGCGTCCCCGAGCACGAGCGTCACACCGGAATCTCGATGCAGCGCCGCGTATTCGGAAGCCACCGGATCCCCGAACCGGCCCAGAGGTTTCGTAGCGAGATCGACGATGGTGACGGGTCGTCCGACCGTCGCCAGGGTGGCGGCGAATTCCCCACCGATGAAGCCGGCCCCGATGACGGCCACCGACTTTCGTCGATCGGCCACCGCGGCGCGGAGGGCGACAGCGTCCTGGAAGCGCCTCAGCACGAACACGTCGGGGAGCTGTCGGAACATCGGCGGAAAGATCGGTTCGCATCCGGTGGCCAGAATCGCTGCGCCGTACGTGATGTCACCGGCGGTCGTGGAGACCGTGCGGCCCTCGACATCGAGAGAGGTGACTCGGGTATCGGTCACGAACTCCACTCCGTGCTCGCGTAGACCTGCGACGGAGGGGTAGGTCAATGCCGAGAGGTCGAGGGTGCCGTCGAGTGCGGTCTTCGACAGTGGCGGCCGCTCGTACGGGAGGTGCGGCTCGTCGCTGACCATCGTCACTCGAACCGCAGGCGCATGCCGCGAGATCGCCTCGGCCGCACGGACCGCAGCCACGGACCCCCCCACGATCAGAACGTCGGTCTCGGCGCTCATCGCTGCGGCCCGTCGGACAGCGTGCCCACCGCGCACACGACACCCGCGGCGCTGCGCGCTTCGGCGCCGACCTGGAGACCGTCGGCATCGGGGGTCACGGTGACTGTCTGCGGCCGCGTCATCGGTGAGACCAGTCGGTACCCGAACGTCCGGTTCAGCAGCGAGATTCCCTGGCGACGCATGTGATCGGCCATCAGGAACGCGAGCAGTGGTCCGTGGATCACCAACCCGTCGTATCCCTCTCGGCGGCACCAGTCGAGGTCGTAGTGGATGCGGTGCGCGTTGTAGGTCAACGCCGAGAACCGGAACAGGAGCGCCTCGTTCACCGGGAGGGACAGCGACGGCTCACGCACCGGATCGACCGCCGGAGCGGGTGTCGGGAGGGGCGCAGAACCACCCTCCCGGTAGACGATGTCCTGTTCCTCGCGGATGACCAGTTCGCCGTTCTGGGTGATCTCCTGGAGCACGGTGGTGAGCGTCAGCGCACCGGTGCGGCCCACCTTGTCCACCGACTTCGCGATGGAGGTCACCTTCGTCGCGGGCTCCCCGATCCGCAACTCCCCGAAGGTCGTCACGCGACCTCCTCCGAACATGCGCCGGCGACCACCACCGGGCGGTGCCGGGATCCCCGTCAGCGGGTGTCCGTCTTCACCCAAATCTGCCTGCGGGTCACGAGGAAGCAGGTGCAGCCAGTGCCAGATCGGCGGCACGGTGTCACCGAGTGCGTGGGGAACGTCGATGTCGAGAAGTGCGGCCATCGACTCGACCGGTTCGGCCGAGATCACCTCGGTCCGCGCGATCGTCTCGGGCGTGGTCATGATGTGGGTACCCTTTCGGCCGCCAGCACGGCGAGGAGTTCGGTGAGGTCGGGAGCGTCGTCGAGGTTCTCCACGGCAGAAACCAGGCGAGACGCAATGTCCCCGCCCAGTGGGCGGAGCACCGACGTAGCCTTGGCGACGACCTCGTCGTGGGAGAGCGGGCGCACCGCGGATCCGCGTGCGTCGGTGGGGTTTCCGGCGTCCACGGTGATCGTCTCGCCGTCGGTGAGCACGAAGGACAGCCGAGGACCGTCCTCGATCTCGATGGAGTCGTCCACCTCCATCGAGATCGCCGTCAGAAGATCGGCGATCCGTGCCTCGCCGTGACGGGGCGGGTCGTAGTCGGCAAGCCCGAGGTCGCTGCCACACAGCGCGAGAGCGACAGCGTAAGGAAGGCTGAACTGGGCGTCGAAGACGTTCTCGATCGGCGAGACCGACAGCATGTTCACCGCGGTGGTGCCGGCGGTGATCGTCACCGACCGGACGTTCTCCGGACCGAGGCCGCGTTCGGCGATCAACCTCCGCACCGCGTCGACGGCGGAGTGGCTCCCGCGGCAGCACGCGTACGGCTTGAGATAGGAGGTCGCGACGTTGAAGTCGACACCCAGATCCCGCAGTGCGCGCTCGGGATGGCCGATCCCGTCGGCGAGAACCGAGTGCAGGCCGCCCCACTCGGCTTCGAAGATGCGCCGAGGTCCGGTGATGCCTCCGACGGCCAGGACCGCGGCGTCGACGCCGGTCTCACCGGCCTTGCCCGGGTGGATACGTTTCGTCAGCGCACCGTCGTCGATGAACGCCCACACACCTCCGGTGAACGATCCCGCGATCCCGAGAGCGTCGGCATAGGCTCCGCGGTCGGCGCCGAGAAGCGACGCCGCCGCTGCGGCTGCGCCGAGGCTGCCCATCGTGCCGCTGGTGTGCCAGCCGCGATCGGTGTGCGCGGCGAAACCACCGAGCGATTGCAGTGCGCGATACCCCACGTCGTAACCCGCGACGACCGCGGTGATCACCTGTCGCCCGGTCGATCCGGCATGTTCACCGACGGCCAGTGCGGCAGGTAGCACCGTCGAGCCGGCGTGGCCCGCGCCGCCACCGTCGTCGAAATCGCGGGCATGCGCCGACGTACCGTTGACCAGGGCGGCATGCGCGGGGGTGAACCGGTGTCCGGTCCCCCAGACGACGGATCCCGTGGGCGAGGACGAGAACGACACGAACGCGTCGATCACGGCCATCACCTCAGGTGTGCTCGCACCCACGAGCGCGACGGCCAGCGTGTCGAGGATGTGGTCCTTGACGGCGTCGACGACATCGCGCGGGAGATCGTCGTACGTCGTGTCTGCCCACTGCGCCGCAAGGTGTTCGGTGATCGTCTGCGCTGCCGCGGTCACGGCGTGGCCTCCGCGACAGATCGGCCGGCGCGTGCGGGCCCGAGGTCGACGGCGAGCGAGTCGACGAGCCAGCGTCCGCCGGCATGTCCGATGCGTGTCCCCTCGTCGACCACCGTCGCATCGGGGTAGCGGTCGAGCAGGAAGCCCACCACCTCCTCCATCTCCACCTTGGCAAGGCTCTGTCCGAGGCATCCGTGCAGACCTGTACTGAAGGTCAGTGGTTGCACGCGTTCACGATCGATGTCGAAGGCATCCGGGTTCGGAAAGCGTTCGGGATCGCGATTGGCCGACCACACCGCGACATGGACATCGGATCCGGCCGGGACGGTCGTGCCGGCGATGTCGATGTCCTCGGATGCGATCTTGCTGACGATGCCGGGACGGGGGTAGAGCCGGCATGCCTCGACGACCGCGGCAGGAACCAGGGATCGGTCCTCCTGCAAGCGCTTCCACGTCTCCCGCTCCCGCAGGAGTGTCCACACGACGAGAGCAGTCTGGTGGGAGGTGTTCACCGAACTGGCCTCGAGCATCGCCGTCGCCTCGCTCAGCAACTCCTCGGCATCGAGCTTTCCCTCGATCTCCTGGCCGATGAGGAACGAGAGCATGTCGTTGCCCAGTCCCTGTTCGCGCTTGCGTGCAATGAG
The DNA here is from genome assembly GCF_001426145.1 of Rhodococcus sp. Leaf225. Classification (NCBI taxonomy): domain Bacteria; kingdom Bacillati; phylum Actinomycetota; class Actinomycetes; order Mycobacteriales; family Nocardiaceae; genus Rhodococcus; species Rhodococcus sp. Leaf225. The sequence goes on along the minus strand of NZ_LMRN01000008.1, from coordinate 82,832 downwards.
CGAGGTCAGGTATGCGAACAGTTCGTCGTAGGACTGCAAGATCGAGTCCTTCAGACTCGGATCTCGTTGCAGCAGCGCGAGAGTGCCCGCGGACAACCTGGCGACCAGAGGTGCGTCCTCGGCGGGCGCTCCGGCGAGGAGGCAGTAGACCCGCGCCGGGATCTTCCGCGCCACGGTCTCGTTGAAGTCGACCGGGCCGTCGGACCGGCCACCCGGATCGATGTCCGCGAGGATTGTGCGGAGCTCGACGCGAATGTCCTCGACCATCGTCGGGCCCATGAATCGAGCGAGCGGGGTCCGCAGCCGAATGTGCCGTGCGCCCTCGGCCATGATGAGGCTGCGGGCCCGGAAATCGTGGACCGGACCGTCGGTGATGCCGAACTGTTCCATGAGCGTCAGCGCAGCGTTGACGAAGCGCATGTCGCGCAGAACGGTGGTCGCGAGCGCGAAGTCGAGGACGGCGTATCCGTACTCGCCGCGGATGACCGACTGGCCATCGGCTGCGCCACCGGAATGGGTGGGCGAATCGGGTGCGAACGGATCCAGAGCGTGTGAGGTCGTCATGAGCGCGAGATCGCTCCCATCGGGCAGCAGAGAATCGCTTCGTCGAGGTCCTGGTCTCGATCGTCCGGCACGGACTCTGCGAGCTGGACCAACAATCCGTCGTCGCCGATACGGAACACGTCGGGCATCAGCGCGGCACACGTGCCGTTGGCATCACATCGGGCGAAATCAACAGTGACGTCGATCATGGCGAACATCCTCACTCGGTCGAAAATTTATGGCGTGGAACACAGTCTTCGCCGGCTCCAACCATTTGACAAATATCAATAAAACGCCCCTGCCATAGCGTGAAAATATGGCAGGGGCGCGAGTAGCCGAGTGGCTCATGACTCAGCAGCAGTAGTGCGTCACCCGCGGCATCTCTGCGCAGAGCGGCTCCAGGATGCGGCGCACACGAGCGCCGGACTCCGAACCTGCGAACGTCTCGGTGTGGTCCTCGAGCCGTGCCCACCGCGCGGTCAGCAGGTACGTGTCCTGACGATCGACGCTGGCGGCGAGCGCCGCGTCGGAGCATCCCGGTGCGGCCAGCAGCAGAGTGCGGATCTCGTCGAACCCGCTCTCGAGGTCGCCGGCACACCCCTCCCTGACCCGGATCTCCACGTGCTCGGCGATCATCGGTCGACACCTCGGTCCGCGATGGCCGACATGTCCACGAAACCACCTCGCAGAAAGATCAATGGTTCGTCGGAACGCTGCTGCGCGATGGCTTCCACTCGACCCACCACGTGCAGGTGATCACCGATGCGGTCCACCGAGTGCGGACTGCAGTCGATCGAGACGATGGCGTCGGACAACCAGGGCACACCGTGTCCGGACGGACTCCACTCGACCCCCAGGAAGCGTTCGGCGCCCCGTCGGGCGAACGCGCGACAGAGATCGCCGGCGTGAGCACCGAGAACGTTGATCCCGAAGTGGTCCGCCTCGGCCAGGACCGGCCAGGTAGTCGAACCCAGATCGACGTAGAAGGCGACCAGGGGCGGGTCGAGCGACACCGAGGTGAAGGTTCCGACGGTCATACCCGCCGGACCGTTCTCGGTCATCGCGGTGATCACCGAGACGCTCGTGGGCACGTGGCTCATTACGTGACGGTAGTCCTCGACATTCGCCTGACCTGCGAACGTCTGCGCCACGGCGGCGGTCACCGTCCTCACAAGCCGATCGTCGGATCGTAGTTGCCGAGAAGCTGACGGCCGTAGGCCTCGCGGCCGATCTCGGGCGTCACCAGCGCGTGCCGCGCAGCCGTCTCGCTGTCGCGCCAGACGCGGCCGAGGACGTTGACGTCGGCGAACGAGCCGGCGCCGTTGGCGGTGAGCAGGTAGTCGATCTCTTCCTTGACCAACTCGGCGACCACGCCGGTGTCGTTGCGGATGCGCGCAAGAATTTCCGGATTCGGCAGCTCGTGCTTTTCTGCGGCGCCATCGATGTCCGCCGCCATCGCGTCGAGCAGCAGCTCGGCGAGACGGAGCTTGGTGGCAGCGCGCGCCACACCCAGCTGGTGGGTCGGCGAGTCCTTTGCCTGGCCGTACGCGGTGTAGGCAACGGGCTTCTTCGGCAGCTTCTCACGGGTGAGCTCGAGGGCGTGACGGCCCAGACCGATCTGAGGCGCGACGAGGATGCCTGCCGCGACCGCGTTGAACGGCATCGAGGCGACGTGCTCCTCGGTGAACGGTGAGCGGAACTTGGACGAGAACATGTCGGCGACCGGCTGGACGCGGTATTCCGGCACGAAATGATCCTTGACCACGATGGTGTCGCTACCGGTTCCCTGCATGCCTGCGACGAACCAGGTGGGCTCGATGGTGAACGCCTCGGCGGGGATCAATGCCATACCGGGTGCGCCACCTTCGAGAGTGATGGTGAGGCTCGCCCACTGGGCCGCGAACGAACCGGAGGCATACGGCCACTTGCCGCTCACCAGATATCCGCCCTCGACCTTCTCGCTCTTGTCACCCGGGGAGAAGATCCCGCAGATGCGCGCACCGGGGTTCGCACCGAAGACATCGTCCTGCGCCTGGGTGGTGTTGGTGGCTCCGTAGGCCGTCGCGAGGAGAGTGAGCGCCGTGACCCAGCCGGTCGATCCGTCGCCGCGAGCGATCTCGGCGACCACGTCGCACGCTGTCTTGAACGTCGCACCCTGTCCACCCCACCGCTTGGGGACCATCACATGGAACAAGCCGGCCGAGGCGATCGCATCGATCACCTCGGGCGAGACCTTGCGATTCTTCGTGGCGTCGGCGGCGTGTTCGCGAACGAGCGGGATCAGGGCGGTGGCTCGGGCCACCAGGTCCGCGGCGGACACCTCGAGGGTGTCCAGGTCAGAGATTTCGGGTCCGGCTGTCTGCGTCATGGTGTCTCTCTCTCGGTCGAGGACGTCCTCGAAGTCAGTGACCCCGATCACGTCCGGCGTCTTCAGCATGGATTCGTTCGGCCGCTCCCACAACGCCGAAATGTTGACGGCTTCCATACGCCGAGCACATCAGCACACAATGCTGCTTACGTATGCCTGAGCCCACGAATGCGCCTGTGTACGTACAGCGGAAGCGGTGGTCCGATGTAGCGCACGTCACAAGGACGACACGAAGGAGCACGCATGAGTAGGACCATCGTCAGCGGAGCGTCGGGCGATCTGGGGCGCAGAGTGACGCGCCTTCTTCTCGAGGAGAACCCTCGACGGAACTTGATTCTCACCACCCGCACACCGGAGAAGCTCGCGGACCTGGCTTCGGACACGGTGCGGATCCGATACAGCGACTACCGGCATCCGGAAAGCGTTCGAGACGCGTACGAGGGCGGCGATGTTCTGTTCCTCATCAGCGGCCTCAACCTCGGGCGGCGAGTGTCGGAGCACCGCGGAGCGATCGCCGCGGCACGACACGCGGGGGTCGAGCACATCGTCTACACCTCGGTGGGGGGCGTACAGCCGGGCAACCCGGCACTCTCTGCGATGGACCATCTGCAGACAGAAGCCGATCTGCGCGCTTCGGGAATTGCGTACACCTTCCTGCGGAACCATCTGTACGCGGAGATCGTCAGCAACGTCCTCGTCGCACCCGTGGTCCCGTCAGGGGTTCTGTCCCAGGCGACCGGAGACGGCTACCTCGCTCCCGTCGCGAAGGAGGACGTTGCGCGCTGCGCTGCGGCCTGCCTGACGAACCCGACTGCGCACGTCGGGCGGATCTACGAGATCACCGGACCCGAGCTGTTCAACTTCCACGACATAGCCGCCCTGGCCGCGCATGTGCACTCGTCCCCACTCGAGTACCGACCGGTCACCGAGGACGCGCGTCTCGACTTCTTCGACGTCATCGGGATCCCGCGAACCTACGACCCGAACATGCCCCCCAGTCCCGACGGCCACCTGTGGGCGAGTGACGAGCTCGTCTCCGCCGAAGTGGCAGTTGCGCAGGGATACCAGGCATTGCAGAGCCGTCACGTCGAGCAGATAACCGGTCGTGAGCCGGAGCCGCTGGCGGCCGTGATGGAGCGGGTCCGCGCAGTTCGGTACGACCAGATCGACGCCCCCGTGGCGTGACCTCATCCCCCACCCGATTCCTCGAACGACGAAAGCCTGCATTGCACATGAGCTCACACGTGGATCCGACACCACCACTTCGACCCCTCGCGACGACCCCATCACCGAGTGACGCCAGGCGGCGTGAGATCAGACGTGTCGTGCTGTCCAGCTATCTGGGCAGCACGATCGAGTACTACGATTTCTTGCTGTACGCGACTTCGGCGGCCATCGTGTTCGCTCCGGTCTTCTTCTCCGACCTCTCGCCCGTCGCGGGGACCATCGCCTCGTTGGGGACCTTCGCAGCCGGCTATCTGGCACGGCCCCTGGGCGGACTGATCTTCGGACACTTCGGTGACCGACACGGGCGAAAGTCGATGTTGATGGTCTCCATGACTGTCATGGGCGCAGCCTCGCTTCTCATCGGGCTCGTGCCGCCGGCCTCGGCAATCGGCTCGTGGGCGGCCATCATCCTCGTCGCGCTGCGCGTACTGCAGGGCATCGCCATCGGCGGCGAATGGGGCGGCGCCACCCTCATGTCGCTGGAACACGTGGGCGGACGAGGTCGTGGCTTCGCTGCCGCCTTCACGAATGCCGGTGCCCCGACCGGATCACTGATCGGTACCCTCGCCCTTGCAGTGGTGGCACTGCTCCCGGAGGACGACTTCCTTTCCTGGGGATGGCGTATCCCGTTCCTGCTCTCGGCCGGCCTGCTCGTCGTCGGCTTGTTCGTCCGAAGCCGCGTCTCGGAGAGCCCCGTGTTCCGAGAAGCGCTCGCGCGCAGCGCGGCTGAGGCTTCGACCGCTCGCCAGGCCGCCCCCGTCATGAGCATTCTGCGCCGCCCGAAAAATCTGATTCTCGTGGCCGGCGGGTGCATGGCCGCCGTCGCCATCCAGATCATGTTCGCAACCTTCGCCATCGGCCATGCGACGAAGTCCGGCGCCGCCCGGTCCGATGTCCTGCTCGGATTCGCCGTCTGCCAGTTGGTGGCTATCTTCGCACTGCTCGGATTCGCGCGACTGTCCGACCGTGTCGGCCGCCGTCCCGTCATGCTTGCGGGCCTCGGTACCTTCGCGGTTCTCGTGTTCCCCGTGCTCGCGCTGCTGTCGTCCGGTAACGCACTCCTGGTGACAGTCGCGTTCGTTCTCGGTTTCAGTGTGGTGCAGTCCGCTACGTTCGGTCCCATGGCGGCGTACATCGCGGAGCAGTTCGGAACGTCCGCGCGTTACACAGGCGCTTCCCTGGGATATCAGGCCGCGACACTGCTCGGCGCCGGCTTCACTCCTGTGATTCTCGTGTCTCTGCAAGCTGCGGCCGATGGGTCCACGACTCTCGTCGGCCTGTACATGATCGGACTCACGATCGTCAGTGCGGTGTTCATCGCGCTTGCACAGGAGAGCAAGGACAGGAACCTCGACACCTACGAACACTGACTTCCTACGGAAAGAACCCGATGCCGCCTACGGGCGACATCGGGTTCTCTCGTCAGCTCATGCGATCCATGTAGATCGTTCCCGCTCTCGCGCGGAGCGGACCGTCTGCTCCAGCAACGTGGTGATGGTCATCGGACCGACTCCACCGGGCACCGGAGTGATATGGGAAGCCCGTCGCGACGCGCCGTCGAAGTCGACGTCGCCGCGATTGTCTGCGTATCCCGCATCGATGACCACCGCCCCCTGGCTGACCCAGTTCCCTCGAACGAGTCCGGCGGATCCCACCGCCGCCACGACGATCTCGGCATTCTCGACGTGGGCTCGAAGATTCTCCGTCCGAGAATGACACCAGGTCACTGTCGCGTCGCGGGCGAGCAGCAACAGGCCCATGGGCTTGCCGAGGATCGCACTACGACCGATGACCACTGCACGGCGCCCCGCGATCGGGATGTCGTACGCATCCAGGAGCCGCATGATTCCCCCTGGTGTGGCGGACCGGTAACCGGCCACGCCCAACCCCATGGCGGCGAACGACGTCATCGTCACGCCGTCCACGTCCTTGGTCGGATCGATCGCCTCGAAGACCGCCCGCTCGTCGACTCGGACCGGCATGGGGTGCTGAACCAGGATTCCGTCCACGCTCGGATCCGTCGACAACGACTCGACGACGGATACCACCTGCTCGGTCGTCGACGATGAGGGCAGATCGACACGGCGGGACTCCAGACCCACCTTCGCGCAGGCAGCGACCTTCATGCGGACATAGGTGTGCGACGCAGGATCGTCACCCACGAGCACAGTTGCCAGCACGGGGCGCCGTCCGGTCCGGCTCACCATCTCCGCTACCTCGACCTGTAAGGATTCCCGGATCGACGACGACACGGCTCGCCCGTCGAGCAGAACTGCGCCGTTCGAGTCAGAAGACAACGGTCTGGTTTCCGTCCAGGATGACGCGATCGTCGCAGTGCCACTGAACCGCACGGGAGAGCACCTGGCGCTCCACGTCGGCCCCCCGCCTCTGCAGCTCGGACACGGATTGGACATGCGAAACCCGCACGACGTCCTGTTCGATGATCGGACCCTCGTCGAGATCCTGAGTCACGTAGTGGGCGGTCGCACCGATCAACTTGACTCCACGATCCTTGGCCTTCTGATACGGGCCGGCACCGATGAAGGCGGGGAGGAACGAGTGGTGGATGTTGATGACGGGAACGCCGACCTCGTCCAGGAAGTCGCCGGTGAGAATCTGCATGTATCTGGCCAGCACGACCAGATCCACATTGCCTCGGAGCAGTTTCAGGTGCTGGGCCTCCGCCGACTCGCGGGACGACTTGTCCACCGGCACATGAAAGAAAGGGATTCCGAACCCGCGGACGTCATCACCCAGGTCTGGATGATTGGAGATCACCATTGCCACGTTCATGTGTATATCTCCACGACGTCGGCGCCAGAGCAGGTCCAGAAGGCAATGATCCGTCTTGGACGCCATGATCGCGACTCGCTTCGGTGTCCGTACCTCGGTCAATTTGTAAGTCTGCTCCAACTGCCCCAGAACTTGATCGAGGTCTTCCCTCAGCGCCGGCAGTCGAACCGGGAGATCGTCGAGGTGAAATCTCGTGCGTTGGAAGAAGCGACCCCCTTCGGGATCCGTGGAATGCTGGTCCAGCGACACGATGTTCGCACCGTACTTCGTCAACAGGGACGACACCGACGCGACGATCCCCTCACGATCGGCACCCTGAATGACCAGAGTGCCCAGGTCGGCAGAATTCAAGCTCTCCTGTGTCATCGCCGGTTCATGCCTCCGCGCTGATGGACGAACCGACGACAGTCGTTCCCGCAGAGACCAGGTCGATGTCCTTGTTGGCAGGAAGATCGAGGTACGGGAACCGCTCGACCGTGGCCCGGATCTGCTTGACCCGCTCGCCGTGATGGCCCCAGTGGAGAACCACCTCGGTGCCGATCTCTGCCAGACCGACGTCCATCGTCGAATGCGACAACATCTCACGGTAATAGTACGAATATACGGCGAGAGATGAAATCCCTACTTCAACACCGTCTTTCGTCACGATGTCAGCGTGGTCTCCCGCGGGCGACTGCGGAGTCGTCGGAAACTCGAAGTTCCGGTACTCCTCGCCCGGCTCGAACTGGGAAGCGAACACGTCGAGAACGTCATCCTTGTTCCATTTGAGGACGACGGTCTTACGACGAGGCGACGCCGCCTCGGCCTCGAGAGCTGCGCGACCGATGAAGTCGTGGTCGAACTTCGCCATCCACCCCCAGTTGACCTCGAAGGGTGTGCGGAGCCGTTTCGTGATGTCCGCCGACTCCGCACTTCCACTCAACTGTCCGTTGACCTGATGCGGCGGAAGCGTGGCCCCGAACATCGGGTGGGACACGAAACCGGGATCCTTGAACGCGGCAGGAAGGAAGGTGCAACCTTGCTGCGGGAACCCACCCTCGGTGTGATTCACCACGTAGGTGCGCCAACCCAGACGCGTGATGTCGAATGCACGACCTGCCTTGTACACAGCGTCGAACACCGCAGGCCCGTACTCGAGCGGTCCGCGCACCTCGTAGGCCAATGTGCCGGACATCCCGATTCGCGAAAGCTCGATTTCGACCGATGCGTCGGTTCCCGGCACCTCGATCGTCTGAATGCCCAGGAACGCCAACGATCGCAGCGGGGTCCCCGTCAGTTCCTCGAGGACAGCCAACGACTGCGGACCGGCCACTTGGAATATGAAGATGTCGCGCAGCGCGACGTCGACGTTCAGGCCCATCGTCGGCAACTTGTAGAGCGGCCACGGCATGGACGCGAACAGTCGGAACGACTCCTCGCCATCCCTGACTGCCAGACCATGATTGGCGATGTAACCGTCGTCGTCGAGCATGACCAGATGCTTGGACTTCCCGAGTGGCCATGTGTGGACGTTGTTGATGCTGAGCCGGGACAGGAACTCCTGCGCATCCGGTCCTCGAAACGTCATCTCGGGTATTCCGCTGAGGTTCGACCCGATATATGCCCCTTCCTTCCACGACATGGACTCCTTCTTCCATCCGTCGCCCTCCCACACGTGGAGGCTCCCCAGGATGTTCAGATAGGTGGGCACGTCGGGATACGCGGGCACATCGGACAGCGATGCGGTCAGTGGCATCGAGACAGTTTCATCTTGTACGGACATGGTGGAAACACACTCGCTTATCTGTTGATCGGTGGGGTGGTCAGCGGGAGAGGGCGATCTCGTCGTACCGGACGCCCTGCAAGTGCTCGAGTATCGAGCGCAGCGCGACGGGCGCCTGGCCGGTGATCTGTTCGACGTGACCGGACAGGACTGCTTGGTAACCCCGGGCCACCGCCAGATCCGCGGACACCAATTCGTCACTGGCCCAGAGGTGACCGTCTGCGCTGGGCGGCATCGCGGGGTCGTACGTGCGTGGGAGGCCTACCGAGTCGAAGAAGGCGAGCCGCGCGTTCTCCGACACCGGCCGGTACTCGATGTCCTTGTTCCACACCGCGCGGCCGAGCTCCACGATCTGGTCCATGGACAACAAGTCCGGACCGGTGATCTCGTACACCGCGTTTGCATGGCGCGTGGGATCGGCGAGCACGGCAGCCACCACCCGGGCTATGTCCATCTTGGACACCGGCGCCAGAGAGCCGTGCCCGGTGGCCATCTCCAGCACGCCCTGCTCGGCGGCGGGCGCAAGCCAGATGGACGCGACTATTTCTGCGTACAACTGATTCCGCAGGATCGTGTAGGTGATCCCACTGTCGCGCAGGTCGGACTCCGTCTGTAGGTGATCGATCGCCGAGAGCGCCGGATTGCCCGGTTGTACGCCGCCCACCGAGGTGTAGACGATGTGGCGGATCCCCGCTGCAGAGGCGGCAGCGATGGCGTTCCGGTGTTCCTCGACACGCCTTCCCAGATTGAGGCCGCTGATGAGAAACAAGATGTCACCGCCCCGATACGCCTCGTCCAGTGACGAACGATCTTGATAGTCGCCCGGTCGGACCGACACTCCGGCGCCCTCGGTGGTCAGTTTCGCCGGGTCTCGCGTCACCAGTGTCAGATCGCGATGAGGGTCCCGGTGCAGGAGGTCGAGCGTGACGCGCCGGCCGAGATCGCCCGACGCGCCACTGATGACTATTCGACTCACTGTGTTTCCTCGATTCTCGGCCCTCGTTGAGCCAGCGATGCGAACGAATGTTGAAAAAGTTGCTTGGATCACAGAGTGCGGCTCGACGGGCCCACAGCACAATGCCGACCCTGTCGACGGCACCATGTCTCTCACGCATGATCCCGCCCGCGGCTGGATCACGGACGTGATGACGTCAGGCCGTACGGGCCCTGCGCGACCTCAGGTGACGCGCGGAAGCCGTTCGTCGAATGCCCGACGGGCTTGATCGATCTCGCCCGAATGCCGGAAACCCCAGTCGATGAGATTCATGATGAGATCCGACAGTTCGCGACCCAGCGGTGTGAGGCTGTAGTCGACGTGCCGTCGAACGTCGGCGATGACCGTCCGCGTGAACATGCCGTCACGCTCCAGAATTCGCAGATTCTGAGTCAGCATTTTCTGCGACAACGGATGCGTGGGGTCCAGGGTTTCGAGCAGGCGGCGCATGGCCGAAGGGCGTAGCGGGCCGGCGCGGGATATGACGAGCAGCCAGTTTCGCCAGTAATTTCCGACGTGCCCCACGACCCCGACGACCGGAGCTCCCCTGTCTCGGTCGAACTCGGTGAGGAGAGAGGCAAGATTTCGGAAGAGTTCTTCTCGCCCGTCCGACGGCGCCGGTACCCCCCGAAGGATGAGTTCGATGTCGTTCATCACGAGGTCCACCGGCGACGAGCCGGCGGCGGTGCCGTGAGAGTCCACGAGACTTCTACTCCTCGACCCGTCGGGGTGGCGCGAAGGTGTTGGGTCCCTCACCTTAGAGCTGCAGCGGCGCGATGGGTGCGCTTCGACGTATCGACCTCGCGTTCTGCCCCATCAGCGGCCATCTCCATCCACGGCATGCTCGAGGCCGGTCGATCAGTCGCCTTTACGAGACTGATCCACCAGTTGGCCTTCGTGGGAGTAACTTTCGTATGCCTCTGCGAGATCTCGGTACTTTCTGAACTCCCGCAGGTCGGCGTAGTCGCCTCGCCTCACACGGTCGACGAAATCGGGGTTCGAGATCTGTGCACGGCCGACACCGATCAAATCGAAGTCGCCGGCGTCCAATCCCGCGCGCACCCGGATGATGTCGTCCTCGACCTGGAGCATCGGATCCTTGTTGTCGAAGACGTCGCTCGCCAGATCTGTGGACAGACCGACGCTACCGATGGTCATGACCGGCACGTTCGTCATGGTCTTGACGAAGGACGCCACACTGCGCCTCGGGTCGAGCTCGGGCCAACCCGGCGCATCGAACCGCCGCGCCGAGATGTGGAAAGCGTTCGCGCCGGCCAGTTCCAACCGCTCGAGGAACGGACCGAGATCGTCCGGATGCTGCGCGATCCGAGCACCGTAATCCACTTCCTTCCACTGTGAGAACCGCACCGAGATGACGAAGTCGGGCCCCGTTGCCGCACGAATCGCCGCGATGATCTCGGCTGGGTACGACGCGCGCTCGGTCAGAGTGCCGCCACCGTACTCGTCACTACGGATGTTCGTCTCGTGCCACAGGAACAGATCGAGGAGGTAACCGTGCGCGCAGTGCAACTCGATCCCGTGCGCGCCGAGCGAGTGCGCGATGACGGCGCTGTCCACGTACGCCTTCTTGGTGTCCTCCAAATCCCGCGTGGTCATGGCCACACCATTGGGCCGCCCGGACTGGATGAGACCCGACGGGCTCCAGGCGGGGTGATCCGGATACGGATTCTCGATGCCATCGACGACGAGACGCAACGCACCTGGATGCCACAACTGCATCAGGACGACGACGTCTCCGGTGTCGAGGACCTTTCGGACCACGTGGCCCCATTCGTCGGTGGTCTCGCGCCCCAGAATGCTGAACGCAGGCTGCCAGTACGCGGCGGGATGTTCCGGTGCCGCGCCCTCGGTGATGATGATGCCCGGGCCCTGTTCGGCCGTCGTACGCAGGGTCTTCGCCATCCCGACTGTCGGCTTGTAGCCGCGCGAACCTCGCTGCATCGCCGGCAGGAAGAACCTGTTCCGAACCGTGGTCTTGTTGAGCATCATGGGCGAGAACAGAGTGTCCACCGCCGGCGAATTCGAGTCGGCCAATAACGTATCCGGTTGCATGTGAATGCCTTTCGACCATCAAGGGGGTGTTCCGGGTCACGTTACGTGCGTCACAATGAGCCTGACAATCAGGAACTTTGTGGTTCCTTCGGCGACCGACTCCGGTCACACGGCTGAGAACAGATCATGCGTCCTACGCATGGTGACGGACAACGTTGCGGTGTTGTAGAACGTCGAGGAGAAAGACAAGGTAATCGCAGGGCCGACAACGGACCGGTCGTGTCGCAGACGAGGGACCGGAATTGCCACTGACCCGCGTCGGGTGAACGACGCTGCCCTGGTCGAGAGAGGATCGCTTCGATGCCGCACATCGCGATCGAGTACACGGCAAACCTGGTCGACAGTCTGGACGTTCCAACGCTTGTCGACGCACTGCACTCGACGGCGCAGCGATCAGAAGTGTTTCCGCACTGGGGCATCAGGACATTCGCATCTACCGTCGACATGTTTCGTATCGCCGACGACGCCGTCGGAGGGGCCAATGGATACGTCCACGTGAGAGTGAAGATCGCCGGCGGGCGCGACGAGGAGACCACCCGCCGCATCGTCGACGAGCTCTATGCGTCTCTGTCCACCGCTCTGACCGACCTGTGTACCGCTCGACCGGTCGGTTTCCAACTCGAGGTGTTCGAGTTCGATCCGGCCATCACTCGTTCGGGTGGCAGTATTGCAGGCTCGCCCGTGTTCGTACCGCGGCCTGAGCGGTAGCGGTCGATGGCGTCCATCGAGCTCGCATTCGGCCGCCCCGGCTACGCGAACCACTGGTGATGACATCGGTCGACGACGTGGTTGCACCGACCCCCGGTGGCCTGCCCGTGGTGATGGGCATCGTCAATGTTACCCCCGACTCGTTCTCCGACGGCGGGCGTTTCGAGTCGATCGACGCAGCGGTGAAGCGTGGGGCATTGTTGTGGGAGCAAGGCGCGGCGGTTGTCGACGTCGGGGGTGAATCGACTCGCCCGGGGGCTGGGCGAGTCAGCGCAGAGGTCGAACTCCTGCGTGTCCTCGACGTGGTAACCGAACTCTCGTCTGCAGGCGTCGTGGTGAGTGTGGACACCACGCGCGCCTCGGTGGCTCGTCGCTGTGTCGACGCGGGTGCGACAGTGGTGAACGACGTCAGCGGGGGCCTGGCGGATCCGGCTATGGCCGACGTGGTCGCTGATTCCGGCGCTGTGTGGGTCCTGAACCATTCGCGGGGGACGTCGCGGGACATGTACGCCTCTGCAGTCTATACCGACGTGGTGTCGGAGGTTCGGGACGAGTTAGTGATGAGGGTGGAGGACGCTGTGAATTCGGGTGTGCCGCAGTCCTCACTGATACTCGATCCCGGTCTCGGATTCGCGAAGTACGGTCGACAGAACTGGGACCTCCTTGCGCACCTGGACGTCCTCGTCGATCTGGGACTTCCTGTTCTGGTCGGTGCATCCCGAAAACGGTTCCTGGCCGCGGCAATTCGGGGCGGCGAGCACAGAGCGGCGACAGATCGTGACGACGCGACGGTGGCGGTCACCATCGCAGCGGCGCTTGCCGGCGTGTGGGGTGTCCGGGTGCACCAGGCGAGCGCATCGGTCGACGCGATCGCAGTGCTGTCACACCTGCGGCACGGCGTCGAGACCGAAGTCGGTGGCCGTGGTCGAGTCCCACGGTGACGTGGTGACCGGTCGCGCGCGCTTCGACGATGCGGTGGCCGGTTCTGCACAGGTCTTCGGCACAGCCGAGGAAATCGTCGCCACCCATCGTCGCCAGGATGTGACAAGAGCCCTCGATCGAGTCGAGGCAGCGGTCGCCCGGGGGCGTTGGGCTCACGGATTCATCGCGTACGAGGCGGCCGCTGGGCTGGACGACACGTTGGCAAGTGGCCCGACAGTGAAGGGCCTCCCGCTGGTGTGGTTCGCGATCACCGGCGCACCTGTCGTCGAGCCGGTCGTCGAGCCACCGCTCGACAGTCGAGGGTGGGGACCGTGGAGAGCAGAGTGGGACAGGACTCGCTATGCGACAGCGTTCGACAGAGTTCGTAGCGCCATCGCCGCGGGTGACAGCTACCAGTGCAACCTGACCACCGCGATGACATCGCCCTTCACCGGTCATCCCTTCGAGCTGTATCGCGCTCTGGTCAATGCCCAGGGCGGGAAGTACAACGCCTACCTCGACCTTGGAAGATTCGTCGTGGCCAGCGCCAGTCCGGAGTTGTTCTTCGAGGTACGCGGGGATCGGATCCTGATGCGGCCCATGAAGGGAACCGCTCCGCGAGGACGCACCTCGATGCAGGACGAGGCTGCAATTCGTCGACTGCTCGGGAGCGAGAAGGAACGTGCTGAGAACATCATGATCGTCGACCTCGTGCGCAACGACGTCGCGCGCATCGCACGAATCGGATCTGTGCGAGTTCCGCATCTGCTTCGATGCGAGATGTACGAAACTGTGCATCAGTTGACTTCGGACATCGAGGCGCAGCTCGACCCGGCGGTCGGGCTGACGGATATCTTTCGCGCACTGTTCCCGTGCGGGTCGATCACCGGCGCGCCGAAGCGATCGACGATGGCACTGATCGAAGAACTGGAGCCGTCACCGCGCGGCGTCTACTGCGGCGCCGTCGGTGTGCTGGCGCCGCCGGGTTCGGAGGTGCGGATGAGATTCTCGGTAGCGATTCGTACGGTCGTGGCAGACCGTGTCACCGGTGTCGCTACCTACGGTGTAGGCGGTGGGATCACGTGGGACTCCCGAGCCGACCTGGAGTACGACGAAATGCTCACCAAGGCAGCAGTCTTGGACGCGCGCGAGGTCGAGTGATCGATATCGGACCGGTCCTGGACGGATCGTGGCGATCCGGATCGGCTGGTGAATGAGAACCGTCGACACATCGAGTGGCTTGCTCACATCAGTCGAATCCGGAGGCCTCCTCCACGCCCGCGGCATCCCTTACGCCACAGCAGCGCGCTTCGGCCTCCCGGTGCCGGTCGACACTTGTGAATGTCCGCGCGACGCGACGCGACGGGCCGGTGTGCCCCCAAGCACCCTCCCGCCTCGAAGGGATGGCGGCCGATCGTCTGGGCTCCGAGTGTCGGAAGTCCACTGCGTACCGTCCCACCACCGGTGCTGCGCTTCGCCTGCAGGGTCGGGGTACCACCCCGCACCGATCGACACCGGACATACACATCAGACCGCTCGGTGTGGTGCGAAGGCGTACATCACAGCACCGGGTTGGCGGACCCTTTGATCTGAACTGAGCGTGGTGCGCCCCCTTGCGAGCGCGTCGAACGCTCCCCGGTTCGGACGGAAAAGTATGCCATTGTCATGAGCAGCTCCGTTCTCAGCGCCTCCCTCGCCGACCGCCGCGCCGCAGTTGGCCGGTCCAGATACCGAATGATGTTCGTGGCCATCAACTATGCCGTGCTGATCGTCGCTATCGCCGTCACGATGTTCTCCGGCAGCAACAGCCTCAGCAGCATGCTGACGGTGACCGCCGTGCGGCTCGGAGCGTCGTACGGGGTGACATGTCGGTGGTTCAGACAGGACGCCGATTCACGCGCGGACCATGAGACCGTCACAACCACGCGGGACTGGTTTGCGTAGCCTTACCTAAGTCGCTACGCTCCAGCGAGTAAAGGTTCGGTCAAGACATCACACCCTCTGGAGCCTCGTGAAGACCCCGAAAACCCCGATCCTCGCCCTCCTCGCCACCGTGATCACGGTGAGCGCGCTCGCGAGTTGCAGCACCGACGACACCACGTCCGCGGACTCCGCCACCACCGTCTCGATCGACACCGCCACCGGACCTGTCGAGGTCCCCCAGAACCCGCAGCGTGTCGTCGCCCTCGACAACACGTCGCTGGAGACCCTGCGCGCGTTCGGCGTCGAACCGGTGGCGCTGCCCAAGCCGATCATGCCGTACGAAGGGTTCGAGGACTGGATCGATGACGACGCCATCCTCGACGTGGGGACGCACAGGGAGCCGAATCTGGAGATCGTGAACGAGGCGGAACCCGATCTCATCATCGGCGGTTACCGCTTCTCGGAGTACACCGACGAACTCGGTCGTATCGCCCCGACGCTGGACATCGCGCCGTCCGACGATGCCGAGGGTGGTTACGTCGAGTCACTGAAGCGCCAGACCGCCTCTCTCGGCGTCGTTTTCGACCGCGAGGAGCAGGCGGCCGAGATCATTGCGGCTCTCGACGCCGCCGAAGACAACGCGGCGGAGCGGACCACCGGCCAGTCGGTGTTCCTGTCCGTCGTCTCGGGCGGCAAGATCGACAACGGTGCCGGACGGATCGGTCGGATCATCGAACCACTGAACCTGCGCGACGTCTTCGCCGGTGAGGCCGGCGACGTGCACGGCGACTCCGGCCTCGCGCCGGAGGCCGTCGCCGCGGCGAACCCGGAGTGGATGATCGTGCTGGACCGCGACGCCGCGGCCGGCGAACCCGGTGCAGCTCCGGCGAAGTCGGTGATCGATGCGCAGGAAGCGTTCGCCCGCACGACGTTCGCGTCCGAGGACCAGATCGTCTACCTCGATCCGTACTTCTACACGCGCGAGAGCATCCAGGCGTACGCCGAGACGTACGAGCAGCTCGCGGACGCCTTCTCGAATGCATCGTAGGACAGCACTTCTGGGCTCGGCGGTCGTCACCGCCGCCCTGGTCGCGGCGTCGCTGCTCGTCGGCGAGTTCGACATCTCGCTCGGCACACTGCTCACCGACCCGGTGGCGCGGGAGATGTTCCTCATCTCTCGCGTCCCGCGGACCCTCTCATTGATCTTCGCCGGCGTCGCGATGGCGGTGTCCGGCGTGGTCATGCAGATGATCACTCAGAACAAGTTCGTCGAGCCCACCACCGCCGGCACGAGCCAGTGGGCGGGGCTGGGCATTCTCGCGGCCCTGTTGCTGGCGCCGAATCTGGGGCCGATGCCGAAGATGCTGATCGCCACCGCGTTCGCCTTCGTCGGCACCATGTTGTTCGTGGGCGTCCTGCGTCGAATCTCGTTGGAACAACAACTGGTGGTCCCCCTGGTCGGCATCATGCTGGGCGCCGTCGTCGGCGCGATCACCACCTTCCTCGCCGGCACATTCGACCTGCTGCAGTCCATGTCCGCGTGGCGGTCCGGCGGATTCAGCGGCATCGTGCGCGGTTTCTACGAACCCTTGTGGGCCGTCGTCGTCATCGCCGTGCTCGTCTGCCTGCTCGCGCACCGCTTCACCGTCGCCGGCCTCGGGAAGGACCTCGCCACCACGGTCGGACTGAACTACGACGCGACCGTCGTGCTCGGCGTCGCGATGGTGGCGGTGTGCACCGGTGTCACCAGCGTGGTGGTCGGCTTCATCCCGTTCCTGGGCCTCATCGTGCCGAACATCGTGTCCATGGTCCTGGGAGACGACGTACGGAGGAACCTCCCGTGGGTGTCGGTGCTGGGCGTCGGACTGCTGCTGGCGTGCGACCTGATCGGGCGCACGGTGGTCGCGCCCATGGAGATTCCGGCCTCGGTGATTCTCGGCGCGCTCGGCGCCGCGGTCTTCGTCCTTCTCGCGGTGAGGCAGCGACGTCATGTTCTTGCGTGAATCACCCTCGATGTCGACGCTGGTACGCACCGACTCGGGACCACGTCCGCGCCGACGACTTCTCGTGGCCTCCGCGGTGCTGGCGGGGGCGATCGCCTGCTTCCTTCTCCTGTTCGTCCGGGGTTCCTTCGAGTTCGCGGTGGAACGCCGCGCCACGATGCTGGGCGCCATGGCCGTCGCGGCCTTCGCCCACGGGCTCGGCACCGTCGTCTTCCACACCGTCACCGACAACCGATTGCTCACTCCGTCCATCGTCGGTTTCGACTCGCTGTACGTGCTGATGCAGACCGTCATGGTGTTCGTCTTCGGCGGCTCCGTCATCGCGCGGACCGACGGCACCCCGAAAGTGATCGCACAGACCCTCACCATGGTCCTGTTCGCCACGATCCTCTATCGCTGGCTCTTCTCCGGTCGCCTCGGCAGTCTCTTCACGATGCTGCTCGTCGGCGTCGTCCTGGGGCTGGCCTTCGACAGCCTCTCGACGTTCCTGCAGCGTCTGCTCTCCCCCACCGAGTACGACCTCCTGTCCGTTCGCCTGTTCGGTCGCCTCAGCGGGGTGGATCCGGGCATGCTTCCCCTCGCGTTCACGGTGTGCGTCGCGGTGGGAGTAGTGTTGTGGCGCAGACGCTTCCGGCTCGATGCGCTGTTGCTCGGCCGTGACTCCGCGACGACCATCGGCGTCGACCACAAGCGTGAACTGACGCTCGTGCTCGTTCTGGTGGCGCTGCTGGTGTCGTTCTCCACCGCGCTGGCAGGGCCGATGACCTTCTTCGGCTTCATCGTCGCGACGATGGCCTATCAGGTGACCGGCAGCTACAAACACCAGTACGTGCTGCCGATGGCATTCCTGCTCGGCATGCTCACGCTCGTCGTCGGACAGTTCGTCATGCAGCACGTGTTCTACGCGGCCGGTTTCCTCACGGTCGTCATCGAATTCGCGGGTGGACTGCTCTTCCTCGTCGTCGTCCTCCGGAAAGGCAGACTGTGATCACGTTCTCGGACGTCTCCAAGACATACCAGAGCGAGACGGTGCTCGGACCGGTCAGCGGCACCATCGCAGAGGGTGGCATCACCTCGGTCGTCGGGCCCAACGGAGCGGGCAAGTCGACCCTGCTCTCGATCATGGGCAGACTGCTCGAGCCGACCACCGGAACCGTGACCATCGGAGACGCCGTGGTGCAGCACACGGCCACGAGAGACTTGGCCCGCATCGTCTCGGTGCTGCGCCAGGACAACCACCTGACCGCGCGGCTCACCATCCGCGAGCTCGTTTCGTTCGGCCGGTTCCCGCACTGCGGCGGCCGACTCCGCGCACACGACCACGAACACGTCGACCGTGCGCTCGACTTCCTGCACCTCGACACCCTCGCTGGGCGCCACCTCGACCAGGTGTCGGGTGGTCAACGCCAGCGGGCGTTCGTCGCCATGGTTCTCGCGCAGGACACTCCGTACGTCCTGCTCGACGAGCCGCTGAACAATCTGGACATGAAGCACTCGGTGGCGATGATGGGCCATCTCCGACGCGCGGCCGACGAGTTGGGGCGCACGATCGTGCTCGTGGTGCACGACATCAACTTCGCGGCGGCCTGGTCGGACGACATCGTCGCGATGCGGGACGGCCGGATAGTCGTCAGCGGGCCCGCCGGCGCGATCATGCACGACGACATCCTGAGCGACGTGTTCGATACCCGGGTGCGCGTCCACGACATCGACGGCGCGCGGACCGCCGTGTACGCCCGCCCTCGGAACGAGGTGCGTATCGCGGCCTCGACACAACCATGACACGCACGACAGTGCTCTCGAAAGGATTCGCCATGGTGCACTCCCCCCTTCGCCGGCGAGGCGTCCGCCTCGTCGCCGCTGCGTCGATGGCGCTCGTCGTCCTCGGCGCGTCCGCGTGCAGTTCGACCGCCGACGACACCGCTGCAACTGTCGAGCCGACACCGAGCGAGACCCGCGTGATCGCCACCGACAAAGGAGAGGTGACCGTGCCCGCCGACCCCCGGCGCATCGCGGTCCTCTCCGCCGGATTCGCCGGATACCTCTACACACTCGACGCGCCCGTCGCCATCACCGACACCCGACTGCTCGGTGTGACCAACCTCGACGGCGGCTTCCCTCCACAGTGGGCCGACAAGGCTGAGGCCCGGGGCACAGTGGAACTGCCGGCGGGGGAATCGCTGAACATCGAAGCCATTGCGCAGGCCGAACCTGATCTCATCATCGGTGGCGGGCAGGGCTACTCCGCCATCCTGGCCAATGATGCCTACGATCAGCTCGCCGCGATCGCACCCACCGTGCTGATCCCGTCCACGGTCACCACCTGGCAAGGCGAACTCGCGGCAGTCGCCGACGCCGCCGGGGAGAGCGACAAGGTCGACTCTCTCCTGCAGGCATACGAGGACAAGGTCGCCGATGTCAGGGATTCCATCACCGTTCCCGGGTCTCCCGTCGCCTATTTCCTGTCGCTGAGCACCAATGAACCCTCCTTCATTCCACAGACCGCGGCATTGCCGACGTTGTTGTCGGAAGTCGGTTTCGAAGCCGACGACATTCTCACCAAGGCCGGGAATCCGGAGTTGTACGGTTCCGGGGACTCGTTCATCGTGAGCCCCGAATTGCTCGGTTCCGTCGCCACCGCCCCGGTGATGTTCGTCGTCCCGGTTGCCGGGCGCACCCTCGAGCAGCTCAAGCAGGATCCGGCCTACGCGGTGTTGCCGGCCTTCGCCGCGAGCACTGTCCACGAGCTCCCGGCGACGAGCTACCGACCCGACTACGACGCGGTCATGGCCACGCTGGACCAGATCCAGCAGACGTTCGCCGCGTAGCAGTGCCACTCGGTGAGAACGGATCAGGAGGTAGGGATTCCTATGGCGGGCACAGTGCGCGACGTTCAGGTCTTTCCGATCTGCATGCGAGAACTCGATGTCCTGCGGGTGGAGGACGTGACCCCCGGGATGCGACGGGTCGTGGTGGGTGGGCCGTCGATGGACCGGCACGTGCGCGACGGTGTCGAGCTGCCTCCGGTGCGGACCACCGGATTCGACGACGACATCAAGATTCTTCCGGTCGACCCGGTCACCGGGATCCTGCCGTTCCCGGTTCCCAGGAATCAGGACGACGGCACCGTCGACTGGCCCTCTGGATCGTTCCCGTACGCACGGACGTACACCGTGCGCCGGTTCGACGAGGCCGAGCGAGAGATGGTGCTGGACTTCGCAGCGCACGAGGGCGGACTCGCCGCGACGTGGTCCCGGACGGTGGAGCCCGGCGACACGGTGCTGATCGCCGGACCGAAACACTCCGCGAGCCTGCCGCGCGAGGTGGAGTGGATGCTCGTCGCCGGCGACGAGACCGCCCTGCCCGCCATCGCGCACTGCCTCGAGATGCTGCCCGCTGATCTGCCGGCGACGGTGGTCGTCGAAGTGGCCGAGCGCTCGCACCGGCAGGAGCTGCGCTCGGCTGCCGACGTCGACATCACCTGGCTGTACCGGTCCGAAGCCGGAGGCGACTCCCGGCTCGTCGACGCGGTCCGAACGGCGCCGTGGCGACCCGGGCAGCCGTACCTGTGGGTGGCCGGCGAAGCACAGACCATCACGCCGCTACGTCGATGGGCGAAGCAGGACAAGCAGATCGACAAGAAGTTCGTCGAGATCGCCGGGTACTGGCGTAGACGCGAGGAACGAACGGACGCGTCCCCGGCCGAGAGCGGCCAGGCGAGGGACGCCGCGGCGCGCCTGCACGAGATGGCGGACCTGGCGACCCCGCTGGTGATCAGGACCGCGGTGACGCTCGGGGTGTTCGCTGCTGTCGACGGCGGCGCCGACACCGTCGACGCGATCGCCGCAGCATGCAGCACTCACCCCGGCGCCACGGCGAAGCTGGTGCGGCACCTCGTGCTGCTCGACCTTCTCACCACCGACGGTCAGCGTTGCGCCCTCACCGAGATGGGGTCCCTGCTCGCCGACCCGGACGCGCTTCTCAACCAGTCGCTGCACGACGACAGGATCCACACCCGACTCGAACTGTCGCTCCTCGGACTCACCGAGACGATCCGGACCGGGACACCCGCTGCGACACATCGTTTCGCCGACAAGATGGCCGAGCCCGGTGTCGCGGACGAGTTCCACGAGGAAGCGGCGTTCTCCGCTGTCTACCGCGCTCCCGCACTGCCCGACGCGGTCGATCTCGACGGAGTCCGGACGGTCGCACTCCACGGCGACGGGGCAGGCGTCTACGCCGACACCCTCGTACGGGAACGTCCCGACCTCGAGATCACGCTCGTCGGACATCCCGACCGCAACCGCCGGAACCTGGCAGACGTGGCCGACGAGCGGCGCGGTGCGGTGCACTGCATCGACTCCACCGATATCACCCCGTCGGGATCCCCCGTAGACCTCGCGATCGCCGTCGACCTGATCGACGCTCACCCGGACGCTGACGCCCTCCTGCTGCTGTCGATGCTGGCGACCTCCGCGCGCAGGGTCGTCCTCGTCACCGACGTGCTCGACCCGGCGACCACCGACGATCACGACACCGAAGACGACTTGGTCCGACTGTGCCTGTACGGATCCGGGCGACGCACCGAAGCCGAAGTGCGCGAGCTGATTGCCGAGTCCCTCGGTGCCGACGCACGTGTCGGAAGCCTGGGGTGGGGGTCCACGGTGGTCGAATTTCGGGGCCGGTCGGGGACGTCGACGTGATGGGCCGGACGACTCTCGTCTGAACCTCGCCGGAAGCCGACCGGCTGCCTCGCGCACGCGGCCTCGACGACCCGGACAGGTACCTGCGTTCTCACCGCGGGACGAGCCGGAACGCGAAGACGCGCTGTCGCCTCCGGGGCATCTCGAGATCATCAGCGAACGCGAATCGCCACGCCGGGGACGTGGTCCCGAACAGTCGTACCCGGCGAAGAGTGGCCGACTCGAACGCTGGGTGAGCGGATGCCATCGGTCTTCCGGAACCCGTGCGTCGACCGGGCATTCGCGTACCGTCAAGTATATGACGCTAAATTATGTCAGATTCGGACATGGCAGCCCGCTGTTGCTGGTACACGGCTTGGGCGTCGGATGGCGATCCTGGTCCCCGATCATCGACGAACTGGCGGAACACCGTGACGTCATCGCGGTCGACCTACCGGGGTTCGGCGACACGCCGCCGTTGACGGGCGAAGTATCGATCGCTGCTCTCGCCGACTCCGTCGCGGACTTCATTCGCGAACACGATCTGAGTGGCATTTCCACCGTCGGTCAATCCATGGGCGGTCGAATCGTCCTCGAACTTGCTCGACGGGGAGTCGGCGGCGACACCGTGGCACTCGACCCGGGCGGTTTCTGGAGCGACCGCGAACGTGCTGTCTTCGGCGCCACACTCCGGCCGTCCATAGCCCTTGTCAACATGTTGCGGCGTTTCCTACCTGCACTTCTCGGCAACCCTGCGGGAAGGACCCTGCTGCTCGCTCAATTGTCCGCGCGGCCATGGGCACTCTCGCGCGACACCGTGTTGCCCGACGTGCGCGGGCTCGCCGACTCCCCGTCGACCGGGGCCGCTCTGAACGCCCTCATCCACGGGCCGAAGCAGGAAGGCGCACCGTCCGGCACAGTGCCCGGGCGGGTCACGATCGGTTGGGGACGACGAGATCTGGTGACAGTGCCGAGGCAAGCCACACGCGCATCGGAACTGTTCCCCGATGCCGTTCTGCACTGGTTCGAGCGGTGCGGTCACTTTCCGCAGTGGGACGCACCTCGAGAAGCCACTCGATTGATTCTCGACCGCACCGAGGGAGGATGATTCTCAAAGGTCCGACCAGTGCATGTCGATCGCGGGTCACCATTCGCCGGCGACCTCGACCGGCCCCCGGCGAACTCGCTGCGTGGTGACGACTGTCCCGGTGTCGCGGGAGGGTCGCGGCGCGTCCCACCGGGGGATCCGTACGGGCCCGCACATCAGATCGGAGGCGGCGTGCGGGCAGGGCCGGAGGGCCGCCATTCCTCTCGTCCGGTGACTTCACAGGTGGCACACGAGCACGCCTCCGGCATTCCCCCGAACTGAGCGAGTCGACGATCTTCGTGCAATCGGGCATGAGGCTCAGGAGTGGTCGTGACCCGGCGCATTGCCTGGCGCGGGTGCCTGCTTACTGCTGACATGCTGAACGAGTCGGGGCCGGCCGAATATGTCGCCCCGGTCCTCGGCGGCGAGGTCGCCGCGACGCTGCCCGGGAATGGGCATCGTGAGCAGGGCCGCATCGTCGGTGCTACTCGGAGGGTGTCGGTTCCCGAGCCGCCCTCGGCAATCACCACGCGTGTCCCCACCGTCCCAGTGCGTAGCCGGTTCCGTCGTGCCGCTTCCGGCGTGACGGGACGTCATGCCTACGGCGAGCATGGCCAGCAGAATTTGTGCTTGTCACCCTTTCAGGGGTGGTGCATCCGTTCTGCGAATGGGGGGTACCACGTCCTCATCTCTCAGACCCGACACGATGCGCCGCCGGCTGCAGTCCACGTGTGCTCGTTCCGCCCGCCGGTGCGGCGTCGTGTGCGAGCAAGCGTTCCCGGTGACTGATTTCGACGGGGACGGAAGCCGCTCCGGCCGCGCCCAGCAGCGGCCGGTCACCGCTGATGACATCTGCGACCTTGTACGTCGCGGCGGACCCACCATGGTGTTCCAACCCATCGTCGACGCCGCAGACCTGAACGTCGTCGGCTACGAAGCGCTCTCGCGGTTCCCCACCGCAACCGCGTGCCCCGCGGAGTGGTTCGACAGCGCAGCGCAGAGCGGACTGTCCGGGGCACTCGAAGGCGCCGCGCTGCTCTCCGCTCTGAACGAAGCGGCATCGTTCCCGCCGGGAATGTTCCTCGCGGTGAACCTCTCCCCCGCCGCGCTCACCGACGACCCTCTGCTCGCCGAGCCGCTGCGCCACGCCGCCCGACATCGCCGCATCATCCTCGAGGTCTCCGAACGCACCCACATCCACGAGATCGACACCGTCCTCACACGGGTCAACGACCTACGCGGCGCCGGTGTGGTCATCGCCCTCGACGACGTCGGCGCCGGTCAGTCCGGGCTCCGGCAGGTGATCACCGTCCGACCCGAGATGATCAAGATCGACGCGTTCGTCACCCACGACATCGACACCGATCCTTTGCGTGCAGCCATCGCTGCCGGCACCGTGACCCTTGCCGAGCAATTCGGCATGACCGTGGTGTTCGAGGGCGTCGAGTCCGATGCCGAACTGCGCACCGTCCGCCGTCTCGGCGCCCATCTCCTGCAGGGGTATCACCTCGGGCGTCCCGCCCCCGCCGCTCACGGAACCCCCCCCTGTAGTGAACATTCTCGCCGCACCGAAGCCTCTGCGACCCTGGGGTCAGCTGACGATCGGCGTCACTGCAGTCGGGTCGCCCGCGGGTGATCGCACACGTCGTCGGTCAGCTCCCTGGCGGAGGTCGGACAGCTGACAGTCTGCTCGTCTTTCGGACGTTTCGACTTGTCTCGACCGGGTAGCACCGGGCGATGACCGACCACGACCCACACCGAAAAGGACCCACCCGCCCAGCGGGAGACGGTGTCTCGGTACTGCTCATCGCCGACCCCGGCAAACCCGCAGACCTCGCCGAGCACCTCTCGGACCACCTACCCCGACGCCTCACCGAACGAGGATCACCGCCCCGCCGATGGACCACCACCGTGCGCCGACAACCCCTCGTCTCCGACGAACACGCCTCACTCGACGACGTGATCGACACCGTCGACATCGACTCCAACCACGAGGACATCGTCGTCTACCTCACCGACCTCCCCCGCCGCGACAACACCGTCCCCGTCATCGGCGAGGTCAGCGCCGATCACAAGTTCGCACTGATCTCCATCGCCGCCGTCGGCGGCATCGACCTCACTCGACGCGTCACCACCGTCGTCGAACTCGCCCTTGCACGCATCCTCGGCGAACCCGAACTCGCACCGACGAGCGCCGCGAGACGATTCCCCGCCGAACAGCACGAAACCGGCACCCGGTACCTCGCACCGAAGGGACTGCGCACGCTCCGACTGGTCTCCGGAATGGTGCGAGCCAACCGGCCTTGGCGGCTGGTCACCGGCCTGTCCAAAGTGCTCGTCGGCGCCTTCGCCACCGGCGCATTCGCATTGTCCACCAGCACCATTTGGTGGTTCGCCGACACCATGGGCGGATGGCGCCTGTGTGCGGCGACGATCCTGTCGACGGTGGCGCTCATCCTCTGGCTCGTCATCGATCACGAACTGTGGGAACGGCCCGAATCCGACGAGGAACGCGAACGCTCCAGGCTGTACAACACCGCGACCGTCATCACCCTGACCATCGGTGTCGTCGTCCTCCACATCGCCCTGTTCGGTCTGCTGCTCTTCACCGCCTTACTCTCCCTCCGAGCGCACGTCCTGTCCTCGACCCTCGGTCACGACGCGACCACCGCCGACTACCTCGAGCTCAGCTGGCTCCTCGCCTCCATCGCCACCATCGGCGGCGCCCTCGGATCCGGCCTCGAAGACGACGACGCAGTCAAGGAAGCCGCCTACGGAACCAGACAGCGCCAGCGACACGACAACACGCAGGAAGAGTGAACAGGCGGGATTCTCGAAGCGTGCGGTGCACTGTGCGGGGCGGCAGTCAGCACGCTCCACGCCTCCGACGTCGACATAGATCTGCTGACATCACGCCATTCGACGTCGTCCACGAGAGTCGTCGTTATCGACGACATCGTCGTCGGAACCGTCAGGATCGAGCGGATCGGCACGCCATTTTCACTCGATGACATGCTCGTCGATCGAATGGCTCCGACCGCGGCTTCTATCGTGCAGCCGCGGAGGGCACTCGCCGACGCGGAACATCTGCCTGCCGGCACGACGACTCTAACCGTGGCAATGGGTATTTCGCTTCCGGCGCCAGCAGCGACGGCTCACCGCCTCGTCGGCACAGCAAGTTCTCCTACCACCAGACCACGACTACCCGTCCGGTCGTCGATGCGACCGACCTCGGTGCTCGGCGACCTCCTCGCGGACGAACACCCACCCGACCACGACTACATCGCCGACCTCGTGCGTATCCGAACGTTGGACGACATGTACAACGGAGCCGAACTCGTGTCGACGCTGGAGGTCTACCGCGACTCCGGAACGCTCCGGAGCGCAGCAGGGCTAGTGAACCTGCACCACAGCAGTGTGGCTCACCGCCTGACCACGTTGTCACGGCACCTCGGTTTCGCGGTGGATCTGCCCGAGAACCGGGCGCGGACAGAGGCTTGGATGATGGTTCACCGAATGCGACCTTGTGAGGGGTATCCGCACGCGCGGAGGTCCATCTGAGCCTGCACCGATGTGCTGGCTGGTCCGCCGGAATCACCCGGTTCGCGAGTCCGATGGGAAGCTGGTCTCCGCTGTGACGCGACTGCCTGTGAACAGCATCTCGGCAGCGTGCTCCCCCGGGCAGTGGAGCCCTCAGGCAATCGGCGGGTCCCGGCGCAGGCTCGTGTAGCTCACCCCGGTCAGCTGCTCGGACAGATTCCACAGAGCGGTCGCGAGCTTCAAGTCGCGCGAACGCTTACTGGACGAGACGACTGTCGGATGGCCGCGCATCTCCCGGAACCCGTCGGGTCCGATGTACGAGCCTCCCGCGACGCCGGCGACCGTCGCCGCATGAAGCTGCGGCAATGCTCCCATGTTCGAGCTCTGACCGATGACGCCCGCTCCCAACGAGAAAATCTTGTCGAGGGCAGATTCGGTATGGGACGCCAGGTTCGTGGACGAGATACCGGGATGCGCCGCGACGGAGACGACCGAGGAGCGCGCTTCCGACAGGCGCCGCTGAAGCTTGTACGCGAACAACAGATTCGCCAACTTGGACTGGCCGTAGGCAGCCCAGCGACTGTAGCGGCGGTGCTCGAAGTTGGGGTCGTCGATCGAGATGTGTCCGCTCGTGTGCGCGAGACTGGAGAGCGTGACGATCCGGTCGGAGATGCGGTCGACGAGCAGTCCGGTCAACGCGAAATGGCCGAGGTGATTGGTCCCGAACTGCATCTCGAAACCGTCGGCCGTCTTCTTCTGCGGCAGCGCCATCACACCGGCGTTGTTGACCAGGACGTCGAAGGGCTCGGTTGCGTCGGCGAAGCGTCTCACGGAGGCCAGATCGGCGAGATCGAGCTCGCGAACGGTCGCAGTCGGCCCGATCTCGCGGGCGACATCCTCTCCCCTGTCGGTATTGCGACACGCGAGTACCACCTCCGCCCCACGAGCACCCAGGGCTCGGGCCGTGGCCGCACCCAAGCCACTGTTGGCGCCGGTCACGACGAAACGCCGCCCCGTCTGATCCGGGATGTCTGCGGTCGTCCACGTCGAGGTCACCGGTCCGACAGTAGCCGTGCGCGGCGGGTCACTCGGCGAACTGCAAAGGTGCACTCCACGAGAACCTCAGCCACCGCCGCCTAACGGGTTGCGGTGATGCCACCGTCCACCGGAATCGTCGCCCCGTGCAGGTAAGCCGCCTCATCCGAGACCACCCACGCGATGGCCGACGCGATCTCTTCCGGCCTACCTGGACGTTGGGCCGGAATGCCGGCCGTCATCTGACTGATGACGTCGCTACTCGAGTCGTTGATCGGAGTGCGCGTGGCGCCCGGCGCAACAGTGTTCACTCGCACCCCTTGCGGTCCGAACTCGGCGGCCCAGCTTCGAGCGAGCTGCGCTTCGGCCGCTTTCGTGGCGGAATACAGGCCGACGAATGCATGGCCCACCGTGGCCATCCACGACCCGATGACCACGATCGCGCCGGTGCCTCGTTCGGCCATTGCCGGCGCCAGGGCTGCGGTGAGAACATGCGGTGCCCGGACGTTGACGGCAAGTGTCGCTTCCAGATCGGCGTCGGTGAGGGACACGGTGTCGACGGCGGGGCAGAGTGCC
>NZ_LMRN01000008.1:53992-54447 GCF_001426145.1 Rhodococcus sp. Leaf225 | reverse complement strand
GCGAGTTCGCGGGCGGTAGCGGCGCCTATTCCGCTCGTCGAGCCGGTGACGACGGCGGTGCGGTCGGACAGATTCGATGGGTTGCTCATGACGGCCAGTCCACAGTGCGATCACGTGACGCACCAGGGCGAGCGCTGCCTGGTCACGCCGTGACCAGGCAGTGTCCGGGATGTCTCCGTAGTCTCGGCAGGGTGCCAGCAGACAGATCCGCACTCGGAGCGTTCCTCCGGTCCCGACGTGACGCACTCACGCCGGCAACAGCGGGGATTGCGCCGTTTCCCGGTCCGCGGCGCGTTCCGGGCCTGCGCAAGGAGGAGCTCGCGGTGCTCGCGGGACTGAGCCCCGACCACTACAGCCGGTTGGAGCAGGGTCGCCAGCACACGGTCACCGACGACATCGTCGACGCCTTGAGCCGGGCCCTGCGCCTCGACCAGATCGAGGACGCACACCTCCGA
>NZ_LMRN01000008.1:540-53882 GCF_001426145.1 Rhodococcus sp. Leaf225 | reverse complement strand
TCCTGCGCTCGTCCTCGGGCGCCGCTCGGAGATCCTGGCGTGCAACACGCTGGCGCGGGCAGTTTTGGGGGCAGAGATAGACGCGGGCGCCGTGTTGGTGCGCTGGCTCTTCTTGGATCAGCGTGCGAGGGAACGAATCGTCAACTGGTCCGATTACGCGTCGGCCGCGGTGGGTGCGATGCGTTACGAGGTCGGACGCCACGTCGCGGACGCCCGATTGACGGTTCTCATCGACGAATTACGTCTGGCAAGTGAAGACTTCGCCGATTGGTGGAATGATCACGGCGTAGCGGATCGCACGTCCGTCGACAAGATGATCGCTCACCCCGTGGTAGGCCGACTCGTATTCGGCATCGAATCTCTTGTGTCGCCCCACGATCCGGAGCAACGCTTGATCGTCTACACCGTCGAGCCTGAGTCGTCCACTGCTCGGGCACTTCCGATGTTGGCGTCGTGGGGCCCGGCATCCGCCGAGTCGATGGGCTGACGCGGGGACGATCACACGATCGGCCGGTCCCGCGCGGGTGGTATCGGCAGTACCTTCGACTGTGCCCAGATCGTCTCGTCGTTCACCGCCGCAACCTCCACGGGTCCCGACACGTTCGTCACGCGGGTGCCGAATACGTCTCGTCCGAAAGCCGAGCCGTACTCCTGCGCATCACTCTTCGCCCATTGGCTCGACTCGGTGACGTGCAAATAGAGGATGTCGCCGACCACCGTAACGCCGCGGTGGATGCGGCAGCACGCGGTCGGGCGCCCAGCACCCACCTGAGTAGCACTCGACGACCTCTGAGTCCCCGGTGTCACACGGCCGGCTGACGCATCGCGGGTGCTACATGCGGCTGGACCGAAAGCGACTGCTGTACGCGATCTTTCATCCGCCGTCACGGATCGTCTCGATCAGGTCCAGCAAGGGCATGGGGTGACCGTGGTAGTACCCCTGCGCCAGCTCGGCACCGGTCGCGGCGGCGACGGCGGACAGCCTCGCATCACCAACGCCCTCGATGACCGCGGTGGCCTCGAGTGCATGGGCGAGCCGCACGGCTGCGTCGAGGATCCGCTCGCCGCGAACGTCTTCGGCGGCACGTTCGGTGAGGGTGCGGTCGATCTTGATGATTCCTGGTCTCAGTCGCCCGAGCAGCTCCAGGTTCGAGTACCCGGTACCGAAGTCGTCGATGCTGATCGTCGCTCCGAGTCTCTGCAGCAACGTCAGCGCACCGAAAGCGCGATCACCGGGTATCAGGGTCACGTGCTCGGTGACCTCGATGACGATCCTGTCGAAGCCGGCGTCCGGGTGCCAGGACAGCAGCCTGTCCATCAGCTCGCGTTCTCGGAGCTCGGTGACGGAGAGATTGAACGCGACTCGCGGGTGGTCGACACCGAATTGCCGGTACAGGGCCGCGACGTCGTCGATGAGACAGTCGAGCGCGAGGTGCCCGAGGGCGCGCAGTTGACCGGTCTCGGTCGCAAGGGTGATGAACTCGCTCGCGGTGACCAGTTCACCGTCTCGCCGCCACCGCATGAGGGCCTCGACCATCACTGTCGCACCCGTGGAGATGGACCGGATGGGTTGATAGTGCAGTTCGAATTCGTGCGCTCTGACCGCGGATGCGAGCTGGTGGCGGATGGTCGCTCTGACATCAGCGTCGTGGTCCATCTCGGCCGTGAAGTAGACCGCCCGATCTCGACCGTTCTGTTTCGCCGAGTACATCGCGACGTCGGCGTTGTGGAGCAGGTCGTCGACGGTGGTCCCGTCGACCGGCTGCACGGCGACTCCGATCGAGGCGGAGACGAATGCGGTGACGTCGTCGATGACGACAGGTTCACGAACGGCAGCGAGCACTCGATGGACGAGGCCGTCCAGCGTGTCGAGGTCGTCGGCCCCGGTCACGAGCATCGCGAACTCGTCGCCACCGAATCTGCCGACGAGCTGATCGGTGCGCGCGGCGCGCTGGAGTCTGGTCGCGATGACACCGAGAACGAGGTCACCGTTCCGGTGGCCGAGTCGGTCGTTGACCTCCTTGAATCCGTCGAGGTCGATCCACAGCACAGCGGACGCGGCACCCTCCGCCGTGACCATCTCCATGGCCTGAGCCCGGAAGAACGCTCGGTTGAGCAGCCCGGTCTGGTGGTCGAACTGCTCGCGTGCGGCCAACTCTGCACTCAGATGGCGCAGCCGGGAACTGTCGTGAACGACCACCACGGTGCGGCCGTTGCCGGCCCTCCGGAGGATCTCGATCGTCGCCGGTGTGCTGTGCCCGTCCGCGTGCAGCACCCGGCGGCTCTGTGTGTCATCGTCGTCGAGGGCACGGTCGTCCGGCGGCAGGACGCTGAGTACCGTGCGGCCGGTCAGCGCGTCTGCTGAATGTCCGGTCATCGCCTCGATCGCGGGGCTGCTCCGCTCGATTCGCCCATCGCTGTCGACGAGGAGTAGTCCGAGCGAGCCCGAGTCGAACATGGCGGACACGAGTTCGGTGCGGCGCTCGAGTTGTTCGGTGAGTTCGTGCTGTTCGGTGACGTCGAGTGCGGTCCCCACGCGCAGCGGAGGCGATCCGTCCGGTGGTTGTATTCGAGCGGCCGATTCGTCGATCCATCGGACGGTGCCGTCCGGGCGAACGATGCGGTAGCGAAGCTGCCAGTCAGGGGACGCGGACGCGGACACGGCGGCCACGCGGTCGCGATCGGCGGGGTGCACGGCGATCAGCAACAGCGACGGGTCGGCGAGGACCCTGGCCCGATCGAGCCCGTACATCTCCTCGACCCGGCGGGTGAGCAACGTCAACGCCCCGGACGAGTCCCGTTGCCACACCGTCTCGCGGACCGAGTCGGTAATGACTTCGAGGTTGGCCAGCGCGCGTTCGCGGGCGCGGCGCTCGGCGGTGATGTCGGTGACGTCGATGACCACGACGATCACGCCGAGAATCTCCTCGTGGTCCCCACGGTACGGCTGGGTCTGGACCAGTAGATCCCGTCCGTCGCCGCCCGACTCGAGAATCCTCGAGTCCCCCGCCAGAGTCTGCAGGAGCAGGTCGGTCAGACCGGGCATCGCGATGGTGGTCGGTATTGCGGACAGCTCGCGCCCCACGTCCGAGGGGATCAGGGAGAACAAGCGCACCGCCAGGGCGGTGTACCGGGTGACGCGGAGATCCCGGTCGAGCAGCACGAGCCCGTTCGTCAGAGAGCTCTGAATATTCTCCAGGTCGGTGTTCGCGCGGGTCAGTTCCGCGCCGCGGACAGCGAGTTCCTGATTGAGGGTGACGAGTTCCTCGTTGGTCGCCTCGAGTTCCTCGTTCGAGGCCTGAACCTCCTCCGACGATGCCTGCAGTTCCTCGGAGGAGGCTTGCAACTCCTCGTTGAGGGCCTGCAGTTCCTCGTTGGATGCGCTGAGGTCCTCTACAGTCGCCTGCAGCGCGTCGTACACGGTGTCGAGTTCGACGCGCACCTCCACCGGTGGCGCGTCGACGTCGGCGTCGGGTGTGGTCTCGGGCCGCGAATCGGAATCGGCCTCGGTCTGGAAGGCGATGATCGCGCCCGCACCAGACCTCCCTTCAGCGGTGTCGATGCGAGTGACCGAGATCCGAACGGACTCCCGGTCGCTGCGTATCGACCGAGTCACCGTGCGAGGCGCACTGAAACGGAGCTGACTGAGCATCGCGCGCACCGCCGCGCGGTAGTCGTCCTTCACCAGATCGACGACGTGCCCGCTGTGGACCCCCTCGCTCACGGCGACCCACGGTGTGACGTCGCCGATGACCTCCACGAGTACCGCTCGGTCGTCGACGATCAGCGCCGACGGCGCCACCGCCTTGACGATGTCGCTGTAGAAGTGGTCGCCGACGGCTGTCGAGCGCGGTGAGACGTCTCCACGATCGACGACCTTCGCCCCGCGGGCCGGGTGCCCGATGCCGCTCAGCGGCAGGCCGAGGGCACGTGGACTCTGCCGTCGCCGATACAATCTGCGCTCGGCGTCGACGGAGACGAAGGCGTCGTCGGTGCGCGGTACGCGTTCACTCTGCCCGAGCAGCAGCAGTCCCCCGGGATTGAGAGCGAACTGACACAGCTGCAGAGCCCGCTCCTGCAACCGGGGTTGAAAGTAGATCAACGTGTTGCGTAACGAAATCATGTTCAGATCGGGAAACGGGGGATCGAAAGCCACGTTGTGTCGAGCGAAGACGATGCACTCCCGTAAGACTGGGGAGATCTCGAACTCCCCCTCGAGATCACGGGTCCATCGCACTCGTGCATACTCCGGCAGCGCATTCCGCTCGCCGATCGGGTATCGCCCGACCCGAGCGATCGTCAGTGCGCGCTCGTCCAGATCGGTGGCGAAGATCTTCAACCGTTGCGACAGTTCGACATCCGGTACGGCCAGGGCTTCCGCGACGAGTACGGCGAGGGTGTACGCCTCTTGTCCGGTGGCGCATCCAGGCACCCACATCCGGACCTGACCACCCTCCGACGCGGAGACGACCGCGTCCAGATGCTCGCGCAGCCCGTCCCACACGCCCTGGTCTCGGAAGAATGCGGTGACCGTGACCAGCAGGGCGCGGGCCAGCGCCGAGGCCTCGGTCGGCGACTGCCGGAGATGCTGTAGGTAGAGCGCGGTCTCGGCGATGGCCGACAGACGCTGGCGGCGGATGATCTGCCGCTGCAGCGTCGAGGTCTTGTAACCCGAGAAATCGAGCCCACTCTGCTCGTACAACGCGGCCACGACGTCGTCGACCACGCCCGTGCCGACGACCTCGGACGGCGGCGAGTCGGGCGGAGTGCCGCGGAGAAAACGTTCGAGCGCGCCGGGGATATCGGCAGCTGCTTCCTCGATGTCCACCGACCCGGTGGCGAACGACGCCGACGGCATCGAGTCGAACGCGGCCGTCGCCCGCTCCTGCACCGCCACGACGCCACCCGCCGACTCGACGGCCTCGACCCCCGACGCTCCGTCGCTCCCCGTGCCGGACAACACGACCGCCACCGATCGATCCCCGAACGCCTGCGCCGCGGACACGAACAGGCGGTCGATGCTCGGCCAGGGACGCGTGTTCAGATCGGGGACGTCGATCGATATGCTTCGTTCGCGGACCGCGATGTCATGACCCGGTGGGGCGACGAACACGGTGTCCGGGCGCAGGTCGTCACCGTCGGCCGCCTCGACCACGTGCAGTGCACTCGCGCGGTCCAGAAGGTGGGCGAGCTCGCTCGTCCCTGTCGGTGCCGTGTGTTGCGCGATAACGACACACCACCCCAGGCCCACCTCTACCGCGCCGAGCATCGCAGTGAGCGCGTCCAGTCCGCCTGCCGAGCCGCCGACCACGATCACGTACGACGGTTTCGCCTCGTCGTGCGAATTCCAGGGCACAGAAATCTCCTCCCCGGACTTGCGAACCTGCCGCGCGGTTTTCGCGCCTCGATCCGACACAGTGTCACACGTCGGCGCGCGGTATCGACGATCAGTCGGAAGACGACAGCGACGCAGGCCGGATGCGCCACGGGATTCACCACACGGACATGAGCAGCTCACTCCGGCGACGACGTGCGCGCTGCGGCGCCGTTTCGACCCGCACCCGCCCGCCGTGGCGGCATCCCGGGCGAGTACTCGGGAGTACTGCACGACCGATCGACCGTCGCCCTCTCGATAGAGGTGCGGCGGTCACATGAATTGTGCAGAGATGTCCTCGGAGTTGCTCGCGGACCAGTACGAGCGACTGCAGCGAGACAGGCGATCAGCGGTGGCGCGCAATGCCCCGTCGGACGAGGTCATCTCGGTGTCGAACGCGTGTACGCGGGTGCGCCGGGAGCTGGACCGGCGCCACAGTTGATCCTGTGACCCCACGAGCTCGGTGCATCAGTCGATGTGACGAGCAGTTTGTGCGCCGGCGGCGCCGCGCCGTGCGCTCGACCGCGTTCACGAGGGCCGTGTCGGGTCGGTCGAGGCGTGGCGTGGCCCAGGTCGGCAGATGCTCGGTGCAGTAGCCACTTATCGCCAGTGGCATCAGTACGCCCGCCTCCGCTGCTGTGAAGCCGAAGTCGGTGATGACGGCGGTGGCATCCGCCACAGCAGAGCCGGCGTCGAGGAATCGAAGCATTCCTACTGGTCAGGGGCATTCGAGAGCCTCCTGTCAGGATTGAACTGACGACCTTTCGCTTACAAGGCTTCGACGACCCGATCAGGTGGATTCACCTGGACTCACGAAAACCGTGCTGAACTGCTCCTTTGTCCACTGGCGTCCACTGGCGTCCACCTCCGTCCGTCCCGACTTGTGACACTCTCGTGACACCGAGAATCTCCTACGTCGAACTCAACTAGTCCGTATTGCCCTGGTGGACATGATATCTCGTCGATCGACAGAGCAGCAGACGCGGGTCCAGCCGCATGACAGTTGCGGCCACGCCTCAATGAGTCGCGACTCGGCTTCACGATCGCGTCACTCGTCAAACGCGGCTGAACGAAGGCGCACACCGACCGAGTGCAATGCGTCGGAACGACCTCACCTCCGAGGGCAACCCGCCAAGCTCGACCGGAGGCCTGCCGTAGCCAAGGAGGACGCTCGTCGCAAGTACTCGCCAGCTCACTCAACTAGTTAGATCCGCGCAACTCCTGGGTCGTGTGGCGCAGGATCTGCGCCCTAAGGGTATCGAGGAGTCATTCGAGTAGTCACGCGAGGTCGACAAACCAGTCGGTACGGCCAGCTAAAATTCTCGGAATGGGCACATTCGCTACCCTCTACGACAGCCTCTCCGTAAACAATCACATCCGAGGCAGGCAGTTCGAGCGCATCTGCAAGTGGTACCTCGAGAACGACCCGTACTACCGACACACGGTTCGGGAGGTTTGGCTGTGGGACGACTGGGAGCACAGGTGGGGCAGCGACGCCGGCATCGACCTCGTGGTCGAGGACAGTGTCGGGAAGGTCTGGGCGGTTCAGGTTAAGGCGTACAGCCCCGATCACGCCGTCACGAAGCGCGACGTCGACAAGTTCCTCTCCGAGTCGTCGAGGAAGTGGTTCGACTATCGCCTTCTCATCGCTACCACGGACCGGTTACACCACATCGCACGCAGGACCATCGACGCCCAGGAGAAGAAGGTCGGCGTGATCGGTCTTTCCGATCTGCAGACCGCCGACGTCGACTGGGCGGAGTCCCCGGACGTCCTTCGCCCGATTTCACCGCCGCAGCCGGCCTCACCCCGCGACCACCAGAGCAAAGCCGTAGCCGATGTCGTAGACGGTTTTCGGAACACCGACCGTGGTCAGCTCGTCATGGCGTGCGGCACGGGAAAAACGCTCACGTCTTTGTTCATCAAGCAGGAACTCGATGCCCAGCGAACGTTGGTTCTGTTGCCATCTTTGTCCCTCCTGAAACAGACGATCGCGGTATGGAGGGCGAACGCGACCGAACCGTTCGAGGCGCTTCCGGTCTGCTCCGATGACACCGTCACCCAGGACGATGCAGCCCTGGCATACAGCAGCGAACTGTGCCTTCCGGTTCAAAGCGACCCCGCCGAGATCGCAGCGTTTCTGCGTCGTAGCGGGCCGCGGGTGGTGTTCTCCACGTATCAGTCGTCACCGCAGATCGCGAAAGCATTCACCTTGGAGCAAGTCCCGCCTTTCGACCTCGCTGTCGCCGACGAAAGTCACCGCGTCGCGGGCGATGAATCGACAGTGTTCGCAACGATCCTTTGTTCGAACGCCGTCGCTGCCCGCCGGCGGCTGTTCATGACGGCCACTCCGCGCTACTACACCGGACGAGTGCTCGCTGCAGCACGCGGCTCCGAGATGGAAGTCGCGTCGATGGACGACACCGCGAAGTTCGGGGAGGTGTTCCACCGGCTCAGCTTTGGAGAGGCAATCCGGCGCGGACTTCTCACCGACTATCGAGTCGCCGTGGTGGGCGTCGACGATGCGACCTATCGCGAGTGGGCGACCACGGGCGTTCTGGTTCGACGCGAGAGTCAGACCACCGACGCCCGCACCCTCGCCAGCCAGATCGGGCTGGCCAAAGCCATGCGCAAATACGACCTCCGCCGGGTCATCAGCTTCCATTCGCGGGTGCTGCGAGCACAGAGATTCGCCGCCGAGATGCCCGACGTTCTCGACTGGATGCCTGCAGAAGAACGACCGTCCGGAACATTGTGGGCCGGGTGCGCCTCCGGTGATATGTCGTCCGGTGAACGCCACGTCAAGCTTCAGCGTCTCCGCCAACTCGACGACGACGAACGCGGCGTGCTGGCCAACGCCAGATGTCTCGCTGAGGGCGTCGACGTCCCCACCCTCGACGGTGTCGCCTTCATCGACCCACGAGGCTCGGAGGTCGACATCGTTCAGGCAGTCGGGCGGGCTATCAGGTTGGCCGAGAACAAAACCGTCGGCACCATTGTGATCCCGGTGTTCATCGATACTGCCGCAGATCCTGATACTGCGCTGGAGGACTCGTCGTTCAAAGCTGTCTGGCGCGTCGTCACTGCTTTACGCTCGCACGACGAGCAGATGGCGGGGCAGATCGACGAAATGCGCCGCGAACTCGGCCGGACGGGTGGCCGCGCGCGCATTCCAGACAAGATTCGCCTGGACGTGGCGCACTCGGTCGGAAAGGCGTTCGTCGACGCGTTCGATGTGCGGCTGATCGAAAAGACCAGCGCTACCTGGGAGTTCTGGTACGGGATGCTGGAACGGTACGCCGCAGAAAACTGCACCGCACGGGTGCCCGTCGATCACGTAGTCGACGGGTACGCACTCGGGCAATGGGCGAGCGTGCAACGGATCGCTTTCACGAACCAGACTCTCAGCGATGACAGGCGGTCTGCTCTGGAGCGACTGCACGGGTGGGCCTGGGACCTGCTGGCAGACAAGTGGGGTACGTGGACCCAACTGATGGAGCAGTTCGTGGCCGAGCATGGTC
Source organism: Rhodococcus sp. Leaf225 (assembly GCF_001426145.1). Classification (NCBI taxonomy): domain Bacteria; kingdom Bacillati; phylum Actinomycetota; class Actinomycetes; order Mycobacteriales; family Nocardiaceae; genus Rhodococcus; species Rhodococcus sp. Leaf225. The sequence continues at coordinate 44,987 of NZ_LMRN01000008.1, read as the reverse complement.
ACGCCGACGTGCCTTATCCGTACGCGGTTGGCGACCTCGACCTACGGAGTTGGGTAGCGACACAGCGGGGGTTGTACAAGCAAGGCCGGTTGTCCGAGGACAGGAAGCAAGAGCTCGAAACGTTGTCCGGTTGGGTGTGGGACACCCGCGAGGACACCTGGGCGCGGAACTACCAAGCACTGAAAGCGTTCAGCGAGCGAGAGGGACGCGCTCAACCGACGCCGCGACTGGTCGAGGACGGCGTGAAGCTGGGCCAGTGGGTGGCTGTGCAGCGCGGCAACCGCGCCGAGATGGTTCCTGAGCGGATTGCACTTCTGGAAGCCTTGCCGGGATGGTCCTGGACACCTCAGTCCGAGAAATGGAACCGCGGCTACGACCACCTATTGACGTTCGTCGAACGCGAAGGCCACGCCCGTGTCCCCGCTACGCATGTCGAGGACAACTATCGGCTCGGAACGTGGGTCATCGTCCAGCGAAAGAACCAAAACGAACTTAAGGACAGCGACCGAGAACGTCTGCAATCGCTGCCCGGTTGGGTGTGGGATGCACGAGCTGCGATGTGGCAGCAGAAGTTCGAACTGCTCGAGCAATATCAGAAGAGAGAAGGCCATGCCCTCGTGCCGCAGGGTTTCACGGAAGACGGCGTAAAACTTGGTGGTTGGGTGTTGGAACAACGAAACAATCGCGCCAACATCGCTCAGGAACGTCGTGAGCTCCTCGAGGCGGTTCCGGGATGGTCGTGGGACCCGTACACGGACTCGTGGGAGCGGGGGCATTCGGCGCTGGTCACGTTCGCAAAGAGTCATGGGCACACAAGGGTCCGCCGCGGTGACGTCGTCGACGACGTCAAGCTGGGCGTCTGGGTCGGAGAACAGCGTGGTAACCGGGCCACGATGACCGAGAGTCGGCGGCAGCGACTCGAGGCCGTACCCGGATGGAGTTGGAACACCCTTGCCGATTCGTGGGCACAGCACCTCGAGCTGCTGCGGTCATTCGCGAGAGCGGAGGGTCACACCACCGTTCCGGTCGACTTCGTCGCGGAAGGACTCAAACTCGGCCAATGGGTCAGACTCCGCCGACGCGAGCAGGCAAAGCTCAGCGCGGAACGACAAGCGGAACTTGAAGCGGTTCCGGGGTGGTTCTGGGGCACCAAGAGCGACTACGCCTGGAACCAAAACTTCGAAATACTGAAGCAGTATGTCGCTCGCGAAGGTGACACCAAGCCCCCGGACGGGCATGTCGAACACGGCGTCAAACTCGGCGGGTGGGTCCGGGAGCAATGGCGCGGAAGACAGAAGATAAAAACCGAACGAGCAGCAAAACTGGAGTCCTTGCCGGGCTGGCGTTGGGGAAGCCGTTGACGTCAACGTGGTCGCCCAATTTGTATAAGCGCGCCGGCCAAGTCGCAGATGTACGACGAAACCCGGCGTAATATACCCCGTAAATACCCGCACGGTGTCGCTAGAAAAGAACCGCAGCGGCGGGTCGCGACCATTTCGACGAGGGTCGCCACGCCGACCGTGAACTCGCCACGCCGATGCCCACGATGAGTCGGCTCGCGAGCACCATCTCGTAGCTGACAATCGCGGCACTGATCAGTCCGCCGAGGGTAAGAGAAGCGGTATCGTCGCTCGAGAGGGATTCGCCTGAAACTCGCACCGTCACGGCACTGCTTGGGGCTCGGCGTTGGCTTCATGTAAGTGTGCGAATGATGACATCGGCTGCGAGAAGTTCGTCCACGTCGCCGACCGGTCATCGGAAGACGACGACTTCGTTCGCGCGCGCCGACACGCTTTCGACTCACTGACCCGGGGATCGGACCACGCGACAACGTCGTATCTCACCGACGATGCGGAGGCCGACCTCGCATCGTCGAGTCGTGGACCGATTCCGGCCGGACTGTGGGTGTGTGCGCCTTTTCGGACGTGCTAGCGAGTCGGGTGCTTTACACGACTCGCAACGCGAACGTCTCCGTTCCGGACCAGCTTGCGGTGATCGGGGTCGACGACGCACCGTTCTCCCCGTATCTGGTCCCTCCACTGTCCACCGTCGGATACGACCTGACCCGCGAGGCCCGCCGTATCGCTACCGACGTACTCCACTCATTGGGGCGCGAGGTGGAGGGACAGTCCGAGGGCGACCGCGAGACGGTCTCACTGATACGCCGAGCGAGCACGACACTGTGACCGACCGGGCGAACACGCGGTCAGGACGCGGCGTGCGCACTCAGCACTGCAGGGGTGGGAGCCATGCCGCGCTTCTCGTCGCTGTAGACCATCAACGTCGACCCGATCAGCGCCAGGGCGATACCCAGTGCGCCGTACAGCGTGGGCACGGTCTGGTAGACCACGAGCGACACCACGATGGTCAGAGCGGGCGCCAGCGCATTGGTGGTGGGCGCGACCACGGTGGCCTTGCCGCGAGTGAACGCCATCACGAGGAACAACGCGCCGACAGCATTCAAGATCTGGGTCCCTGCGGTCAACACTGGTGCCTGCCAGGGGAACTCGGTCGGTATACCGCCCATGGAGTAGACGGCGAAGGGAATGAGAACGAGGGCACTGATCGCCATCCACCCGAAGGTGGTGGCCGCGTCGACCCCGATCGTCGCGGTCTTGCGCATGAAGTAGGCCTGCACTCCCCACGCCACACAGATCAGGACTGCCAGCAGCAACCACGGCCCGGTCGAATCGTCCGCAGCCGCACCGGTGACGCTGAACAGGACGATCGCGGCGAGAGCAGCGATCAGACCGACCACGGCGAGACGTGAGATCCGCTCTCGCAGAAGCACCATGGCCATGATGACCGTGATCGCAGGCGAGATCGACACGATCGGGAAGATCAGGTAGGCCGGCCCCATGGTGAGGGCTTGGAAGAGAAGCAGCTGGCCACCGGCGCCGGTGAGCCCGATGAGCAGACCGTAACCGGTCGCTGCGCGTCGCCGGTCGAATGTCGCTCCACGCAGCGCGAATACAGCGGGAATGATCATGGTGAGTGCCCAGATGCAGTAGATCATGCGATCGGGATAGCCGTACCTGGTGGCGGGTAGCGCCGAGAACGCCCCCCATACGCCCCAGAAGAGAATCAGCAGAGCTGCATAGAAGATCCAGCTGCGGGTGCGGGGGGCTACGAGTGTGTCACTCATGGGTCTCTACCTCATCTGTCGATGTGTGGGTACTGCGGAGGCGCTGAAGCGCCGCGGTGCTGAACGGGGTGCCGGCGTCCTTGGCGGCATAGACGGCTGCCCCGAGTGCGGGGTCCAGCAGGGGAACTCGAAGGTCGTACTCGGCCGGCAGTTCTCCCAATGCCGCGCGAAAAGACGTCAGGTAACCGTCGTCGGTGAACATTCCACCCGAATAGGACACGGGAACGACCTCGTCGTCGCTGAAGCCGAGGAGAGAGCGGGTGGTCTCGATCAAGGTCGCGAGCTCGCGGACCGCACTGGACACGACACCCAGCGCTTCCGAATCACCCTGCCGCGCAGCTTCACACACAGTTGTCGCCAGTGCGGCAATTCGACTGCGGTCGCCACCCCACGTACCGATGACGAGGCCCACCGCGTCGAGATCCGACGAGAGACCCAGCCTCTCCACGAGCAGACCGTGCAGCGGACCGCGTGGGGTGCGACCGTCACTCATTCTGCTGAAGACGTTCAGACCGCGGGTGGCGATCCAGTACGCCGATCCCTCGTCGCCGAACAGTTCACCCCAGCCGCCGACACGGTGCCCGGCCCCGAGGCGTTCGCCGTAGGTCATGGACCCGGTGCCGCTGATGACGTTGATGCCGTCGTCGCCTGCCAGCGAACCCGCCCACCCGCAGACCATGTCGTTGTCGCATCGGTAGCGGTCATGTCCCAGAATGCGTGCCGGCATCGCGTCGAGTTCGGCGACGTCCCCGCTCGCCTCCCCGTAGCCGGGGAGCCCGAAGAAGGCCGCGTCGATCTGCTCCGGTGCGATCCCGGCCGCGACGCAGACCTGCAAGACACCCTCTGCCAGCACGCGTTCCATCACATCGGAACTGGAATTGAAATAGTAGGAACTCGCCGTTGTGATGCGCGCGGACACCACGCCGTGAGAGTCGACCACCGCGAAGGCCGTCTTCGAACCGCCGCCGTCGACACCGAGAAAGTGAGCCGTAGTCGACATCATCGCCGCACCGTGTCGTACATCGGGTGGATGGTGACGCCCTCGACCACTCGGTTGACCTCACCGGAGGGGAACGGGTTGTCCGGCGTCTTACCCCTCTCGATGGAGGTGAAGAGCGCCAGGTACTGCGCATAGACGAGGTAGGCCAGGGCCACCGAGGAGTCGTTCAGATCCGCCAGACCGGGAAGCACGACGGCGTCGTCGAGAGGCTCGGCACTGATCACCGTGACACTGTCCGACCCGAGCTGGGCGCGGAGCTCGGCGATGATATCGAGATCGTATCGACGAGTGTGCGCATCGGTGGAGACGAAGACCAGGACGAGAGTCTCGGAGTCGAGCACGGCTTTCGGGCCGTGACGGAAGCCCAGTGGTGAGTCGAAGTACGTGGATACCTCGCCCGCGGTCAGTTCCAGCAACTTGAGCGCCGATTCTCGAGCGAGGCCCTCCAGTCCACCGGCACCGAGGTACACGAACGTGCTGTTCCTGGTTCGTGCACGATCGCGGATGTCCGACTGCATCTCGATGATGTGCTCGACGGCTCGAGAGAGAGCCTCGACGTCCTGACGCGACAAGCCACCCAGCAGCAACAGGCACGACAACATCATCGACGTGAGGCTCGACGTCATCGCGAACCCGGTGTCGTTGGTGCGCTCCGGCATCAGCAGAACCACGGAATCGTGTCGATCGGCGTGCGTCCGAGCCAGCTGTCCGTCGCGATCACAGGTCAGCACGAGATGCCACACCTCCCTGACGATCTCATCGGCCAGCTCGGTCGTCGCCACGCTCTCGGGACTGTTGCCCGACCGCGCGAACGACACCAGTAGCGTCGGAGTGTCGGGCTCCAGGTGATCGAGCGGGCTTGCGACGATGCTGGTCGTGGCAATCGCCTCGACGCGTCGACCGAGATGGCGTCGAAGAGCAGGAGCGACGACCTCGCCGGCGAAGGCGCTACTTCCGGCGCCGGTCAGGATGACGCGCAGATCCGAGCGCGCGGTCAGGTCACGGAGGAACCCGTCGGCTCGCGCATCCCAGCCTCCGGCGACTTCACGCCACACCTCGGGCTGCTGACCGATCTCGAGAATTGTTGCGCCGCCGTCCTCCTGAGCGGGTACAGCGATCACGGCGGGTCGGGTTCTGTCGGTCATGTCGGGGCTCCGTCGGAGTAGTGGACGGCACTGGTGCCGCAAGCTCGGGCATAAGGGCGCATGGCGTCGCGAACGCGGTCCGCGACGAGGGCATCAGGGCGGGGGTCCAGCAGGCCCGCACGGACCCGCGCGTACTGGTCCGGCATGAAGGCACTGATGAGCGGCAACGGAATTCCGATGCGATCGAGGTTGTCGAGCAACGTCTTTCGAGCTGCGTCGATCTCGGGATCGGGCCAGTAGTACCGCAGACGGTCGCTGTAGCTGTAGCGTCGCGCGGTGCGCTGGGCCGTCGGATCACCGTGATAGTAGGACTGCCAGTGACCGGGTTCGGCCAGCATCCGGCGTTCGACGACCTCGATGAGAGCGGACTGGGACGGAACCGCAACCAGTTCCTTCTCGATCCGGGCCAGAGCGAAGAGCGCCTCCCGCATCGCGAACGTCAGACCGGGGCCGACCTTCAGGATCGCCCAGTGATCCTCCACGAGTTCGCGGAGCCGATCGGGTCTCTGGTAATCGGTGGAGTGCGCCTCGAAGACCAGATGGTGCTCGTCGTCGAGAACGGCGCGTAAGTCGACAGTGGCGGTGCGGTCGTAGTCGAAGACGTTGACGTGGTCGAACTCGACGCCGGGCTGCACAACGAGCGCGATGACTCTGGGCCACACGGCATCCAGGCCCGCTGCCGCGAACGCAGCCCTGTGGGCGGCGATCGTGGCTCCGGCTCGGTCAGCGGGGGTCGGCGTCAGCGCGTCGAGAGTCTCGTGGGCACCCCCGGGTACCGGAACCTCGGTGCCGATCACGTAGGCGGGCCGGACACCGCCCGAACGCTCCGCCGCATCTTCCGCGATGCGCAACAGTCGAGCACTGCGAGCGGCCACGACGTCGTCGCTCAGGGTGGGTGGATCGTCGGCGCAGGACATGCTGCAGTCCAGATGGATCTTCGTGTACCCCGCCTCGACGTATGCCGCGATCAGCACGTCGGCTTCGGCCATCGCCACCTCGGCCGGTCGGTCCTGCCACCTGTTGGGCCCGAGGTGGTCGCCACCGAGAATGACGCGGCCGCGGGGGAACGCCTCCTCGTCGGCGATGCCGAGGACGAGTGACCGGAAATCGGCGGGTCGCATACCTGTGTAGCCGCCGTACTGGTCCACCTGGTTGGACGTGGCTTCGATCAGCACGTGGCTGCCGTCCTCCGCGGCCTGCTCGATCGCTGCTCGCACGATGGTGGGGTGCGCTGAGCACACCGAGTAGATGCCGACTGCTTCCCCGGCCTTGTGCCGGGCGATCAGGTCGGCCAGTGGGCTGTCTGCGAGAGTGCCGGTGGTCATCGGCCGCTCACCGCCCGAACGGAGTCGATCGAGCGGCAGAAATGAGCGACGGTCTCGCTGACCGCAGCTCGTCCGGCCGAGAGATATGTTCGTGGATCGTGTGCAGACGGTTCCGCTCGCATCGCACCTCGAACTGCCGCGGTGAACGACAGATTCAGTGCCGTTCCGACGTTGACCTTGCGAATGCCCGCGTCGACCGCCGATCGGATCATGTCGTCGGGGACGCCCGAAGATCCGTGCAACACGAGCGGCACGGATACCCGGCCGCAGAGTCGGGAGAGCAGGTCGATATCGAGTTGGGCAGTACGACTCGACATCGCGTGAGAACTGCCGACTGCCACGGCGAGAGCATCGACACCGGTTGCTGCGACGAACGCCGCGGCGTCGTCCGGGTCGGTCCGCGCGCCTGGTGCATGTGCATCGAGCACGATGCCGTCCTTTCCGCCGATTTCGCCGAGTTCGGCTTCGACCCACAGGCCGGCCGCATGTGCGTCACGTGTGAGCGATGTTGTGCGAGAAATGTTGTCGCCGTAGTCCAGATGCGCAGCGTCCACCATGATCGATGTGGCGCCCAGGCTCGAGGCAGTCGCGATCGCCTCCTCGAGCAGATCGATGCTGCGGAAGTGATCGAGGTGAATCGCGATGGCAGCCGTCGAGTGAGAGGCGATCTGCGCGCACGCGGCAACGAGCGGCGCGAAGCGACCGCCGTGGAACAACGCCGTGTTCTCACTGATCTGCAGCAAGGCCGACGATCCGGCGCTCTCGATGCCGTCGACCACGCCTTCCGCGTGCTCGAGGGATATCACGTTGAACGCCGGGACCGCCGTCCCGTGGGACGCCGCCGAGTCGACGAGTTCTCTCGTCGTCGTGAGCGTCACGACGACGTCTGTCGTGTCGGGTGTGATGTGGATTGCATTCGACGAGTATGGAAACGTCATGTGGAGCGCGCAATATGGATCGGCGAAACGATCAATAAAACTGAGCGAATCGAGAGAGAGTGGAAGCGACGACGATGTCGACGAATAGAACGGACCGGATGCGGACGATGCTCTCGACGCTCCGCGACCAGGGCGAGGTCGCGTCCCAGCAGTTGTGCGAACAGCTGGGAGTGTCACCCGCAACGCTGCGCAGAGACCTGAGCGAACTCGAAGGACAGGGTCTGTTGCAGCGCACTCACGGCGGTGCTCGCGCGCTCGATCCGAGTGGGAGCGACATTCCGGTGCGGCTGCGCGACCACCGGACTATCGCTGCGAAGCGGCGGATCGCTCAGCGCGCAGCGGCCCTGATTCCGGCGGGTCCGCAGTCGGTGGCACTGACCGGCGGAATCACCACTCAGGAGGTCGCTCGCTCACTCAAGGGCAGACCGAACATGACCATCGTGACCAATTCGCTCACCATTGCGGCCGACTGCGTCGTCGACACGCACATGAAGGTTTTCATGACTGGTGGACTGGTACGCGCGAACTCCCTCGAAGCAGTAGGGCCCATGTCCGAGTACGCCTTTCAGGTCATCACGGTCGGCACCGCTGTCCTCGGCGCCGACGGGATGTCTGCCGACGTCGGTGCGACGACGTACGACGAGGCCGAGGCACGTACCGCGATTGCCATGGCCGCCAACGCGCAGCGCGTGATCGTGGCGGTCGACGGCTCCAAGATCGGCAAGGTCACGCTCGCGAGGATGACGGCGTTGGATCGACTCGACCACCTCGTCACCGACTCGACCGCTGACCCGTCACAGCTCGAACGGATCGCCGAGCAGGGTGTTCACGTGCATGTCGTCGAGGTCACCTCCGGCGGCGACCGGTGAATGTCATCAGCAGATGGACGGCGCGCGATACCTCTCCGTCGAATGTCGACGGAGAACCCCTCGAACGCCTTGGGAGATTGTAGAGCCGGCGTTCACGTCGACAACGAGGATTCGCGCGTGCGTGCGACGACCGCCTCACTGATGGGCGCGACGCCCAGCGGGTGGGACGACGGCCGCAGGCCCGCCAGCAAGATCGCGGCCTGGCGGCGCCAGGCGACCGGCGCCGAGTCGCCTGTCGTTTCGATGATGCCCCGGAGGGACCAGAACACGAGATCGAGATCAGTCGCCACGGCGTCGGAACGAATAGTGCCGTGGCGTCGCGCATCGGCGAGAAGGGCCGCGCTCAGCCTTCGATATTCGTCACGCAGCGCCGAGCTCGCCTCGTCGGTCCAGATTCGGGCGAGGCATCCGCGGTTCTCCGCCTGCACCTCACCCAGTGCGAACACGAGTTGTTCCAATCCCCCGCCGCCCGAGACCGATCCAGCGTCACGAGCGAGTGACACTGCATTCTCCATGAACTCGTGCACGAGCTCGGCCACGAGTGCGTCCTTGGTGGGAAACCTCCGGTACAGAGTGCCGACTCCGACCCCTGCGGTCCGGGCGACATCCTCCACCCCGGCATCCATGCCACGCTCCGCGAAGACGGTCCGCGCGGCATCGAGAAGACGCCGCCGATTCTCAGCGGCATCTCGACGGAGTGGACGGGGCGCCGACGACGCGGCGTGGCCGTCCGGAAGGGAACCCTCGGTCATACGGTGATCCTCGATTGTGTGCGCGGATGGGCTGGGCACTATGACCGACCTACTCGGATTCGTCACCGACCACAGTTCCACCGGCGACCATAGCCAACTCTCCATGCCGCAATTGCACCTCGGGCTCTTCCTTGTGCGAACCCACCGTGTGCCGTGCGATACGCGGGATCACGAGTCCGAGAGCGCCGGCGAGCAACATGGCACCGGCCAGCACGAGGAAACCGTTGGTGTAACCCGATTCCGCGGGAGTTCCCGATTCTCCGGCGCCGGCCGCCACGACACTCGCCATGACCGCAGCTCCGATGGAGCCGCCGATGGTGCGAATATTGGCGTTCATACCGCTCGCGACTCCGGTCTGGTCACGCCGAACGGAATTGACGATGATGTTCGACATCGAGGAGAACGCAAGTCCGAATCCGATGCCCGTCAGGGCTGTCGCGCTGTAGATCTCCCATGCATGGTCATGGGCGAGCGCCAGCAGAAGCAGGCCTACGAAGGAGATCCCCGTCCCGACGACGAGTACATTCCTGGAGCCGAATCGTTGTGCCAGACGCCCGGCGACGAGTCCGACGAGGAACATGAGTACGGCGTTCGGCAACAGCATGACGCCTGATTCCGTGACCGACGCGCCGAATCCGTAACCGGCGGACACGGGTGTCTGAAGGAACGCCGGCAGAAATCCCAACATGGCGTACATCGCCACACCGAAAAGCAGAGCGACCATGTTGGTCGCCCACACGGACCTGGACGCCATCATGTTCATGTCGACCAGAGGGTGCGCGCTGCGACGCTCGACGAGGACCCACACGCTCCCGAGCACGATCGCCACTCCCAGGAGGCTCAGAATCGGGACGGAACCCCACCCTCGTGACGACGCCTGGCTGACGGCGATCAGCAAAGCGACGAGCCAGCCGGACAACAACGCGGCAGCTCCCCAATTGATTCGGCCGGGCGCCATTTCGTCGCTCTCCGGCACGAGCACCTGCGCTGCGGCGGCTGCGAGGATGACCATGATCATCGGGAACCAGAACAGCCACTCGTAGCCGAAAGTGGAGACGATCGGACCTGCGAGGACGATTCCGAAGCCCGCCCCCATCGCGGACAGCGCTGCGATGAGCCCTACGGCACCGCCCACTTCGGCCGCCGGGTATTCGTCCCTGATGATCCCGAAGGCCAGAGGGAGCACCCCGCCGCCTATGCCCTGAACAACCCGACCGATGATCATGACCGCCAGCGACGGCGCCACGGCCGCGAGCAGGGACCCGACCGCCAGCGCGACCAACGCGACGACGAACATCCGCTTCTTGCCCTTCACGTCGCCCAGGCGACCCATGATCGGCGTGAAGATCGACGCGGAGAGCAGATACGCGGTCAACACCCAGGTCACGTTCGACTGCGAGGTGTCGAGAGCTTCGCGAATCGTCGGTAGAGCGGGCATCACCAACGACTGCAGGAGGGCGAACGCCGCAACCCCCACAGCCAACACGGCGAACGTCGCCCGATAGTGGGTACGCGTCGAACTCGGCATCTTCTTCTCCTCGTTGGCTAAGCGGAGTGGCATCTCCGCTTGAACCGTAGCATGAAAGCGGAGTATGCACTCCGCTACCAGCCGAGGTCGACGCTGTCAGGTGATATGCGCGAACGAAGCCGAGGGATCACCGGTGCCGGCCGGAGTCATCCCGCCACGTCGATGACGACCTTTCCCACATGCTTTCCGCTCTCGAGGCGGCGGTAGGCCTCCCGGTAGTCGTCGAACGGGTAGATCCGATCGATGACGGGTCTGGTCTCCTCGGTAGCCATCGCGGCGAGAACCGCCTCGAAGTTCAGCCTGGGACCGACCCCGATTCCTGCGATGGTGATCCCGCGTCGCAGGATGTCGATAGGTGGAAGCCCACCACCAAATCCACTCGCGAATCCCACGAGTCCGATCTCCCCACCGACACGAGTGGACGCTGCCGACTTGACTATCGTCGCCTCGCCGGCAATGTCGATGACCTTGTCCACACCCTTCCCGTCGGTCAGTTCGAGGATCTCGCGATCCCACTCGGGAGTGGTGCTGTAGTTCACGACCGACTCCGCTCCGAGGCCCCTCAGGATGTCGGCTTTCTCGTCCGACGACGTGATGGCCAGTACTCGCGAACCGAAGATTCGTGCGAGTTGCAGACCGAACAGTGCGACACCACCGGTCCCCTGCACGAGGACGGTATGACCCGGCTGGAGCGGGGTTACCACGTTCATCGCCGACCACGCGGACACCGCGGCGCAGGGCAGTGACGCAGCCTCGACGAAGGACAGGTAATCCGGTAGATGGACGATCGCATTCTCGTGCACCAGGACATGATCGGCCAACATGCCGTCGACAGTCATACCCATGGCACTGGCACGGTGCTCCGGGAGTCTCGGTCCACCGACCCAGTGCACCGCGCAGTTCACCGACACACGATCCCCGACCTTCGCCCGCGTGACGGTGGAACCGACAGCCACCACCTCGCCCGCACCGTCCGAGAGTGGGACGCCGTCGACCTTCAGCGGGCCCGGGTACGTCCCGTCCAAAACCGTCTGGTCGCGGAAATTCAGGGATGCGGCGAACACCCGGATCAGGACGTCCTCGCGTCCGGGAGTCGGTGTGTCTTCCTCGTGCACGACCGGATCTCTACGATCGCCGAGCCGTGCGAGCCTGACTGCTTTCATCTATCGCTTCCTCGTTCTCGGGCGACCACAGGAGGTGCCGACTACGCCGTGTCCACTCGGACAGGTCGAATACCGTCCGTGCCCGAGTTCTCCGGCGCACGGTGAACCAGGTCGGCCATGACATCGTCCAGTTCCGCTGGGTCCCAACGTCGTCCCGCATCGACCGTCGGGCCGGCCTCCCAACCGTTTGCGAGGACGATACGACCGCCGCGAAGCCCGAAGACACGTCCTGTCACTCCCGCCGACCGTGTGCTACCCAACCACACGACGGCAGGGGCGATGTTCGCGGGATCGAAGGGGTCGAAGCCGTCCTCGGACTCGCCCGTCCACCCGGCCGCCTTGAAGACACCCTCGGTCAGCCTGCTCAACGCGGTCGGGTACACCGCATTGGCGGTGACGCCGTACCGGGCCAATTCCTGACTCGCCACCACGGTCAGCGAGGCGATTCCCGCTTTCGCGGCTGCGTAGTTGGCCTGTCCCACATTCGAATACAGACCGGAGGACGACGCTGTGTTGATGAGTCGGGCGTCGACGGCTTCGCCTGCCTTGCTGCGCTCACGCCAGTGGGCCGCTGCCCACCTAGTCGGTCCGAACGTTCCGCGCAGATGTACGCGTATCACCGAATCCCACTCGTCGATGGACATATTGGCGATCATTCGATCCCTGAGGATCCCCGCGTTGTTGACCAGAACGTCGAGTCGCCCGAATGTGGAGACGGCATCGTCGATCACGTTCTTGGCGCCGTCGAAATCGGCGACGTCGTTTCCGTTGACGATCGCTTCGCCGCCCATCTCGCGAATTTCCGCGACAACTTGCGCAGCCGGTGTGACCGACCCCGAACCCGCGCCGTCACCCCCGGCGCCGAGGTCGTTCACGACCACCTTCGCGCCTTGCCTCGCGAACTCGAGTGCGTACTCCCGGCCGATACCACGGCCCGCGCCCGTGATGACGACTACGCGATCTCGGCAAATTCCATTCATAACCCGCTCCGCTCCAGAATATGAATCGAGCAGGCAGAACCGAGCCCGATCACGTGGGTAAGTCCGATCTTCGCGCCCTCGATCTGTCGATCGCCCGCTTCTCCACGAAGATGCGTTGCCACTTCGAACAGATTGGCAACTCCTGTCGCGCCCAGGGGATGACCTTTCGAGAGCAACCCGCCGGATACGTTGACGGGAATCTCACCGTCTCGCCAGGGCGCCCGACGATCGATGAAATCGCCTGCTCCCCCTCGCTCGCACAGCTCGAGGTTGTCGTAATGAATCAATTCCGCGGTGGCGAAGCAATCGTGCAACTCCACCAGATCGAGATCGCTCGGACCGACGCCTGCGATCTCGTACGCCTGTCTCGCGGCGTTCCGGGTGAGGGTCGAGATATCCGGTTGCACGAGGCCGTCCGGCGACCACGGGTCCGACGTCAGTACAGACGCCGACATCTTGACAGCGCGCTTCTTCGTCTCCATGGGCATGGTCGCCAAGCGCTCCCCCGAGACGATCACCGCCGCCGCCGCGCCATCGCCCGTCGGGCAGCACATCAGCGTCGTGTTCGGGTATCCGATCATTTCCGCATTGACGATCTGCTCGAACGAGAATGCCTTCCGATACTGCGCGAGTGGATTCAGCGTCGAGTGCTGATGATTCTTCTCGGCTACCCGGGCGAACTGCTCGAAACCCACACCGTCGTTCTCGGATGCGTACCGCATTCCTGCCTGAGCGAAGATGCCCGGCATCATGGACGTGCCGAGGATCCCTTCGGTCGGCACCACGTGACCGTCGTGCCCGGTGGGAGTGAAGCGCTCCGGCACCTCCGGTGCGCCGGCGGCGCCCAGCAGACCCATCTTTCCCATCTGCTCGCATCCGACGGCGAGGCCCATGGTGGCTTCGCCGGCTTTGATCGCCTGCACCACGACACGAACCGCGGTGGCTCCCGTGGCGCACGCATTGAGAACGTTGAACGCCGGAATTCCGGTCTGGCCGATCAACTTCTGAATGCGCTGTGCTGGATACAGCCTCGCTTGATTCACGCTGCCCGCCGCGAGGACGTCCATGTCCGCGATGGTGACACCGGCGTCGTCGAGCGCATCGAGGGCCGCTTCGGCGCCCAGATCGAAGGCGTCGCGATCCGGATAGCGACCGAAACGGGTCATCGAAACACCGATCAACCACAGGGAGTCCGGGGCAATAGCAGTCATCGTGATTCCTTCGTCGCTGATGGTGCGGTGTCGGTCTTGTTCGGCGCGAACCCGAACGCCATTGCGACGGTTCCCTCGCTGTCTCGGCCCACTTCGTAGATCCGCAGGGTCGTCGACATACCGAGGCGAACGTGATCCGCGTCGGGTGGGCAGTCGATGATGTTCGCCTTCACGGTAGTTCCGTCGCTGAGGTCGACCAACGCGGACACGAAGGGAGTCACGACAGGCGCCGACGCCCTGTGAACGATGGAGAACGATCCGACGGTCCCGTCCTGCGGGAGCCGGCGTTCGACGAACGTGCGAGAACTGCACCGTGAACAAGCGATTCGAGTACCCAGGTAACTGGCGCCGCACGACGAACAATCGGTCGCGAGCAGATATGCCTCGTCACCGTCCAACTTCAGATAATTCACGATCGGAACCGCGGCATGCACGTGCATCTCCTTCTGCTCGGGCGGCGACGTCAGGCGCCGTGAAAATCGGGATCACGGCGCTCCGACATCGCGGTCACGCCTTCGGTGAAATCGGCTGTTGCCATCAAGCGCTCCTGCTCGCTGCGCTCCCGCGAGACGGCTGCACGGACATCGTCGACCAGAGTCCTGCGCATGGTTGCCCTGATCGACCGAACCGCCAACGGCGCGGACTGCGCAATCGTGAGTGCTCGGGCGCGAGCGCGTGCCCGGAGCTCATCGGCGGGGACGACGTCGTCGCACAGGCCGATGCTCTTCGCCTCGGCGGCGCCGACCCTGCGGCCCGTGAACAACAAGTCCAGGGCCGTCTGCGAGCCGACGACAGCGGGGAGCGTCGCCGTCATACCGAAGCCGTGGTGGAATCCCAGTCGAGCGAACGAGGCCGTGAATCTCGCATTATCGGCCACAACGCGAAAATCTGCGGCCAGAGCCAATCCGAGCCCTCCCCCGACGGCTGCACCCTGGACGGCTGCGACGATCGGCAACGGCTGCTCGAACAGCGTGATCGCGACGTCGTAGAGATGTGGGCCCTCCGCGGCGCCGGAGCTCGACATCGGCTTCAAACGCGCTCCTGCACAGAAGTTCCGGCCTTCACTGCACAGTACGACCGCCCGACACCCGTCCTCGGCCAACTCGTTCAGCGCCTCGCCGAGCCTCTGGATCAACGCTGTGTCGAAGTAGTTGTCAGGGCCGCGGCGCATCTCGATCGTGGCGACGTGATCCGCTGCCGACTCGACTTCGATATCGCCGTTACCCATGGACCGAACATAGTCGACATGTAAGTCGAATACAATAGCGTCGTGACGCCGACTCACGCCCCGGCTGCATCCGACGTCGCTAGAATCCGAGGTCGCGGCCGATGATCTCCTTCATGATCTCGTTCGACCCTGCCCAGATCTTCGTGACACGGGCGTCCCGCCACGCCCGGGCGACCCGGTACTCGTTCATGTATCCGTAACCACCGTGCAGCTGCAGGCACCGATCTATCACGTCGTTCTGGATTTCTGCCGACCACCATTTCACCTTCGCCGCGTCGACCGCCGACAGTGTCCCCTCGACGTGGGCCATGATGGCCTGGTCCAGAAATGCTTGTGCAGCGTCGATCTTCGTGACCATCTCCGCGAACGTGAACTTGTTGTACTGGAACGATCCGATTGCCTGCCCGAAGGCCTTCCTGTTCTTCGCGTACTCGATCGTCTCCTCGAGAATTCGGGATGCGTGCGCGACGTTGGAGACGGCACATCCGAGACGCTCCTGAGGCAAGCGCTCCATCATGTGGATGAACCCCCGATCGACCTCGCCGATCACCGCAGACTGATCCACGAACACGTCGTCGAAGAACAGTTCGGCCGTGTCGGATTCGACCTGTCCCACCTTGTCGAGTTTGCGTCCGCGACTGAAACCGGGCATCGCCGCTTCCACCCCGAACAGCGAAATTCCGCGTGCGCCGCCACCGGGGGAGGTACGTGCCGCGACCACGACGAGATCAGCCGAGTAACCATTGGTGATGAAGGTCTTCGACCCGTTGAGAACCCAACCGTCACCGTCTCGCACGGCGGTGGTCTTCAGCGCTGCAAGATCCGAACCTCCACCGGGCTCGGTCATCCCGATCGCCGTCAACGTCTCCCCCGAGCAGAACCCCGGTAACCACTTGTCCCGCTGCGACGGCGAGGCGAGCTCCGTCAGATACGGAGCGACAACGTCGATGTGAATGCCGAGGCACGACGACAGAGAGGCCGAGACCCGAGCGAACTCCTCGGTGATGACGGCCGTGTACCGGTAATCCTGTGCATCGGATCCGCCGTACTCTTCGGGTACCTGAAGGCCGAGGAAGCCGTGCTTGCCGGCCTCGATCCAGACATCACGCGGAACCGTTCGCTTCTCGACGAGTTCATCGGCACGAGGCACGACGTTCCGCTCGAGGAACGTACGGACCGATTCGCGAAATGCCTCGTGGTCGAGGTCGAAGATGGTGCGACGCATGATGTCTTACTCTCTCGACGATGTGGATTCCGAACATTGCGGTAGTCGGTCGGGTATCGAGTCGAGAACCAGATCGGCCGACCCCTTGTACACGGCGCGGCCGTGCTGGTTACTGGTCACGAGGTCGAGGGTGACGACGTCTCGGTCGCCACGATCCTGCGTTCCCGCCACGGTCGCGGTCATGGTCAGCGAATCTCCCGGCCATACCTTGTCGAGGAATCGGCCTCCGAAACGAAGCACCGGCGCAGTACCGAACAGGGTTCGGAGACCGTGCGCCGTCATGCCCGCCGTCAGCATTCCGTGCGCGAAGACCGACGGGCTCTTGGCGACCTCGACGGCGTACCTCTCGTCCGTGTGCAACGGGTTGTAATCGCCCGAAGCGCCTGCGTACTGGACGATCTGAGTTCTCGTGAGATCGTCGACCAACACGCACCGGTACTGACGGCCGATGATTGCAGCGTCGATCATCGGAGTTCTCCCTTCTCCTTGACGATGACGCTGACACTGCGCATCGTGAGCACGGGCTCTCCGGAGGAATCCACGACATGCGTCAGCGTCTCGAAGAATTCGAGTTCTCCCCCCTTCGAGCTGGTCTTCGTCCACCTCGCCCCGGGAGACCGGGTAGACGTCAGCTCGTCCCCGACACGTATCGGTCGGTGGTACTCGAAGTGCTGCTCGGCGTGCAATCGAGTTCCCTCCACTGCGGTGGGTCGCGGCGTCCCGGCCTCGCGGCCCGAGCCGAACCACGGACGGGCGCTGGTGGGCCGTAACTCGTTATCCGGGTCGAACTGCGCCGCCGCGACCGGGAACGTCACCGGCACGGATTCGTCGCCAGGCTCGGGCAACGACGCGTCCAGCTCCCCCAGCGCTCGCGCGAACATCATCACGTGAGACGGATCGACGCGCATCGTCACGACATGTTCTTCACCGATCTGCGACATGAGTGCCGACTGTACAGACGGAATCCACACTCGACAAGAGTGTCGAATAGCCTTAAAGTGCCCCTATGACCATTACTTCTGCGATCGACGCGCCGCCGGCAACCGCCGTGGAGTTGCGCGAGCAAGTTCAGCGATGGGTCGCCGAGAACTGGGATCCGGACCGAAGCCTCGTGCAGTGGAGGACCCTGCTTCTCGACGCGGGCTGGGCCGTACCCGCCTGGCCGCGGAACTGGCATGGACGCGGGTGGCCGGAGTGGACGGACCCTGCCGTCGCGGAGGCGATTCTTGCCGCCGGCGCCGTGGGGACTCCAGTCGGAAACGGCACCATTCTCGCCGGACCCACAATCCTGACCCACGGGAGCGACGTCGTCCGCGAGCGCTTCCTGCGTCCGATCCTCACCGGACAGGAGTCCTGGTGCCAACTGTTCAGTGAGCCCGGTGCCGGCTCCGACCTGGCCGGTCTCACCACGCGAGCGGTTCTCGACGGCGACGAGTGGGTTGTCAACGGTCAGAAGCTGTGGAATACGAGTGCGCACCACGCCGACTTCGGCATTCTG
Source organism: Rhodococcus sp. Leaf225 (assembly GCF_001426145.1). Taxonomy (NCBI): domain Bacteria; kingdom Bacillati; phylum Actinomycetota; class Actinomycetes; order Mycobacteriales; family Nocardiaceae; genus Rhodococcus; species Rhodococcus sp. Leaf225. The sequence goes on along the minus strand of NZ_LMRN01000008.1, from coordinate 26,980 downwards.
GTGGCGCGGACCAACTGGGACGCGCCGAAGCACCGTGGACTCACCTACTTCGCAATTCCCATGAATCAGCCCGGTGTCGAGGTTCGTCCACTTCGGCAGATGAACGATTACAGCTCGTTCAACGAGGTCTTCTTCACCGACGCCCGGATTCCCAAGGAATATGTGATCGGCGAGGTGGACGACGGCTGGTCCGTCGCCCTGACCACGCTTGCGTTCGAGCGACGCGCGGGGACTCTGGTTCGACCGGACTACTCCACCGCGCCCGGCCGAGCACTCGACGAGGCGAGGCACGAGGCCGAGCACTACTTCGAGACATACCGGTGGTATCCCCAGCGCCTCGGTCGAGTCGACCTGGTCGTCGAGCGGGCCATCGCAACGGGTCGAGCCCAGGATCCTGTCGTTCGGCAGGAGATTGCACGGCTGCTCACCACACAGCGAACAACCAGATGGACCGCTGACCGGGCACGCGCCGCTCAGCAACTCGGCCGGCCCCCGGGCGCCGAGGGCTCACTCGGCAAACTGGCGCTCAGCAAGCTGGCCAAGCAAGCAAGCAAGGTTCACACCCTCATCGAGCAGGCCGACGGCATGCTCGCCGGTTCCGACGCACCGCTCGACGGCATCATCGCCGAGGTTCTACTGTCCGTTCCTGCACAATCCATCGCCGGCGGCACCGACGAGATCCAGAAGAACATCATCGGCGAGAAGGTTCTCGGACTTCCGCGTGAACCGGTCGTGGGCAAGAATCTGCCGTTCCGCGAGGTTCCGCGAAGCAGCTGAATGTCGGACGAACAACTCTGGCCCCGTCGTCGACGGGGCCAGAGTTCTTTGCGGTCCGTGCAGCGCAGACTCGAACAGCTAGGCAGATACCGGCGTCGGTGACTCCTCGAGGACCCCTGCATCGAGTGCTGACTCGATCTGATCGTCGGTCATGCCGAGCAACTCGGCTGCGATGTCGCGCGTGTGTTCACCGTGCAAGGGAGCAGGATCGAGGACAGGGTCTGCCATCCGCGTGGAAGGACACAAGCCGTTCTCCATGATGATCGGACGTCGGACCAAGGGGTGCGTCACGGTTCTGAAGAAACCGCGCGCCTGCAGATGCTCGTCCGATCCGAATTCGCCGACGTGCCTCATAGCGCCGGCCGGAACACCCACTCCCTGCAGCGCTCGGGCGACCTCGGCGGGATCGCGAGTACTGGTCCACGAGGTCACGGCCCTGTCGATCTCGGCCCGATCGGCGATCCGCCCCGCGACGGTGTCGAACGCCGAATTCGACAGGGTCGCGGCGTCGACGACCTCGAGCATTCTCGACCAGTCGTCGTCATCGCGGACGTTGATCACGCACCACGCGTCGTCGCCGGCGCACCGGTACACACCGGACGGCGCCTGACTGTCGATCGAGTTTTCGTGTGGCACCGCGGTTCCGGGCTCGATCGACTCTGCGAGGAAGAGATCGGACATCGCCACGAGGATTGCTTCCGCTTGAGACGCCTCGACAAGTGCACCGACTCCGTGGTGCCTACGCGAGATGAGACACGCCAGCACAGCGATGTCGACCACCCTTGCTTCCAGATGGTCCGGGTAGACGGTGGCCGAATCCCCGAATCGGCCACCGTCGCCCGCATCGCGCCACAGACTTGTCAGGCCCGACACCCCGCGAACCAGCGGGCCGTATCCCATCCAGTTGCTCCACGGCCCGGTTGCTCCCATCGCACTACTCGTGGCAACCACAACTCTCGGATTCATCTCACGAAGGGCACTCGGGCCGATCCCCAGCTTGTCGAGAGTTCCGGGCTTGAAGTTCGACAGCACGACATCGGCCTGCTCGACCAAACGCCGAAAGATGCTCCTGCCGTTGTCACTTCGCAGATCGACGCCGAAACTGCGTTTGCCCCGTTGCGCGATGGCGAAGCGTCGAGTCATCGGACGTTGCAGTACGGCTCGTGAACCGTCCGGGTACGCCCGATTCTCGACCTTGATCACGTCGGCGCCCTGATCGGCGAACAGCCGCCCCGATTCCGCACCCATGACGATGACGCCGAGATCGAGCACACGAATTCCCTGCAGGGGAAGTCTGCGTTCCGCGGGTACGGGTGTCGGAGACGGAGTACTCGTGAGATACGGAACGATGCTGTCGAGCAGATGTTGATGCTCGCCCAACTCGGGTGCTCTCCGCCGGATTCCGGCCCGCTCTCCGTCCAGCTCGACGAGGCCGGACGGAATCTTGCCCACGACTCCGGGTGCGACCTCGAGGTCGACGAATGCACCTCGGGCGGCGAAGTGTTCGCTGTCGAGTACCGCGTCGGGGGTCAGGACGGGCGCGATCGGCACGCCTCGTCGCTGGCCCTCCACTACGAGTTCCATGGACGTGCGCTCGGCGAACAGTTCTGCGATATACGGATTGACCAGATCGGCCTGGGCGTATCGCCTGTGCGCCAGCTCGAGCTCCGGATCGGCCAGAGCATCCGGCTCACCCAACCACTGTCGAATGGCGCGCCATTGTCGGGCGGCCAGCACGACGATGCGCACGTGCCCGTCACGACAGGGAAAAATCGGGTACGGCTGGAATGCGGAACGATCCTGGCTGGTCTCTCCGTCACCCGTCGCAGCCGCCGCAGTTCCGATCGAACCGAACGGGGGGTCGAGCACCTGCGCGACGGCATCGGAGATCGAGAAGTCCAGGTAGTCCCCCGCGCCCGACTCGAGGCGGTTCCAGTACGCCAGTAGCGTGGCCCATGCGGCTTGGATCGACGCCGACTCGTAGGCCAGAGCGCCAGGGGGCATCATGGGCGCCGCGTCGGGCGATCCGGAACGACTCAGTATTCCCGCTACGGCCATCTGCACCCAATCGGTGGCCACCTCGTCCCTGCGTGGGCCGGTCTGCCCGAAGTCGGTGATCGACACCACCACGAGCTGGGGTAAACGACGCTGTACGTCGATCGGATCGAGGCCGATCACGGATAGTGTTCCTGGAGCCGAGGTTTCGATCCAGATGTCGGCGGTGGCCAGCAACCCCAGAAAAGTGGCGCGCCCGTTCTCGTCGTCCAGGTCGATGACGACGCTCGACTTGTTTGCGTTGTGCGTGGCGAAGTATGTGCTGACGCCTCTGCAGATCGGTTCGCAGGTGCGGCTCGACGCGCCCCCGGGGGGTTCGACAAGGATCACCTCGGCGCCGAGGTCGGCCAGGTAGCGACCACACATCTCGCCCTTACCATCGGACGTGTCCACTACTCGAAGTCCCGCCAGCGGCTTGTTCCCGGTCATTTCCCAGTCCAGTTCGGTTGGCGCTTCTCCGCGAAAGCGCGTGGTCCTTCGGTTGCGTCCTGGCTCCGGAACACCTCTCGGCGAAGGGAGTCGAACTCCTCGAGCGCATCGGACTCGCCGATCGAACTCGACCGACGCGCAACGGCCTTGGAATAACGGACAGCCAACGGCGCGCCCTTGCATATCAGGTCCGCGAGCTCGAGTGCACCACCGAGAGCTCCGCCGTCGGGAGTGACGCGATTGACGAGCCCCAGGTCGAAGGCTCGCCGCGCGGTGATGGGCTCCCCGGTCAGGATCATCTCCAGGGCAACTGCCGGAGGAATTCTGCGCGAGAGCTTCTCCACACCGCCGGCGGCGGCCACGATCCCCCGCCTGACCTCCGGCAGCCCGAACGATGCACGTTCGTCCGCCACGACCAAGTCGCATGCCAAGCAGATTTCGGTGCCACCACCGAGCGCGAAACCGTTCACGGCTGCAATCACCGGTTTGCGGAACGTCCGCGACGTGAAACCGGCCAACCCGCCGAGCTCGGGAACGACGGGGCGACCTTCCTTCATGGACTTCAGGTCGGCGCCCGCGCAGAATGCTTTGTCACCAGCACCTGTCACCACCAACACGCGAACACGATCGTCTTCTTCGAATATGTCTATCGCGCCGGCCATCTCGACGGTGACTGCTCGACTGATCGCATTTCGCGACGCGGGTCGGTTGATCGTGAGTAGCCCGACCGAGCCACGCCGCTCGGCCAGAACCAGCTGATCCGCATGGTCGACTGTCATCGTGGTTGCTCGCTTTCGGGGTGCTCGACGGTCGGTGCGAAGACAGGCACCGGTTCACCGGTGCCCAGCGTCAGGAATTCGAGGTGCATGTCCATGCCATCGCTCAGCGATGCGGCGCGAACGCCGGGCAGAGCGGTATACATCCACGGACCTTCGGACAGTTCCACGATGCCGATCACCGGCGGTCCCCCGTTACTACTGGACAATTCGGTGCTGATCGCCGGCGAATGATCCACTGCCCACGTCACGAGGGTGGCTGTACCCCGCGCGGCACGCCACTCCAGTTCGCTGCCGTCGCGGCAACGTCTGACGTGCGGGGCGTAGAAGTGGTCGCACGTCTGGCACACCCGAATCAGGAGCGTTCCGCTCCGTGCGGCATCGAAGAAAGGCGCTGACGCGGCGTTGCGTTCGACGGTGTACTGCTGCGCCGCCGTCGTATTCGAGACTGATCTCTCGCTCATCGAGACTGCGCTCCCAGGACAAGGGTGCTGTGGTGATCGAGGATCCCACCGTTGCCACTCACGATGGCGGTCTCGTGCCGTGGGACCTGACGGGCACCGCCCTGGCCGCGGATCTGGATGATCGCTTCGGACAGCGGAGTCATCCCCCACAGGTAGAAGCTGGACAACTGTCCGCCTCCCGTGTTGGTCGGCAACGCGCCTCCCGGTGCCAGAGCACCACTGGCCGCGAGTGCGCCGCCCTCGCCCTTGTCGCAGAATCCGTAATCTTCCAATGTGACCAGGACCGTGTACGTGTAGCAGTCGTAGATCTGCCGGACGTCGATATCGGCAGGGGTCATGCCGGCCATCTTCAGAGCTGCAGGCCCGGCTGCGGCGGCGCCCGTCGTCAGACCCCAGTCCGATCCGCGTTCCATCAGGTAGCCCGGGTGGCTCTGTGCCCAGCCTCGGACATGAACCGGAGGTTGGGCCAGATCCCGTGCGCGTTCTTCTGTGGTCACGACGACGGCCACACCGCCGTTGGACACCATGCAGCAATCGAGTAGATGTAGCGGCTCCACGACCCACCGTGATGCTTGGTGGTCGGCCACAGTGATGGGCTCCTGGAACCTGGCGCGCGGATTCGACGCTGCCCACGCGCGTTGCCCGACGGCGATCGCGCCCAACTGCTCGCTCGTCGTGCCATACCGGTTCATGTGCCTGCGCGCGGCAAGCGCATAGCCGCCGTTCGGATTTCGGGGGCCTGCCACGGTGGACAACCCGCGGAAACCGGTACCGACCGCGCCGGCCGACGGGCGGTACGCATCACGCGCGCGCTTCGATGCTGTCAAGGGAGCATCGGCGTGGACACACACCACGGTGGTGGCAAGGCCACCGGCAATTGCCAGAGCCGCCAACTGGATCTGCGCGTTCGCGGTCGACCCCGCCTGCGAAATCTGGGTCAGCAAGCCGAGGTCCCGAAGCCCGAGCCTGCTTGCCAGCTTCACATCGACTCCACCGGACTTGCCGCTGGAGGTCACCAGTCCGTCGACGTCGTCGAGGGTGAGTCCGGCGTCGTCCAGAGCGAGATGAACTGCTTCCGTGGCGAAATCTGCAGCCGATCGGCCGTCGACCGTGTTGTCTGTCATTCCGAGCCCGACGATCGTGCCGTAGGACCCCTCACCGGCAGGCAATCTCATGTCGCCCTCACCTCTGTCGTTTCGCGAATCCTCATGTCACAGCCCGATGCGGTCGGCGAAGATCTCACGCCAATGTGTGGGATTGCCGAACAGGAGCTCCGAGGATTTGGCACGTCTGAAGTACAGGTGCGCCGGGTGTTCCCACGTGAATCCGATACCCCCGTGAATCTGGATGTTGTCGGTCGCAGCGTCGAGATACGTCTCCGAGCAGTACGCCTTGGAAAGAGCCGCAACCTCGGCGAGCTCCTCGCCACCCTCGACGCTGCACCACGCACCCTGGTAGGCAGCGGATCTCGCCGATTCGACTTCCAACAACATGTCCGCGCACCTGTGTTTGATCGCCTGAAAGCTTCCGATCGGCCTGCCGTACTGAATGCGCTCCTTCGCGTACCGAACTGCCATCTCCAGAACGTGCTGAGCTCCACCCACCTGTTCTGCCGCCAGTCCGACGACTGCCAGGTCGAGCACCTTGTCCAGAACGGGCTCACCCTGCCCCTCGGTGCCGATCAATGTCGCGGGCGTCTCGCAGAACTCGAGGCGCGCCTGCTTCCGGGTGGGGTCCAGCGTGGTCAGCAACGTTCTGGTCATTCCGGGCGCATCCCCCGGAACCGCGAAGAGCGACACGCCGGACGTGGACCGAGCCGCAACGAGTACCAGGTCGGCCGTGTGACCGTCAGTCACGAAGGAGCTGATTCCGGTGATGGACCAGCCGGTCTCCGACTCACGGGCAGTTGCCGAGATTCCGTTCGCGTCCCACCGCCCGCGATCGTCTGTGAATGCGAGTGTCGCGATCGTCTCACCGGACGCGATGCCGGGAAGGTAGGAACCCTTGGCATCGTCGTCACCACTGAGCATCACCGCGTTCGCCGCAAGGACGACCGTCGAGAAGTAGGGGGCACAGACCAATGCCTTGCCCATTTCCTCGAGCACCAGAGCGATCTCGAGGTGCGAGAACCCGGAACCTCCGTACTGCTCGGGGATTCCGAGACCCTGGAGGCCGAGGCCTTCTCCCATCTCTCGCCACAACGCTGCGTCGTAGCCGTCGGATGTCTCCATGAGTCGCCGCACCTCGGATTCCGGTGACCTGCTCCCGAAGAAGTCCGCGAGCACGGATCTGAACTCTTCTTGCTCTGCGGTGAAGATCAAGTTCGGCACCGGCCCACATCCCTCCGTCGACAGCCGATCGAGATGACCGGCGTGCATTCTCGGCGGACCCGTAGGCAACGGCGCCGAGGCGATGATCACAGATTAGCCCCATTCGACATCATTGTCGATACTCTACGAGGCTTTGCGCGACGACACCGATGTGCCGTCATCGACGAGGACATGACGTGCGGGTCCACTAAGCTCTCGAGGTGTAGCGGGACCTCTGCTCGACAAGAGTGACGGCCGCACATCGCTCGTCTCGCTCGACGAAGGAGGAAATGGTGCCTCGTTCCACGACGCCCTCGGCCGGCCGCGGAAAGAAATCCGGTCCGCTGACACGCGGTGGATGGACACCCGTCGGTACAGCTGCGGAACGCCGCGCCAACCACGCATCCAAGGGAACAGCTCGGGGAGAACGTACGAGGCGTGGCCTACTCGATGCCGCTCGACGAGTCTTCGAGAACATCGGTTACATCGATGCCGGGGTCGAGGACATCGTGAAGGAAGCAGGAGTTGCGCGGGGAAGCTTCTACACATACTTCGAGGACAAACTGGAAGTGTTTCGCATCCTGTCCGCCGAGGTGAACCAAGCGGTACTGGAAGCCGCGACTGCGGAGCCGACGAAGTCTCTCGGTCCGATCGCCCGTCTGCACGAATCGAACCTCAGATACATCGCGACCTACGAGCAGCATGCCGCCATGTACGGACTGGTCGAGCAGGTCGCGACCATCGACCCCGAGGTGCACACGGACCGAACCAGGAGGAGACGCGACCACGTGGCGCGCGTGGCGGACACGATCCGGCGATGGCAACATCGCGGGATAGCCGACACCACGATCGACGCGGAGACGACTGCCGGTCTGCTCGTCTCGATGACCTCGAATTTCAACTACTGGTGGTTCGTCGGCAACGAGTCACACGATCATGACGAAGCAGCGACAGCGCTCACCGATGCGTGGGTGCGCACCATCGGCCTGAGCAGGGACAAGGGCTGAATCGTCCTACTCTGTGCTACGACGTCGACTGCGGAACAACGATTTCGTTCTCGTTGTCCCGCAGTCGCACTGCACCCGTCCGTCAGTGAATCACGTCGGACTTGTCCCGCGGAGCACTCGACGTCGACACCGAGGCCCGACGGCCGGCAGCTGTATGGCCGTTGGTGCGCAACAGCACTGCTACCGACAGCAGTGACAGCAGACTCATGGCGACCAGGTACCACCCGACCGCGTACGCACCGAATTCGGACGTCAGAGTGGTCGCGATCAGGGGCGCCAGACCACTGCCGACGATCAGCCCGATCGTGTAGCCGATCGAGATGCCGGCGTACCGGACCTCCGGGGGAAAGCACTCGGCGAGAAAGACACCCATGACACCCATGTTCATCGCCAACGGGATGCACAGGACGACGCAGCCCACCAACGCGAGCCAGGCGTTGCCACTACCCACCAGCCACAGCCAGGGGAAAGCCCATACGGCGAGTCCGACCATTCCGGCAACGATGCACTTCGGCCTCCCGATGCGATCGGAGAGCCTGCCCGCCGCGACCATGAATGCGAAGGCGCAGATCATGGTCACCATGATGATCTCGAGCATCGTCTGACGACTGAACCCGACTGTGCCCGTGCCGTACGACAGACCGAACACGGCCAACACGTAGAACGAGACACCCGCACTCAGGCTGATGCCGGCAATGAGCAGACTCCGCAGCGGGTACTGACGAACGATGGTCAGCGCCGGTGACCGATCCTGTCGGCCGGCCGACTTCACCTCGGCGAACGCGGGGCTCTCCTCGATGGTTCGCCGGAGATAGAAGCCGAGGAAGATCAGAACGGCGCTCAGGATGAACGGGATACGCCATCCCCAGGAAAGCAGAGCCTCCTCCGGCAACGCGGTGATCGGAAGGAACACGAGGGTTGCGAGCACGAGCGCCAACGGACCACCAGCAGTGGTGAAACTGCCGAAGAACCCACGTCGTTCGACCGGGCTGTGTTCCATCGTCAGGACGACGGCGCCGCCGTACTCACCGCCGAGGGCGAAACCCTGCACGGCGCGCAGGAGGACCAGCAGGATCGGCGCGGCGACGCCGATGGTTGCGAATGTCGGCAGCACTCCGATGAGGACCGTGGCCACACCCATCATGGTCAGCGTCAGAATCAGCATGGGACGGCGACCCACCTTGTCACCGAAGTGCCCGATCACGATGCCGCCCAACGGCCGGAAGAAGAATGCCACCGCGAAGGTGGACAGTGATGCCAACGTGCCACCGAATTCTCCGAGACCGGGGAAGAACACCTTGTTGAAGACGAGAGCTGCTGCTGTCGCGTATACGAAGAAGTCGTAGTACTCGATTGTCGTGCCGATGAGGCTGGCCCCCGCCGCAAGCCGAGGTTGCATTTTTGGCATGCGAACATCCTTCCGTGGAATGGACCGACCTCGGGCTCGAGGAACGTCCGACGATGTGATGTGTTTCACTTACCGGAGGAACGTACCCGACATGCATGTCGATTGCAATGCTTGATTCTGCCCGCTTGCGGCGGCCGAACCGCCGGCAAGGAATCCCAAAATTACTGTCCGACACGAAACTTCGGACGACCTCACGAACGGACACTCACGCGATCGCCCGCGGCTCCCTCGGAATCGCCAATGCCGCGAACACACTGAGCAACATGGCGCCTGCGAGGACCAGAAAGCCGACGGTGTAACCGGATTCGGCGGGTACGCCCGACGGATCGACGTTCGCCGCGACGACGCCGGCCACGACCGACGCACCGAGGGATCCACCGATCGTCCGAATGTTGGCATTCACCCCGCTGGCCATCCCGGTTCGATGCCGGGGTACGGAGCGGACGACGATGCTCGACATCGAGGCGATAGCCAAACCGAATCCCACTCCGGTCAACGAGGTCACGAGAAAAATGTGCCACTGGCGGGTGTGCACGAAGGCCAAGGTCACCAATGCGGCGAACGAGATGATCGTCCCCGCTACGAGGATCGCACGGTATCCGAATCTGCGGGCGAGTCCGCCGACAGAGGATCCGGCGATAAAGACGAACACCGACTGGGGCAGAAGCATCAACCCCGAGTGGGTGACCGACGCACCGAATCCGTATCCGTGGTCCGTAGCGGTCTGGAGAAACGCAGGAAGAGTGCTCATCAAGGCGTACAGGGCAACACCGAAAAGCAGTGCGACGAGGTTCGTCGCCCACACATGACGGGCGGCCATCAGTCGGATGTCGATGAGCGGCGAGTCACTACGAGTCTCGATGAGGATCCACAGAGTGCACAGAACGAGGGCGACGACGAGGAGACCGATGACCGAGACGGAGGTCCAACCCCGCTGCGGTGCGACATCGATGGCGACCAGAAGCGCCACCAGCCAACCCGACATGGCCAGTGCCGCCCGTACACTGATCGAATCGCTTGCACGTTCCGCACTCTCGGGGATGAACACCTGCGCTGCAACTGCCGCGGCGACGACGACGACCATCGGTATCACGAAGAGCCATCGGTAATTCAACGTCGAGAGTATCGGCCCGGCGAGCACCAACCCGAGGCCGGCACCGGACGCAGTCAGCGCGGCGATGAACCCGACCGCGCCGCCGACCTCGTCCGGTGGAAATTCGTCACGGATGATTCCGAACGCCAACGGCAGTACGCCGCCGCCGATTCCCTGGATCACCCGAGCGAGAATCATGAACGGCAGAGTGGTTGCCAACGCCGCGGCCAGCGACCCGAGCGCCAGCGCGACGAGGACGATAACCAGGAACCGCTTCTTGCCGTATCTGTCACCCAGCCGACCCACGATCGGTGTGAAGATGGACGCAGACAGCAGATATGCCGTCAGTACTCGCGTGACGCCGGCGTGAGAGGTTCCCAGTTCGTCTCGGATCGTCGGGAGAGCCGGCGTCACCAGCGACAGCATCAGCGCGAAGGACACCACACCGGCGGCGAGCACCGCGAACGTCCTACGGTGGTGAGATCCATCGGCACCGTCATGCATCGGTCTCGCGAACCCTCAGTCGAGTGACGACGCCGCGGGACTCCTCCCCCGGTTCGGCACGCGGGGCAGAATGGATTCGACTGCGAGGCCGTAACTCTCGCCTGCCTTACCGTCCAGGTCTGCGGTCCAGAAATTGAACCGTTCGATCCCGATGTCGACGAGGCGCTCTATCCGCTCCACGCATCGATCGGGGTCTCCGACCAGTGCGAACTGATCGATGTAGTCGTCATCGAGCACCCGGGAGTGCGCACCGGCAGCATCGCCGTGCTTCGTCATGTCGTAGGTGGATTTGACCCGTTCGAGGTTGGCGCGCTGAGACTCGCTCACGGGTCCGGTGATCGAGTTGCTCATCACCGCGAATCGACTGTGCGACGTGACGATTCCCCGACTCAGTTCGCGAGCGAACTCGACGTCCTCGTGCGGGTACAGCGGCAGATACGCGCCGAAGCGCACGGATCCGGGTTCCCGCCCTGCCCGATCCATCTCCTCACGTGCCACGTCGATCGCCCACTGGAGTCTGTGCTCGTCTGCACCCAGCGAGAACGAGATCCAATCGGCGTGCCGAGCTGCTGCGGCGATGACCTTGGGGCCGCTGGCCGCGACCTCGATCTCCACAGGCGGAAGGTCCGCGGGAAGCCAGTGCAGCCGACTGGTTTCCGGCGCGTTGGCGATGGCGATGCCGTCGAGCCCGGGACGTCCGACAGCAAGCATGCTCGCCGAATCGGACATCGGAACGCCGTCGTTCCGCAGATACGACTTCAGCATCGACAACACCTTGTCGAACGTCGCCACGGTCGCAGGTCGGGCTCCGATGTGAGCCAACGCCGAGTCACCACGTCCGATACCCAAGGACATCCGGCCCCCCGAGATGACCTGGACGGTCGCCGCGAGATTAGCCAGGACGGATGGATGACGTGTCACGGGATTGCTGGTGCCTGTCCCCAGTTTCAGCGTGCTCGTGGACACCGCGGCGAGAGTGAGCACCGCGAACGCGTCCCCCATGAGGCACTGGGAGTCGACCAGCGAAGCACCGTCCCACCCGTCGGATTCCAGGCGTTGCGCACGTTCGGCCAACTTCCGCGGGTCACGACTGCTCGACGGTGACACCAGGGTCGTCCACGCTTCGACGTCTTTCATGCAGTCACCCAACTCGTGGGCATGTACTCGAAGGAGATCCCTTCGCCCACCGGCACGACCTCCACGTGGAGGAAGTGCCCGGTGACCGGGTCGAGGTATGCCCGCCGTTCGGAGGCACCCCCGATCTCCTCGACCAGAACTGGGGCGCCGTCCGTCCACGGACGAGGCGCCTGCGCCAGTACCGCCCCGGACGCACTCGCCACGGCGAGGTCTCCTCGCTGATCGACATTCGGACCGATGGGCAGACCTGCCTCGTCCGACACCACCGTCTGCTCCATCGGGACAGCCGCAGCCCGCGCCGCTGCCAGGCGCCTCGAACCGATCTCTGCCCGACGGCGACTCGTTGCATCCTCGTCCCCCGGCACGACGCCGTAAATCTCGGCAGCGTCCTCGACGGAGACATACCCGGCATCGATGTCGGCTTCCACGAGAGCGGGCGCACGATCGATCGGATCGCCCCACGCCGCTCCACTTCCCGCCCAGCACAGAAACTGATCGCCCGGCTTCAGTTCGAATCCCTGATCGGTCAAGGCCAGCGGCTTCCGCGTGCCGTCAGCGAGCTGGATCGCCATCCGAGATGTCGTTCCGTCGAGTCCCCCGGCAGTTCCTGCCGTCGACAGGAGATCGTGCTGGCCGATACTGGTGCCGAACAGCGACGCGTCGCTCGTCGACCGGAAACCCAGTTCCACGCCGGCGCCGCCGCGGTGCGCTCCGTGTGCCATGCGCGTTCCCCGGCGGCGGAAGTCGATGCGCAACGGGTACCACGACTCGGTCGTCTCGACGTCGGCAGGTTCGATCGTGTTCTGCTTCCCGACGATTTCGCAGTAGAAATCGGTTCCGTCGCGGTCGGCGCCCGCCGACGAGCCCGCCGCCGAGGAGTCCTGCATCAACCATGCCAGGGGCTCGCCCGAGTGACCGGGACCGGACCAGGTCAAGAGGAACTTTCCCGAATGCGGCGGAATGGCGGACAGGAATCGGCTGACGTACGAACCCGGGGCCGACGACGCTGCTGCGACCAGGCAGCGCAGGGCCGCGCTGACAGCATCCATCGACGCGAGCAGATGCGCGGCACCGACCGGGGCCGGCGGAAGGGCGTTGAGGATCGAACCCTCCGTGCACTTGACCTCGAAGGCATCCAGGTAGCCCTGATTGTGCGGCAGATCGCCCACCAGGTAGAGCGCCAGGTACATGCTCAACATGCTCTTGACGACATGGTCCTTGGAATTGAGGAAGCTGGCGACCTGCGGTGCCGCGCCGTCGAAATCGAAGACGAGGGACGACCCGTCGACCGTCATCGCACACGGAATCTTGTGGAACGCACCTCGCCATTCCGCATACGTCGTGTAGCGGTACGTACCGTCGGCCAATTCGGCGATCCGACCTCGGATCGCCGCCAGCGCACGTCGATTCAGGTCGGCGATCGCGAAGCGAAATCGTTCGATCCCGGTTTCCTCGACCAGGGTGGAGAGCCTGTCGTGGCCGACGTTGATGCCGGCCACCAGTGCGCGCAGGTCCATCTCGACGAGGTGCGCGACGCGGACATTGTTGAGGAAGATCGCCCACACGTCTCGCTGCTCCACGCCGCTGCGGACCAGACGTACGGGCGGGAAGCGCAGCGCCTCCTGGTAGCACTCGGTGGCGTTGGGGGCGAACGATCCCGGCACCATGCCGCCGAGATCCATGAGGTGCGCCGAGTTCACCACCCATGCGACGAGCTCGCCGTGCACGAAGACGGGCCTCAGTACGAAGACGTCCTGCGGGTGCAGTCCGCCGCCACCGTGCGGGTCGTTCGAGAGGAAGACGTCGCCCGCGGCGATGTCGTCGTGCACCGCCAATACCGTCTTGACAGCATTGGTGGACTCGTTGAACTGCATCGTGATCTTGCCGCCGCCGATGACGAGATCGCCCGCCCCGTCGAGGATCGCGGTGCAGTAGTCACCGTTCTCGACGACGATCGGACTGATCGCGGTCCGCTCGATCACCCTCGATGCCTCGGCGACGAGCGCTTCCAGTCGGTGCCGTAGAACCTCGACCGCGATCACGTTCATGGTGACGGTCGGGTTCTCCTGCAGAGCGGTCATCAGATTGCCTCCATCTTCAAGGTGTGGCGGGAGTCGCGCGTCGCGCGGTAGCCGTCGGGAACCACGATGGTCGTGTCTCCCTGGTCCACGATCGCCGGCCCGGTGAACGTGTGTCCTGGACGCAGATTGGCTGCGACGTAGACATCGACGGATCGACGGCCGTTCTCGTCGAGGAGGATCTGCCGCGTTCCGTCGGGCTTCGCTGTCGTGTCGACGCCGTCGGGATCGATCTGTATGGCCGCGCGCGGGAGTTTCCCGATGCCGATGGCGCGCACGGCGGCCACTTCGACGGGAGTTCCCAGGGTGATGGCACTCGTGCCGTAGCGCTGGGAGTACTGCTCGAGAAAGTGATCCTTGATCTGCGCGGCGTCGAACGCTCCGTCACCGAGGGGAATCGTCAGCTCGAACGACTGCTGGTGGAAGCGAATGTCCGCTTCGAATTCGACGCGACGCCCGGACTCCGGCACCCCGTTGCGTTCGACATCGTTGTACACGTCCTGGCCGAGGCTCTTCATCTTGGCCGAGAGCGACTCAGTGTCAACGGCATCGATCAACTGGTCGACAGAGGTGAGGCGTTCTCGTCGAACCTCGGCGCACGCGGCACCGAAGGCGGACAACACCGACGCCGGGAGCGGAACCAGCACGGTCGGCACCCCCGCGATCCGAGCCAGATCCCCGGAGAAGAGAGGCCCGGATCCGCCGTAGCCGAGAAAGGCCAGCGATCGGGGTTCGAGACCACTCGACGTCGCCAGGAGCCGGGCGGCCTTGCCCATCTGCTCGACCGCGATCGCATGGATGCCCAGCGCGACCTCCTCACCGCTCAGACCGAGTCGGGCACCGACGGTGGCACACGCCTCCAGCGCGGCCGCAGCGTCCAGCGGCATGGTGCCACGCAGGAACGATGCCGGATCGATGTAGCCCAGTACGACCATGGCGTCGGTCAACGTAGGTTGCGTACCGCCGCGCCCGTAACAGGCCGGACCGGGCATGGCGCGCGCGGATTCCGGGCCCACCCGCAGGAGCCCCCGGTCGTCGACCCAGGCTATCGACCCTCCCGCCGCTCCGATGGACTCGACGTCGACCGTCGACTGAGCAGTGATGACACCGTGCAGCGTTCCGCGCTGTGTGCGCTGCGGAAGGCCGTCCCGAACCAGTGCCACATCGAAGCTCGTGCCGCCGGCGTCGCCGCACAGCGCGTTCGAGAACCCGGCTGCGGCCGCGAACTCGGCGGCCGCGACGACACCCGCAGACGGCCCCGAGGAGTTCAGGCTGAACGGTGATCGCCGGGCCTCGTCGAGCGTGGTCGTGCCCCCGTTCGCCTGGAGGAGGAGCATGGGTGAACGCAGACCCATGTCGACAAGAGTCTTTGCGAGATCGTCGATTCCGTCCAGCGCATTACCGCTGAACGCATTGAGCACCGCGACCATCGTCCGTTCGTACTCGCGAATGGACGGGTGCAGTTCCGCACCCGAGAACACCGGAATCTCCGGGTACCTCTCCCGCGCGATGGCCGTCACACGCTCCTCGTGTGCCGAGTTCGCGAAGGACCACAACAGCGATACGGCGATCGACTCGACACCCTGATCCCGGACGAGCTCGTCCAGCGCCGCGATCGCCGCGGCCTCGTCCAGCTCGTCGACGACGACGCCACCCCGACCGATACGTTCGGGCACTCCCCTGACGCACGAGCGTTCGACCGGTTGCCAGGGCACCTCCAGCCACCCGTCGACGGAGACGCGGCGGCTTCGGGCGGACGAGATGACGTCCTCGAATCCCGCGGTCGTCAGCAGGCCCACGCGCATTCCCCTGCGCACCGTCAGGACGTTGGTGACAGCGGTGGTGCCCAGACCGAAGCGCTCGACCTTCGGCATCAGGTCCGCGCTGGTCGTTCCGGCTCGCGCAGCAACGTTGTCGCATGCTTGGAGCACGCCGCGGCCGAACTCCTGTGGATCCGTCGGCGCTTTGTCGCGCCAGGTTCGCTCACCGTCGCTCAAGACGATGTCGGTGAAGGTTCCACCGACGTCGACTCCGATTGTGAAACCCATCTGAAACTCCTCGTGTCGGGTGCAGCCGAGCTCCGGCAGCTATCACTCATGCGGTCGATCGAGCCCGGCGACAGCCGATGCAGATCTCATCTCCGCTTAATCGACATAGTAGTCGAATGTGACCTGCGACGCTAGATGCAGATCACACTTCCTCGATCCGGTGAGCTGCTGCACTTCGGCGGTTGACCACGTCTCGTCCGGTGGGATATACCTGTAAATCAAACACTGTTTGGATACAGTGTGTCGGCAAACAAGGGTTTCCGACCTGCAACGATTCAACTTCGGCACTCGCGGCCGGCGCACTCGGTCACAGGACGATGCGCCCATCTGCCTCGACCCTGGAAAGGTGATTACATGGAACAGGCGACTGCGCTCGTCCAACACGGCGCCGGCAAGTTCGAGTTCGAGAACTTCGACCTGCCGGTACTCGGCGAGGGCGACGTATTGGTGCGTGTCGAGGCGAACGGACTGTGCGCGTCCGATGTCGAAGCGTACGAAGGGCTCGACCGGGACTGGGATGAACGTCCTCGCATTCTCGGCCACGAGATAGCCGGCACCATCCAGGACATGGGGCCGGCGACGGTCAATCGCCGCGGCCTCGCCGTGGGCGACCGGGTGTGCGTCAATCCGTTCGTCTCGTGCGGCATCTGTCGTTCGTGCCTGATCGGCGATCTTTCCGGCTGCACAGGCCATGTCGAGAGATTGCGGTACGGAATGGTGCCGACATCGGTGTCGCCCAGCCTGTGGGGTGGGTACTCGACACACGCATTCGTTCCGCGCAACGGCATCCTGTACAAGGTGCCGCCCGAAGTCGATGCCCTCGATGCCACTCTGTGGCAGCCCATAGCCGGCGGATACGAGTGGGCGATCGCCCAGGGCGGTTTGCGCGTCGGCGATCGGCTTCTCGTCCTGGGACCGGGTCAACGGGGCCTCGGAGCAGTGCTGGCCGCCCGTCATGCCGGTGCGGGCAAGATCGTGGTCACCGGTCTCACCAAGGACAGATTCAAACTGGATGTCGCTCTTCGACTCGGTGCCGACGCGGTCATCGACGTGGAATCGGAAGACTTCGTCGCTCGGTGCATGGAGCTTTCGGACGGCGAGGGTTTCGACGTGGTGCTGGACACCACACCTCACGCGGTCACCCCGATCAACGAGTCGGTCGCTGCTCTCCGGCGCGGCGGCACGATCATGGTCATCGGGGTGAAACTCCGTACTCTCGACGGCTTTCCGATCGACCAGTTCCTCTACAAGCGGGGCACCCTCAAGGCGGTGCCGGGCAGCACCGACCGTTCCTACCGCCTGGCGCTGGACCTCGTGGCGAACAATCCGAAGGCCCTGTCCGAATTGCGTACACACGTCTTCGGCTTCGATCGGCTCGGGACAGCACTGGACGTGTTGAAGGGTCAGGTCGCCGGTGAGAACGCCATCAACGTCGTCGTCACGCCGAACTTCACGCCCTGACGAGCGGGACCTCTACCAGGCATCCATCCCGGAGACGAAGGTAGGCTCGGCACGGTGCAGAAGAAGACAGAGAACGGTCAGCGCGGGCTCGGTCGCCCGAAGACGGCTCTGATCACCCGCGAATCGATCGTCGATGCTGCACTCGTCATCGTCGATCGCGATGGCCCCGAGGGACTCAACCTGCGGAAGATTGCCACGGCGCTGGACGTCACCGCCGCCTCGCTGTACCACCACTTCGCGAACAAGGAGGAGATCCTCGCGGAGTTGACGATGCACCTGCTGCGCAAGCAACGAATACCGAAGCAGCAGGACAGCTGGCAGAACACGTTCGTCAACGGCACTCACCAGTATCGCCGCACGTTGATCGAACATCCCCGTGCAGCACCGATCCTCGCAGCACGCTTGTGGCAGAGCTACTCGTACGCGAAGTTCGAGCACTCCCTGTCGTCGATGGCGGCCGGAGGAGTTCCCGAGAACCTCCAGCTCGCGATCATGCGAGCCGGAGAGATGCTGGGTCTCGCCTCGGCGCTCATCGGCCCGGACTGGGACAACAGCAAGTACGGAGACGTACCCGAGCAGTACCCGACCTTGCGGCGCGCTATCGAAGCCGACACCTGGACGGCCGAGGAGTCACTGGACATCACCGTGCGAGCACTCATCCGAGGTTTCGAGGCGCTTGCCGAAGAAGCGACGGTCTCCGGGAAGCCGACGGGCGAGACGGACGCACACTAGTCCGAGTCGGCTCGAGACCCGATCACTCCGTCGATCTCCCACTGGCGCACGCTCTCCGGGCCGAAGCCGAGTTCCGTCAGAAGGTCGATCGTGTGCTCTCCGATCTTCGGAGGTCTTGCTCCGACACGAGCGGGAGTGCGGCTGAGCCGAGGCGCCGGTGCCGGCTGCAGCACACCCTCCCTGGACAGGAAGCTCTGTCGCTCCAGGCTCTGTGGGTGTTCCGCCGCTTCGTGCATGTCGAGTACCGGTGAGAAGCAGATAGCGCGACCTTCCAACCGCTCGCACCATTGTTCACGAGTAGCACTCCCGAAAAGAGTGTCGAGCTGCACTTTTCGCCATGCCCACAGCGCTCGGTCGTGCTGGTCGTCCCACTCCTTTCCGTCGAGGCCGAGTGCGTCGCGTAGTTCGGCATAGAACTGCGGCTCGTTCGCCGCGATGGAGATCCAGTGTCCGTCCGAGCATCGGTAGGCGTCGTAGTGCGGCGCTGCGCCGGACAGGAAATGCTCGCCTCGCTCCGTCGTCCCGGCACCTGCAGCGCTCATGCTGTAGTTCATCGTGTTCAGCAGTGCAGCACCTTCGGTCATGGCGGCATCGACGACCTGTCCCCTCCCGGACGATGTCACCTCGTGGAGAGCTGCCATGACGCCGAACAACAGGAACATCGCACCACCCCCGAAGTCTCCTACCAACGCCAACGGCGGAGTCGGAGGTGAGTCCGGCCGCCCGATGCCCTCGAGCACGCCCGCCAGCGCCAGGTAGTTGATGTCATGCCCGGCAACCTGCGCGTAGGGACCGGTCTGTCCCCACCCCGTCATCCGTCCGTAGATCAGGTCGGGGCGCCGTGCCATACAGTCGTCGGGACCGAGCCCCAACCGTTCCGCGACTCCCGGCCGCATTCCCTCGAGTACGACGTCGCACGTCTCGATCACGCGTAGAACGACGTCGCGGCCTTGCGGCGTGGTGACGTCCACGCTGAGTGAACGCTTGCCGCGGAGATTGATGCTGGTGTGCCGAAGCTCGTCGACGTCCGCGGCATGCGCGCCCCGACCCACCCGGTCCAGGCGGATGACATCTGCGCCCATGTCGGCGAGCATCATTCCCGCGAAAGGGACGGGTCCGATTCCCGCCAGTTCCAACACCCGTAGCCCTTGCAGTGGCCCCGGAGCACCGTCCGTCGAATTCATGATCACTCCTTGATCTTTCGCCACTCTCGGGCCGCCGGCCGACGCGGTAGAACAGCCCGTGAGATCTCCCGGTACCGCCTCGCCGCAACGGTGGCACTGTTCCCCGTAGTGGGGGTTGACGGGCCTGTCCGATGGACGTACCGTTCGAGAGAAGTCAACTAAACATTGTTTAGTTAGTCAAGACCTACTCGACTTCGACCGCCCCCGCTGTGCGCGGAGTCGAAGCACGACAACTGCTTCCGTAGCGCGCCCCGATCACCGATGGGCGAATCGACACAAGACAGGGACAGCGAAACATGACGAGCACGCACTCGACACCCACACACCCGACGACATCGGACTTCGAACAGATTCGAGCGTCGCTCGTCGCCGGGCTCCACAAGTCTCCCGAGGAGTACCGGGAAATCTACCGCCGCGAGCGAGACAAGAGGATCAGGGTCGACGGGGTCGCCCAGTACCAGGGCGCGATCGACACGTACGAAGGATTCGCCGACGACCCCTTCATGGACGTCGAACCTCGGGCCGCCGTCGACGAGGACGTCGAGGTCGTCATCATCGGTGGCGGGTTCGGCGGTCTGCTGGCAGGTGCGCGGTTGCGGCAACAAGGATGTACCGATATCCGAATTCTCGACGAAGGTGGAGATTTCGGTGGGGCCTGGTACTGGAACCGGTACCCCGGAGCGATGTGCGACATCGAGTCGTACATCTACCTACCGCTTCTCGACGAGGTCGGTTACGTCCCGACGATGAAATACGCGAAGGGGCCCGAGATCCGGGCCCATGCCGCGCGGATCGGACGTCACTTCGGACTGTACGAGAAGGCCACGTTCCACACACGTGTCGAGAGCGTCGAATGGGATCACGACCGCGCCGTCTGGCAGATCCGGACGAACCGCGGCGACGTTCTCCGCGCATCGAGCATCGTCATCGCCAGCGGCCCGCTGAGCAAGCCGAAGTTCCCACGCATCCCCGGCATCGAGCATTTCGGCGGCCACGTCTTCCACACCAGCCGCTGGGACTTCGGATACACGGGCGGCGACGAGACAGGCGGAATGAGCGGTCTCGCCGACAAGCGGGTCGGGATCGTGGGCACGGGCGCGACCTCCCTGCAAGCGGTTCCCCAATTGGCCGAATCTGCAGGCGAACTGGTCGTCATCCAGCGGACACCCTCCACGGTCGACGTTCGCGCGAATCGTCCGACGGATCCGGAGTGGGCGGAGTCGTTGCAACCGGGTTGGCAGCAGGATCGGATGAAGAATTTCATCACCATCGTCAGCGGAAACGCGGTGACGACGGATCTCGTGGCGGACGGGTGGACATCGATCTACGAGCGCCTGACGGGGCGAGCAGTTCGCCCGGTGGCAGAGCAACTGGGTAGGCGACTCTCGCCGGCAGAGAAGGACGAGATTCTCGAACTGCTGGATTTCAAGAAGATGGACGAGATCAGGGATCGCATCGAAGCGACCGTCGCGGATCCCGACACCGCCGAGTCGCTCAAACCCTGGTATCGCCTGCTGTGCAAGCGCCCGGGATTCCACGACGAGTACCTCGACACGTTCAATCGTCCCAACGTCACTCTGCTCGACACCATGGGACAAGGGATCGAACGCATCGAGAAGGGTGCTGTGGTGGCCGGCGGCCGGACCGTCGAACTGGACTGCCTCATCTTCGCCACCGGTTTCGAGGTCGGAACTCAGTACACCAGCAGAAACGGTTACGACGTGGTCGGGCGCAATGGAATACGTCTGAGCGAGAAATGGCAGGACGGGTTCAGCACATTCCACGGTCTGCATTCCGCCGGCTTTCCCAACTGCTACTTCATGGGCCGGATACAGACCGGGACATCGGTGAACTACATGCACACGGTCAACGAGCAGTCAAAGCACATCGCCTACATCTATTCCGCTCAGAAGGCAGCCGATCTCGGCCCGCTGGAAGCATCGCCACTCGCGGAGAAGGAATGGCGTGACGAGATCATCCGCTCGTCGAAGTCGAGCCAGGCATTCTACGAGGAGTGCACTCCGGGCTACTTCAACAACGAGGGCAAGCCGGGCGATGCCAACGGACTGTTCTCCGGCGGCTACGGAGACGGACCCCTCAAGTTCTTCGACCTCTTGAAGAATTGGCGCGAGGAGGGATCGCTCCGTGGCCTCGACCCGATCGCATGAGCGCAATCCCGACCACGTCCGCAGTGAGGAACTCATGACCGACCCCGATCTCGCGTTCGCCCGCACCGGAAACGAATCATCAGTCCCTGCAGAGCCGTTCATGAATATCGCGAGCGCACTGCACACGTGGGGACGTACGAGACCGGGACGCACGGCCGTACGCATAGACGACACCGTGCTGACGTACGACGGCCTGGACACGGCGACCGCAGCGCTGGCAGGAGGCCTCCTACAGCTCGGCGTGGCCAAGGGCGAGCGCATCGTGTATCTCAGTGCCTACAGACGCGAGGTGTTGCTCACCGTTCTCGCCACATACCGACTCGGCGCGGTGAACGTCGTGTTGAACGAGTACCTGAAAGGTGACTCGCTCCGTCATCAACTCGTCGATGCCGCGCCCAGCGTGATCGTGGTGGATTCCGATGGTCTGAGCATGCTCGCCACTCTCGCGCTCGACGTCCCGGAGCTGAGAACGGTTGTCGTACTGGACGACGGAACGTCGCACCCGCTTCCGGGGGTGCCGTTCGACCTGGTCGCGTGGAGCACCGTGGCCTCCGGACCTCTTCTGCACGAACTCGAACTCGCCGGGCCCGACGACCCGGCCCAGATCGTCTACACGTCGGGCACCACCGGACTGCCCAAGGGCTGCGTCCTCAGCCAGCGGTACCTCCTGCATCAAGGTGAGGTCTTCGGGCCGTGGTCGGGGCTGCGTGACGACGACGTGTACATGTCGTCCGCGCCGCTCTACCACGTCAGTGGCATACACGTGCTGACCACCGGACTCATCGCGGGAGCCGAGGTGGTCGTCGTTCCCCGTTTCAGCGCGTCGGCGTTCTGGGACCGCGTGCGACGGTACGGAGTGACCGCGTTCCACGGCCTCGGATTCACCACCCTCGCGCTTCTCGGACAGCCCCCGCGCGACGACGACAGAGAACATCCCCTGCGATTCTTCTGGAGCGGCGCGGCGCCGCACGAGGCCAAGGAGGAATTCGAGAATCGGTTCGGCGTCCGAGTGATCGGTGGCGGATACGGCCAGACCGAATTCAATCCGGTCGCCATGGTGCAGTCGGACTATCCACCCGGAGACCGCAACTCCATGGGGCGGCCGCTCGATCACGTCGAACTCCGGTTGACGGACGATTCCGGCAACGACGTGCCGGACGGTGAGGTCGGCGAGATCGTGCTGCGCCCTACCCGACCCGGCGTGATGTTCACCGGATATTGGCGCCAGCCGGAAGCGACGCTGAAGACATGGCGCGACCTGTGGCACAGAACGGGCGACCTGGCTCGATACGACGTCACCGGCAACCTTCAATTCGCCGGCCGCGCGAACGATTCCATGCGACGACGCGGCGAGAACGTCTCCGCATTCCAGGTCGAGCACGCGATCTCCAAATTCCCTGCTGTGCGCGAAGTAGCGGTGTTCGGCGTACGCATAGACACCGAAGTCGACGACTGCATCAAGGCGGACATCGTCGTTCACGACCGATCGTCCTTCACGATCGAGGAGTTCGCGGAATTCGTCAACGTCGAACTTCCCTATTACGCCACCCCACGATTCATCGAGATCGTCGATGCCCTACCTCGGAACGCGAGTGGGAGGATCACCAAACACACGTTGAACCGCAGTGTGACCGACTCGGCGGTGGTCGATCTGCACGAATCCGGACTCGCCGTCAGCCGACACGCTCGACGCTCGGCCCCTGCAGTCCGACCGGATCGCGACGAACAGACGACATGAGTTCGAGCGATCACACCGACACCGACGTTCTCGCTCGCCTGCTGCGCGGGCGAAGCAGCTGTCGCGGCTATGTGGACGAGCAGGTGCCGCGGCATGTCATCGAGCACGTGCTCGATCTGGCGCGGTTGACTCCGTCCTGGTGCAACACGCAGCCATGGCACTTGTTGGTGACCGAGGGTGCGGGCACAGCGCGGTTTCGAGACGCTCTCGTCGAGTACTCGTCCGGCGCGGAGGCCGAGCCCGATCTTCCTTTCCCGCTTTCCTATTCGGGGATACATCGGGATCGGCGACGAGAGTGCGGATGGCAACTGTACGAGAGCGTGGGGGTGGAGAAGGGCGATCGAGCAGCCTCGTCCCGGCAGGCAGCACGAAATTTCGAACTCTTCGGTGCACCCCATACGGCGATCGTGACCACGGAAGCGGAGCTCGGCGTCTACGGCGCCGTGGATTGCGGGCTCTATGTACAGACCTTCCTGCTGGCCGCTCACAGTGTAGGACTCGCAGCGGTGCCCCAGGCGGCGCTGGCGGCGCACTCCCCCTTCATCAGGAAGTACTTCGACCTCCCGGAAAACCGTGTCGTGCTGTGCGGCATCTCATTCGGTTATCCCGATGCAGGGCATCCCGCCAACGGGTTCCGAACGCGGAGGGCGCCAGTGGAGGACACCTTCGACTGGGTCACCGACTGAGCAGTCGGAAAGTCGATGTCCGCCCATGGGAAGAAACTCCGATCGAGGAACGTTGTCGCTTCAACGCCACAAGCAATGAGGAGTGTCATGACCGACCGCCAGATGATCCTGGGAATGCAGCTCGGAAACGGGTACGGAACTCAACCGACGGCGTGGCGAGCGCCGGGCGTCGATCCGTCGAACTACACGAGTTTCGATGCCCTCGTCCGATACGCCCGATCCGCCGAGCGTGGGAAGGTTGCGTTCCTGTTCTTTCCGGATTTCCTCGCGCAGATCGGGGAGGGCCACGATCACGAGGCGCCCATGCTGACGCTCGAACCCATGATCACGCTGGCGGCCATCGCCCGTGAGACGGAGCGCATCGGCCTCGTCGCGACCGGATCGACGACATTCAACGAGCCGTACAACATCGCGCGCAGTTTCAAGGCCCTCGACGTCATGAGCCATGGGCGTGTCGGATGGAACGCCGTGACCACGAGCGATCCAGCGGCGGCGGCCAACTTCGGCAGACAGATCGCCCCGCGACCCGAGCGCTACCAACGAGCTCACGAGGTGATCCAGATGACTCAGGCGCTCTGGGGCAGCTGGGAGCGTGACGCATGGTTGAAGGACACTGCAACCCCTCGATTCGTCGACTCGAGCAAGATCCGACCGATCAACCTCAGCGGGAAGTACGTGGCGTCCACAGGACCACTGGCGATACCACCGTCCGAACAGGGCCAGCCCGTCATCGTCTCCGCGGGCGGCGGCGAGTACGGCCTCGAGATCGCGGGGCGGTATGCGAGCGCGGTCATCGGCGCCGTCTTCACGATCGAGGACGCGAAAGCGCAGCGAGCTGCAGTCCGCGCCGCTGCGGAACGCGCGGGCCGAGATCCGGACGAGGTGAAATTCTTCGCGGGCGTGATGCCTGCTATCGCCCGAACGAAACGGGAGGCACTCGATCGCCGCCTCGCACTGGGTGAGCAGTCCTTCGCGAGCCGCGTGCCGTACCTCGGTGCCATGCTGGGACTTCCCCTGACCGCAGAGCAGATCGACCGTCCGCTCACATCCGATGAGCTGGCCACCGCACGAGCGCATCCCGGCGATCCACGGTCCGCTCGGGCTCTCGAAGTCGCACGAGAAGGTTGGACGATCCGCGAGACGCTCGCCCACGGGGTCATCGACTACCACCCCACCCCCATCGGCCCTGCGTCCACGACAGCGGACCACCTGCAGACGTGGTTCGAGGCCGGCGCGGCGGACGGATTCTGGGTCGCGATCGACATCTACGAAGACGGAATCGACACCTTCGTCGACGAGGTCGTGCCGATTCTGCAAGAGCGTGGTCTGTACCACCGTGACTACGAGGGACCGACCCTGCGCGACAACCTCGGCGTGCCGGATCAGTACGGACTCGACCCGCGAGTGTGAGAAGCCGACGGCTCGGCGCCGAGCACGACAGGGGTGCCGGGCCTCTACGCTCTTACCTCATGACAAAGGACGGTTCCTGGCGGGAGTACGAGTCCGATCCGCTTCCCCCCATTCTCGCCGCCGCGCTCGTCGCCTTCGTGGACCAGGGCTACCACGGCACGTCGGTACGCGAGATCGCTTCTCGGGCAGGGCTTTCGGTTCCCGGTCTCTATCACCACCATCCGTCGAAACAGGCGATGCTGGTGGCCATCACCTCCGCCGCGATGAGCGAACTGCTCGACCGATCGACCCGCGCGGAAGAAGAAGCCGGCGCTGACCCCGTGAACCGTTTCGACGCGGTCGTGGAGTCACTGCTTCTCTTCCACGTCCACCGGCAGGACGTCGCCTTCCTCTGCTCCACCGAGATTCGCAGCCTCGATGACGGCAACCGTGAGGCCTACCTCGCGCAACGGGACGCCCAGCAACGCATGCTGGACCGGATCGTGCTGGACGGCGTCGAGTCGGGAACGTTCGCGACGTCGCACCCCCTCGACGCGAGCCGCGCTGTGACGACCATGTGCGTCGGAGTAGCCACCTGGTACCGATCCGGCGGGCGCTTGGACCCGCGCGCACTGGTCGAGGTGTATTCCGAACTCGCGCGGGGCACCGTGGGAGCCGATTGGCGCGGCTGATCACCCTTGACCGATCGCTCCGCCGTCTGACACCATCGGGGTGACCGAGCGATCGCTCGGTCGGTACCTGGAGGTAAGCATGGCGATCGATCTGACCTACGACCCGAGCGTCCGCGAGTGGATCGACCGCACCCGCACCTTCACGCGTGAGCACGTCCTGCCCATCGAGGACAAATTCCTCGGTGACGTGACCGCCGCGGGCGGGGACGACCTGCGCCGGGAACTGCAGGCCGCAGCCAAGGACGCGGCGGTGTTCGCCCCCCACGCGCCCCGCGAGTTCGGCGGCGGCGGTTTGTCCATGAGCA
>NZ_LMRN01000008.1:0-475 GCF_001426145.1 Rhodococcus sp. Leaf225 | reverse complement strand
AGCCGGCTACTCCCTCTTCGGGCCGATCGCGACGAACATCGGCGCCCCCGACGAGGGCAACGTTCACCTCCTCGCGCACGTCGCCTCCACCGCCCAGAAGGAACAGTTCCTCGCCCCGCTCGCCCGCGGCGACGTGCGGTCCGCGTTCGCGATGACCGAACCCGCCCCCGGCGCCGGCTCGGACCCCTCCGCCCTCACCACCACCGCCACCCGCACCGACGGCGGCTGGCGCATCGACGGCCACAAGTGGTTCATCACCGGCGCGGACGGTGCCGGATTCTTCATCGTCATGGCCCGCACCTCCGGCACCCCCGGCGACCGCGGCGGCGCCACGATGTTCCTCGTCCCCGCCGACACCGCCGGCATCACCGTCGGCCGCCACATCAGCACCCTCGACCGCGCCATGATCGGCGGGCACTGCGAGGTCACCTTCGACCGCGTCGTCGTGCCCGAGGACAACGTCCTCGGCGCCGTC
>NZ_LMRN01000007.1:573442-698811 GCF_001426145.1 Rhodococcus sp. Leaf225 | reverse complement strand
GACGGCAAGTCACCCATCGAGCGACTCACCGTCCACAACCTCCCCGCGAAGAACAACTAGCGCGCGGGAACCCAGCATCCGGCGAGGTGATCGTCGACCATTCCGGTCGCCTGCATCAGCGCGTACGCCGTGGTGGGGCCGACGAACGCGAAGCCGGACTTCTTGAGAGTGCGCGCGAGAGCGGTGGACTCGGGTGTCACCGCGGGAACGTCCTGCAGGCTCGTGGGGCGACCGCGGCGCGGCGGTGCGAACGACCACAGGAGCGCGTCGAGATCGAGGTCCTGATCGACGATGGACCGCGCATTACGCACCGCCGCAACGATTTTCGCGCGGTTGCGGACGATCCCCGCGTCACCCATGAGGCGTTCGACGTCGTCGTCTCCCCACCGCGCGACGACGGTCGGATCGAAGTGCGCGAACGCCGCTCTAAAGGCGTCGCGCTTGCGCAGAATGGTGATCCACGAGAGTCCCGACTGGAACGCCTCGAGGGTGATCCGCTCGTAGAGCGCGTCGCGACCGTGGACGATGACGCCCCATTCCTCGTCGTGGTACCGGGCGTACAGCGGATCGGTCGTCGGGTCACCGGCCCAGAGGCAGCGGGCCCGTCCGTCCGAACCGATCCGGAGACCGGACTCAGACGTCGTCACCGGGCGCGTCCTCCATGACGGCTTCCGACGGCTCGGCCTCGCGCAGGCGAAGCCGCAAGCTGTCGATCTCGACCGCGAGTCGATCGAGGGCCCAGTCGACCTCGCGGGCGTCGTACCCGCGCAGCGTGAGGGAGAATCGCAGCGCTCGCACGTCGCGCCCGGAGATGCCACGAGCGGGCAGCGCGGTGGCCGTGGTCCCCTCCGGCAACGGTTCCATCTCCTCCCCGCGGCCGAAGACGACGGACGCGAGGAGGAACAGGGCCGCGGCCACGACCGCGATCACGACGACGTACAGCAGGATCGTCACCATGACGCGAATCCTGTCACGACGAGGCGACAGGATCCGCGGCGGTGGTGCGCCTCTGCGCCCCCGGACTTCTCAGCCCCCCGACTTCTCGACTCCCGACTTGCCCGCCCACGGCCGCACCGTGCGCATGGGCGGCCGGTCGGCCAGCGAGACGTCGGTGATCGAGGGCACGAAGGTCTCCCCGTCGAGGACGAACTGCGTGAGACCGGCTCCCGAGTCGGCGATGCCGGCGCGCGCCAGCATGGTTCCGACGATCTGACGGCTCATGGCCCCCAGCTCCACGAGCGGCCGGTTGCGGTGACGCCGGACTCCGAGGTTCACCTGCCCGATCGCGTCCATGCCCAACCGGTCGTACGTGTCCATCAGCAGACCGATCTCCACGCCGTACCCGGGCGCGAAGGGCACCGAGGACAGCAGTTCGCGGGTGCCCGCGTACTCCCCGCCTAGCGGCTGGATGACCCTTCCGAGCTCGGGACGCAGCGCGGCCAACAGCGGTCTGGCCACCAGTTCGGTCACGCGCCCACCACCGTGTGCTTCGGTCGACCCGCTCAGCGGCCGGCGGTAGTAGCCCTTGACCAGATGGATGCCGTCCCCCATGAGCAACGGCCCGAGGAGCTTGGGCACGAACTGCGGGTCGGGATCGATCAGGTCGGAGTCCACGAACGCGATGACGTCGCCCGTCGTGGCCGCGATCGCGCGCCACAACACCTCCCCCTTGCCGGGAGCGGGGGCGAGTTCGGGAACCGCCTCCTCCCGGGAGACGACGGTGGCACCGGCGGCCGTCGCACGCACGGCGGTCCGGTCGGTCGACCCGGAGTCCAGCACCACCAACTCGTCGACCAGTCGCCCGAGGAGCGGCGAGATGGTGTCGAGGACACCGGCGACGGTCTCCTCCTCGTTCAGTGCGGGAAGCACGACCGAGACGGTCCGGTCACCCTTCGCCGCCTCGAGCTCCTTGAGGGTCCAGGAGGGTGATTCCCAGCTGTTCTCGCGATCCCAGTCGGTCGCGGGGGTGAGCATGCCTGCGAGTGTCATGCCAGACCCCGTACCGTCCGGGCGGGAGCCCTGGTGCCTGCTATCGCTGCCACCATGTCGACCACCCGTCTCGTCGCTGCCACCTCGTGCACCCGGAACATCCGAGCACCCCGTGATGCCGTCAAAGCTGTCGCGGCCAATGTTCCCTCCAACCGTTCGGCAAGTCCTACACCCAGAGTCTCCCCGATGAAATCCTTGTTGCTCAGTGCCATCAGGACAGGCCATCCGGTGTTTACAAGACTGTCGATCCGACGCAACAGTTCGAGCCCGTGATAGGTGTTCTTACCGAAATCGTGGGTCGGATCGATGATGATCCCGTCCGCTCGCACGCCCGCGGCCAGAGCGTTCTCGGCCGATCGAGTCACCTCGGAGAGCACGTCGGCGACCACGTCGGGGTAGCGAACGCGGTGCGGCCGGGTCCGGGGAACGGCTCCGCCGGTGTGCGAACAGACGATGCCGGCACCGACCTCGGCGGCGACGTGCACGAGCTCGGGGTCCGCGCCGGCCCATGTGTCGTTGATCAGATCGGCGCCCTCGGCGCACGCGAGCCGAGCGACCTCGGCCCGCCAGGTGTCCACGCTGATCACCAGATCCGGGTATGCGGCGCGGATGGCGGCGACGAACGGCACGACCCGTCGGGTCTCCTCGGCGGCGTCGACGGTGGCGCCGGGTCCGGCCTTCACACCGCCGATGTCGACGAGGTCGGCACCCTCGTCCACCGCACGGCGGACCGCGTCCATCGCGGCGTCGTCCTCGAACGTCGCGCCGCGGTCGTAGAAGCTGTCGGGGGTGCGGTTGACGATGGCCATGACCAGCGCACGGTCGGTCGCGACCGGTCTACCGCACAGGGTGTCGGCGGGGACGGACGTCTCGGGTGCGCTCACACCACCATGATGCCCGTCCCCGGGGGCCACCTCAGCCCTTGGGCAGCTTGCCGGCACCGACCTCGTCGACGTACTCGTCGTAGCTCTCGACGTAACCGCCGGACTTGCCCTTCAGGACGAACAGGTCGCCGTCCCCGTCGCCGTAGCCCACCTTGCGGAGCTCGACCTTCTTGCTCTTGAACGTGGACGTGGCCTCGAGCGAGTCCACGACGCGGATGAACAGCGGCACGGCGTAGCCGGGCAGGTTCTTGTAGGCGTGCTCGGCGAAGCTCGCGCCGTCGAAGCTCTTGTCGTGGCGCAGGGTCACCGCCGCCATGCCCGCCTTGCCGTCGGTACCGGGAACGTCGACACCGAAGACCACGGCCTGATCGACGTCGGGGTGCGAATTGAGCGCGCCCTCCACCTGGGTGGTGGCGACGTTCTCGCCCTTCCACCGGAATGTGTCACCGAGACGGTCGACGAACGCCACGTGCCGGAAGCCCTGCTGACGCACCAGGTCTCCGGTGTCGAACCAGCAGTCGCCGTCCTTGAACCCGTCCTTGAGGAGCTTCTTGTTCGTGGCCTCCTCGTCGGAGTACCCGTCGAACGGCGCGCGGTCGGTGATCTTCGACAGCAGCAGGCCCACGCCGCCGGACCCCACCTTGCGCAGCCGACCGTTGTCGTCCCGCTTGGCCTTGCCCGTCTCGTCGTCGTACTCGACGACGGCGTACGGCAACGGGCAGAAGCCTGCGGTGCGGTCGATGTTGAAGGCGTTGATGAACGCGATGTTGCACTCGCTGGCGCCGTAGAACTCCGCCACGCGCTCGATGCCGAAGCGGGTGGTGAACTCCTCCCAGATCTCCGGGCGCAGCCCGTTGCCCACGATCAGCTTGATCGTGTTGTCGGAGTCCTGCGGGGTCTCGTCCTGCGTCAGCAGGTAGCGGCACAGCTCACCGATGTAGGTGAACGCGGTGGCCTCGTTCTCGCGGACGTCCTTCCAGAAGTTGGACACCGAGAACTGCTTGCCGATGGCGATGGTGGCGCCGGACGCCAGCACGGACGACAGGGACACCGTCAGCGCGTTGTTGTGATAGAGCGGGAGGCAGCAGTAGAGGACGTCGTTCTTGTCCAGACGCACGCCCATGCTGCCGAGACCGGACATGGACTTCATCCAGCGGAAGTGGCTCATCAGGCTGGCCTTGGGCATGCCCGTGGTGCCGGAGGTGAAGATGTAGAACGCCTTCTCCTTGGCCTGGACCTCGGCCGTGGTGGCAGGGTTCTCCGCACTCGCCGACGCCGCCTTCTCGTCCAGCTCGTCCGCGTGCAGGATGACTTTCTCCGGAAGCGCCTCGTCGAGGGACTCGAGGGCCTCGACGCAGTCGCCGTCCACGACGAGGACGCGCGCGTCGAGGATACCGAGACTGTGCTCGAGCACGTCGCCGCGCTGATTGAAGTTCAGCATTCCGGCCGTGGCGCCGAGCTTGACGGTGGCCAGGGCCACCAGCAGCGTGCGCATCGAGTTCTTGGCCAGCACACCGACGACGTCACCGCGCCGGACGCCGCGGTCCGTGAGCACGCTCGCGTACCGGTTCACCAGATCGTTGGCCTGGCCGTACGTGAGGGTGTCGCCCTCGAAACGTACGAACGGGTGGTCCGGCGTCTTCGCCGCGACGCGCTGGAAGATGTGGCCGATCGACTCCTTGTCGTCGGGCCTGCGCAGGAACCCGGGCACACCCCGGAGGACACTGGGCAGCGCCGCCGTCATCTTCGGAAGCGTGGCGGCGATGTCGAGCAATCCGACCTTGTGACGAGCCTCGGCACCCATGCTGTGGTTCCCTCCCCTGGCGAGCCGGCTGCGTCTCCGGCTGTGACGACGCTTACCTTACTGATTGGTAATGTTCACGGTGCGCGTGCCCTGCACGAGCCCACACGCCGTCAGAGCCGTGTCCACGTCCGCCGTGACGACCAGGCGATCGAGCGAGCGCTCGGAGACGAATCCCGTCCCGACGAGCGAGCGCATCCAGTCGAACAGCGGTGTGAAGTGGTTCACGGGATCCAAGACTACGACCGGTTTGTCGTGCATTCCCAGATATCCGGCGGTCCAGGTCTCGAACAGTTCCTCGAGCGTGCCGATCCCGCCCGGGAGCGTGATGAACGCGTCCGCCCGGTCGTCCATGATGCGTTTGCGCTCGCGCATCGTCTCGGTGACCACCAGCTCGTCGGCATCGATGTCCGCCACCTCGCGGTGCACCAGGGCCTGCGGGATGACTCCCACCGTGAATGCCCCCGCGGCGCGTGCGGCCGCCGCGACGGCGCCCATCATGGAGACGTTGCCGCCCCCGGACACCAGCGTGCCGCCGCGACGTCCGATCTCGGTGCCCACCGCGGCGGCCAGATCGAGGTGATGCTGCTCCACCGGGCCGGACGCGCAGTAGACACAGACCGCGATCGACCCGGTCACTGCTCGGTCTCGCTCGCCCGCGACTCGGTCGCCGCGATCTCGGCCGCCCGGCTCTCGTCGACCCAGCGGACCACCTCCGCGACACTGTCCGTGCAGCGGATCAGCTCGAGATCCGCCTCGGACACCGTGCCGGCGGCCACCAGCGTGGTGCGGATCCAGTCGAGCAGCCCGCCCCAGAACTGCGTGCCGAACAGGATGATGGGGAACCGGGTGACCTTGCGGGTCTGCACCAGTGTGAGTGCCTCGAACAACTCGTCGAGCGTGCCGAATCCGCCCGGCATGCAGACGAAGGCCTGCGAGTACTTGACGAACATCGTCTTGCGGACGAAGAAGTAGCGGAAGTTGACGCCGAGGTCCACCCACTCGTTGAGCGACTGCTCGAAGGGCAGCTCGATACCGAGGCCGACCGAGAACCCACCCGATTCGCAGGCCCCCTTGTTGGCGGCCTCCATCGCGCCCGGTCCCCCGCCCGTCACCACGGCGTAGCCGGCGCCGGCCAACGCGGTGCCCAGCTCGACGCCGAGCGCGTACTCCGCGGACTCGCGCGACGTCCGCGCCGACCCGAACACCGTGACGGCCCGAGGCAGTTCCGCCAGGGCGCCGAAGCCCTCGACGAACTCGCTCTGGATCCGCAGCACCCGCCACGGATCGGTGTGCAGCCAGTCGGCGGAGCCCCGCGAGTCGAGGAGCCGCTGATCGGTGGTGGACCCACCGAACTCCCGTCGGTCCATGACGGGCCCGCGGTAGTTCGTGGACCTCTCGCCGGCGTTCTCCCGGCTCTCGTGCGCTCCCATGACGGAGAGGCTAGTGGGCGTCGGTGGCGGTCAGATACCGGCGCAGGACGTCGGCGACATCGGTGATCTGCTGCACCGGTACACGCTCGTCGCGCTTGTGCGCGAGGTTGGGATCGCCGGGACCGTAGTTCACCGCCGGGATGCCCAGCGCGGAGAACCGGGAGACGTCGGTCCAGCCGTACTTGGCGCGGAACTCTCCCCCCGCCGCCGTGACCAGCGCCGCCGCCGCGGGTGCGGCCAGACCCGGCAGCGCGCCCGGCGACCTGTCGGTCACCTCGACGGTGAGATCGAGATGCTCCGCGTCGGTCGCCTCGCGCACGTGCTCGATCGCCTGCTCCACACTGCGGTCGGGGGCGAAGCGGAAGTTGACGTCGACGAATGCCTCGTCGGGGACCACGTTCCCGGCGACGCCGCCGCTGACACGGACCGCCTGCAGTCCCTCCCGGTACACGCAGCCGTCGATGTCCACGCTGCGCGGCGTGTACGCGGCGAGCCGGTCGAACAGCGGGCCCAACTTGTGGATCGCGTTGTCCCCCAGCCACGATCGGGCCGAGTGGGCGCGCGTCCCCGTCGCGGTGAACCGCATGCGGAGCGTCCCCTGGCACCCCGCCTCGATGTAGCCACCCGACGGCTCACCGAGAATCGCGACATCTCCGCGCAGCCACTCGGGCATCTCCCGCTCGATGCGACCCAGACCGTTGGCCGACGCCTCGATCTCCTCGCAGTCGTAGAAGATCAGCGTCAGGTCCGCGGTGGGCTCCGCGACCGTCGCCGCCAGGTGCAGGAACACCGCGTCCCCCGACTTCATGTCGACGGTTCCGCATCCGTACAGAACGTCGCCTTCACGTCTGCTGGGCACGTTGTCGGCGATCGGGACGGTGTCGAGATGCCCCGCGAGGATCACCCGCGTCGGGAGCCCCCGGTTCGTCCTGGCCAGCACGGCGTCACCCGAGCGCACGATCTCGAATCCCGTGGTCTGCTCGCGCAGCGCCCGCTCCACCGCGTCGGCCAGCGTGGCCTCGTCTCGCGAGACGCTGGGAACGTCCACCAGCGCCGCCGTGAGGTCGACGGGATCGGCGTGCAGGTCCAGGGAGATCGGTGCGCTCACGCAGCCGACCTTACGTTCGCCCGGCCGTCCGGTCGTCCTCTAGGCTCGGTCCCCGTGACCACAGGAGCATCGGCAGTCGGCATCGCACACATCACCCCGTCGGGAACGGTGCTGGACACCTGGTTCCCCTCTCCCGAGCTCGCCGAGGTGGCCGAGACCGGCACCGCACGGCTCGACGCGGCGGACGTTCCCCCGGAACTGGCCGCGCTGGTCGGACACGACGACGCCCGCGACCTCGACATCGTCGCGGTGCGCACCACCATTTCCTCCCTCGACGACGCCCCGGTCGACGCGCACGACGTCTACCTGCGCCTGCACCTGCTCTCGCATCGCCTCGTCCGGCCGCACGGCCTCAACCTGGACGGCCAGTTCGGCCTGCTGTCCAACGTGGTGTGGACCAACCACGGCCCGGCGGCCGTCGACGGCTTCGAGGCGACGCGCGCCCGTCTCCGTGCACGGGGCGCCGTCACCGTCTTCAGTGTCGACAAGTTCCCGCGACTCGTCGACTACGTGCTCCCCACCGGTGTCCGCATCGGCGACGCCGGTCGCGTGCGCCTCGGCGCCCACCTCGCGTCCGGCACGACGGTCATGCACGAGGGTTTCGTGAACTTCAATGCCGGCACGCTCGGCTCGTCCATGGTCGAGGGCCGCATCTCCGCCGGCGTCGTCGTCGACGACGGCTCCGACGTGGGCGGCGGCGCCTCGATCATGGGCACTCTGTCCGGCGGCGGCAAGGCCGTCATCTCGGTGGGACAGCGTTGCCTGCTCGGCGCCAACGCGGGCCTCGGCATCTCCCTCGGCGACGACTGCGTCGTCGAGGCGGGCCTCTACATCACCGCGGGCACCAAGGTCACCGGCCCGGACGGCACCGTCGTCAAGGCGGCCGATCTCAGTGGGCAGTCGAACATGCTCTTCCGTCGTAACTCCGTTTCCGGTGCCGTCGAGGTCGTGCCGTGGAAGGGTACGGGCGTCGAGCTCAACTCGATCCTGCACGCCAACGACTGAGCGATTCGGCGGCAGGCTGCGTCCGGGGGGACCGTGAGCCAGGAAGCGATACAGCAGGAACCGCGACTCGAGTCGGTGATCACCGACGATCTGGGTGACGCGGACGCCCACACGTGCGAGGGGCTGGTGCGCGGCGCCTTCGGCGAGCGCTTCACCCCGCACGACTGGCAGCACGCCCTGGGCGGTACCCACGTGATCCTCCGCGACGGCGACCGCATCATCGGCCATGCCGCCGTGGTGCCGCGCCTTCTCCACCACGGCGGCGACGAGTTCGACGGCGGCTTCGTCGAGGCCGTCGCCCTGGACCCGGAGTTCCGGGGCACCGGGCTGGGTGCGCGGCTCATGGCCGCGATCGAGGAGCAGATCGAGTCGGACGACGTGGTCGGCGTGCTCAATTCCCTTCCCGACGCCGTCGGGTTCTACGAGCGGCGCGGTTGGGTGCTGTGGCGCGGACTGCTCGGCGGCATCGGCAACACGGAGGAGCCGACACCGCCCGACGAGGACGACGCCGTCATGGTGTTCCGTCCCGAGTCCCGTCTCGATCCGGACGGCACGCTGCTGGTCAACAATCGCGTCGGGTCGCGCTGGTAGTCCTGCCCTCCCGAACATGTGAATCACCATTCCGTCCTTGACACCAGTGCGGAACGGGCGTTCACTTCTTGCCATGGTGTACCGACGGACCGCTGCGGTCCAGGAGCGGCTCGATGCCGCCCGATCTCGAATCGTCACCGCTGCACTGTCTCTCGTGGCCGAGCGGGGGTACGCCGCATGTTCGATGGCCGACGTGGCCGCCCGCGCCGGCATCGGTGTGGGCACCGTCTACCGCTACTTCCCCGGCAAGGGCGAACTGTTCGCCGAGGTCTTCCGCGACGCCTGCAGCCGCGAGGTGGCCGCCGCGACAGCGGCGGGTGTGCGCGCCGCCGCGACCGGCACCCACACCGACAGCCTGCTCGCCTCGGTCCGCACCTTCTGCGATCGCGCCTGTCGCGCACCGACTCTCGCGTACGCGCTGCTGGCCGAGCCCATCGACGCCCTCGTCGACACCGAGCGTCTCGCCTTCCGGCAGTCGTTCGCGGACGCGTTCGCCGCCGCCATCCGTGCCGCCGCCCTGGCCGGTGAACTCCCGGACCAGGACGCGCCCCTGACGGCGGCGTGCATCGTCGGCGCCATCGGCGAGGCACTGGTCGTCCCACTCGCCCGCGGCGAGGCCGACGCTCGCGTTCTCGCCGCACTCGAGACCTTCACACTCCGCGCCCTCGGCGCCCCGACCGACAGGAGAGCGTCATGACCCCCACGCACACCGTCACCAATCAGGTTCCGCCACTCATCGGCTACGACGTCGCCGACCACCCGGTCGTCCTGGAGGCCCTGCACCGCGAGGGCGCCGACGACGCGCTCGACGAGCTGCACCGGCTCGGTCGGCTGGCCGGGAGCGAGCAGGCGCAGCGCTGGGGCGATCTCGCCGAGGAGCACCCGCCCGTCCTGCACACGCACGACCGCTACGGGAACCGCATCGACGAGGTGGTCTACGATCCGGCGTACCACGAGTTGATGCGCACGGCAGTCGAATTCGGCATGCACGGGGCGCCGTGGCGCGACCCGTCACCGAACGCGCATCTGATCCGTGCCGCGAAGTTCAGCGTGTGGGGCGCGGTGGACGCGGGGCACGGGTGCCCGATCTCCATGACGTACGCCGTCGTTCCCGCACTCCGAGCGAACGCGGAACTGTCCGCGCTGTACGAACCGCTGCTCACCTCGTCGACGTACGACCCCTCGTACCGTACTCCCGCGACCAAGACGGGTCTGATCGCGGGCATGTCCATGACCGAGAAGCAAGGGGGTTCCGACGTCCGGGCGAACCGCACGACGGCCGTGCCG
This sequence comes from Rhodococcus sp. Leaf225, assembly GCF_001426145.1. Lineage (NCBI taxonomy): Bacteria > Bacillati > Actinomycetota > Actinomycetes > Mycobacteriales > Nocardiaceae > Rhodococcus > Rhodococcus sp. Leaf225. The sequence continues at coordinate 688,713 of NZ_LMRN01000007.1, read as the reverse complement.
CAGCCGGACGGCTCGTACCGGATCACCGGCCACAAGTGGTTCACGTCGGCGCCGATGTCGGACGTCCTGCTGGTCCTCGCGCAGGCGCCCGGCGGCCTGTCGTGCTTCTTCCTGCCCCGCGTCCTCCCGGACGGCACTCGCAACGCCATGGCGATCCAGCGCCTGAAGGACAAGCTGGGCAACCATTCCAACGCCTCGAGCGAGGTGGAGTACGACGACGCGACCGCCTGGCTCGTCGGCGACGAGGGTCGCGGCGTGCGGACCATCATCGAGATGGTCAACATGACGAGGCTCGACTGCACCCTGGGGTCGGCCACGGGAATGCGGGCGGGCACCGCTGCGGCCGTGCATCATGCGGTGCACCGGCAGGCGTTCGGGAAGAACCTCGTCGACCAGCCACTCATGCGCAACGTCCTGGCCGATCTCGCGATCGAGTCCGAGGCGTCGACGACCGTCGCCCTGTGGCTCGCCGCGCTCACCGATCAGGCAGCTGCGGGCGACGAGCGTGCCGCCGCACTGCGGCGCATCAGCCTCTCCGTCAGCAAGTACCTGGTGTGCAAGCGCGGCCCGGCGCATGCGGCGGAGGCCCTCGAATGCCTGGGCGGCAACGGGTATGCGGAGGAGTCGAGGATGCCGCGGCTCTACCGGGAGGCTCCACTGCTGTCGGTGTGGGAGGGTTCGGGCAACGTCGCGGCGCTCGACACCCTGCGCGCCGTGGCACGACAGCCGGAGACGCTCGCCGTGTTCTTCGACGAGCTCGACGGCTGCCGCGGAGCCGATGCGGCGCTCGACGCCGCGGTGCGGTCGCTGAAGGACTCCTTCACCGACATCGCCACCCTCGAACAGCGGGCACGCCGCGTCGTCGGCGAGATGGCACTGGCACTGCAGGGCTCGCTGCTCGTGCGGCACGGCCACCCCGCGGTCGCCGACGCGTTCACGACGAGCCGACTCGGCGGCGACTGGGGCAGCGTGTACGGCACCCTGCCGACCGGGGTGGACACGGCCGCCATCATCGAGCGATCGACGCCGAAGGTTCCGGCGTGACCGACGCACCCGCCCCGTGGCGGGAGGGGTGGGACGAGGGAGCCGACTCCCCCTTCACCGGCCGGACTCCACAGCAGGACTCCCCGACGTTCCGGACGCTCACCTACGAGGTCGACGGGCGGGTCGCCCGGATCACCTTCGATCGACCGGAGCACGGCAACGCCATCACCGCGGACACCCCCGTCGAACTGGCGGCGGCCGTCGAGCGGGCGGATCTCGATCCGCGAGTACACGTCATGCTGCTGTCCGGTCGCGGCAAGGGGTTCTGCGGCGGCTACGACCTGTCGATCTACGCCGAGAATCTCGATCGGGGCGACAGCGGGGCCGTGGACACGACGGGGACGGTTCTCGACCCCGTCGTCCAGGCCCGCAACCACGATCCGTCGGGCCAGTGGGACCCGATGATCGACTACGCGATGATGAGCCGATTCAACCGCGGATTCGCCAGCCTGCTGCACGCGAACAAGCCGGTGGTGGCCAAGCTGCACGGTTTCGCCGTGGCCGGCGGTACCGACATCGCGCTGTACGCCGACCAGATCATCTGTGCGGACGACACGCGGATCGGCTACCCGCCGACCCGCGTCTGGGGCGTTCCCGCCGCCGGGATGTGGGCACACCGCCTCGGCGACCAGCGCGCCAAACGACTGCTGCTGACCGGTGACTGTCTCACCGGGGCGCAGGCGGCGGAGTGGGGTCTCGCCGTCGAATCGGTGCCCGCGGATCAGCTCGACGCCCGCACCGAGGAACTGGTCGCACGGATCGCGCGCATGCCGATCAACCAGCTGATGATGGTCAAGCTGGCGCTCAACAGCGCGTTGATCAGCTCCGGCGTGCACACCTCCACGATGATCAGCACGGTCTTCGACGGCGTCGCCCGGCACACCCGGGAGGGCTTCGCGTTCCAGACCCGCGCTGCCACCGTCGGATTCCGGCAGGCCGTCCAGGAACGCGACGAACCGTTCGGTGACGCGAAGCGGAGGTGACGTGAGAACGGGGGGAACAGGCCCCGCGATAAATCGGTTGGCTCCGAGTACGGCTCGATGAGACAGTCGAGCGGTACGTGAGGAGTCGTGTGTGTCCACCGGAGTGCTCGATCGCGGAACGAGACGTGCGGTCGAGGCGTCCTCCGCGACGGTGACCTCGTCGCTCCGCCGCTTCGCCCCGTTCCTGGCGCCGTATCGCTGGTACTTCGTCGGGTCCATCGTGGTCTCGCTGATCGCCACGCTCACCGGCCTGGTGATCCCGCTCGTCATCCAGAGCATCATCGACGGCCCGATCACCCGCGGCGACGTCGCCGGCGTGTGGTGGCCTGCGGCACTGGTGCTGCTGCTGGGAACGATCGATGCCGCCGGCATCTGGATCCGTCGCTACCTGGTGTCGGGGCCGTCGAGTCAGTTCGAGATCACGGCCCGCGCGCACGTGTTCGCGAAGCTGCAGCACGTGTCGGTGGCCGCGCACGACAGCTGGGAATCGGGCCAACTGCTCTCCCGCGCCATCTCCGACCTCTCCGCGCTGCGCCGCTTCGTCGCCTTCATCGGACCGTTCATCATCATCAACGCGGTGACCCTCGTCGTGGGTCTCGGTGTCCTGCTCTCCCGCGCATGGCAGTTCGGCGTCATCATGCTCGTCGTGGCGATTCCGCTGGTGTGGGCGTGCGTCCGGTTCGAGGAGCTCTATCGCGTCGTCGCACGCGACGCCCAGGACCAGGCCGGCGACGTCACCACCACCGTCGAGGAGTCCATCCACGGCATCCGGGTACTCAAGGCGTTCGGCCGCAGCGCCCACCTGGGACGCCGCTTCCTCGCGCAGGCCGCGACGCTCCGCACGACCGAGCTCACCAAGGTCCGATACCTGGCGATCCTGTGGACCGTCATCGTCGGACTGCCACCGGTGGCCGTCGGCGGCATGCTCGCCTACGGGACATACGCCATCGTGACGGGGACCCTGACGGCCGGAACTCTGGTGGCGACCATGGCCGTCGTCGCTTTCCTGCTGTGGCCCATCGAGTCCTTCGGTTTCCTGCTCGCCGAGCTGAACAACGCGCGGACGGCGGCGGATCGGTACTGGGAGATCATGGACACCCCGGACACCATCGTGGATCCGGTCTCCCCCGTTCCCCTGCCCGACCCGGTGCGGGGGCACATCCGCGTCGACCACGTCTCCTTCGCATTCCCGGACGCATCCGACCACCTCCTGCACGACGTCACGTTCGAGGTGCGTCCGGGCGAGACGGTGGCTCTCGTCGGCAACACCGGAACGGGGAAGTCCGTCCTGACGACGCTGATTCCTCGGCTCTTCGACGTCGACGGTGGCGCGATCACTCTCGACGGTGTCGACGTCCGGTCGATGCGGCTGGCGGATCTGCGCTCGGTGGTCTCGGTCGCCTTCGAGGAGCCGGTGCTGTTCTCGGCCAGTGTGCGCGAGAACGTCGCGCTGGGCCGCCCCGACGCGACGGACGAGGACGTCGCGGAGGCACTCGAGATCGCGCACGCGACGGATTTCGTCGAGAAGCTGCCGTGGGGCCTCGACACCCGGATCGGCGAGCAGGGACTGAGCCTGTCCGGCGGTCAACGCCAGCGTCTGGCGCTGGCGCGGGCGGTGCTCGGCCGGCCCCGCGTGCTCGTGCTGGACGATCCGCTCTCCGCACTCGACGTGGACACCGAGGCGACGGTTCAGCGCAGGCTGCGCACCGTGCTCGCGCACTCCACGACCGTGCTGGTGGCACACCGCCCCTCGACCGCCGCGCTCGCGGATCGCGTCGTGCACCTCGGCCACGGCACGGTGATGGAGACCGGGACGCACGAGCACCTGCTCGCCACCTCGGCGGCGTACCGCGACGTGATGGGCTCGATGTCGGGAGCGGAGCGAGATCATGGCTGACACCGACTGGCGCGGCGTCGGCGGTGAGGACACCGACGTGGACCGGGCAGGCAACCTCGTCCTGGCCGGTCGTTCACGTCGACTGCTCCTCTCGCTGCTGCGCCCGCACCGCCGCCGCACGGTCCTCGCGATGGCGATCATCTTCCTGGACAACCTGGCGTTCGTCGCCGGACCGCTGTTCATCGCCCACGCTCTCGACACGGGCGTCGCCGCTGCCGTCGACGGACGCTGGGCGCCGCTGGTGTGGACCGTGGCGGGATACGTCGTGGTCGGGTTCCTCGGCGCCGCCACGACGTACGCGTTCCTCATGGTCTCGGGCCGCCTGAGCCAGGACATCCTGTTCGATCTGCGCGAGCGGGTGTTCCGCCACGCGCAGGCACTGTCGCTGTCCTTCCACGAGAAGTACACGTCCGGCAAGGTGATCTCGCGACTGACCAGCGACGTCGAATCACTGCAGACGCTTCTCGAGAGCGCGCTCAACGATGCGTTGACCGCGATCCTGTCGATGGTCTCGATCGCGATCATCCTGTTCTGGCTCGACGTTCCGCTGGCCCTCGTCGTGCTCGCGGGATTCGTTCCGCTGCTACTGATCACACGCTGGTCGCAGCGCCGCCAGCGCCGCGCCTACCGACGCACCCGGGTGTCCATCGCGCGCGTCGTGGTGCACTTCGTCGAGTCGATGGTCGGCATCCGCGCCGTCCAGGTGTTCCGCCGCGAGCGCCGCAACGACGCGATCCTGCTCGCGGAGGACACCGAGTACCGGGACGCCACCACCACCGCGCTGCGCGGAATGGCGAGCTACACCGGCATCGTGCGCTGGATCGGCAACGCCACCCTCGCCGTCATCGTGGTCGTGGGCAGCATGCGGGTCATCGGCGGTGCCCTCGACATCGGCGTGCTCGCCGCCTACGTGCTGTACCTCCGCCGCTTCTACGGGCCGCTCGACGAACTCGCGCAGGTGTTCAACGCGTACCAGTCGGCCGCGGCGGCGCTCGAGAAGATCTCGGGCGTGCTCGAGGAGGAACCGACGGTGGCGCCTCCCACCACCCCGGTGCCGATCGGAATCGCGGCCGGCGACGTGGAGTTCGACCGGGTCTCGTTCGGCTACGCCGCGGACGCGCTGGTGCTGCAGCCCTTCTCGCTGCACGTGCCGGCCGGACAGGTGGTCGCCATGGTCGGCGCCACCGGTGCCGGCAAGTCGACGGTGGCCAAGCTCCTCGCGCGGTTCTACGACCCCACGGACGGCCGGATCCGTCTCGACGGCATCGATCTCCGCGACCTGGCCGACGACGACCTGCGTCGCAACGTCGTCATGGTGACGCAGGAATCGTTCCTGTTCTCCGGATCGATCGCGGACAACATCCGCCTCGGCCGACCGTCCGCGACCGACGACGAGGTGCGGGCGGCCGCCGACGCCGTGGGCCTCACCCCGTTCCTGGCCGCACTGCCGCGAGGCATCGACACCGACGTGCGCAAGCGCGGTGGACGTCTGTCCTCCGGACAGCGACAGCTGGTGGCCTTCGCGCGGGTGTTCCTCGCCGCACCGTCGGTGATCGTGCTCGACGAGGCCACGTCCAGCCTCGACATCCCCGGCGAGCGCCTGGTCCAGCGCGCCCTCGAGACGATCCTGCACGGCCGGACCGCACTGATCATCGCGCACCGCCTGTCGACGGTCGCGATCGCGGACCGCGTTCTCGTCATGGCCGACGGACGGATCGTCGAGGACGGCACCCCGGAGGCCCTCGTCGCCGGCGACGGCAGGTTCGCGCACCTGAACACGGCGTGGCAGGAGAGCCTGGTCTGACGCGGGACGGTGGTCTCAGGCCACCGTCTCGTCCGGCTCGGTGACGTCGTCGATCTCTGCCGGTGTCGCGTCCGCCATGAGTTCGGTGAGGACGTCGAGCACCCGCGGATCCGACAGCAGCGCGAGGTGCCCGGTGCCGACGAGCGTGTGCAACTCCGTCATCGGCCCCCGTGCGCTGCGCAGCGTCACCAGTCCGTCTCCCACGGCGTCGGCCCACCAGGCCGTGTCGTCGGCGGCCAGGGTGGCGGCGACCGCGACGTGCCGGATCCCGGGGGCGAGCGCCACGTCCGTGGCCAGTCTCAGGTCGTCCACGCCGCGGCTGCGGACGTCGAGCAGGTCCGCCCACACCGCCGTCTGCCGCACCTTCCGCAGAGCACGGGAGAGGTGGTACACGCCCGTCGCGAGCGGTGCGCCCTCGTGCGGGGTGCCCAGGTAGCAGGCCGTGCGCACCAGCGGCAGCCAGGTCGCCCTGCTCGCCTCGACCGCACAGGCACGCCGCACCACGAGCCCGCCCATCGAGTGCCCGACGAGGTCGATCCGCTCGACGGGGACGGGCCAGACCGCGATCAGCTCGTCGAGGAGGCCGGCCAGTGCCGCCCCGTTGTCCTCGATCCCGGCGCCCGTGTTGTACCGCAGACAGACCGCGCTGATGCCGTGCGCGGCCAGCGCCTCGCCGTAGCTGCCCCGCCCGTCGTGGCGGTAGTACCAGGCCTGCTCGGTCTCCCCCAGCCCGTGCACGAGCACGGCGACGTGACCCGTGGCCTTCGGATACGCGGTGGTCAGCATCGCGGTGTCGTTCCCGACGATGCGGCGCTCGTGATGCGGCCCGAGTTCCACCGTCAGGTCGTTGCCCTCGGCGGCGAGCCGGTCGCCCAGCAGACCGTTGACGGCGCCGACCACGACCGATCCGGCCGCGGTGGACGTGACCGCGTGGGACACGCGGTCCTCGGGCAACAGCCGGGACACCGCGGTGACAGCCTCGGCGGCCGCCACACCGCCCCCGCGCACGGCCTCGTAGACCAGGTCGGCGATGCCCTCGTTCAGGATGCGCACGGGTGCCGCGGAACGGCCCAGCACCCCGAACACCACGTCGTTGATCGCGCGGTGGGTCCCCTGGACAGGGCGGCTGAGGATGTCGATGGCCGTGGCCACGACGTCGGCAGCGCCCGCTACTTCGTTCCGATCGCGATTCGAGTGCACACGTGTACTCTAACCGTCACGCCACCTTGACGACGAGCTTGCCGAAGTTCTTGCCCTCGAGCAGCCCGAAGAACGCCTCGGGAGCGTGTCCGAGACCCTCGACCACGTCCTCCCGGTAGCGGAACGACCCGTTGTCGATCCACTCGGCGACCTCGCGCAGGAAGTCCTTGTAGAGCTCCGGGACGAACTCGCTCTGGATGAAGCCGCGGATTGTCAGGCTCTTCGTCAGCACGCGCGTGAAGAAGCCGGGCAGCCGATCCGGGCCCTCCGGTGCCTGCGTGTCGTTGTACTGCGCGATCAGACCGCACACCGGCACACGTGCGTAGAGGTTGAGCCGCGGGAGCACCGCCTTCGCGACGGCGCCGCCCACGTTCTCGAAGTAGACGTCGATGCCGTCCGGAGTCGCGGCCTTCAACTGATCCTCGAAGTCCGGGGCGCGGTGATCGACGGCGGCGTCGAAGCCGAGCTCGTCGATCAGGTACGCACACTTCTCGGGACCGCCGGCGATGCCGACGGCGCGCGCACCCTTGATCTTCGCGAACTGGCCGACGGCCGAGCCGACGGGCCCACTGGCCGCTGCGACCACGACGGTCTCCCCCGGCTTCGGCTGCCCGATCTTCGTCATGCCGGAGTACGCGGTGAAGCCCGGCATCCCCAGCACGCCCAGCGCGGTGGACACGGGCGCCTTCTCCGGATCCAGCACTCGCACGGTCGACGCGTCGACCACCGCGTGCGACTGCCACCCGGTGTAGCCGAGCACCACGGCGCCGACCGACACGGCGTCACTGCGGGACTCGATCACCTCGGAGACCGTGGCGCCCACCATCGTGTCGCCCACCTCGACGGGCTCCGCGTACGACTCGGCGTCGCTCATCCGGCCGCGCATGTACGGGTCCAGCGACAGGTACAGGGTCTTCAGCGAGACCTGACCGTCACCGACCTCGGGGAGATCGACCGTCTCGGTCCGGAAGTTCTCGGCAGTGGGTGCGCCGGTGGGACGAGAGGCCAGGACGATGCGAGTGGAGGAGGTCATGCCTCCCGACGCTACTCCAACAGGTTCTTGCGGACCTTGCCCATCCCGTTCCGCGGCAACGAGTCCACCACGCGTACCTCACGCGGGCGCTTGTGCACCGAGAGCTGTTGTGCCACAGAGTCTACGACTGCTCTCGGCTCCACCTCGTCACCCACGACGAACGCCACGATGCGTTGGCCGAGATCGTCGTCGGGCAGTCCCACGACCGCCACCTCACGCACTCCGGGAACACCGAGGATCGCCGTCTCCACCTCGCCCGCGCCGACGCGGTACCCACCGGTCTTGATCAGGTCCGTCGACTCCCGGCCGACGATCCGATGGAAGCCCGCCGGGTCGATCGCCGCGACGTCTCCCGTCCGGAACCACCCGTCGTCCGTCCAGCAGGCCGCGGTGGCCTCCGGCTTGTTCAGGTAACCGTCGAAGAACCGGCCGCGCACCTCCAACGAACCGATGGACTCCCCGTCGCGTGGGACCTCCGACCCGTCCTCACCGCGCAGCCGAGTCTCGATGCCGCGCACCGGAACTCCGACCCAACCGGGTCGTCGCTCACCGTCGGCGCGCGTACTCAGCGTGATGAGGGTCTCGCTCATGCCGTAGCGCTCGATCGGCTCGAGACCCGTGAGAGCGGCGATCTTCTCGAACACCGGCACCGGCAGCGGGGCACTGCCCGAGATCAACAACCGAGCGTGCGACAGCGCCGCGGCGGACTCCGGGTCGGCCGCCACTCGCGACCACACGGTGGGAACCCCGAAGTACATCGTTCCCCGCGCCGCGGCGTACCGCTCCGCGGAGGGCTTGACGGTGTGGATCACTCGACTGCCGAGTCGCAGCGGACCCAGGACTCCCAGCACGAGCCCGTGCACGTGATAGAGCGGGAGTCCGTGCACCAGAGTGTCGTTCGCCGTCCACCCCCACGCCTCGGCGAGCGCGTCGATGCCGGCGGCGAGCGCACCGCGGCTGAGGATCACGCCCTTCGGAGGGCCCGTGGTTCCCGAGGTGTAGAGCACGAGACCGGTCGCGTCGTCCGACGGCTCCGCGTAGCTGTGCCAGGACCGTGCGTGCATGCGGACCGGGACGACGGGCAGACCGCCGTCGTGCTCGGGCGCGACACCCAGCCACCCACGGGCACCGGAGTCCGCGAGGATGTGGTCGAGTTCGGTCGGCCCCGAGTCCGGGGGCACGGGCACCACGGCCACTCCGGCGATGAGCGCACCGACCACGGCGACGACGGTGCGGGCGGTCGGTTCGGCGAGGACGGCCACCCGGTCGACGCCCATGATGCGCTCGGCCACCGACGTGGCGGCCCCGAGCAGATCGCTTCGAGAGAGGACGACGTCACCGACGGTGACCGCGTCGTCGGCGTCGCCGCCGTGGGTGATCGCGTACGAGTTCAGAGACCGGAGCAGCACACCGAGCAGTCTCTCACGACGCCCGCAGCTGCTCCGTGACCTCGATGCACGTGCAGCCCCCGGCGACCGCGGAACAGTCGACGACGAGGGTGTGCCGGACGGCGTGCAGCAGAACACAGGCGTCGTCGGTGCACTCGACCGCACCGTGCAGGTGGACGACGAGCGTGCCGTGACAGTGGTCGAGAGCGCCGAGACACTCGACGCATCCGGTCAGCGAATCCTTCATGACTCCATCTGTACCACCGGCCCCCGACACGTCCTCGGCCTCGCGGCGGCGCGTCGTCAGAAGAAGACGGTGAGAACGGTCGCGATGGACGCGGTGCCGATCATGGCGACCACGAGGACGGCGGCGACCATCTTCACACCGGACCGGGACGCGGCGGGAGCGTCCGACCACTCGTCGAACGCCTCGACGTCGACGCCCTCCTGCGCGAAGTAGTGCACTTCGCCGGGCGGCTCCCACTCCTCGCCGCTGGCACGCACCCGCGACTCGAGCACGGCCAGCCGCTCGCGCACGCGGGGCGGATAGGCCCGCGACGGCGCGTTGATGGGCAGCCGACGCGCGAGCACCAGCGGCGTCGGGCACGCGGCGACGAACGAGTCGAGCGCGTGCCGCACCAGCGGGTCGGCGTCGTCTCGATCGGTGAGGAACCAGGCCGCACCGGCACCGGCCGGGTCGTCCATCGCCAGGCACGCGTAGCCGAGGAGGTCGAGCGCGGGTTGCGAGGCGGCGTCCTGATCCAGCAGCGCTGTCAGGCGCTTGCGCGCACTCCATGGCTCCCCGCGGGCCAGATCCTCCTGCGCACGGTCGAGCGCTCCCACGGCCGGGCTCAGACCGTGAGACGGGCGACGGCAGCGGCGATGCGCTCGTCGGTCGCCGTCAGCGCGATGCGGACGTGGGTGCCGCCGTCGGGACCGTAGAACTCCCCCGGAGCGACGAGGATGCCGCGTTCGGCGAACCAGCGCACGGTGTCCCGGCACGGTTCACCGCGCGTGGCCCACAGGTACAGGCCGGCCCCGGAGTGATCGATCGTGAATCCGGCCGCCACCACGGCGGCGGCGAGCGCGGTCCGACGATCGCGGTAGCGCTCGCGTTGCACGTTCTCGTGCTCGTCGTCGCTCAGCGCCGCGGTCATGGCCGCCTGCACCGGAAGGGGAACCATCATGCCCGCGTGCTTGCGGACCGCGAGCAGTTCCGCGACCAGGGCGGGATCGCCGGCCACGAAGCCGGCGCGGTAGCTCGCGAGGTTCGACGTCTTGGACAGCGAGTGCACGGCCAGCAGGCCTGTGTTGTCCCCGCCGCACACCTCGTCGTCGAGGATCGAGACGGCGCGTCCCTCCCAGGTGAGTCCGAGGTAGCACTCGTCCGACACGACGATCGTGCCGCGTTCGCGGGCCCACTCGACCACCTTGCGCAGGTGGGCGACACCGAGCACCCGGCCACTGGGATTGGACGGCGAGTTGACGAACATCAGGGACGCGCGTTCGGGACCGAGACGCGACACCCCGTCCGCGCGCAGCGTGCGGCATCCCGCGAGCAGCGCCCCGACCTCGTAGGTGGGGTACGCCAGTTCCGGGATGACGACGAGATCGTCCGGGCCGAGCGCGAGCAGGGTCGGCAACCAGGCGATGACTTCCTTGGTTCCGATCACCGGCAGGATCGAGCGTTCGTCCAACCCACCGATGCCGTAGCGGCGTGCGAGCGCACTGACGGCGGCCGCCCGCAGCTCGGGTGTGCCCACTGTCGTGGGGTACCCCGGCTGCGCGGAGGCCGCCGCGAGAGCGTCACGGACGACGTCGGCGACCGGGTCCACCGGCGTACCGACGGACAGGTTCACGATGCCGTGCGGATGCGACCGCGCCAGCGCGGTGACGTCGGCCAGCGTGTCCCACGGGAACTCGGGCAACAGGCTCGCCACGGATCGACGAACAGCGGGCGACCGACGCGAGACGACGGGTGCGTCCGTCACGCTCAGTTCTCACCCATGGGGGGCAGAGCCTTGATGAACGGCGGGTCGTAGTCGGTCTTGCCGACCTTGGCCGCGCCACCGGGTGAGCCCAGTTCGTCGAAGAAGTCGACGTTGGCGCTGACGTAGGCGGACCACTGCTCGGGGACGTCGTCCTCGTAGAAGATCGCCTCGACGGGGCACACCGGCTCGCAGGCACCGCAGTCCACGCACTCGTCGGGCTGGATGTAGAGCATGCGTCCACCCTCGTAGATGCAGTCGACAGGGCATTCCTCGATGCATGCCTTGTCGAGGACATCGACGCACGGTTCAGCAATCGTGTACGGCACTGAGGTTCTCCTTAGCCTTTCCGAACTCTGAGCGTGTCGCGGCCCCGCGGGGACGCGTTCAACGCGGACGTGCTGTTCTGCTCGACCCACCGGCGCCCCAGCTTCGCAGCTCGGGACAGTGCGCCGCGTTCGCCGAAGTACCCGGCGACCGCACCGACCACGGGCAGGTTACCGAGCCATCTGTAAACGGTACGGCTGCGGGGCCGCTTGTCCAATTCGTCGGTGACGGCCTTGAGGATCTTGGTGACCGACCACAAGGTCGACAGCAACGCGAACGGGGACCGGGACAAGCGACCGGACGGCTCGGTGACACGGCTGTCGTCCGTGACGCCGTCGACGTCGGGTTCGGGCGCGTGGATGCTGGCACCCTTCGGCAGCTCGCGGTTGCACAGCACCGATGCCAGCAGGCGGACCTGCTCGTCCTGCTCGGTGATGCCGTACTCGCGGGCGACGGCCACCAGGACGATGGCCTGGTTCGCGAACCCGAGGACGTCGCCGAGCGGGAGTCGGCGAGCGAGCACACCGAAGATGCCGGGGAACGCCACCGCCACGGTGCCGATCCCGCCGACGCGGCCGACCCACCACGAGACGCGCTGGTCGACGGTCATCGACTCCCACGCCTTGGTTCCCGGTGTGTCGGCGGCGTCGAACACCGACGCGACGGCGTTCAGCGCCGCGTCGACCTTCGTGCCGCTCGCGTCCGCCTGCTCGCGGAACGTGCGCTTCTTGAGGCCGAGCGGGTCACGGTCCGCGAGCAGTTCGAGGACCGGCACGATCACGCGCACCGCGGCCTTGAGAACTCCGGCGACGCGCTCGTCGCCCAATCGATCAGCGCTCATGCTGCTTCCGTCCGGTCTGCGTAGGCGGTGGTGCGCTCGACTGCGCGTCGTCCGATTCCCTCGGCGATCGCGTGTAGTTCCTCGACGGTCTTCTCCGATCCGTGCTGCGATCCCGCCATCCGCGAGATCGTCTCCTCCATCAGCGTGCCACCCAGGTCGTTGGCGCCGCCGTTCAGCATCACCCGAGTTCCCGTCACGCCGAGTTTCACCCAGCTCGTCTGGATGTTGTCGATGCGGCCGTGCAGCATGATCCGCGCCAGTGCGTGGACGGCCCGGTTGTCGCGCTGCGTCGGTCCGGGTCGTGACGCCCCCGCCAGGTACAGCGGCGAACTCTGGTGCACGAACGGCAGCGGCACGAACTCGGTGAAACCCCCGGTGCGGTCCTGGATCCGCTTGAGCACGTTCAGGTGTCCCACCCAGTGCGAGGGGTTGTCGACGTGGCCGTACATCATCGTCGAGCTCGACCGCAGTCCCACCTCGTGCGCCGTGGTGACGACGTCGATCCACGTCTGGGCGGGCAGCTTGCCCTTGGTGAGCACCCAGCGGACCTCGTCGTCGAGGATCTCCGCCGCCGTCCCGGGGATGGTGTCCAGCCCGGCCTCCCGCAGTTCGGTCAGCCAGTCGCGCACCGACTGGCCACCGCGCGAGGCCCCGTTGACGATCTCCATGGGCGAGAAGGCGTGCACGTGCATCGACGGCACCCGCGCCTTCACCGCGCGCACCAGGTCGGCGTATCCGGTCACGGGCAGCTCCGGATCGATGCCGCCCTGCATGCAGACCTCGGTGGCGCCGAGGACGTGCGCCTCCCAGGCCCGGTCGGCGACCTCGCTGGTCGACAGCGAGAACGCGTCGGCGTCGCCCTTGCGTTGGGCGAAGGCGCAGAAGCGGCACCCGGTGTAGCAGATGTTGGTGAAGTTGATGTTCCGGTTCACGACGTACGTGACGTCGTCGCCGACGACGTCGCGGCGCAGCTGATCGGCGAAGGCGGTCACCGCGTCGAGCGCCGCACCCTCGGCGGTGGCCAGCGCCAGGTACTCCTCGTCGGTGCAGTTGCCGGGATCCTTCTCCGCGGCGCGGAGGGCGGCGACCACGTCGCGGTCGACGCTGTCCAGGGTCGCGAGGTGCGCCACCTGCTCGCGGATGGACTCCCAGTCGCCGAACGCGCTGCCCATGTCGCTGCGCGTCTCGGTGTTGCGACCCTCGGTGTCGATGCCGGTGTGGAGGTCGACGCGGCCGGTGGACTCCCACACCTCGTCGGGTTCCTGCCACGGCAGACCGGACGGGATCGTCTCGGGCACCGCCAGCCCGGTCGCGTCGTCGGCGAGCGCACGCACGTGCGCCGAGATCCGCGGATCGATCCACGGTGAGCCCGCCAGGACGTACCGCGGCTGCACCGCCGTGCGTTCGGTCAGCGTGAAGCCGGCGTCCGCGGACAGCTGCGCGAGAGTGTCGAGGTTCGGCCACGGCCGCTCGGGATTGACGTGATCGGGGGTGAGCGGCGAGACACCGCCCCAGTCGTCGACGCCCGCGGCGAGCAACGCCGCGCACTCCTGCGCGGACACCAGATTCGGCGGCGCCTGGATGCGCATGGCCGGGCCGAGAAGGATGCGGGACACGGCGATGGTGGCGAGGAACTCCTCCAGGCCGGCATCGGGTGCGGACCGCATCGCGGTGTCGTCCTTGGCCAGGAAGTTCTGCACGATCACTTCCTGCACGTGACCGAATGCCTTGTGCGACTTCCGGATCGCCATGATCGACTCGGCGCGGTCACGGATCGTCTCGCCGATGCCCACGAGGATGCCGGTGGTGAACGGAACGGTGAGACGACCGGCGTCGGTGAGCACGCGCAGACGCACCTCGGGGTCCTTGTCGGGGCTGCCGTAGTGGGCCTGCCCCTTCTCCTCGAACAGTCGACGCGAGGTGGTCTCGAGCATCATGCCCATCGACGGTGCGACCGGCTTGAGGCGCGACATCTCCTCCCAGCTCATCACTCCGGGATTGAGGTGCGGGAGCAGACCCGTCTCCTCGAGCACGCGGATCGACATCGCCCGCAGGTAGTCCAGCGTCGAGTCGTAGCCGCGCGCGTCCAACCACTCCTGCGCCTCGGGCCAGCGGGCCTCGGGGCGGTCGCCGAGCGTGAACAACGCTTCCTTGCATCCCAGTTCGGCACCGCGCCGCGCGATGTCGAGCACCTCGTCGGCCTCGAGGAACATCCCGTGCCCCTCGGCGCGCAGCTTGCCGGGGACCGTCACGAACGTGCAGTAGTGGCACGTGTCCCGGCACAGCCGGGTGAGGGGAATGAACACCTTGCGCGAGTAGGTCACCGTGCCGGGGCGGTTCTCGGCGAGCAGTCCCGCGTCCCGCACCCGCGCCGCGGACGCGCACAGATCGGTCAGGTCGTCGCCGCGGGCGTGCAGCAGCGTGGTCGCCTCGTCGACACTGATCACCACACCGTCGCGGGCACGGCGCAGCGCACGCCGCAGCGCCGATGCGGTCGGTGCCGGGCTGTCGGGAGGCGTCACTCGGGTGTCGGCGCGCGCGGGAGTACTCGGATCGGGCAACATCGTCACCGTTCGATCATGCGCCCTCCGGCCGGAGGCGTGCCACAGCAGGGGTGATGCGACGTGTCCGACAACAGTCCCGGTGTGGTCCTCACCGATCCCGCGCATCGCCCCGATCCGCGGGCGAAGATTCTGTGGGCCGTGGCAGCCGCCCTGCTGTGGCTCCCGGTGGTCGTCGCCGTGATCGTGTGGGCCGTGGTGCTCGCGGTGAACGTCGAGCGCCCGTCCTGGACGCCCGTGGTGGCCGCTGCCGTCGCCGTGGTGGTCCTCGCGGGAGCGCACGTGACCATCGCGCCGCAGTGGCGCTATCGGGTGCACCGCTGGGAACTGAGCGACACCGCCGTCCACACGCGCACCGGCTGGGTGACTCAGGAACGGCGCATCGCTCCCCTGTCCCGAGTGCAGACCGTCGACACCGAGCGCGGGCCGCTCGACCGGGCACTCGGACTGGCCACCGTGACGGTGACGACCGCGTCCTCCGCGGGAGCTCTGGAGATCGCGGGGCTCGACCTCGCGACCGCCGATCGCACCGTCGCCGCCATCACCGCGGCGGCCGCACGCTCACGAAGCGACGCCACGTGACGCAGGACGCCGGCCTGCGCGTCGACGAGTTGCCGTGGCTGCGACTCGACAAGCGCATGCTCCTGATCCACCCGGTCACCGAGCTGGTCCGCCTGCTGCCGGTGCTCCTGGTGTCCCTCGTCCTCGGATCGCAGAGCGGCACGCACGTCTGGGGCCTGATCGTCGTGGTCCTCCTCGTGGGCGCGGCGATCCTGCGCTGGTTCACCACCGGGTACCGCATCGGCTCGGACGACGTCCAGCTGCGCCGCGGGCTCTTCCAGAAGAAGGTGCTCTCCATTCCGCGTGGTCGCATCCGCAGTGTGGACGTGCGAGCCGGGCCGCTGCACCGACTGCTGGGACTGTCGATCCTCACCGTGGGCACCGGTCAGCAGAAGTCGGACAAGGCCGACTCGTTCGAGCTGAACGCCCTCGCCTCGAACCTGGTCCCCGCCCTGCGTGAGGAGTTGCTGGCGGGCACCGGCCGGACGGTGGGAGTGGATCCGGTCGCAGTGACCGAACCCGCCGTGACGCCCGAACGTGAGATCGCCCACTTCCGCACCGGCTGGGTTCGATTCGCCCCCTTCACGGCCACGGGCATCGTCGTCGTCGGTGCGGGATTCGGGCTCGTGTTCCAGTCCGGGTTCGCCGGTGACATCGCCTCTTCGCCGGCCCTCGACGACACCTATCAGGCCGTTCTGCGCCTCGGCATCGTGGTCGCGGTGGTCGTCGCCGCGGCCCTGCTGCTCGTCGTGTCGAGCATCGTCTCCGTGGTGCGCTACCTGGTCGTCTACGGCAACCTCTCCGTGACCGACGACGGCACCAGGCTCCGCGTCGGCCACGGACTGCTGTCGACGCGGCACACGACGCTGGACCGCGACCGCCTCCGCGGCGCGACGCTGCGTCGACCGCTGGTCCTGCGGTGGGCGCGCGGAGCACGCCTGGATGCCGTCATGACCGGGGTGTCCGCTTCGGAGAAGGAGTCGTCGCTGCTCCTGCCACCCGCTCCCCTGCCGGCCGCCCGCCACACGATGGACGACGTGCTGGCGGGTCTGCCGGAGAGCGCGCCGGCCACGGTGACACTGCAGAAGCACGGACCGGCGGCTTTGCGGCGCAGGCTCACCCGCGCCGTCGGGCCGGTCCTGCTGGTCGCTGTCGCACTCCTCGTGGTCCGGTCGACCGGCCGGGACGTCCCGATCGCCGCGTGGATCGGCGTCGCGCTCCTCGTAGTGGCCGCCGTCGCCCTGGCGCTCGATCGGTACGCCGCCCTGGGCCACCGTGCCCACCCGGGAGTTCTGATCACCGAGCACGGCAGCCTCGACCGGCGACGCGTCGTCCTCGACACCGACGGCGTGGTCGCCTGGGGTGTCCGGCAGACCTTCTTCCAGCGACGGGCCGGTGTCGCGACCATCGTCGCCGCCACCGCGGCCGGCACGGGCCGCTACACGGTCCTCGACGTACCCGCCGACCACGCGTGGTCGATCGTCGAGAGCGCTCAGCCCGGTGCCGGCGACGTGTGGGTCGAGCGCCCGTGACACCCGCCTCCGGTACACCCCGGAGCATCCCCGAACTCGATGTGGCGGTGTCGGAGTGCCGCGCGTGTCCGCGCCTGGTGGAGTGGCGTGAGCTGGTGGCGCGCGAGAAGCGTGCCGCGTTCCGTGACGAGACCTACTGGGGCCGACCGGTTCCGGGTTTCGGCCCCGTGGACGCTCGGCTGCTGATCGTCGGCCTGGCGCCGGCGGCTCACGGCGCGAATCGCACCGGGCGGATGTTCACGGGCGACCGCAGCGGCGACGTTCTCTACGCGGCCATGCACGCCGTCGGCCTCGCCACGCAGCCCACGGCGACCCACATCGCCGACGGCCTCGAGTTGATCGGCACGCGCATCACGTCGCCGGTGCACTGCGCTCCCCCGGCCAACAAGCCGACACCGGAGGAGCGCGACCGGTGCCGTCACTGGTTGGAGACGGAACTGCACATCCTGGCGCCGACCGTTCGGGCCGTGATGGTCCTGGGCGGGTTCGGCTGGCAGGCACTGCTTCCGGTCCTCGACGGCGCGGGGTGGACGATCCCCCGACCGCGCCCGAAGTTCGGCCACGGTGCGCACGTCGTGCTGACGTCACCCGAGAAGGAGTTGCCGGACCTGCATCTGTTCGGGTGCTTCCACGTCAGCCAGCAGAACACCTTCACCGGACGGCTCACGCCGGCCATGGTGGAGCAGGTGCTCGCCGCGGCGGCCGACGCCGCCGGAATCGACAGGAGTCAGCCGCGTCCGAGTTCGGCGAACTGACCCATGCGCAACGCGAACAGTTGCACCACAGCGGGAAGCAACCCGCCTGCCACGAGGACCAGGGTGCGCCAGTCGGCCACGACGAGCACGTCTCCACCCGGTCCCCCCAGCATGGCCAGCACCAGACCCACGAAGAATCCCGCGACCGGGAGAGCGGCGCGGGAGACGTTGTGCGTCACCGAGAACGCGACCCGCACGAGGATCACGTTGACGATGCCGGCGAGGACACCACTGACGGGGAACGGAGTGCTTCCGAGATACAGCGGGAGGAACAGCACTGCGGTCACGGCGCACAGGAACCCGTCGAGCACCAGTGCGCCGACGATCGACGCCTTGATGCCGGACACCACGCCCTCCCCGGCGTGGCCCGTCATCGCGCCGATCCTGTCGGCGCCGTGAACGTCAGCGAGGAGGGAACCCGATCGACGTGAGGTAGTTGCTCACGAACGTCGCGAAGCCGCCCACGGAGTTCAGGTAGATCTCGCGCTGCAGATCGGCTGTGGGTCGCAGGGAATCCACGAACGCCACGATGGCGTACTGAAGATCGAAATTCATGGGAAGAGCTCCTTCGAGTCGAACTCACCGGGTACGTCCGACCCCGTCCGGTGATGCCGCTCACAGCATAACCCGGCACCGAGCCCGGTTCGGACCCGCACACCGTCCCCGGGCAGACACTGGGGGCCGTCACACGATCCCCGCGAACAGGTCGGTCTCGCGCCCCGACGAGTCGACCGGTCCGAGATCGCCGCGGACGAGGATGTACTGCTCGTCCTCGAGGACTGGCTGCGCGATGTCGTTCGACAGGGCGTAGACCCGACCGGACTCCGCGACGGTGACCTGAGTTCGGTGCGCGCGCAACGCGAGTCGTTTGAGATCGAGCACCGGGCGGACGTCGACGGACGTGGTGATCGTGTCGTCGGGCACGCTCGGCAGCTCGCCCTCGACAGGCATGCGCCACTGCTGGGGGACGTCGCCCAGGTCGCTCAGGCCTGCGGTCAACTGATGCAGACCGGTGACCGTCCAGTACATCTTGTCCACCGACCAGGCCGGCCCCGTCTCGGCGAACCGGGCAGGGTCCTCCGCCGCCTCGACGGCCAGTCCAGCCAGCCGGTGCACCTGCATGTGGTCCGGGTGGCCGTAGCCGCCCTCGGGGTCGTAGGCAACGAGGACCTGCGGGCGAACGTCACGGATGACCTCGACCATCGCGCCGATGGCCTCGTCCGGGTCGGCGTTGACGAAGGCACGCGGGTGGCGTGCCGCGGGGGTTCCGGCCATGCCCGAGTCGCGCCAGTGCCCGGCACCGCCGAGAAACCGCGGCGGCCGGCATCCGAGCGCCTCGAGCGCCACGGTCAGCTCGTGGATGCGGTACCCGCCCAACTGATCCGCGCGATCCGCGACCAGTCCGGCCCACGTCTCCCCGATCACCTCACCCTCCTCGCCGAGCGAGCAGGTCAGGACCGTCACGTCCACGCCCGCCCGGACGGCGCGGGCGATGGTGCCGCCGGTGGTGATGGTCTCGTCGTCGGGGTGCGCATGGACGACCAGCATCCGGGGCCGCTCCGTCACGGCGTCACCCGCATCCAGTCGTCCGCGTCGCCGAAGACACCGAGTTCGACGGGCCCCGCGAGCGTCGCGCCGCTCACGCCGGGACCCACGGCGACGACGGAACTGTCCTGCGCGATGGGGAGCACGGTGTGCAGGTTCCACAGCTGCGGCTGCGCCGCGATGACGGCCTCGGTCGGGTTCACGTCGCCTCTCAGGCTCTGGTCCATCACCGGCTCGAGCGACGGATCGCAGACTCCGGACAGGTTGCTCGCCGCCACCGGGTCGGCGTCGGAATCGGGTGCCGTCGTCGTCGACGTCGCGAGATCGGTTGCTGCACATCCGTAGCGCGACGACCAGGCGGTGGCCACATCGGTACCCACGTGGCTCCACCCGACGACGGCGTCGACCGTGCCCTCGAGCAGCGCGGTGCCGTACAACTCCTCCGGATCGGTGGGAGCGACGCTGGCGTCGACGCCCGCGTCGCGGAGTTGATCGGCGGCCGTGTTGGCCACCGCGACCGCGACCGCGTCGTTCTCGGGAGCGCCGATCACGACGGTCAGCGCGCGCGTGCTACCCGGCACCGGCGTCGTCGTCGCGGTGGGTTGGCCCGAGGTGGGAGCCAGGGCCGGCGGCAGCGGCACCGGCACGAATCCCGCGTCGGCGAGCAGCTGCAGTGCCTCGTCCCGCGGGAGAGTCTGCGGAGCCGTGGGGACGTAGCCGGGCTGGGACGGCGAGAGAACCTGCGCGCGAACGGTGTTCGCGGCCGTGCCGGTGCCCGACGCGACGGTGGACAGCAGGTCCACGTCCAGCAGACCCATGACGCCGCGGCGCACGTCGGCGTCCGTGAGCTCCGGCACCCGGCCGTTCAACGTCAGTTCGAGGGTCCGCGAACGGAACCGGGTGTCCGTACGGACGTTGGGGATGGCGCCCAGTTGCGCCAGTGTCGCCGAACCGCCACGCACCTCGGCGATCTGCGCGTCGCCGGAGCGCATCGAGTCGGCGAGCTGGGCGTCGCTGCCCCCGCGTCGGAGGAGGATCTGATCGGGCGTGGAGGGTGACCCCCAGTAGCGGTCGTTGCGCTCGAGCAGGATCTCGTCGCGGCCACGATCGATCGACTCGATGCGGAAGTGTCCGCCGGAGACGGACACGTTGTCGCGCAGTCCGCGCTCGAACCCGCCCAGCGAGTCCTTGAGCAGATGGGAGGGCAGCAGATTCTCGAAAAGCTCGCGCCACGCGGGGTACGGCGTCGCCATCGTGACGGTGACGGTCTTGCCGCCGTCCGAGGACGCGATGTCGTCGATCGCTTCGTAGCCTGCGGGATCCACCACGCCGGGCGCGTCGATCATCTGTTGCCACAGGTAGCGGAAGTCCTCGGCCGCGATGGGCGCACCGTCCGACCACTGCGACTCGTTGCGCAGCCGGTAGGTGATGGTGAACGGGGCCTGCGACGTCACCTCGGCCGAGAGCACCAGCGACGCGTCGGGCAGCCACTCGACTCCTGTCCCCACCGACGCGGGGCGGAAGGGGCTGGGGAACACCAGTGTGGACACCGCGGTGTTCGCGGGCGACTGGTCGGCCAACAGGTGCGGGTTGAATCCCGTACCGACGTCGTCGATGGCCACCACGACCGGATTACCCGTGGCCGCCGGCGCTGCGGGAGGCGTCGTCGTGGCCGTCTCGGTGCTCTGGATCGGCGGCGGTGGATCGGCCGTGCACGCGGACAGCGCGAGCAGGGCAGCGGCCAGCGCCGCACCCACCCGCGCCACCGACATGATTACAGAGCAGCCTTGTCACGCGACTTGCTGCGCGAACGCTCGCGCGCACGCTCGTTGGAGTCGAGGTGCACCTTGCGCACGCGGACGACCTCCGGCGTGACCTCGACGCACTCGTCGCCGGCACAGAACTCCATCGCCATCTCGAGGTCGAGCTTCTTCGGCTTGGCGAGGGTCTCCATCACGTCGGCGGAGGACTGACGCATGTTGGTCAGCTTCTTCTCGCGGGTGACGTTGATGTCGAGGTCCTCCTGGCGGGGGTTGATGCCCACGACCATGCCCTCGTAGGTGTCCGCACCGGGCTCGACGAAGAACGTGCCGCGGTCGGCCAGCTGGATCATGGCGAACGGGGTGACGCTGCCCTGACGGTCCGAGACGAGCGAGCCGGTGTGGCGCGCGCGGATCTCGCCGGCCCACGGTGCGTAACCGTGGAAGACGGCGTTGGCGATGCCGGTGCCGCGCGTGTCGGTGAGGAAGTCCGTGCGGAAGCCGATGAGACCGCGCGAGGGGACGATGAACTCCATACGAACCCAGCCTGCGCCGTGGTTCGTCATCTGGACCATCTTTCCCTTACGGGCGGCGAGCAGCTGCGTGACGCCGCCGAGGTACTCCTCGGGAGTGTCGATGGTGAGCTCCTCGAAGGGCTCGTGCAGCTTGCCGTCGACCTGGCGGGTGACCACCTGCGGCTTGCCGACGGTGAGCTCGAAGCCTTCGCGGCGCATCTGCTCGACCAGGATGGCGAGCGCGAGCTCGCCACGACCCTGGACCTCCCACGCATCGGGGCGACCGATGTCGAGGACCTTGAGCGAGACGTTGCCGATGAGCTCCTGGTCCAGACGCGACTTGACCATGCGGGCGGTCAGCTTGTGGCCGCTCACGCGTCCCACCAGGGGGCTCGTGTTGGTACCGATGGTCACCGAGATGGCCGGCTGATCGACGGTGATGCGCGGCAGGGCGACCGGGTTCTCGAGGTCGGCCAGCGTGTCACCGATCATGATGTCCGGGAAGCCGGCGACGGCGACGATGTCACCGGCGACACCCTTCTGACCGGGAACGCGCTCGACACCGATGGTGGTGAGCAACTCGGTGATCTTGGCCTTCTGGACGACGGGCTCGCCGTCGACCTCGCGCATCCAGCTCACGGTCTGACCCTTGTTGAGCTCACCGTTGTGGATGCGGACCAGGGCGAGACGGCCCAGGAAGGCGGAGGCGTCGAGGTTGGTGACGTGAGCCTGCAGCGGCGCCTCGACGTTGCCCTTCGGTGCCGGGATGTAGCTGAGCAGGATCTCGAACAGCTCGTCGAGGTTCTCCGCGTCGGGAGCGTGTCCGTTCTCCGGCTGCTTCGTCGACGCCTTGCCCTCACGGCCGGAGGCGTACAGGACGGGGAGGTCGAGGGCCAGCTCGGCAGCTTCGGAGGCTTCGTCGTCGAGGTCCGACGCCAGGTCGAGGAGCAGGTCGTGGCTCTCGGAGACGACCTCCTCGATGCGCGCGTCGGGACGGTCGGTCTTGTTGACCACGAGAATGACGGGCAGCGACGCGGCGAGCGCCTTGCGGAGCACGAAGCGCGTCTGCGGCAGCGGGCCCTCGGAGGCGTCGACGAGCAGCACGACACCGTCGACCATGGACAGGCCGCGCTCGACCTCGCCACCGAAGTCGGCGTGGCCGGGGGTGTCGATCACGTTGATGACGGTGGTGCTGCCGTCGGCGTTGCGCTTGTGCACGGCCGTGTTCTTGGCCAGGATCGTGATGCCCTTCTCCTTCTCCAGGTCACCCGAGTCCATCACGCGGTCGATGGCCTCGGCGCGTTCCTCGAAGGCACCGGACTGGCGCAGCATCGCGTCGACGAGCGTGGTCTTGCCGTGGTCGACGTGCGCGACGATGGCGACGTTGCGGAAGGTGGTGGGTACGGTCTGACTGGCGGTGGGGCTGGTCACGCGTGAAATCTCCTGGGTCGAATGCGGGGTGAAGAGCGAGCGGCTTCCTCTCCCAGAGAGCGCGCTGCGTCGCCGACGAGAAGCGCGACCGGATCAGTTTACTCGGTCGGCTCGGGTGACGGCGGTCACGCAGGCCGGGACGGTCGGCACGGGCTCCACCTCAGGGTACCCTCACCCGATGTCCTCGGCATCGAAGGTCGCTCGCGGCAAGGCCAAGAAGAAGTGCTGCCGCAGCAAGACTCGCTGTCTGACGTGTCCGGTGGTGATCATGCGGATGAGGGAACTGGAACAAGCAGGTGTCACGGGCAAGGACCTGAAGAAGGGTCTGAAGAAAGCCCGCGCGGCCTGACTACAGCAGCGCCGCGAGATCCGGCAGCCACGCGGCGTCCGCCGGCACCAGATCGACTCCGTGCAGATCCGCCGCGTCGACCCAGCGGAGGGCTTCGTGCTCGAGTGCCGTCGCCGTCCCGGAGAACCGTGTGACCGCGTAGGCGCGCAGTGTCAGCGTCGCCGAGAGTGCGACGTCGACACCGACGGGCTCGCCGACGGTCACCTCGATACCCAGTTCCTCGCGCAGTTCCCGGACCAGTGCGTCCTCGGGGGTCTCGCCGGGGTCGACCTTGCCGCCGGGCAGTTCCCACAGTCCCGCCAGTTCCGGCGGGGAGGCGCGACGCGCGAGCAGCAGGCGCCCGTTCTCCACGAGGGCGCCCGCGACCACCAGCGCGGGCTCGGGAACTGGCACCATCGCAGTATGGCCGACTTGCTGAACGACACGGAGATCGACGACGCACTCACCCGCCTGAGCGACTGGCAGCGAGACGGGGACACCCTGGTCCGCACCGTCGAGTCGGCGAGCTTCCTCGAGGCGATCGACCTCGTCCGGCGCGTCGCGGAGGAGGCAGAATCGGCGGATCATCATCCGGACATCGACATCCGATGGCGGTCGGTGACCTACCGGCTGTCGACGCACTCCGCTGGTGGACTCACCGGGAAGGACGTCCTGCTCGCGGCCGCGATCGACCGCCTGGCGAGGTGACGCGGCGGCCCACCACCGCGATCCAGACGAACAGTGCCAGGGTGCCGACGGCGTAGACCGATCCCGCCAGAGCGAGTGGCCACGGGCGCGAGATGTCCCAGATGGACGGTTGTTCGAAGCTGAGGATCCACGGCACGCCGATCAGGGTGACCACGAGCCAGTACCCCGCGAGCACGCGCGCTCCCGGCGCACCCGACAACGGACCGTGCATCAGCCAGATCGACATGGGCACCACCCAGACCCAGTGGTGGGACCAGGAGATCGGCGAGATCATCAGGCCCACGAACGAGACGACGACGAGCGTCCCCAGGCGATCGTCGCGTGCCAGCGTCCGCCAGGCCAGGAATGCCGCGGCCAGCACCACGGCCGCCGCGACCAGCCACACCGGCCCCTGGCCGACGTCCTGCCCGGCCACGCGTGACAGCGTTCCGCGCAGGGACTGGTTCCACACCGAGCCGACGGGACCGATCCGGTCCGCGTCGCCCAGCAGGGTGGTGAAGTACGTCGTCGCGGCGGACCCCACGAGCAGGAAGCTGATCGCGACCGTCGCCGCGAAGGCGACGGCGGAGAACGCGGCGGCCGCCCACCGACGCTGGGCCAGGAAGTAGAGGCCGGTGATGGCGGGGGTGAGCTTCACGCCTGCCGCGACGCCGACCAGGGCACCCGACAGCCACCAGCGGGCGCTGCGGGCCGCGAGCATCGCCAGCAGAACCAGGAACACGTTGACCTGGCCGTAGTCCAGGGTGGTGCGCATCGACTCGGTCCACAGGCCCACCGTCGTCCAGAGCAACGCCGCCCGGTGTCCGGACCAGAGGCCCGACCCGACCATGCCCTGTGCGAGTCGGACCACCGCGTACAGCGCGGCGATCGTGGCGATCATCCAGGCAGCGCCCACCACCGGGAACGGCAGGAAATGCAGCGGATAGAACACGAGCGCGGCGAACGGTGGGTACGTGAAGGGCAGGGGGAAGTCGGGAGTCTCCTCCGAGTAGGTGAAGTCGTAGAGGTCGCCGCTGAACAGGCGGGCCGAACCGTCGACGTACACGTGGAGATCGACCCAGTTGCTGCCGTTGGGGGTGGCGACGGTCCACACCACACGCAGGATCAGCGAGATCACGAACAGGGCCGGTGCTGCTGCCAGCAACGTGCGCCCGGCCGATCGCCGTACTTCACTCACGAGTGTTCTTCCGATCGACGGGGGTCGCAGCCAGAGCGCAGCCTATCCGCACCGTGCGACGTGACTCTTCTGCACCACGGAGCCGCCGCGTTGTCACGCGACACGGCTCACAGCAGTAACGATCGCATCACTGTTCACTCTGACAACACCAGACACTCTATTAACAGACTACCGTTCGAATCGGAGCGAGCGACACGGGTCGATCGACCGGTGAGCTGCTGTACAACCGTCACTCCGTGTACATAGAGTGACCCCGCGCCCGACTGCCTCGCACGGCGGTGACGGGCAGATAGTGCATCGTGGGTCGCCTCGGATCGGTTCGAGGCGGCCGGAGGAGAAACGGGGACATCATGCGGGACATCGGGACAACGGGAACGCGCGTCGCAGCGCGACGTGTTCTGGGCGGAGTGGCCGTCGCCGCCGCCTGCGCCTTCGTCGCACCCGCTGCGGCAGGCGCGGCACCCGCCCCCGTCCTGCCGCTGCCCGCCGAGGTTCCGGTGGTGCCGGGCTACGAGGCACTGGCCGCCCTGGCCCCCACCCTGCTCGACGCCGCGGAGCGCGACGCAGCGTCGCCGCAGAGCGATCTGCTGGTGCGCGCGAAGGCGCTGCTGGCCACGGCCCCGCTGTCGGACCAGGCGAAGCGCATCCTCACCAGCATCATCACGTTCCTCGACGGCAGCGGTGGTGGCGGCCCCGAGATCCCCGAGAACGGCCCGGTCATCTCGCAGTTCTTCTACCCCACCGTCGGCAAGGGCTGCATCTCGGCCACGGCCGACTCCGTCGCGAGCGCGCTCGCGGTACCCGGCCCGGCACAGTTGCCGCCTCCCGGACCCGCAGCCGGTCAGGCCGGCTTCGTCTTCACGGCACTCGGCACCGCACCGCTCGCCGACGTGCAGGCAGCGCCGCTGACGGCGAACTGGGTCAACGTCGACACGGGTCGCACCGGAGCGACCGTGCTCACGGGTGCCGCGGGGATCAACCCCGACGGCCCGGCCACGCTCTCGGCACTCGCGGACACCGGGACCGGTCGCGTCCTGGCCGCCGTCTCCGGGTCGATCAGCACCGAGGCCGGCATCACGTGCAGCTTCCTGCCGACCATCGGCGCCTTCATCGTCTGACGATCGGGACGAGACCGGCGTTCAGGAACCGAACGCGGTCGAGATCTGGGTGTAGATCGCTCCGGCGATCGCGTACAGGTAGTCGATGAACTCCATGGTGGTGCCTCTCCGTAGGTGTGACTGCTGTGACAGGTGTGTCGTGCGAGGTCGCCGCCGCGTTACGCGGACAGGCTCCACTGCCCGTAGTCCTCGCGCAGCACGGTGTTGACGTCCACACCCACTCCGTCGATCGCTCGCTTGTCGATCTCGATCTGATGCAGGTGGGCAGCCGGGTTCACGTAGCCCTTCGGCGTCCCCCAGTTGTGCTGCCAGTACCAGGCACCGAGTCCCGCTGCCGCCGCGAGGTCGATGGTCGGCGAGTTGGCGTACACGCCCGTGTTCTCGGCCCCGACCACCGACTGCCAGCCGAGCAGGTACGGCGCGATCATCGCGGCGAACTCGACCGCGGTCGGGTTGTCGTCGATCGACGCGTAGATGGGTCGGTCCGCCGGTCCGCCTGCCTCCGTGTGCAATTCGAGGCCGCGCGTCGCGTGCTTCACGCCGGCGGCGAATCCGCCACGCCAGTCGGCCGTCGCCCCCTTGCCGAACTGGTAGCACGACACCACCTGGAGACCGGCCGCGGTGAGCTCGTCCGCCTCGGCGGCGGTCATCGGCTTGCCCGTCATCCAGGCGGCACCGGGTCGACGGTCCGAGACGTAGCGGATGGCGCCCAGATGGCCGGCGGCGGCGATGGCAGAGGCAGACGGCACTCCCCCGGCGTAGTCGATGATCGTGCCCAACGCTGCGGGTGCTGCGGGCGCGGCAGAGGCGACGCCGCGAGCGGCGACACCGGTGACCCCGACCGCGACGGAACCGGCGGCGGCATAGCGGAACAATTGACGACGCGACACGTGCACTGGGGTCTACCTCTCGATTCGCCCGGCGCGCCTTCCTCGACATGGCGGCCCGGGCTGGTAACTTCTCACGATTTCCGGCGCTATTGCACCACAGACCTCAGGGACCCCGCTAGTCCCGTGAGTCCCCTCGTCCCCAGCGATCAGTACCACTGCGTCCAGAACCGCGTGAGCACGCCGCCGCTCTGGGCCCACCCCGCGGGGACGCCGGACAGCTCGTACAGGGAGTACACCGCTTCGAAGAAGACGCGGTTGACCTGCGGCACGAACAGCAGGGCCACCACGATGAGAACCCCGTAGGGCCCGATCTGCGCGAACGACCGCCGCGCACCGGGCGACAGGTAGGGCTCGATCGCCCCGAAACCGTCCAGGCCCGGCATCGGGATCAGGTTCAGCACCACGGCGACCACCTGCAGGAAGGCGAGGAAGCTCATGCCGAACCAGAAGGAGGCGTGCTCGCTGCCCGGTGCCCACACCGCGACGATCGCCAGAAGGATCACCGCGAGAACGAGATTGGCGAACGGGCCGGCCAGGGACACCGTCGTCCGCTGCCGCCTGGGCATACCGCTGGTGTTCAGCCACACGGCGCCGCCCGGCAGACCGATCCCGCCCAGCGCGACGAAGATCAGCGGCAGCACGATCGACAGTCCGGGCACCGTGTACTTCAGGGGGTTCAGCGTGAGATAGCCGCGCGCGGCGGTGTCGTGATCACCGAAGCGCCAGGCCGTCACCGCGTGGGCGAACTCGTGGAGACACAGGGACACCACCCATCCACCGATGACGAGGACGAAGACACCGGCGTACGACAGGACGTCGCCCGGCCTGGTCGAGTTCCAGGCCAGAACACCGCCGATCACGGCGACGGCGACGACCGCGAGGAAGACGGGGCTGGGTCGTACCGACGTGGACAGTGCCATGTCAGCAGCGTAGGCGGGTCACCTGAGCGCTTCCCGCACTCGATAGACGGCCTCCCGCAGGCAGTCGGTGTACGCGTCGGCGTCCATGACGTCGTCGCTCGTCACGATCGAGAGGGTCACCACGTCGCCGATTCCGTGCACTCCGTGCGTGACGCCGACAGTCGGCGAGAGGGCCGGGAACCCGGCGCTCAGCACGACGGGCCGACCGCTCAGCGTGAGGTCGGCGACGCCTCGGTTCACACTGGAGACCACGGTGTGACCCGCCACCGTCGTCGGCGCCACCGACAGGTCGGCGCGGTCGACGTCGCGCCGGACGATCACCGCGGGAACGGTCTCCGTCGCACGATCGCCGACCCCGAACGCGGGGTGTTCCAGCCGTCTTCGCCGATCTTGCAGGGAGTCGTCGATCGCCCGCGCCCGCGCGCGGAGATCCTGCACGGACGGGTGCAGATCCACCCCCGCGTTGTGAAAAGCATTGGCAGCAGCGGTGGTTCGACTCTCCCCCGGTATGGCGATCATGACCTCGGCCCCGAGGTCGTCCGGAACCGGCTCGCCCAGGGACGCGAGATGCCGACTCATCGCGTCCGACACCACGACGAGCGCGGCCACGGTGACACTGACGGTGTCGGTGCGGAGGTCCGACGCCGGGCACACCACGCACCGGATGCGGGTGGTTCCGCCTGCCGGGCGGGACAGCAGCGTCGGCGCTCGGGGAAGCGGCGGGCCGGGGATGACGCCGGCCGCCGTGTCGGCCGTGCGCCGACGATCGGCCACCACCGCCTCACGTGCCCGACGCACCATGCCGATCACCCGTGCGGGAAGCTCGACGGCACCACGCGCGACCGCGAGGGGCGCCGGCACCACCACCGTGCGCACCGCCGCTGACGGCTCGTCCGACAGCAACGCGCGAGCCAGCGCCGACACCCGCCCGCCGTCCCCGAGAGCGTGCGCGATCTGCAGGACGAGCACCGTCGCCGACCCCGTCGTGCCGGGCACCCCGTGGACGCACGGGTACAGATGCACGCGCCACGGCTCGCGGCGCGGCTCGACCTGATCCCCGAAGGTCTCCGCCACCCGGTCGAGGCAGTCCTGCCACGTCCCGCCGGCGTGGACGCGGACCCGGTCGCGGGTCACCCCCGTGGGCACCCAGTAGGGGTAGTCGGCCGTCCACCGCGTCTCGCGAAGACGGACCGACAGCCCGTCCACCACACGCGCCCGACGCACGAGTGCCGTGGCGACGGCGTCCGGGTCGTCGAGCACACCGTCGAACGCGTAGAGCAGGAACTGGTCGCTCGGCAGGCGCCGCGACAGCCAGTACATGCGGGCGTCGGTGGCCGTGAGCCGACCGGTCACGTCAACGGTCCTGCTGCTCCGCCTGCAACTTCAGCGCGGCGAGTCCCTTCTCGAAGTCCCTGCCGATGAACCTGTCCATCGGCACGATCCTGCCGACGAGACGCGCGACGAGGTTCTGCTGTCCCGTCATCCGCCACGTCACCTCGGTGCCGCTTCCTGCCGGCGACAGCAGGAATATGGTCACGTTCGTGGCCTTGAACGGTTTCGTGAACAGCAGATCGAGCACGACACGATCGTCCGTCGAATCCACGACGGTCATCGACCCGGCACCGGCCTTGCGATTACCCGACCAGGCGTAGGACGCCCCGACCCC
The DNA here is from genome assembly GCF_001426145.1 of Rhodococcus sp. Leaf225. Classification (NCBI taxonomy): domain Bacteria; kingdom Bacillati; phylum Actinomycetota; class Actinomycetes; order Mycobacteriales; family Nocardiaceae; genus Rhodococcus; species Rhodococcus sp. Leaf225. Next base: position 658,741 of record NZ_LMRN01000007.1, on the reverse strand, counting down.
GGACTCCGAGCCGCTGTAGGTGCGGGACAGATCGGGGTCGCTGCCCTCCCACGGCGACCAGGACGTCCACCGGTGCAGATCGTCGAGGAAACCGTGCACGGTCGACGCTGGAGCGTCGACGAGGACGGAACGTTCGATCACGAACTCGTGGACCCTGTCGGTGGTCATGGGGTGATGGTAGGGCGCAGCAGTCAGTCGCGCCTGCACAGGCAGAAGAGGTGACCGACGGGATCCTGCAACACGCGGAAACCCGGGTGTTCGCCGTCGTCGTCCAGCACGCGGGCACCCTGCTCCACAGCGAAGGCCTGCGCCGCCTCCATGTCGTCGACCACGAGATCGAGGTGGATGCGGATGCCCTCCCGGGGCCAGTACAGCGGGACGAAGTCGGGCGCCTTCTGGAAGGCCAGACGCGAGCCGCCGGTGCCCTCGATCACGGTCCAGTCGGGATCGTCCTGCACCACCTTCCACCCCAGCAGAGCGGTGTAGAAACGCCCGAGCGCCACCGGATCGGGACAGTCAAGAACCGTGTAGTCCATGTCGATCGTGGGTCGTGTCATGTCCGAATTCTAGCCAGGCGTGCCGATGCCCGAGAGACTTCCCGCTTGTCGGTACCCGGTCAGGACAACCCATTCCGCACCCTCGCGCCACGGTGCCACCGACCAGGTGGAGAAGCGCTGCACGGCCGTGAAGCCGGCGTCCCGGACGTCTCGTTCGGCCCGGTCGGCGGTGTACTCGCGGTCCGTCGCGAACCCCAGGATCACCACCCCGCCCGGGACCACCGCGTCGTGCCAGCGCCGGAGCACCGTCGGCTCGGTGCCCGGGGCGAGGAAGACCATGACGTTGCCGGCGGCCACGATCGCGTCGAACGACTGCGGTTCCAGATCCATGGTCGCCAGGTCGCCCTCCACCACCGTGATGCCGTGCTGTCGACGCGCCTCCTCGACCAGGACCGAGTCGAGATCCACGGCGGTCACCGTGTGTCCGCGCCGCGCGAGTTCCGCGCCCAGTCGTCCGGTTCCGCATCCTGCGTCGAGGACACGCGCGGCCCGGGGCAGCACGGCGTCGACGAAGCGGGCCTCCCCGTGCATGTCCGCGCCCGACGCCTCCAGTTCCCGGAAGCGCGCGACGTAGGCGTGCGAGTCCTCGGCGCTGCGCTCGGCCGACCACCGCGTAGCGGTCACCGGTCGAGGTAGAAGCGCGCGGTCTCGGTCGCCACGTCGGACACCGCGGACGCCAGCCCGGGCTCGAGATCCAGGGCATCGGCGAGTTCGCTGCCGCGCAGCCCCTGCGAGCGCAGCAGGTCCCAGGCCTTCTCCACCAGACGTACCGACGTCGCGTGATCGAGTTCCGGCCGGTTCGAGCGCAGGGCCGTCGCCGCCCAATCCGCGTCGAACGTGCCGTTGGGCGGACCGAACACCCGCTCCCCCGTGGAGTAGGGCTTCGGGTCGGTGCCACCGGCGTGTGTCATGCCCGTGACGCTATCCCCTGCCGGTAGCGGGCGCCGCGATGCTCGTCTTGTTCCCCGCCGACCAGGCGTAGGGCAGGTCATCGCCGTTGAGCACGTGAGCACCCACCGAGCGCAATTTGTAGAGCACCGGGTTGTGCACGGAGATGGTGCGCGCGTTGCGCCAGTGCCGGTCGAGGGCCAGGGTCTCCGACACGATCGATGCTCCGCCGACCTCGAACAACTGCGTCGTCGCGTCCAGCACGAGGTCGACGACCACGGCCTGGGCGTGCGACGTGCTCAGCTCGGCCCGGTCGAGCGATGCGTCGTCGCCCACCTCGACGGCGCTCTCGACGTCCGCGGCCGCCGACAGGACCAGGGCGCGGGAGGACCAGGCGGCAGCTTCGAGCCGCCCGATGAGCTGCTGCACCACCGGATCGTGTCGCGGCAGGTCGGCGGCGGCGTGGGTGTAGCTGCGGGTGCGGGCGCGGACCCACGCGGTGATGTCGTCGGCGGCGCGGCGCGCGATGCCGGCCAGGACCGCGAGCTGGACCAGCTGCAGGTACGACGTCGCGTACGTGCGTCCGGGTGCGCCGTACCCCGGTCCGAGCAGGCGCGACTCGTCGACGGCGACGTCGGTGAACGTGGTGGTGCCGCTGACGGTGAGCCGCTGCCCGAAGCCGTCCCAGTCGTCACGCTGCACGACGCCGGGAGCGTCCGAGTCGACGAGCACGGACACCCGCTCGCCGTCGAGGTCGGCAGCGACCAGGATGTGGTCGGAGTAGAGACTGCCCGTGCTGTAGAACTTCTCGCCGTTCAGACGCAGACCGTCCGGGCCGCGCGTGACCGTCGTGCGGTAGTGGTCCACCGCCCCGACACCCGGCTCGGTGATCGCGTTGCCGACGAGAGTGCCGTCGGCGATCGCCCGCAGCCACGCGTCGCGGTCGGGTCCCGGTTCTGCCGCCACCTGGTCCTCGACGAAGCTCCAGTGCACGCGCAGCGCCTGCGGCAGATTCGACTCGGCGGCCGCGAGATCGACCAGCAGCGAGAACAACTGCGTCACCGAGGCGCCGGAGCCACCGTGCTCGACCGGCACGCGCAGTGCGCCGAAGCCGGCCTCGCGCAGCAGCGCGATCTCGTCGTGGGCGAGCCGTCTGTCCTTCTCGCGGGCCACCGCGCCCTCGGCGATGCGGTCGAAGACGGGCTGGAAGCGGGCGCGGAGGGCCTCGTCGGTCGCCGGGCCGTCGGTCACTCGGTCGTGTGTCGTCGTCACGGGAGACGAGACTGCTCGTCGGCGCCGTCGGCCGACACCGTTGGACTCGAGGAGATTCTTGCCACGCCCGCTGCCCGAGGCAGTACGGTGACCCGAACGGGGGGAACCATGGCGCTGTCGCGCAGCATGAATCGACTGATCGCGGGGCGGATCACACCGGAGATGGCGGCGGATCCGCACGCCGCCATCCTGCCGACCCCCATCGCCGACGACTCCTTCTTCGACACGCCTGATCACGACCTGTCACCGGGTGTCCTCGTGCGCCACCGCGATGCGACGGGATGGTTCCCGCGACCACGAACCCGCCTGCGCCAGTTCATGGTCGGCTCCACCGACGCTCTCGGTCGTTCGGTGCCCGTCACCGCCACGCTGATGGAACCGAGGAGGCCGTGGCGCGGGTCGGGTACCCGGCCCGTGGTCGTGCACAACGTCGCGATCGACTCGCTCGGCACCCGGTCGACACCGTCGTATCGCATCGTCCACGGCGTCGGCCAGGACTTCCCCACGGTGGTTCCGCTCTGGCTTCAGCGCGGGTACGCGGTGCTGATCCCGGACCATCAGGGACCGCGTATGGCCTACGCCGAGGGGACCATGGCAGGGCACGCCGTGCTCGACAGCATCCGCGGACTCGTCGCGCTCGACCCGTCCTACGCGACGAGCCCGACCGCCCTCTACGGCTACAGCGGCGGTGCCATCGCGACGGCCTGGGCCGCGCAACTGCACCCCTCCTACGCGCCCGAGCTCGTCCTGCGCGGCGCCGTGGCCGGAGGATCACCGGTCGACGTCGGCTTGCTGCGCGGGACCATGAACGGCACTCTCGGAGCCGGCCTCTTCGGGGCGGCGATCATCGGCATGGCTCGCGAACACCCAGCCCTGGTCGAGCAGTTCAGCCCCACCGGCATCGTTCTCGCGTCGATGATCAAGGACCTGTCCGTCGTCCCGCTGGCCTTGTCCGGGCTGGCGCGGTTGCGACTGGAACGGCTGTCCGTGGACCCGGGCGTGTTCGAGTCCGCCACCGCGCGCGCCGTCATCGAGGCGAACACTCCGGGGGCGGACGCGCCCGTCGTACCCGTGGCGTTCTATCACGGTGCTGCGGTGCCCCGGTTCGCCGATCGGTGGATCCCCGAGCAGGGCGTCCTGAACCTGGTCGACGCGTGGCGCGGACGCGGCGCGGACGTGGAGTACCGGCCCGTGTTCGGCGACCACTTCGTGGGCGCGCTGTCCGGTCTGCCGTTCGCGATGCGGTGGATCGACGCGAGGTTCCGGGACGGCTAGCCGTCCACCACCCACCAGGCGGCGTACGGCGGGAGCCAGACGGTGTCGTCGTCGACCGACCCGACGCCCGTCAGCACCTCCCGAGGAGCGACGATTCCCGAGCGGCCGAGGACGGACACCGCCACCGGGCGGTGTGTGTCGCTCACGTTGAACAGGGCGACGAGTGTGCCGCTCGGGTGCCGACGGCGGACACCCAGCACTCCGTCGTCCAGATCGCCCAGAACGTCGACCGGCGCCTCGGCATGCAGCATGGGCAGATCCGACCGCACGCGGGCGATGTGCGCGATGCCGTCGAACACCCGCTGCGCGTCGGAGCCCTGCTCGTGGCGTCGCGCCCTGTCGGCGTCGGTCACTCGCGGTCGGTGCACCCACCGGTTATCGTCCTCGTGGCCGGGTTCCGCCGCCCAGTCGGGATCACCCGGCGAGCCGATCTCGTCCCCACTCCACACCACGGGGATCCCGCCCCAGACCGCGACGAGGGCGTGGGCGAGGAACAGCCGGGCGAACGCGCCGTCCGGATCCCGTCGCTCCGCACCGAGGCCCGAGAGCGCCGCCGCCGTCCCGCTGATCCGACGGTCGCCGGTGTCCGGATTGTGTTGGAACACCAGACCTTCCGCCCACGACTGCGGGAACTCTCCGGAATACCAATCGGCGAGGAAGTGTCGGTGGCCGGCGCCGGACAGACCCATCGCGGCCGCGTCGCCGTCGTCGATCGCCCATCCGATGTCGTCGTGGCACCGCACGTACGTCACCCACGTCCCGCCGGGCGGAGTCGGTGGCAGTGTCGACAGGGCGTGGCGCGCCAGCTCGGTGCTGCCCGAGGCCAGCATCGACCACACCTGGACCATGAGGCTGTTGTGGTAAGCGATGTCGGACACCCGACCGGTGTGCGATCCGGTTCCCAAGTAGGGCAACAGATCTCGTGGTCCGACGATCGCCTCGGCCTTGAACAACAGCGCAGGCGAGGCCATGCGCGCCGTCGCCCGCAGGATCTGCGTGATCGCGTGCACCTCGGGCTGATTCTGACAGTTGGTTCCCAGCCGCTTCCACAGGAAGGCGATGGCGTCGAGACGGACCACCTCGATGCCCAGGTTCGCGAGAGCGGCGACGATGTCGACGAACTCGACCAGCACCGCGGGATTGGCCCAGTTCAGATCCCACTGCCACTCGTTGAAGGTCGTCCAGACCCAGCCGTCGACGCCGTCGTCCCACGTGAAGTTCCCCGGTGCGAAGTCGGGGAACACCTCGGGCAGCGTGCGCTCGTAGGCGTCGGGCGTCGACCTGTCGGGATGGATGTGGAAGTAGTCGCGGTGGACTGCGTCGCCCTGTTGCGCCAGTTCCGCCCACTCGTGTTCGCGAGCAACGTGATTGAGGACCAGGTCGATCACGGGACTGATCCCGCGCTCGCGCAGGGTGGTGGCGAGCGCCCGCAGATCGTCGACCGTCCCGAGGTCCTCCCGCACCGTGCGGTAATCCATGACCGCGTACCCGCCGTCGTTGTCGCCCGGACGCGGCGTGAGCAGCGGCATCAGGTGCAGGTAGGTGACACCGAGATCCGTCAGGTGGTCCAGCCGATCCGCCAGACCGGACAGAGTGTCACCGAAACGGTCGACGTAACAGGCGTACCCGAACATGGTGGGCTGCTGGAACCAGTCCGGCTCCAGCAGACGCCGCTCGTCGAGCCGGTGCAGCTCGTCGGGCCGGTCCGCGAACGCGTGTGCCGCGCGCTCGACGAGGGTGCGCGCCACCGCATCGGGCTCCGCGTACAGGGCGGTGACGGCCTCGTGGAGATCGGGCCACCAGCGCTCGACACGGAGAGTGAAGGTGTCCCGCCGGTGCGGCGGGAGCGGGGCGAGTGCCGCACCGATGATGTCGTGGATCGCGTCGGGTACGGCGGTGCGCGGCATGGTCGGGATTCTTCCACGCCCGGCAGTGGGTAGCCTCGAACTGCAGCTCACACGATCAACGAGAGGACGACCGATGGTGAACTTCGGCGAGATCAAGCGCAAGCTCGACCAGAACGAGGAGAAGGTCGAACAGGCACTGGACAAAGCGGGCGACGCGGCCAAGAAGAAGTTCGCCGGGCACGACTCCCAGATCGACGGCGCGCTGGACAAGGCCAAGGACGCCATCGGCGAGAAGAACAGCGACCGCACCGACGGTCCTCCCGCCTAGTGGTCGCGGTGGGGAACTTTCTGACAGGAGTGCTGGACGAGGCGCTCGACCGGACGGTCGTGCCCGGCTACTCCCGTATCGGGTCGGCCGTCCGTCGTCGATTCTGGGCGGCCGATCCGGCCCCGTTCCCCGCCCCCATCGACGTGATCGTCACCGGCGGCAGCTCGGGTCTCGGCGCAGCTGCCGCCCGACAACTGGCCGTCCTCGGTGCGCGGGTGCACCTGGTCGGGCGTTCGGCGCGGCGGCTCGACGCCTCCGCGACCGAGATCCGCCACACCGTGCCCGGCGCCGAGCTCGTCGCGCACGAGTGCGACATGAGCGACCTCGATGCCGTGGCTGCGCTGGTCACCACACTGACCGCTCAGCTGACGTCGATCCACGCGGTGGTGCACTGCGCCGGCGTCATGCCGCCCGAGCGCACCGAGACCGCACAGAAGCACGAGATGGCCTTCGCGACCCACGTGCTCGGGCCCGTCGCGCTCACGGTCGGGCTACGCGAGCTGTTCGACGCGGGGTCCCGCGTGGTGTTCGTCTCCAGCGGCGGCATGTATCCGGTTCCGCTGCAGACCACCGACGTCGAGTTCGCTCACGGCGACTACTCGGGCCTCACCGCGTACGCCCGCACCAAGCGCATGCAGGTGGTGATCACCGAGCAACTGGCGGAGCGCCTCACCGGGCCCGACGATCCCGTCGTGCACAGCATGCACCCGGGGTGGGCGGCCACACCCGGTGTCACGGACTCCATTCCGATGTTCGGCTCGGTGATGAAACCCATCCTCCGCACCGCCGACGACGGAGCCGACACCATCGTGTGGCTCGCAGCCGCCGATCTGCCACTCGCGTCCACGGGGATGTTCTGGCACGACAGACGACCGCGCCCCACGCACTACCCGTCCTGGCGGCGGGACTCGCCGGAGGCACGGGACGCACTGTGGGGCGCGGTCGTGGAGGCCACGGGTATCGACCTCGGCTGACGTCTCCGTCAGAGGAGATCGGTCAGGTTCGACACGATCGAGGACCAGACCCACGGTTGATTCCAGATCCAGAGCGAAAGCATGGCGGTAGTCCTCACTGCAGGGAACATCTGTCCCCGACAGTCAAGACGCGTCGTTGCAGGCGTGCACCTCGGACGGCGGATGTCGGTGACGAGTCACTGTCACGCTCGGTGCATCACGACATTCACGACGTTTCCGTCAGGAGCGCGCACGAGGAATCGTCGGACTCCCCACTCCTCCGTGGTGAGCGGATGCACGATCTCGTGACCGCGACGGACGGCCTCCTCGTACGCCGCATCGACGTCGTCGACGTGAACCGACATCGCCGACTCCACCGGACTCGTCGCATCTCGCGTCACCAGTTGTACGTGCGCACCGGTCTCCGGTGACGTGAAGCGGGCGACCCAACCGAGATCGAACTCCTCGACCGCGAGTCCCAGGAAATCGGTGTAGAACGACTTCGCGTCGGCGATGTCCTCGACCGGCAGGTTGGTGGTGATGCGCTCGACTCGCATGGTGCGCATTCTGCCCCTCTCGGCCTGTTCGTGTCGGTGCCCGCTGCTACCTTCGCACACATGTTCGAACAGGGGTGGGCGACGCGCGATCCGGAGGCCATGGGCCTACCCGGACACCTCGCCGACGTCACGGTCGACGGCGTCCTCGGCGCACTCACCCACGCCACCGCCGGCGCCGCGTACCTCGAATGGACCCGCTACCGGGCCGCGGCGGAACTGCACACCCGACTGGTCGCGCCGCTGGACACCGCCGACCGCCGCCGATTCGACGCCACCACTCACTGCGCCGCCCGCATCGCCGCAGTCCTGTCGATCACCCAGGGCGCAGGCGAGGGCATCCTCACCCGTGCCGTGGCCCTGCGAGATCGTCTGCCCGACGTTGCCGCCTGCCTCCGCGACGGCCTCGTGACCCCGAAGTACATCCACACCATCATCGCCCGCACCGACCTCGTCGACGGCACCGACCATGCCCACCTGGTCGATGCCGAGATCGCGGCGGCACTACGGCGACGCGGCTCCTGGTCAGTGGCCCGGATGCGCGACATGGTCGACCGCATCGTCTACCGCCACGACCCCGACGCCGTCCGCGAGCGTCGCACTCGCGCGAAGGACGACCGCGGCTTCTGGATCGACCCCGCACCCGACGGCATGGCTTATCAGTGCGCCACCATGCCCGCCGAGAACGCCGTCCTCGTCGCCGCTGCTGTCGACGACCTCGCCGGACGCGTCTGCCCGAAAGACCCGCGCAGCGCCGGCGCCCGACGCAGTGACGCCCTCTTCGCCCTCGCCACGCGCACCCCCTTCGAATGCCAGTGTGACCGTGACGACTGCGACGCTCCCGGCTGGACCGGCGAGGACGGTCTCCTGACCACCGTCATCGTGCACGTCGTCGCCGACGCCGCCACCGTGAACGGGGACACCGCCTCCGCGCAGCAGGGCAACCCGGGTTTCCTCGCGGGCCACGGCGTCATCTCCGCCGACCACGTCGCCGACCTCGCTGCGCGCCCCGACGCGGTTCTGAGGCCTGTCGCCGCCACCAACCCCGCCTCGCAACCCGCGGATCCCTACCGCCCGTCCAGTGCCCTCGACACGTTCGTGCGCATCCGCGATCAGTACTGCACCTGGCCCGGCTGCAGCAACGCCGTCTGGACCGGCGACCTCGACCACATCACCGAGTACGACCACGACGATCCCGCGGCCGGTGGACAGACGACCGACGTCAACCTCGGCGCCAAGTGCCGCTTTCACCACAACCTGAAGACGTTCGGCGACTTCGTCGACGACCAGTACCTCGACGGAGACACCGGACGAGTCGTCTCCACCATCGCCACACCCGAGGGACGCGTGATTCCGGGCCCGGCGCACAACGGGTACGACCTGTACCCCGGACTCGCCGACATCACCTTCGAACAGCCGGCGCAGGCCCCACCGGATGCCCCGCGCACATCACCGACCAGGCGAAGAACCCGCCTGGCGGACAAGCATGCGCGGCGGCGGTCCGAACGCTCCCGAAACCGACGCAGACGAGAGTTCGCCGACAACGACGACCCACCACCGTTCTGACGGGACGTCAGTCCAGGCAGAATTCGTTGCCCTCGACGTCCTGCATCACCATGCAGGACTCTTCTCCGTCGCCCGCGGGCAGGAGCCGCACTCGCGTGGCTCCGAGGTCGACGAGGCGTGCGCATTCCGCTTCCAGAGCCCCGAGGCGCTCGTCACCGACCATGCCGACGCCCACACGGACGTCGAGGTGGACGCGGTTCTTGACGGTCTTCGCCTCGGGTACCCGTTGGAAGTACAGCCGTGGGCCCACCCCGTTCGGGTCCACGCATGCGAAGGCCGACCCCTGTTTCTCGGCGGGGAGCGAACGGTCGAACTCCGCCCAGTCGGCGAAGCCCGCGGGCGCCGGCGGCACCACGTATCCGAGAACCTCGCACCAGAATCGGGCGACTCGCTCGGGGTCCGCGCAATCGAAGGTGACCTGCACCTGTCTCACCTGAGCCATGGATCCACGCTAGGCGACAGTGGCGGCCGTCGGAAGGGAAATATTCGGGCGCCGTCAGCGTTCTCCGGTGCATGAAGAACATCGGGTTCCTGTCGTTCGGGCACTGGTCACCGTCGCCGCACTCGCAGACGCGCTCCGCATCGGACGTGTTGCTGCAGTCGATCGACCTCGCGGTCGCCGCAGAGGAACTCGGTGCAGACGGCGCGTACTTCCGCGTTCACCACTTCGCGAACCAGCTCGCGTCGCCGTTCCCTCTACTCGCGGCCGTCGGTGCCAAGACCAGTCGCATCGAGATCGGCACCGGCGTCATCGACATGCGCTACGAGAACCCGTTCTACATGGCCGAGGACGCCGGGTCCGCCGACCTGATCTCCGGCGGGCGGCTGCAGCTCGGTGTGAGCCGGGGATCGCCCGAGCAGGTCATCGACGGCTTCCGCTACTTCGGCTACGCCCCGGCCGAGGGCACCGACAGCGGAGACATGGCCCGTGAGCACACCCGCATCTTCCTGGACCTGTTGGAGGGCAAGGGCTTCGCGGAGCCGAACCCCTCCCCCATGTTTCCCAACCCGCCCGGCCTGTTGCGCCTCGAGCCGCACTCCGACGGGTTGCGTGAGCGCATCTGGTGGGGTGCAGGTACTCGTGCGACCGCCGAGTGGACGGCGCAGCAGGGCATGAACCTCATGAGCTCGACTCTGCTCAGCGAAGACACCGGCGTGCCGTTCCACGAACTGCAGGCCGAACAGATCGAGCGCTTCCGCAAGACGTGGTCCGACGTCGGCCACTCGTTCGAACCGCGAGTGTCCGTGAGCCGCAGCATCTTCCCGATCGTCGACGACGTGGATAGTGCGTATTTCGGCCGCGAGGGCGGCAGCGGCGATCAGGTCGGCTACATCGACGGCGGCATCGCTCGTTTCGGCAAGACCTACGCCGGCTCACCAGACAAGCTCATCGCGGAGCTGGCGAAGGACGAAGCCGTCGCCGCGGCCGACACGCTGCTCCTGACCGTGCCCAACCAGCTCGGCGTCGAGTATTGCGCACACCTCATCGAGTCGGTGCTGACGCACGTGGCGCCGGAGTTGGGCTGGCGGTAGCAGTCCCGCTCAGACGTTGAAGCGGAACTCCACCACATCCCCGTCGGCCATGACGTATTCCTTGCCCTCGATGCGGACCTTGCCGGCCGACTTGGCGGCGGCCATGGATCCGGCGGCGACGAGGTCGTCGTAGGACACGACCTCGGCCTTGATGAAGCCCTTCTCGAAGTCGGTGTGGATGACGCCCGCTGCCTGCGGTGCGGTGTCGCCCTGGTGAATGGTCCACGCGCGGGACTCTTTCGGGCCTGCGGTGAGGTACGTCTGCAGCCCGAGGGTGTGGAAGCCGGCGCGCGCCAGAGCGTGCAGGCCGGGCTCCGACTGGCCGATGCTCTCGAGCAGTTCCATCGCCGACTCGTCGTCGAGTTCGACGAGCTCCGACTCGATCTTGGCGTCGAGGAAGACGGCGTCGGCGGGAGCGACAGCTGCCTTCAACTCGGCAACCTTCGCGTCGTCGGTGAGCACCGACTCGTCTGCGTTGAAGACGTAGAGGAACGGCTTGGTGGTGAGCAGATTGAGCTCACGCAGTGACGACGCGTCGAACGTGTCCTTCACCGAGTACAGCGTCGTGCCGCTGTCGAGAATCGTCTGCGCTTCCTTGGCCGCGGCGACCATCGGCGCGCGATCCTTCTGCGTGCGAACTTCCTTCTCGAGACGCGGGATCGCCTTCTCGAGGGTCTGCATGTCCGCGATGATCAGCTCGGTCTCGATGACCTCGATGTCGGCGGCCGGATCGACCTTGCCGTCGACGTGCACCACGTCGTCGTCGGCGAACACGCGCACGACCTGGCAGATGGCGTCGGCCTCACGAATGTTCGCGAGGAACTTGTTGCCCAGGCCGGCGCCCTCGGACGCGCCCTTCACGATGCCGGCGATGTCGACGAACGTGACGGGCGCCGGAAGGATCTTCTCGGAACCGAAGATCTTGGCCAGCTCGTTCAGCCGCGGATCCGGCAACGGTACGACGCCCTCGTTCGGCTCGATGGTGGCGAACGGATAGTTCGCCGCCAGCACGTCGTTGTTGGTCAGTGCGTTGAAGAGGGTGGACTTGCCGACGTTGGGCAGTCCGACGATTCCGAGGGTGAGGCTCACAGGGAGGAGAGTCTACGTGCCGCCCCCGACCGCCCTGTCAGTACGTGTAGTCGGTGCCCGATCCCGCCGAGATCGCGAAGGCGATGAGCAGCACGTAGAAGAGGATGAACAGCGCGAAGAGCCCCACGAAGATGTAGAGCGAGTACTTGCCCAGCTGCTTCGTGCGCTCCGACGCGTAGTGCGCACCCTGATAGTCGCCCAGCGACCACCGCGGGAACACCGAGCTCGAGTGGTTGAACGCCGAGAACGCCAGCGGCCAGAAGAAGATCAGCGCGGCGGCGGCCCAGCCGGCGTTGGTCGGCGGCAGCGGCGGCGGGCCGTACTGCTGCTGGGGATAACTCGGCTGTTGCTGCTGCTGCGGGAAGGCTCCGCTGGTCGGGAACGCTCCGGTGTCCGTCGGCCCCTTCGTCAGGTCGGGCTCGTACGACGAACCGGTGTACGGCTGCTGCGGGTACTCGGGGTGGTCTGACACACGAGCATCGTAGGCAGTCGGGGCGCGCGAGTGGGGTCTCGTTGTCATGTCGTGACGTTCGGCGACGGTCCCGGACCGCTCGGCGCAACGATCCGCACACGCCAGGCTCACAACCGCACGAAATGTCGGTCGGTCTGCTTACAGTGACTGCGATCACACGATGATCGCCGCCCCTCCACCGCATGCCAGGAGCCCGCAGATGACTGCCGTGTCCGACAGGGGGAACTCGCACGTCGAGTTCCTCAAGACCGACGACGACCTTCCCCCCGTGGGCGTCGTCGACCGCTCACCGATGACGGTGCCCAAACGCATCGTCTTCGTCATCATCGGTCTGCTGGGCGCTGTCGCCTGGACCGTGATCGCCGTGATCCGCGGCGAGCAGGTCAACGCGGTGTGGTTCGTCGTCGCGGCGGTCTGCACCTACATCTTCGCGTTCCGGTTCTACGCACGCCTCATCGAGAACCGCATCGTCCATCCGCGGGACGATCGGGCCACACCCGCCGAGATCCTGGAGAACGGCAAGGACTACATGCCGACGGACCGTCGGGTGCTGTTCGGCCACCACTTCGCCGCGATCGCGGGCGCCGGTCCCCTCGTCGGTCCCGTCCTCGCTGCGCAGATGGGATATCTGCCCGGCACCATGTGGATCATCATCGGCGTCGTCTTCGCCGGCGCGGTGCAGGACTTCCTGGTGCTCTGGATCTCCACGCGCCGACGCGGCCGCAGCCTCGGTCAGATGGCCCGCGAGGAGCTCGGCGTGGTCGGCGGTATCGCCGCCCTCATCGGCGTCTTCGTCATCATGATCATTATCATCGCGGTGCTCGCACTCGTCGTCGTGAACGCACTCGCCGAGAGCCCGTGGGGCGTCTTCTCCATCGCACTGACCATTCCCATCGCCCTCTTCATGGGCGTCTACCTGCGGTACCTTCGCCCGGGCAAGGTCTCCGAGGTCTCCCTCATCGGCGTCGTCCTGCTGCTGCTCGCCATCATCTCGGGCGGCTGGGTCGCCGAGACCGAATGGGGCGCCGACTGGTTCACGCTGTCCAAGGTCACCGTCGCGTGGTTGCTCATCGCCTACGGTCTCGCCGCGTCGATCCTCCCCGTGTGGCTGCTGCTCGCCCCGCGTGACTACCTGTCGACGTTCATGAAGATCGGCACCATCGTGCTGCTCGCCGTCGGCATCCTCATCGCTCGACCCGTCCTGCAGATGCCGGACATGACGTCGTTCGCCAGCGAGGGCAACGGACCCGCTTTCTCCGGATCGCTCTTCCCGTTCCTCTTCATCACCATCGCCTGCGGCGCGCTCTCCGGTTTCCACGCGCTGATCTCCTCGGGCACCACGCCGAAGCTTCTCGAGAAGGAGAAGCAGATGCGGATGATCGGCTACGGCGGCATGCTCACCGAGTCCTTCGTCGCCATCATGGCTCTGGTCACCGCCTGCATTCTCGATCAGCACATCTACTTCGCGCTCAACGCACCGACCGCACTCACCGGCGGAACACCCGAGACCGCCGCGGCGTACGTCAACGGGCTCGGACTGTCAGGCGGGGACGTCAGCGCGGCCGAGCTGTCGCAGGCCGCGACGGACGTCGGTGAGGAGTCGATCATCTCGCGCACCGGCGGCGCCCCCACGCTCGCGTTCGGCATGTCCGAGGTGCTGCACCAGGTCTTCGGCGGCGAGAGCCTGAAGTCGTTCTGGTACCACTTCGCGATCATGTTCGAGGCGCTGTTCATCCTCACCACCGTCGACGCAGGCACGCGTGTCGCTCGCTTCATGCTGTCGGACTCGCTCGGCAACCTCGGCGGCGGCGCGAAGAAGTTCCGCGATCCGTCGTGGCGCGTCGGTGCCTGGATCTGCTCGGTCATCGTCGTCGCCGCCTGGGGCGCCATCCTGCTCATGGGCGTCACCGATCCGCTGGGCGGCATCAACACGCTCTTCCCGCTGTTCGGCATCGCGAACCAGTTGCTGGCCGCCATCGCGCTCACGGTCGTCCTGACCGTCGTGGTGAAGAAGGGTCTGCTGAAGTGGGCCTGGATCCCCGCGCTGCCGCTGGCCTTCGACCTCGTGGTCACCATGACGGCGTCGTACCAGAAGATCTTCTCCGACGTTCCGGCCATCGGCTACTGGGCGCAGCACAGCGACTTCAAGGAAGCGAAGTCGCAGGGCCTCACCGAGTTCCGGTCTGCCGCCACACCGGAGGCCATCGACGCCGTCATCCGCAACACCTTCATCCAGGGCACGCTGTCCATCGTCTTCGCGGTGCTCGTCCTCATCGTCGCGCTCGCCGGATTCGCCGTCTGCTTCAAGGCGATCCGCGCCGGTGGACTGCCCAGCAGCGAGGAGGCGGACGTACCGTCGAAGCTGTTCGCGCCCAGCGGTTTCCTCCCCACCGAGGCGGAGAAGTCGGTGCAGGCGGAATGGGACGTGCTCATCGCGGACGGCACGGTGCGCCGGCCGGGAACGGGCCACTGACATGAACGCCGTCCTGAAGTCCGTTCGCGCCGCGACGTGGTGGATCACCTCCGTCATGGGTGATCACGACTACGAGCGTTTCGTCGAGCACCGGAACCGGGTCCATCCCGGGCACCCGGTGCCGTCCGAGCGCGAGTACTGGAAGGCACGTCATGCGGAGGCGGACGCGAATCCGGGCGCACGCTGCTGCTGAGATCATGACGGGGTGACGTCGCCGCGCTGGACCCTCGACACCTCCGAGCTGCCGTACTCCGCTCCGTACGACACGGGGTGGATGCGGTGGTTCCTGGCGGGTCACGCGGTTCCGGGCATGGAGACCTTCACGGACGGCGTCTACCGCCGGGCTCTGCGCCTCGATCACGGCCCCGCCGTCGTCACGTGCCGGTTCGTCCCGGGTGACGGCGGCGCGGGAGTCGTCCGGGTGGAGACGCGAGCCCGGGACGAGTCGGACGTCCCCACCGCGCTGTCCCGAGTGCGGCGGGTACTGGCCCTGGACGTCGACGCGGCTCCCGTCGACGCTGCGCTCGCGGCAGATCCTGCGCTCGCCGCGTCGGTGGCCGCGGCCCCGGGGATCCGCGTTCCCGGGGCGTTCGATGCCGCGGAGGTGCTTCTTCGCACGATGATCGGTCAGCAGATCTCGCTCGGTGCCGCGGCCACGCACACCGCCCGGCTCGTCGCGGCCCTCGGGGATCCGGTGGGCGACGACGAGGGCGAAGCCGACCACGGCATCACTCGCCTGTTCCCCACTCCCGAGGCCGTGGCCACACGCGGCACCGAGATCCTCACCGGTCCGGCGCGGCGGGTCGCCGCGATCGCGTCGACGGCCGACGCTCTGGCATCGGGCGCCGTGGACGTGCGCCACGACGGCGACGCGGCCACCCAGGAGCGTGCACTGCTGGCACTGCGCGGTGTCGGCCCGTGGACCGCCCGCTACGTGTCGATGCGGTTGCTGGGCGACCCCGACGTGCTGCTCGACACCGACCTGGTGGTCCGGCAGGGCGCGGCCCTCCTCGACATCGATCTGTCGGACACCGCCCACTGGTCACCGTGGCGGTCCTACGCCTCCATGCACCTGTGGCGTACTGCCCTTCTCGCCCGCGGGCTCACCATCGGGTAGTCCCTCCGTCGCCATGCGTGTGGAATCGGCTTCCCGGGTACAGTCACAGCGCGTTCGACTCTGCGTTCGCCGCATCAACGTCAGACGAGAGGACACACGTGAGCGAGAACGCGCCCACCACTTCCGCAGGCTCCGCGTCGGGCCGTGATCGCAGCGACCTGTTCGGCGCCGGCGGACTCTGGCTGGCCAAGTGGTCCGCCGTGCTCCTCGTCGTCTCGGCAGCGCTGTGGATCGCCGGCTGGCTGGTCGGCCAGCTGTGGGTGATCATGCTCCCGGTTCTGCTGGCACTGGTGGTCGCGACGGTGCTCTGGCCGCCCACCAGGCTGCTGCGCCGCATCGGCTTTCCGCCCGCGCTCGCCGCACTGACCACACTCCTCGGCTTCCTCGCGGTTCTCGCCGGTGTGGTCGCGTTCATCGTCCCCTCCGTCATCAGCCAGGCTCCCGATCTCGCGGACAGTGCCACCCTCGGCGTCTCGCAGGTCCAGGAGTGGCTCGAGGGCCCGCCCATCAATCTGGACGACGAGCAGATCGACAGCGCCGTCGAAGCCATCGTCACGCAGCTGCAGGACAGCGGCACGGCGATCGCCTCGGGCGTCTTCGCCGGCGTCGCCACCGCCGGGTCGATCCTGGTCACGCTCGGTCTGGTGCTCGTCCTGAGCTTCTTCTTCATCAAGGACGGCCCGCGCTTCCTCCCCTGGCTGCACGGACTGGCCGGACGCAAGGCCGGTGGTCATCTCGCCGAGGTACTCCGACGGGTGTGGGACACCCTGGGTGGCTTCATCCGTACCCAGGCCATCGTCAGCGCGATCGACGCGATCTTCATCGGCATCGGCCTGGTGATCCTCGGCGTGCCGCTGACCCCGGTGCTGATGACGCTCACCTTCCTCGGTGGCTTCATCCCCATCGTGGGTGCCTTCGTCGCCGGTGCCCTCGCCGTCCTGGTCGCGCTGGTGGCCAACGGGTTCACCACCGCGGTCATCGTCCTGGCGATCATCCTGGCCGTGCAGCAGATCGAAGGCAATGTCCTGCAGCCGATCCTGCAGAGCAAGTCGATGAACCTGCATGCCGCGATCGTGCTGCTGGCCGTCACCGCCGGCGGTTCCATCTTCGGCATCATCGGGGCGTTCCTCGCGGTCCCGGTCGCTGCGGCCACCGCGGTGCTGCTGCGCTACATCAACGAGCAGATCGAACTTCGGTCCGACGAGGATCCCGGCGCGAACGACATCGCCGAACGCATCCACGACGATCTCGGCACACCCGGTGACGACGCGCCCGTCGTCGTCCACGACGAGAAGACCCGATACGCGCCGGCGCCCTCGGACCAGTCCGACGACGTGGCACCGACTCCGATCGACGTCGACACGCACGAGGACGACGAGAAGAAGGACGACTGAGCGGTCACACTCCCGCGTGCACTCGTACCGTGGATCCGTGACGTTCGCGGATCACCTCGAGGCGTGAGGGGACCCGGTCACGGATCTCGTCGACGTGACTGACGATGCCCACCGTGCGCCCACCGGACCGGAGTTCGTCGAGGACTCCCATGACGGCGTCCAGTGATCCCGAGTCGAGGCTTCCGAACCCCTCGTCGATGAACATCGTGTCCAGGGTGATGCCGCCCGCCTCGGCCGCGACGACGTCGGCGAGACCCAACGCGAGCGCGAGCGACGCGCAGAACGCCTCGCCGCCCGACAGGGTGCCCGCCGACCGGACCACCCCGGTGTAGTCGTCGCGTACGTCGAGACCCAGCCCGCCGCGGGTGCCTCGGGGGCCCACGTCGTCGGAGTGCACGAACTCGAACCGGCCCTGCGACATCAACCGGAAGCGCACGGATGCCGCGGTGGCGACGTCCTCGAGCCTCGCGGCCAGCACGTAGGACCGCAGCGACATCCGACGCGCGTTGGCGCCCTTGCCGGCCACCACCTCCGCCAGCTGCTCGAGTTCCGCGTGCTCGAGGTGGGCAGGTCCCAGACGGTCCGCAGCGGCCCACAGTTGGGCGACGAGGTCCTCGAGCATGCGTAGCCGACTGTCGGCGTCTCCGGCCGAGGCGATGGCCTCGTCCAGCAACCCCCGCAGTCGGATCTCCTCCGCATCGACAGCAGCGGTGTCGACGGTCTCCCCCACCATCGCCTCCGCCACGTCCGGCTCCGCGAGCACGGCCGCAGCCGCGGAGCGCTGCTTCTCGGCGTCGAGAACGGAGTTCTCCAGCACCGTGCACCGGGCCCTGTCACGGACCGCCGCCAGGGCTTCCGTGACCTCGGTGAATCCGTGCTCGCGCGCGCACTCCACCAGGTCGGTCTCGAGCCGCATCACCGCCTGATCGGCCGAGTCGGCGTCGCGGCGAGCATCGCGCCACGCCACCGCGGCTGCGATGGCCGCGTCGAGTGCGGCACGCCGTTCCGCAACGGTGGACGTCGTCCCCACGGCGGCCGTGATGCGCGCGGTGGCCTCCGCGATCCGAGTCTCCAGCGCCTCCGTCCGCCCGCGAGTGACGCCCAGTTCGGCCGTGATCGCGTCGGTCCGCACCCGCAGACCGGCGGTCTCCTCGTCCAGCGCCGCCAACGCGGAGTCGATCGCCGCGAGACGATCCGCGGCACGCCGCGCCTCCGCCAGTGCCGTCGTGGCCGCGTCCAGTTCGGCCGCAAGTTCCGCTGCGGTGCGATCCGCGCACCGGGTCGCGAGCTCGTCCACACGCTGTCGGCAGCGCTGCACCGCGGCGTCCGCCGTGGTGCGTTCCGCCTCGGCTGCACCGACCCGCTGTCCCGCGCGGTTCTCGTCGTCCCGGGACACCCGCCCCGCGGTCGGAGATGCGGGCGCCGGATGTTCCGTCGCGCCGCAGACTCCGCAGGGGGCGCCGTCCTCGAGTCCCGCCGCGAGCTCCGCGGACATCCCCTCGAGACGGCGTTCCCGCAGGTCCAACCATTCGGTGCGCAGATCGTCGTAGCGGGTCCGGGCACGCTCGGCCGTCGTGACGGCCGCAGCAAGGCGCTCGGACTCGCGGGCCCACTCGACGTGTGCGCGTGCCGCGTCCTCGGCGCCGTGATGCCGCGCCTCCAGGCCGGCGAGACCCGCACGAGCCGCGACGGCTACTCGATGCTCGGCGTCCAGTGCCGCGCGCTCCGCAGGTACCGCGTCGAGACGTACCCGTACCGCCCGCAGGTCCGTCTCCAGACCGCGCACCCGAGCGACGGCGCGTTCCCGATCGGCCACCGCCGTCCTTCGATCGGACTCGTCGCCCGCGACACTGTCCAGCACCGCGCACTCGCCGCTCCACCGGTGCACCGCGGCATCGAGCACCTCCGCATCGGCAGGACGGGGCGGCCACGACAACGTCCCGACCAGCACGGAGGCCTCGGTCTCGGCAGCCGCCCGCTCCCGGCGCCGCATCGTCGCGGCGGCGGCGGCCGCGCGCTGACGGTGCTGGTCGAGGGTGACGGCGCGATCGCGCACCGGCAGCGCCCGACGCGCACGGTCCAGCTCAGCGATCTGCTGCGCGCGCTCGGCGTCGCCGTCCGCCAGCACCGTGAGTCGCGCTGCTGCCGCGGCCCCCCGCTCGCGTGCCTCCCGGCGGCGGTGCGCGATCCGAGCGTGCTCACGAGACGCGGCGTGCTCGGCGCGCGCTGCCCGCAGATGCTCTGTGCGCACACGGGCCAGCTCTCGGGCACCGCCCAGAAGATCGGTCCCCCACTCCACCACGTCGGTGCCCGTGAAGAGGTCCACGCCGGCGGCGGTGGCCACCTGGGCAGCCAGTCTGTCGACGGACTCCGATCGCCCGGCGAGACGCTCCGCGCTGGCGCGACGCTGATCCTGGAACCACGTCTCGATGTCGCGGAACCGATCGGTGTCGAACAACTGCTCGAGCAGCGCACCCCGTTCTTCGTTGCGCGCCCGCAGGAACCGCGCGAAGTCCCCCTGCGGCAGCAGGACGACCTGGAAGAACTGGTCCACCCGCATGCCGAGCAGGCGCTCGACCTCGAGCGCGATCTCGTCGATGCGCGTGAGGTTCTCGCCCCGGCCGTCGTGCCACGTCAGCGTCGCCTTGGCGTTCTGTTTCGTGGTTCCCACCCCGCGCCGCTTGGGGCGCAGGAACTCCGGCTGCCGGACGATGGTGAGGCGGCGGCCACCCAACGTCGCGTCGAGTTCGACGCGCGGAACCACACCCGGCGCAGCGTGATCCGACAACAGGCGTCGACTCTCTCGGCGCGAGCCGGGGAGAACGCCGTAGAGAGCGAAGGCGATGGCATCGAGAACGGACGTCTTTCCCGCTCCGGTGGGGCCGTGCAGGAGGAAGAGGCCGTCGGCCCCGAGATCGTCGAAGTCGACGTCGACCGTGCCGCCGAACGGCCCGAACGCGGTGACCGACAACGCATGCAGTCTCACGCCGAGCGCACCCACTCGTGCTCGACGGGCGATGCGGACGTCGAATCCCGTTGACCCGTGACGTTCTCGACCGCACGATCGAGCAGCTCGACCTCGGACGACGAGGGCGCGCTGCGCACGTCTGCGAGAAAGCTGCTGAGCACCTCACGGTCCGACCTACCCTGCACCTTCTCGCGATAGCTCCCGGAATCGACACCGGCCGGCCGCTTCCACTCGAGGTGCACCGCGTGCGGGAAACGCTCCTGCAGACGGCGCATCGCGTCGACGGGCCGCACCGCATCGGTGAGCACAGCGGAGACGTAATGCTCTGTCGCGGAGTCGAACCGGTTCTCCGTGCCGAGCTCCTCGAGCGTTCCCTCCAGGACGGACAGGCCCCGCACCACCGGCAGATCGACACGCGTGACGACGCGGCCACCCGAGCCGTCGATGTCGACGAGCCACGCAGCCTTGCGATGCGAACGCTCGCCGAACGAGTACGGCAGCGGCGATCCCGAGTACCGGATGTGGTCGTCGATGGTCTGCGGAGAGTGCAGGTGGCCCAGCGCGACGTAGTCGATACCGCCGAAGATCGAAGCCGGCACGGTCTCGACGCCACCGACGGAGATCGAACGCTCGGAACCCGTACCCTCGCCGCCGATCACGAAGGCGTGGGCCAGCACCACCGAGCGGACCGACGAGTGCCGCGTCGCCAGATCGGCCGCGATGCGGGCCATCGCCGCCTGCAACACCGCGGCGTGCGAACGAGCGCCGGGTACCCCGAGCTCGGCGCGGGTGGCGTCCGGCTCGAGGTACGGAATGCCGTAGAACGCCACGTCACCGTGCTCGTCCGCCAGCACGACCGGTCTATCGACGGCGTCGACGGTGGTGAACAGATGCAGACCGCCGGCAGCGGAGAACGCCGACCCGGCACCGAGCCGGGCGGGCGAGTCGTGATTGCCCGACGTGGCGACGATGACGGCCCCCGCGTCGCGGATGGCCTCGAATGCCTTGTTGCACAGCCGGACCGCGTCCGCATTGGGCACCGCACGGTCGTAGATGTCCCCGGGGACCACGACGACGTCCACACTCTGTTCTCGGACGACGGTGGCGAGAGCCTCCAGAGCACGACGCTGATCGGCCAGCAGGTCGACACCGTGGAAGGTGCGCCCGATGTGCCAGTCCGAGGTGTGCAGGATTCTCATGTCGCCGACGCTAACGGAGACCTACGACAAAGACGCTCGGGCCGAAGGTGTGTCGGTACCCCGGTTCATAGTGAGCCTCATGACCGCCCTCACTGCCGTGACCACTCTCGTCACCCTTCTCGTCGGCCTGGGGTTGGGCTGGTGGTTGCGGGCCGCACGCGGCGACGTCGAACTCGCCCGTGCGGGTGAGCGGCTCGCGGTCTCCGCGGACAACGAGGAGACGCTGCGGCGGTCGTTGTCGCTGCTCAACGAGGACTCCGCGCGGCGCCACTCCGGCGCCATCGGTCAACAGGTCTCCCACCTGGTCGACCCGCTGCGGGAGGCGGTCGACGCACTCGAGGAACACGTACGGCTCGTCGAGCGCGACCGTGTTCACGCATACGCGGGACTGACCGAGCAGGTCGCCGGGATGCACCGCGCCTCGCGGCAGTTGGCGTCGCAGACGGACCAGCTCGTCACCGCGCTGCGGGCGCCACAGATTCGTGGCCGGTGGGGCGAGATCCAGCTCGAGCGGGTCGTGGAGCTGGCCGGCATGACGCGCCACTGCGACTTCGACACCCAGGTCGCCGCACCCGGCGTGCGCCCCGATCTGGTGGTCAAGCTCGCCGGTGGCAAGCGCATCGTCGTCGACGCCAAGGTTCCGCTGGTCGCCTTCCTCGACGCGAGCGCCGAGCAGGATCCCGAGACCATCGATCGGCATCTCGAACGCCACGCCAAACACCTGCGCACACACGTCGACCAGCTCGCCGACAAGAAGTACTGGCACGCGTTCGACCCGTCGCCGGAATTCGTCGTCCTCTTCGTTCCGGGCGACCCGTTCCTCGATGCCGCGCTGACGCGCGACCGCGGCCTGCTCGAACACGCCTTCTCCCGCAACGTGGTGCTCGCCACCCCGACCACTCTCATCGCCCTGCTGCGGACCGTCGCCTACACGTGGAAGCAGGACGCACTGGCCGAGGACGCCGCTCGCGTGCGTGTGCTGGGCCGTGAGCTGTACGAGCGCCTCGGCACGGTCGGAGCCCACGTGGATCGCTTGGGATCACAGCTGGGCAAGGCCGTGGACTCGTTCAACGCAGCGGCGGGATCGTTGGACGCACGGGTCTTCGTCACAGCACGCAAGCTCCACGAGATGTCCCTCTTCGACGGCGAACCGCCGCAGGTCACGAGTGTGGACCAGCGGCCACGAACCATGACCGCGACTGCGATGGAGGGCACCTCGTCGACGTGTCGCGGGCATGCCGACGACGCAAGTCGTTGAATCAACGCTAACCTCGCTGTGTGTCTTCCCCCCAACGCGCACGCTCGGGAGTGCCTCTCGACCAGCGCTCCGCTGTGCCGTCGGTACCCGGAATCCCCGCATGGGGCGCCGTCGCGGTGGCAGTGGGCGCAGCCGTCCTGGGCTTTCTCGTCGATGCCATGCGTGGCGACGAACTGGGATCGACGTTCGCCGTCCTGTACGTGCTCGGTGCACTCATCGCCGTCGTCGCGGTCCGCCATCGTGGACTCTTCACCGCCATGGTTCAGCCGCCGCTCATCATGTTCCTCGGCGTCCCCATCGCATACCAGATCCTCACCGACGGAGCGGGCACCTCGATCAAGGACATCGTCCTGACCGTCGCCGTGCCGCTCGTCGATCGCTTCCCGCTCATGGCGCTGACCACGCTGTTGGTCCTCGGCGTCGGTGGCGCCCGGCTCGCGCTCGATCGTCGCCCCACTCCGGTCCGGAAGCCGGCGCGCGCAGCGCGACCGGCCGCGGCAGCGCGTGACGCCGCACCCCGACGGTCGCGCTCCGAACGTCCCGCCACTCGCGAGACGGCGGGACGGGCGGAGGAACGCCGCAGGACCCGCCAGGAACCGCGGACGGACGCACCCGACGCTCGACACGACCGCACCCGCCGTGCACGGCCCGCCGCACCGCAACCGCGCGAGGAGTCACGCGCTGCTCGGCCCGCCCCGCGCGCCTTCGAGGGCCAGGTCGCGGCTTCCGACAACGGTCGCCCACGGGAAGCTCGCCCCCGGTACGAACCCACGCCGTACGAACCCCGGCGCACCGGTGCGGAGAATCTGTCGCCGTACCCCGCACCACGGGTGCGCTACCGCGACCGGGACTGATCTCCCGGCCGCGGTCGGCTCACACCCGGCTGGTGGTCCGCAGCTCGCGAGGAAGCGCGAAGACCAGCGTCTCGTTGGCCGTCGTCACCGACTTCACGTCGCCGAAGCCATGTGTCTCGAGCAGGTCCAGCACTCCACGCACCAGCACCTCCGGCACGGATGCGCCGGACGTGATGCCCACCGTGCGGACGCCCTCGAGCCAGGCGAGATCGATGTCCTTGGCGTAGTCGACCAGGTAGCTCGCGCGCGCGCCCGCAGCGAGGGCGACCTCGACCAGACGGACGGAGTTCGACGAGTTCGTCGACCCCACCACGATCACCAGGTCGCATTCGGGCGCCATAGCCTTGACCGCCACCTGCCGGTTCTGGGTGGCGTAGCAGATGTCGTCGCTGGGCGGATCCTGCAGGTTGGGGAACTTCTCCCGCAGTCGCGCGACAGTCGTCATGGTCTCGTCGACACTCAGCGTGGTCTGCGACAACCAGATGACGCGGTTCTCGTCCCGGACGGTGACGGCGTCGACGGAATCCGGCCCGTCCACGACCTGCACGTGGTCCGGGGCCTCGCCCGCGGTGCCCTCGACCTCCTCGTGACCCTCGTGGCCGATGAGCAGGATGTCGAAGTCGTCGCGAGCGAAACGCTTGGCCTCCTGGTGCACCTTCGTCACCAGTGGGCACGTCGCGTCGATGGTGCGCAGGTTCTTGGCGGCCGCGGACTCGTGGACCGCCGGTGAAACACCGTGCGCGGAGAACACGAGCAGTGCGCCGTCCGGCACCTCGTCGGTCTCGTCCACGAAGATGACGCCCTGATCGGACAGCGTCTCCACCACGTGGCGGTTGTGCACGATCTCCTTGCGCACGTAGATCGGGGCGCCGTGCTTCTCGAGCGCCTTCTCGACCGTCTCCACCGCTCGATCCACACCGGCGCAGTACCCGCGCGGCTCGGCGAGCAGAACGCGCAGCGGGCCGTCGTAGACCTCACCTGTGACCGCCGGCCGGGCGATACCCAGCTCGAGCGGGATGGCGGAGGAGGTGGTGGAGGACGAGGACACCGGAAGAGCCGAAGACATACCACGAGGATACGGGTAGTCGGGTGGGCGTCGCTTCCCGCGCACGTCGACTGGGAAAAATGCGCGACGTGGGGCACTCTGTGAGACATGATCCGTCCACCCTTCGCCGCCCGCGTCGCGCTCGGAATCGCCGTGACCGTCGTCGAGGAGGCTCGGCGTCTCCCCACCACCGCCATCTCCCTGCCGATGACCGCCGTGAGCGAGGTCCTCCAGACCGCGATGCGTCTGCAACAGACCGTCACCGAGCTGGCCATCAAGGGCGACCAGGTGTTCTCCCTGATCGGCTCCCGCCCGGTCGAGACCGCGGAGTGGGCGACCTTCGACGACGACGCGGACGTCGCACCCGCGCGGTACACGCAGGTGCCGCTGTCCACCGAGCCCGAGCCGGTCGGTGACCCGGCCGGAGAGATCGACGTGCCGGAGCCCGGTGCGCCCGCAGGGCGGTTCGCCCTGTACTCGACCCCGCCGTCGGAGATCGAGACGACCGAACCCGTTCCGGCCCCGGCTCTCGCGACCGCGCCGACCGCGACTCCCGAGATCGTGGAGTACCTCGACTACGACGCCCTGACGCTGGCTCAGTTGCGTGCCCGTCTGCGGTCGCTGTCGGTCGAGGACCTCACGTCACTTCTCGAGTACGAGACGTCGGCCTCGGACCGCGCGCCGTACCGGACCATGCTCGAGAACCGCATCACCACCGCCCGAGCGAAGTGATTCTCGGACCACGATGACCACGGCCGCCACCAGCACCGCCGAGAACCCGCTCCCCGTCCGCACGGTCGCGACCAAGGTCGCCGGGTGGATCGATCGCCTCGGCAGCGTGTGGGTCGAGGGCCAGATCACGCAGATCTCGGTGCGTGCGGGAACGCGCACGGCGTTCCTGACGCTCCGCGACCCGTCCGCCGACATGTCGCTGTCGGTGACGTGCTCACCGATGCTCATCCAGAACTCTCCTGTGCCGTTGACCGAGGGCGCTCGCGTCATCCTCTACGGCAAGCTCAGTTTCTTCACCGGTCGCGGCACACTGTCGTTGCGCGCCACGGAGATTCGAGCGGTGGGAGTCGGCGAGCTGCTTGCCCGCATCGAGCGCCTGCGCGGTCTTCTCGCGGCCGAGGGACTGTTCGATCCGCGACTCAAGCGGCCGCTCCCCTTCCTGCCTCGCGTCGTCGGGCTCGTCACCGCACGCGCCAGTGCTGCCGAACGGGACGTGCTCAGCGTCGCGGAACGGCGGTGGCCGGCGGTGCGCTTCGAGGTACGCAACACTCCCGTGCAGGGCCCGTCGGCGGTGCCCGGCATCCTGCGCGCGCTGGCCGAGCTGGACGAGGACCCCACGGTCGACGTGGTGATACTCGCCCGTGGCGGCGGCAGTGTCGAGGATCTGCTGCCGTTCTCCGACGAGGCGCTCTGCCGCGCGATCTCCCGTGCGACGACGCCGATCGTGAGCGCCATCGGACACGAACCGGACAGTCCGCTCAGCGATCACGTGGCGGATCTTCGTGCGGCCACCCCCACCGATGCCGCCAAGCTCGTCGTGCCCGACGCCGTGGCCGAACGGGAACTGGTCGCCGAGCTGCGGAGCCGCAGCGCCGCAGCGCTCCGCAGTTGGGTGCAGCGCGAGGCGCGCGCACTGGACGCCCTGCGGCACCGGCCCGTGCTGGCCGATCCCCTCTCCGCGGTCGCCCGCCGCGAGGAGGAGATCGCCGAGATGCGACGCGTCGTCCGCCGTGACGTGGAGCGGGCGGTGTCGCGAGAGGCGACGACGGTGGAGCACATGCGCGCCCGTCTGACCACGCTCGGACCGGCGGCGACTCTGGCGAGGGGCTACTCGGTGGTGCAGCGCATGGTCCCCGGATCCGACCCCGAGGTGCTCCGGTCGGTCGACGACGCGGCGCCGGGTACGCAGCTCCGGGTCCGCGTCGCGGACGGCGTGGTCACGGCCGTCACGATGGGTCGTAGTTCCGCCACCTGACTCGTCCGCTGTCGGACTCTCGAGGCAGCATGGGGACTCATGAACGAGACACCGATCGCCGAGCTGGGCTACGAGGACGCGCGC
Organism: Rhodococcus sp. Leaf225; assembly: GCF_001426145.1. Taxonomy (NCBI): domain Bacteria; kingdom Bacillati; phylum Actinomycetota; class Actinomycetes; order Mycobacteriales; family Nocardiaceae; genus Rhodococcus; species Rhodococcus sp. Leaf225. The sequence continues at coordinate 632,028 of NZ_LMRN01000007.1, read as the reverse complement.
GACGAGTTGGTCGACGTGGTCAAGCTGCTCGAGCAGGGCGGCCTGGATCTCGATGCCTCACTGGCGCTGTGGGAGCGCGGCGAAGCACTGGCGACGCACTGCGAGCAGCACCTGGCCGGCGCGCGCACGCGCATCGAGAAGGCGCTGGCCCGCGACGAGGAGTGAGCGAGCGCGTCAGCGCTTGTCGAGTACCGGAGCCGTGGCCGTGGCGGATGCCAGCGCGACGAACTCCTCCTGCGACCCGGAACCGGTGAGCATCGCGCGGGTGTCGCCGAGATCGGCCACCCAGTACGGTTCCGTGTCGTCGTTGCCGTAGACCACCCAGTTCAGGCCGGCGATGGCCTCCGCGCCGCCGGCGGACACCCGTGATCCCTCGGTCTTCGAGCGGACCAGCTCGTCCTCGGAGGCGTCGCTCTGGGTGAGCGAGAGGAAATTGCCGTTCTCGGTGACGAAGCCGACGGTGCTGGACTGGAACTCCGAGCCCGAGACCGGGCCACGGTTCGCCGAGTTCGGGATCCACTGATCGGGCACGTCGGGACTGCGCACCGGGAAGGTCAGCGCATTCGCGTCCGCCTGCAGGGACGCCCCCAGATCGATGCGAGGAACCTCACCCGCCTCGGGGCCGCCCACACGCAACGAACACTGACCGGCGATGGCCGCGATCACCAGGCATGCGAGAAGAAGCGGGATCAGGGACCAGGCCATGTCCTTGTTGTTCTGCAGGTACCTGGGTTTCTTGTCGGCCACCTCTCCAGTATCGCACCGAGCGCGCGGGGGCTCGCCATCCGCGCAGCTCCGCGCTTCCCCCGGCAGGCCGGGGCCGTGCGACTAGTGCGACAATCACGCCGAGTCTTTTTCGCCCGAGTCGATGTTCATTCCGTGCGGACGACGCCCGTCAGTCGGGCTGCGAACCGCGCCATGTGCAAGGAGGCACAGCCCCATGACGGCCAACACCGACGTTCCCACGCAGATGGCGCCGGATCGAAACCTCGCGCTCGAACTCGTCCGCGTCACCGAGGCCGGGGCGCTCGCGTCCGGGCGTTGGGTCGGCCGCGGCGACAAGGAGGGTGGCGACGGCGCTGCCGTGGACGCCATGCGCCAGCTGGTGAGCTCGGTGTCGATGCGCGGCGTCGTGGTCATCGGAGAGGGCGAGAAGGACGAGGCGCCCATGCTCTACAACGGCGAGCAGGTGGGCAACGGCAACGGTCCCGAGGTCGACTTCGCCGTCGATCCCGTCGACGGCACGACGCTGATGGCCAAGGGCATGCCCAACGCGATCTCCGTGCTCGCGGTGGCCGAGCGCGGTGCGATGTTCGATCCGTCGGCCGTGTTCTACATGGAGAAGATCGCCGTCGGCCCCGACTACGCCGATGCCATCGACATCACCGCTCCGGTCGCCGAGAACATCGCCCGGATCGCGAAGATCAAGAAGGGGTCGTCCTCGGACGTCACCGTGTGTGTGCTCGACCGTCCCCGCCACACCGAACTGATGCAGCAGATCCGCGACACCGGTGCCCGCATCCGGTTGATCTCGGACGGTGACGTCGCCGGCGCCATCGCGGCCGCCCGCCCCGATTCGGGCACCGACATCCTGATCGGCACCGGCGGCACGCCCGAGGGCATCATCGCCGCGGCGGCCATGCGCTGCATGGGGGGAGCACTGCAGGGCCGGCTCGCCCCGACGGACGACGACGAGCGCCAGAAGGCCGTCGACGCAGGCCACGATCTCGATCGCATCCTGAACACCAATGATCTGGTCGCCGGGGAGAACGTCTTCTTCACCGCGACCGGCGTCACCGACGGCGATCTGCTGCGCGGAGTGCGCTACTCCGGCGGCGGTGCCCACACGCAGTCCATCGTCATGCGCTCCAAGTCGGGCACCGTGCGGATGATCGACGCGTACCACCAGCTGAACAAACTGCGGGAGTATTCGTCCGTGGACTTCGACGGTGACACCTCCGGCGCCGTCCCGTCCTTCTGACGCGCACTCCGACTTCCCGACCCATCTACCGAGGCACGAGGTACATGACAGACAACGATCAGCAGTTCCGCATCGAGCACGACACCATGGGAGAGGTTCGCGTACCCGTCGACGCGCTGTGGCGTGCGCAGACACAGCGCGCCGTCGAGAACTTCCCCATCTCGGGCCGCCCCCTCGAGCGCACCCAGATCCGCGCGATGGGTCTGCTCAAGGCCGCATGTGCACAGGTCAACAAGGACCTGGGTCTGCTCGATGCGGACAAGGCCGACGCCATCATCGCGGCGGCCGGCGAGATCGCGGACGGCAAGCACGACGATCAGTTCCCCATCGACGTGTTCCAGACCGGCTCGGGCACCAGCTCCAACATGAACGCGAACGAGGTCATCGCGAGCATCGCGAAGAACGCGGGCGTCGAGGTGCACCCCAACGACCACGTCAACATGTCGCAGTCGTCCAACGACACGTTCCCCACCGCGACGCACGTCGCCGCGACCGAGGCCGCGGTCACCAGCCTGATCCCGGCCCTCGAGTACCTGCACACCGCTCTGGCGGCCAAGGCGACCGAGTGGAAGACCGTCGTGAAGTCGGGCCGCACCCACCTCATGGACGCGGTGCCCGTCACGCTCGGCCAGGAGTTCGGCGGCTACGCACGTCAGATCGAGGCCGGCATCGAGCGCGTGCAGTCCACGCTCCCCCGCCTCGGCGAACTCCCCATCGGCGGCACCGCCGTCGGCACGGGTCTCAACGCCCCCGACGGCTTCGGCCCGAAGGTCGTGACCGAGCTGGTGAAGTCGACCGGTGTCGACGCCCTCACCGCGGCGAAGAACTCGTTCGAGGCCCAGGCGGCTCGTGACGGTCTGGTCGAGGCGTCGGGCGCGCTGCGCACCATCGCCGTCTCGTTGACCAAGATCGCCAACGACATCCGCTGGATGGGGTCGGGCCCGCTCACCGGTCTCGGCGAGATCCGGCTCCCCGACCTGCAGCCCGGCAGCTCGATCATGCCCGGCAAGGTCAACCCGGTTCTCCCCGAGGCGGCCACCCAGGTGGCGGCGCAGATCGTCGGCAACGACGCGGCGATCGCCTGGGGCGGCGCAGCCGGAGCCTTCGAACTCAACGTCTACATCCCCATGATGGCGCGCAACCTGCTCGAGTCGTTCACGTTGCTCGCCAACGTCTCCCGCCTGTTCGCCGACAAGTGTGTCGACGGCCTCGTCGCCAACGAGGAGCACCTCAAGCAGCTCGCCGAGTCGTCGCCGTCCATCGTGACACCTCTCAACAGTGCGATCGGCTACGAGGAAGCTGCGGCCGTCGCCAAGCAGGCCTTGAAGGACAAGAAGACCATTCGCGAGGTCGTCCTCGAGCGTGGACTCGTCCCCGAGAAGTTGTCGGAAGAAGAACTCGACAAGCGCCTCGACGTCCTGGCGATGGCCAAGGTCCAGGACTGACCCAGCACTCCCCGCCCCGCATCACGGCGAAACGCTGTGGTGCGGGGCGATCAGGAGGAGTGTGACGTGTCATGACACGAACTGCAGTGGCACTCCTCGGCGGCGCCGCCGCGATCGGCGCGGCGCTGGCCGCCCCCGCACTGGCGTCCGCCGGACCCGTTCCCGACGGCGTCTACGTCGGCACCACGCCCGAGGGCGCTCCCGTCCCGCTGTGGGACGGCAAGACCATCACCGGCGACACGACGGTCAACCGACTTCTCGGCGTGAACGCGATCCCGGGCGACGTCTACCGCGCCCCGAGCATCGCGACCGGGGCCGACGTGGTCCACGTCTACTACTCGCGCCTGTCCCCCGCCTTCGGAGCCGTCTTCCACGACGAGATGACGCGCGACGCCGTGAACCCGAACCGTTGGAACGGCACCGTGTACTTCGTCGGTGCCGGTCAGCCGGTGGTGGTGGGCGGGTTCGCGATCACGCGCTGATCAGGACGCGGCAGTGGCGAGTGCGCTCTCGAGCTCCGCGCGGGCCGCGAGGCCGTCCTCGCCGAGGCCGTCGAGGGTGAACACGTTCCACGCCTCGAGCAGGGGCTTGATCACCTCTTCGGTCTCGATGGTGCGGTCGTAGAGCCCGATGCCGGCGAGCAGTTCGGCGCTGCCGCCGCGGCCGGGGAGATCGACGGTGGGGACCGAGAAGGACGCGACGGTGTCGGCGATGGCGCGGACGGCGCCGTCGGCATCGACGCGGATCGCGGCGGAGACCAGGTCGGTGAAGAGCGTGGTCTGCAGATCGTCGTCCTCGGCGATGCGGTCGAGGATGCTCGACAGGAGAGCGTCCTGCGACGACGCGGAGGCGCGACGGTGGCGCACGGCCGCTGCTCGCTCGTCGAGGGCGAACTTGGCGAGGATGTGCAGCACGTGGAGCGACGGTGCGGAGTAGCCGGTGGTCATGTGCTCGATGCGCACACGCTCGAGATCCACTGGGTCGACCGCGCGAGTCGTCATGAGGTAGTTGCGCAGCACGATGGCGTGCCGGTTCTCCTCCGCGGTCCACCGGCCGATCAGCTTCCACCAGACGTCGCTGCTCCGGAGAGCGAACGCCAGGTCGCGGTGGTACTCGGGCAGGTTGTCGGCGACCAGCACGCTGACGGTGGCACCGACGACCTCGGCGTCACCGAGCGTCACCTGCTCCGGAGACCAGTCCTCGCCGCCGAGGAACGCGAAGTTGCGACCCGAGTCCCACGGAACATAATCGTGGGGCTGCCAGTCCCGAGCAGCGTCGATGTGCTTCTGCAGCAGGTGCGCGGCATCGGCTTCGAGCTCGCTCAACAGGTCCTGGTCACTCTTCGGCATCACAGCAGCATAACGGCCGTAGGTGTCCACTCCGAACCTTCGGACCGCGCGACGCGGATTCCGGTGATCTCCCTGACAAAGAGGTCGGTGATAGTTCGGCGTCACACCGCGCCGGGCGGTCCGTGCCGCCCGGCGCGAACGGTGACTCAGGCCGGCCCGAACTCCTCGAGCATCTCGGTGACCAGTGCGGCGATGGGCGAGCGCTCCGAACGGGTCAGCGTGATGTGGGCGAAGAGAGGGTGCCCCTTCAACTTCTCGATCACGGCGGCGACACCGTCGTGGCGTCCGACCCGCAGGTTGTCGCGCTGTGCCACGTCGTGCGTGAGCACCACGCGTGATCCCGTGCCGAGCCGCGAGAGCACCGTCAGCAGGACGTTGCGTTCCAGCGACTGCGCCTCGTCGACGATGACGAACGAGTCGTGCAGCGACCGTCCGCGGATGTGCGTGAGCGGCAGCACCTCGAGCATGCCGCGTGCGGTGACCTCCTCGATGACCTCCGGACTCGCGAGACCGTCGAGCGTGTCGAACACCGCTTGCGCCCACGGGCCCATCTTGTCGCTCTCGCTGCCGGGGAGGTAGCCGAGCTCCTGGCCGCCGACCGCGTACAGCGGCCGGAACACGACGACCTTGCGATGGGTCCGTCGTTCGAGCACCGCGTCGAGGCCCGCGGTGAGCGCGAGCGCGGACTTACCGGTGCCGGCCTTCCCGCCGAGCGAGACGATGCCGATGCTCTCGTCGAGCAGCAGATCCAGGGCGACGCGCTGCTCGGCGGACCGGCCGTGCAGGCCGAACGCCTCACGCTCGCCGCGCACCAGCTGCACCTGCTTGTTCGCCGTCACCCGACCCAACGCGCTGGACGTGCCGCCGAGCAGTCGAACACCGGTGTGGCACGGCAACTCTCGCGCTTCGTCGATGTCGGCGAATCCCTCGGCGAACAGGCCGTCGATGGTCGCGCGCGACGCCTCGATCTCGGCCATGCCCGTCCATCCCGACGGGACGACGTCGTGAGCGTGGTACTCGTCGGCCGGCAGACCCACCGCACCGGCCTTGACGCGCAGCGGGATGTCCTTGCTGACCAGCACCACGTCCTTGCCCTCGGCGGCGAGGTTCAGTGCGCACGCGAGGATCCGCGAGTCGTTGGAGTCGGTCCGGAAGCCGACGGGAAGAACAGCGGGGTCGGTGTGATTGAGCTCGACCTGCAGGGTGCCGTTCTCGGTGCCGATGGGCACGGGCTGATCGAGGCGCCCGTGGCGGATCCGCAGGTCGTCGAGCATCCGCAACGACTCGCGCGCGAACCACCCCAGTTCGTGATGATGCCGCTTGCCCTCGAGCTCGCTGATGACGACGAGTGGAAGGACGATCGCGTGCTCGGCGAACCGAGTCACGGCCCAGGGGTCCGAGAGCAGAACCGAGGTGTCCAGCACGTAGGTGCGGACGGAAGAACCGGAGCGAGCTGCAGTCACGTGGGGCTCCTAAGGACGCGCGGTCACCGCGCATCCGTCGATCGCTGGACCGGTCGATCCCGACACCGCAGGGACCGGGGCCGGCCCCTCCCGACCGAATGACTCAGTCATGTGTGAGGACCTCCCGTACGGACGGCTTCCCCGCCACCCGCACTGCTGACGCTAGACCGGATCGGGGGCGCAGGCTCGGCGACACGTGGGGACGTGTGGGTGAACTCTGCGTTACACGCCCGTGCGCCTTTCGCGCATCCAGGAGTACGCAAAAGGCGCACGGGGCCGAAGGCCACGGTGTTAACTTCGGCCGATGCAGAACGCGCAGGAAATGCAGCAGCTCAGGGGAACCCACGGCACCGTCGCCTACCGTTCCTGGCCGTCCACCACGCCGGGATTCGTCGCGCTGCTCGCGCACGGGTACGGCGAACACTCGGGTCGCTACGGCCACCTGGCGTCGACCCTGACGTCGGCCGGAGCGGCGGTGTACGCCCCCGACCATCACGGGCACGGGCGGTCCGACGGGACGCCCGCCGAGATCACGGACGTGGACGGCATCGTCGCCGATCTGCACTCGATCGCGGACATCGCCCGCGGCGAGCACCCCGATCTACCGGTGATGCTGCTGGGCCACTCGATGGGTGGTCTCATCGCCACGCGCTACGCGCAGACCCACCCCGGCGAGCTGGCGGCACTCGTGCTGTCCGGTCCGCTGGTCGGGCAGAACCCGGCCTTCTCGATGCTGCTGTCGATGGACGAGATCCCCGAGATCCCGATCGACCCGTCCGTGCTGTCCCGCGACCCCGAGGTCGGCGCCGCCTACCAGGCGGACCCGCTGGTCTTCCACGGCCCCTTCGCGCGCGTCACCCTCGAGACCTTCACGGCCGCGGTGGAGACGGTGGCGTCCTCCGGCACTCTCGGCGACCAGCCCACGTTGTGGCTGCACGGCGGCGACGATCAGCTGGTGCCGCTGGAGACGACGACCGAGGCGATGCGCTCGCTGCGCGGCCCGTCGTTCGAAGAGAAGGTCTACCCCGGTGCGCGGCACGAGATCCTGAACGAGACCAACCGCAGCGAGGTCGAGTCGGACATCCTCGACTTCCTGGGCCGCGCCGGCCTGCCGCTCACTCGCGACTGAGGTCGCGGACGATCGACGAGTAGAGGCCGGGGCGGCGGTCCACCAGGTAGGGGTTGTCTCGATGGGCCGCCGCCACGACCTCGGTGTCCACCGTGCCGAGAATCAGGCCGGTCTCGTCGTCGAGCCGGTCGACCACCTCGGCGTCGGGGCCGACGATGCTGCTACGGCCGACGTAGGTGGTGGCGCGCTCGGTTCCGACGTGGTTGACGTACGCGACGTAGAGCTGGTTCTCCCATGCGCGGGTGCGGATGACGACGTCGGCCACGAACGTGAACGGCACCATCTGCGCGGTGGGAACGAGCAGGGCGTGCGCGCCCGCGAGGGCCGCGGCTCGGACGTTCTCGGGGAACTCGACGTCGTAACAGATCATCAGACCGAGCCGCACCCCGCGGAAGTCGACGACCGTCACCGAGTCGAGCCCGGGCGAGTACCACTCCCGGTCGAGCTCACCGTAGAGGTGCGACTTGCGGTGCTGCGCGATCACACTGCCGTCCGCATCGACGAGTGCGACCGTGTTGTACACCGCTCCCGCCTCGGTCTCCGGCAGACCCACGAGCAGCGCGATGCCGCGGCGGCGCGCCAGTGCGCACACCTCGGAGAGAAGGTCCCGTGACGTCAGGTCACCGAGGCGATCGCCGATGTCGTACCCGGTCACGAACATCTCCGGCGTGACCAGGAGGTCGGCTCCGCGCGCCAGAGCCGCCCCCGCGGCTCCGTCGAGTTCCGCGAGGTTGGCGTCGACGTCACCGGGTGACCCCGCCGTCTGCAGACCCGCCACGGTGAGCCGCATGTCGGATCAGCCCAGCAGTCCCCAGCCCTCGAGTCCCTCGTACAGCGGGAAGTCGTGGGCGAGCGTGCTGACGCGACCACGCAGGTCGTCGGTGGCCTCGCCGGTGGCGAGCGCCGTCGCGATGATGTCGGCGACCTCGGTGAACTCGGCCTCGCCGAACCCGCGGGTCGCGAGCGCCGCGGTACCGATACGCAGACCGGAGGTGACCATCGGCGGGCGCGGATCGAACGGCACCGCGTTGCGGTTCACGGTGATGCCGACCTCGTGCAGCAGATCCTCGGCCTGCTGGCCGTCGAGCTGCGAGTTGCGCAGGTCCACCAGCGCGAGGTGGACGTCGGTTCCGCCCGTCAGCACCGAGACACCCTTGTCGGAGACGTCGGCGCCGGTCAGCCGCTCCGCGAGCAGCGACGCACCGAGCAGGGTGCGTTCCTGACGCTCCCGGAACTCGGGAGTGCCGGCGATCTTGAAGGCGACGGCCTTGGCCGCGATCGCGTGCATGAGCGGACCGCCCTGCTGGCCGGGGAACACCGCGGAGTTGAGCTTCTTCGCCCACTCCTTCTTGGCGAGGATGATGCCGGAGCGGGGCCCACCGAGGGTCTTGTGGACGGTGGAGGACACGACGTCCGCGTAGGGCACCGGCGACGGGTGCACACCGGCGGCGACGAGCCCGGCGAAGTGCGCCATGTCGACCCACAGAAGCGCACCGACCTCGTCGGCGATGGAGCGGAACGCGGCGAAGTCCTGGTGCCGCGGGTAGGCCGACCATCCGGCGATGAGCACCTGCGGGCGCGCGTGCAGCGCCTGCTTGCGCACCTCGTCCATGTCGATGCGGTGGTCTTCCTTGCTCACACCGTAGGACTCGACCTCGTAGAGCTTGCCCGAGAAGTTCAGCTTCATGCCGTGCGTCAGGTGGCCGCCGTGCGCCAGGTCCAGACCCATGATCTTGTCGCCCGGGTTGATCAGAGCCATGAGAACGGCGGCGTTGGCCTGGGCGCCCGCGTGCGGCTGCACGTTGGCGAACTCGGCGCCGAACAGCTCCTTCGCCCTGGTCCGAGCCAGATCCTCGACGATGTCGACGTGCTCACACCCGCCGTAGTACCGACGACCGGGGTAACCCTCGGCGTACTTGTTGGTGAGGACGCTGCCCTGCGCCTGGAGCACCGCGCGGGGAACGAAGTTCTCCGACGCGATCATCTCCAGGGTGTCGCGCTGGCGTCCCAGCTCGCCGGCCATCGCCGCGGCGACCTCGGGATCCACCTCGGCGAGGGAGGCGGTGTCGATGTTGGTGGCAGAGACGGGCGCAGCAGTCATGCCGCCGAGTCTAATGCCCGTGATCAGCGCAGTTGAGACGGGATGAGGGGTTCGTCGAGCAGCCGCTCGAAGCGGTCGGCTCGGCCGTCCGCCGAGTCGGCCCGGTGCAGCCACGAGCGCAGCAGGCGATACCCCTCGACATAGGTGCTGGTGTAGGCACGCCAGAGCGGTGAGGACAGGAATCGCAGCATCTGACGGGCGCGTTCCGGTGTCGCGAGCGACCACTGCCCCAGGAACGCGGCCACGTCGTCCTGGCTGCGGTGCTCGTCGTGCAGCAGCAGCGCGGCGTCCTGACGCACCCCCAGCAGCTTCGCCGACGCGGTCTGCAGCGCCTCGGCGCGTTCCCCGTCGAATCGCAGGCCGAGGTCGGCGTAGACCTCCTGCGCCCACACTCCCCAGCCCGGCCCGACGATCGACTCGAGCGCCAGGTCCGCGAGGCCCTCGGCCATCAGGCACTGCGGAGTGTTGACGACGAAGAGCGTCTGCTCCGCCTGCCCGGCTCCGCGCACGAGCCCGGCCTCCTTGCGGCAGTGCTCGGTGTGGTGGCCCGGGTACGACTCGTGTGCGATGAGATGGGGCAGATGCGCCATGTGCTGCTTGAGGTCCGAGTTGATCGCGACGGTGGACCGGTAGTCGCCCAGGTAGTAGTTGAACCCGGACCACGGCTTGTCGCCCACCACCTCGTAGGTGACCTTCTCGGTGTCGGGCAGCGGGTACCGGCCGCGCACCTTGTCGCGCAACGCACTGGAGAACGCCTCGACGCACTCGGCGAGCCGCTCGGGCGGGATCTCGTCGGCCACGCGGTGAGCGCGCACCCGCTCCCCCAGTGGCCCCGCCCCGCCCAGCACCTCGTCCATCAGGCGATGTGCCTCGCGGTAGTCGTCGGTGTCGCCCGGTGCGATCGCGACGTCGAAGTAGTCGTGCACCTCGTCGACGAATCCGATCTCGTCACCGGCCAACTTCCGTGCCGACGTCTCGAGCGCGCGCAGGTGGACGTCGAGGAACGCGGCGCGGTCCTCGGAGAGCCCCGACGAGGGCAGTTCGGTCCGCAGTTCCGCCGCCCGCCGCGCCAGCGCGCGGGGTTCGGGCGGGGGCGCGTTCTCGACCTGGCGTCGCAGAGCGGGGTCGCCGGTGTAGGCGTCGACGAACCCCTCCTCGAGGCGATCGAAGGACAACCCCAGCACGAGGTAGTCGTGGACGAGAGTGTCGGCGTGCATGACGCTCGACTCTAGTCACGCACCACCCGGCTGTCGGTTCGCCGGAGCCACCCAGCACAATTCAGTCATGGAGGCAGCGTGTCCCGAGTGAGCGAGTCGAGTCCGTACGTCGAATTCGACCGTCGACAGTGGCGCACTCTCCGGAACGCGACACCCCTGGTCCTGACCGAGGACGAGCTCACCGGCCTGCGCGGTCTGGGCGAACAGATCGACCTCGACGAGGTCGCGGAGGTCTACCTCCCCCTCGCTCGACTCATCCATCTCCAGGTGGCCGCCCGCCAACGCCTGTTCGCGGCGACGGCCACGTTCCTCGGGGAGAAGACGCCGGACCGCCAGGTCCCGTTCGTCATCGGCATCGCCGGCAGCGTCGCCGTCGGCAAGTCCACGACCGCGCGCGTGCTGCAGGCACTGCTGGCGCGATGGGAGCACCACCCGCGCGTGGACCTGGTGACGACGGACGGGTTCCTCTACTCGTCGGCCGAGCTGGTGCGTCGAGGAATCATGCACCGCAAGGGTTTTCCCGAGAGCTACGACCGGCGCAAGCTTCTGCGCTTCGTCACCGAGGTGAAATCCGGCGCCGAATCCGCACGCGCACCCGTGTACTCGCACGTCTCGTACGACATCGTGCCGGGCAAGTACACCGAGGTGCGACAGCCGGACATCCTCGTCATCGAGGGACTCAACGTCCTGCAGACCGGTCCGCGCCTCATGGTCTCGGACCTCTTCGACTTCTCCATCTACGTCGACGCCCGCATCGAGGACATCGAGAAGTGGTACGTCGACCGCTTTCTCGCCCTGCGCTCCACGTCGTTCGCCGACCCGGCCTCGCACTTCCACCACTACTCGGGACTGTCCGACGAGCACGCCAGGATCGCGGCCGCGGACATCTGGCAGTCGATCAACCGGCCCAACCTGGTGGAGAACATCCTGCCGACGCGCCCCCGCGCCACCCTGGTGCTGCGCAAGGACGCCGACCACACCATCAACCGGCTGCGCCTGCGCAAATTGTGACGACCGGCCTCCGGCCTGCCCGGCTCCGGCTCAGGTACCGAATCTCCGGTGCCGCGCGGCGAAGTCGCGCAGCGCGCGCAGGAAGTCGACGCGGCGGAACTCGGGCCAGTAGGCCTCGGTGAACCAGATCTCCGAGTACGCGCTCTGCCACAGCAGGAACCCGGACAACCGCTGCTCCCCCGACGTGCGGATCACCAGATCCGGATCCGGCTGGCCCGACGTGTAGAGGTGCGAGTCGATGCCCTCGACGGTGACCGAGCGGAGCAACTCGTCCCCGTCGGCACCGTCGGACAGCCGTTCCGCGATGAGCGACTGCACGGCGTCGGCGATCTCCTGACGGCCGCCGTACCCGACCGCGACGTTGACGTGCGTTCCCGAGCGGCCGGCCGTGCCGGCGGCGGCCTCCTTGAGGCGGCGGGCGGATTCGGCGGGAAGCAGATCCATCGTGCCGACGATCTTCACGGACCAGTTCTTTCCCGGTCCGCTGATCTCCTCGACGACGTCGGTGATGATCTCGAGCAGCGAGTCGAGCTCGTCCGGTGACCGGCGCAGGTTCTCGGTGGACAACAGGTAGATGGTGGCCATCTCGACGCCGGCCATGTCACACCACGTGAGCAGCTCCGCGATCTTGAGCGCGCCCATCCGGTGCCCGTGGCTGACGTCGGTGAAGCCGTTCTCCCGGGCCCAGCGACGATTGCCGTCGCACATCACGGCGACGTGCCGAGGGTGCTGAGCGCCCTCGAGCTGACGCAGCAGGCGCCTCTCGTAGAGCGTGTACAGCAGACCGCGAGCCTTCACCCAGCTCCCCACTTCGACAGAATTGTTCAGCAGGTGATTACCCTACGCCCGCAGTACGACGCGATCGGCGTGACCGACTCGTCACCGCGCCGCATGATGGTTCCGTGGCGTACGGGGTACCCGGCTCCGACCGCACACGAGAGAACAGGAGCAGTCATGACTGTTGTCCGGGACACCACGGCGAGCGTCGATGCCGTGTGGAACGTGCTCTCCGACGGGTGGAGCTACGCGACGTGGGTGGTGGGCGCCTCGCGCATCCGCGCCGTCGACCCCGAGTTCCCCGCGCCCGGCTCGCGGATCCACCATTCGGTCGGGCTGTGGCCCGCCGTGCTGAACGACGAGACGCAGGTACTGAGCATGACGGAGGGACGCGAGGTGACACTCGAAGCGCGCGGGATGCCGGCAGGCAAGGCGACGATCGTCCTGCGCCTGACGCCGCGAGGCTCGGGGTGCCGGATCGAGATGATCGAGCACGCTCGGACCCTCCCGTTCTCGCTCGTTCCCGAGTCGGTCCAGCACGCACTCGTGTATCCCCGCAACACCGAGGCGACACGGCGACTCGCGCTGCTGGCCGAGCGTTCCGCGGTTCCCCGATGACGACCACGACGGTGGACGCCGTCGTGATCGGAGCGGGCCACAACGGACTCGTCGCGGCGTCCGTGCTCGCCGACGCAGGATGGGACGTCGTCGTCCTGGAGTCCGCCCCGGTGCCCGGCGGCGCGGTCCGCAGCGCCGAGCTCACCCCGGGATACGTGAGCGACCTGTTCAGTGCCTTCTATCCCCTCGGTGCGTCGTCCCCGGCGTTCACGGCGCTCGAGCTCGACCGCCACGGACTCCGCTGGACCCACTCACCCGTCGTCTTCGGTCACCCGCGCTCGCCCGACGACGAGGACGCCCCGGTGGTCCACCACGATCCCGAGGACACCGCCGCCATGCTGGCGGAGCACGATCCGCGCGACGGCGAGGCGTGGATGTCCGTGGTGGACCAGTGGAACCGGATCCGCGATCCTCTGCTGCACTCGCTGTTCGGCAGCTCCTTCCCGCCTGTCAAGGGTGCCGCGACGCTCTTCCGGCGCCTCGGGACCGCGGAGACACTGCGGTTCCTGCGCTTCGCAGTACTCCCGGCCCGGGCGATGGCGCACGAGTTGTTCCACAGCGAGGCGGCGCGATGCCTGCTGCTCGGCAACGCCATGCATGCCGACGTCCCCACCGACGCACCCGCGAGCGGCATCATGGGCTACCTGCTGACGATGCTCGCGCAGGATGTCGGCTACCCCGTCCCGGTCGGCGGTGCGCAGGAGCTGACCAGCGCGCTCGTGCGCCGTGCCGAGAGCGCCGGGGCGCGGGTCGTCTGCGGAACCGAGGTGACCTCGATCGACGTCTCCGGCGGTGTCGCCCGCGGCGTGCGGACGGCAGGCGGCGACACGTACGTCGCACGGCGAGCCGTCGTCGCAGACGTGTCCGCTCCCGCGCTGTACGGCTCGCTGTTGCCGCGGGACGCGGTTCCCGCCCGGGTGCACAGCGATCTCGAGAAGTTCGAGTGGGACACCCCGGTGGTGAAGATCAACTACGCGCTCGACTCCCCGATCCCGTGGCGCTCGAAGAGTCTGAACGAGGCGGGCACGGTGCACGTCGGCGCAGACGACGACGGTCTGGTGCGATGGAACGCCGACCTCGTGACAGGCCGCATCCCGGAGCGGCCGTTCATGCTGTTCGGTCAGATGACGACCGCGGACGCCACCCGCTCCCCGGCCGGGACGGAGAGCGCATGGGCATACACACACCTCCCCCGCGGTGTGACGGACGACGCCTCGGGCGACCTGCTCGCCGAGCGGGTCGACACCGTCCTCGAGGAGTACGCGCCCGGGTTCGCGGCGTCGATCGTCGGCAAGCACGTCCAGCGGCCGGGCGACCTGACAGCGGACGACGCCAACCTGTTCGGTGGCGCGGTGAACGGCGGAACGTCGCAACTGCAGCAGCAGTTGGTGTTCCGGCCCGTTCCCGGACTCGGACGTACGGAGACTCCCGTCAGTCGGTTGTTCCTCGGGAGCGCGTCCGCCCATCCGGGCGGCGGCGTGCACGGGGCACCGGGACTGGCTGCGGCGAGGGCCGCGTTGGCGAGCGACGGTGTGCGCGGATGGGTTCACCGCAAGACGATCAGTGCCCTGATGGATCTGACACTCGGTGACCGCTAGTTCGGCCACGGTCGGAGCGCGAACCTACGGTACCGTAGGTTCGTGACTGTCTTCGGGCTCGACGAACTGCCGGTGAAGCCGCGCATGCGCGGATGGATCCACCTGTACGCCTTCGGGGTGTCGGTGGTCTGCGGGATCGTGCTCGTGGTGCTCGCCTACTCGGCGGTGTCCGTCCGGGCCGGTCTCGCGATCACTGTCTACGCCGTCGCGACGTGCGGTCTCTTCGGAGTGAGCGCGACATACCACCGCGTCCACTGGCAGACCGTGCGCAGCCGGACGTGGATGAAACGCGCCGATCACTCGATGATCTTCCTGTTCATCGCCGGCAGTTACACGCCGTTCGCAGTGCTCGGGCTGCCGAGCCGCACCGGCACCATCGTGCTGATCGTGGTGTGGGCCGGTGCGCTGGCCGGAGTGACGCTGAAGATGCTGTGGCCCACGGCCCCTCGCTGGCTGGGCGTGCCCCTGTATCTCGTGCTGGGCTGGGCCATCGTGCCGGTCGCGGGCGAACTCACCCATCGTGTGGGCGTCGGACCGATGGCACTGTTGGTGGCGGGCGGCGTGTTCTACAGCATCGGCGCGGTTCTCTACGCAACGAAATGGCCCAACCCGTGGCCCACCACGTTCGGCCATCACGAGTTCTTCCACGCCGCGACGGTCGTCGCCGCGGTGTGCCACTACATCGCCGTGTGGCTGGTGCTCTTCACCTGATCCGGCGTCACCGGACCAGGAGTGCGGTCAGGTCCTCGGAGTCGGTGACCGGTCGGTCGCACACGAAGCCGTGACACACGTACGCGGCCGACTCGCCGCTCACCAGCGGGCGATCCGCGAGCAGCGGGACCGAGTCGGGCGGACCCGCGACCACCACCGTGCCGCCGGCGGCGACGCGGCGGGCGGTACGCACGAGGTCGTCGTCGACCGACTCCGTGGCGATCGCCACCTGCACCGGTCCCGCCACCGCGGCTTCCGCGACGGTCAGCCAGTGGCCGGCCGACCGGGGTGCCCGCTCGAGCAGGATCGACGCTCGCGCCAGCGACCTGTCCGCCGCCGCACCGAAGCGCGAGGAGTTCTCGCTGGACGCGGCCACCGTCAGCAGAGCCTCGGTGATCAGTGCCGCTCCGGACGGGGTCGCGTTGTCGAGTGGATCGCGAGGCCGGGTCACGAGCGTCTCCGCGTCGTCGGCGGTGTCGAACCAGCTGCCCGGCTGCTCAGGATCGGCGAAGTGGTCGAGCGCGACGTCGAGTACCTCCTCCGCCGCCGTCAGCCAACGTGCCTCCCCGGTCGCCTGGTGCAGCGCGGCGAGAGCGACGGCGAGTGCGCCGTGATCCTCCGCGATGGCCGCCGCATCGCCCACGACACCGCCCAGGGACGCACGCCGTAGTCGGCCGTCGACGCGGTGCAGGTCCAGGATGCGGTCCGCGCAGCGTGCTGCCGCATCGACCCAGTTCCGGTACCCCAGCGCGGCGCCGCCCTCGGCCAGCGCCGTGATCGCGAAGCCGTTCCAGGCGGTCACCACCTTGTCGTCGCGCCCCGGCTGAGGACGCGTGGCACGCGACGCGGCCAGTGCTGCGCGCATGCGTGCGAAACGCTCGGGGTCCGTCGGTTCGGCCCGCAGCTGCAACACGGACGCCCCCTCCTCGAACGTGCCCGTGTCGGTCACCCCGAACACCTGTGCGGCCCGAGCCCCGTCCTCGTCGCCCAGCACCTCGACCAGCTGCGCGGGTGTCCACGCGTAGGTCAGACCCTCCACCCCGTCGGTGTCGGCGTCCAGGGCGGAGGCGAAGCACCCGTCGTCCGTGCCGAGATCGCGCAGGAGGAAGTCGGCGGTGTCGACGGCCACACGATGAGCGAACGCATCGCCGCGGCGCGCCAGGTGAGCGTAGAAGCGCAGCAGCAACGCGTTGTCGTAGAGCATCTTCTCGAAGTGCGGCACCACCCAGTCCGCATCGACGGAGTACCGGGCGAAACCGCCCCCGAGCTGGTCGTACATCCCGCCGCGGGCCATGGCGTCGGCGGTACGGCCCACCGCAGCGCGGGCAGGCTCCGACCCGGTGCGCTCGACGTGGCGGAGCAGCCCCTCCACGAGAGACGACGGTGGGAACTTCGGTGCTCCGCCGAAGCCGCCGCGCGGCACGTCCTCGTCCGCCAGAACGCGCGCCACCGCCTCGTCGACCAGGGCGGCGTCGACGACTCGGTCGCCCTCCGGGATGCCCGCGGCGGTCCTGCGCAGTTCCGCGACCACCGAGGCCGACGCCTGCTGCACCTCGTCACGACGGGTGCGCCACGTCTCGGAGATGGCTTCGAGTAGCTGCGTGAACGACGGCATCCCCTGCCGAGGTGTGGGCGGGAAGTAGGTGCCGCAGTAGAACGGTTCCGCGTCGGGGGTGAGGAACGCCGTCATCGGCCAACCGCCCTGACCCGTCATCGCGACCGTCGCGTTCATGTAGACGGCGTCGATGTCGGGACGTTCCTCGCGATCGACCTTGATGCACACGAAGTTCGCGTTCATGATCTCCGCGATGGCGTCGTTCTCGAACGACTCGTGTGCCATCACGTGACACCAGTGACACGCCGAGTAGCCCACCGACAGCAGGACCGGGACGTCTCGTTCGCGAGCCCACGCCAGGGCGTCGTCACCCCACTGCTGCCAGTGCACGGGATTGTCGGCGTGCTGACGCAGGTAGGGGCTCGTCGAGTCGGACAGGGTGTTGCGCTCACGGGTGGCCACCCCTGCAGTGTCCCCCGTGACACCCGGCGCAATCACCGCTCGGGTCGCAAACCCCTCACCGCTCGGGTCGGAAGCCTCCGCGGTCCGTGCCCTCGTCCGCCGCCTGGTCCGGCGTCGGATCCTCCGGCTCGAAGGACGCCGGAAGCTTCTTGAAGTGCGCGTTCATCGACCGCACCAACAGGGCGGTACCGATGAGCAACAGCACGATGATGACGAGGCCGACGGGTGACGCCTTACCGAACTCGGGCCCGGTGTTGTTCTGCGCCAGTATGATCGACGCGCTGAGCACGGTCATCTAGGACTCGATCCCGGCGAACAGGTCGGTCTCGGGCAGCGACGTGCGCACGCGGGTCCGCGCCAGCTCGTACTCCTCGGTCGGCCACAGCTTCTTCTGCACGTCGACCGGGACCGCGAAGAAGCGGCCGTTCGGATCGATCTGGGTGCGGTGCGCACGCAGTGCGTCGTCACGCTGCTGGAAGTAGTCCGCGCACTCCACCTGGGTGGTGACGCGCTCCATGATCTCGCCGCGATCCTTCGGCCACTGCGCGAGCCATTCCGTGAACGGCCCCTCCTGACCGGAGGCGATCATCTCGTCGTCGAACAACTGCATGCGCTGGCGGATGAAGCCGTGGGAGTAGTAGAGCTTCGAGACCTCCCACGCCTCGCCCGTTCCGGGGAACTGCTCGGGATCGCCGGCCGCCTCGTACGCGGCGACCGACACCTCATGGCAGCGGATGTGGTCGGGGTGGGGGTAGCCACCCTTCTCGTCGTAGGTCGTCATGACGTGCGGCTTGAAGTCGCGCACCACGCGCACCAGAGCCTCGGTCGACTCCTCGAGCGGCACCAGCGCGAAGCATCCCTCGGGAAGCGGCGGCAGCGGATCTCCCTCCGGCAGACCGGAGTCCACGAACCCCAGCCACGTCTGCCGCACCCCGAGAATGGCTGCGGCAGCGGCCATCTCCTCCTTGCGCACCTCGGACATGCGCTCGCGCACACCGGGGATGTCCATGGCCGGGTTGAGGATGTCGCCGCGCTCACCGCCGGTGAGCGTGACCACCAGCACCTCGTTGCCCTCGGCCGCGTAACGCGCCATGGTGGCAGCGCCCTTGGAGGACTCGTCGTCGGGATGGGCGTGCACTGCCATCAGTCGCAGTCCGCTCACGTGTGCCTCACTTCAACTATCGGTGGTGCTCCGGTTCCGGTCCGGGCACCTCCAATAGTTCCACTTCGTCCGGTACCCCGCCGAGGCGGTACCGGGTCCGCGGGTAAGTTCGACGGCGATGTCCACCACGCCGCAGAGTCTCCCCGAGGGTCGCTACCCCACCAGTCGGGGAATCGCCCCGTCCCGTGTCCTCGCCGTGGCTCTGACGCTTCTGGTCATCGCGCTGGGCGTGGCCGTCGCCTACCTCGGATACACCAAGTTCACCACCCCCGACGTCGACGGGACCATGGTGTCGTTCGACATCGTCGGCGAGGACCGCGTCGACGTACGCCTGAACGTGACCAGGGACGACCCGTCCCAGCCCGCGGTCTGCATCATCCGATCGCGATCGCGCGACGGAACCGAGACCGGGCGACGCGAAGTACTGATCCCGGCGTCCGAGAACGGCACCGAGGACGTCCGCAGCTTCGTGATCACCTCGGCCGCGCCGGGCCTCGCCGACCTCTACGGATGCAGCCTGGACATACCGGAACATCTCACACCTCGGTGACCGTCGGGTGCCGACCAAGAAACCACGAAGTTCTTTCGTGGTAAAATCGCTTCGTACACGGCTCACCCAGTGGGGCCGTGTATTGCTGCATTGACGGGCGTAACGCGAGCACTCGAGCCAAGGGCCGTTCGCATCGACCGCGTTCCGCCCCGGCGGAACGCCCTGCTCGTGACGGAGCTCGCGCACCAGCGCGGGCTCTCTTTCACGTGTGGGCTCGGTGACACCACCGCACGCCGCCTACGAATACCGGAGCCGAACGGCTCTGAAGAACACGAGGGAGTGATCGAGATGAGCGAGACCCAGGTGACCTGGCTGACCCAGGAGTCGCACGACAGGCTCAAGGGCGAACTCGACCAGCTCATCGCCAACCGACCCGTCATCGCCGCGGAGATCAACGAGCGACGGGAAGAGGGCGACCTCAAGGAGAACGGTGGATACCACGCCGCCCGCGAGGAGCAGGGCCAGCAGGAGGCGCGTATCCGCCAGCTGCAGGAGCTGCTGAACAACGCCAAGGTCGGCGAGGCTCCCACCCAGTCGGGCGTCGCGCTCCCCGGGTCGGTCGTCAAGGTCTACTACGACGGTGACGAGTCCGATTCCGAGACGTTCCTCATCGCCACGCGTGAGGAGGGCGCACGGGACGGCAAGCTCGAGGTCTACTCCCCCAACTCGCCCCTCGGCGGCGCATTGATCGACGCCAAGGTCGGCGACACGCGCGAGTACTCGCTGCCCAACGGCAAGACCATGAAGGTCACGCTCGCGAGCGCGGAGCCGTACCACAACTGATCTCGCACGACGCATGTCGTTCGGCCCCGCACGTTCGCGTACGGGGCCGAACTGCGTTTCCCATCCGTGTGGCCGCCGGGCTCGAAGCCCTGGTGTAACAGGCACGCGCTCGCCGAGCGATGAACGCCATGGAGGTGCCACCAGATGAGTCTCGCCACGAAGGCATTCGCAGGGTTCGACATCGACGACCGCCACGTGCGGGTGGTCGTCACCGACGCGGCCGTGATCACCGATGCGGCAGCCGCGGCGCGCACCGCCCTGGACACGTGGCTCGACATCGTCTCGCTCACCCGTGCGGACTCCGAACTGCAGCGACTGAACCGCTCCTTCGGCCGGACCGTGCGCGTCTCCCCTGCTCTGGCGGACCAGGTGCGACACGCCCTCGCCGCCGCGGACCTGACGGCCGGCGCCGTCGATCCGCTCCGCAGCTCGCGCACGGACACTCACGAGGCCATCGAGGTCGACGGTCTCGGCGTGCGCCTTCCCGGCTGGGCCACAGTCGATCTGGACGCGACAGCGCTCGCCGTGGTCGTGGAGCGCATCGCCGCGACGATCGCACGCCGCTTCGCCTGCGGGGCACTGGTGTCGGTGTCGGGTGCGAACTCGACCGACACCGACATTGCCGTCGCCGGGCCGGAACCCGTTCGTGGATGGCAGATCTCGGTGATCGACGGCTCGGCGGAACGCCTCGTTCCGATCGCCTCGGGAACCACGATGGTGACCACCACGGGCACCACCACGGCCACGGTGGCCGCGCCCTCCCCCGTGGTGGCAGCCGCGCTGTCGCGCGCCGCGGCAGCGGGCGCCGACGCGCTGGTCGATCGCGCCGCCGACCACGCCTCCGCCGCGGTCTTCATCGCCGCCTGATCACTCCTGAACTGTCCGATCACTCCTGAACTTCGGCCTCGTATCCGGCGGCCGCGAGACCCGACAGCACGGCGGCGCGGTGATCCGGGCCCCGGGTCTCCAGGGTCATCATGATCTCGACCTCGTCCATCGCCAGCCGCCCTGCCGTGCGCGCGTGCACCACGTCGACCACACTCGCGGCCGTGTCGCGTGCCACGCCGAGCACCCCCACCAGGCCACCCGGGCGGTCGGGGATGACGATGCGCACCGTCAGATAGCGACCCGCCGCTCGCAACCCGTGCGCGACGACGTGTGTCAGCAGGAGCGGATCGATGTTGCCGCCGGACAGGACAGCGACGATCGGGCCGTCACCGTGGAACTGTTCGGGATGGTCCATGAGCGCAGCGACGGCTGCCGCTCCGGCGGCTTCGACGATGAGTTTGGCGCGCTCCATACACAGCAGCAGTGCCCGCGACAGCGCATCCTCGCTGACGGTGATCACGCGGTCCACCATTTCGGTGACGTGCGCGAAGGGGACCGCCCCGGGACGCCCCACGGCGATACCGTCGGCCATCGTCGACATCCGTTCGGCAGAGATCGGCATACCGGCCTCGAGCGATCCGGGCCACGCGGCTGCCTGTTCCGCCTGCACCCCGACGATGCGAATGTCCTTGCCGCTCAACGCGACGGCAGCGGCGATGCCGGCGACGAGACCGCCGCCGCCGGTCGGCACCACGATGGTGCCCACATCGGGCATCTGGTCGAGAATCTCGACGCCGACCGTGGCCTGGCCAGCGACCACGTCGATGTGATCGAACGGGTGGATCAGCACGGCGCCGGTCTCGTCGGCGAAGGCCATGGCCGCCAGGAGAGCCTCGTCGATGGTGGTGCCCACCTGGTGAATGGTGGCCCCGTACGCCTTGGTGGCCACCAACTTCGGCAGCGGCGCACCGTTCGGCATGAACACCGTCGACGCGGCCCCGAGTTCCGACGCCGCCCACGCGACGCCCTGCGCGTGATTGCCGGCACTGGCCGCGACCACCCCACGAGCGCGCTCCTCGTCGGTCAGACCCGCGATCCGGTTGTACGCACCCCGCGGCTTGAACGATCCGGTGCGCTGCAGGTTCTCGCACTTGAGCCACACCTGGCGGTCGGTGCGATCGGACAGGACACGGGACGCCACGAGGGGTGTGCGGCGCATGACCGGGGCGAGCAGCGCGGTGGCGCGGTCCAGCCGGTCGGCGGTGAGGAGATCCATGGCTGGAACCCTAAACCCGAATGCTCCTAGGCGAGCGCCTGTTCTATGTCTCCCACCAGGTCGGCGGCGTCCTCGATGCCGACAGACAGGCGCACCAGGTCGTCCGGCACCTCGAGAAGCGAGCCGGCGGTGGAGGCGTGGGTCATCGCTCCGGGGTGCTCGATGAGCGACTCGACGCCGCCGAGCGACTCCGCGAGCGTGAAGATCTCGGTGCGGGCGCACAGGTCGAGCGCGGCCTGGCGGCCACCCTTCAGACGGACCGACACCATGCCGCCGAACCGACGCATCTGCTTCGCGGCGACGGCGTGGGACGGGTGGCTCTCGGATCCCGGGTAGATGACCGAGGAGACGGCAGGGTGACCCGTCAGCAACTCGACGATCTTCTCGGCGTTGTCGCTGTGCCGCTCCATGCGCAGGGCGAGCGTCTTGATGCCGCGCAGCGTGAGGAACGCGTCGAACGGTCCGGGAACACCGCCGGCGCCGTTCTGCAGGAAGGCGAACGACGCGTCCAGTTCCTCGTCGTTGCACACGAGGGCGCCGCCGACCACGTCGGAGTGTCCACCGATGTACTTCGTCGTCGAGTGCAGCACCACGTCGGCTCCGAGCGTGAGGGGCTGCTGCAGGTACGGCGACGCGAACGTGTTGTCGACGACGATCTTCGCGCCCGCCTCGTGTGCGACGCCCGACAGAGCCTCGATGTCGCCGACGTTGAGCAGCGGATTGGTGGGCGTCTCGACCCAGACCAGCTTCGTGTTGGGGCGAATGGCCTCGCGCACGGCGTCGACGTCCGACACCGCGGCCACCGAGTACTCGATGCCCCACTGGGTGAACACCTTGTCGATGAGCCGGAAGGTGCCGCCGTACGCGTCGTTCGGGATCACGAGGTGGTCGCCCGGGCGCAGCGACGCCCGCAGGAGGGCGTCCGTCGCGGCCATGCCCGAGGAGAACGCGCGACCGTAGTGGCCGTTCTCGAGGGCTGCCAGGTTGGCCTCGAGCGGACGCCGGGTCGGGTTGCCGGTGCGGGCGTACTCGAACCCGCTGCGCATACCACCCACGCCGTCCTGGGCGAAGGTGGAGCTCGCGTAGATCGGGACGTTGACCGCACCGGTCAGCGGGTCGGGCTCGTACCCGGCGTGCACCGCGCGAGTGGAGAACCCCTGCCAGGACGTCGTGTCGGACTTGCTGCGCTGCTCACTCATGCGCACCAGCCTAACGAGCGGGCAGGCCGGAGGCCGGTCGGGATAGGTCAGTAGTTCCGTGTGTCAGGACGCGGTGGTGACGAATCCGAGGAGATCGTGGCGGGTGATGACGCCGACCGGCTTGCCGTCGTCGACGACCATGACGGCGTCGGTGTCGCCGAGCGTCTTCGTCGCGGCCGAGACCGGCTCACCGGCGCCGATGAGCGGGAACGGCGCACTCATGTGCGTCTTCACGGCGTCGGACAGGTTCGCCCGGCCCTCGAACACGGCACTGAGCAGATCGCGCTCGCTGACACTGCCCGCGACCTCGCCCGCCATGACCGGCGGCTCGGCGCCGACGACCGGCATCTGGGAGACGCCGTACTCGCGCAGGATCTCGATGGCGTCGCGCAGCGTCTCGGACGGGTGCGTGTGCACGAGGTCGGGCAGTGCGCCGGACTTGCCGCGCAGCACGTCACCGACGGTGGGCTCGGCGGTGCCGCCGTCGAGCCGGGTGCGCAGGAAGCCGTAGGAGCTCATCCACTTGTCGTTGAAGATCTTGCCGAGGTAGCCGCGACCACCGTCGGGCAGCAGGACGACGACGAGGGCGTCCGGGCCCTCGCGCTCGGCCACCTGCAGCGCGGCGACCATGGCCATACCGCAGGATCCGCCGACCAGCAGGCCTTCCTCGCGGGCCAGGCGACGCGTCATCTCGAACGAGTCGGCGTCGGACACGGCGATGATCTCGTCCGGGATCGACGGGTCGTACGCGCTGGGCCAGAAGTCCTCGCCCACGCCCTCGACGAGGTACGGCCGGCCGGTCCCGCCCGAGTAGACGGAACCCTCGGGATCGGCACCGATGATCTTCACCGCACCGCCCGACATCTCCTTGAGGTAGCGACCGGTTCCGGTGATGGTGCCGCCGGTACCGACGCCGGCGACGAAGTGCGTGATCTTGCCGTCCGTGTCGTTCCAGATCTCGGGTCCGGTGGTCTCGTAGTGGCTCTGCGGACCACCCGGATTGGCGTACTGGTTGGGCTTCCAGGCACCGTCGATCTCGCGCACGAGGCGGTCCGAGACGCTGTAGTAGCTGTCCGGATCCTCGGGGGCGACCGCGGTGGGGCACACGACGACCTGCGCGCCGTAGGCACGTAGGACGTTGCGCTTGTCCTCGCCGACCTTGTCGGGGCACACGAAGACGCACTTGTAGCCGCGCTGCTGTGCGACGAGGGCCAGGCCGACTCCGGTGTTGCCGGAGGTGGGCTCGACGATGGTGCCGCCGGGCTTCAGTTCACCGGACGCCTCGGCCGCCTCGATCATCTTGACGGCGATGCGGTCCTTCGAACTGCCACCGGGATTGAGGTACTCCACCTTGGCGGCGAGGAGTGCGGACCCGGGGGCGACGACGGTGTTCAGCTTCACCAGCGGGGTGTTGCCGATGAGGTCGACGACGCTGTTTGCAATGCGCATGCGTCCATCCTCCCAGATGTCCGGCCGGACACCCACCGAGCCTCGTCGCGCTGCGGCGATCGCACTGCACGGCACCACCGTCGGCGCACCTAGAATCGGACAGGTGAACGGAGGTGCGATGCAGCAGGGCGGCTCGGGTCGCGGTGGGTGGCGACAGGCAGCGGTGGCGGGAGCCGCCACCGTCGTCGCGGGATCCGGCGCGGGAACGCTGTCCTGGGCCGCGTACCGGCACCTGCTGGCGCAGGCGGCCGCTGCCCGGACCGTGATCGGCCGCAGCACGGACCGGCCGCCCGAGGCCGACGGTGTGTACGCCCCGGGTGCGCGCGTCCCGCAGCGGTGGCGCCCCGGCGTGCAGTCCGACCTGCACCTGATGATCTTCGGCGACTCGACGGCGGCCGGCATGGGCTGCGTCGTCGCGGACGAGGTGCCGGGCGTGCTGATCGCGCGGGGTCTCGCCGACGAGAGCGGGAAGCGGATCCGGTTGAGCACCAAGGCCATTCCCGGCGCGACATCCAAGGGACTCGAGGGTCAGGTCGATGCGATGCTGGTCGCCCACCACGACCGGCCCGACGCTGCGGTCGTCTTCATCGGCGCCAACGACGTCACCAAGAAGCATGCGGTGGCGGCCTCGGCCGAGCGTCTGCGTACCGCGGTGCGTCGCCTGCGGGCGGAGGGCACCGTCGTGGTCGTCGGAACGTGCCCGGATCTCGGTGTCGTCACCGCCATCCCGCAGCCGCTCCGCGCTGTCGTGCGGACGTGGGGCCACCGACTCGCGCGGGCTCAGACGTCGGCGACTCTCGCCGCCGGCGGCCACCCCGTCGCGCTGGCGGATCTGCTCGCCCCGGAGTTCCTCGCGGCACCGGAGCGGATGTTCTCGGCCGACCGTTTCCATCCGTCCGCGGCCGGATACGAACTCGCTGCCCAGCAGATCCTGCCCGTGCTGGCGGCCGCGCTGGGCGAATGGGCGGGCGGCCCCCTGCCGACGCTGCCCACGGTGTCGGACGTCGCCGAGCAGCGTCGCCTCGTCTCCCGCCTCACCGCCTCGGCCAACCGCCACGTGTCGCGGCTACGGCCGCGAGACGCCCTGCAGTGACCGGGGGCAGACCGGACGAGAGTTACCCTCCAGTCATATCGTCGCCAACCCCAGGAGTCCTCCCATGCCAGAAGCAGTGATCGTGTCCGTGGCCCGTTCGCCCATCGGGCGCGCGATGAAGGGGTCGCTCGTGAGCATGCGTCCCGACGACCTCGCAGCGCAGATGGTCAAGGCAGCCCTCGACAAGGTGCCCGCCCTCGACCCCACCATGATCGACGACCTCCTCATGGGGTGCGGTCTGCCCGGCGGCGAGCAGGGCTTCAACATCGGCCGCAACGTCGCCATCCAGCTCGGCTACGACTTCCTCCCCGGCACCACCATCACCCGCTACTGCTCCTCGTCGCTGCAGACCACCCGCATGGCACTGCACGCCATCAAGGCCGGCGAGGGCGACGTGTTCATCTCCGCCGGAGTCGAGACCGTCTCCCGCTTCGTCAAGGGCAACTCCGACTCCTACCCGGACACCCAGAACCCCATCTACGCCGACGCCCAGGCCCGCACCGAGAAGATCGCCGAGGGTGGCCAGACCTGGTCCGACCCCCGCGAGAACGGCAACCTCCCCGACGCGTACATCGCGATGGGCCAGACCGCAGAGAACGTCGCCCAGCTCACCGGCATCAGCCGTGAGGAGCAGGACCACTGGGGCGTCCGCAGCCAGAACCGCGCCGAGGAAGCCATCGCCAAGGGCCACTTCGAGAACGAGATCACCCCGGTCACGCTGCCCGACGGCACCGTCGTCAGCACCGACGACGGCCCCCGCGCCGGCACCACCTACGAGAAGATCTCGCAGCTCAAGCCGGTCTTCCGCCCGGACGGCACCATCACCGCCGGCAACGCCTGCCCGCTGAACGACGGCGCCGCGGCACTGGTGATCATGTCCGACACCAAGGCCAAGGAGCTCGGGCTGACCCCGCTCGCCCGCGTCGTGGCCACCGGCGTCTCGGGCCTCTCGCCCGAGATCATGGGCCTCGGCCCCATCGAGGCCTCGAAGAAGGCGCTCGCGCTCGCCGGCAAGACCATCGACGACATCGACCTGGTCGAGATCAACGAAGCCTTCGCCGTCCAGGTGATCGGCTCCGCCCGGGAACTGAAGATCGACGAGGACAAGCTCAACGTCTCCGGCGGCGCCATCGCCCTCGGCCACCCCTTCGGCATGACCGGTGCCCGCATCACCGCGACCCTGCTCAACAACCTGCGCGCCCACGACAAGCAGTTCGGTCTCGAGACCATGTGCGTCGGCGGCGGACAGGGCATGGCCATGGTGCTCGAACGCCTCAGCTGAGTCGTCCCGTACACAGCGAACAGCCCCCGCCCTCCGAGAGGAGGACGGGGGCTGTCGGCTGTGACGACTACTGCTGGAACTAGTCGTTGTTGAAGTAGCTCAGCAGTCGCAGGATTTCGACGTACAGCCAGACCAGGGTGATGGTCAGACCGAGCGCGACGCCCCAGGCAGCCTTCTCCGGTGCCTGGGCACGGATCAGCTGGTCGGCGGAGTCGAAGTCGAGCAGGAAGCTGAACGCGGCGATGCCGATGCAGACGAGGCTGAAGATGATGGCGACGGTGCCGCCGTCACGCAGTCCGAGCCCGCCGGGGGTGAAGAAGCTGGCGACCAGGTTGCCGAGCATGAGCACGACGACACCGATGAGGGCGCCGACGACCATGCGGGTGAGGCGCGGCGTGACACGGATGGCGCCGGTCTTGTAGACGACGAGCATGCCGAAGAAGACGCCGAAGGTGCCGAGCACGGCCTGGGCGATGAGCGCACTGCCGCCGACGCCGCCGAAGCTGATGTCGGTGAACATGAGCGACAGGGCACCGAGGAACACGCCCTCGAAGGCCGCGTACGCGAGCACCAGGGGCGCGCTGTCCATCTTGCGGCCGAACGTCGCCACGAGGACGAGGACGAAGCCGATGAGTCCGCCGCCGATGACGAACATCGGGGCCAGGCCGGGGTTGTTGCTCGCGAGCACGTAGGACGCGATGGCGAACACCGTGAGGACACCGAGGGTGGTGGCCGTCTTGGTGACGACGTCGTCGATCGTCATCGCACGCTGCTGCGAACCGGTCTGGTACGGCTGCGGCTGTCCCTGCGGGGAGCCGTACTGCTGGGTGACCGCACCGGCACCGGCGGCGGCCGAACCGAAGGAGGCATATCCGCCTCCCGCCTGCTTGGGCAGATTGCGGAACACCGGGTTGCTGGAAGTGCGCACCGTGTCTCATCCCTTTCGTGTGATGGAGCCTGTGTATCTCTCAACGTTCGGATGCGACGGAAAAGTTCCCATCGGACAAAACGGACTGTACCGGGCGGACGTCGCCGTTCCCCCAGCGCAGTACCGCATCAGTACACACGGTCGGCGCACGTTTGTCCGCTCACGTTTGTCGCTCGGGCGATCCGGGCACCTTCTCCCTCATGAGCATCGAAGACGGACCCGGAGACACGCTGGACCAGAGTGAGAGTCTCGACTCGGACGAGATCCGAGGCACGGACGACGTCGACGACGTGGTCACCCCGCCGGACTCGTGGACCGAGGCCGACAAGTTCGGCACCACCGAACGCGAGGCGCGGGAGGGTGAGAGCCTCGACCAGAAGCTGGCCGAGGAAGTGCCGGACGTCCCGCTCGAGGAGGAACTCGACGTCCCCGTGGCGGCGACACCAGACGACGATCTGACCGAGGAACTGGTGGACCGAGTCGTCGACAGCGACGACGAGAACGACTACATCGCGGACGCCACGGAGGACGACGGCACCGACGGCGCCGCCGTGAAGGACGCGGACGTGGTGGACGGAGTCGTGGTGGAGAACTCCGCGACGCACCGCGGCCAGATCGACGGTACCCCCGAGGACGCGGGCTCCTACTTCGACTGAGTCACGTCCGCCTGACTTGTGCGGCCGACACATTCACCGTCACCTGATCGACCGGGTGACGGTGAATTTGTCGTTGCGGCCCATCACCTCCGTCGGCCCGACCATGCGCGCGAGCATGGAGCGGAACCGCAGGTGTGAGTTGTGCACCGCCCACAGTTCGCCGCCGGGGCGCAGGACGGTCCGCGCGGCCGCGAACAGTTTCTCCGCTCCCCCGGTGTGCACGGCCGCGTTCTCGTGGAACGGTGGATTGCACAGGATCACGTCGGCGCTCGCGGGCGCCTCCGACGCCATGGCGTCGTCCCGACGCGCCGTGACCCACACGCCGGACGCCTCCGCCGTGGCCGCCGCCGAGGCCACCGCCGCGGCCGAGCGGTCTGTGACGACCACCTCCGCGTCCGGCCGCAGGCGCGCGGCGAGGACCGCGAGAATGCCGGTCCCGCACCCCAGATCGACGATGCGGCGCGCGTCGTGCGACATCCGGTCGAGGAACGTGCACAGGTACCGGGTGCCGATGTCCAGCCGGTCCCCGGAGAAGACGGCACCGTGGGCGACCACGGTGAGGTCCAGATCGGCGAGGACGGTCGACACGGGGTACGTCGCGCTCTCGCGAGGCAGCGGCCCGGTCGCCACCAACCCGCGGGACTTCTGCGCCGCGCGGGTGGCCGCCACGTCGGTGAAGTTCGCGGCGAGCACGTCGTTCATCGACCGACTCATGTGTTTGAGTCGACCCGCCGAGATGACGCGGACCGACGGATCCGCCCAGCGGGCAACGGCTTCGGCGATCTCGGTGAGCTCGGCGAGGGCGCGGGGAAGCTGCAGCAGCACCACGGTCGCACCGTCGAGCAACTCTCGATCCAACGCGTGGTTCGTGTAGACGTCGCCGAGGCCGAGCGCGCCGGCGTTGCGGGCCAGCGCGAGCTCGGAGGTGAGGGGATCCTGGTGCACGCGAATGCCGGTGAGGCCGTGCGCGGCGGCGGTCCCGAGGGTCAGCGCGCCGTACCGGTCGCCGATCACCGCGACCGACCCGGGCTCGGCGGTGGAGGTCGACTCCGCGGCCTCGGCCAGGATCAACCGGTCGGAGGCGTCGACGGCGTGGAGATTGGGCGCCTCGACATCGGGTGAGCGACGGAGCGCGCCGAGAACATGGTCCGGATCCTGCATCGTCGCAGTCTCTCACTCCCACCGAACCTTGCTTGAATCCCGACGTCAGCGGGCATCATCGACCCATGGGACTCACAGTGGCAGTGACCGGTCCGACCGGCGAGATCGGCATGTCGGCGGTGGACGCGCTCGAGCGCGATCCGGCCGTGGACCGCATCCTCGGCATGGCGCGACGACCGTTCGACGTGGACGAGCACGGCTGGACCAAGACGGAGTACCGGCAGGGCGACATACTCGATCGTGAGGCGGTGGACGTCTTCGTCGCCGAGGCGGATGTCGTGGTGCACCTCGCCTTCCTCATCATGGGATCGCGTGCCGAGAGTTCACGGATCAACCTGGCCGGGACTCGCACCGTCTTCGAGGCGACGGTGGCCGCCGCGCGGCCGACACGGCTCGTCTACACCTCGTCCGTCGCCGCGTACGGCTATCACTCGGACAACCGGGTGCCGCTGACCGAGGACACGCCGACGCGCGGATCGAAGGAGCACTACTACTCCGAGCAGAAGGCCGAACTCGAGGAGGTCCTCGACGAGGTCACCACGGGATCGGATCTCGAGGTGTACGTCCTGCGGCCCTGCATCGTCGCCGGCCCGAAAGCGCCCGCCCTGGCCGACTCCATGCCGTGGCGCTCGATCGCGGCCCAACTCCCCGCACCACTGGGGGCCGTGGTCGGCGCGGTGCGTCCGGTGTTCCCCGACCCGGGACACCCGCTGCAACTGGTGCACCACGACGACGTGGCGACGGCCATCGCGCTCGCCGCGACCACGGACGCACCTCCCGGCCCGTACAACATCGCGGGCGACGGGGTGGTGTCCCTGTCGCAGGTGGCGGCCGCGCTGGGCGCCTTCCCGGTGCGGGTGCCGTCCCTCCTCGGGTCTGCGGCGTCGGCGGTGATCCGCACCCTCCCGTTCGTCCCGTCGATGGTGGAGTGGGTGCACGTGGGACGGACGTCCGTCGTCATGGACACCTCGAAGGCCAAGCGCGACCTCGGGTGGCATCCCGCGCACAGCAGCTCCGCCACCCTGAACGCCCTCGTCGCGTCGCTGTGACACGACGGGGAGTTGCACCGGGTACGAGCACCCCACTAGCGTGACTCCGCGCACTTGAACACCGTTCAAGTGGTCCTCGCTCACGCCACGCACAGGAGTCCCGACCGTGTCCCCTCGTTTCTCGGCTCGTGACCTCGCTCAGGTCGCCGTCTTCGCGGCACTGATCGCGGCACTCGGCCTTCCCGGCTCCATCACGGTCGGCATCAGCGGTGTGCCCATCACCCTGCAGACCCTCGGCGTCATCGCCGCGGGCGCGGTTCTCGGCGCCCGCAAGGGTGCGGCCGCGGTACTGGTCCTGCTCGCACTCGTCGCGATCGGCCTCCCGTTGCTCGCCGGCGGACGCGGCGGTCTCGGCGTCTTCGCGGCCCCCAGCGTCGGGTACCTCGTCGGATGGGTCGTGGGCGCCTTCGTCATCGGCGCGCTCACGCGGCTGATCGTCCCGTCCTACCCGCTGTGGGCCGGTCTGCTCGTCAACGCCGTGGGCGGCATCGCCGTCATCTACGTCTTCGGCGTCCTCGGCCTCCTGCTGCGCACCGACCTCGGCGTAGGGGCGGCCATCGCGTCCACGGGCGCCTACGTTCCCGGCGACGCGGTCAAGGTCGTCGTCGCGACCGTCGTCGCGAAGGGCGTGCACCGCGCCTACCCCGGTCTCGTCGCGCCGCGGCGTCGCGCGACCGTCGGGTCCGCCGCCTGACATGGTGCGCTCGTCCCCGCGCGATCCGATCCTGCTGGCGGGACGGCGGACGGCGATCGGCACGGCGGGGCATGCGTTCGCCGACCTGACGGCCGCCGACCTCGCGGCACCCGTCCTCGCCGACGTCGCTCGCCGGGTGCACCATTTCGGCCGCATCGACGACGTCGTCCTGGGCAACTGCCTCGGTCCCGGCGGCGACCTCGCTCGGGTCGCCGCGCTGCAGGCCGGTCTCGGTCACCACGTCCCTGGCGTGACGGTCGACCGCCAGTGCGGCTCGGGCCTCGACGCCGTGGCCCTGGCCTCGTCCCGTGTCCGCGCGGGTGACGACGCCCTGATTCTCGCGGGGGGAGTCGAATCGGCGAGCACGGCGCCGTGGCGTTTCCACGCCCCGGTCGGCGACGGGGGTCCGCAGCGGTACACGCGCGCACCGTTCACCCCGCGCGGTCAACCCGACCCCGACATGGGCACGGCCGCGGACGATCTCGCCCGCACGCTCGGCATCGACCGGGAGCAACAGGACGCGTACGCCGAACGCTCGCACCGACTCGCCTCGCAGACGGACTTCTCGGCGGAGATCGTCACCGTCGCCGGGATCGATCGGGACGAGCGGGTGCGCAGCGGACTCACCACGGCGCGTCTGAGCAGGCTGCGTCCGGCGTTCTCCCCCGACGGCACCGCCACCGCGGGCAACTCGTGCGGCATCTCCGACGGCGCGGCCGTGCTCGCCGTGACGACCGCGGACCGGGCCGACGGCCCTGCCCTGCGGGTACTCGGCTCGGCCGTCGCCGGGACGGATCCCGCGCTCCCCGGACTGTCCCCCGTGCCCGCGGTCCGCGCCGTCCTCGACCGCTGCGGAGTGGACCTGTCCGACGTCGGGATCGTCGAGATCACCGAGGCCTTCGCCTCGGTGGCCCTGGCGGCCGTCGACCGGCTGGGCATCGATCCGGACATCGTGTGCCCGCACGGAGGGGCCATCGCGCTCGGACACCCGTGGGGCGCCTCCGGAGCGATTCTCCTCGTCCGGTTGGCTGAGCAGATGGCCACGACCGACTCCCCCGCTCTCGGTCTTGTGGTGTGCGCCATCGGCGGTGGTCAGGGCATCGCCATGCTCGTGGAACGAGTCGGAGCATGAGCGTGATCCGGTTCGATCACGTCTCGCACGGATACGGCGATCGGCCCGTGCTGCGCGACATCGATCTCGAGATCACCGAACACCGCGTCGGCATCGTCGGATCCAACGGCTCCGGGAAGTCGACCCTGGCCCGCATGATCAACGGTCTGGTGTCGCCGAGTTCCGGCACCGTCACCGTCGACGGTCTGAACGTCGCGCGCAAGGGTGGCCAGGTGCGACGGAAGGTCGGGTTCGTGTTCACGGACCCGGACAACCAGATCGTGATGCCGACCGTCGCCGAAGATCTGGCGTTCTCGCTGCGCCGCACCGGAGCGTCGAAGGACGAGGTGGCGGACCGCGTCGCCGACATGCTCGACCGTTTCGGGCTGGCCGGTCACGCCGATCATCCCGCGCACCTGTTGTCCGGCGGACAGAAACAGATGCTTGCGATCGGCGCAGTGCTGATCCGCCGACCCGAGGTCCTGGTGGCCGACGAACCCACCACGCTTCTCGATCTCCGCAACTCCCGCAAGGTCGGCGCGGTGTTCGACACTCTCGAGCAGCAGGTCGTCGTGGTGACACATCACCTCGATCTCCTGACGAACTTCGATCGCGTCATCGTGATCCACGACGCTCGGGTCGCCCACGACGGACGGCCCGCCGACGCCCTGCCCGCGTACGAGGCGCTGCTCGAATGATCGGCCTCTACCGACCCGGTCACTCGCTCCTGCACCGACTTCCGGCCGGGTGGAAGCTTCTGCTGCTCATGGTCGGCGTCATCGCGGTCATCGCCCTCGTTCGCCGACCGGTCGACGTCGCGGTCGCTGCCGGCGTGGTCGCCGTTCTCTTCGGGATCGGGGGCATCGGCCCGCGGACCGCACTCGCGCAGATCCGGCCGCTCTTCTGGATGATCGCGATCATCGCGGTGTTCCAGGTGATCATCACGACCCCGGCCCGCGCCGTGGTCGTGTGCGGGATTCTCGTCGTCACGGTGGCCGCGGCGAGTCTGGTCACCCTCACCACCCGGGTGACCGCGATGCTCGACGTGTGCGGCAAGGTCCTGGAACCGTTGCGGCGCTTCGGCGTCGACCCCGACCGCATCGGACTGCTGCTGGCACTGACGATCCGGCTCGTCCCCGTCCTCACCGGCATCGTGCACGAGGTCTCCGACGCACGGAAGGCCCGCGGACTGCAGTGGTCGATGACCGCGCTGGCGACACCCGTGGTGGTCCGCGCGCTGCGGACCGCGGATGCGCTGGGAGACAGTCTCGTCGCCCGCGGTGTGGACGACGACCGGGACGATGACGCGTGATCGCGGACTCGATCGACGAGCGCATCGGTCGTCGCGCCCGGGACCGTCCGGACTCGCTCGCGGTCGTCGCCGCGGACGGCAGTCTCACCTATCGTGAGATGTGGGATCGGTCGGGACGCGTCGCCGCACGCCTGCTCGGTGCGAAGCGAGTGGCCGTACTCCCGGCGTCCGATCTCGGTTCCGTCGTCACGGTTCTCGGCGCGATCCGTGCAGGTTGCTCGCTCGTCCTCCTGCACCGCCACCTGCTTCCCGACCACCTCGCATCGGTTCTCGAGATCGGTCGCCCCGCTGCGGTGATCGCCACGGAGCGCGGGCGGACCCGGCTGCGTCGACTCGGCGTCACCGGCACGCTCACCTCGCCCGACGACCTCGCCGCCGCACCCGCGGTCCCCCTCCCGGCACCGGACGAGGCCGGAGAACTGTTGGCGGGGTTGACCTCCGGCACGTCGGGCACTCCCAAGCTCTTCGTCCGCTCGCGGCGATCGTGGTCGCGCACGCTCGATCGGTCCGACGAGGAGTTCACCGTGGACCGGCACTCCCGGGTGGCCGCACCGGGCGTCCTGGACCACACCCACTTCCTCTACGGACTGGTGCACGCGCTCACGCGAGGTGCTGCCGTGGACCTACGACCCCTCGAGTCGTGGTCCTCCGCGGGAGATGTCGACCCGACGCACGTCTACACCGTGCCCACCCTCGCACACGACATCGCCGTGTCCACCCGACCCGGGCTGGCGCAGGTCCGAGAAGTGTTGTCCTCCGGTGCTTTCTGGCCCCGCTCCGGTCGCGACGCCCTGTCCGCTCGCGTTCCCGGCGCTCGGCTCGTGCACTTCTACGGAGCCTCGGAACTGTCGTTGGTGGCCGTGGACTCCTCCACCGAACCGGTTCCCGACGGCTCCGCCGGGCGGCTCGTCTCGGGAGTCCGCACGAGAACCGTTTACGGCGTCGTCAGCGTGCACAGCGACATGCTGTTCGACGGATACCTGACCCACCCCGATCACGCGGAACCGTCCGACGGGCCCGTGAACGGGTGGACGAGCGTGGGCGATCGGGGCGAGATCCGCGGCGGGTGGCTGTTTCTCGCGGGCCGCAGTTCCGACACCATCGTGCGCGGCGGCCTCAAGGTGGAGCCACTCGATGTGGAGACCGCCCTGCGGGGGTTTCCCGGCGTGCTCGACGCGGCGTGTGTGGGCGAGCCGGATCCGAGGATGGGGCACGTCCCGGTCGCGGCGATCACGGTCTCGGAGCCGGTCGACCGCACCGCTCTGCGGCGTCATCTGCGGGCGCACCTCGAGGCACCGGCGATGCCCACTCGCGTGGTCACGGTGCCCGCGCTCCCCCGCACGGCCCGCGGCAAGCTCGACCGCCCTGCCGTCCTGGCGATGATCGCGACCGGGCCTGGAGCCTGACGGCTCGCTGTGCTGCGGACGTATTGTCCGAACAAACTATTGACTTCCCTTGTGATGTGGATTACACATATGTCGGGCCGCGACCGAACAGGTCACCGGCTCGATCCATTCCAGTCGTACCCAGTATGTCGCCGCGTTGTTCTCTCGTCGGCGTTCGAGAAAGAGACCGAATGACACGTCATTTCACCCGTCGGGGCACTGCTGTCGCTCTCGGCGTGGCACTGAGCGTCAGCCTGGCAGCGGGCTGCTCCAGTTCGGGCGGCGCACCGGAGTCCTCCGGTGACGGCGGCGGCAACGCCGGCACGGCCGACACCCCGCGCGCCACGATCGCGATGATCACGCACGAGGTTCCCGGTGACACGTTCTGGGACCTCATCCGCAAGGGCGCCGAGGCGGCTGCGGCCAAGGACAACATCGAGCTGCGCTACTCGGCCGATCCCGAGGCACCGAACCAGGCCAACCTGGTGCAGAGCGCCATCGACTCCGACGTCGACGGCATCGCGGTCACACTGGCCAAGCCCGACGCCATGGCACCCGCCGTCGAGGCCGCCACGGCCGCCGGCATCCCGGTCGTCGCCTTCAACTCCGGCTACGACGCGTGGAAGGACCAGGGCGTCCAGCAGTACTTCGGCCAGGACGAGACCATCGCCGGCCAGGCCGTCGGTGCGCGTCTGACCACCGAGGGTGCGAAGAAGACCCTCTGCATCATCCAGGAGCAGGGCCAGGTCGCCCTCGAATCCCGTTGCGCGGGTGTGACGCAGGGCTTCACCGGCGGTTCCACCGAGATCCTGAACGTCAACAGCAAGGACATGCCGTCCGTCGAGGCCACCATCACGGCCAAGCTGCAGCAGGATCCGACCATCGACCACATCGTCGCCCTGGGCGCTCCCATCGCGCTGACCGCGGTGCAGTCCAAGGCGAACGCCAACTCCGAGGCCACGGTGGTCACCTTCGACACCAACGCCGCACTCGTCGAGGCCATCCAGAGCGGCGACGTCGCGTGGGCCGTCGATCAGCAGCCCTACCTCCAGGGCTACCTGGCCGTCGACTCGCTGTGGCTGTACCTGAACAACGGCAACACCATCGGTGGCGGCACGCCCGTTCTGACCGGCCCGGCCTTCATCGACTCGACGAACATCGACGCGATCGCCGAGTACGCCAAGGGCGGCACTCGCTAGCCTCCACGCACACGAGATCCGGTGCAGAGATCCGCGTTCACCGCGGATCTCTGCACCGGATTCGTCGTCGTGGGGTCAGGTCAGGTCGTTGTTCTTCGTCTCCACCAGTGCTCGCGTGCAGATCAGACTGAGCACCGACAGGAGCGCCAGCATGACGCCCACGGCGATGCTGCCGAACTGCGCCGTCAACGGAGCCGCCAGCAGCGGCGGGATCGCACCGCCGAGCACGCCCGCCAGGTTGTAGCCGAGACCGGCACCGGTGTAGCGGAACCGGGTCCGGAACAGCTCCGGGAGCAGCGCACCGGTGGGGCCGTAGGCGATACCGAAGATGGACAGGGTCACGCACATCGCGATCACGTACGCCGTACTCGATCCCGTGTCGAGGATCGGGAACAGGGCGAGCGACCAGGGAACGGCCAC
This sequence comes from Rhodococcus sp. Leaf225, assembly GCF_001426145.1. Lineage (NCBI taxonomy): Bacteria > Bacillati > Actinomycetota > Actinomycetes > Mycobacteriales > Nocardiaceae > Rhodococcus > Rhodococcus sp. Leaf225. The sequence continues at coordinate 595,074 of NZ_LMRN01000007.1, read as the reverse complement.
CGCGCAGGACACCATGATGACGCGGCGCCGACCCACCCGATCCGAGAACGTCGCCGACAGCGCGATGGTGATGCCGAAGATCACCGCACCGACGATGCCGGTCCACAGCACGAACGGCCGGTCGAAGCCGAGGGTCTTCGTGCCGTAGCTCGTGAGATACGCGGTGCCCATGTAGAACAGCGAGAACAGCGACGCCAGCGCACCGGCCGCGAGCAGCACCTCGCGCTTCTGCACGTGCCACGCCTCGAGCACCGGGAGCCGGGTGGGAGCGGACGGCGTGGTCGCGGCGGCGGCCTGATCGGCCTTGAACACCGGCGTCTCCTCGATCGCCAGGCGCATGTAGAGACCGATCAGCACCAGCACGGCGCTGAAGAGGAACGGGATTCGCCACCCGTAGTTCAGGAACGTGTCGTTGGTGTCGCCGAACACGGCGCCGGTCACCAGGAACGTCGCGCTGGAGAGGATGAAGGCGGCGGCCGGACCGAGCTGCGGGAACATGCCGTAGAAGCCGCGCCGCTTCGCCGGTGCGTACTCGGCGGTCAGCAGCGTCGCTCCCGCCCATTCGCCGCCGACGGCGAACCCCTGCCCGAACCGCAGCACCACCAGGATGATCGGTGCGGCGACGCCGATGGTCGCGGCACCGGGGAGCAGCCCGATGACGAAGGTGGAGACACCCATCAGCAGCAGCGTCGAGATCAGCGTCTTCTTGCGGCCGATGCGGTCGCCGAAGTGACCGAACAGCACGGCTCCCGCGGGACGCGCGACGAAGGCGACGGCGAAGGTGGCGAACGAGGCGACGGTGCCGGCCGTCGATCCCAGTGCCGGGAAGAACACCGTCGGGAACACCAGCGCGGCCGCGGTGCCGTAGATGAAGAAGTCGTAGAACTCGATGGTCGTTCCGATGCCGCTGGCGACGGCCACCTTGCGGACGCTCGTGGCGGGCGGTGCCGCGACGGGTGGTGCCGAGGTGGCGCGCGCCGTCGCGTCGTCCGGCGAAACTGTGGTCATGGTTCTCCATCCGAGGTGAGGATCGTCCGAATCGTCGGACTCGGGAGGAACGTATGTGACCTGAACCACTCCCACCACCCTCCGAAGAGGGGGGCGGGATCCGGCGGGCGGGCGGTCGCCCGGCGCTACGCTCGACCGATGATCGTCGATGCCCTGCTCGCCGTACTCCCCGCCGATCGGGTGGTGGTCGATCCCGACGTCATGGCGTCCTTCCAGCACGACGAGGCCGAGTGGGCACCGTCCGCGACCCCTCTCGCGGTGGTGCGTCCCGCCACGGCCGACGAGGTCCAGGCGACGGTACGGGCGTGCCTCGCTCACGGCACCGCCGTCGTGACCCGCGGCGCCGGAACAGGGCTCTCCGGGGGTGCGAACGCCACCGCGGGGTGCATCGTCCTCGCTCTCGACCGCATGACCGCGATCACCGAGATCGATCACCTCGAGCGGTACGCCGTCGTGCAGCCGGGTGTGGTCAACGACGATCTGCGCGCTGCCGTCGCGGAGGTCGGCCTGTGGTATCCCCCGGATCCGGCGAGTTCGCCGTGGTCGACCATCGGCGGCAACGTCGCCACCAACGCCGGCGGCCTGTGCTGCGTCAAGTACGGCGTGACCCGCGACTACGTCATGGGCATGGAGGTGGTCACGGGTACCGGTGAGAAGGTTCGACTCGGCCGACGCACCGCGAAGGGCGTCGCGGGGTACGACCTCGCCGGACTGATGGTCGGCTCCGAGGGAACGCTCGGCGTCATCACCGAGATCACCGTGAAGCTGCGCCCCTTGCAGGACCCGCAACGCACCGTAGCCGGCTACTTCGACTCGATCGTCGACGCGGGCCGAGCGGTCGCCGCCGTCGCCGCTGCCGGGCTCACTCCCTCCGCTCTGGAACTGGTGGACAAACAGTGCCTCCTCGCGGTGGACGCGTGGAAGAACATGGGACTGTCCGTCGACGCCGAGGTGGTGCTGCTCGGCCGCGTGGACACCCCCGGGCAGATCGGTGACCAGGAGGCGGAGAAGATGCTCGCCTGCTTCGACGAGGGCGGTGCCACCTGGTCTGCGGTGTCCACCGATCAGGAGGAGGCGGACGCGCTCTTCGCGGCGCGGCGCCTGGCCTACCCGGCCATGGAACGACTCGGCCCGGTGCTCACCGAGGACGTGTGCGTCCCCAAACGGCATGTCCCGGACATGCTCTCGCGGATCGAGAAGATCGGCATCGCCCACGACGTCGTCATCGCCAACATCGCCCACGCCGGCGACGGCAACCTGCATCCCCTGCTCATCACACCCCCGGGCGACGACGCCGCCCGAACTCGCTCGCAGGCAGCGTTCGCCGAGATCATCGACGCCGCGCTCGCCCTCGGTGGCACGGTCACCGGCGAGCACGGTGTCGGCCTGCTCAAGATGCACGGACTCGTCCAGGAGCTCGATCCGGTGGTCCTCGCCATGCACCGCGCGGTCAAGGGAGCACTCGATCCGCAGGGCATCCTCAACCCGGGCAAGGTGTTCGACCAGCTAGGCTCGCCCGTGTGACCGACACCCCCGCACGTCCCGTCATGCCCGCCGACCTGCGCGAGTTCGCGGAAGCAGCAACAGGATTCATGCCCGTCGACGAGGGACTCGCACTCTTCGACGCCACCGCCGAGTTCCTGGGCGACGGCGTGGTGGTGGAGATCGGCACCTACTGCGGCAAGTCGACCGTGTACCTCGGCGCCGCGGCACGCGCCACGGGCGGCCGTGTGGTCACCGTCGACCACCACCACGGATCCGAGGAGCACCAGGTCGGCTGGGAGTACCACGACGCCACGCTCGTCGACCCCGCCACCGGTGCGTTGGACACTCTCGGACGATTCCGGCGCACCCTGGCGGGGGCGGGCCTCGAGGACGTCGTCGTCGCCGTCGTCGGCCGTTCCGGCGACGTCGCCGCACTGTGGAAGCACCCTGTCGACGTGTTGTTCATCGACGGGGGTCACACCGACGAGGCGGCCACCGTCGATTTCCAGGGGTGGGCACCGTGGGTCGCGGTCGGAGGCGCCCTGCTCATCCACGACGTGTTCCCGGATCCGGCGGACGGCGGGCAGGCCCCGTACCGCATCTACCGGCGCGCCCTCGACAGCGGCATGTTCACCGAGAACCGCGTGATCGGCTCACTGCGCGTCCTGGTGCGGACCTCGGGTCAGCCGGGCACGCTCGCCGGGTAGAACTCCCCCGCGCAGCCGCAGCTGCGATGCGCACCGGAGAGTCCGACGGGCAGATCGTCTCCTCGGAAGATTCCGGATCCGGCACTGGACCGGGACAGGGCGTCGGCCGCCAGGATCATGGCTCCGGTGGTCCACGTCGTCCTCTCGACGGGCCACCGCTTGCCGTCCGCGTAGACCAGCCCGGTCCAGTACGACCCGTCGTCCTCCCGCAGGTGCTGCATGTTTCCGAGCAGGTCCGTGGCCACGTCGACCCGGTCCATCGCGTCGAGAGTCAGGACCAGTTCACACGTCTCGGCACCGGTGACCCAAGGCCGATCGTCGACACAGCGGATACCGAGCCCGTCCACGACGAAGTCCGACCACCGGTCGTCGATGCGCCGCCCGGCCGCCGGGCCGCGCACGGCGCCGCCCAGGATCGGGTAGTACCAGTCCATGGAGTACGACGGCTTCGGCGTGAAAGCCGAGAGGTGATGCCGCAGAACGTGACCCAGCCGGCCGACGGCGACCTCCCAGTCCGGCTGCGGGTCGCCGATGTACGCCGCGAGTGCCAGCGCGCACCGCAGACTGTGGTGGATGCTGGCGTTCCCGGTGAGCAGGGCCTCGGCACGCGATCCGTTCGGCCCTGCGGCCCAGGCGATCTCGCCGCGTTCGGTCTGCAGACCGAGGACGAAGTCGACGGCGCGGCGCACGGTGGGCCACAGGGCCAGGGCGAAGTTGTCGTCGCCGGTGACGAGGAAGTGGTGCCACACTCCCACCGCGATGTACGCGCAGAAGTTGGTGTCGGCGCCGGCGTCCTCCACGACGTCGCCGCGCAGCCGGATCGGCCAGGTGCCGTCGCTGCGCTGCGTGCGCCGCGACCACTCGTAGGCGGCGTCGGCCTCCTCGACGAGGCCCGCGGCGCTGAGCGCCATGGCCGATTCGACGTGGTCCCACGGGTCGAGGTGCCCGCCCTCGGACCACGGAATCGCCCCAGACCGGACCTGGACGGCGGCGATGCTGCGCGCACTGGCGAGACACTGCTCGGCGGACAGGATTCCGGGAACCGACGGCGTCACGTGATCAGTGAGCGCCACGTCCGGCCCCCGGTCCGCCGATCCCGGTCTCCGGCTTGCGCAGGTAGATCACCACGGACTTGCCGATGACGGGATTCAGGACCTGCTCGAGCACTCGGGTGGTGCGCGGGGCCTTCATCATGTCCCACACCAGCATCGAGTGATAGCCGCGCACCAGCGGGTGATCGTCGTTCCGCACCCCGACCGCGCACTTGAGCCACCAGTACGGAGCGTGCAGTGCGTGCGCGTGGTGGGTGTGCGTGACCTCGAGGCCGGCCGCGGTGAGCGACGCCGCCAACTCACTCGCACGGTAGATCCGGACGTGGCCACCCTCGTTCGCGTGGTACTCGTCGGAGAGGGACCAGCAGACCCGCTCGGGCAACCAGCGCGGGACACTCACCGCCACCGTGCCGCCGGGGCGCACCACGCGCGCGATCTCGGCGATGGCCGACGCGTCGTCCGGCACGTGCTCGAGCATCTCGGACACGATCACCCCGTCGAACCACTCGTCCGGGAACGGCAGGGACAACGCGTCGCCGACGACCGTCTCCGCCGTGGCGGACTCCGGTACCTGCTTCTCCTCGGCCATCGCGCCGAACATGACCTTGACCTCGTCGAGTTCGTCCGCGTTCTGGTCGAAGGCGGTGACATGGGCCCCGCGGCGGTACAACTCGTAGGAGTGGCGCCCCTGGCCGCACCCGATGTCGATGACGCGATCGCCCGCACCGAAGCCGAGTCGGTCGAAGTCCATCGTCAGCATGTCGTCTCTCGATTCCCTCGTCCACGGCGATCGGCGATCGCCTTCTCGTACTCCGCGACGGTCGCGGCGGCCACCGCCGGCCAGCCGTAGGTCTGCGTGGCCCGTTCCCGCCCGCGCTCGCCCATGGCGCGTCGGCGGGGCTCGTCGTCCAGCGCGCGCATCAGGGCCCGCGCCAGGGCGTCGCTGTCACCGGGAGGCACCAGATCGGCGCAGAGCCCGTCGGGCCCCACGACCTCGGGGATCGCCCCGGTGCGGCTCACCACGAGGGGGGTCGCGCAGGCCATGGCCTCGATGGTCGGGAGCGAGAAGCCCTCGTACAGCGACGGCACGCAGGCCACGTCGGCCGACGCCAGCACGCGCGCCAGTTCGGCGTCGTCGAGACCGCTCCGCGTCCGCACGATGTCGTCGATACCGAGATCGTCGATCAACGTCCGGGTCGGCCCTGCGGGGTCCACCTTCGACACCAGTTCGAGTTCGACATCCCGCTCGGTGCGCATCTTCGCGACCGCCTCGAGAAGGTGCCGCACACCCTTGAGGGCGACGTCGGCACTCGCGACGGCGACGATGCGGCCGGGAACTCGCGGCGCCGCGCCGGGGGTGAACACGGTGGTGTCGACCCCGAGCGGGACCACCGTCACCGCACCCGGAGCGACCCCGAACGCGTCCACGATGTCCACCGCGGACGAGCGGGACACGGTCAGCAACCGCGGGATCCGGCGCGCCACCCGCCGCTGCATGGTGAGGAAGCCGTACCAGCGCCGCACGGTGATCCGTCGTCGCCACGGCGCCGCCGCGAGGTCGAGGGCACGGTCGCGGGTGATGGGGTGATGAATGGTGGCCACGAGCGGCAACGGGATGCGCAGCAATCCGTAGCTCAGCGACTGGTTGTCGTGCACCACGTCGAACTCGTCGGCTCGCGCGCGCAGCAGACGAGCGGCGCGCGCCCCGAACGTGCGGGGCTCCGGGAACCCGGCCGTCCACATGGTCAGCACCTCGGACACGTCGACCAGGTCTCGGATCTCGGAGGGCCGCGGGGTGCGGAACGGATCGTCGTCTCGATAGAGGTCGAGGCTCGGTACTCGCGTGAGCCGCACCCGCGGGTCGAGATCGGGATAGGGCTGACCGGAGAACACCTCGACCTCGTGCCCCTCGTCCACCAGCGCTCGACTCAGACGCGCGACGTAGACACCCTGACCGCCGACGTGGGGCTTGCTCCGGTAGGACAGCAGAGCGATACGCACGTGGGTCCCCCGAGCTGTCGCGGCAGTGTGATGGCAGACACCCTCGCCGCGGTGGAACCGGCGATCATGTCCCGATGTGTCTACCACCTTCCGTTCTTCTCGAATCCACACGACCGACCACCAGCACTGATTCACACTGGACGTCCCCGCCACCCGAGATCGAGGAGACCACGATGACCGGAACCGGCGACAGGGCTCTGCACATCCACTCACCGGCGGGTCTGCCGTTCATCGATGTCCGGCGCGAGTTCGACGCACCCGTGTCCGCGGTCTTCCGGGCCCACGCGGAGCCCGAGCTGGTGGCCCGCTGGCTCGGTCCCGCCGGCTACGAGATGTCGGTCGAGGAGTACGACTTCCGCAGCGGTGGCCGGTACCGCTACGTCCACCGTGATCCCGGCGGTGCGGAGTACGCCTTCCACGGCGTGTTCCACACGGTGCGGACGGACGAGTTGGCCGTGCAGACCTTCGAGTACGAGGGCTTCCCCGACGTGGTGAGCATCGAGTTCCTCACGTTCGTCGACCTGGGTGACCGCTGCCGGCTGGAGGGCCACTCGGTGTACCCGACGATGGAGGCGCGGGACTCGATGGCGGCGAGCGGGATGGAGAAGGGCATGCGCGAGGGCTACGAGCGCCTGGACGATCTGCTGGGCTGACCGGGCGGTCACAGGCGCAGCGCGGGGTCCATCCGCTCGATCAGGGTGTCGAGAGTGATGGGCAGGTCTCGCACCCGGACACCGCACGCGTGGAACACCGCGTTGGCGATGGCGGCGGGCGACCCCACGATGCCGATCTCACCGATCCCCTTGCTGCCCATCGGATTCAGAGCGTCGTCGTGCTCCTCGACCCAGATCGCCTCGATGTCCGCGACGTCGGCGTCCACCGGGAGGTGGTACTCCGCGAGGTCGGCGTTGAGGAAGCCGCCGTGCCGACGATCCACGATGCCCTCCTCCATGAGTGCCATGCCGATACCGAACACCATGCCGCCCAGGAGTTGTGAGCGCGCCAGCCGAGGATTCAGTACGCGCCCCACGGAGAAGACGCCCAGCATCCGCGTCACCCGGACCTCCCCCGTGTCGACGTCGACGTGTACCTCGGCGAAATGGGCGCCGAACGCCTGCCGCGCCAGCGCCGCACGCTCCTCGAGGTCGTCGGTGGTGTCCGCGGTGGCCGTCGCACCCGGCGAGAGGTCTCCGTCCGAGCGCAGCGCACGACAGGCCTTGGTCACCGCCCAGCCCCACGACGACGTGCCCGAGGACCCGCCCGCGCCGGGCGCGGTGGGCAGCGCACTGTCCCCGACATGGATGTGGACCCGGTCCAGCGCGACCTCCAGCGCGTCGGCTGCGATCTGGGCGAGCACCGTTCGGGCGCCGGTACCGATGTCCGACGCGGCGACGGACACGTCGACCGTCCCGTCGTCGCGGACGGTCGCCCGCGCCGTGCTCGGCGATGTCATCGCGGGGTAGGTCGCCATCGCGACACCGGTGCCGACGAGGGTGCGCCCCTCGCGGCGCACCGCGGGCCGCGGGTCGCGCCCGGACCAGCCGAAGCGTCGCGCGCCCTCCTCGAACACGGCGCGGACGGTCCGCGAGCTGTAGGGGTCCCCGTCCGCGGGGTCGACCGACGGCTCGTTCCGCAGCCGCAACTCGACGGGGTCCGTTCCGAGCGCGTGGGCCAGTTCGTCGACCGCGCACTCGAGGGCGAACATGCCGGGCGCCTCACCGGGAGCGCGCATCCAGCGTGGTGTCCCGACGTCCAGTGCGACCGCGCGGTGCGTGGTCGAGACGTCGTCGATGTCGTACACGTGGCGACTGCCCTCGGAGGTCTGCTCCACGTACTCCATCACGGTGGAGGTCTGCTGGAGCGAATCGTGCAGCAACGCCGTCATCGAGCCGTTCGCGTCCGCGGACAGTCGGACCCGTTGGATCGTCGGCGTCCGGTAGCCGACGAAGTCGAAGGTCGACCGACGTGGGACCGGGAACGAGACCGGCCGACCCACGACGGACGACGCCATGGCAGCCACGACAGCGTTCGGTCGGGTGCTCCCCTTCGATCCGAAGCCGCCGCCCACGTGCCGGGCGATGACGCGCACGGCGTCCGAGTCGACGCCGAAGAGATCGGCGAGATCTCCGGCCACTCCGGACGGCGCTTGCGTCGAGTCCCAGACCGTGAGGGTCGACCCGTCCTCGCTCCACGCGGCGATCGACGCGTGCGGTTCCATGGGCGCATTGTGTTCGGGCGGCGTCGTGTAACGGACGTCGACGCGCACCGCGGACTCCTCGAAGCGCCGCTCCGGTTCCCCGGTGACGACATCGGTGTCGAAGCCCGCGTTCACCTGCTCGGGTGCGTAGATGCCCGGGTGATGCTCTCGTAATTCGTTGTCGCACTGTCGACTCTCGTACGTGACGTCCAGAACGGAGGCCGCGTACGTCGCCTGCTCCGACGTCTCCGCCACGACCACGGCGACGATCTGCCCGCGGTAGGCGACGACATCGGACTGGAGCACCTGCAACTCGCCGTCCCCGGCGGACCCGAGCGTCGGAGCGTTGCCGTGCCACAGCACGGCGAGGACACCCGGAAGCGTCAGCGCCGAGGCGCGGTCCACGTCCAGCACGCGCCCCGCCGGAACGGCGGCGACGACGATCGCCGCGTGGGCCGGTTCTCCGCCGACGTCCCGGTACTCCGCCGCGTACCGAGCGGCTCCGGTGACCTTGTCGCGGCCCTCGAGCCGCGCGACCGGTGTTCCCGTGACGGTCATCGGGTGGCCGCCTCGTCTGCGGCCGCGTCGGCGAGGGACATCACGGTGGAGGCCACCGTCGACGCGAGGAGCGACAGCTTGTAGTCGTTGTCGGGGAACGTGTGTGCCGCCGCGAGCTCGTGCTCCATCGCAGCGATCACGCCGCTCCGGGACGGGATCGCCCCGAGCAAGTCGGACTCCGCGACCGTGGCCCGCCACGGCTTGTGGGCAGCTCCGCCGAGCGCGATGCGCGCCGTGGTGAACACCCCGTTCTCCACGACCACGACGGCGGCGACCGACACCCTCGCGAAGGCGTAGGACGCACGGTCCCGCACCTTCCGGTAGGTCGAGCGCGCACCGGGTGGAAGCGGCGGTATGTCGAGATGTGTCACCCACTCGTCCTGTCGCAGAGTCGAATCGCGTTCGGGTGCGGACTCGGGAAGCCGATGCAGATCGGCGAACCGGATCTCGCGCACTCCGTCGGTCCCGACGACGGTGACAGTGGGATCGAGCACTGCGAGACCCACGGCCATGTCCGAGGGATGGGTGGCGATGCAGTGCTGCGATGCGCCCAGCACCGCGGCGTTGCGCCGATCGCCGTTCAAGGCCGAGCAGCCCGAGCCCGGTTCACGCTTGTTGCACGCGGTGTCGACGTTCATGAAGTACGGACAGCGGGTGCGCTGGAACAGGTTCCCACCTGTGGTCGCCATGTTCCGCAGTTGACCAGACGCACCCGAGAGCACGGCGCGCGACAGGACGGGAAACTGCGAACGCACGACGGGGTCGGCGGCCAGATCGCTGTTGCGAACGAGGGCCCCGACGCGCAGACCCGGCACCCCGCCGCCACTGCCGTCGTTCCACTCGATGTCCGCCAGGGCCAGACCCGTGATGTCGACGAGCCGGTCCGGGGTCTCGATTCCCAGCTTCATCAGATCCACGAGGTTGGTTCCGCCGGCCAGCACGCGGGTGGACCCCTCGGCGAGTGCGGACGCGATGGTCGACGCGTCGGCGGCACGGTCGTACGCGAAGGTTCTCACTGTTCCGCGCCCGTCTCCATCGTCCGATCGGATCTGCCGTCGACGTTCTCTCGCACGGCATCGACGATGTTGGGATAGGCGCCGCACCGACAGATGTTGCCGCTCATCCGTTCACGGATCTCCGCGTCCGAAGCCGTCGGCACGCTGTCGAGGTCCTCGGTGACGGCGCTGGGCCATCCGTTCTTCACCTCGTCGAGGACAGCGACGGCGGAGCAGATCTGACCGGGGGTGCAGTAACCGCACTGGAACGCGTCGTGCGCGAGGAACGACGCCTGCACGGGATGCAAGTCCTCTCCGTCGGCGAGCCCCTCGACGGTGGTGATGTCGTCGTCCTGCGCCGCGACGGCCAGCGTCAGGCAACTGACCACGCGCCGACCACCGGACAGCACCGTGCACGACCCGCACTGGCCGCGGTCGCATCCCTTCTTCGACCCGGTCAGCCCGAGCCGTTCACGGAGCGCGTCGAGGAGGGTCGTCCGGACGTCGCACTCGATCCGGTGCTCCTCGCCGTTGACCGTGAGGCGTACTCCGACATCTCCTGTGGCGAGGCTCATACTCCGGGCTACCCTGCGCTCCCGCCGTCAAACCGTCCCCGGAACACCGGACTACAGGGGCAGGGCGCTCTCACGCACGGCGCCGGGCGCGTCGACCGGGGGCACGATGCGTCGGAACCACTCGGTGCCGAACGCGGACGCGAGATCCTCGTCCGACATGGGGATGAACGGGCCGAAGTCACCGATCTGCGACTCGTGCACCACCATCGCCGCCCGCTTGGCGGCCAGGACCCCGGACACGTCCACCGCGGTGGTGAGTTCCGACTCGGGCAGGCCGAACGCCTCGATGTCGAGCTGCGAGGCGTCCTCGTTCTCGCCCGGATCCCAGTTGGGGTTCGCCGTCATCATCTCGCGCATGCGGTCACGGTTCATCGTCGCCTCGTAGACGAACGGCACCTCGGCGATGGCCGCGGCGCGCACCCCCACGTGGTGCACCTGCACGTGGTCGGGATGGCCGTAACCACCGTGCGAGTCGTAGACCGTCAGGACACGGGCCTGCTCCTCGACGAGAACGTCCGCGAGCCGCCGAGCGGCCTCCTCGACGTCCACGTTGGCGAAGGCGTGCGGGTTCGTGTTGCCCTCGGTCCCGGCCATCCCCGAGTCCGCGTATCCCAGCAGGACCACACGCTGCGCACCCAGCACCTCGGCCGATCGCTCCAGCTCGCGCTGCCGACGATCGTGCAGCGACTCGCCCTCGGTCAACAGGCCGTCGGGCACCTCACCGAGCGCACCGTCCGTCGCCGTCACCAGCACCACTCGGTGGCCGGCGTCGGCCGCCGACCGCATGATCCCGCCGGTGCCGAACACCTCGTCGTCGGGATGGGCATGAAAGCACACCAACACACTCATCGGCAGATGGTCGCACGGGCGCGGTGCGCGGGCTCGATCACGTCGGGTGTCGACCCGCCGCGTCGGTGCGCCGACAGATCGTGATTGTCGCCGTCGCTTCCGGGGAACGCGATGCGTCATGACGCAGAGGAACGAGACGGTGGACGACGTGTGGGACGACTGGAAGGACGCGGTCACCATGACGCGGAAGGAGCTCGAGGACTGGCTGACGACCGACGAGTCCCGCTCCGTCGGTGACTCGAAGGACGGTGAGTCGACGGGGCACGAGATGGGGCGGCGCATCACCTCGATCCTGGACACGAAGAAATCCGATCTCACGGACGACGACGTCGCCGCGATGCGCAAGGTCGTCGGATACGTGCACCGACATCGCGCCCAGGGCCCCTCGAAGGACGTGGAGCACTCGCGGTGGCGCTACTCGCTGATGAACTGGGGACACGATCCGCTGAAGTGACACCCACGTCAGATGAGGAGCAGGCATTCGGAGCCGATCGGCGTTCGGATGTTTTCTTCTCTCGATTCGGGATATTCACGACCTAGCTCGTCGGCGTGTTCATCACTCACGGTGTTCGACGGCCCGCGTACTTCCGCCTGCTCTCGACATACCCGCGGGCCCGACGTTCTGTCCGATCCGGTCTCCAGCCGACCTCGACTTGCACCACCGACAGTAGCGAGACGTCGTTCAGTCACCAGCGACGACTCGGAACGCACGATCCGAGGGACGGATTCCTCATGCGCATCGCCATGGTGTCAGAACATTCCAGCCCGCTCGCCGCGCCGGGCGGTATCGACGCCGGGGGGCAGAACGTCCATGTCGGATGCCTCGCCGTCGCCCTCGTCGCCCGCGGCCACGAGGTGTCGGTGTTCACCCGACGCGATTCGCGCGAACAGCCCGACGAGGTCGTCGTCGACGAGGGCTACCGCGTCGTCCATGTTCCAGCGGGTCCGCCCGAGCCGGTACCGAAGGACGAACTACTGCCCCACATGGGCGACTTCGCCTCGCACCTGGCCGAGCGCTGGACGCGAGACCGACCCGACGTGGTCCACGCCCACTACTGGATGTCGGGCTTCGCGACCCAGCTCGCGGCGCGTCCGCTCGCGATTCCCACCGTGGTGACGTTCCACGCACTCGGTGTGGTCGAGCGTCGGCACCAGGGCACGCGGGACACGTCGCCGCCGAGCCGACCCAAGATCGAGCGGCTCATCGCACGCGGAGCCGATCACGTCGTCGCGACGTGCTCGGACGAGGTCACCGAACTGGTCCGGATGGGCATACCGCGCCGACGGGTGTCGGTGGTGCCGTGCGGCGTAGACCTCGAGAAGTTCCAGCCGGCGCCGGTCAGCTCTCCCGGCCCCGCGCGACGGCGGCGGTTGGTCGCGGTCGGCCGTCTGGTGCCTCGCAAGGGTTTCGACCTGATGATCGCGGCTCTCGCGTCGATTCCGGACACCGACCTCATCATCGCCGGCGGCGAGCGCAGCGACGTCTCGAACGACGACGAGGCTCGACGCCTGAAGCAGATCGCGATCGCCCACGGTGTGGCCGACCGCGTCCGCCTGGTCGGGCAGGTCTCCCGTGAGGCGATGCCCGACCTTCTCCGCTCCGCCGACATCGTGGTCTGCACTCCCACGTACGAGCCGTTCGGCATCGTGCCGCTCGAGGCGATGGCGTGCGGGATCCCTGTGGTAGCCACCGCGGTCGGCGGTTTCCTCGACACCGTGATGGACGGTGTCACCGGCGTGCTGGTCCATCGCCGCACACCTGCCGCCGTCGCCGACGCCGTCCGTCGCCTGCTGAACGACGAGGGTCGACGCACCGGCTACGGCATGTCGGCCGCCGATCGCGCTCGCGCCCGGTATTCGTGGGAGCAGATCGCCGTCGACACCGATCGGGTCTACCGGTCATTGCTTCCGGAGCCGACCTCCACCGACACCGCGGACGTATCGGGGGACGACCAGCTGGACCGGGTGTGAGGCCCTGTCACCAGCCCGCGACGAGAACGCGTCGGCCGTCCGTACCGATGCTGCTCATCGGGGCTCGATACCCTGGAAAAACCCCGTCAAACTCCCCACCCGGCGCTCGGAGCCGGTGTGGCATCGGTCGGACTCGGCTGCTTGAATGGCCTTTCTGGACCGAACACCGAAAGGCAGGACATCCGATGTCGATCGCCGAGAACACCACGGACGCATTCCGTGTCGACACCGAATGGCACGACGACGCAGCGATCCTGACAGTCGTGGGCGAACTCGATCTGGCCACCGCGCCGATTCTTCAGGACGCGGTGGACGCCGTACGGACCACGGCGTCGAGCGCGCTGATCATCGATCTGACGGGTGTCGATTTTCTCGCGTCGGCCGGTATGACCGTGCTGGTGACCTCGCATCAGGCGGTGGGCGACGACGTCGCCTTCGCCGTCGTCGCCCGCGGTGCGGCCACCGCTCGCCCCCTGCAGTTGGTCGGTCTCGACGAGACGTTCCCCGTGCTCGACACCCGCGAGGCGGCGCTCGCGGCCGTCACCACGTCCGGTTCGCCCGTCGACGACCTCGCATGAGCAGCGCTCCCGGTGTGAGGACCGGGCACGCGTGGGGTACTCCTCCCCTCGTGATCGACGACGCGACGACTGAGCACCACCAGCCCCCCACCCAGTTGTCCCTCACCGATCTCGACGCCGAACCGCAGCGCATCACCGACGCTCGTGTCCGCTTCGGTGCGTGGTTGATGCACACGCCGTTCGACACGGCGCGGACGTACGACATCGTGCTCGCCGTCTACGAGGCGATGGCCAACGTCGTCGAGCACGCCTATGCCGCCACCACCGGTCGACGCGTCTTCGACCTCCAGGCCACCTACGACTCCGCGCGGCTCGAGGTCGCCGTCCGTGATCACGGGACGTGGTCCGACTCGTCGCCGGGGCCCCTCCGTGGCCGCGGTCTGCCGCTGATCGAGACCCTGTCGGACGACGTCACGCTGTCGTCCGCCGACTCGGGCACCACCGTGACCATGGCATGGGACGTGGCACCGACATCCGGCATCGACACCGACGATCAGGTCTCGTAGACTCGTACGCGATTGCTGAGGCTCCCCGTGAGTCTCTCCTCCTCCAGCCCCGGGGAGAGCATTACCGCTCTCGTCTCACCGGAGGCTTCGTGACTGCACTCTCGTCCCACGCGTTCGACTCCCCGCGCCGTGCCACGTCGAGAACGGCGATCGATGCCCTCGATCTCGGTCCCGACCTCGCGCAGGCCGCCGAGGCGGCACGCCTGGCCGCGTTGGACCGGTACGACGTCGAGCACACCGCCGCCGACGGCGCCTTCGACCGCATCGCCCGCCTCGCGGCCCGCTGGTTCGACGCGCCGTACGCGTCCGTGTCCATCATCGATGCCGACCTGGTGCGGTTCACCGCCACCTACGGCGACGGGCTCCCGGACCACACCGAACGTCACGACGCCCTGTGCACGATGGCGATGACGCACGACGGGCCGTTCGTCGCGTCGGACACCCTGGCGAACCCGGCCACCGCCGGTAGTGCCTTCGTCCGCGGCGATCTCGGCATCCGCTTCTACGCCGGCGCCCCCATCGTGACCGCCGACGGCTTTCGGCTCGGCACGGTCAACGTCTACGACGTGGTGCCGCGCACGGTGTCCGACGATCGCGCGGACATCCTGATGGAACTGGCCGACATCGCGATGGACGAGTTCGAGTTGCGACTGTCGGCCGCGACCACCGTGCGCGCCGAGCGGGAACTCCGCACGCGCGCCGAGGCGGACTCCGCGATCATCGGTGACTACGCCGCCGTGCTGCAGCGCACGCTGCTCCCACCCTCCCTTCCCACCATCGAGGGTCTGACGCTCGCGTCGCACTACCACGCCTCGTCACCCCTGCAGGTCGGCGGCGACTTCTACGACGTCTTCGCACTGGGCAAGGACCGGTGGGCGTTCTTCCTCGGCGACGTCCAGGGCCACGGTGCCGGCGCCGCGGCCGTCACCTCGCTGGTCCGCTACACCCTGCGGGCAGCGGCGCTGCACCACGACGATCCGACGGAGGGGCTCGCCGAGCTCAATCGACTGTTGTTGATGGACACCTCGCATCAGCGTTTCTGCACCGTGCTGTTCGGTGTGATCACCCCGGATCCTCGCGGCGGTTTCCGCGTCACACTGGCGACGGGCGGGCACCCACCCGCCCTGCTCCTCGATCCCGCTCGCGGCGAGGTGCACGAGATCCGTTCCAGTACAGGCATGTTCGTCGGCGCTCTGCCGAACGCGACCTTCAGTGCGTGCAGTTTCCGGTTGCAGGAGGGGCAGACACTGCTGCTCTACACGGACGGCATCACCGAGGCACGTCCCGACGGGCGCACCATGTTCGGCGAGGACGGTCTCGCGCAGTTCACGCAGGCCCGCCTCGGACTGTCCACGACGAAGATGGTCGAGGATCTGGTCGCCCTCATCCCCGACCTCTCTCCGATCGACGACATCGCCCTACTCGCGCTGGGCGCCTGACCGGGCGTGGTCGCGCAGCAGGCGTAGCGCGCGTTCGATGGTCGCGGCCAGGACGTCCTTCGGGTCGCCCTCGAAGACCACGCGCTCCGCGCTGGTCGTCCCGTGGTCGGCGATGCCGAACCAGACCGTTCCGGGTTCCACGTCCTCGTTCGTCTCCGGTCCCGCCTCACCGGTGACGGCCACGGCGAGATCCGCGCCGAGCGCCGACGCCGCTCCGCTCGCCATGGCCGTGGCGGCCTCCTCGCTCACCACGGGGCCGCGGGGTACCTGCAACAGCGAGTACTTCACCTCGCTGGCGTAGGCGACGATCGACCCGCGGAACCACGTTCCGGACGACGACGCGCGGCCCAGGTTGGCAGCGATGTTCCCGGCGGTGAGCGACTCGGCGGTGGCGATACGGAGGTCGCGTTCGAGTGCGAGTTCCGCGATCTCCGAACAGAGCTCGGCGAGATCCTCGTCGGTGTCGACACGCTGCTCCGGTTCGGCCGCCTCGCCCTCGATGAGTTCCTCGGTCTCGACGTGGTGAGACATGTGTCTTCCGTTTCCTCTCTCAGTGCTGCACGGACCGGTAGTCCTTCCCGCTCCGTCCGGTGACAAACATCCCCGGCACGCGCGGAGGATCGGCGCTAGCGTTGAGTCATGCCAAGCCTTCGCGACACCATTCGAACCGAACTCGAGGTCCGTCCGACCATCGATCCCGCAGCGGAGATCGACACGCGGGTGGGCTTTCTCGCCGACTACGCCGTCGCCACCCGAACTGCCGGCTTCGTACTCGGCATCAGTGGCGGACAGGACAGCACACTCGTGGGACGCCTGTGCCAGCTCGCCGCGGAACGCGTTCGCGCCGGCGGCGGCGACGCGACGTTCATGGCCGTACGACTCCCCTACGGTGAGCAGGCGGACGAGGCCGACGCGGCGATCGCGCTCGATTTCATCCGCCCCGACACCACGGTGACGGTGGACGTCAAGCCGTCCGCGGACGGCGCAGGCGTGGCGGCTGCCACGGCCCTCGGAGTCGATCGACTGCGCGACTTCGTTCGCGGCAACATCAAGGCACGCGAGCGGATGGTCGCCCAGTACGCGCTCGCGGGCGAGCGGAACCTGCTCGTCGTCGGTACCGATCACGCTGCCGAGGCCGTGACGGGGTTCTTCACCAAGTACGGCGACGGCGGTGTGGACCTCACGCCGCTGACCGGCCTGACCAAGCGCCAGGGTGCGGCCCTGCTGCGCGAACTCGGTGCCCCGGAGAGCACGTGGAAGAAGGTACCCACGGCCGACCTCGAGGACGACCGGCCGGCGCTGCCCGACGAGGAGGCACTGGGTGTGACGTACGCCCAGATCGACGCTTACCTCGAAGGCAAGGACGTGCCCGACGAGGCCGCCGCCACCATCGAGAACTGGTTCGTCAAGACCCGGCACAAGCGCACCACTCCGGTCACCCCCAGTGAGACGTGGTGGCGCTGACCGTCTCGGTCGGTCGGTGTGATCCTGCTCCGAACGGGTAATCCCCCTCACAGCGCTCGAGAAGTGAGGCGTCGACGCATTCCGGTGTTTCGACAGGAGATGAACAGATGGACATCGACACGGTGGTCTGGACCGAGACCGGTCCGCGGCAGGAATGGTGGGAGGCCGTGATGGCACGGTGCGGAGCGGAGACTGCACGACCGGTTCCCCTCGACTCGGCACCCTCCCGCCGAGAACGACCGGACCATGCCGACACCCCGACCAGGCGTGCGGGCTGACCGGACCGACGAACGACGAAGCCCCCGAGGATCGATGATCCTCGGGGGCTTCCGTGTGAGTGGATCAGGAGATGCCGACGATGTCCTTCGCCAGCGCTGCCAGACGAGTCTGCGCGGCGGAGACCACCGAGTGGCGGTTCTTGTTGCGCTCCTCGTAGGCGACCACGGTGCGCAGATCTGCCGGATCGGTCAGTTCCTTGATCTCGGCGACTGCTGCGGCGACGTTCAGACCGTCGTAGTCGGCGATGGGAAGTTCGTGCTCCTCGAGCGTCCCGCCGGCCGCACGGGTGCGGTGGATCGCGTCGGCGACACCGGTCGCGCCGCCGTCACGAGTGACCTCCTCGGCCGTCTCGAGTGCCGCGTCGCGGCTCGCGGTGACAGTGTCGACGGCCAGTTCGGTCGCGCGCTGGCCGCGGCCGATGAGGGTGGACACCTTCGCGGGAACGTCCTTCGCCGTGCCGACGACGCGGTCGACACCTCGCGACGACCAGGTGACCGGCGTGTTGATGAGACGCACGGCAGCACCGGTGGCGGCCTGGATCGGCGTGCGGCGCAGTGCGGCCGGTCCACCGAGGGCGTCCTCGGCGAGGACGGTGGTGAGCCACTCGACGGTCGCCGTGTGGGCGGTCACGAGATCGTCTGCGAGCGACACGACGCCCGGCGTGGACGCGGTCGTGGCGAGAGCCTTGACGTAACGGGCGCGGTCGAGCAGCTGGTGCTCCAGCGCGAGATCGCCGAGAAGGGCCTCGTCGAACGGCTGCGCCTGCTCGCCGATGGCCTTGAGCAGCGCGGTGAGGCGCCCGACGACGGGTGCGACGACGCCGGGGAAGCCGCCGAGTTCACGAATGGCGGCATCGATGCGAGCAGCGCGATCGCGTCCGTTCGACGCGTTCTGCAGCAGTTCCTCGCGGACAGCTTCCGTCCGAGCCTGTGCGACGCGGGTCTCGGCCACCTGAACCTCGGTGTTGGTGAGCGCGAGCAGAGCGCGAAGCTGGGCGACGAGCGTCGCCCGTTCGGTGTGTGCGGTGGTGCTGACCATGTGATGTGCCCCCTGTGATGGAAGTTGAGTCTCGGTGCAAGAGCAGCCGGAACGACCGCTCCGTGTCGTTCGGTGACAGATCGTGGTTACCCGCCGGTACAACGGGGAAAACGCAGTGTGACGAGGCACATTCCCCGCGATCGAAGGAGTTCTCATGGCCGACGAACTGGACGAGACGATGCTCGACTCCGTGCAGGAGAAGATCGACGAGGCCAAGCAGGCGGCGGGAGACATCCCCGAGCGGCGTGAGGGCGGGCCGGATCAGGACGATCTCCACGATTCCTCCGACGGTGCCGCCGAACAGACCGGCGACGCGGCGGAGGCGACACTCGACGAGTTCCGCAACGCCGACGGTGACCGTGACGAGGGCATGACCGAGGGCGGCGGCGGAGGTCAGGGCGCCGCCTGAGTGGGCTGAGCGATCCGTCTCATCACGTCGGCGACCAGTCCGCTCCGCGATGCGTCGACGGTCTGTGTGCAGAGATCCGCGTTCACCGCGGATCTCTGCACACAGGTTCTCCGCCCGCGCGACGTGCGCCTCAGAGCTGCTCGAGGTGGCGGTCGAGGGCGTCGAGAAGCGGAACCTGCCCGCTCAGCAGCCGACGCCGCGCGGACTCGCGATCACACCACTCCACGCGGTCGACCTCGGGAAACACCAGCCGTCGCCCCGATCTGGGTGGCCACTCCATCTCCACACTGTTGCTCACGGCGGTCGAGGGGTCGAGTTCGCCGCGCACGGCGAACGCACGAACCGACTTGGCCCTGGACTGCGCGACCGTGCCGAGATCGATCCAGTCCCCGTCGGGCACCGGGGACCCGAGTTCCTCCGCGAACTCTCTGGCCGCCGCTGTGCGCGCATCCTCGGTGTCGGCGTCGTACTCGCCCTTCGGTATGGACCAGGCGCCGGCGTCCTTGCGCGCCCAGAAGGGTCCGCCGGGATGCGCCAGCAGCACCTCCAGCTCGCCCCCACCCCCGCGGAACAGCAGCACACCGGCACTCGTCCTCATTCCAGGATTCTGTCGGATCACGTTTTCTCGCGATCGTGTCGGGTACGCGGTCCGCTGCACGAAGCGGCCGTTCCACAGAGCAGTCAAGGAGCCGACACATGACAGACGTCGCGTCGCAGGGGTCGACACCGGCAGACGACCGGGACTTCCTCACCAATCGTCAAGGGCATCCCGTCTACGACAACCAGAACCAGCGCACCGTGGGCTCACGCGGTCCGGCCACCCTCGAGAACTACCAGTTCCTCGAGAAGGTCAGCCATTTCGATCGCGAGCGCATCCCGGAGCGCGTCGTCCACGCCCGCGGAGCCGTCGCCTACGGCTATTTCGAGGCCACCGGGAAGTGGGGTGACGAACCCATCGAGAGGTACACCCGCGCGAAGCTGTTCGCCGAGGCCGGCAAGCGCACGGACCTCGCCGTCAGATTCTCGACGGTGATCGGCGGGCGCGATTCGTCCGAGGCCGCGCGTGACCCCCGCGGCTTCGCGATCAAGTTCTACACCGAGGACGGCAACTGGGACCTCGTCGGGAACAACCTGGGCGTCTTCTTCATCCGTGACGCCATCAAGTTTCCCGACGTCATCCACTCGCTCAAGCCGGATCCGGTGACGTTCCGGCAGGAGCCCGCGCGCATCTTCGACTTCATGTCGCAGACGCCCGAGGCGACCCACATGCTCGTGAACCTGTTCTCCCCCCGCGGGATTCCGGCCAACTACCGGACGCAGCAGGGTTTCGGAGTGAACACCTACAAGTGGGTCGACGCCGAGGGCGAGACTCACCTGGTGAAGTACCACTGGATCCCGAAGGCGGGAGTCGCGTCGCTCACCGAGGAGGACGCCGCCGCGATCCAGGCGAACGATCTGGGCCACGCGAGCAAGGATCTGTACGAGCACATCGAGCGCGGCGACTTCCCCGAATGGGAACTGCGCGTGCAGGTGATGAGCGACGACGAGCATCCCGAGCTGAACTTCGACCCGCTCGACGACACGAAGGTGTGGCCGGAGAACGAGTTCCCGCCGAAGGTGGTGGGCCGCATGGTGCTGGACCGCAACGTCTCGAACCACTTTGCCGAGAACGAGCAGATCTCGTTCGGCACCGGTGTGCTCGTCGACGGCCTGGACTTCTCCGACGACAAGATGCTGGTCGGCCGGACCTTCTCGTATTCGGACACCCAGCGCTACCGCGTGGGGCCGAACTACCTGCAGCTGCCCGTCAACCAGGCGAAGAACGCGCGGGTGTCCACGAACCAGCAGGGCGGCCAGATGCAGTACTCGGTGGACAACACCGGCAGCAATCCGCACGTGAACTACGAGCCCTCCATCACGGGCGGTCTCCGTGAGGCCGAGTACCCGACGCACGACGAGCAGGGTCCGGAGATCCACGGCCGCCTCACCCGCAAGCGGATCGATCGCACCAACGACTACGAGCAGGCCGGTCAGCGGTACCAGCTGATGGACCAGTGGGAGAAGGACGACCTCGTCGCAAACCTCGTCGCGAACATCTCGGAGGCGACGCGCGAGGTGCAGGAGCGGATGGTCTGGCACTTCTTCATGGCCGACGACGAACTCGGCGCCCGCGTGGGAGAGGGGCTGGGCATCTCGGCCGACGACGTCCGCGGACTCGAACCGCTCGCATCGCAGACCCTGTCGGAGGAGGAGGACCGGCGGCGCGCGAATCTCGGGAAGAACGGCCCCCGCGATGTCGCCGACCTGCAGATGACGCACTGCGTCCCGAACGAACGCGCGACGACTGCCGGATGACGTCGTCATGACGCAGGTGTGGACAGCGTCACTCCGCGGGGTTATCGTCGGAGACGCAAGCCGAACAGGTCGTAGGACGAACTCGAGGCAGGTGGTGCGTATCAACACGGTGACGACGAGACACGTGTTCATTCCGACGCGAGGACGATCACGCGGAGCCTGTTCT
>NZ_LMRN01000007.1:408685-573364 GCF_001426145.1 Rhodococcus sp. Leaf225 | reverse complement strand
CCCCGGCGCCGTATCGGCGCCGGGGTTCTTAGTCGTTCGGGTCGGCCGATCAGCCGGCGTCGGGGTCCAACGTCTCCTTGATCTTGCCCATGACGCCCTTCTCCGTGCCGAGAGCCGCGTTCGACGGTTCGCCGAGTCCGCCGTCGTAGGTGGCGTAGAGCTTCGGGTCCGGCGGCGGTCCACTCTGCTTGTTGCCCAGCGGCTGCGGATCGGCGAGGAACCTGTTCTCGTGGCGGCCGTCGGGTGCGGTGCCGTGCGCCCACCGGCCCTTGTCGGACTCGGTGCCGTCCGACAGATGCCACAGCGTGCTCGCGTGCTCGTCGTACTCCTCGTCGAACAGGTCGTTCGGCGCCACCACACCCTCCAGACCGTCCGCCTGCAGCTCCTCGATGGCCGCGAGCCACATGTTCTGGTGATACGTGTCGCGGGCCAGGTTGAACTCGAGCATGTTCTTGACACCGGGATCGTCGGTCATGTGCCACAGGCGTGCGGTCTGCACGCGGCCCTGCGCCTCCGCCGCGACGTTGGCGCGGAAGTCCGCCAGCAGGTTGCCGCTGGCGACGATGAAGCGCCCGTTCCACGGGACACCGTTGCTGTCGGCGAGGGTGGGTCCGCCGCCGGACACGATGGCCTGCTGCGGATCCATCCCGCCCAGCACCGCGGCGACGACGGGATCGGCGGCAGCGTTCTTGGTGGACTCGGTGGCCGGTGCGCCCTCGAGGAGCCGCGCGACCATGGTCGCGATCATCTCCACGTGACCGATCTCCTCGGTC
This sequence comes from Rhodococcus sp. Leaf225, assembly GCF_001426145.1. Lineage (NCBI taxonomy): Bacteria > Bacillati > Actinomycetota > Actinomycetes > Mycobacteriales > Nocardiaceae > Rhodococcus > Rhodococcus sp. Leaf225. Next base: position 572,591 of record NZ_LMRN01000007.1, on the reverse strand, counting down.
GCGATGTCCATGATGAGGTCCTTGTACTTGCCTTTCATGCGACAGTTCCATCCCTGGAACAGGTACTGCATCGTGACGGTCATCTCGCCGTACGCGCCGCCGATCAACTCTTGCAGCTTTCGGGCGTAGACGGGATCCGGCTTCTCCGGATTCACGTCGAACTGGAGGTGGTCGGTGTGACGGAACATGAAGGCTCCTGACAGTGCTCGGGGGTCGTGCTCTTGTCGCGCCCCGGCTACCCGGAGGCGGACCCGACAAACGACCCGGATCGCCGGATCGTGCGCGTGGGTAACGGCCCCGCGAACGGGTAACCGGCTGCGATGAGCACCGACCTGAACGACCCTGCGGCCCCGGGCGACTCCCCCGGTCTGCGTCGCGCCGTCACCGGCAAACTCCTGTTCGTCTTCATCCTGGGTGACGTTCTCGGAGCGGGCATCTACGCACTCGTGGGCGAGATCGCCGGCGAGGTCGGCGGTGCCGTGTGGGTGCCGCTGCTGGTAGCCCTCGCCATGGCCATGCTCACCGCGGCCTCGTACGCCGAGCTGGTGACCAAGTACCCGCGTGCGGGTGGCGCCGCCGTGTTCGCCGAGCGAGCCTTCGGACGGCCGGTGGTGTCGTTCCTCGTCGGGTTCTCGATGCTGGCGGCGGGTGTGACGAGCGCGGCAGGGCTGTCCGTCGCCTTCGCCGGTGACTATCTGGGCGCCTTCCTCGACGTCCCGACGGTTCCTGCCGCGCTGGTGTTCCTCGCCGTCGTCGCTCTGCTGAACGCGCGTGGCATCAAGGAGTCGATGCGGGCGAACCTGGTCATGACCGTCGTCGAGGTCAGCGGACTCGTCCTCGTCGTCGTCCTCGCCTGCATCGTGCTCGGTCGCGGCGACGGCGATCTCGGCCGCACCCTCGAGTTCACCGACGCCGTGAACCCTGCCGTGGCGGTCCTCGCGGCGGCACTGCTCGCTTTCTATTCGTTCGTCGGGTTCGAGACCTCGGCCAACATGGCGGAGGAGGTCCGGGACGTGCACCGCGTCTACCCTCGCGCGCTCTTCCTCTCCCTGGCGGCGGCCGGTGCGGTCTACGTCGCGGTCGGACTCGCAGTGAGTGCGGTCGTGCCCGCGAGCGACCTCGCGGACACCTCGGCGCCCCTGCTCGCCGTCGTCTCGGCCGCCGACGTCGGTGTCCCCGACAGGCTGTTCGGACTCGTCGCGTTGATCGCCGTTGCCAACGGCGCCCTGCTGACCATGATCATGGCCAGTCGCCTCACGTACGGCATGGCCGGACAACGACTGCTGCCCGCCGTCGCGGGCCGGGTGTTGCCACGGCGGCAGACACCGTGGGTGGCCATCGTCGCGACCACGGTGGTGGCCATGATTCTCGCGGCCACCGGCACGGTCGCAGCACTCGCCGAAACCGTCGTCCTGTTGCTCCTGATCGTGTTCGTCAGCACCAATCTCGCCGTGCTGGTGCTACGCAAGGACCGTGTGGACCATCCGCACTTCCGCACCCCGGTGATCCTTCCGGTGCTCGCTCTGATCAGCTGCGGCGTGCTCGCGACGCAGCAGACCGCACAGACATGGCTGCGTGCCGGCGTGCTGCTCCTGGTCGGCGGCGTGCTCTACGCGGCGATGCGGTGGACACGGAGTTTGAGAAGTCCCGAAATCGTCAACACGTGACCTGTCTCCTGTAGAACGGGGACGTTCGATGTGTGTCCGACGCCGGAATTCCGGCGTCCGGTCGTGACGACTGAAAGGTAGACGATGGCTATCAACGACGACGACATCACCACTTCCGGAGCAGCAGGCGGCGAAGGCCCCGCCGACGGCGGCTCCAACCCGAACGGTCACGACGGCGGCGCCGACGGCACCGCGTCCAGCACGGAGGGCCCCGCGGACGGCGGCTCGAATCCGGGTGGACACGACGGCGGCGCGGACGGCTCCGCGGCCAGCGGCGAGGGCCCGGCCGACGGCGGCTCGAACCCCGACGGCCACGACGGCGGTGCGGACGGTACGGCTTGAGCCGACCGACCGATGACGAGCGCGGACCGGGAGACCGGTCCGCGCTGCGTCGTCTTCTGAGCATCGAGCCCCGCGCCTTCGCCGAGGACCACTGGGGTCGCGCGCCGCTCCTGACGCGCGCGGTCGATCTACCCGCTCCGTTCACCGATCTGCTGTCGACGGACGCCGTCGACGAGCTGGTGTCCGAACGCGGCGTGCGCACTCCGTTCGCCCGGATGGCCCGGAACGGCGCACTGACCGACCGCAGTCAGTTCACCGATTCGGGTGGCTTCGGGGCCGAGGTGACCGATCAGCTCGACTCCGCCGGAATTCTGGCGGCCTTCGCGGACGGCCACACCCTCGTCCTGCAGGGACTCCATCGACTGTGGCCTCCCCTCATCCACTTCACCGGCGACCTGGTCGCCGATCTCGGCCACCCGGTGCAGGTCAACTCGTACATCACCCCCGCATCGTCGCGGGGATTCGATCCCCACTACGACGTGCACGACGTCTTCGTCCTCCAGATCGCCGGCGAGAAGCGGTGGATCCTGCACCCCCCGGTGCACGAGCATCCGCTGTCGAACCAGCCGTGGTCGGATCGCCGGGACGCCGTCGCCGCCATGGCGCGCACGGACCCGACCCTCGACGTCGTTCTGCGCGAGGGTGATTCGCTGTACGTTCCGCGTGGCTGGATCCATTCCGCCGAGGCCCTGGGTGACACCTCGATCCATCTGACCGTCGGAATGTCGGCCTTCACCCGGTACGACCTGCTGCATCACGTGCTGGGCACCCTCGCGGACGACGCGAGCTTCCGGGCCCCGCTGCCCGTGGGGCTCGATCTGACCGATCCGGACGCCGTCGCACCGCACGTGCGCGCGCTGATCGCAGACCTGACCGCGGCCCTCGCCGAGACCGACGGCCGCGACAGTCGAGCGCGGGCGGCGGCAGAGCGAGTCGGCCGTCGCTTCGTCGAGGTCACGCGGCCGGCCCCGGTGCGTCCTCTCGAGACCGTCCGCACGATGGCCGGCCTGACCGCGGCCACCGTGGTGACGTGGCGATCCGGGCTCGCCGCGCGGGTGACGCAGTCGCCCGAGGCGGTCGCCGTCACGACGCGGACCAAGACGATCACGCTGCCGGCGATCGCGGCGGACGCCGTTCGGCAGCTGCACAGCGGAAAAGACTGCGCTGTCGGCGATCTCACGGGTCTCGACGATCAGGACGCGGTCGTCGTGGTGCGTCGCCTGCTCCGCGAGGGTCTCGTCGTCGCGCGACCGTGACGACGCCGGTGACCACCACCGCGGCGTGGCGCCCGTGCAGCGATAGGGCGCGCGATCGCGGTGACACGTTGCAGGGCAGCGGTTCTCGCGGCGATCGGTGGTTCCTCGTCGAGCTCGCGGGCAGTTGGGGCCCGTCGGCGTTCCTCGATTCCCCGTCGGTCCTCGATCCCGTGCTCGGCAGAGCCCTCGTGCGCCGCATCGAGGGTGCCGGACTCCGCCCGCTGGCCGTGCGTGAGCCCGGCCGTCGCCGCGGCCGAGGTCGGTGGCGGTGGGCTCTGGTCGACGCACGGCCCGGCCACGAGAGCGTGCGCCGGGGCGAGGTGACCGACGCCGCCGATCTGCTCGACGTCCCGCTCGACGGATCGTCGGGTACCGCGTCGACGGAGACCATCGTGGCCGTGTGCACCCACGGCAGGCACGACCGCTGTTGCGCCGTCCGTGGTCGCACGATCCTCGCCCCGGCCGTGGCGGCGTACCCCGGCGAGGTGTGGGAGTGCTCGCACCTCGGTGGCGATCGGTTCGCCGGCACGATGATCCTCCTGCCGCACGGTCTCTACTACGGCAACGTCGACGACGCGGACGTCGTCCGCATCCTCCGGCGCCACCACGACGGGCTCGTCACCCCGGAGTTCCTGCGTGGCCGCAGCGCGTTCTCGGGCGCCGTCCAGGTGGCCCAGCACGCGGCGCGCGCCGCTCTGCAGGACTTCGCCATCGACACCCTGCACCCACTCTCGGAGGCCCCGGGCCCGGACGGTCGGCGACACGTCCTCCTCGACCACCACGGGGACACCGTCGAGGTGGTTCTCCAGGAGACTCTGTCGGCGCCGATCCTCACCACGTGCCACGCCCGCGTCGCCGGACCGGTGCGCACCCACGACGTGGTGTCCGTCCGCCGGTCTCGGCCCCGCTGAGCGACCATTACTCTGGACGGGAGGCCGGTCGTACATCCGGAAGGGACACGTGTGGAACTCGTAGTACTGCTCGATGAGGACGGCCGTGCCATCGGCACCCACGACAAGGCCACTGTGCATCACGACGCCACACCGCTGCACCTGGCGTTCTCGAGCTACGTGATCAACCGCGAGCGCGAGGTCCTGGTGACACAGCGGGCGCACGACAAGCGCACCTGGCCCGGAATCTGGACCAACACGTGCTGCGGACACCCCGCGCCGGGTGAGCGTCTCGACTCCGCGGTTCTGCGGCGCCTCGATCACGAACTGGGTATCGGTGCGGACAGCGCGGCTCCGGTGCTCCCGTCGTTCCGGTACCGCGCCGTGATGGACAACGGCGTGGTCGAGTACGAGATCTGCCCGGTGTTCCTCGTCCTGCACGACGACAGGACCGTCGATCCGAGACCGGACGAGGTGGCCGACTACCGCTGGGAACCGTGGGACGAGTTCGTCGCGACCGTGCTCGCGGGCGAGAGCGATCTGTCGCCGTGGTGTCAGGACCAGGTCCGTCAGCTGCACGCCCTGGGGTCCGATCCCCTGGCCTGGCCCACCGGCGGCACCGAGTCCCTCCCACCCGCCGCGCGCGTCGCGTGACGCACGGGTCGGGACCGAGCGTCGGCGAGAGAGGTGCACCACCTCGCGGCAACGTGTTGATGACGGCGGTGGATCGGATCTCGCATGCTCTCGGTCGATCGTCGATCTTCGCGGACGTCGATTTCGACGACGAGACACATCCCTGGTTCCTGTCCGAGGAGGAGCGCGCCAACCCGGACACCCGCATCCGCGCGTGGACGGCGGGCAACCGCTGCGTCGCTCTCGTGCACGGCGACACCTACTTCCGGGTGTTGAACGACCACCTCGCCGACGCGGAACCCGACGATCTGGTGATGTTCACCGATTGGCGCGGCGACCCGGAGCAGGTGCTCACCGACCGCGGTCCCACGGTCGAGGACGCATTGACCGGCGCCGCGACGCGCGGTGTCGTCGTCCGAGGCCTGCTGTGGCGCTCGCACGCGGAGGGCCTCGGATACACCGGCGGCAAGAACAGTGCCCTCGCGACCGCCCTCGAGGACGCGGGCGGTGAGTGCGTTCTCGATCAGCGCGTTCTGACCTTCGGCTCCCATCATCAGAAGCTCGTGGTGCTGCGTTCCTCCTCGCGTCGCGACGGCAACGTCGCGTTCGTGGGCGGTATCGATCTGGCCCGGTCCCGACGGGACGATGCGCACCATCACGGCGATGCCCTGAGCCGACCGTTCCCGCCGGAGTACGGGGAGACCCCCGCCTGGCACGACCTGCAGCTCGAGATGCGCGGTCCGGCCGTGCGCGACGTCGAGGACACCTTCCGGGAGCGCTGGGAGGATCCGGCGGCGCTGTCGCGGCTGCCGTGGCACGTGGTGAGCGACGTCGTCCGCCGGCACCGGCGCGAGCCGTCCGAGCTGCCCGCTGCCCTCCCCGACCCCGAGGCGACGGGAACGTGCTCGGTGCAATTGCTCCGCACCTACCCGCGTCGCCGACCGTCGTACCCGTTCGCGCAGGACGGTGAGCGCAGCGCCGCCCGTGCGTACGCCAAGGCCCTCGGTCGCGCCGAGCGCTTGATCTACATCGAGGACCAGTACCTGTGGTCCTTGGACGTCGCGCGGGTCTTCGCGCGTGCGCTGCGGCGCTCGCCCCGGCTCCGCATGATCATCGTGGTACCCCGTCACCTCGACGACGACAGCGCGATCACCATCCCACCGTCGCTCCTCGGCCACGCCGCCGCGTTGGATCTGCTGCGTGACGCGGGCGCCGACCGGGTGCTCGTCCTCGACGTGGAGAACGACGACAGCGTGCCGGTGTACGTGCACTCCAAGGTCTGCATCGTCGACGACGTGTGGGCGGCCATCGGTAGCGACAACTTCAATCGCCGTTCCTGGACCCACGATTCGGAGCTCACGGCGGCCGTGGTCGACGAGGAGCGGGATGCGCGCGAGCCCGTCGATCCCGGTGGCCTGGGTGACGGTGCGCGGGTGTTCGCCCGAGACCTCCGCCTCGAACTGCTCGCCGAACACCTGTCCCGTGGGAGCGGCGCGGACGCCGACGTCGCCGACCTCCTCGACCCGGACGACTGCTTCGACGCGGTCGCCGATCAGGTCAGCGAGCTCGACGCGTGGCACGACGGGGGCCGCGACGGTGATCGCCCGCGAGGACGGTTGCGCATGCATGCCATCGAGGTGCCGCCGCTGTGGAAACAGCGGGTGTTCTCGCTCCTCTACCGGCTGGTGGTCGACCCCGACGGCCGACCACTGCGCCTGCGGTTGACGCGCCGCTTCTGACGGTGCGGCCGCGCGGGCGCTCGGTCATGCCCGAACTGCATCCGCGACAACGTGACTCCTTCCATGCCGTCGTGTCCGGACGAGACGTGCCGGCACTGCTGGTCCTGAGCCCGCTCATCGCGTTGCAACGCGACCAGGTGGATGTCCTGCGTCATCGACTAGTTGGTGTCGGCCGGGGCGCCCTGGCGACCACGATCCTTCGAGGAGCGCGACATCGCCGAGCGACGGCCCCGAAACGGACCTTCGACGACCTGCGGGAGCCGAGAACCGGGACCGACCACGACGGACGCGCGCGACTCGGACCGCAGGTTCGTTTAGCGCGTCGACCTGGCGGTTCCGAGCGCGGATCGACTGGGAAGACCGTAGATTCGCGCATGACAGACATCCCCGGGGGAGGGTGTGCCGTCGCTCCTTCCTGCCCGTCGAGTGTGAGGTTGCTAGACCACATGACAGACCTGAAGCCCTTCTTCAAGAACGTTCAGTCGCACTACGACCTGTCCGACGACTTCTTCGCGCTCTTCCTCGACCCCACGTGGACGTACAGCTGTGCGTACTTCGAGCGCGAGGACATGACGCTCGAGGAGGCACAGCTCGCGAAGATCGATCTGGCCCTGGACAAGTTGGGCCTCGAGTCGGGCATGCGCCTGCTCGACGTCGGCTGCGGATGGGGAACCGCGATGATCCGCGCCCGCGAGCGGTTCGATGTGGACGTGGTCGGCCTGACGCTCAGCGAGCACCAGTTCGGACGCGTCCAGTCCCGTCTGGACGACCTCACGGGCGACCGCAAGGCCGAGGTGCGCCTGCAGGGCTGGGAGGAGTTCGACGAGCCGGTCGACCGGATCGTCAGCGTCGGCGCCTTCGAACACTTCCGCCGCGCGCGCCACGTCCCGTTCTTCGAGAAGGCGCACTCGTTGCTCCCCTCCGACGGAGTCATGTTGCTGCACACCATCGTCGGCTACGGTCTGGACGATCTGGCGGAGAAGGGTGTCGCCGTCGACAAGCGCGACGCCGTCTTCATGCGCTTCATCCTCCGGGAGATCTTCCCCGGCGGGGAGCTCGAGCGCCCGGGCACCATCCAGGAACGCGCGACGTCCGTCGGGTTCTCGGTCGACCGGGTGCACTCGTTGCAGCAGCACTACGCCCGCACGCTGGAGATCTGGACGGAGAACCTCGAGGCCCGCAAGGACGAGGCCATCGCGATCGCCGGCGACGAGGTCTACGAGCGCTACATCAAGTACCTCGGCGGATGCGCGAAGCAGTTCCGCCGCGGAACCATCGACATCATGCAGTTCACGCTGTCCAAGTAGAACCACTCCGTGTGGAACCATGTCGGCGGGGAAGCCGCCGGCATGGTCTCCCACGGCAGCTACACGTTCGACGTCGGGGTTTTCGCGCCGCCGGACGAGGGTAGGCCACCTGAACACGAGACCCGACGTTCAGGACCCGAGAGAAGGAGGCAGTCGTGCCCACGACGGACGACGACGGCAGGCCCATCGAGTCGGAGCTGCCCTCCACCCTGCAGAAATCGGACGAGAAGGCGCAGCGCACCTTCGCGAAGACACTCGACTCCGCGGAGGAGGAGTACGACGACGAGCAGCGGGCGCACCGAGTCGCCTACTCCTCCCTGAAGCACAGCTACGAGAAGGTGGGCGACCACTGGGAGCCGAAGGACGAGAAGGGCCCCTCCGACGAGCGCGCCGAGAGCGGCGGCCCGAACCCGAAGGGCCGCAGCGCCGGCGGCGTCGACGCGAACGCGTCGAAGAAGCACCTCGAGGAGGTCGCTCGCGACCTCGACGTGCACGGCCGATCGACGATGACCAAGGACGAGTTGGTCGACGCCATCGACAAGGAGAACAGGAAGCAGACCGCGAAGAAGCGGTGAGGAGTCAGCGGAAGGCCTGCTGGCCGGTCAGCGCCTTACCGATGGACAGCATGTGCATCTCACTGGTTCCCTCGTAGGTGAGCACGGACTCCAGGTTGTTGGCGTGCCGCAACGGCGAGTACTCCAGAGTGATGCCGCTACCGCCCAGGATCGTGCGGCACTCGCGAGCAATGGCGATGGCCTCGCGCACGTTGTTGAGCTTGCCCAGACTCACCTGATCCGGCGTGATCTCACCGCGGTCCTTGATCCTGCCGAGGTGGACGGCGAGAAGGAACCCCTTGCCGAGCTCGAGCGTCATGTCGGCCAGCTTCTGTTGCGTCAGCTGGAAACTCGCGAGCGGCCGGTCGAACACCTCGCGGGAGTTCGCGTACGCAATGGCGGTCTCGAGACTGTCTCGCGCTGCGCCGAGAGCGCCGAACACGATGCCGAACCGCGCCTCGTTGAGGCAGGAGAGCGGAGCCCCGAGGCTGGTGGCACCGGGCAGCATCGCCGACGACGGGAGCCGGATGTCGTCGAAGACGAGTTCCGCTGTCACCGAGGCGCGCAGCGACAGCTTCTTACCGATGGCGTGCGCGGCGAATCCCGGTGCGTCCGTGGGCACGACGAACCCACGGAAGCCCTCGTCGGTCCGCGCCCACACCGTCGCCACGTCGGCCAGGGTGCCGTTGGTGATCCACATCTTGGAGCCGGAGAGGATCCAGTCGTCGCCGTCCCGTCGCGCACGGGTGCGCATCCCGGACGGGTTGGAACCGAAGTCGGCCTCGGTCAGTCCGAAACACCCGATGGCCTCCCCGGTGGCGAGACGTGGGAGCCATTCCTGCTTCTGCTCCTCCGACCCGTACCGGTGGATCGAGAACATGGACAGCGAGCCCTGCACGGAGACGAAACTCCGGAACCCGCTGTCACCCGCCTCGAGTTCCATGCACGCGAGGCCGTAGCTCACCGCGTTGGTCCCGGCGCAACCGTACCCCTCGAGGTGCATGCCCATCAGACCCATGCCGCCGAACTCGCGAGCGATCTCCCGAGGCAGCGTGCCGGCCTCGAACCAGTCCCCCACCTCGGGCTTGAGCCGCTTGTCGACGAACGTGCGGACCGTGGCCGCGATGTCCCGCTCGTCCTCGTCGAGCAGGGAGTCGGCGGCGAAGAGATCGAGTGGTCCGACGGGTGCTGCGGTGGTGCGCGGTGCGGTGGTCGTCATCCTGTCGAACCTACCCGGATCCGGGCCTGTACTCGATGAGTCTCGCGCTGTTTCCGACGACGATGACGGACGACGCGTTGTGCAGGATCGCCGCGAGTACCGGTGACAGCGCTCCGCCGGCACTCACGGCCAGCCCGATCGCGTTGACCGCGATCGACATGGCGTAGTTCTGGCGGATGACGGCCACCGAGCGCCGCCCCAGCGCGCGCACGTCGAGCAGTCGTGCCAGATCGTCCCCGGCGAGAGCGACGTCCGCGGTCTCCACCGCCACGTCGGTCCCGGCGGCGCCCATCGCGATGCCGATGTCCGCGGCCGCGAGCGCCGGCGCGTCGTTGGTGCCGTCGCCGACGACCGCGACGATGTGGCCCTCGGCCTGCAGGGCGCGGACGACGTCGAGCTTGTCCTCGGGCATGAACTCGGCGCGCCACTCGTCGATACCGAGCTCGGCCGCGACGGCGGCGGCCGTGGCCGGGTTGTCCCCGGTGAGCATCACGATGCGGTGCACACCGTCGGCCCGCAACGCGCGCAGTACCTCGGCGGCGTTGTGGCGGATCTCGTCGCGCAGACTGACCAGCCCGACCAACACGCCGTCGACCGCGAGGAGCAGAGGCGTCTCGGCACGGTGCTGCAGACGGGACACCCAGTCGGACGCCTCCTCGGAGACGTCGACATTCTCTCTGCGCAGCAGCGACGCACTGCCCAGCAGCAGCGTCCGCCCGTCCGAGACGGTCCGCATGCCCAACCCGACGAGCACCTCGCACTCCTCGTGCGGTGGAATCTCGATGCGACGTTCCTCGGTACTGCGAATCACGGCTTCCGCCAACGGATGCCGAGAGTGGATCTCGGAGCTGGCCGCATAGGCGAGCACCTGCTCCGGCTCCCACGCGTCGTGGAACGCGATCACGTTGGTCACCACCGGGCGCCCGACCGTCAGCGTTCCCGTCTTGTCGAAGACGACGGCGTCGACACGGCCTGCCTGTTCGAGGTGGGACCCGCCCTTGATGAGGATTCCGCGCCGGGCACCGTTGCCGATGGCAGCGCTGATGGCGGTGGGGGTGGACAGACCGACCGCGCACGGGCACGCGACGAGCAGCATGGTCATGGCCCGGCGGACGTCACGGGTGACGAGCAGCGTGGCGGCCGAGAGCAGGAACGACGCGGGCACGAAGCGACGGGAGAAGTTGTCGCCCACCGTCTGGATGGGCGCGCGATCCTCCTGCGCCTCTTCGACCCGGGCGATGATGCGGCCGATCGCCGTGTCGCGACCCACGGCCGACGCGCGGACGACGACGCGGCCGCGCAACACGACGGATCCGGCCGACAGCCGGGTCCCCACGGTCACAGTGACCGGCAGCGTCTCGCCGGTGATGGCGGACTGGTCGACGACGGCGTCTCCCTCGATCACGGTGCCGTCGACCGGGACTCCGACGTGGTCGTGCACCACGACCTCGTCGCCGACCTCGAGCGAGTCGATGTCCACGGAGACCTCGGCACCGTCACCGGTCCGGATCCACGCGGTGTCGTGGGTGCCGCTGAGCAGATCCGAGATGGCACGCCTGGTGCGGCGCAGCGTCAACTCCTGGAGGTACTCGCCGATGTTCAGCAGCCACAGCACGGTGAGGGCGACGACGTTCTCACGCAGGACGAGGCTCGCGACCGTCGCCGCGGACACCAGGGCGTCCGTTCCGGCCGCGCGGCCTCCCGTGAGGGACCGCACGGCGCCCTTCAGGAAGGGATAGCCGGTGAAGACGGTGACCCCGGTGGCGACGAGCCGACTGGTGGGGCCCAGCACGGGAGGTCGGCGCAGCGCGTACCGGCGCAGGCCCAGCAGGACCAGGGCCGCTCCGCCCACCGTCATGCGCAGCAGCTCGCCGGTACCGACGTCTGCCGACCGTGGTGTGCGCACCGCGGCCTGGCCCGGCGTGAGCGCGGTCGCCGCGGGTACGGCCGTCAGCGCGGCCAGCACCGACGCGGCGTCGGTACGGGAGCGGGAGTACCAGACGACGACGGACGCCGTCCGAGGGAAGGCGTGCACGGCGCGGACACCGGGAACGGCGTCGAGAAAGTCCTCGACCGCGACCGCGCGGACGTCACTGCCGGCGATCCAGTCGAGTCGGACGCGCATCCTGCCGGCGCCGTGGGACAGGACCTCGGGTGCTGCGGGTGTCGGCGTCTCGGCGGGATCGGTGTCCGTGCGAGCGGCGACCGCGGTGCTCACGTCGGCGCTCAGTGGTCGTGGCCGTGACCGACGTCGGACGCCGCCGGGGGCCGCACCTCCTCACCCATGCGATCCTTCGCCTCGGCGACCACGTCGGAGACCGCGAGACGGGCGGACTCGGCCTTGACCTCCGCCTTGCGCACCCCCCGCAGGCTCACCTCGGTGACCCGGACGGCAGCCTCGCGCAGCGGTGCACGCTCGACGACCTTCTTCACACCGTTGTAGGCCGCGACGCCCACGACCCCGGTCACGACGGTGGACGCCGCCTTGGCGATGACGGGAAACATCATGGTGGGACTCCCTCTGCACCGCGCTGCGAGCAGCTGCGGATCGGTGACGGTGGATCGCCTGCGAGGACGACGTGCAGCGATCATAGCGTTACCGACAACCGTTGTCGGATCGGACGGGCGACGTCGGCCGGTTTGCCCCCATCGTCACGAACCCCTACTGTCTCGACGACAACGATTATCAGTATCGACAGAAGGCGGAGGAACACCACCGTGCTCGAGGTCGAGGACCTGACCGTCCGGGTCGGCGTCACCACGCTCGTGACCGGCATCACGTTCGATGTCGTTGCGGGACAACGTGTCGCACTGGTCGGCGCGTCCGGCTCCGGGAAATCCGTGATCGCGTCCGCCGTCGTCGGCGTCACTCCTCCCGACCTGGTCGTCGCCGGTCACGTGCGCATCGGTGGTCACGACGTGGCGGGCACGCCCGTCCCCCGCCGCCCCCGTGACGCCCGGGCGGCGATGGTCTTCCAGGACGCGTCGTCCGCACTCGCCCCCTTCCGCACCGTCGGACGGCAGCTCGATCTCGCACTGCGCCATCGCGGCGAGGCGAGTCGGCGACGTGCCGATCGAGAGGAACTGTTGCGGGGCATGGCTTTCACCGATCCCGAGCGCATCGCGGCAGCGCGTCCGGCCCAGCTCTCCGGCGGGCAGCGTCAGCGTGTCTGCATTGCGATGGCTCTGGCCTCGAATGCCCCGGTGATCGTGGCCGACGAGCCCACCACGGCACTCGACGTGGTCAGCCAGAGCACCGTCGTCGCGACTCTCGGCGCCGCGACCGGCGGCGATCGAGGACCCGCCCTGCTGTTCGTCACGCACGATCTGGCCGTCGCCGCCGCTCTCTGCGACCGCGTCGTGGTCGCCGACCGGGGAACGATCATCGAGACAGGCACCGTCACAGACATTCTCGCAGCACCGCGCCATCCCGTCACGGCGAGGCTCGTCTCGCGCGCACGGTCCGCCGACGCGGCGCTGCACTCCGCCCCGGTCGCATCGTGACGTCGGGATCTCCCGGTCTGCACGGCCGCGCACTGACGCGCCGGTACGACGGACACACGCTCGCGGTCGACGACGTCACCGTCTCCGTCGCGCCCTCGGAGCGAATCGCACTCGTCGGCGCCTCCGGCTCGGGCAAGTCGACCCTGCTCCGGATGCTGCTGGCGATGGAGACACCCGACTCCGGCGAGGTGACACTCGACGGCGCCGCGATCCGGCCGGGAACGGCCCGCTCGACCCGCTGGTTCCGCCGCGAGGTGCAGTACGTTCCGCAGGATCCCGGTTCCTCACTGGACCCGCGTCGCACCGTGCTCGACTCGGTCGCCGCACCGCTGCGGTGGCTGCGGTGCGAGGGCGATCACCGCGCTCGCGCCCTCGCGGCTCTGGACTCGGTGGAGGTGGCCGCGTCGATGGTCGGCGCCCGCACCGGTGAGCTCTCGGGCGGCCAGAGACAACGGGTGGCCATCGCTCGCGCCCTCGCGTGCCGACCCCGCTACCTCGTCGCCGACGAACCGGTCAGTGGACTCGACCTGCCCCTGCGAGATCTCGTCCTGGACGTCCTCGAGACCGTGTGCGACCGCGACGGCACCGCGTCGCTGCTGGTGACGCACGATCTCGCCGTCGCCGCCCGCACGAGTGACCGTCTTCTGGTCATGGCCGACGGCGTGATCGTCGAGAGTGGCTGCACCACCACGGTTCTCGGGTCCCCGCAGCACACCCACACCCGCGCCCTGGTCGATGCGGTACCGCGTCTTCCCGTCCGCGCGCGCCTGTAGTTCGTTCCGTCCGACCTTCCCTCGAAAGAATGCCCATGATGCGGTCCCCCCGCCGAATGCTGCCCCTCTCCGCCGTTCTCACCGTGTCGGTGCTCGCGCTGTCCGGCTGTTTCGCGGCATCACCGTCCGCCGACGACGGGAGCGGCCGAGTGCGTGTGGCGATGCTGCAGCCGCCGCGCTCCGGGCTGACCCCGCTGAGCGACGACGCCTTCAAGTTGTCCCGATGGTCGACGGCCGAGACCCTCGTCGTACTGGACGATCTCGGCGAGGCACAGCCTGCCCTCGCCACCGCATGGACTCGCGTGGACGACACGACCTGGAGCATCGACCTGCGGCCCGACGTCCGGTTCCACGACGGGACGCCGCTCGACGCCGCCGCGGTGGTCACCGCACTCACCGCGGCCACCACCGCCTCGCCGAAGCCCCGCATTCTCGACGGTGTCGACATGACCGTCGAGGCGGACGGCACGGACACCGTGACCGTGCGCACCGCGACGGTGGATCCGCTGGTACCGCAACGACTGTCGAGCCCACAGCTGGCCATCCTCTCGCCGGGCGCGTACGCGGGCGGTGGTCCCGTCGATCCCGTCGGACACGGCACCGGTGCGTTCGTGCTCACCGCCGTCGACGGCACGTCCACGGCGACACTCGATCGCAACGACGACTACTGGGGTGGTCCGGCGAAGGCCTCGGGCATCGACGTGAGTTTCGTCCCCGACGGCACGGCCCGGGCCGCGGCGCTGCGGAACGGTACCGCCGACATCGTCGAGGCGGTGCCGGTGTCGCAGGCGGCGCTGGTCGATCCGGCTCTCGTGCACGAGGTGCCCATGCCGCGCACCAACACCCTCTACCTGAACAACAGGACGGGCGCCTTCGCCGACCCGTCGATGCGCGCCGCAGCGCGGGAGGCCGTCGACGCCGATCGACTCGTCGACCAGGTCTACGAGGACCGCGCCGACGTGGCCCGCGGACTGCTGGGACCCGCCCTGCCGTGGACGGCGGACCGGCCCGCACGCACGACCGCCCCGGCCGGCGATCCCGCGGGGCGACGGATCACCCTGGGCACCTTCACCGATCGCGCGGAACTGCCCGAGGTCGCGGTGTTGTTGCAGCAGGAGCTCGAGGCCCGCGGTTTCGTGGTGGAGCAGGTGGTCCGGGAGTACCAGTTCATCGAGGCCGATGCTCTCGCCGGCGCGTTCGACGCGTTCGTCCTGTCGCGGGCGACCGTGCTCGACTCGGGTGACCCCGTCGCCTACATGTACTCCGACTTCGCCTGCGCCGGTTCCTTCACCATCGCGCAGTTCTGCGACCCCGCCGTCGACGCCGCTCTGTCCACCGCCTCGGCGACCGAGCCGGGAGCAGCGCGCCGAGCCGCCGTCCTCGAGGCGGAGCGGCTGATACTCGAGCGCGATGCGGTGGTGCCGATGCTGCACGAGCGCGTCGTGCAGGGTGAGGCCGCGTCGGTGTCGGGTGCAGCGCGCGATCCGCGGGAACGGATGTTGGTCACCACCGAGACCACGGTCGGATGACGTCCGGCCGCGTCCTCGTCTCCGCCTCTCGCCTGCTGTCCGTCGCGGGCGTGATCGTGGTGGTCGCACTGCTGCCGTGGCTGTCGGGCCGCGACCCGGCGTTGTCGATCCTGCGTGCGCGCTCCGCGGACCAGGAGCCGACACCCGCCGCACTCGCCGCGATCCGCGCCGATCTGGGACTCGATGCGGGTCCGATCACACTGCTGCGCAGGTGGTTCGGCGCAGTTCTGCGGGGCGATCTCGGCACGTCGTGGAACACCGGCAGGCCCGTCCTTCCCGGCGCCCTCGACGCGCTCGCCGTCTCGACGACCCTGATGGGGTTCGCCCTCGCGGTGGCCTGTGCGGTGGCGACGGTGATCGTGGCTCCGGCACTGCGCGCCGGGCTACGGGGGCGGCCCACCCGCTCGTCGGGTGTCGGCGCCTCGGTTCTCACCTCGGTGCCGGAGTTCCTGCTGGCGTCCGTCGCGGTGATCGTCGGCAGCGTGTGGCTGTCGCTCCCGTCCTACGGCTGGACCGGCCCGACCTCGGCGATCCTCCCGGCTCTCGCACTCGGTCTCCCGGCCGGCGGGCTGCTCGGCCGTCTGCTCGCCGATGCCGTGTCGGTGTCGTTCACCGAGGCATGGGTGACCACGTGGACGGTCGCCGACGTGGACCGCGGCACGCTCGCCCGTGCGGTGCTGCGTCGCGCGGCCTCGTCGCTCACGTCCCAGATCGCCCTCGTGATGGTGGGTCTGCTCGGTGGAGCTGTCGCGGTCGAACGCGTCTTCGCCATCCCCGGGATCGGACGATCGATGCTCGGACACGCTCAGTCGCAGGACCTTCCGGCGCTGCAGGCCGACATTCTGCTGCTCATGGGGGTCAGCGTGTTCATCGGTGTGGCCGCGCAGGCCGCCCGCCGGGCACTGCTCGGCCGGTCGGTGCACGATCACGCCGTCCCGGTACCCACCGCTCGAGTCGCCGCGGGTCGGTTCCCGTTCGTCGTGCCCGCCGTCGCCGCGAGTGCGTTGGGCACCATGGTGCTCGTCGGCCTGCCCCGCGACCCGTTCGCCACCACGCGAGGCAAGTTCCTGCCACCGTCCCTCGCGCATCCGTTCGGCACCGACGCGTCGGGACGCGACGTGCTCGCCCGCGTCGCTCACGGTGCGGCACACACCGTCACCGTGTCCGCGACGGTCGCACTGGGATGTGTGCTGGTGGGTCTGGTTCTCGGTTCGGCGGCGCGGGTGTTCACCGGTCCGATCGAGGTGACCAACGCCGCGCCACCGGTCATCGCCGGCGTGGTCGTCGCCTCCGTCGTGGGCCCCGGCGCCGCGTCGGCAGCCGTGGCTGTCCTGCTGGTCTCGTGGGCACCCCTGGCCGCGCACACTGCAGCGCTGTCGGCCGAGGTCGCGGCCAGGCCGTACGTCGCCGTCCTGCCCACCCTCGGCGCGGGTCGACTGCGCGTGCTGTTCGGGTCGGTGCTCCCGGCGGTCGGTCCCGCCGTTCTGCGTCACGGGGTGGTGCGGCTGCCGGGTATCGCCCTGGCACTCGCCGCCCTGGGCTTCCTGGGACTCGGACCGCAACCACCCAGTCCCGACTGGGGTCTCGTGCTGGCCGACGGGGTGTCCACGGTGGAGCGGGCGCCCTGGGTGGCCCTCGCGCCCCTGGTGAGCCTCGTTCTGCTGTCGGTCACGGCGGTGTCGCTGTCGAGTGCCGTCCGGTCCCGCCGTGGGCGTCGGTCCACCGACGGTCCCGCCGCGCAGGCCGACCGTCCCACCCCGGTCTCCGCGTGCTGAGGGCGTCTCGCCGCGGTCGAGTGCTCCCCTGGCACGACCTCCGTGCGGCCACGCCCACCGTGAGACTGCTCGTCCTCACGCAGATGGCCTTCAACATCGGCTTCTTCATGGTGCTGCCGTACCTGTCCGTGCACCTGACGTCCGACCTCGGTCTCGGCGCCGCGCTGGTCGGTGTCGTGCTCGGAGTCCGCACGTTCTCGCAGCAGGGACTCTTCGTCGTCGGCGGAACGCTGGCGGACCGCCTCGGCGTCAAGCCGGTGGTGCTGACGGGCTGCGTCCTGCGCGTCCTCGGATTCGTGGGACTGGCTCTGGCCCAGAGCCTTCCGGCCGTCCTCGCAGCCACGGCGCTCACCGGCGTGGCCGCGGCGCTGTTCTCGCCGGCCGTCGAGAGCGCGGTGGCGCTGGAAGCGGGCGAGGGTGAACGCGCGGGTGGCCAGTCCCGCCTGGACGCGTTCGCGTTGTTCACCGTGTTCGGCCAGATCGGCGCGTTCACCGGTCCGCTGCTGGGCTCCGCGCTGCTCGCGGTGGACTTCCGACTGACCTGCCTCGTCGCGGCCGGGGTCTTCGTCGTCATCACGCTCGCGCACGTGGTGCTGCTGCCAGCTCGACGCGCCGAGTCGACCACGGACACCTGGCTCGACGACTGGCGGGAGATCGCCCGCAACCGTCTGTTCCTCGTCTTCGCCGCCGCGATGAGCGCGCAGCTCGTCGCGTACAACCAGCTCTATCTCCTGCTGCCGCTGCGGGTCGAGCAGGTGTGGGGATCGCAGGCACCACTGGGATGGTTCTTCGCCGCGGCGTCGGCACTCGTCGTCGCCGGGCAGATGGGCGTGACCCGAGCACTGCGCCGGTTCCCGCTGGTACGTGTGCTCCCACTGGGTTTCGCCGTCATGGCGACCGCGTTCGCCGCGGCGGCCGTGGCCGCACTGCTCGGCACCGAGGGTGCCGCAGGGCTCGTGGGGCCCGCCGCGTTCGTCATGCTGCTGACGGTAGGTCAGATGATCGCCATGCCGTTCGCGCGCGACCTGGTCCCGCGGATGGCGCGGGAGCGCAGCACGGGCTCGTACTACGGTCTGCTGGCCTCGCTGGGCGGGATCGGGGTGCTCGTGGGGTCGGTCGCGCTCGGCGCGATCATCGACGCGATGCCGGACACGCCTGCAGGCGAGGCGGTTCCGTGGGCGGCCGCGGCGGTCCTGCCGCTCGCGGCGGCAGTGACGTTGCGCTCGGTGGCTCGCCGACTGGTACCGGTGACCCCGGCGATCACGCCGCCAGAACCAGATCGCGGCCCGTCAGCACCTCCGTCTCGCGAGTGATGCGTGCCCACACGTCCTCGGTCACGTCGTCCATGATCGAGAACCGGTCCCACCACATCATGCGGGTCCGGTAGCGCTCGTCGGGGTACGCGGCCGGGGCGATGTTCTCGGCCACGCGGCCGCCGCCGGACTCCCACCGTCGCAGCACGTGATCGGCCGCCGTGGCCATGACGTACCGGGCGCCCGTGAAGACCATGGTGGGCAGCGCCGTACGGGACAGCAGTGCGGAGAGCGCACCGGGATGCTCGGCGTCCGCGGAGACGAACGCGGTCTTCATCTCCACCACACCGGCGGGCAGTCGACCGTGGACGAGTTCCGCGACGTCGGGCCGAGCGGCGTTGCCCTCCCACTCCACCAGAGCGTGCGACTGGTCCGCGCTGAGGTACGGGCCCTGGCCGCGGACGCCGGCGACGACCTGCCCCGCACGGTCCACGGCCGCGTAGAACACAGCGGTGTCCGCACCGTCGGCGACGCGCTCGACGTCGAGCGCGACGCCCACTCCGTGGCGCTCGTAGGACCGCGTGGCGCAGGCGAGGTACTCGTCCCAGAGCCCACGATCGGCGGACGGGGAACTCATCACCAGAACGGTCCCACTATCACGATCTGCAAGGCGCGTGCTCCCTTGTGTGATCAGGCGGGTGGGGGCGAGCAGAGTCGTCGACATCGGACACCTCTCGGACAGAGTTGTCGGATCGCCGTCCGGCGCCCCGACCAACAGACCACGGACTCGCCGGACGACGAATCCACACACTTATTGTCCCGCTTCCCGAGCAAAAAGTGGATTCCGCCCCGAAATCGGTGACCTGCGACGAATGTGCCCTTTTCGAGGCCCGAGAACGAACCGCAGGTCATTGACCCGTTACGACAACCTATATCCGAGTTACCCGTTCGTATTCCGGGTCGCTTTGGTGACTCCTCGTAGAACTGCACCGACGAAGCAGACTGAATTTCGTGAAAAGCCACGAACGGCGGGTCGGCGATTCGTGGCGAATTCGCGCTCCACGACGGCCACTCGGGCGCTCTCACAGCGCCACACCGACACCTCGGAACGCAGTCAGCCCCGGACCACACCTCCCGAGAGGTACGGTCCGGGGCTGCTGGAGACCCGGGAGTGGAGCGCGGGAACGGCTCGCCTATCGGCCGGCGCGGCCGAACAATGGTCGTCTGCCGGCCGTCTCGCGACGCGACGACGTGGCTGCGGAGAGGGAGTCCGCGAGCATCAGCTCGACGGTGCGCTCGGCATCGAGCTTGTTGTCGCCGATACCCCCCGTGGCGCCACGCTTGGCCCATCCCACGACGTAGGCCCCGGCCACCGGGCGGTCGTCGGAGTCCACGACGCGACCCTCGACGTTGCGCACGGTTCCGCGGTCCGCGTCGAAGGGAAGTCCGGGCAGGGCGGACCCGCGATACCCGGTCGCCTGCAGCACCAGATCGGCGGGAATCGAGCTCGCGATCCCCGCGTCGGACGTGCCGGATCCGCGGACGTCGAGCGCTCCCGGGCGTACCGCCACCGGTGCGCGCCCGAACGAGAAGACGATGCGCGGCGCGCCGTCACCCGTCTCGGCCTCGTCGGCGCGCGGTGCGGCGGCGAGCGGTGCAGCGGACGCGGACAGCGGCAGCGCCGCCAGGACCGAGGAGAGATCGTCCTCGCCCGCGACCAGAACGGGCACCGATGTGCGATCGACGAGCGCCTGGCACTCGGACCGGGTGAAGGCGGCGACCTCGGGACCGCGTCGACCGAGCACGGTGACCTCCCGCACCGCACTGTCCCGCAGCGCCGCGAGCGCGTGGGCCGAGATGTCCGTGCCCACGAGGTCCTCGACGGGAGCTGTCAGAATCCGCGCCGCGTCGAGGGCCACGTTCCCGTTGCCGATCACGACGACGCGCGTCACGCCGCGCAGATCCACGGCGTCGGCGGGGACGTCGGGGTGACCGGTGTACCAGCCGACGAGGGTGCGGGCACTCATCGGGACGACCTCGGACTCGAGGGGAAGCTGCCTGTCTTGATCGGCACCCACCGCGTAGACCACCGCGTCGAAGGTCCGCGAGAGTTCCTCCACCGTGACGTCGACCCCGACCTCGACGCCGAGGCGCATCGTCACGCGCGAGTGCACGAACAGCGACCGGAAGTGTTCACCGATGCGCCGGGTACTCGTATGGTCCGGTGCCACACCGTATCTCGCGAGACCACCCGGCACGGGCAGCTTGTCGAAGAAGGTCACCGCGGCATCGGTCTGACGCAGGAGCGCCGTCGCGGTGTAGCAGGCGGCCGGCCCGGTTCCCACCACGGCGACCCGTTTCAGCGACACGGAGCCGATGTCCGCGGGCGGGAACGTCGGTGCGCCCCATGCATGATCGACCGGCCGGTCCCGGTAGTAGTCGGCGTTCAGTTCCGCGTAGATCGTCTGCGACGGCGACAGCCGCGACACCCGCGTGATCGCGTCCACCGGGCACGCGTCCGCGCAGGCGCCGCAGTCGATGCAGGACCGCGGATCGATGTACAGCAGGTCGGTCTTGCCGAAGTCCGGCTCGTCCGGCGTCGGGTGGATGCAGTTGACCGGACAGACCGACAGACACGATGCGTCGTTGCAACAGTTCTGGGTGATCGCGAAGGCCATGGGAGCGTCAGACCATGTGGATGGTGCGGTAGACGGCCGCAGCGGGCTTGGTCAGCAGTCCACAGTCGCTGAGGAACGCCATCAGGTGCTGGCTGCTCGTGCGCATCATGACGTGGTGGTGCGTGTTGTTCTTCGCCTCGCGCACGGCGCGGTCCCGGTCGAGACCGGCCGCGGCGTAGACGTCCTTGTTCACCATGTTGGACACGATGACTCGGGCGGCGATGGCGATGAGCAGGGCCGCGGACTTACGGCGGGCGGTGGAGATTCCCGCCATGTTCTCGCGCATCTGCTGACGCGCGAACGTCATGTGCCGCGACTCCTCGACGACGTGGATCTTGCTGGTGGTGCGTACCAACGGGAGCACGTTCTCGCCGCGCATCCAGTCGCGCTGCATGACGTCGAGCACCTCCTCGGCGACGAGGATGCCGCCGTAGGCGGCCTCGGACACGGCGAGGGTCTTGAAGCCACGACCGAGCTCGATGCTGAGCCGGCGCGGGACATACGCCTTGATGCCCATGGTGCGGCACGCCTTGGCGAACATCAGGGAGTGGCGGCACTCGTCGGCGATCTCGGTGAGCGCGAACTGGAAGTCCGAGGACGACGAGTCGCTGCAGTACTGATCACGCAGGACCATCTGCTGCAGGATCATCTCGAACCAGATGCCGGTGCTCATGATCGAGCAGACCTCGTGGCGGGTGAGGGTGACGCGCTGTTCGGGCGTCATCTCCTTCCACAGATCAGTGCCGTAGAGGGTGCTCCACTCAGGATTGAGGCCGAACTGCTCCGGGTCGAGTGGAGCCTCCCAGTCGACCTCCTGCATGGGGTCGTACGAGAGCGCTGCGACGGAATCGAGCAGCCGAGCAGACACGTCCTCGGCGTCCGAGACGGTGAGTTCCGGGTCGAGTGTGCTGGTCATGGCGTCGTCCTTCCGTGGGCGGGTACATCTCCGTGACTAACTGTGACAGAGGTTATCAGGTACTCGCCGTCACGGGAAGACGTCGCCGGGTCGGGACGGTCCCGAATCGTCAGGAGATCTGCGGCATCTCCAGGTCCGTGTGCGCCACTGCCCGAGCGGTGTCGGGGTCCGTTCCGAGCATCACCAGCAGCCGCTCCGCTGCGTCGTCGATCCGGCGATCGTCGACGGAGCCCGGGTCCTCCAGCCATCGGTGTACCAGGGCGAACAGCACACCCGCCGTCATCGCCGTCGCGAGAGACAGGTCCTCGATCTCGAGTCGTCCGGCGTCCACCGCCGCCGCGAGATCCCGGCGGGCCCGCGGCCCGAGACCACCGGGCGCGTCGAGCAACGCGAACCCCGACCGGTCGACGATCTCCGCGGCCTGACGATGCGAGACGGCGGCACGACCGGTCCGCCTGACGGCGTCGCAGAAGATCTGCACCGGATCGTCCGAGCGCGGCGAGACTCCGTCGAGCGTCTCCCCCATCTGCTCGAGAACCTGCTCCACGGCGGCGGCGAAGAGTGCGGGCTTGTCCTCGAAGTGGTTGTAGAAGCTCCCGAACCCGACGTCGGCGGCGGCCGTGATGTCGGCGATGCTCGCGGTGGAGGAACGCCCGTCGGCGATCATCTCGCGCGCGGCGTCCACGAGAGCCTGGCGCGTGCGCGCCTTCCGTCGCTCGAGCCTGTTCCCGGCAGTCTGCATCCGGAAAGTCTAGGTCGACGGGTGCCCGGTCGTCGGCGCGGCGAGCCCGCTGACGACGCGTCGCGACGTCAGCGGGAGACAGGAGCGGACCAGATCCCCACGATGGCGTCGACGAGGTCGATGCCGCACGCGGTCCAGTACGCCGTCGGATCGGCGCCCGACGCGGCGAACTCCGCCTCTCGTTCGGCCATCACGTGCGTCAGCAGAGTGCGCGCCATGGCCCCTCTGGCCGAGCGGACGTCGGCAGGAATCGGGGGCAGACACGAGATGACGCCGGCCACCGTCTCTCGCAGCGTCGCCGAGGACAGTGCCTCGTCCACCAGGATCGGCCGCAGCACCGGGTCCGTCATGACCTGGGAGGCGAACCGCGCGTACCAGGTGGGGGCGCCGAACTCGGCGAAGTACTGCGTCGACGGAAGGACCAGTGCCGACACCCACGCTCGCAGGTCGGCGCCCTCTCCGATCGCCGCGACGTGGGCGGAGCGGATCCGTTCGACGTCGCCCGTCCGGCGGACGACGATCGCGCGGACGAGATCCTCCTTGCTGCCGAAGTGGTAACCGACCACGGCGCTGTTACTCTGCCCCGCCGCGTCGCCGACCTGACGGTTCGACACCGACACGACACCGTTCTCCGCGTACAGCCGCTCGGCGGCACCCAGAATCGCCTCGCGCGTCGCCTCGGAGCGCGCGGACGGGGCTCGCGTCGACCGGGCCTGGCTCATTCCACCGGCTCGGTGGCCCGGTCGGTGACGGCACCTCCGACGACCTCCGACGCCTCGCCCTCGCCGTCCTGGTGACGCGGAAGGAAGGAGGCGAGTACGACCGAGAGGATCGCCGCGCCGGCGGCGATGGCCATGGTGATCCGGAAGGCGGCCTCGGACGGCACCGCGGTGGATCCGAACGACACGGTCATCGACGCGAGAACGACCCCCGCGACCGCACTGGCGAACGACGTTCCGAGGGACCGCATCAGCGTGTTGAAGCTGTTGGCCGCCGCTGTCTCGGAGGCGGGCACCGCCGACATGATCAGGGCGGGCATCGCTCCGTACGCCAGTCCGATGCCCGCACCGATGACGAGCGAGACCACGATCAGCTGCCACACCGCGCCCATCATCACGATGCCCAGCAGGTAGCCGACGGCAACCGTCGCCGCGCCGGCCATGAGCGTGATCTTCGGTCCGCGCGTGGTGGTGATGCGCGAGGACACCGGCGCGACGGCCATCATGATCAGTCCGGACGGCGCCATCACCAGGCCCGCGACGAGGATCGACTGTCCCAGGCCGACACCGGTCGCGGCGGGCAACTGAAGGATCTGCGGCAGAACGAGACTGAGTGCGAACATCGCGAAACCGAGCATGATCGACGCGGCGTTGGTGAACAGCACCTGCCGCCGCAGCGAGACCCGCAGGTCCACCAGTGGCTGGGGAGTGCGCAGTTCCCACACGATCCACGCCGCGAACGCGAGGACGGACGCCAGCAGCAGGCCGAGGATCGACGCGCTGCTCCACCCCCAGTCGGAACCCTTCGAGATCCCGAGCAGCAGGGTCACCAGGGCGACCGACAGCGTGAGCGCTCCACCGATGTCGAACGTGCCGCCGGTGCGCACCGTCGACTCGGGAACGACGACGACCACGGCGACCGCCACCAGTGCGCCGAGCGCAGCCGCCGTCCAGAACAGGAAGTGCCAGTCCGCGTACTCGGCGATGATCGCCGCGGCCGGAAGACCCAGGGCGCCGCCCACTCCGAGCGACGCACTCATCAGCGCGATCGAACCGGGAAGCTTGTTGCGAGGCAACACGTCCCGCATCACGCTGATGCCGAGGGGAATCACACCGGCGGCGAGACCCTGCAGTGCCCGCCCCACGACGAGGGGCACGAGGCTGTTCGCAAGGGCACCGACCACCGATCCGGCGACGAGCAGCGCCAGGCTGACCAGCAGCATGCGCCGCTTGCCCACCATGTCGCCGAGTCGGCCGGTCACGGGAACGGCGACCGCACCCGCCAGCAGGGTGGCCGTGATGGCCCACGCGGTGTTCGCGGCCGAGGCGTTCACCAGAGCGGGGAGCTGGGGAACCAGCGGGATGATCAGTGTCTGCATCAGGGCGACCGTGATGCCGGCGAAGGCCAGTACCGCGACGATGCGTCCGGTTCCGGTCTCCTCCGTCTCGGCCGTGGCAGCGATGGGTGAGGACATGGGTCGAGTCTCTTCTCAGCTAGTTTGAAACAGCTGTTTTAAATTAGGCACCGATCCTTACCCACGTCAACGTTCTCGCCGCTCCTGTGGCCCGCATCACCACGTCACCGGACGAATCGGTCGAGGAAGGCATTGCCGAACACGCGGTGCGGGTCCAGTCGGTCGACGGTGCCGACGACGGAGTCCCAGTCCCGCTCGCCCGAGTACCCGTCGCGGAACGAGTCGGGGATGGTGGCCGTGAGCGCCTGCACGTCTCGGTAGGGGCGGTCCTCGTCGAACGCCCACCCCTTGGACCACTCCGGCCGGAACACCGCATCGGCACCGTCGAAACGTTCTCGCATCCACTGCTCCATCTCGCGATAGAACGCGAACATCCCGGGCGTTCCCGGAATGCCCAGCACGTTGAGCCACACCGCCGTGTCCCACTCGGGACGATCGGGTACCGGACGCATGGCCGAGATCGTCGGCGGGCCGGCCGAGTCGACGAGGACGTCCGAGCCCTGGTCGAGACCACAGCACCGGATCTCGACTGGGCCGTTGATCGGGAACTGCCCCAGGGACGCGTAGTGCTCGGTGCGCTCTCGGAACCAGCGGGTGAAGTCGTGCAGGACCGCAGCCACGTTCGCGCGAGCCGTGATCACCGCACCGCCGCCCTCCGTCAGGAGCAGTGTGCTCGGACGGATGTAGAACTGCGTGTTCTTCGGCGCTCCCCAGATGTCCGACGACCCCGTGGCCGCGAGCCCCGCCACCGTCGTCGCGAGGAACACCTGACCCAACGCGGGCGTCAGTTCCGTCCGCCCGGACACGACAGCACCGATCGCGTCGGACACCGCTTCCGGGAGGGTGTCGGAGAACGTGTAGTTGTACGGTCCGTCGACCTCGCGGGAGGACGGCGGTCGCACGGGAGTCGGCGTCCACACCTTGAGCCACGGAGTGTCGGTGAACGGGTACCAGATCGCCTCCGCGCGGCCGGACCGGTCCAGGAAATCGACGTACGTACGCCCCGGTGCCCCCGGCGCTCCGAACAACTCCGCCCAGCCGATGTCGGTGATGCTCTCGCATCGCATAGGAGTCGCCGGATGCGCCTGCATCGTCACCTCGGTGACGAACGCTCGGCCGAGATGGACCGCGAGATCCGGCGCGTCGGCCTCCGACCGGGCGACGGTCCGCAGTGCGTACCCGGTCCCGTTCCACGCGACCACCGTCATCGAGGTCATCAGATTGCTCAAGGATCACGACGACGAACCGATCGGAACCTGTTCTCCCACTGCGCGTACCACGGCGCCGTGCGCCCCGACAGCCAGAGCGCCCGCGATGGACAGAACCCCCGGCGCGGGCACACTCGACCATCCGAGACCGTGGTCCTCCAGCGCCTGGAGGACGTCGGACAGAGTCGCGCCGGCACCGGCGGTGACGGTGGACGACGCGGTGTCCACGGTGACACCGGTCAGCGCGGTCATGGTGTCCACGAGCACGACCCGGTCCAGGTTCTCGCCGTTCTCGATGGTGAACGGGGTCCACCCGTGCATCGCGCCGCGCGGCCGCAGCCGGTGACCGGAGGCGTGAGCCCAGTTCGCGAGCGTCACCACGTCGTCGGCGGATCGCGGCGAACACGTCCACACCGCGTCGACCACGATCTCCTTCGACCAGTTCTGGTACCGCTGCCGGAACAGCGGGATTCCCGGCGGGAAGTCGGGTGGAACCGGCCCGGAACCGTCGGTCCCCGCCGGAACGGCGTTCACGAGAGCAGGTCGAAGCACTCCCGCGAGCGTGGCGGCCACGGCCGAGGCGGCGGATGCGGACAGGAAGGATCGACGGTCGAACGATGGCATGAGTCCCCGATGCGCGAGATGCGGATGATGTGAGCCCCACGCCTCGTGAGCGCACTGCTGGGCAGTCCGGATCTGCTTGTCCCCCCGGAGGGTTTACACCTTTGACATACCCGTAAAGATTGTCAAGTCCGGGAGGGTCTCGGCCGGGTGGGTCACGCGCCGGGCAGGTCGAGGACCGGCACGAGGCGGCGGCGCAGATAGCCCCGGAGCGCGTCGTCGGAGCGGGTCGCCTCGCTGTCGAACTGCACCACGGACAGGAACATGCGGATGCAGAGGTCGGCGACTTCGTCGAGGTCGCCGCCGGCCTCGGCGGGCGCTCCCACCAGAGGCGTGAGGAAGGACCGGGTCAGGCTCAGCGCGTCGATCCCGAAGGCGGATCCGTCGTAGATCACCGTTCCACGGCCGGGATGCACCAGCGGCGCCAACGCCGGCGACGACCGGAACGCCGCACGCGCGGCGACCATGGCCTCGACGACGAACTCGGACACCGACTCCCGCTCGCCGACCGCGGACACGACGGACCCGATGACACGCGAACTCACGTCCTGCAACGCGTCCGACACCAGGGCGTCGCGGGTACCGAAGTGCGCGTACACCGTCGGGCGGGAGACACCGGCCTCGTCGGCCACGGAACTGATGGTCACGCCGTCGAAACCACCGAGCTCGAGGCGTCGCACCGCCGCCGCGAGGATGCGTTCCCTCACGCGGGCGGTGGCTGCCATGCGGCGATGTCCACACCCATGGCGGTGCTCGGCGGTTCGTCGTACAACCACTCGCGCGCGATCCGCCCCCAGTTCGCGGTGGCACGAAGTTGCCCGAGGATGCCGAACGTCAGGAAGTCCGCGCGACGGGAGAAGACGTGCTCGGGCGGCAACCACTGCTTGGTCATGGTGCCGAAACTGCCCGATCGCGGGTCGACGGCGAGGACGAAACACGCCCCCGCCATCTCTGGCGTCACGGTGACCGACCCGTCGTTCAGACTGAGTTCCGCTGCTGCGCAGACGTAGTCGAGACAATCGCTCGCCGTCACGGCGGCGCCGGGGTCGAGAATCCCCCGCGCGGACATGGCGATGAGCAGATCGTCTCCGCGACCCTCGATCGCCGCTCGCAGGCACTCTCTCTCGAAACAGACGTCCGCCGGACTCATCCGCAGGTACAGACCGAAGTCGACGAAGGTGACGCGCCCGTCCCGAGCCAGCAGGACATTGCCCGGATGGGGGTCACCGCAGAACTCGCCGAGCGTGTGCAGAGACCCGATGTAGAAGCGGAACACCGTCTCACCCACCCGGTCTCGCACCTCCGCCGACATCGCACGGATCTCGTCGAACGGCACCGCGTCGACGAACTCGGTCGTCAGGACCGCCGCGCCGCACCGCTCCGGCACGGTGTCCGGGATGAAGAAGTGCGGGTGCTCCCGATACAGTGCCGCGACGCGGCGCTGCGTCCGCTCCTCCGCCGGGTAGTCGAGTTCCGCCTCGAGGTTTCGGCGCAACTCGTCGACGACGGCACGGGAAGACAGCATCGGGATCGACGCCGGCAACAGCTTGACGTAGAACGACAGATTCTTCAGGTCGGCCCGCACCGCGTCGTCGATACCGGGGTACTTCACCTTGACGGCCACCTCCCGGCCGTCGTGCAAGCGGGCACGATGCACCTGACCGATCGACGCGGCGGCGAACGGGCTCTCGTCGAACTCGGCGTAGAGCGACTCGATCGACTCGCCCAGATCCGCCTCGATCACAGTGCGCACGTCGTCGAACGAGACGGTGGGTGCGCGGCTCTGCAACTCGGCGAGCTTGCGGTGGAACTCGTCGCGGTGCTCGTCGGGGACGAACGACAGGTCCAGCATCGACAGCATCTGGCCCAGCTTCATCGCCGCTCCGCGGAGACCGCCCAGGACGGTCACCAGCCGTTCGGCCGAGCGGACCGCCTCCTTCGCCGTGAGGGCGGCACGCAGTTCCTCGGTGCGACCCGCCATGCGTACTCGCATGGTGGCGTTACGCGCCGTGCGACCCGCGACGAGGCGACCCACCTCGGCGCCCCGGGCCACCCTGGACGTCGGCATCTTCTCCGGCACTTCCCCAGTATCCCGCACCGTGCCTGCGCTCGATCGATCGCGGCACCGCGGACCCGGAAGTTTCTGGCGCACCGGACATCTCGGGCACGCTATGTCGCACATCACGTTTCCGGAGGTCCGCGAGGGCTTACTCTTACTTCGAGTAACGATATACCGCGCGACGGGGACCGCGCGACGTCGATCAGAGGGGGAAACACAGCATGACCAGCACCATCACATCAGGAGACACACGGACCGACGCTGTCGCCGCCCGCGCGGCACACCTGTTCGACACCGACGCCGAGATGCGCGCCGCGGCCGCCGATCCCGCGGTGTCGGCACAGGTGGCGGACCTGACGCCCGATCTTCACGCCATGGTCGAGGTGGTCATGGACCGCTACGCAGACCGGCCCGCGCTGGGTCGCCGGGCGTACGACGTCGAGCCCGCGGACGACGGTCGCCGGGTGCGTCGGCTCCAGCAGCGCATGGACACCATCACCTATGGATCGCTGTGGTCCGATGCCCTCGATCTCGCGACCGCACTCGGCGACGTCGCCACTCCGGACACCTTCGTCGCGACCCTGGGATTCGCCGGTGCCGACTACGTCGTCGCCGAACTGGCGACGGTCCGGACCGGTGCCGTTGCCGTTCCCCTCCAGTCCGGCGCGGCTCCCGGACGCCTCGCCGACATCGCCGCCGAGGTCGAGCCTGTCGCACTCGTCGTCGACAACGAACAGTTGTCCACCGCCACGGCTGTGGCCGCCGCGTGCCCGAGCATCCGCCGCATCGTCGTACTCGACCACGACGACCGTGTGGACGACGACGAGGACCGCCTCGCCGAGGCTCGACGATCCGCACCGGGCACGGTGCTCGCGATCGAGACGCTGCGGGAGGCGATCGCACGCGGTCGCACTCTCCCCCGGCTCGCCGGCCCCGAGGCCGTCGATCCCGACCGGATCGCCACGTTGATCTACACCTCCGGCAGTACCGGGACCCCGAAGGGCGCCATCCACACCCAGCGCATCGTCTCGCGCCTGTGGTCGACGTCCCACTGGTACGACCAGAGCGCGGAGTCCGACGAGGCCGGGCGACCCGGTGCGATCACGCTGGACTACCTGCCCATGAGCCATCTCGCCGGGCGCGCGGTGGTGTTCACGACCCTGGCAGCCGGCGGCATCGTGTACTTCGCGAGTTCGAGCGATCTGTCCACGCTTCTCGACGACTACGCACTCGCCCGGCCGACCGTGGCCATGCTGGTTCCCCGCGTGTGCGATCTACTGCGTCAGACAGCCCTCGGACGCATCGAGACCCGGGCGCACCGCACCGGCGAGAGCGCGGACGCCGTCCGCGCTGAGGTCCTCGAGGACATGCGATCCACCACTCTCGGTGGCCGCATCCTCTCCGCAGTGGTGGGTACCGCGCCGACCTCCCCCGAGGTCATCGACTTCGTCTCCGAACTCCTGGACACGACGGTGCAGAACAATTACGGCTCCACCGAGGCCGGCATGGTGTTGTTCGACGGCGTCGTCCAGCGGCCGCCGGTGCTCGAGTACCGCCTCGACGACGTTCCGGAGCTCGGGTACGCGGTGACCGACCGCCCCTACCCGCGCGGTGAGCTTCTCCTCAAGACCGATTCCCTCGTGCCCGGCTACTACAAGCGGCCGGACGTGACGGCCGAGATGTTCAGTGCGGACGGCTTCTACCGCACCGGGGACGTGGTCGCGGAGACGGAGCCGGACCATCTCGTGTACGTCGATCGCCGCAAGAACGTGCTGAAACTGGCGCAGGGCGAGTTCGTCGCCCTCTCGCGCCTGGAGTCGATCTACGCGTCCGCCGACGCCGTCGACCAGATCCATCTGCACGGCAGCGGCGAGCGGTCCTACCTCCTCGCCGTGGTCGTGCCCGCCGACGGAGCCGACACCGCCACCGTGCTCGACTCCCTGCAGGCCCTCGCGCGCGAGGAGCAGCTCGAGTCCTACGAGGTCCCGCGCGACATCGTCCTGGCCGCGGAGCCCTTCACGCAGGAGAACGGTCTGCTCTCGGGAGCGAACAAGCAGCTGCGTCCCGCTCTGACGGCGCGCTACGGCGAGGCGCTCGAGGACAGGTACCGCGAGATCGACGAGGGCCAGACGGCGAAGATGAGCGAACTACGCCGCCGCGGCGCCGACGCACCCGTCCTGGAGACCGTCGGCGAGGCCGCCGCGGCGTTGCTGGGATGCGCCGGCACGGAGGTCTCACCCGATGCGCACTTCACCGACCTCGGCGGTGACTCGTTGTCCGCGTTGACGTTCGCCACCCTGCTGCAGGACATCTTCGAGGTGGACGTCCCCGTCACGGTCGTCATCGCGCCGTCGTCCGACCTCGCGGCGATCGCGACCCACATCGAGCGGCGACGCGGCGACGCGGATGCCACGGGAGCCGCGACCTTCGCCTCGGTGCACGGAGCGCACGCGACGCAGGCCCGTGCCGATCAGCTGACGCTGAGCGCCGTCCTCGGCGACGAGTTCCTCTCGTCCGCGGCTGACGTGGGACCGGTGCGCACCGACACCCGGACCGTGTTGCTCACGGGCGCCAACGGATACCTCGGGCGCTTCCTGTGCCTGGAGTGGCTCGAACGCCAGGCCGCGGTCGGCGGCACCGTCGTGTGCCTCGTGCGCGGACGCACCGCGGCGGACGCTCGTGCCCGTCTCGACACCGCGTTCGACACCGGCGACCCGGCCCTGTGGTCGCGGTGGACGACGCTGGCCGACACCGCGCTCGAGGTCGTCGTCGGCGACGTGGGCGAGGCGAACCTGGGCGTGAGCGACGAGGAGTACGCGTCGCTGGCCGAGCGGGTCGACCGCA
The DNA here is from genome assembly GCF_001426145.1 of Rhodococcus sp. Leaf225. NCBI lineage: Bacteria > Bacillati > Actinomycetota > Actinomycetes > Mycobacteriales > Nocardiaceae > Rhodococcus > Rhodococcus sp. Leaf225. Next base: position 540,888 of record NZ_LMRN01000007.1, on the reverse strand, counting down.
TCGTGCATCCCGCGGCGCTCGTCAATCACGCGCTGCCGTACGAGCAGTTGTTCGGCCCCAACGTGATCGGCACCGCCGAGATCGCCCGGCTCGCCCTGACGCATCACCTCAAGCCGGTGACCTACCTGTCCACCGTGGCCGTCGCGGCGGGCGTCGAGGCCTTCTCCGAGGACGGCGACATCCGCGAGATCAGTCCGGTCCGCGCCCTCGACGAGTCGTACGCCAACGGATACGGCACCTCCAAGTGGGCGGGTGAAGTGGTGCTGCGCAACGCCTTCGACGCCTTCGGACTCCCCGTGACCGTCTTCCGTTCGGACATGATCCTGGCGCACCCCCGGTGGACCGGTCAGCTCAACGTCCCGGACATCTTCACCCGCACGGTGCTGTCGCTGATCGCCACCGGAATCGCCCCGGAGACGTTCTACCGGCAGGACACGGGCGCACCCGTCGACGATGCAGGGCGGCCGCGCGCACACTACGACGGACTCCCCGCCGATTTCACCGCAGCGGCGATCACCGAGCTCGGTGGCAGCGCGACGTCGGGACACCGGACTTTCGACGTGCTCAATCCGCACGACGACGGCATCTCTCTCGACACCGTCGTCGACTGGATCATCCAGTCCGGCAGAACGATTCGGCGCATAACCGACTACGACACGTGGTTCGCCGAGTTCTCCGACGCGCTCGAGTCCCTGCCGTCGGCGCAGCGGTCCGCCTCGGTGCTGCCGCTGCGGCACGCCTACGCGCGGCCGGACCTGCCGACCGCCGGGTCACCCCTACCGGCCGAGGTGTTCCGTGCCGCAGTCCGCGACACGTCGACACCGGGGTCGGCACTGGCGGACATCGACGACATCCCGCACCTGTCGCGCGATCTCGTCGCGAAGTACGTGCGTGATCTCGAGGCGCTGGGGTTGATCCCGACGCTCTGACAGCCGATCAGCGTCCGGTGCGTGACCGAACGAGCCGGACGGCGGGATCGAGGATCCGATGGCGTGCGAGCGCGAACACCGTCCCCACGGGGGAGCTCGCACCGCCACCGGATCCTCGCCGCGCCGCGGTGAAAGCGTCGATCCCGTTGCGCTGCACCGACGACAGCATCGTCTTCGCCACGGGCCGAGCCGGATCCGGATCCTTGCCGGCTCCCATCAGATGCAACTGATCGGTGTGCCACTGCAGATCGAGCAGTCCCCCCAGCGACCGGACCGAGCGGTGGGTCGCGAAGCGGGCCGGCACCGGAACGGAGATGGACGGGCTGGGCAGTACGCTGACGGTGCCGTCGAGAACGTCCCGTGCCGCTCCGGGCAGGACGGCGGTCGGGCGGCCGAGTCCCACCATCTGACACGCACCGGACCGCACCGCGTCCGACATTCCGTCGCGCGTGCGGAACCCACCGGTCACGGCGAGCGGGATGTGGGGAGCGAGGTCGCGCACCGTGACGGCGTAGTCGAGGAAGTACGCCTCGCGCGACGCCGTACTGGCCGACACCGCGGTGCCCATCATCGCGGGCGACTCGTAGCTGCCGCCGCTGATCTCGATGAGATCGACCGGCAGATCACCGATCATCGAGACCACCTCACGGGACTCGTCCTCGCTGAAACCGCCGCGCTGGAAGTCGGCCGAGTTGAGTTTGATGCCGACGGCGAAGCCCGGGGAGACGGCGGCCCGTACTCGTCGCACCACCTCGAGCAGGAAACGCGCGCGGCCCTCGATGTCGCCGCCCCACTCGTCGGTCCGCAGGTTCGTCAGGGGCGAGAGGAACTGGCTGACGAGATAACCGTGGGCGGCGTGGATCTGCACTCCGTCGAACCCCGCCTCCTCGGCCACCGCGGCCGTCGTCGCGAACCGCGACAGGATGTCCTCGATCTCCGCGCCGCTGGCCGCGCGGGGCGCCGGGATCCCGGGGATGTCCAGGCCCACCGCGGACGGCGCCAGGGTGCCGCCGACCGTCGTCACCGGGTTGCCCTGACGGCCGGGGTGGTTGATCTGCATCCAGATCGGACTGCCACCGTCCTGCGCCGTCTTCGCCCAGCGGGAGAGGGCGTCCAGGTCGCGTCCGTCCGCGACCGCGACGTTGCCGGGCTCGCCCAGATGCCGGTGGTCGACCATGACGTTCCCGGTGACGAGGAGCCCGTAGCCACCATCGCCCCAGCGGCGGTAGAGACGCGACAGTCTCTCGTCCGGGGCGTTGTCACGGGTACCCAGCGCTTCGCTGAGCGCGGACTTCATGATCCGGTTCGGCAGGACCTGTCCGTTGGGCAACGTCAGCGGTGCGGACAGCGACACGTCAGGCATGGAACCCCTCGTCGGGTGAATGGGTGGGTGGATCCGTTCCCCGGAGTACACCAGATGTGGTGTGATGATAGCTGTCATCACTTGCCGCGGTGTCCGTGAACGGGCGCCCCACCACTCGGGAGCGCGATGCGCAGCGTCACGGTCGTCATCATCGGCAGCGGGTTCGGTGGGCAGTGCGCCGCCATCGAACTGCTGCGTCGCGGCATCGACGACATCGTCGTCCTGGAACGACGCGAGTTCGCCGGCGGAACCTGGCGGCAGAACTCCTACCCCGGAGCGGCCGTCGACGTGCAGAGCCCGCTCTACTCGATCGCGTCCGAGCCGTACGACTGGTCGCAGATGTTCGCGGTGCAGAGCGAGCTCGAGGACTACACCCGCCACGTCGTGGACAAGCACGGTCTCGGGGATCTCACCGTGCTCGGCGCCGAGGTGAAGCGCATCGAGTGGGTCGCCGACTCCTGGCACGTCACGACCACAGCGGGTGACTATCGTGCGCAGTTCGTGGTCAACGCGACCGGGCCGCTCAGCACGCCTGTCGTTCCGCCCTTCCCGGGTCGCGAGAGTTTCGCGGGCGCCCAGTTCCACACCAACGCGTGGAACCACGACGTCCCCCTCGCCGGCGCGCGTGTCGCCATCGTCGGCAGTGGTGCGAGCGCGGCGCAGATCATCCCGGCCGTTCAGCCCGAGGTGGGCGAGCTCCACGTCTTCCAGCGGTCCCCGCACTGGGTGATGCCCCGACCCGATCGGAAGTTTCGACCCTGGGAACGCCGTGCCCTGCGGGTGGGCTTCGTGCGTCGAGCACTGCGCGCGGCCATCTACTGGAAGCTCGAGGCCCGGATCATCGGCTTCAAGTACTCGAAGGTCGGCCTCTGGCTGTTCGCCGAGCGTCACGCACGGAATCTGCTCCGCAACCAGGTGGCGGACCCCGATCTCCGGGCCAGGCTGACACCGGACTACACGATCGGGTGCAAGCGGATCATCCTGTCCAACACGCTGTATCCCGCCATCAGCTCCGCGAACACGACGCTCCACGACCGTGACGATGGCATCGCCGAAGTCACCCCCACCGGCATCACCACCGCGACGGGGCGCGAGATCCCCCTCGACGTGATCGTGTGGTCCACCGGATACGACGCCACCGACGGCGTCATCTCCTACCCGGTCATCGGCCGGAACGGCAGCGCGCTCCGCGACGTGTGGTCCGACTACCCGAGGGCCTATCTGGGCACGACCGTCCCCGACTTCCCGAACCTGTTCATCGTCACCGGGCCGAACACCGGGATCGGCCACACGAGCGCCATCTTCGTCATCGAGGCCCAGATGCGGTACATCATGTCGGCCATCGAGCACGCTCGGCGGACGTCGTCGCGCACGGTGGAGGTCACCCGCGCCGCCGAGGAGCGCTACACCGCGATGATCCACGACGAGATGACACGCACGGTGTGGCAGAACGGTGGCTGCACGAGCTGGTACAAGTCCGCGTCCGGACGCGTGATCGCCATGTTCCCCGGCTTCAGCTTCACCTACCGCAGACTGGCCGGCTCGTTCCGGGACGACGACCACGTCCTGCGGCCCGCGTCGACCGACACCGAGAGAGTGGCAGCGTCATGACCTCCGGCACCCCGGGCATGTTCCGGAGATCCCCGCGGCTCCGCCTCGACGGGCGCGTGGCCGTCGTGACGGGGGCCGGCGGCGGCATCGGATCCGCCGTCGCACGCGAACTCGTCTCCCGCGGCGCCGCGGTCGCGCTGCTCGACGTCGCTCCGTCCGTCGACGACGTCGCTCGTGCCCTGGGCGACCGGGCGATCGCCCTCCGCGTGGACGTGACGTCTCCCGACGAACTCCGTGCGGCCGTCGCCTCTGTCCACGACCGGTTCGGCGGGATCGACGTGGTGCACGCCAACGCGGGCATCTCGAGCGGCGACACCGCGTACACCGTGGCGACCGTTCCCGACGGGGTCTTCGAGCGTGTCGTCTCGGTCAACCTGAACGGCGTGTGGAACACGATCCGGGCGACACTGCCGGACATCGTCGCCGCCCGCGGCCACGTGCTGATCACGTCGTCGACCTACGCCTATCTCAACGGCCTGGCGAACGCTCCGTACGCCGCGACCAAGGCCGCGGTGGAGCAGATCGGTCGCGCCCTGCGTGCCGAGCTCGCTCACACGGGCGCGACCGCGGGAGTCCTGTACCCGGGGTGGGTCGCGACCCCCATCGCGGACGTGGCCTTCGGCGCCGACGACATCGCGACCGCTCTGGTGGCGCGAGCCTTCCCCGCACCCCTTCTCACGCCCATCTCCCCCGAGGCTCTCGCGGCGGGAGCGGTGGACGGTATCGAGCGACGAGCAGCACGGATCCAGCTTCCGGGACGGTGGCGGGCCTATTCGGCGATGCGCGGGATCGCGAACCCGCTGTCCGATGTCGTACTGGAGAAGGACCGGACGATCCGGACGCTCGTCGCGCGGCTCGAACGCCGCCGGCCCTAATTCGGCTATTTCCCCGTTTGTGACCCGCACACTGGTGATTAGTACCGACAGTGTCTGTTATCACGGGTATCGTTCCGATGCATGATGCTCGCCGCCCTGCTCCGGGAATGCTGGTCCGCCCAGCGTGACACGCAGCAGTTGCGGCTCTTCGTGGAGTCGCGCGGCCTCGCGCGATGGATGCGCGGCCTGATCTCCTGCCTCACCCTCGTCGTCACGGCCATCGCTGTCCTGTCGCTCGGATCGCCGTCCGGAGCCCAGGGTCTCGCGGATCGAGCCGTCGTCGTCGTCACCATCGTGGGTGGAATCGGCTGGGCCGTGCGCTGGAACGTGGCGCACTGGCCGTCCTTCCGCGAATCGGTCGTCTTCTTCGCCTACGCCGATGTCGCCATCGCCGTGGTCTGCTTCCTCGACTCGAGCTCGCTCGCCGGCTTGAGCGGTGCCGGTCTGCTGGTGCTCCTCGGGACCTACGCGACCTTCCTGCTGGGGCCACGGGTGTTACTCGCGCACGTCGTGTGGTGCGCATTCACCATCGCGGTGCTCGCCGTCAAGGTCGCGCTCGACCCCGAGTACGACCTGGCGATCGCCGCCGCCAAGGCGATCATGCTGACCGTCGTCGGCGTGGTGGTCCCCATCGTGATCGAACTGGGTGTCCATCTCATCCGCGTCGACGCGGACAAGTCGTTGACCGATCCGCTCACCGGCCTCAGCAACCGCCGGGGGCTCGAGTCGCGACTGATGCTTCTCGCCGACGACATGCGTTCCACGACCACCCGCGCCGCCGCTGCCCACCCGGTGGCCGCCGTGATCGTGCTCGACCTCGACAAGTTCAAGGCGATCAACGACGAATTCGGGCACAACGTCGGCGACGAGGTGCTGGTGCGCGTCGGACAGAGCCTGGTGCGCGCGGCCGGATCCGCCGCCGTGGTCACACGCCACGGCGGCGAGGAGTTCCTCGTCTTCGATCTGTACGACGACGCACTCGCGGCGTTGCGGGCCGCCCGCGCCGTCCGCGACGCGGTGGCGGAGAGGATCCCGGGGCCGGCGGTCACCGCGAGTGTCGGGCTCGCGATGGCGAGCACGACCACCCTGCTGCACGATCGCCGGCGCCTGTCGGCCACACTCACCGAACTCGTCGATCGGGGCGACACCGCGATGTACCGGGCCAAGCGATCGGGTGGGCACTGCGTCGCCGTGGACGGGGGAACGGCGCGCGGTCTCGCGTCGACCGGTTGAATGGTGGCGTGACCGATCCATCGCCCGCACGTACCTACGGCGGGGAGAGCGCCGAGGAGCGCACGGCTCGTCGCCGGCGCCAACTGCTCGACGCGGGGCGCGCGTCCTTCGGATCGGTGGGTTTCCGAGCGTCGACGGTGCGCGGCATCTGTCGTGACGCGCACGTCGCCGATCGCTACTTCTACGAGCTGTTCCCCACTCTCGAGGACCTCCTGGTCGAGGTGTACCGCGAGTGCATCGCCACACTGACCCGATCCACCACGGCGGCGGTCGACGACCTGCCCGCCGGGACGGACCCGCTGACGCTCTCGCGTCACGGCCTCGACGGCTTCTTCCGCGCCGTGGAGGACCGTGAGCTCGCACGGATCGTGTGGCTCGAGGTGCTGGGGGTGAGCCCACGGGTGGACCGCACGTATCTCGACACGATGCACGGATTCGGTGAGCTGATGGTGGGGCTCCTCGGTCGCCACACGCCGGACATTGCCGTCGGTAGTTCCCTCGACAGGTTGGCCACCGCCGCTGTCGGCGGCATCAGCCACACCGCCATGACCTGGCTCATGGACGGATACCGAGCGGACAGAACCGATCTCGTTCACGGGACCGCCCGGTTCCTCGCCGCGGTGGTCGGTGCGGCCGAGCCCGAGTAATTCGGTCGACGCGGTCCCCCCTCGGGTGTTTCAGTGGTGCGAACCGACCACCGGGAAGGCCGGAGGCCGGCCGACATCGAACCGACCACGACTCGAGGACGCACGCATGTATCCCACCGATACCGACGTGTTCCTGCTCGTCCGACGGCAGGAACACGCGACCTTCACCCGCGACGCCGAGCACCGGCGCGTGGCTCGCGCCCGCGCACGTCTCGCCCACGACGAACTCCGCGTCCAGCGCGCATGGGAGGAACTGACGGCGGCACTGGCCGAGTCCGCGCAGTCGCGGCAGTCCCTGGCCGACCTGGTGCACAGCAGCCGCTGAGTCAGCGTTCGTTGCCCCGAAGTTCGATGCCCCGAAGGAGGATGTCGACGGCGGCCTCGATGGTGGCGTCGTCGGGCAGCGTCCCGTACATCAGCGTCGGGCAGACCACGGAGCCGGACAGCATGGACACCGCCGCCTCGAGCTCCGGGCCCTGGATCACCGCACCGAGCATCTGCCGAGTGTGCTTCTCGCCGTCGTCGACGATGCGGCGGCGCACCCGGCCGATCTCGGCGACGGTGGCCCCCCACTGCGCCATGGCCATGAGCACGCGATCGAGGCGCTGGGTGGCGATGGCGTCACGGAGCATCCGCAGCTCACCGATCAGGTCCGTGCGGACGTCGCCGACCAGGTCGTGATGCGGCATGTCGCCGATCGCCTCGAGAGCCATGGTGAGCAGGTCGGAACGGGACGGCCAGTGCGTGTACAGCGTGGTCTTGGAGTAACCGGCCACCCGTGCGACGTGCGCGTGGGTCACCGCCTCCCACCCCTCGCCTGTCAGCACCTCGAGCGCGGCGCGCGAGACGTCCGCGCGAGTGCGAGCGACGCGGGCGTCCTCTGCCACGGCGTCGGGCTCGATTCCGATTCCATTCTCGTCCGACGGGGTATCACTCATCGCGTCACTCACCTCCTCGTTCAGCCAGTGCTTCCAATTGCGGGCATCGAAGTTCGAGGGTTGAAGTTACGCGAGTTTCGGGTACAGACCTATTGAACGAAATGTTCATTACTGTACTGTTGTCCCAGATTTTTGCACGGCATTTCGACCGCGAACTCCCCCACCATCATTCGCGACGGGTCATCCGTCGCCTCGGGCCACGGCGCAGCACAGCGTCGGGCCGGTCCACGGAAGGACACCGATGTCTGCCATCCTCTTCGGCTCCATCAGCACTCTCGCCGACACGTCCGAGCTCCAGCGACGCGCCTTCAACGAGGCGTTCTCCTCGCACGGGCTCGACTGGAACTGGTCACGCGACGATTACCGGTCCATGCTCGGGTCCAACGGCGGCGCGAACCGGATCGAGGACTTCGCGGCGTCCGAGGGCGTCGAGGTCGACGCCTCCGCGGTGCACGCGACCAAGTCGGAGATCTTCCGGTCCCTCCTCTCCTCGGCCGGTGTGAGCCCGCGACCCGGCGTCGTGGACACCATCGCCGCGGCGAAGAAGTCGGGCGCCAAGCTCGGCTTCGTCACGACCACGTCGAAGGAGAACGTCGACGCCGTGCTCGAGGCGCTGTCCCCCGAGGTCACTCGCGACTCCTTCGACGTCCTCGTCGACGCGGACGACGTCGAGCAGGGCAAGCCCGACCCCGCGTCCTACGCCTTCGCCCTCGACAAGCTGGGCGAACAGCCCTCCGCCTGCGTCGCGATCGAGGACAACGCCGGTGGTGTGGCCGCCGCAGCCGCAGCCGACATCACCTGCGTCGCGTTCCCGAACGAGAACACGGCCGGCAGCGACTTCTCCTCGGCATCGGAGACGGTCGAATCCCTCGACCCCGCTCGCATCGAATCTCTGGTGACGGCTCGACAGTGACCTTCACCGGTCGACTCCACACCCTGTCGAGTCACATCCACGCCAACCCCGGTTCACCCGTCGAGCGCGATGCTCGCGAACCGTTTTCCTCGGGAGAGAAGTAGTGAGCAACCTCCAGGCACGTGTCACCGCAGACGATCGCACCTTCCACGTCGAGGGATACGAGAAGATCGAGTACGACCTCGTGTACGTCGACGGCGTCTTCGACACCGCGAACACCGAGCTCGCGGACAGCTACCGGCCGTACGGCCGCTGCCTGATGGTGGTGGACGACAGCGTCCTCGCGCTGTACGGCGACGCGATCCACACCTATTTCCGCCATCACGACATCGCGCTGACCATCGTCCCGGTGCAGATCCGCGAGACGGCGAAGTCGATCGAGACCTTCGAGCGGATCGTGGGCGAGTTCGATCGCTTCGGCCTGGTGCGCACCGAGCCCGTCCTGGTCGTCGGCGGCGGACTCACGACGGACGTCGCCGGCTTCGCGTGCGCCAGCTACCGCCGGAACACGCCGTACATCCGCATCCCCACGACGCTGATCGGTCTCATCGACGCCAGCGTCAGCATCAAGGTCGCCGTCAACTACGGCAAGCACAAGAACCGTCTGGGCGCGTACCACGCCTCGCAGAAGGTGTTGCTGGACTTCAGTTTCCTGGGCACCCTGCCGGAGGACCAGGTCCGCAACGGCATGGCGGAACTCATCAAGATCTCCGTCGTGGGCAATCTCGAGATCTTCGAGATGCTCGAGAAGCACGGCCCGGAGCTGCTCGCGACGCGTTTCGGTCACCTCGACGGCACCGCGGAACTGCGCGAGATCGCCGACCGCCTCACCTACAAGGCCATCGCGACCATGCTGGACCTGGAAGCGCCCAACCTCCACGAGATCGACCTCGATCGCGTGATCGCTTTCGGCCACACCTGGAGTCCGACGCTCGAGCTCACCCCGCCCGCGCCGTTCTTCCACGGACACGCCATCAACATCGACATGGCGCTGTCCACCACCCTCGCGGAGCAGCGCGGCCACATCACGGCCGACGACCGCGACCGCGTGCTCGGCGTCATGAGCGGGATCGGGCTCGCGCTCGACAGCTCGTACCTGACGGCCGACCTGCTCGCCGAGGCCACGTCGTCCATCCTCAAGACCCGAGACGGGATTCTCCGCGCGGCGGTGCCGGCGCCCATCGGGTCCTGCGAATTCCTGAACGACGTGACCGTCGACGAGCTGTCGGACACGCTCACCTTGCACAAGAAGATCTGCCTCGAGCACGACCGCGACGGCGACGGCGTGGACATGTTCACCGCGCCGCAACCGGAGGTCGCGGTCGGTTCGTCCCACGATGAGTGATGCCCGGCCGGTCACACCGAGCACCATCGCCGCGGCCGAGCTGACGGAGCTGTGCCGGGACCTCGACGACCTCGGGGTCCCGGCAGCCGTTCTCGGCCGCGCTCGGCGTGCGCGTGACGTGATCGCGGGCCTCGACCCGTACCTGGACGAGTGCACCACCCCGGAATCACCCGCTCTCGCGGATCTGGCCGCACGCACCCGATCCGCGGAATGGTCCGGCAGCGCGCTCGAGCAGGAGATGCTGTCCGGCCACGTCGAGGGACGTTTCCTCGACTTCCTCGTGCGGATGACCCGCGCCACGTCGGTCCTCGAGATCGGCATGTTCACGGGGTACTCGGCTCTCGCCATGGCCGAGGCACTTCCACCCGGCGGAAGCATCGTCGCCTGTGAACTGGACGAACCCGTCGCGGCGTTCGCCCGACAGTGCTTCGACGCGTCGCCGGCAGGTGACGCGATCGAGATTCTCGTCGGTCCTGCGGCGGAGTCCCTCACCCGTCTCGCCGACGAGGGACGCCGGTTCGACCTGGTGTTCATCGACGCCGACAAGGCCGGGTACCTCGGATACCTGACGGCGCTTCTCGACTCCGAGCTGCTGACGCCGGACGCCGTGGTCGCCGTCGACAACACACTCCTGCAGGCCGAGCCGTACCTCGGTACGGCCATGTCGGACAACGGTTCCGCCATCGCGGAGTTCAATCGCGCCGTGGCGGCGGACTCCCGCGTCGAGCAGGTCCTGGTCCCGCTGCGGGACGGACTGACGCTCATCCGTCGATCGAGTGCGTCGTGACGAGCGTCGGCCGGTCCGTGGCGGTCCTCGTCGGCTCGCTCGTCACCGCCCCGCTCGACCTCGTGCCCGTCCTGGCGGCGCTAGCCCGACCGCGCACGGCACCCGGTTCGCCTGCCGCACAACGTAGGACGGTCGTGATCAACGGCGGCAAGATGACCAAGGCGCTACAACTCGCGAGATCGTTCCACGGCGCCGGCCACCGGGTGGTACTGGTCGAATCGGCCAAGTACCGGTACACCGCGCATCGGTTCTCTCGAGCGGTGGACGTGTTCCACACCGTCCCCGAGGCGTCGGAACCCGGATATGCGCGCGCGATCGCCGACATCGTGCTGAGCGAGAGAGCGGACGTGTTCGTGCCGGTGTCGAGTCCGGCGTCCAGCGTGCCGGACGCCGAGGTCGGTCGTCTGCTCGACGGGCGGTGCGACGTCGTCCACGTCGACTCGGCCACCGTGCGCATGCTCGACGACAAGGTGCAGTTCTCGAAGGTCGCGGAGTCGCTCGGTCTGCGCGTGCCGGAATCACACCTCGTCACCGACCGTCGGCAGGTCGAGGACTTCGACTTCCCCGACGGCCGTACCTACATCCTCAAGCGCATCGCGTACAACCCGGTGGGTCGTATGGACCTCACGCCGTTGACGGGACGGGACCGCGCGGCGAATGCCGCGTTCGTCTCCGGGCTCGACATCTCGGACGAGGATCCGTGGATCATGCAGGAGTTCGTCACCGGTCAGGAGTACTGCACCCACTCGACTGTCCGCAACGGGCGCGTGCAGGTGTACGGGTGCTGCGAGTCGTCGGCGTTCCAGATCAACTACGCCATGGTGGACAAGCCCGAGATCCGGTCGTGGGTGGAGCATTTCGTCGGCGAGCTCGGGCTCACGGGCCAGGTGTCCTTCGACTTCATCGAGGCGGCGGACGGCCACGCCTACGCCATCGAGTGCAATCCGCGAACGCATTCGGCCATCACCATGTTCCACGATCACCCGGACGTGGCGGCTGCGTACCTCGACGACGGGCACCCCGTCATCACGCCGCTCCCGTCCGCCCGGCCGACCTACTGGATCTACCACGAGATCTGGCGGCTGCTCACCCAGCCTGGCCGCCTCGCCCGCGCACGCACCATCGCCACCGGGAAGGACGCGGTGTTCACGCGGTGGGATCCGTTGCCCTACTTCATGCTTCACCACCTCCACATGCCGTCGCTGATCTGGGCGAACCTTCGCGCCGGTCGCTCGTGGAGCCGCATCGACTTCAACATCGGCAAACTCGTGGAGGCCGGCGGTGACTGACGACACGGCTTTCGTCCACCCGACCGCACGGGTGACCGTGCTGCACCTCGCGGGGTCCGCCGAGGACGAGTTCCACTCGGACCTGTCGCGGGTGTACGCCTCGGACGCGCTGTCCGCGCTCGCCGATCCCGCACGGTACGAGTTCCACGTCGCACTGGTCTCGCCCGACCGCACGTGGCGCTTCCCGGTCGATCTCACCGACGACGCGGTGGCGGCGGCTCCGCCTCTGTCGCTCGCGGACGCGCTGCGTCACATCGAGGCTCTGGGTGTCGACGTCGTCGTGCCGCAGATGTTCTGCCTGCCCGGCATGACGTCCTACCGGGCGCTGGTCGACGTCGTGGGTCTCGCTCTGCTGGGCAACACCGCCGACGTGATGGCACTCGCGGCGGACAAGGCGCTGACCCGAGCGGTGGTCGCTGCGGCGGGCGTTCCGGTGCCGGAGGGCCACGTCGTCGTCGTGCCCCCGGACGCACCACGGTCAGGCACGCGGTCGCCCGTCCCGTTACCGGTGGTCGTCAAGCCGGTGGACTCCGACAACTCGGTGGGGGTGTCGCTCGCGCGCACTCCTGACGAGTACACCGACGCGTTCGCGGACGCTGCGCGGTTCTCCCGCCGGGTGCTGGTGGAGCGCTACGTCGAGTTGGGACGTGAGGTGCGCTGCGGCATCGTCGTGGTGGACGGTGAACCGGTGTGCCTGCCGCTCGAGGAGTACGCCGTGGACGCGGACGATCGTCCGATCCGCACACGCGAGGACAAGTTGTCCCGCGACGAGGACGGGGCGCTGTACCTGGTGGCCAAGAACGCCACGAAGGCGTGGATCGTCCCCGAGGACGATCCGATCACCGAGCGGATCCACGCGGTGGCCCTCGAGTGCCACCGAGCGCTGGGGTGTCGGCACTACAGCCTCTTCGACTTCCGGGTGGACCCCGACGGTCGACCGTGGTTTCTCGAGGCAGGCCTGTACTGCTCCTACGCGCGGGGCAGCGTGGTCGCGGTGATGGCTGCGGCCGCGGGAATCAGTCTCGAGGACCTGTTCGCCGCAGGACTGCGCGAACTCTCGATCGAAGGAGCACGATGATGCGACACACCACCCTCGAACCCGTCGGCGCACACGTCGAGGACGTCCGGGTGGAGGACCTCGACGCGGCGGGAATCGACGAGACACGCCGCCTCGCAGCAGATCACGGCGTCGTCGTCTTCCGGGGGCAGTCGCTCGACGACGACCGTTTCACCGAGTTCCTCCGTGCGTTCGGCGACCTCGTGTTCACCGAGGGCGAGACACCGGTCCCCGGACACCCGGATCTCAACGTCATCAGCAATGTCGGCCGGACGACGACGCCGCGCTCCACCTTCCACGTGGACACGAGCTATGTGGCACACCCACCGGCGTACACCTCGCTCCGTGCGGTCACCGTGCCGTCGGAGGGAGGACAGACCGTCTTCAGCAACCAGTACCGCGCGTGGGACACACTGCCCGACGACCTTCGCGACGAGCTCGTCGACCGCACGCTCACGCACGTCGTGACCGGTCTCGATCTCGCCGACGATGCCGAGTCGTCCGCAGTGCATCCGCTCGTGACGACCCATCCGATCAGCGGACGGCGCTCGCTCTACCTGTCGACTCCCGCGCGATGCGCGTCGATCAGCGGAATGTCGCCCGACGAGACCGCCGAGACCGTCCGGTTCCTCTACGACCACTCCACCGCCGAGGACAACGTGCACCGGCACACGTGGCAGCCGGGCGACGTCGTCTTGTGGGACAACCGGTGCGTCATGCACCGGGCCGACCACAGCGGAGTGGTGGGCGACCGGGTGATGCACCGCGGGATGGCAACCGACGGTCGCGCTCGCTCCTGAGGCCGATCGTCAGCGCGCCAGGACAGCGGCCCCTCGCCGCACCACCACGTCGCGGAAGGCGAGGGCCTGCGCCGGCAGGGTGCGTGCGGGCCACACCACGCCGATGCGCCGCCGCGCCGCGGGGTCGTTCACCGCGATGTCGACCGTGGGCAGCGGGCCGGCGGGAGTGGTCGTGCGAGGGAGGACGCTGACGCCGAGGCCCGCCCCGACCAGCCCGCGCACGGTGTGGATGTCCTGCCCCTCGAAGGCGATGGTCGGGGCCATTCCCGCAGCGGCCCACAGTGTCTCGCAGAGAGAACGCATGCCGTACCCGTGTTCCATCGCCACGTACGGGTCGTCCGCCGTTTCCACGAGGTCCACCGATCGGCGGCCCGCCAGTCGGTGATCGGACGGGACGACCAACACGAGCCTCTCGTCGTACAGCCCGAAGGACGTGTCGGTGCCGTGTTCGGTGCCGAGCGCCACGAATGCGAGGTCCGCGCTCCCGTCCTCCAGTCTGTCGAGGCACCGGGCCCGCGCGCCCTGGTCGAGGGTGAACGTGACGGCGGGATGATCGGCGAGGAAGCGCTTGATGAGCAGCGGGAGCACGCCCTCGCCCACCGTGTTCTGGAAGCTGACCGAGATGCGGCCACGAGTGCGGGCGTCCTGCTCGGTCATGGCGTCGAGCCCGGCCTCGAGTTCGCGGACCGCCCGGTCGAGGAAGGGCATCAGTGCACGTCCCGCAGGCGTGAGGGCGATGCCCCGACCACGACGCTCGACGACCGCCACTCCCAACGCGGCCGAGGCGCGGGCGAGTTGCCGGCTCACCGTCGGCTGCGGGAGGCCGAGGACGTGCGCCGCCTCGGTGATGTGTTCGGTCTCCGCCACGGCGAGCAGTGTCGGGATCAGAGGCAGGAGTGCCTCGGCTTCCTCACGCATGAATCGAACGATACGTCACGATCATGATTGTGCGAGATGCAATGCATTGGACGAATAGGTCGCGTCCGGCCTACCGTCGGATCCCGTGACCATCGACGAGGCGACCGACACCGACTGGGACGGACACACCCGTGGGTCCCGCGAGTACCGCAGGCTCGTCGCCGGGCTGCTTCTCGCCGGTGTCGCCACTTTCGCCCAGCTGTACTCCGTCCAGGGCATCCTCCCGCTCATCGCCTCGAACCTCTCGATCACGCCGTCGCAGTCCTCGCTCGCGGTGGGCTGCGCCACGGTCGGCGTCGCGGTCGCCGTACTGCCGTGGTCCGTGGTGGCCGACCGCGTCGGCCGGGTGCGTGCCATGAGCATCTCGATCGTCACGGCCACCGTCCTGGGCCTCGTCGTCCCGCTCTCCACGTCGTTGCCGATGCTGCTGACGGTGCGGTTCGTGGAGGGCGCCGCCCTCGGCGGGCTGCCGGCCATCGCGATCGCCTACCTCAGCGAGGAGGTGCACCGCCGGAACACCGCGGTGGCCGCGGCCACCTACGTCTCGGGCACCACGCTGGGCGGGCTGCTCGGCCGCATCGTCGCCGGACCCGTCGCCGAGTACACGAACTGGCGCATCGGAACACTGACGGTCTCGATCATCGCCGCCGTGGCCGCGATCGCCTTCCTGCGCCTCGCCCCCGCACCGCGGCGCGCGCTCCCTGCGCGGGATGGCGGCCCGGGGCTGGGGAAACGCGTCACCACACACCTCCGGGACCCCGGCATGCGCGCGCTGTTCGGGCAGGCGTTCCTGCTCATGGGCGGTTTCGTCACCGTCTACAACTATCTGGGCTTCCGCCTCGAGGCAGCCCCGTTCGGACTCCCCCAGTCGCTGATCAGCCTCATCTTCATCGCCTATCTCAGCGGAACCGTCTCGTCTCGCGTCGCCGGACAGCTGGCCGGCCGGTTCGGACGCTCCGCGGTGCTCGCCGGGTCGACGGGCGTCATGATCGCCGGGGTCGCCCTGACGATCGCGCACACGCTGATCGTCGTACTCCTCGGCCTGGTGGTGTTCACGATGGGATTCTTCGCCGCGCACGCCATCGCGTCCGGATGGACCGGGCATCGCGCGACGGACGGTCGCGCTCAGGCGGCGTCGCTCTACAACCTCTTCTACTACGGCGGTTCGAGCATCGTCGGCTGGACGGGCGGCGTCGTGTATCAGGCCTACGGCTGGTCGGCCATGGCCGCGTTCGTCATCGCACTGGCCGTCGTCGCCGCTCTGTGGGCACTGGTCCTGCGGTCGCCCGGCGCCGAGGCTCAGTCGGCGTAGTCGCCGGGGTCCAGGATGTCGTTCATGTCGCGACGGACGAGCCGGACCATGAGCGGGAGCGGCAGGAACCGGGCCCCGAAGGCGACCTGGCGCGACCGGTGTCCGGTGACGATGCGCATCCGTCCGGACTCGACGTCCCGCACCACGCGCTCGGCCACCGCCTCGGGCGAGGTGGCGTAGTACTTCGCTGCGAACTGCTGGGATCCCTCGGCCCGCGAGATGTTGGTCGCCACGCCGCCCGGATGGACCAGGTGGACCGAGACGGTGGACCCGGCGAGTTCGGTCGCGAGGGCCTCGGTGAATCCCCGCACCGCGAACTTGCTGGCGCAGTAGTCGGTGTGGTTCGGCGTCCCCTGCAGTCCGAAGATGGAGGACACGTTCACCAGCGCAGCCGCCGGCCGCGACATCAGCTGCGGCAGGAAGGCGCGCGTCCCGTGCACCACCCCACCGAGATTGACCGCCATCACCCGGTCGTAGGACGCGTCGTCGAGATGCCAGGCGGGCCGGAAACCGCCCTCGATGCCGGCGTTGTTGACGACGACGGTCGCCGGGCCCACCTCCCGGGCGACGCGGGCGGCGAAGGCCGCGACGGCGTCGCGATCGGCCACGTCGTACACCTCGGTGAGCACCGTGCCGCCAGAGGGCAGGCTCGTCACCGTCTCCGCGAGGGCGTTGCCGTCGATGTCGCCGAGCGCGAGGACCGCCCCGCGTGCGGCGTAGGCCGCCGCGTACGCGCGGCCCATGCCGGATCCGGCTCCGGTGATCACCACCACCTTGCCTGCGAGGTCCGCCAACGGTCTCCGTCGTCCCACCATCATCTGATGATAGCTGTCATCACATCGCGTCGCAGTGTCGATGTGCCCGGGTACTGTGCGTGTCATGCCCGACGTCGTCGTACCCGCTGCCGATCGAATCCACTGGCGCAACGAGTGGCTGGACTCCTGGCAGTCCTTCCCCGTGGCGGGCAACTTCGATCTCGCCGCGAATGCGCACGGGTTGCTGCTCGTCCACAACGACGACACCGTCGACGCGGGCGAGGGATTCGACAGCCACCAGCACGCCGACGTCGAGATCGTGACCTGGGTGCTGGACGGATCACTGGTGCACCGTGACTCGCTCGGGAACGAGGGGACCATCACGCCCGGGTTGGCGCAGCGGATGAGTGCGGGCTCCGGCGTCGTCCACTCCGAGCGGAACGGGGCCGGATATTCCGCCGGGACACCGCTGCGGGTCGTCCAGATGTGGCTTCCGCCGGACGAGAACGGGCGGCCGCCCGGGTACGAGGAGTACGCGGCGGCAGGCGAACTGGCCTCCGGCCGCCTGGTCACGGTCGCGTCGGGACTCGACCGTGACCGCGGTGGCACGGCCGTCGGACTGGGCCAGAGCAAGGCGGCGCTCCACGTGGCGCGGCTGCGGCCGGGCACGCCCGTCACCCTCCCCACCGCGCCGTTCCTCCACCTCTTCGTCGCGCGCGGCACCGTCGAGATCGACGGCATCGGAACACTCGGTCCCGGTGACGCGCTCCGCGGTACCGACACCGGCGGACATGTCGTCCACACGACGTCGTCGGCCGAGATCCTGGTGTGGGAGATGCACGCTCATGCGTGAGTGTTTGCGGTCACACGGCCGGGGGTAGAGAACTGTCCACACGGGTCGCGATGTGGACGTACCCGCCCGGAAGACGGAGAACGAGATGGCCAACGTCGTCATGCTGCTGATGTTCATGGTGGTCGGTGTCGGTTCGGGCGCTGCCCTCCTGCTGCGACCGCCCGTCCGCTAGGGCATTCCGGCGCCACCGGTCGGCGCCGGGCGCCGGTAGTGTTCGCCCATGGCCACTCTCGATCACGGCGACCCCGGCGACGCCCCGTCGATGCCGACGCCCACCGCTCCCGTCACCCACCCTCGCCGGCCGTCCGCGGCGGAGGAGGCGCGCACGGTGGCCGCGTCGACCAACACGGCCACGCTCGCGAGCCTCTCGGCCGACGGACATCCGTGGGCGTCGTACGTGACGTACGGGCTCCTGGGCGGGAACCCCGTGCTCTTTGTCTCCCACATGGCGGAGCACGGTCGCAATCTCGCGGCGGATCCACGGGTGAGTCTGTCCGTCGTCGCTCCGGGCGAGAACAGTGATCCGCTCGCGAGCGGACGTATCACGCTGGCGGGCACCGTGCTTCGGCCGTCGGGCTCGGACGTCGAGGCTGCGCGGGAGGCGCACCTGGCGGCCGTCCCGGCGGCGCGGTACTACATCGACTACAGCGACTTCACCGTCTGGATCCTGTCGGTGGACCGAGTCAGATGGGTGGGCGGCTACGGCCGCATGGACTCGGCCACGGTGGCGGACTACGCAGCCGCCGTGCCGGATCCGGTACGGCCGGTGAGCGGGCCCGCGGTGGAGCACCTGAACGCCGACCACGCGGACGCACTCACCGCGATGACCGCGGCATTCGGCGGATTCCCCGATGCGACGTCCGCTGTGTGCACCGGCGCCGACCGCTACGGACTCGACATCACGGTCACCACACCGAGAGGCGTGTCCTACACGCGAGTCGGCTACACGTCGCCGTTGGCGTCACTCGACGATCTCCGTGCCGCGACGATCGAGCTGACGAGAAACGCCCGCCGCCCCTGAGGGGACGACGGGCGTCGATGGTCGAACGGCTCAGCTGACCGCAGCGTTCCGACGCGGCAACTTCCAGTCGGGGCGGACCCAGTGGCAGGTGTATCCGTTGGGGATCCGCTGCAGGTAGTCCTGATGTTCGGGCTCGGCCTCCCAGAACTCGCTCGCCGCGGTGACCTCGGTGACCACCTTTCCGGGCCAGATACCGGACGCGTCGACGTCGGCGATCGTGTCCAGCGCGACGCGCTTCTGCTCGTCGGAGGTGTAGAAGATCGCCGAGCGGTAGCTCACTCCGCGGTCGTTGCCCTGACGGTTCTTCGTCGACGGGTCGTGAATCTGGAAGAAGAACTCCAGGATGTCGCGGTAGGTCGTCCGGGTCGGGTCGAACACGATCTCGACCGCCTCGGCGTGCGTGCCGTGGTTCCGGTACGTCGCGTTCGGCACGTCTCCGCCCGAGTACCCGACGCGCGTGGAGAGCACGCCCGGCTGCTTGCGGATCAGTTCCTCGACACCCCAGAAGCATCCACCCGCCAGGATGGCCGTCTCGGTCGTGGAACCTGCCTGTGTGCTGTCCGCCATGGTGTCTCCTCTTGTCGCAGTAACACTCTGTTCCGACAACGTCCGCGCGCACCGCGTTGTTCCGACGGGCAGTTCCGACGGGCAGTTCCGGCGGGCCGTCACGCGACGGGCGGAACCTCGACGGACCTCGTGGGATGCGACTCCTCGATCAGAGACAGCGCGACCTCCCGCAGCGGGCGGTTCTCGGACTGGGAGATGTGGGCCAGCATCGTGAAGGCCTGCACGGCATCGACGTCGAATCGCTCCATGAGGATCCCCTTGGCCTGGCCGATGATGTCGCGACTCGCGAGGCCGTCCCGGAAGTTCTGGTCGTCGCGGGCACTGAGCAGCGCCACCGCGCCGTGGGCGGCGAGCGCGGATCCGACCATCTGAGCATCGGCGTCGAAGGTGTCGGCAGTCCTGCTGAACAGCAGTAACACGCCGAGATCACGCGCCGACGGATCGGTGTAGAGGCGGAACGCCGCCATCGACTCGATTCCCCTGTCGCGTGCGGCCGCGGCGAAGGAGGGCCACCGCCGCTCGCTGCCGAGATTCTCGGCCACGACGGTGTCGATCTGCCAGATCTCGTTCTCGGTGGGCCCCTCACCCAGTTCGAACTGCACACGGCAGAGATCGGCGGCGACGTCGTCGGTGCGGGCGTGGATGGTGCGCCGCGCACCGGTCATCACGGTGACGCACGCATGGTCGACGCCGGGCATGAGCTGCGTGGCCGACCGCACCAGGGCTGTCAGCGTGTCGTCCACCGATCGACGGGTTCCGCGGAGAGTGCGGGCCATCTCGGCGATTTTGCCGAGCGCCGACGCCTGCTGATCGACGGAGGTGTCCTCGTCGATGGTGCGGACGAGATCGCCGCGATCGCCGTACGGCACCGTCATGTGTTCCCCACTCTCGACGCCCATGACAACCGACCGTGTCGCGGACCTGTGTTTCCGACCCGGTCCAGAATAGAGCGAGGCCCCGGGGGCCGTCGCGCGACCGCCCCCCTTCACCTCGCGCCGGGTGTCGCCGTCACCTGATCGGCTCGAGCAACCGACGAGGTGCGCGGAGCGCGCGGGACACGGTGTTCGGCCGCGGGGTCGCGGTCACACCCGGCCCCGGCGACATGACGACCCGACCGGCAGCGGGCACGGTCCCGCACTGCGGGCAGCTGCCGTGATCGTCGAGCTCACCGCCGCACGGTTCGTGTCGGAACACCCGACGGGGGCCGTCCTGCGCGGGCACTGCTCGTTCACCCCACACCGTCAGCGCGTGCAGCGCGGGCCACAGGTCGACGAGGATCTCGGTGGGACGATATTCCTCACGCCCACCGACACGTTCCCTGCTCAGCAACCCGTGGTCCACCAGGGCCGACAGGCGCTGCGACAGCACTGCCTTCGACATGCCGAGGTGGTGCTGGAAGTCGGAGAACCGGCGTACACCGAACAGGGAGTCCCGCACGACGAGCAGTGTCCACCGCTCCCCCACGATCTCCAGGGCGCGAGCGAGCGAGCAGTCCTGCGCGGCGTAATCCGTTCCCATCGCCATGGCCCGAGCCTACCTCGAACGGTCTGTTGACCGAACCATATCGGCGGGTTACGGTTCGCTCACCGAACCGAAGGACGGGCATGACTCAGCAGCGATCCGCACCACCTCTCGCCCGTCCCCTGCCCGTCGCAGCGTTCGGGACCCTCCTCGCCCTGGCTGCGTTCACGTTTCCCCTGGCGACCATCGGCAGCACCGCCGCGACGCTCGGGAGCGACGCGTCGGGCAGAACCTGGATCCTGAGCTCGATGAGCATCGGCCTCAGTGCCGCGTTGCTGGTGTCCGGCGCACTCGCCGACGACATCGGCCGTCGCCGCACCTTCGTTCTCGGTCTCGTCGTCCTCGCCCTCGCGTCCGCTGTGTGCGCGGCCGCGCCGTCCACGCTCGTGTTCGTCCTCGCCCGCGTGGTCCAGGGCGTCGGGGCGGGCGCGGTGCTGGCGTCGAGTCTCGGCGTCATCGCGCACGCCTTCGAACCCGGCCCGCTGCGCGCCCGTGCCAGCGGCATCTGGGGCGCGGCCGTCGGCGCGGGCATCACCCTCGGGCCCCTGCTGTCCGCGACCTCGGATCGTCTCGCCACGTGGCGCGAGGGGTACTGGTTGCTCACCGCGCTGACACTCGTCGCCGCGGTCGTCGCAGGGCGCCTCCTCGCCGAATCCCGCACGGAGACACCGCGCGGGCTGGACCTGATCGGCGCGGTCGCCCTGTCCGGGGGTCTGTCGGCCCTCCTCGCCGCGCTCGTCGAGGGCCGTGCCGGGTGGACGCGATCCTTACCCCTGGTCCTGCTCGCCGTGGCCGCGCTGTTGCTCGCGGGTTTCGTTCTGCACGAACGCCGGACCGCGTCGCCCATGCTCGATCTCACGCTGCTGCGCCAACCCGCCTTCCTCGCCGCCACCGTCGCCGCACTCGCCACCGGAGCCGGGGTGATCGCTCTGATGTCGTACATGGCCGGATTCGTCGGCGCCGCATTCGGTCTGGACGCACTCCACAGCGCCTTCCTGCTCTTCGGCTGGTCGGCGACGAGCGTGATCACCGCCCTGCTCGCACGGCGCATACCCGCGTCCGTCTCCGGCCGAACGCAACTGGCCCTGGGCCTCGTCGGTGTCGCCGTCGGGACGGGGCTGTTACTCGGACTGTCCGAGACGTCGTCGCCCCTGCGCCTCGTGCCGGGTCTCGTCCTGGCCGGCGCCGCGACAGGAATAGTCAACGCCGCCCTCGGCCGCGAGGCCGTCGCGAGCGTCCCAGCCGGGCGCGCCGCCATGGGAAGCGGGGCGAACAACACCGCGCGCTACCTCGGCTCGGCGATCGGCGTGACCGTGGTGTCGGTGGTGGTCCTGTCGGCCGGCACCGCGCCGTCCGCGGTGTTCGACGGCTGGAACCACGCCGTGATCGTCGTCATGGCGATCACCGCGCTGGGGGCCGCGGTCGTCGCGGCGACACGGCCGAGAGCCGCACGCTGACAGCGTCGTCGCGCGCCCTCAGAACGAGGTGCGCACCGCGGCCTCGACGCAGCCGGCGGCAGACTCGTCGCTCCAGTCGGACACCCAGTGACGAATCGAATCGATGATCGAGTTCCAGGTCATGGCCCGACGCTAGAGCCGCGCGGCGCGCGGAGACACACTTCTGCTCGGCGTGATCGGAAAGGTCACGACGGTCGTGCGTCGACTCCCGTTCCCGGAACGGCGTTGCGCAGTTCCCTGGTGTACTCGTGCTGCGGTCGATCGAACACGTCCTCCGCCGACCCGGACTCGACCACTCGCCCGTTGCGCATCACCAGCACCGTGTCGCTGATCTGCCGCACGACCGCGAGATCGTGGGAGATGAACAGATAGCTCAGATCCAGCTCGTCCTGCAGCCGAGTGAGGAGTTCGAGAATCTGCGCCTGCACCGAGACGTCCAGTGCGGACACCGGTTCGTCGAGCACGAGCAACTCCGGGTGGAGAGCCAGCGCGCGGGCGATGGCGACCCGCTGGCGCTGCCCACCGGACAGCTCGGCGGGGCGCCTGTCGAGGTACTCCGGCGCCAGGGCGACCTGCTCGAGCAGTTCGGCCACCCGGGCGGGACGCGTGGAGCGTGATCCGAGCCCGAACGCGACGAGCGGTTCCGCCACGATGTCCCGCACGCGCAGTGCGGGATTCAGCGATGCGTACGGGTTCTGATACACGATCTGGAAGCGTCGCCTGAGGGTGCGCAACTCCCTGCCGCGTGCGGACGTGATGTCGTCGCCGTCGAAGACGACCGACCCCGCCGACGGGTTCTCGAGCCGTAGGGCGATGCGAGCGGTGGTGGACTTTCCCGAGCCGCTCTCCCCGACGATCGACACCGTCCGTCCGCGCTCGACGTCGAGCGACACCCCGTCCACCGCCGTCAGGTTCTGCCCACGACCGATGCGGAACGACTTGGACACGTGTCTCAGCGACAACAGGACCGGCTGCGCCTCGCGCGTCGCACGCGGCAGCCGTACCGACGTCAGAGACGGCGCGGACGCGATCAGGCTTCTCGTGTAGTCGGCGGTCGGGTTCTCCAACACCTCTCGCGCCGGCCCGATCTCGACGATCTCACCGTCACGCATGACGGCGATCCGATCGGCGCGGTCGGCCGCGACCCCGAGGTCGTGCGTGATCAGCAGTACCGAGGTGCCGTGCTCGGCGATCCGATCCGCGAGGTGGTCGAGAATGCGGCGCTGCACGGTCACGTCCAGAGCGCTGGTCGGCTCGTCGGCGATCACCAGCTCCGGCTCGCACGCCAGCGCGACACCGATGAGCACGCGCTGACGCTGCCCGCCGGACAGGTCTTGCGGATACTGCCGAGCACGGAGCTCCGGATTGTCGATCCCCGCCTCGTCGAGTATCCGCACGGCCGCCGCGGCGCTGCGCCGGTCGGCCCGGCCGTGGATGCGGAGCACCTCTGCGACCTGCTCCCCCACTCGCTTCACGGGATTGAGCGACGTGGTCGGGTCCTGCGGCACCAGACCGATGTGCGCACCGCGAAGCTTCTCCCACCGACGGTGTCCCGCGTCGTCGACACGTTCACCGTCGAACGTGACGGTGCCCCCGGTGACGGTGCCCGATCCGGCGAGGAGACCGATGATCGCCTGGGCCGTGGTCGTCTTGCCGCTGCCGGACTCGCCGACCAGGGCGAGCACCTCACCCCGCGCGATCTCGAAGTCGACACCCCGCACTGCCTCTGTCGCCCCGTACGACACGCGCAGACCGTCGACCCTGAGCAGGCTCGTCCGGGTCGTTCCGCCGGCTCCACTCCTGCTGCTCATGCTCGATCACCCCGATCCAGCGCGTGGCCGACTCTGTGTGCCGACAGCACGACCGCCACGATGACGAGACCGGGCAGCGTGGTGAGCCACCAGGAGGTGGCGAGGAAGTTGCGCCCCTCCGACACGAGCGAACCCCACTCCGGTGTGGGCGGTACCGCTCCGAAACCGAGGAAACTGAGCGACGACACCGCGAGCACGGCCATGCCGAACTGCACTGCCGCCAGGGCGATCACGGGTGGGTACGCGTTCCGGAGAATGTGGGTCCACAGCACGGTGTGCCACCGCGAACCCGACGCGAAGGCGGCCTCCACGTACAGCGACCGCCTTACGCGCAGCACCTCGGACCGCATCACGCGCGCGAAGCTCGCGACGAGGGTGACACCGACCGCGATCGCGACGTTCACGGTTCCGAAACCGAGAGCGGTGACCAGGGCCAGGGCCAGCAGCAGAGTCGGGATGGACAACAGCACGTCGACGAGACGCATGAGCACCGCGTCGACGGTTCCGCCGACAGCGCCTCCGATCAGGCCGAGAATCGATCCCGCCACGAGCGCGATGGCCACGGCCATCAGCGTCGCGCTGAGCGACAACCCGGCGCCGTGCACGACCCGGGTCCAGACGTCGCGGCCGATGTTGTCGGTGCCGAACCAGTGAGCGGCGCTGGGTCCCTGCAACTTCTCCGCCGGGACGCCGCGCAAGGGATCCCCACTGGCGAACAGAGACGGGACGACGGCGAACCCGACGGCGACGATCAGGACGGCCACCGACACCGCCACGCCGATCCTGCCGCCGACGGCCCGCGGGGTCACTCGCCGTCGACGGGACGTCGGCTCGGGCGAGACGTTCGCGTGGACCGTCTCTCGTACCAGGACGTCAGACATGGGCCGGCTCCTTCGTGGGTCGGGTGGTGCGCTGGACGATCCGGGGATCGATCAGGGGGTACACGATGTCCACGGCCAGCGTGACGACCACGAACACCAGCGACGTGAGGACCACGATTCCCTGCACCACCGGGATGTCCTGCGCGAGAACCGATGTCTGCGTCAGTCGGCCCACGCCGGCCCGGGAGAACACGGTCTCGACGACCACCGAACCGGCCAACAGTTCGCCGACGAGGACGCCGGCGATGGTGAACGCCGGCACGCTGGCCAGGCGCAGCACGTGGCGAGTCTGGATCCGCCACCGGGACGCACCCTTCGCCTCGGCCGCGGTGGTGAACGGTTGCCGCCACGTCGTGGTCAGGCTGGTCGCGAGCACCTGCGCGATGACGGCCCCGGTCGGTACCGCCAGCGTGATCGCCGGCAGCACCAGCGATCCGAACCCGCGGTCGCCGAACGCCGGGAAGATCGGCAGCCCGAACGAGAACACCTGCAGGAGCAGGAGTCCCACCCAGAACGTCGGCACCGCGACGCCCAGCGGAGGGAGGGAGAGCAGCGCGGTACGCAACCATCGTGCGCGGGTGTAGGTAGCGAGGAAGGCGAGCCCCCCACCGACACCGACGGCGAGCATCAGCGCGAGACCGGCCAGGGCGAGGGTGCTCGGAACGGCGTCCAGGATCGCGGTGGTCACCGGCTGACCCGTGGAGATGGACGTGCCGAAGTCACCGCGGATCGCGCTGGTGAGCGATGTCCAGTACTGCTCGAGGACAGGCTTGTCCAGTCCGTACCGGGCCTGCAGCTCGGCGACCGCGGCCGCGTCCACCGGGGTGCCACTGCCGCCGCCGGAATCGACCGCGATGCTCACCGGATCGGAGGGCAGCAGGAACAGCACCACGAAGGAGATGGTGAACGCGGCCCACAGGACACCGATCGCCTGCAGGACGCGCAGGCCGAGGTAGCGAAGCATGTCAGCTCCTGCTCAACCAGGTGTCGAAGAACTGCAGCCGAGCAGACGCGTCGAACCTCTGGTCCTGCACCGCCGAGCTCGCGCCGACCGCCTGCGACAGTTCGACGGTCGGGATCCACAGTCCGTTGTCGAGCACCTGCTGCTGTGCGTTCGCCAGGTACTCGCCGCGCTGCGTCGTGTCCGTCGTGCGCAGCTGATCGGTCAACGAGGCATCCAGATCGGCGATCGGGCCACGCTGGTTGAGATTTCGGCCGTCCGCCGCGAACGACGTCCGCAGGATGTCGCCGTCGGCACGCGTGCTGTTGTAGTACGTCGCGTCGAAGTCACCGGCGTTCTGTCGTGCGATCGACTCGGGCACGGACGTCAGCTCGAGCCGGGCATCGACACCGACGTCCCGCAACTGCTGCTGCAGCAACTCGAGAATTGCCTGGTTGCCCGCGAACACGGCGCTGAACAGGATCGAGAAGCTGAGCCGCTGACCGTCCTTCTCGCGGATCCCGTCCGCGGCCGGTACCCAACCCGCACGGTCGAGCACGGTCCGCGCCGCGTCGGCGTCGAAGGTCACGTCGGGCAGCGACACGTAGCCGGGCGTCCTGCTCGCGAGAGTGCTGGTCGCCGGCAGGAAGTTCGGGCCGAGGACGGTGTCGACCAACTGCTGACGGTCGATCGCGGGGACGAGTGCGCGGCGCACGTCCGGGTCGGCCAGTACGCCTCGCGAGACATTGGGCGCGATACCGAAGGGTGTTCCGGGATTCGACGTCGTCAGCACTCGACCGCCGGTCGCCTCGATGGTCGGTGCGTCCTGCGGGAGCGCGTCGCTGACGGCGTCGAGCTGACCCGACGACAGGCTTCCGGTCCGGACGCCCGATTCCGGCACCACCGTGAACTCGATGCCGTCAAGGTAGGCCTCACCGGTGTGACCGAACGCCGGCGAACCCCAGGAGTAGCCGGCTCGCCTGGCCACACTCACCGATCGATCCTGCTGGTAGTCGGTGTACGTGAACGGGCCACTGCCGATGTTTCCGCCCTGGCAGCGCTCCTCGGCGGACAGCGACGTGGTGGCATCGGCCTGCAGTCCCAGCTGTGAGGTCGCCGATGCCTGCAGGAACTGCGCATTGGGCGACGAGAAGGTCACCTGCGCGGTCCGCGGGTCGACCACGGTCGTCCCGACGTATCCCGCGAGATAGCTGGCGGCGAGCGGCGCCTTCGCCGCCCCGAGCGTGCCCACGATGGCGTCGAAGTTGTTCTTGACCGACTGCGCGGTGACCGGTGTGCCGTCGCTGAACGACACCCCGTCCTTCAGTGTGAACGTGAACGACGTCGCATCCGCGTCGGTCTCCCACTTCTCGGCGAGCCACGGCACGATCTCGCCAGTGTCGGGATCCTGATCGGTGAGTGAGTCGACCACGGCGCGCGTGACGTAGATCGTCTGGTTGGTCCCTGCCTGCGCGGGATCCGAGCACGTCGGCGCTGTGGAGAGTCCGTAGTTCAGGGTGCCTCCCGGCTGAGCGGGGCCGGCGTCGGCGCCCGCCGAACCAGCAGCGCCGCCGCAGGCGGTGAGGGCCGTGGTCAGGGCGACGAGGCCGATCGCAGCACTGACGGCGGGTGTCCGTTGATGGCGGTCGATCACTGGGTCAACTCCAAGAGGTGTGTGTGCAGGAACGAAGAACGGGGGTCAGTTGGTGGGTCGAGTCGTCTTCCGGAACGCACGGGGCACGCCCTCGGCCGGCGGGGCCACCGGGTCGAACAGCGGTGTGTACCCCGCCGCCAGATACAGGCCGACAGCCTCCGGTTGGCGCCACCCGGTGGTGAGGTGGATGCTCTCGTAGTTTCGGACAGCGATCTCCGATTCGAGTTCGGTGAGAACGCGCCGAGCGAGTCCTCGTCGGCGGTGCGATGCGGACGTCCAGATGCGCTTCAGTTCGGCGGTCTGCTCGTCGTGACGCCGAAACGCCCCGCCGGCAACAGGTTCACCGTTCTCGAGGAGCACGATCAGCCCGCCGTGCGGCGGCGCGAAGTCCTCTGCCGGATGGGTGGACAGAGCCGAGTACATCTGGTCGGCGGTCCCGCCGTAGCGGGTGCTGTACTCGATCGCCAGCTCCGCGAGCAGGGGTCGTGCCAGCGGATCGCCCTGGTCGACTCGCGCGACCTCGAGCTGCGGGCGATCGCTGCCGGCCACGGGTGCTCCTTGTCGGACCGAGGTCACTTCTTCGGGAGCCCGGGTGGATTGATCTCCGAGGCCGACACGGCCTCGCCGCCGAGCCCCCACTTGTCCAGCACCTGCTGGTAGGTCCCGTTCTCGATGGTGTGATCGATGGCGTCCGCGAACGCCTCGGCGAGCCCGCTGTCCTTCTTCACCAGGACGGCGATCTCACCCTGGAGCGCCTCGCCCGCACCGGAGAAGGTGCCGATGATCTTCGACTCCCCTGTGCTCGACGAGTGGTACTGCGCGGACGGATTGGGTCCGAGGTACCCGTCGATGCGCTTCGAGGACAGGGCGAGGTAGTAGTCGGCGGCGTTCTGGTAGTAGACGATCTCGGCGGGCGCGATGCCCTCCGCCCCGTTCTGCGTGTTCCAGTCGACGAGCAGTTGTTCCTGGTTGGTACCGGACGAGACACCGATCTTCTTGCCGGCGATGTCCTTGCGGTCGGTGAACGTCCAGTCGGAGTCCGTCGGAACCTCGAGGGCGACGTTGTCGAGGCGGTAGGTGGCGAAGTCGTACTTCTCCTTGCGCTCCTCCGTGACCGTCACGTTCGAGATGAAGGCGTCGTTCTCGCCCGAATCGA
This sequence comes from Rhodococcus sp. Leaf225, assembly GCF_001426145.1. Taxonomy (NCBI): domain Bacteria; kingdom Bacillati; phylum Actinomycetota; class Actinomycetes; order Mycobacteriales; family Nocardiaceae; genus Rhodococcus; species Rhodococcus sp. Leaf225. Next base: position 512,255 of record NZ_LMRN01000007.1, on the reverse strand, counting down.
TCTTCACGAAGTTCTGGGCCCAGTCCGCGGTGCGGCGGTCGACCGAGAGACCGAGGACGTCGGCGAAGAGGCTCGCGAGATCGATCTCGGATCCGACGACGGTGGTGTCGTCGGTGGCATAGAAGCCGAGAGGCGGAGTCGCACCCGCTGTTCCGGTGACGACGAGGGTTCCGCGATCACGGATTGCCTGCGGCACCTTCGCCGCGATGTCGTCCACCTTCTCGGTGTGGATGCGCCCGGACTGCTCGGGCGAGAGATCATAGGAGACACCGGCTTCGGACACCACGGTGTTCTCGGCTGCGGGTTCGCCGCACGCGGACGCGACGAGCGCGAGGACGGTGACGGAGGACAGGACCGACGCGAGGCGACGGGACGATCGAGACATGGGAGAGGTCACTTTCGGGAGAGGTGTGCGTGGGAATCAGAGAACCCGGGAGAGGAATTCTCGAGTGCGACTGTGGGTCGGGGTGTCGAACACCTCTACAGGAGAACCCTGTTCGAGGACGACGCCGCCGTCCATGAACACCACGGTGTCGGCGACCTCGCGTGCGAAGCCGACCTCGTGCGTGACGATGACGAGAGTCGCGCCGTCTGCGGCGAGACCGCGGATGACATCGAGCACCTCGCCCACCAGCTCGGGATCGAGTGCCGACGTGGGTTCGTCGAACAGGATCACCTTCGGGCGCAGCGCCAGCGCCCGGGCGATCGCGACGCGTTGCTGTTGTCCGCCGGACAACCGCCGCGGGTAGTCGTGCGCCTTGTCAGCGACACCGACCCGCGACAGGAGTGCGAGAGCCTCGGGTTCCACCTCCGACCGCGGACGTCGCTGTGCGGACACGGGTGCCTCGACCACGTTCTCGAGCACCGTGAGGTGCGGGAACAGGGTGAAGTTCTGGAAGACGAAGCCGATCTGCGAGCGCTGGCGCCGGATCTCCTTCGGCGTCAGTTCGTGCAGTTTCCGGCCTCTGCGGCGGTATCCCACGAGGGCACCGTCCACTCGGACGGATCCGGCGTCGACCTTCTCGAGGTGGTTCACCGTGCGCAGCAGAGTGGACTTGCCCGACCCCGAGGGTCCGAGAATGGCCGTGACCTCCCCCGGCCGCACGGCCAGGTCCACGCCTTTCAGGACCTCGAGGGCACCGTAGGACTTGTGCACTCCCCGTACCTCGACCGCATACCGCGCAGTCTCGATCTCGGCGGTCATCGAGTTGCTCCCCTCGGTGACAGCGGCAGCGCGGCGATGCGCGAACGCAACTTCTGGATCGGCGTGAGCGGCACCGTGCGCAGTGCACCCTTGGAGTAGTGCCGCTCGACGTAGAACTGCACCACGGACAGGACGGACGTCAGAATCACGTACCAGACCGTCGCGACCATGAGCATCGGGACGACGCGGCCGGTCCGTCCGTAGATCACCTGGACCTGATAGAACAGCTCGGCGATGGCCATGACCGAGACGATCGAGGTGCCCTTGAAGAGACTGATCACCTCGTTGGCCGCGTTGGGGAGGATTCCCCTCATGGCCTGCGGCAGCACGATCGCGAAGAATTCGCGTCGCTTCGGGATCCCCAGCGCCGCAGCGGCTTCGAGCTGCCCCTGATCGACCGAGATGATGCCGGCGCGCACGATCTCCGCCGAGTACGCCGCCTGATGCAGGGCCAGACCGATGATCGCCGCCGTGGACCCGCTGATGACACTGTTGACGTCGAACTCGACGAAGCTCGGTCCGAACGGAATGCCCAGGGACAACCGCTGATACAGGTAGGCGATGTTGAACCAGAACAGCAGTTGCACGATCAGCGGGATCGACCGGAACGCCCAGATGTAGAACCAGGAGATGATCTGCAGGACCGGGTTCTGCGACAACCGCGCCGCCGCGAGAGCGATGCCGAGTGCGAACCCGATGAGGGTGCCCCAGAAGGTCAGCTGGATCGTGAGCCACAGAGCAGTGACGACGGACCGCGCCGTGAAGTACTGAGCGAAGGTGCCCCAGTCCCAGCCGGCGTTGGTGACCAGCCCGTGGACGAACTGTGCGAGAAGGACCAGGGTCGCGACGGCGATGATCCACCGCCACGGGTGCACCGTGCGTGCGACGACGAGGTCGTGATCCGAGACGTCACCGGCGTCGGTGGTGACCGGTCGATCGTGGAGTTGAGTCACCGGCTGCACCGGTGCGTGAGGGCAGCGAACATCGCTGTGCCTTTCGAGAGGACGAAGTGAGGGACCCGGTCAGCGCCGCGTACAGGCGCAGCAGCACTCTCGACACGACTCGAGGTGCAGGCGAAGGACGTGCGGGCGTCGGGTCGTCACAGTGTTCATCGGCGGATCTCCTCCATCGGTCCTGGCGGTAGCACCCACACACTCGAACTCGAGGCGGGTTGCTGCGACGTCGACGAGCCAGGTCTCTCGGTCGCTCTGGATGGTGAGGAAAATGTAGCGCCGACGTCTCGAGACGTCAAATCGCGCAACAGTTTTCGGCTCCGTCGAGTTCGAATCAGGATGACCGGAAAGGGTGACAACCGCACCGACCGCGTGTTCGCGGTGGTCACGCGCCCGAGGTCTCACGGCCAGACGTGCGCCGGATCGCCGCGACGGAACCGTCCCGGTCGGTACATTCACGGGGTACACGGTGGAGGTCAGCCGACGACGGATCACCGGTGACGGGGACCGGGGTGCTCGCGTGACGCCACACATCGACAGAGCGCACCGCGGCGCGCGGACGTCGCTCACCGAGTCGCCTCTCGAGACACCCGCACGGCAGGTGCTCGACATCCGGTCGATCGCGATGGGAACGGCGATCACCGGTTCCGCCCTGTCACTGGGAGCGGGCTGGGTGGTGCCCGGGCTGTTCTTCCCCGGCATCGCCCCGATGCTCGCCACCGCTCTCGCCGTCGCTGCGGCCGTGGTGGGAGCCGGCATCATCTGGCGCTCGGGGCGGCTGACCGAACGCCAGTTCGTCGCCATGGGCATGGTGATGCTGTGCGGTACGACGTTCTCCGCGGTGGCGGTGACCGATCCGGCGGGTTCCCTCGCGATCGCCGCGCTGCTCACCATCGTCCCGGTGCTCTCCGCGGCCGCGTCGCCGCCCGCGACCGCGTGGTCGTTCACCGTGGGTGCCGGTGGCGCCGCCGTCGTCGTGTCGTTCGCCTCGGCAGGGTCTGCGGCCATCGCGTTCATCAGTGCCGGCGCGTCCCTGACCATCGTCGTCGTCCCCGTCGTGTTGGTGTGGGGCCTGCGGCGGTCGATGGTGCGGGTGAGTCACCGATTCGACGTGCTCGCGCGCACGGACGTCCTGACCGGCCTGTTGAACCGCCGGGGCGCACTCCCCCGTCTGACGGAACTGCTGGGTGCCGCGGCGTCGCGGCACGAATCGGTCACCACCCTCGTCATCGACATCGACAACTTCAAGGCCGTCAACGACACCCACGGACACACCCACGGTGATCGGACGCTGCAGTCCGTCGCGCGAGCGGTGGTGCTGGCGACTCCGGCGGGCGCCGTCGTCTCTCGTCTCGGCGGCGAGGAGTTCCTGGTCGTCGCCCGCGGTGCGCGTACGGCCGATCTCGCGGACCGTGTCCTGCGATCGGTGCGCACACGGTGCTCGGTGACGGTGAGCATCGGCACCACGACGGCCGTGGCCACGGCTCCCGACGGCGCCGCGCTCGCCCTCGGCGACGTGGAGTCGACGCTCGACTCCTTCATCTCCTGCGCGGACGATGCGATGTACCGGGCGAAGCGTCTCGGTCGTGACCGCGTCGAGCACGGCGACACCACTCGGTTCCACCCGCCGTCACTGCTGCGAGCACGGTCGTCCGAGCACCTCCGGTCCCGTCGACGGCAGGCTGTGCAGAGACGCGCGCGCACCGAGGCCGCCGCGGCGGTCGCTGCCACCCTCGTCGCGCTCCAGACCCACGGACACGGGCCGGAACACACGGCCGTCCGACTCGCGATGCTGTCTCGGCGCCTCGAGAAGGAGATCGACGTGGCGACGACGTCCCGTTCGGATCGATACTCCGCGGCACTGCGCTCCGCGGCCTCGCTCGATCAGAGCATCGGCATGGCGATGGAACACCTCGCGGTGGACCGGGACACCGCGGCGGCACTCCTGCAGTCGGCCGCGCACGCCGAGGGAACTTCACTCGGCGCACTGTGTCGAGCGCTGGCGTCTCTGGCGGACGAGAACCCGGCGGAGGCCGCGAGGTATCTCACCGCGACAGCCCGAGAATCACCGTGAGCGCAACTCTGTCCCGACAGGTCCGGGTTTCCCGACGTGGGACTCACTGCGGATGTGGGCGAGTGGTGAGACAACGGCCTGCACAGCCGTGCACACGGGTTCGATTCCCGTCATTCGCTCCACGGGGCGCTCAGCGATCGGCGATCACCGTCGCGATGTTGCGTTCGGCGAGCGCCGCGATGGTGAGCGACGGATTGACTCTGCCGGTGCTGCCCGGGATCAGCGCTCCGTCGACGACGTGCAACCGGTCGTGGCCGAGGACGCGGCCGTGCGCGTCGGTGGCTCGGCCCAGCACCACCCCTCCCAACGGGTGCGCCGTGAACGAGGTGTTCACGTCCGGAACCCGCAGGGGCGGATACCCCACACCGATTCCGGAGCGCTCCGCGATGCGGTCGTGCACCGGTCGCAGGGCGTCCGAGACGGCGATGTTGCCGGCCTCCGGCCAGTCGAGCCGTACCGACCGCGTCGACTCGTCCCACACGAACCGCCCTCTCGTCGGGTCCATGACCATGCCCAACGAGCCGATCAGCGTCAGATCGACGGGCGATCCGGGGACGAACCAGTTCTCGAGGGTGAGCGGGGCGCCCGAGTCGTCGGAGATCCTCGACGCCGAGGGCGACGCCTGCACGATGCCGTTGCCCTCCGGGCTCATGCCGCGGACGAGTGCCGCGTCACCATTGGTGCCCCATCCCTCACCGACGTGTTCGTTCAGGTCGGGGAGCAGTCCGGTGTCGCGGGCATGCACGAGAAGCCGCGACGTTCCCATCGACCCGGCTCCCAGGAACAGGTCGTCGCAGGTCACCGTGCGGGTGGAGAGGACCTCGGCGGACGGGTCGAGCAGATCCACGGTCAGCGAATAGCGACCGTCCGCCTCCCTGGTCACGGCGGTGACCTCGTGACGCGCATGGATCGTGCACCGGCCAGTGGCGCGAGCAGCGGCCAGATAGTTGCGGTTGAGGTCGAACTTGGCGCCGTTGGAGTTGCCGAGATTCGACTCCCCGATGATCGCGGACGGACGGGACCGACCGGCCATCTCTCCGCGCACCACGTCCCAGTCCCAGATACCGTCGATGCGCTGTGGTGTGTACCCGGCGCGGCGGACCTGGTGATCCCACACCCGTGAATGCGTGAACGGCAGCGACTGATAGACGTCCTCCGGCATCGGTGCGAGCCGCAGCTCGGAACGGACGAGCGGGTAGTGCAGCGCCTGCATCTCGTCGTACGAGACGAGCCCGGTGAAGAGCTGGTCGAAGAACCGTCGTTCGGGGGCGATCATCACGCCGGTGAACACCAACGAACCACCGCCGACCGCGGCTCCGGACCACACGTCGATGGTGCCGTGTTCACTCACGTCGAAGATGCCGCCGAAGCGGTCGGTGGGAACCGTGGGCAGTCCGGTCAGCGGAGCAGTGCCACCGCGACGCCAGAACGCGCGCCCGTCCGGCAGGAAGTCGTTGGCGAAGATCTGTCGACGCGGATCCGTGGGCCACTGCGACCCGCGCTCCAGGACGGTGACGCGAACGCCGGCCTCGGCGAGGCGCCGCGCGGTGACCGCGGCACCGAAGCCCGACCCGACCACCACGGCCTCCGAATGCGACGGCGCCGGATCGATCGGTGCATAGAGCTCGGGCACCGCCGACCGGTACAGACCGTCGAGTATCGGAGCCGCGCGGGACACCGCTCCCGGTCCCGTCGACCCGATCAGGCCCGCGACGCCCATCGCGCCCAGGAACTGTCTTCTCGACCACTGCATGTCGACGCTTCTCTCCACCCGGTGCAGGTGATCGCGGTTGTCGCGGACGGGCAGCGGATGCGCTGACGCTTCCTTACTCGCCGGTAAGTTGTCCACTTCGCCCGGCTCGATGAGAGGCGATCGGCCGTGACGTCGACGAGTGCGCCGCACCACTCGAGCTGTTCCGACGCCCGCGCGCTGCGCACGGCGTTCCGCGCACGGTGCAGCGCGCGCTCGGCATCGGGCGGTGCGCTCGGCGCCTCGTAGCGGACCAGTGCGCCGCGCCACTCGGCCCCACTGGTTGCTCCGTTGCCCCCATGGGTAGCCCATGCAGGATCGAGACACGATCACCGATCGGAGGCATCACACACATGGCAGCACGAAGTCCGGGCACGGCGCTCGTCGTCGGAGCCACCGGCATCTCGGGGCAGACCATCTGTCGACGACTCGTCGACGCGGGGTGGCGCACCTACGGGTTGTCGCGCAAGACCGAGTTGCCGGTCGACGGCGTGACACCCGTGACGGCCGACCTTCTCGACGCCGATGCTCTGAGTGAGGCACTGCGCGGAACGGCGCCCGACCTCGTGTTCTTCACGGCGTGGATGATGCAGGACTCGGAGGCGGAGAACATCGAGGTGAACACCGCCACCCTCCGGAACACGTTCGACGCGCTGGCACCGGAGAACTCGGTGAAGCACGTCGCTCTCATGACGGGTCTGAAGCACTACCTCGGCCCGTTCGACGCCTACGGCGCCGCGGTGACGGCGGAGACCCCGTTCCACGAGAGCGAGGAGCGCCTCGACACACCGAACTTCTACTACGCCCAGGAGGACGAGTTGTTCTCGGGCGCAGAGCGACTGGGCTTCACCTGGAGCGTGCACCGGGCACACACCATCTTCGGGTTCGCCGTGGGCAACGCCATGAACATGGCACTCACCCTGTCGGTGTACGCCACTCTCTGCAAGGAGACCGGCGAGCCGTTCGTCTTCCCCGGTTCGGAGACCCAGTGGAACGGTCTGACCGATGTCACCGATGCCGATCTGCTCGCCGAGCAGATGATCTGGGCCGCCACGAACGAGAACGGCGCCGACGAGCCATTCAATGTCGCGAACGGCGACGTGTTCCGTTGGCGATGGCTGTGGCCGCGCATCGCCGACCATTTCGGTGTCGAACCCGTCGGTTTCGACACCGAACCGCGACCGTTGGCGACGCGAATGGACGATGCACCCGACGCGTGGCGGCGCATCGCCGAGAAGTACGACCTCGTCGAGTCGGACGTGACTCGACTCGCATCGTGGTGGCACACCGACGGCGACCTCGGCCGCGACATGGAGTGCCTGACCGACATGACGAAGAGCCGCAAGGCGGGGTTCCTCGGATTCCGCTCGACCAGTGAGAGTTTCGCGGAGAACCTCGCTCGGTACCGGGACGCGCGGATCATTCCTCGCTGACGTCGGACGCAACGGCCGGGCGGGTGGACCCGCCCGGCCGTCGGCGTCAGGACGCGATCGAGAGGCTCTTCAGAATGTTCAGGAAATCGGTCAGAGGCAGCAGATCTCCGAACGAGAAATTGAGGAAGCTGAGGCCGTTGAGAATGCTGAGCATGATGTCTCCCGAGTGAGTGATGTCGCGATTGTTTCGCGCACACAGATCATGAAGGACCCGTCGTCACGGACGACGATGAACGGTGTGGTGACCTGTCACTGACTTGGTCGTGCTCACAGACAACGCCCCGAGACGGTGTCAATTTCGAGAACATCATCAGCGAGCGAGAGCGGTCACCTCGTCCGCGATGATGCGCCCCAACTCGTCGGTCCCCGACGTTCCGCCCATGTCCGCGGTGAGCGCGGCGCCGCCCCGTGCCAACACGTTCTCGACCGCGGTCAGGACCGTACGCGCGGCATCGGGTTCGCCGAGGTGATCGAGCATCATGCTGCCGCTCCAGATCTGTCCGATCGGATTGGCGACGTTCTTGCCCGCGATACCCGGTGCCGATCCGTGCACCGGCTCGAACAGACTGGGAAAGAGCCCCTCCGGGTTGATGTTTCCACTCGGGGCGATGCCGATGGTGCCCGCGATCGCCGGTCCGAGATCGGACAGGATGTCCCCGAACAGATTGCTCGCGACGACCACGTCGAACCAGTCCGGGTGCAGCACGAAGTTCGCCGTGAGGATGTCGATGTGATAGCTGTCGACGTCCACCGTGGGGTGATGCGACGCCATGGCGGCGACCCGCTCGTCCCAGTACGGCATCGAGATGGAGATGCCGTTGCTCTTGGTCGCGGACGTCAGGTGGCGTTTCGGCCTGGTCTCGGCGAGTTCGAAGGCGTACTTCAGGATTCGGTCGACGCCGATGCGCGACATGACCGTCTCCTGGATCACCGTCTCACGCTCGGTCCCCGCGAACATCCGGCCGCCGAGATCGGTGTACTCCCCCTCGGTGTTCTCCCGCACCACGTAGAAGTCGATGTCGCCGACCTCGCGTCCCGCGAGCGGGCTGGTGACGCCCGGCATGAGCCGGATGGGCCGCAGATTCACGTACTGGTCGAAGTGACGTCGGAACTGGAGCAGACTGCCCCACAACGAGATGTGGTCCGGCACCACCTCCGGCCAGCCCACCGCTCCGAAGAAGATCGCGTCGAACGGTCGGAGCTCCTCGAACCAGCCGTCGGGAAGCATCTTTCCGTGCTCGACGTAGTAGTCGGCGCTGGCGTAGTCGAAGTACTCGTACTCGAGGTCGAGGTCGAACGCCGCCGCCGCGGCGTCCAGTACTTCGATACCGGCGGGAACCACCTCCTTGCCGATGCCGTCACCCGGGATCACTGCGATGCGTCTGGTAGCCATCGTTCGAGCCTAGTCGGGGCGAAACCTTGACACTCGCTGACAGAACTGTCTAGGTTCTGAGCACCCGGCATCGAGATCGGGTGTTCGCCGGGGGGTGCCCACAGGTATCGGCGGACTCCACGAACGATCCGGGGGAAGCCGCATGTCACCGTTCACTCGCCGCACGTTCCTCTCCGGCACCGCCGCGGCCGGCGGTGCGCTGATCGCCGGCAACCATGCCGCCCGCGCCTCTGCTCACGGCATCGCCGCACGCACACAACGAGTTCCGCTCTCCCGCGAGGATCACCGCGTGGTGATCGTCGGCTCCGGGTTCGGCGGCGGCGTCGCCGCACTGCGCCTCGCACAGGCAGGCGTTCCGGTGACCGTGCTCGAGCGCGGTCTGCGATGGCCGACCGGTCCGAACGCCGAGACCTTTCCGCACGCTCGCTCACCCGACGGTCGTTTCCTCTGGTACGGATCCGCGAAGAACGTGTTCGGACGTCCGATCGACGTCCCGGCGTACACCGGCCTCGTCGAGGCGGTTCCCGGCGAGAACATGACCGCGCTGTGTGCGGCCGGGGTCGGCGGCGGGTCCCTCGTCTATCAGGGGATGACGCTGCAGCCGGCCGAGGCGGTGTTCGCGTCGCAGTTCCCCGGCGCACTGGACTGGGGCCTGCTCGATCACGTCCATTACCCGCGGGTCGCCCGGATGCTGCACCTCGCGGTCGCGCCCGACGAGTTGGTCGACAGCCCCAATTACGCTGCACCACGAGCATTCCGGGACAGTGCACGACGACTCGGACTCCCCGTGTCGAAGATCCCGATGCCCATCGACTGGAACTTCGCGCTCGACGAACTTCGTGGCGAAATGGCCCCGTCCTACACCAACGGCGACGGCGCCATCGGCGTCAACAACGGCGGCAAGTTCTCCGTGGACGTCACGTACATCGCCGAGGCGGAGGCGACCGGGCTGGCGACGGTACAGACCCTGCACCAGGTCACCGACGTCGAACGGGCGTCCGACGGCCGGTGGACGGTCTACGTCGACCGCATCGACACCTCGGGGGCGGTCGTGGAGAACAAGATCCTCACCACGCCGACCCTGATCATGGCTGCGGGCAGCATGAACACCACGCGACTGCTGATGCGGGCGGCAGCGTCCGGCCGGATCCCGGACATGCCGGACGCGCTCGGCGACGGCTGGGGCACCAACGCGGACAGGATCTACTCGTGGACGACGTTCGACCAGGACTTCGGACCCGCACAGGGCGGCCCGGTGGTCTTCGGCAGTCTCGACTGGGCGGACCCGTCCCGCGCGATGACGGTCATCCAGGCGTCGTTCCCCCCTCTCGGGGTGGATGCCCGAACCACCGTTCTGGTCGGCTACGGCGTCAGCGACGCCCGTGGGCGTTTCGTCTACGACGGTGCGCGGGACGATGCGATCCTGCGGTGGCCGCACGAGGGGGATGCGGCCATCCAGAGTCACCTCGACCCGCGCGTGCGCGCGATCGCCGGACCGAACAGCCTCGTCGTGGACACCAACGCGGTGTTCCCGTCCACCTGGCACCCGCTCGGCGGGGCCAACATGGGAACGGTCTGCGATCTGGAGGGTCGAGTCCAGGGACAGCGCGGCCTCTACGTTCTCGACGGCGCCCTGATCCCGGGCAACTGCGCCGCCTGCAATCCGTCGATGACCATCGCCGCAGTCGCGGAGCACGCTCTCGACAGCATCGTGGCCACCGACGTCGGCACCGTCATCTGAGCCGGCGTCAGTCCAGCATGGCATCGGTCAGCTCGACCCGCCGCGCGACGATGTCGTCCGCGAGCTGGGTGACGCGGACCCCGTCTGCGTAGGCGAGGGACCGGAGCCGAACCACGGCCTCGTCGGCGGTGATCCGGAACCGTGCTGCCATCATGCCGGCAGCCACGTGCACGGAGGCGCGGGACAGCGGATCGTCCGCGCCGTCCCCCACTCCGGCGACGTCGCGGCGCACCGCGGACGCGAGTTCCCCGGCGCACCGCGCGGCACGCGCCGCGGTCACCGGCGACCACGGATGCGCGTCGCGGCGGTAGAGCTCGAGCACGCCCACCGTCGGCTCCGTGCCCACCGGAAGCGCGAACACGGCACCCACGTCGAGAGCTCGAACGGCGACGTCGAACAGCGGCCACGGCGAGCCCTTGTCGGTACCGACCATGCTGATCATCGTCTGTTCACTCTGGAAGGCATCGAGGCACGGCCCGGTTCCCAGCGTGAACTGCAGTTCGTCGATGCGGGTCGCGACGTCGTCGCTGCTGTAGACGAGGTCGCGGATCGCCGCGGTCACGATGACTGCCACCGCGATCCCGTCCACACCCAGCGACGGCGCGTACCGCTCCACCACGGCGCGGGTGGCGTCGAAGGAATCCATGGATTCTGGTGCCCGAGTCGGACATGGATAAACGTACCGCCGAGATCACTCCACGACGACAGTTCGGCCGCCCTCGTTCATCGAAGCGACGAGAGCGTCGGCGACGAGACCTGCACGCAGCCCCGCGTCCGCGTCGGCGAGCTCCGAGACCCGGCCGGCCTCGAGGGAATCGACCCACTCCTGGAGTTGCAGGCGATACGCGTCCGCATAGCGGGGAACCCAGTCGGCCGGGTAGGCCACGGACCGCCGGCGGTCGCGGTCGGTGACCACGTGAGTGGGCAGCACGAGCGCAGACGCTCCGATATCGCCCACCACCTCGCACCTCGTGTCGTATCCGTAGCGGGCGTTGAGGAAGATCTCGACCGTCACCAGAACGTCGGACTCGGTCCGCAACAGCATGATCTGCGGATCCTGGCGCGTTCCGGAGTGCGCGGACGTACGACCCGCGTGCCAACTCACCTCCGTGATCGGCGACGACAGCAACCACGGCACGATGTCGAGTTCGTGAATCGCGGAGTTGGTGATGGTCGACGCGGACGTGCCGCCGGGGTAGGCCTCGACGGTGCGACTCACGCAGTGGGCGACGAGTGGTTCACCCAGTTCACCGGACGACACCACACGCTTCAGTTCCACGTAGGCCGGATCGAACCGACGCATGAAGCCGACCGTGATCAAGGTGCGTTCGCCCTGCGCGGCGATGATCTCGCGGCACTCCGCCGCCGTGGGCGCGAGCGGCTTCTCGCACAGCACCGGCTTGCCCGCGGCCAGCGCCAGGTGCACCAGTTCGGCGTGGGTCGAATCGTGCGAGGCGATGACGACGGCGTCGACGTCGTCGCGCTCGATCAGCGCCGGGCCGTCCGCCGCGACGGTGGCGCCGCGCAGGGTGGAGGCGACTGCACTCGCCCGTGCTGCGTCGAAGTCGGCGACAGCGGTCACCGCCGCGCCCGACACCCGCCGATCGAGGGACAGGGCATGGTCCGCTCCCATGACGCCGACACCGATGATTCCAACCCGCACAGTCATGATCGAAAGTATTACATCTTAATGTCCTGACAAATGTGCTTTCGTCTGATTGGCTCTGCCGCATGACGCAGAGCGCCTCCCTCCCCCTGTCACGAGTTCCCGATCCCCGTGACGCGCCCGTGCTCCGGTGGGCAGTCCTCGGGCCGGGCTGGATCGCGCACCGGTTCGTCGAGTCACTGCACCGGCACACGACCCAGACCGTCGTCGCGGTGGGATCCCGCTCACCGGAGCGCGCACGCGCCTTCGCCGACGAGCACGGCGTCGACCGCGCGCACGGCACCTACGAGGACGTCTTCGCCGACGACGACGTCGACATCGTGTACATCGCCACGCCGCACACCGAGCACCTCGCGAACGCCCTCGACGCCATCGCCGCGGGCAAGCACGTGCTCGTCGAGAAGCCGCTCGCCGTCGACGCGGCCGGCGCGGCCCGTATCGCGGAGGCCGCACGGTCGGCAGGAGTGTTCGCGGGAGAAGCGATGTGGACGAAATTCCTGCCGAAGTTCGACGTGATAGAGCAGGTGCTCCGCAGCGGCGTCCTCGGACCGATCCACACGGTGCTCGCGGATCACGGCGAGTTCTTCACCACCGATCACCGCATCTACGATCCGGCGCTGGCCGGTGGCCCGCTCCTGGATCTGGGAACGTACGTCGCGTCCTTCGCCTACTCGGTTCTCGGTGCACCGGAGACGGTGGATGCCCGGAGTCGACCTGCCGACGACGAGATCGACGGTCAGATCTCGGCCCTTCTCACCGGCGAGTCCGGACATGCGGTGCTCAACACCACGATCCTGACGAACACGCCGACGACGGCGGTCGTGTGCGGCCGGGACGGCACGCTCACCATCGCCGGGCCCTTCTTCATGCCGGGGCCGTTCACCGTCGCACTCCGCGACGGCATCACCCTCGCCTACGACGAGACCCCCGGCCTCCAGGTCGACGGACTGCATCTCGCCGCGGTGGAGGCTGCGAGAAGGATTTCCGTCGGCGAGGTCGAGTCCGCCGTCCATCCCCTCGCCGACGCGGTCGCGACCCTGGAGATCATCGACCGGATTCGCGACCGGATCAGCTGATCAGATCGGCGTAGACCACGATGTTGTCGTCGTAACTGGCTGCGTCGCTGTCGAATCGACCGCCACACGTGATCAGCCGGAGTCCCGGGTGGTCGATGTCGCCGTACACCGTGGTCGTCGGGAACTCGGCCTTCGGGTACTGATCGACCTCCATGACCCGGAAGCGCGACATGGTGCCGTCCTGCAGAGTGACGATCACGTCGTCGTCCGGGACGAGGTCACCGAGCCGGGAGAACACGCCCGGCGCACCGTCCCAGTCCACGTGACCGGCGATCACGGACGGCCCCATCGCGCCGGGAATCGGTGAACCCGTGTACCACCCGGCCGGAAACGCGCCGGGTGGTACCTCCATCGTCCCGTCCTGCTGCAGACCCAGGCCCATGAGGTCGGAACTCACGGAGATCGCGGGAACGTCGATGCGGACCGGCGGCGACGAGACGGCCACGGCATCAGGGACACCGGTGGTGCCCTCGTCGACCACGCCGACGTCCGCCGACTCGGTCGCGGCCGGCGCCGGCGGGGCGGTGCCGGCAGCAGTGGAGCATCCGGAGATCAGCGCCAGCGCGAGCAGCACCGCAGCGCACAGTGAGCGCGCCGCGGTGGTGACGGAACGTGATGCCATGTCAGCTCTTTCGACGACGCAGCACCAGGGCCGACCCGATGATCGCCGCGGCCGCGAGGCCGATCGACGCGGGCCGCCAGTAGTCGGCCGACCGGACGGTGCTGCCGTCACCCGTGTCGACGCCACCACCCGGGACCTGAGTGATCTGGCTGCCCGGCGAGTACCGGCCCGGCGCGTCCGGACCCGTGGGGACACCGGGGGTTCCGGGCGTGTTCGGGGTTCCGGGAGTGTTCGGGGTTCCGGGAGTGTTCGGGGTTCCGGGCGTGTTCGGGGTTCCCGGCGTACCGGGGGTGTTCGGGGTTCCCGGCGTACCGGGAGTGTCCGAGGTGGGCGGGACCGCCGGTGCGGTGGGCACCGACGAGGTGGGCGGTGTACCCGGCAACCCCGGAAGACCCGGGATGGTGATCACGGGCGGGACACCGGGGATCGACGGCAGTCCCGGGATCGACGGGATCGGAATCACGATGGGAGGCACCACGACTCCCCCGTCGCCGACCGGGGTGGTGGTCGTCCGCGGGGAGCAGTCGTTCGCCGTGATCACGTTGTCGTCCAGGGTCACCGCGCCGTTGCGCGCCAACACACGTCCGGAGACGGTCGCACCGTTCTGGACGCTGATCGAGGTGAGCGCCAGTACCGTTCCGACGAACGTCGTGGAGGTACCGATGGTCGCCGAGCTGCCCACCTGCCAGAAGACGTTGCAGGGATTCACGTTGATCAGTGCCACTCTGCTGCCGGACCCCGTGATCAATGTGGACGGTGCCTGAAAGACGAAGACGGCGTCGGGATCCGATCCACCGTCCAACGTGACGGTGCCGTTCAGGGCCAGTGCGCTGGAAGCCTTGTAGACCCCCGGGGCGAGGGTGCTGCCGGTGATGTCGGCAGCGACGTTCGCCGAGATCGGCTCCGCACTCGCCTGGTCGTATGCCGTGGTGAGGTCCGACTGCGCCTGCAGCGCAACCGCGTCGGCGGCATGGATCGTGCCGTTGTTCACGAGACCGGGAGGGAACCCCGTGACGGCCGCGGTCGGACTGGTTCCGAGGTCACCCGAGATGACCGACGGGCCGGTGTTGGTCACGCCCGCACCGGCCAGGACCGCGTAACTGGCAGCGGTGCCGAGTCCCACCGGAGTGGCGGCGTCGGCGGTGCTCGCGCCGACGATCATCAGAGCCGCCGTGGCGACGGCGACGGTACCCAGTGCGGGGAGGCGGCCTCGCTTCGCGGCGTCGAAGGGAGAGCGGTCGAGGTGTGTCCTGATCATGCGGTTCCTTGCGCGATGTGGTGAATGTGCCGCATCCGAGATGCAGCACATGTGGTGCGCAGACTCTGTCCCCGACGACGCAGAGCGGTGCGATGACGCCCCCGCGACGTCGGCGCGTCGATGACCGTCCGAGAAGACGACCGCGGTGCCGAGGTGTGGCGGGGGCAGGTGTGAGATCGAGCCGACTCCGTCGAATGCGACGTAGATTTACGGCATAAATGAGAGTGAACAGGACGATAACGGTAATGTCAATGCATGCCGGAATTGCGACATTCTGTCGAGTCCGGACAATCACGTGATGGACGACTGACATCTCTGTGCGACAACGATTCTCGGACTCTGATGTCGACATCGATACGATATCGGGCATGCATTCGCGATATAACGGGTGAATAACTTGGATGTACCGCCTCAGTTCTGTCCGACCGACCGCATCGACCTCCGATCACCGCAGACGCGAGGTCAACGCGTGTGCGGCCCGCAGCAGCTGTTCGCCGAGAACAGGGCGCCGGACATCGTCGAAACGGCCGGCGACGCCCGTCAGACTCAGCGCCCACGCCGGGGCGTCGCGGCGATCGAACACCGCGGCCCCGAGACCCCAGCTACCTTCCACCAACAACCCGGGATTCACCGAGTATCCCTGCACCAGAACTTGTTCCACCCGTTCGGCGATCTCGCGCGGCGCGTGACGTTCTCCCCAGCCGCCGAGCTCTGCACGGTCGAGGTACTCCCTCCGCTCACGTTCGGGCAGGTGCGCGAGGATGACCAACCCGGCGGACGCGACTCCGAGGGGCATGCGCAGGCCGACGTGCAGGACGTGCGAGCGCAGCGGGAAACTGCCCTCCTCGCTCGCGATGCAGACCGTCTCGTCGCCCCGACGTGCCGACAGGAAGGCGCTCTCCCCCGTCGTTCGGGCCAGATCGCGCAGGATGTCTCCTGCGCTCGACGTGATGTCGTACCGCTCCGCTGCCATCGATCCGAGAAGGAAGGTCTCGGGCCCCAGCGCCCACCGGCCCGACTCGTGCCGATCGACGAAGCCCTCCGCCGCCAACGCGGTGACCATCCGGTGCACGGTGGGCCGCGCCAACCCGGCGGTCCTGGCGATGTCGGTGGTCGACGCGCCGTCCGGCTCGTGATCACCGACGGCACGCATCACGGCCGCGACTCGCGCGATGACCGACCTCGCTGCCTCCGCCATCACCACAGTCTAGGGCTCGCGGGGTGTCCACTCAGTGAACACCGTGCCGCCGATCGTTCCACGAGTCGAGCAGTTCGCCGTCCGGACCCCGTATCGCCTGCGAAGACGCCGTGGTCCTGATCGAATGCAGAGAGTGCGCACGTCCACTCACCGGACCGTACATCTGATCAGTACTCGATCTCAGGAGGAACTCGTGGCCACCGAAGTCCTGTCCACCCCCGCCGACGCGATACGCGGCGTCACGGACGGCGCCACCCTGGCCGTCGGCGGCTTCGGGCTCTGCGGCATCCCGGACGCACTGATCGACGCCCTCGCCGCCACCGACGTCACCGATCTGGAGGTCTTCTCCAACAACTGCGGAGTGGACGACCATGGCCTCGGCATCCTGCTCGCAGCGCACCGGATCCGTCGCGTCACCGCGTCCTACGTCGGCGAGAACAAGGAATTCGCCCGGCAGTACCTGTCCGGCGAGCTCGAGGTCGAGCTCACTCCCCAGGGCACTCTCGCCGAACGACTACGCGCCGGGGGCGCGGGCATCCCGGCGTTCTTCACCCCGGCCGGTGTCGGCAGCCCCATCGCCGACGGCGGGCTCCCGTGGCGCTACGCCGCCGACGGATCCGTCGCACTCGCGTCCCCCCCGAAGGAGACCCGCGTCTTCGGCGACAAGCGGTACGTCCTCGAGGAGGGCATCCGCGCCGACTTCGCGCTCGTGCACGCGCACCTGGGTGACACCGACGGAAACCTCGTCTTCGACAAGGCAGCCATGAACTTCAACCCGCTCGCCGCCATGGCCGGCCGCATCACCGTCGCTCAGGTCGAGCATCTCGTGCAGCCGGGCGAGATCGACCCGGCGCACGTGCACCTGCCCGGCGTGTTCGTCCAGCGCATCGTGGAGACCGGCCCACAGACACCCCGCATCGAGAAGCGCACCACCCGACCCGCAGGAGACGCACGATGAGCACCGACACCGGATGGACCCGCGAGAACATGGCTCGGCGCGCGGCGGCCGAACTGCGCGACGGTGATTACGTGAACCTCGGCATCGGGCTGCCCACACTGATTCCCGGCTTCCTCGATCCCGCGATCCGCGTCACGCTGCACTCCGAGAACGGCATCCTCGGTACCGGCCCCTACCCCACCGAGGACGAGGTCGACGCGAATCTCATCAACGCCGGCAAGGAAACCGTCACCACCCTGCCCGGCGCGGCGTTCTTCGACTCCGCGCTGTCCTTCGGCATGATCCGCGGCAGCCACATCGACACCGCCGTCCTCGGCGGCATGCAGGTCTCGGCGACCGGCGACCTCGCCAACTGGATGGTCCCGGGAAAGATGGTCAAGGGCATGGGCGGCGCCATGGACCTCGTCCACGGCGCCGCGCGCGTCATCGTCGTCATGGAGCACACCGATCGGGACGGCAACCCCAAGATCGTCGACGCGTGCACGCTCCCCCTCACCGGTCAGGCCGTCGTCGACCGTGTCATCACCGACTACGCCGTCATCGACGTCGTCGGCGACGGCACCCTGGTCCTGCGGGAGACCGCGCCCGGTGTCACGGCGACGCAGGTACACGACGCCACCGGCGCCACCCTCACCGACGCCGACGACCTCGTCACGCACTGACCGGCGGCGGGCCGTTCTCACGGCGTGAGGATGGCCCGCCCTCGCACCGTGCCCGCGTCCAGATCGTCGATGGCGCTCTGGAAGTCGTCGAGTGCGTACTTCGCGGTGTGCAGAACGACGGACCCGCGTGCCGCGAGAGCCATGAGGTCGCACAGGTCGTTGTAGGACCCGACCAGGTTGCCGATGACGTTGATCTCCGACGACACGATGTCGATTGTCGGCACGTCGATGTTCTCGCCGTATCCGACGACGTGGTAATTGCCCGCCTGCCGCAACATCGCGATGCCCTCCGCCGTCGCGCCGCCTTCACCGACGAAATCGATGACCGCTTCGCCGCCCTGCCCGCCGGTGAGCTCGAGCACCTGCTCGATGTGGGTGCCGTCGGCGACGACGCCGTGATCCGCCCCGATGGACAGGGCCAGCTTCACCGCGTCGGCGTTACGGTCGACGACCACGATCTCGGCCGCGGTCAGCGCCTTCAGCACCTGAATCCCGATGTGCCCCAGCCCGCCTGCGCCGATCACCACGACGCGGTCGCGGGGAGTCAGATGCCGGGAAGCCTTCGACGCGGCGTGATAGGCCGTCAGTCCGGCATCGGCGAGGGCAGCCACGTCCGCCGGCTCCAGCGAGTCGTCCAGCTTCACCACACTGCGTGCCGACGTCTTCAGGTACTCCGCGTAGCCACCGTTCGTGTCGATGCCGGGAAACTGGTTGATCTCGCAGTGCACGTCGTCGCCGGATCGGCAGGCGCGGCAGAGCCCGCACGTGATGAGCGGGTGGACGATGACCTTGTCACCCTCCTGCACGTTCGTCACGGCGGAACCGACGGCGTGGACCCAGCCGGCGTTCTCGTGACCGATCGTGTACGGCAGGGTCACGTTCGACTTCTCGGCCCACTGCCCCTCGAGGATGTGCAGATCGGTACGGCACACCCCCGCTCCACCGATCCGGACGACCACGTCGAACGGCCCCGTGGGAGTGGGAACGGGCACCTCGGTCATTCGGAGTTTCTCGTGGTACCCCACGACCTGGACTGCGCGCATGGTGCTCATGATGTGTCTCCTCGGCTTCTCGGGAAGGTCAGGCGTCGACCGTCGTGCGGTCCGGGTCGTCGTAGCGGGTACGGAGCAGTCCCCGGCAGAAGTGGGCATTGCCGTCGATCGAGATGCGGGTCGATCGAGCCCGACGCAGTGCGAGCGGCACGTCGAGCTGCGCATAGCCGGCTCCGGTGTGATCGACCATGACGATGCTGTCGGGCACGTCGTCCAGACCGAGGGACCGTCGCCGCGACCGCAGTGCCCTGGTGGTGTCGTCGTCCGGGAGATCGCCCAGCACAACGGTTCCCATGTCCTCCATGCGCCGGGACGGATCCCGCTTCAGCAGCGCGGTCAGGCACCGCTCCATCGCCGCGACGTGAGCCTTGCGCCGGAACGTCGTCCGGAGCTCCTCCAGATCGTTCTCCGCCTCGTGCGCGAAGGTGCCCCGGTACCCCGCGTCCGCGGCGAGTCCCGCGTTGATGATCGGTGAATCGTGGTGGTCGTCGAGTTCCACCGTCACGTTCCGCGTCCAGGGCAGGCCGGTGAGCACGTCCTTCGCGTCGGAGGCCATGAGGTAGGCGAAGTTCGGCGCGCAGAAGGACGTCGGCAAGCGCAGGTGCACCACGACGTCACGGTCCTCGGAGACGGTGAGCGACTGCACGAAGTCGAGGTCGGTGATCGGCTCGTCGAGCTCGGGATCGATCACCACGTCCAGAGCCCGCATCGCCGAGTCGGCACGGGTGGTCATCTCACGCTCCCACGAGAACGTCGTCGGCCGCACGGTCGGCGCCGCGCGGGCCGGTGGCCGTCTCGTCGGCATCGGCGATCTGCAGCTCCGCCGGAACCGGGATGTCGTACATCTTCGCGGCGTTCAGGCCCAGCACCTTGCGCTTCTGGTCCATCGTGATCTCCGGGTACTCGCTCAGCTCCGCCGGGATCTGGAAGTCGACGAACGACTCGATCAGCCAGCGCGGTGTCCAGAGGGCGTAGTCGGACGAGAACTGGATCCGGTCCTCACCGAGCCAGTAGAGCAACTCGCCCATGATCTGGCCGAAGTACTTCGGCCGGGAGTGGATGAACGGCATCGCGACGGCGAGCCCGGCATGCACGTTCGGCTCCTGGGTGGCGATCCAGCAGAAGTCCTCGAGCCGCGGGAGACCGCAGTGCTCGACGACGAAGTTCAGATCGGTGAAGTCGGTGGCGACATGATCGACGTCCGCCACGTCGAAGGCATCGCGATCGAGCGGCCTGATGGTCGGTCCCTTGTGGACGTGGATGTTGGTGATCCCGAGCTCGCGGCAGACCTCGAGGTAACGCCGGGTCCAGTCGTCGTCGAGCTTGTAGCCGCGAGAGTCTCCGTGCCACTCCGCCGTGTAGAGCTTGACGCCCTTCAGTCCGAACCGTTCGGCATCGGCGCGGAGCTGATCGAGCCCACGCTCGCCGTTGCGCGGATCGAAGTGGTGGTTGTAGGTGAGCTTGTCGGGATTCTGCGCCGTGAGGGCCCATGCCTCCTCCGTCTGCCCGAACCCGTTCACGTAGAACTCCCCGAGGTGGGCCGGCTGGAAGATCGCATGATCGACGTACCCGTCCTCGAAGAGGTCCTTCATCAGGCGGTCGCCGCCCTGGTAGAGGTACTCGTCGTACGGCCACAGCTCGCTCTCGGGCGACAGGTTGCGGTGGTAGTCGTAGAAGCAGTCGATGAACTGCTTGCCGTGGATGTTGCGCTGGTTCTCGGGCCGCGCGTCCCACAGCGCGACGTGCGCGTCGACGATGAAGAAGCTGTTGTCGCCCTTGGTGTACATCGAGGTCCCTTCGTCGTGTGACTGGCGTCACCTTCACTGGCTCGACGCTAGGGCGCGACGGACGGGAAGCGGGCGTCCCCGGCGTCTCAATCTGAGACGGTCGACCACCCCTCGGGCGCTGTAACCTGGATCACAACCCGACCCGCTTCGACCCACCAGGACGCCCGCGTGCCAGCACAGCTCCCCGAACACCGGACCGGCTCCGGCCGCGAGGTGGACCCGGTCGCCGGTGCGGTACCCCCTCGACTCCGCGCCTCCTGGCTTCGGAGTCGGCGCTATGGCATCCCGGTCGATCATGTCGAGCCGGTCTTCGCCGGGACGGAACGGCAGGAGTCGCTCTTTCGGCAGTGCGGTGACGAAGTGCTCGCCGACCTGCAGCGGACGCTCACCGCCGAGCCGGTGGGCCTCATGCTCACCGACGCCGACGGCCTCGTTCTGTCCCGCCTGAGCGGGGACCACACGTTGCTCCGCGCGCTCGACGACGTCCACCTCGCGCCCGGTTTCGGCTACTCGGAACGGGAGGTGGGGACCAACGGTCTGGGTCTCGCGCTGGCAGACCTGGCACCCACCCTGGTCCGAGCGGAACAGCACTACTCCCACAGCCTCACCGGCTTCACCTGCGCAGCCGCCCCGGTGCTGGATCCCGCGACGGGTCGTCTGCAGGGTGCCGTCAATCTCACCACCTGGTCCCGGACGTCGAGCGACCTCCTACTCACACTCGCACGGTCGGCCGCGAGCACCATCTCGCTGTCGATGTCGTCCCGATCGACCGGTCGACGAGAGCGACCGACGGTGCGTCGCAGCCTCTTCCGTATCGAGCACGGGTCCACCGGCACAGGCGTTCGACTCGGCGCGGAGTGGTCACGACTGGAGGCGGACGCCCACTCCGCGATGGCCGCGGGATCGACCGTCGCGGTGATCGGCCGCCCCGGCTCCGGCCGCTCGTCGCTGGTGACGCACGCTGCGCGGCGCGCCTTCCCGCGCCACCGCATTCTCTCGGCAGCGGCCCCCGCACCCGACGACGTCGACACGTGGCTCGACCTGTGGACGTACGAGGCGGATCGCACCGACACGGTCGTCGTCCTGCGCGACGTCGACACGCTCCCCGACTTCGCCGCGCAGTCACTCGTCGACCTGCTGCGGTCCGCCGAGACCCGGATGCCCTTCGCGGTCACCGCCGAACGACTGCACGACATCCCGGCCGCACTCGCCTCCGCGGTCGCATCGGTCGTGTCGCTGCCCCCACTGTCGGACCGACCGGACGACGTCGTGCCGTTGGCTCACGAGTTCGCGCGCGCGGTGCGCGGACGCGACGTGCACATCACCCCCGCGGCGGAACGCGCTCTGCAGCACCACGACTGGCCGCAGGGCGCGGCGGAGCTCCGCGAACTCGTCACGCGAGTCGCGTCGCGTGCGGACGTCGTCGACGTCGCGATGCTCCCCGCCGAACTGCTGGCGGGCCGGACGCGCCGGTTGTCGAGCATCGAGGCGTTCGAGCACGGGGAGATAGTGCGGGTCCTCGCGTCGGGCAAGGTCACGATGAGCCAGGCGGCCCGTCAGCTGGGGATGAGCCGCGCCACGCTCTACCGCAAGACGGCCTACTACAAGATCGATCCGCGGAACCCCGGCTGACGCACGTCGGCCGCGTAGTCTCGTCCCGGACGACTCGATCTCACGGGAGGGGCGCGGACATGGACGACGAACTCACGCGACGTCTGTTCGCACTGCGCGACCTCCCCCACTTCCGTCGGGCCCGCGAACGGGACTCGACGGCGACGACCACGGTCTCCGATTTTCTGACCGGCTCGGTGGACGACGATGCCGCTCTGCTCGTCGTGCTCGAGCAGGGCGCGGCGGCGGCGGTCCGATCACTCGACGGCGTGGCGCACGCCGGCATCACCGCCACCGTGGACGGCCACCCCTTCACCGTGTCCCCCACCGACGCCGTCGTGTTCGCGCTCGACGCCCAGCAGTACGACCTCGACGACGGACCCTGCCTGCGCGCGCTGCGGACACACTCGTCGCTGCACTTCTCCCACGACGAGGTGGCCCGACTCTGGCCGACCCTTGCCGCCCTCGCGGCGAGGGCCGGCGTGGACCGGGTGCACGCGTGCGCGCTGACCGTCGACGAGGCGGCCGCCGGATCGGTCAACCTGTACGCCGCGGGGCCTCCCCTGTCCTCCGCGCAGGTCGAGGCCGAGGACGATCTGGTGTGCGTCCTCGTGGACCACCTCGACACCGCCCTGTGGTCCTACGGCCGCGGGCGCGACCTCGTCGCCGGAGTCCGACGGATCGGTGCGGCCATGGCGGACCGCCGGGTCGTCGGCATCGCGGTCGGCATCCTCATGGTGCGGGACGATCTCGACATGGGCGAGGCCCGAGCACTACTCGAGAAAGCCGCTGCCGCAGCGGAACTGCCACTCGTCGACGTGGCCCGCCGGATCACCGAGGACAGCTGACCGACGATCACGGCGCCGTGAACGCCGCCTCGAAGGCGTCGAGTGCCTCGTCGGGATCGGCGCGTGCCCACCCCTCGAGACCGACGACACCGTCGTACCCCATCTCGCGCAGTGCGGCGGCGACGACCGGGTAGGCAATCTCCCCGGTGCCCGGTTCGCAGCGCCCCGGAACGTCGGCCACCTGGATCTCGCCGATCCAGGGAAGCGAGCGCCGCACCGTCTCGATGAGGTTCCCCTCGCCGATCTGAGCGTGGTACAGGTCCAGATTCAGGCGCAGGGCCGCACTGTCCACCGCGGACACGAGTGCGAGCGTGTCCGCCGCGGTGGCGAACGGTGTACCGGGGTGATCGACCGCGGTGTTGAGGTTCTCGAGGGTGAACACGCGACCGGCACGCTCGCCCAGCTCCGCGACCCGGCGCAGTGTGTCGGCCGCCCGGAGCCACATGTCGGGGGTCACCGTGTGCTCGGGGTGGACCGGCAACCCTTCGGAATCGAGACCTGTGCCGTGCAGATTCAGGCGCGGGCAGTCGAGCCGATCGGCCACGCGCAGCGACTCCGCGGCGGTGCGGAGCAACTCGTCGATGCCGTCCGGGTCGGTGAGGCTTCCGCTCAGGTACCCGGTCATCGAGGAGAACCGGGCACCCGTGGCCCGCAGATCGTCGATGTTCTTCGTCGACCAGTTCCAGATCTCGACCTGCAGGCCGCGGTCCGCGATCCGTCGGACCCGATCGACGAACGGCAGATCGAGGTGGAGCATCTCGGCGCTGGCCGCCAGCGTGTACGTCATCGGACACCGTCCGAGTCGAGATCCGCGACGGTGACCGCGGCGCCGGACCGCACGCTCTCCATCGCGGCGAGCGCGATCGACAGGGCTACCCGTGCGTCGGCTCCACCGACGACCGCGGGCGTCGAGTCGCGGACCGAGGACACGAACGCGGTGAATTCTCCGATGTAGGCCTCGCGCAGCAGATCGGTGTCGCGACGGGCGGTGTCCACGGTGATCCCGCGAGCGTCGTACAGGGTCATGTCGCTCGACGCCGTGGTGCCGGCAGTGATCATGCCGCCGGATCCGAACACCTCTCCGCGGACGTCGTAGCCGTACAGCGCGGAGAAGTTGGCCTCGGCCGTCGCGAGGGCGCCGTTGTCGAACGCGATGGTGACGACGGCGGTGTCGAGGAAGCCGTCGTCCCTGGCCTCGGGCCGGATCAACGCGTCGGCCATGGCGTGCACGCGCACCGGAGCGGATCCCGGGTTGAGGAAGCACAGCGTGTCGAAGTCGTGGATCAGCGTCTCCAGGAAGATGGTCCACGCTGGAACGCGGCTCGGATCTCCACCCCACGGGCCGGGATCACGGGTGAGCGACCGCAGCAGCTGGGGCGTACCGATCCTGCCCTCGTCGACGGCCCGACGTGCCGCCGCGAATCCCGGCGCGAAGCGTCGGTTGAAGCCCACCTGGAGTGTCACTCCCGCGGCCCGTGCGGCGGCGATGGCACGGTCCGCGTCCTCGAGGGTCACGGCCATCGGCTTCTCGACGAACACGTGCTTCCCGGCCTCCGCGGCCGCGACGACGAGTTCGGTGTGACTCCGCGCGGGGGCGGAGATCACGACCGCGTCGACGTCGTCACGCCGCAGGGTCTCGTGGATGTCGGTGGACGCCGTCGGTGCACCGAGTTCCCCGGCGAGCCTGTCGGCGGCGCCGGGCACCGGATCCGCCACTGCCCGCAGTGCGGCACCCGGTACCCGGCGCGCGACGATCTCGGCGTGGTTGGCGCCGATCCTGCCCGCACCGAGCACCGCGATGCCCACCACCTCCGAACGATCGACTGCCATGACGCCTCCTACTAGTACGTTCTAGTTTGCCTGTTCGCAGAGGCTAGAACGTACTAGACGCCGGCGTCAACACCCCCGTACGATCGGTGCGTGACCACCAGGAGACGAACCGAGCGTCCCGTCACGATGACCGACGTGGCACGGGCGGCGGGAGTCTCGACCGCCCTGGTGTCCATCGTCTTCCGCGACTCCCCCGGTGCCAGCGACGCGACCCGCGCACGGGTACGCGAGATCGCCGACGAACTGGGATACGTCCGCGATCGACGGGCGAGCAGTCTGCGGCAGTCGCACTCCCGGCTTCTCGGGGTCGTCTTCGAGCTGCAACAACCGTTCCACGGGGATCTGGTCGAACACGTCTATTCCGCCGCGGCTCGACGGGGCTACGAGGTGGCTCTCAGCGCCGTCGCACCCAGCAGAGGTGAGACAGCGGCCATCGACTCCCTTCGTCACGATCGCTGCGAGGCAACGATCCTCCTCGGCAGCCGACTGCCGGAGGACGAGCTGGCCGCGCTCGCCCGCACCGTTCCCACCGTCGTCGTCGCTCGCCGTGTCGACACCCCGGACACGGTGACGGTGCGCAGCGACGACGTCGCCGGCATCACGCTGGCGGTACGGCATCTCGAGGAGCTCGGCCATCGGCGCATCGCCTTCGTCGACGGCGACGGCGCACCGGGCAGCGAGGACCGATCCGCCGGTTTCCTGGACGCCCTGTCCCACATCGACGACGCCCGAGCCGAGGTGGTGCGGGGCGGCCTCACGGAGGACGACGGAGCGCGAGCAGTCGAGGGACTCCTCGACACAGAGCACCCTCCCACCGCCGTGATCGCCTTCAACGACCGGTGCGCCACAGGCGTTCTCGCCGCACTGGTCGCTCGCGGACTCGCCGTGCCGCGGGACATGTCGGTGATCGGGTACGACGACTCGCGCGTCGCCGGACTGGACCACGTCGCACTCACCACGGTGTCCCAGGACGCCGAGAGCCTGGCCGACGCGGCGGTGGACGCCGCACTCACCCTC
Source organism: Rhodococcus sp. Leaf225 (assembly GCF_001426145.1). Lineage (NCBI taxonomy): Bacteria > Bacillati > Actinomycetota > Actinomycetes > Mycobacteriales > Nocardiaceae > Rhodococcus > Rhodococcus sp. Leaf225. Next base: position 486,122 of record NZ_LMRN01000007.1, on the reverse strand, counting down.
ACCGTCGACGACAGTGCGCCGAGCATCGTGCTGACGCCCAGCCTGGTGTCACGGTCGACCACCGGCGCACCGAGGGCTACGTCGTGACGTCCGGGGCGGCACCGGTCACGACGGTCCGCAGATCACGGCACGCGACGCGATAGATCTCCGCCAGGTCGGCGTCCTGATCCCCGTCGTCCACGCGCGCCGCCCACGAGTCGAACGCGACCCGGACGGTCATGATCGCCGTCTCGGCGGTCAGGCGGGAGGGCGATCGCGGAACTCGCGCCGCCAGCGCGTCGGCCAGGCGAGCGATGACCACTTCGTCGAGGGCGATCGCCGCGGACCGTAGGTGCGCATCCGACACGATCAGCCGACGGATGCGCATCACGCGGTCGGACGACGCCGTGTTCGCCGCACTCATGCGCCGGAGGAACCGCTCCACGATGTCCTCGATGCCGGCCAGACCGACACCCGCGAGGTCGGCCTCGGTCACCCACGCCAGGATCTCGCGCTCGAGCCCGGCATCGAAGCCGACGACGGACTGCTCCTTCGTGGGGAAGTGACGGAAGTACGTGCTCTGCGAGATACCCGCGTCGCGAGCGATGTCGCCGACGGTGGTGGACGCGAATCCCTGACGCTCGAAGAGTTCCAGCGCCGCCAGTGAGATCTCGGAACACATGTCGCGACGCCGACGTTCCCGCAGATCGGGCACCGGTGTCGCCGCCACCTCGGTCGAGCCGTCTCCACTCACGACATCACTCCTCTCCGAATGGCCGTCACCCTACATCAACAACCAGTTTGACAGTGACTGTCATGCAGGAAGACACTGTTACCACACCGAACGACAGAGAGGCCCCACGACGATGCAGGTTCAGCAGACAGAGGTGGACGCGCCGCGCGTCACGGACGGGCCTCTGCCACGGAGCAGTCGGCTGTTGATCGCGGTGCTCGTGGTGTCGGCATTCGTCATGATCCTCAACGAGACGATCATGAGCGTCGCGCTGCCCACCCTGATGGTCGATCTCGCCATCGACGCCGGCACCGCGCAGTGGCTCACCACCGGCTTCCTCCTGACCATGGCCATCGTCATCCCGACCACGGGCTTCCTCTTCCAGCGCTTCACTCTCCGCCAGGTCTTCTTCGCGGCGATGTCGCTGTTCTCCGTGGGCACCGTTCTCGCCGCGTCGGCGCCCGGCTTCCCGCTGCTGCTCACCGGTCGAGTCGTCCAGGCAGGCGGCACGGCGATCATGCTTCCCCTGCTGATGACGACCGTGCTGCGACTGGTTCCCGCCGATCGGCGCGGCCGCATGATGGGCGTCATCTCCATCGTCATCGCCGTGGCTCCGGCCGTGGGGCCGACCATCTCGGGTGTCATCCTCAGTGCACTCGACTGGCGGTGGATGTTCTGGCTCGTGCTCCCGATCGCGTTGCTGGCCTTCGCGATCGGATCCCGCCTGGTGGAGAACGCCACCGCGGCGAGCACGGTGGCCCCGTTCGACGCCGTCTCGGTGGTGCTGTCCGCGCTGGCGTTCGGCGGCATCGTGTACGGACTCGGCAGCCTGGGTCACGCCGCCGAGGGCACCGCGGTCCCCGTGTGGATCCCGTTGGGTGTCGGCGTCGTCGCACTGGTCGTGTTCGTCCTCCGGCAGATCGCTCGTCAGGACTCGGGCCGGGCCCTGCTCGACCTGCGTCCGCTGCGCACCCCCACGTTCAGCATCGGCCTGGGCATGCTCTCCATCAGCATGATGGCGCTGTTCGGTGCCCTCATCCTGCTGCCGATGTATCTGCAGAACGTCCGCGGGCTGGACACGTTGACCACGGGCCTGATGCTCCTTCCCGGCGGTCTGATCATGGGCGGTCTCGCTCCCGTCGTCGGACGGGTCTTCGACCGGGTCGGCCCCCGCCCACTGGTGGTCCCGGGCGCCGTCGTCGTCAGCGCCGCACTGTGGTCGATGACGATCCTCACGGCCGACACCGCCCTCCCCGTGGTCGTCGCGATCCACTCGCTGCTCAGCGTCGGACTCGCTCTGATCATGACTCCGCTGATGACCTCCTCACTGGGTTCGGTTCCGCCGCAGCTGTACTCGCACGGCAGCGCGATCTTCAACACCGTGCAGCAGTTGGCGGGAGCGGCCGGCACCGCGCTGTTCGTGACCGTGATGTCCACCGCTGCGGCCTCCCGACTGGCCGGTGGCGTGGGCGACGTGGCGGCGCAGCAGTCGGGGATCCACACCGCGTTCCTGTGCGGCGGTGCCGTGTCCCTGCTGGCAGTGGGCGCCTCGTTCTTCATCCGTACGCCTGCGGCCGACCGGGGGTGACCTGGTCGTTGCCGGAAGGTTGTCGCCCCGTCGTGGTGCAATGGTGCCGTGAACTCCTCTGACTCCTTGCCGCTCGCGGTCGTGATCGGTAACGCCGTCCGCTCGTTGAGCGCGGCGGGCACCGACGACGACCATGCTGCGGAGTTGATGCACCGGCTGGTCGACGCCGCCTGCGCGTGCATCCCCGACACGGACATGTGCGGAGTCACCGTCGAGCTGAACGGCGCACCCTTCGCGGCCGCGACGTCGTCGGCCACCGTCTCCGCCATCGACCTCGAGCAGTACGACGCGGACAGCGGTCCGTGCCTGCACGCCGCTCGCGAGGGCGAGACGGTGCTGGTCGACTGCGAGGCGGGAGACGCCCGGTGGCCGGAATTCGGCACCACTGCGCGCGCCGCGGGGATCGCCGCGATGATGTGCACCCCGGTGCGGGTGGGTGACCGCACCATCGGTTCGCTCACCCTCTTCGCCCACACCCCGCACTCGTTCGACGACCTGGACCGTCAGGTTCTCAGCACGCTGGTCGGCGCCGTCTCGGACGCGCTGGAGCGCGACGACCAGCACCGCGACCTCTCGACCACCGTCGACGGCCTCCGCGATGCCATGGCCCACCGCGCACCCATCGAGCAGGCCAAGGGCATCCTCATGGCCCTGCGCGGCATCGACGACGCCGCGGCGTTCGAGGTGCTCTCGACCGAGTCGCAGCGCACCAACCGCCGACTGCGGGACATCGCCCGCGAATTTGTGTCGTCGGTGACGGACGTCGCGCCGGCCGAGATGACCGGCGCGCGCCCCGCCTGACGCACAGTTCGACCGGTCACCACCCGGGCGGAACCTCCAGGTCGACCGGAACTCGGGTGTCCCGGTTCCCGCTCGCGGACGCCAGTTGCGTCCGGGTGAGAAACAGCGCGTCACGCAGGTCCGCACCCCGGACGTCCGCGCCGCGCAGATCGGCCCCGAGAAGGTCGCATCCGGTGAAGTCGGAACGGCGCAGATCCGCCCCCACCAGTGACGCCCCGCGCAGGTCGGCACCGACGAGCCACACGTCACGCAGGTCGGCGCCCGCCAGGTCCGCTCGCGGGACGAGCCGTGCGTCCGTCGCCGCCCCGTCCGCGAAGTAGGCCGCGCGCACCTCGGCGCTCACGGTGTCGAGCACCTGCCGTACGCGCCCTCGAACGAACGTCACGTCCACCGCGAGAACCGAGGTGGCGCCGGCGTCGACGGCGGCAGAGATCTCCGCGCACAGCAGATCGACCTCGTCGGTCAGGTCGCTGTCGTGGGAACGCGTGCGCACCCGCGTCAGATGCCACAGCATCTCGTGCAGGTCCATCACGACCTCGAAGGCCGAGAAGACGGTGCGCGCGGTCGCGTCACCGTCGCGCCACGACGCGGCAGGGAACATCGTCGTGCTGACGCGTTGGCCGGCTCCGAAACAATCGAAGGACACGCAACCGCGGTACCCGCGTCGAGGCAGAGCGGAGTGGATCGAACACCGGAACGTCGTGTCCAGATGGGCACACGGGACGCCCGGTGGTTTGTCGGTCGCGAACTCCACCGATCGCGAGAATCCGAGGGCGGTGCAGCACAGGCCGGTGCACCGCGCGCAGTCGGCGCGCAGTGTGGACGGATGCGGGACAGGGGCCGAGAACGGCTCGTTCATGAGGTACTCCGGAGAGAAGTGACAGGGGCCGGAGGCGGCGGAGCCCTCGGAAGGGTCCGCCGACACCGGCGCACGCAGTCACCACCGAACGCACGGAGTGCGCTCGGTCGGAGCCACAGGGCCTGGTCAGGACATCATGAAGAGATCACTGCGCGCAGAGTAGCGCACCGACCCCGGTCAGCCGAGCACGAACCTCTGCACGACGAGTCCTGCCAGCACGAGATACCAGAGGACGAGGGGGACGGCGTGGTACCGCGTCAGCAGGTCTCTCGTCCGGCCCGGTCCCGCCAGAGCCGACACGTTCACCACCGTCACGTACCAGAAGACGGGCACCGTGACGGCCCACACCACCATGCAGTACGGGCAGAGCGCACCGATCTCGTACAGGCTCTGCACGATGAGCCAGTGCACGAAGGCGACGGCCGCGGTGACCCCCACCTGCAGCCCTGCCCAGAACCACCGATCGAGACGCGTGCGCATCAGCAGGGCGACGCCCACCATGGCGACGATGGCGAAGCCGCCCACCCCCATGAAGGAGTTGGGGAATCCGAGGACGGCCGCCTGGCGTGATGCCATGACCGAGCCGCAGTTGACCACGGCGTTGAGGTTGCACGTCGGCGCGTACGACGGGTCCGCCGTCAGTCGTATCTTCTCGTAGGTCAGCACACAGGCGGCCGCGAATCCGACGACCCCGCCGATCAGCAGGACCCACGGCAGCACGCGCGCCGGGGTTCCGCGAGACGGACGGTCCACATCGACGTCGTCGTCGGACAGCGAGGACATCGTCATCGGTGGGATCCCGTCGGAGAGTCGGAGAGTGGTCGAGTCCCCGAGTGTAAACAGCCTCCCTGAGAGATCGGCTCCGGCGAGTCAGTTGACCTCGCGGTCCATCCCGTCCCAGTAGGGCGTGCGTAACTTGAACTTCTGCAGCTTGCCGGTGGCCGTGCGCGCCAACTCGTCCCGGAACTCCACGGTGGTCGGCGCCTTGTACCCGGCCAGTCGCTGCTTGCACCACGCGATGAGGTCGACCTCCGTCTCCGGGCCGGCGTCCACGTCCGGCGCGAGCACCACCAAGGCCTTGATCGTCTCGCCCCACTTCTCGCTCGGCACCCCGATGACGGCGACCTCGCTCACCGAGGGATGGGAGAAGAGGCAGTCCTCGACCTCGATGGACGAGACGTTCTCGCCGCCGGTGATGATCACGTCCTTCTTGCGGTCGGCGATGGTGAGATAGCCGTCGTCGCCGATGAGGCCGCCGTCACCGGTGTGGAACCAGCCGCCGTCCAGCGTTCTGGCGCTCTCCTCGGGCCGCCCCCAGTAGCCCTCCATGACGACGTTGGATCGCGCCAACACCTCGCCGGTCGGGTCGACGTCGAGTCGGACACCCAGTGCGGGGGCGCCGGCCCGAGTGAGCTTCGCGGCACGCTCCTCGGGTTCCAGATCGTCCCACTCCTGGCGAGTGCGGTTGACGGTCAGCAGAGGGGACGTCTCGGTGAGCCCGTAGATCTGGATGAACTCCCACCCCAGTTCACGCTCCACGCGCGCAACGGTCTTCGTCGGTGGCGGCGCACCGGCCATGATGATGCGCACCCGATCCCGGCCGGGGATCTCGCCCTCCCACGACTGCGCGGCATCGAGCACGGCTGCCGCGACGGCGGGGGCCGCACACATCACCGTCACGCCGTGATCGCGCACGCGGCGCAGGATCTCGGCGCCGTCGACCTTGCGCAGGACGATGTGCTGCGCACCGACTCCCGTCATCGCGAACGGCTGTCCCCAGCCGTTCGCGTGGAACATGGGCAGGGTGTGGAGGTAGACGTCGCGATCGCTGACGCCGACGTGCATGCCGAAGGTGACCGCGTTGACCCAGATGTTGCGGTGCGTGATCTGGACGCCCTTGGGGCGAGCCGTGGTCCCCGACGTGTAGTTGATGGCAGCGGTCGCGTTCTCGTCCGGATCCCACGGTGCCGGAGTCGATCCCGGCGGAGCGTACAGATTCTGGTCGTCACCGAGAACGACGACGTGTTCGCACTCGACGTCGCCGAGCGAGTCCTTCAGCTCCGGATCGATGTAGAGCACGCGCGCACCGGAGTCCTCGACGATGTACCGCACCTCGTCCGGCCGGAGTCGAAAATTGACGGGAACGATGACGCGGCCCCAACCACTGATTCCGTAGAACGACGTGAGCAGACGGCCCGCGTTGTGGCTGACGATCGCCACTCGATCGCCACGCTCGATACCCAGATCGTCGAGTTTCACGGCCTGCCGCCGGGCGAGGTCCGCCATCTCGGCATAGGTCGGAGATCCGAGGCTCGGAGCGGGCTGATCGGGCTCGTCGACGAACCCGACCCGGTCTCCGTACACGGCGGCGGCGCGGTCGAGGAAGTCGGTGACACTGAACGGGACGAACATTCGACCGACACTAACAAGGCTCCGCGCCGTGCGGCGCAGTTCACCGAGAGGCGGTGCCCAGCAGGTCGGCCATCATGCCGACGAGCCACTCCTCGACGACGTCGAGCGGCCGCGTGCTCCGTTGCGCCTTGCACATGAGGAGGGCGCCCTCGATGGCCGACAGGGCAAGGGTCGCACCGCGTTCCGCGTCGTCACGAGCGACACCGCGCTCGCACAGAGAGTCCGCGATGATCTTCTCCCACGACGTGAAGGCCGCACCTGCCGCGTCGCGGGCACCCGGGGTGTTGGGCCCCTCGACGGCCGCCGCACCGACGGGACACCCCGCGACGTGATCCGTCGCGACGAGTTGGTCACGGAACGACCCGACGATGGAGGCCATGGTGTGCTCGGGTCCCCGCGACGCGAGACCCGCCGAGATCATCGATCCCATGAAGTCACCCGCGCCCCGTGTCGCTTCCTCGACGAGCTGCGGGCGCCCTCCGGGAAAGTGGTGGTAGATCGATCCGCGCGGCGCATGGGCATGCTCGATGACGTCGGCCACCGAGGTGGCCTCGACACCCTTCTCCCGAAACAGCAGCGCCGCGCTGCGCAACATGTCGGTACGGGCGGTGCTCTGCCTGGGCATGCGATTCCTCTCGTTCTATGCAGTGCACTATACCGACCGTGCTCGTGCTCAGCCGACGGTGAGAAACTCCCGGAACGAGAGCGGTCGGCGTCCGATGATCTCCTCCACGTCACCCGAGACGTCGGCGAGAGCTCCCGAGGCGATGGCCGTGTACGTCGACACCCACGCGTCGTTCTGCCAGGCGGGTGCCGCCCACCGTGCCCTCGACTCGTAGGCCTCCGCCACCGTCTCGTCGTGAAACCGCACGTCGACTCCCCGGACGTCGGACAGTGTGGCGGCCACCTCCGTCATCGACAGCGCCTCGGGCCCGGTCAGATCGTAGGTCCGGCCGAGGTGACGGGCCGGGTCGCTCAGCACCGCCGCAGCGGTGCGCGCTACGTCGACGCGGGCGACGAGCGCGGCACGCCCCTCCCCCGCCGGTCCGCGCAGAACACCGTCCTCCCCCACGAAGTGCTCCATGACGTCGAGGTAGAAGTTGTCCCGGAGGAACGTGAACCCGATACCCGTGGACCGGATGTGACTCTCCGTGGCGTGGTGATCTCGGGCCAGGGTGAAGACGGCGTCCGGCGCGGCGCCGACGAACGACGTGTAGACGATGTGGCGCACGCCGGCGGCGACCGCCGAGTCGACGAACGTCCTCTGCTGGTCGACACGATCGGCGCTCTCGGAGGCCGAGACCATGAACAGGACCTCGATCCCGGCGAGTGCCTGCACCGCGGCGGTCGCGTCCGAGTAGGAACACTGCGCGACGTCGGCACCCGGGTGTGACGGCGCGCGAACGGCGTTCCGCACCAGCAGACGCTGCGACGCGCCCGCAGCGGCGAGCGACGCGGCGACGGCGCCGCCGAGTGCGCCGGTCGATCCGGTGACCGCGACGGGAGTTCGGGTGACGTTCATGGGCTTTCCTCTCGTGACACGATGGCCGCCGGACGATCACCGACCAGGAGACTTTTTCATGGCGACGTGGCAGATGCGCGCGGTGGCGCTGTACATGCGGGCGACGGCGAAGCGGACGATGGCGTCCGAGGCTCGTGCCGACCGCCGGATGCGGCGGCCGAAGGACTCTCCGACTCCGCCGGCGCGCATGGCGGGACGGCACGACATCGAGCGGTTCGAGGTCGCGGGACGGCCCGTCGACGTGGTGCGTCCGCGCGACCGACCCTGCGTCGGCGGTGTCCTGCATCTCCACGGCGGAGCGTTCGTCAGCGAGATCGCCGCTCAGCACTGGTCGCTCGTCGATCAGCTCACCGAGGCGGGGCTCGCTGTCGCGGTACCGCACTACGGTCTGGCTCCGGATCACACCGTGGACGACGCCTACCCCCTCTTGACGTCGGTCCACGAACGGATGGTGTCCGAGCACGGGATCGACCACACCGCGATCATGGGCGATTCCGCCGGCGGCACCCTCGCCCTCGGGCTCGCGCAACGGCTCGCGGCAGCCGGCAGACCGGGGTCTCATCTCTGCCTGATCTCCCCGTGGCTCGATCTCGCGCTGACGAACCCGGCGATCCCCGATGTCGAGGCGCGCGACCCGTGGTTGTCGAGCGTCGGCCTGCGACATCTGGCGCGGACGTGGTCGAACGGTCGAGACCTCGACGATCCCGTGGTCAGTCCACTACGCGGGCCCACGCGCGGACTACCGCCCGTTCACGTCCTGATCGGGGATAGAGATCTGTTCCTGCCCGACGTCCGGGCGTTCGTGGACGAGGCGCGCGCAGCGGGCGTCGACATCCGCAGCACCGAGTGTCCCGGGGCGATCCACGTCTACCCCCTGCTTCCCACACCCGAGGGGGCGAGCGCGCGGCGCAGCATCGTCGACGCCCTGATACGCGATCTCACGACCGCGCCCTGACGTCGCTGCGTCAGGTGTCGCTCACCGCATCACGACGCGCGCGGAGACGCCGAAGACGAACGACGACGACCACGGCGAGCAACAACCACCCGGCGCCGATCACACTGCAGCCGACCACGACCATGGTGCGCAACGGATGATCCTGGTCGAGGCGTGCACCGACGAGCGCCCAGAACAGGCCCAGCACCGCGAACAAGGCCATCGCCTGCGCGACGGATCGCTTGAACGTCACTCGTCTCGTCACCAGCGGGGTGTACCCCGCACCGGGCGCGGACTACCCCCGAGGGGGGTGCGAGTCTCGTCACGCGGGAACGACGACGGTGCAGCAGCGCGGAACAAAACATGACCGTGCTCGGTTCTGAGTACAGTCATATAAACCCGTCACAGAATCGAGCTCGTCATGACCGCTCTCGCCGGATCCGTCGTCCTCGTCACCGGAGCCAACGGTGGCATCGGTACGCAGTTCGTCCACGACGCCCTCGCCCGCGGCGCCGCCAAGGTGTACGCCAGCGCCCGGACGCCGCGCGACTGGGACGACGACCGCATCGTTCCCGTCACCCTGGACGTGACCGACCCCACGTCCGTCGAGGCCGCCGCCGCACAGGCCGCGGACGTCACGGTGCTGATCAACAACGCGGGCGCACTTCCGCCCGGCGCCAGCCTGCTCGACGTCGAGGTCGCCGACATCCGCGCCACCATGGAGGTGAACTTCTTCGGTCCCCTGCTCGTGGCGCGAGCTTTCGCGCCGGCACTGACAGCTCACGGCGCGGGCGTGCTGATCGACGTGCACTCGGTCGCCAGCTGGTACCACTTCGGTGGCGCGTACAGCGCGTCCAAGGCGGCCCTCTGGGCGGCCACCAATTCCCTGCGTCTCGAACTGGCGCCCCGAGGCGTGCTCGTCACCGGTGTGCACATGGGGTACGTCGACACCGCGATGGCGGCGGGCGCCGACGGGCCGAAGTTGACGACCGAGCAGCTCGTCGCGGCCGTTCTGGACGGAGTCGAGGCGGGTGAGACGGAGGTGCTCGCCGACGAGCTGACCGTCGGCGCCAAGGCCGCACTGGCCGGACCACTCGACGCCCTGTACCCCGGATCCCGGCCCACCACAGTCTGATTCGACCGGCCGAGAGAAATCAGGAGACTCACGATGCGCGCACTCGTCCTCACCCGCTACAAGCACCCTCTCGTCGAACGGGATGTTCCGGAGCCGACCGTCTGTGATCACGACGTCCTGATCCGAGTGGAGGCGGCCGGTCTCAACGTGCTCGACGAGAAGATCCGTCTCGGCGAGTTCACACAGATACTTCCGTACACCCTTCCCCGCACACTCGGTCACGACGTCGCCGGCACCGTTCTCGCAGTCGGCCCGGCGGTGCGGTCCTTCGCACCGGGGGACGAGGTCTGGTCGCGGCCACCGACCGATCACATCGGCACCTTCGCCGAGCGCATCGCCGTTCCCGAGTCCGACGTGGCACCGAAGCCGGCCGGCATCAGCATGGCCGAGGCCGGGTCGCTGCCCCTCGTCGCGCTCACCGCGTGGCAGGCGTTGGTCGAGCGAGGCGGTCTACAGGCAGGTCAGACGGTGCTGATCCATGCGGGGGCCGGTGGTGTGGGCACCATCGCCGTCCAGCTCGCGAAACATCTGGGAGCGACCGTGGTGACCACGGCCAGTGCGCGCAACGCCGACTTCCTGCGGGAACTGGGCGCCGACGTCGTGATCGATTACCACACCGACGATCTCGACACCCTGTCCGGCGTCGACCTCGTGCTCGACAGCGTCGGCGGTGAGACACTCGAGACCTCGCTCCGCGTGCTGAAGCGAGGTGGCAAGGCCATCGGGATCACCGGCCCGCCGGACCCCGCCTTCGCCTCCGACGCAGGCCTGAACATCGTCGTCCGCACGGCCATCGCGGTGATCAGCCGGAAGATTCGTCGACAGGCGGCGAAAGCCGATGTGTCGTACGAATTCCTGTTCATGCACGCGGACGGCGGTCAGCTACGGGAGATCGCCGCCCTGATCGAGAACGGGGCGCTCCGGCCCGTCGTCGGCCGCACCATCACCTTCGACGAGATCCCCGAGGCGCTGTCGACGATGTCCGCCGGCGGCAACCGTGGAAAGATCGTGGCCACCCTTCCCGTCACCTGACCGACGGCGGCTCCCGGTAGCGTCGTCGCGATGAGCTGGATTCGCATGAACGACGTCACCGCCGGGTACGAGCAGAAAGTCGTTCTCCGCGAGGTGTTCTTCCGTCTCTCCGACGGAGACAGGGTGGGCCTCACCGGCCGTAACGGGTCGGGCAAGACCACGCTCCTGCAGCTGCTCCTGGGTCGCGTCGCGCCGGACTCCGGCACGGTGGACGTCACCGAGGGTGCTCGGATCGGCTACTTCTCCCAGTTCTCCGAGCTCGACGGCGATCGCAGCATCACCGCCGAGCTCGAGTCGCTCTTCGGGGACATCAGGGCGGTGGAGACCGAACTGGCCGAGGTCGAGACGGCGCTCGGAGGCGACATCGACGAGAAGGAGATGTACCGCCTCGTCGACCGCCAGGCCGAGCTGCTCGAGCAGATGGAGGTCGGCGGTGGATGGACGTACCACCAGCAGATCGACACCGCCCTGTCGATGCTGGGTTTCGACGCCGAGCGTCGAGAACTGCCGGTGGACAAGCTGTCCGGTGGATGGCGCAACCGAGCCGCGCTGGCCCGCATCGTCCTGGAATCGCCCGACGTCCTCCTTCTGGACGAGCCCACAAACTTCCTCGACGTAGCCGGGATCACGTGGCTGGAGCGGTGGCTCCGTGACTTCCGCGGCGCACTGCTCCTCGTCTCCCACGATCGCCATTTTCTCGAGCAGGTGGTGACCACCATCGTCGAGATCGAGAACAACCGGTTGCACACCTACGACGGGAGCTACTCGGACTACGTGCAGCAGAAGCAGTTCCGACTGAAGAACCTCGAGAAGGAGTTCAGCACCGAGCAGCAACTCCTGGCCTACGAGCAGGACGCGATCACCGACCGGAAGGAAGCCGCGAAGAATCCGAGCGGCGTGCTGAAGCGGCGACTGGCGTCGATCAAGAAGAGCAAGACCCCTCGACCGGTCGATCAGATCATCACGTCGATCTACGGCGGACTGCACGTGCACCACGACCTCTGCGTCGTCGACGGCGTCACGAAGGGGCACGGCGGCGATCCACTGTTCGCGGATCTCTCCTTCGAGATCCATCGGGGCGACCGCATCGCGATCACCGGCCCCAACGGCTGCGGGAAGTCCACGCTCCTCGACGTGCTGACCGGGCTCGCACCCGCCGACTCCGGAACGGTGAAGTGGAAGGTCAAGGCGCCCGCGTTCATTCACTACAACACGGTGCTCGCGAACCTCGATCCGGACGACACCGTCACGCACGCGGTCAACGCGATGCCGGACAGTCTGGCACTGACCGCGACCCGGAAGGACGTGGCGCGCTTCCTCGCTCTGCTGCAGTTCTCCGAGGCCGAACAGAAGCAGCGCATCGGAACGCTGTCCGGAGGTCAACAGGCACGCGTCGCGTTGGCCCAGTGTCTCCTGTTCGGAGCCGGCGTCATCGTGCTGGACGAGCCGACCAACCATCTCGACCTCCCGAGCGCGCACGTCCTCGAGCGAGCGCTGACGGCGTTCCCCGGGGCCGTCGTGGTGGTGAGCCACGACCGCTTCTTCATCGAGAAGGTGGCCTTCCGCCAACTCGCCTTCGACGGCCGGGGCGGAGTGCAGAAGATCGCCGGCGTGCAGATGTAGCCCGGGGTTCGCTCAGCGCGGCGGCACCCGGTGCAGAAGCAGCGTGGCCGCGTCGAGCACCTGATCACGGTCGCGGGTGAGTCGATACTCCACACACGGCTCCCCGTCCGCGGTGCACGGCACCGCGGTCAGCGCCGCGGCGAATTCCGGGTCCACCACCACGATCGAGTGTTCTCTCGCCAGCGGCTCGCTCTGTCCGATCACGACGAGTCGATGGTGGCCGGCAATCGATCGCGCGTCTCCCGCGGTGAACAGCACGGTCAGAGCACTTCGCTCGGACAGCTGATCGAGCAGCTGCCGCCGAGTCCCGATCATCGTCTCCGGCTCCGGGACCGTGACGAGCACCAACGATGTCGGCCCACACTCCAGGGCACGACGGAGCAGATCCGCCTCCAGGTCGGCCAGCGCGGCCGGGGTGGTCCGCACCGCGGACCCGCGGCCGTGAGTGAGCCCGAAGGGTGTCACGGCCACCGGGGCACGCACCGTCACAGCGGGGCCGGCCAGCCCTGGATGCGGTCGACGCGGCACGGCGTCGAAACGCGGTAGCGGGCCGGGTGCGCCGAAGTACCAGCCCTGCCCCCACGAGGCACCGAGCTCGAGGGCGCGGGCCTCGTGCGCAGCATTCTCGATTCCCTCGGCGACGACGACGGAGCCCGTTCGCGCGGTCTCCGCGGCCACCGCGGCGAGGAGCGCGATCGTCTCCGGCGTGGAAGGTTGCTGGACCAGGCGCATCTCCAGCTTGACGACGTCCGGTCGCAGCAACGCCAGCAGCGCGAGGCTCGACGAGTCCGCCCCCACGTCGTCGACGGCGATACGCCACCCCAGGTCTCGGGCGTGCGCGACCGCACGCAGTATTCCGGCCGGATCCGCCATCAGGTCACGCTCGGTGATCTCCACGACGATGGACTGGTCGGCGGCGTCCACGAGCGCACCGCGTGCAAAATCCGGCGGTGGGGCGTCCAGGGCGGCGGGTTCGGAGTTCACGAACAACGCCAGTTCACTCGGGAGTCCCGCTTCCGCTGCGCCACGCACTGCGGACACGCGGCAGAGCCAATCGAACTCGGCGGTCACACCCCGGCGCTCGGCCTCGGCGAACAAGTCCTCGGGTGAGCCGCCGGACGCCGGCCTGGTCAAAGCCTCGTAGCCGACGATCGAGCGATTCCTCAGATCGACGATGGGCTGATAGACGGTGTCGATCGGTCCGGGAAGAAGAGGGGGTGCGTCCACCACATGCCCTTTCCGATCCACAACTGCTCCGACGTCCCCACCCGGCCACACAGTGTGCCTCGAGTTCCGTTCGAGTCGGACATCGCGGCTCTGCGTGACCAATGGCCGACCCGCCCTAGGATCAATGCCCATGGTGAACCGGTCGACAGGTGCGATGAATGGCTGAGCAGGTGGCCGCACCCCGCATCGTCGCCGGTCGCTACCTCCTCGGACCTGTCCTGGGCCGCGGTGGCGTCTCGGACGTGTTCCGGGCGACCGATCGGACGCTGGGCCGGGCCGTGGCGGTGAAGTTGTTCCGCAGCGACGACCACACGCCGCACGACCGTCGACGCATCGACAGCGAGATGCGCACCCTCGCGTCGCTGACCCACCCCGGCCTGGTCACGCTCCACGACGCCGGCTCCGAGTCCGACGTCGTCGGCTACGACGGGCCCTACCTGGTGATGGAGTTCGTGGACGGCACCACGCTGTCCACGTTCCGCGCGGGCGGCACCCTGCCGCCCGAGGTGATCCGGCAGATAGGCCACCAGGTGGCGCAGGCACTGGCACACATCCACGCGTCGGGCATCGTCCACCGCGACGTCAAGCCTGCCAACATCCTGATCACCCGCGACGACGACGCGGGACTGCGAGCGAAGCTCACCGACTTCGGTATCGCGCGCATCGTCGACTCCGACCCGATGACCGAGCACGGCACCGCCGTCGGGACGGCGCACTACCTCAGCCCGGAGCAGGCGACCGGCGAGGCGACGGGGCCGGCCTCCGACGTCTACTCGCTGGGCCTTGTCCTGACCGAGTGCCTCACGGGACGAATGGTGTTCGAGGGCAGCGCGATCGCCGCCGCGATAGCCCGTCTGCATCGCGACCCGGTGATCCCCGTCGAACTCGGGCCTACGTGGGTGTCGCTGCTGACCGACATGACCTCCCGGACGCCGACGGCGCGCCCGACCGCCGCCGACGTGGCTCACCGGCTGCACACCCTCACCGAGGACACCGACACCGCGGTCCTCGCGACCCCGATGGCGACGCCGGCCGCCGTCGTGTCGGGCCGTCGATCCGCCGTGCCGTGGGTACTCGCCGCGCTGGGAATCTGCGCGGCGCTCGTCACGGTGCTCGCGATCCGCGGAGCGGGGTCGGACGGTGAACCGACGACGGAGCCGCCGCTGCCGAGCACGTCCGTGGTGGTCGAGACGACGTCGGAGCCGACGGCCACCCCTGTCCCGGTTCCCGAGACGGTCCCGGAGGTCGCGCCACCAGTCGTCGAGACGACGACGGTCGCTCCCGCACCCGTCGTTCCGCAACCCGCAGCACCCGGCAACGGCAACTCCGGGAACGGCAACTCTGGCAACGGCAATTCCGGGAACGGCAACTCGGGCAACGGCAATCCCGGGAACGGCAACGGTAACTCCGGGAACGGTAATGGCAATCGCTGACTGATCACCCTCGTTTGTGGCGTGACAGCTCGGGTAGGCCGCACCCATGACTGCAGACGACGCGACCACACCACTACCCGACTACGACCAGCTCACGGTGGGGACCATTCAGCACCGTTGCCGATCGCTCGATCAGGATCAGATGGAGCGGCTGATCGCTCACGAGCGCGATGCGGCGAACCGCCCTCAGGTGCTTCAGATTCTCACTGCTCGTCTCGGCGAACTGCGCGCCGGAGCCGAACCCTCCGGAGGGGACCCGTCCGCCGCTCCCGAGGTGTCGGACACCCCGCGGCAGTCGAACGTCGGTCCGGAGCACTCCCCCACCGACCACACGCCGCTCCGGCACGGCGTCGCGCACCAGACCCCGGCACGCGGCAAGCCCTGACGACGCTGGGTCCGCGCGGCGTTCACCGGTCGGTGTGCGCCCAGCGTCGTGCGCCGGCGAAGGTGCTCGCGAGGACGAGCACGACGACGATCGTCAGGGCGGACCACATGGTCACGGACGCGTCGAAGGAGAACAGCAGGCCTGCTCCCAGTGCGGCCGCCGTCGCGACCACCGCGCCGAGGGGAAGCGCCACTGCCACCGCCGTCGTCGTGCGCCGGACCAGAGGATCGGAGGTCAGCCTCAGCGTCAGGAACACGGCGAGCAGCGCGAGAACGTATGCCGCCGCGACGCTCCCCACGTAGAGGATGAGCAACCCGTCCACGGGGAACGCCACGGACGCGTCGGGCGGCAGACCGACGAAGGCGGACACGATCCACAGCAGCCCGGGCAGCAGACCGAGCAGGACACCGGTGAGTCCCGCGGCGACGACTCGTCCCACGTCGTCAGCGACGTCCGGTGCGGATCACGCGGGTTCTCGCATCACACCGAAGTGCCGCGCGGTTCCGGACACCCCGGGCAGCTCCTGCACCGGGGACCATGTGGCGAGACCGTCCGTGCTGTCGGAGTACAGGTACTTCCCGTCGATGTAGGCATCGAGGTAGATGCGCCACACGTCGTTCGGCAGCTGGACCAGAGCCGGACCCTCGACCATGGAACCCCACGCGCCGGGGGCGACGAAGCGGTAGGGCCCGAGCACGGTCGGCGCGACGGCATGCTCGACGAACTTCTTCGTCTCGTTCTTGGTGAACGCGTGGTACGTGGATCCGACCTTCACGATCGTCGTGTCGATGTGGTCGGCTCCGATCCCGTCGAGTGGCACCGGAATGCTCCACGAACTCAGAGAGTCGTCGAGTGCCGTCATCAGGTACGGCACGAAGCCGCCACCGGTCGACAACGACAGGACGACGTGCACCCTGTCGCCGTCGACGAACCATTCCGGAGCCCAGGCCTTGGTGACGAACGGCGACAGCGACGGGCCGTCGGCGAAGCCTGCCGACTCGGAGAAGAACGGGATGCGTGGGCCCTTGCCGTCTCCGGTGCCGGGCATGAACGCGCAACAGAACGGCACCGGCTGGGTACCTGTGAACGTCCAGTTCACCCGGTCCGGGCTGCGAGCGAAGCCGATGTTCGCACCGTCGGCCGTCGTGTAGGTGAGGCGGTACGACCCGTCGATGTGGCGAAAGATGCTGGGGTCCCGCATCAGTCCCGACGGCGGTCGGAACGCGGACGTACGCTCCGGCGTGAACGTGGTCCCGTCCGACGACCGATACACGTCGAGGTCACGGTCGCTGGCATTGCTGAACGCGACCATCGTGTAGGTCCATTCCGCTGGAGCGGCAGCACTGCTCGCCGGGGCGGCGACGAGCAGGCTCGCCACGGCGAGAAGCACCATCGGTAGGCCGGACAGTCGCCTGCGTCGGAGGGTCGTCACCGATGCAGTCTCCCAGTCCCATCTGTCTCATCCGCACCAGGATTCACATCGGTGCTGGATCGTTACGCAGGTCGTTCACAGGAAACGTCCAGCGTCCTCGCACCGCGGGTGCAGGAAGCATTCGTAACGTCCGACCCATGATGTTCTACAGAACTCCCACACCCGCCGGTTTCCCGCGAGGCGGCCGCACGGCCCTCGCCTCTGTTCTCGTGGCCGGCAGTCTGCTGCTCGGCGGCTGCAGCGCCGCCACCGAGAACGCGGCGACACCGGCCTCCGCCACCACGAGCCAGGAGGCCGCCGTGTCCACCGCCTCCGTCACCGACGGCGCGACCACCACCGCGGCCACGATCAGCGACAGCGCCACGGCCACCGAGGCTTTCCTGGCGACGCTCACCGACGCTCACCGACGCGCAGCGCGAGCAGGTCACCTATGCCTACGACGACGAGACCAAGACGACGTCCTGGTCCAACTTCCCCGTCACCTTCATCGACCGCGCCGGCCTGAACCTCGCCGACCTCACCGACGAGCAGCGCGCCGCCGCCATGACCGTGCTCGAGTCGCTGCTCGGCGACGACGCCTACTCGACCGTCACCGGCATCATGGGCGGCGACGAGTACCTGCACGAGAACAGCACCTCCACCGAGGACTCACTCGGCCAGTACTACATCGCCTTCTTCGGCGACCCGTCCGCCACCAGCGCCTGGGAGATCCAGTTCGGCGGACACCACCTCGGCATCAACGCCACCCTCGACGGCGCCGCCGACGCCGTCACCTTCGCCCCCACCCACCTCGGCGTCCAACCCGCCGAGTACACCACTGCCGACGGCACCGACGTGCAGCCGTTCGACGGCATCTACACCGA
This sequence comes from Rhodococcus sp. Leaf225, assembly GCF_001426145.1. Classification (NCBI taxonomy): domain Bacteria; kingdom Bacillati; phylum Actinomycetota; class Actinomycetes; order Mycobacteriales; family Nocardiaceae; genus Rhodococcus; species Rhodococcus sp. Leaf225. The sequence goes on along the minus strand of NZ_LMRN01000007.1, from coordinate 468,164 downwards.
CGCCTTCGCCTTCTACGACAGCCTCACCGACGAGCAGAAGACCACCCTCTACCAGGGATCGGACGTCGCGGCCATGGTGTGCGCGCCCGGCAGCACCTGCGACTTCCCCACCGGCAGCGGACTTTCCGGCGCCGACCTCACCGACGAGCAGAAGCAACTGCTCCTGCAGGTCATCGCGAACTGGGCCGGCATGGCCGACGAGGAGACCACCGCCGACGCGCTCGCGACCATCGAGGCGACGCTCGACACGACCTACGTGAACTGGTCCGGCGCGACCACCTACGACATGAGCCAGGGCGACGGAATCCACTTCCAGATCAGCGGACCGGACGTCTACGTCGAGTTCGCAGCACAGCAGGGCTCGGCCGGGGCGGACGTCGCGGGCGTCACCACCTCGAGGTGGGGCCACGTCCACACCATCTACCGCGACCCGAGCAACGACTACGCGAACAGTGTCACGCAACAGGAATCGACCGGAATGGGCGGCGGCACGATGCCGGGTGGGGGCTTCTGACGATTCCTCGGTTGCGCCGGGCGGTTCGCGGCGGGTAGTCAGGTGCAGATGAAGACCTACGAGCTACCCGGCACCGATCTCCGCGCGTCCAGCGTCGTGCTCGGCCTCATGCGCATCGAGACGCTGAGCGACGAGGAGATCCGAATACTCGTCGGCACCGCGCGTGATGTGGGAGTGTCGGTCTTCGACCACGCGGACATCTACGGCAGCGATCGTCACGCCTGCGAGCGCAGGTTCGGCGACGCCGTGTCGTTCGCGTCGGATCGAGACGACGTCATCGTCCAGAGCAAGGTGGGCATCCGAGAAGGGTTCTACGACTTCTCGTCCGAGCACATCCTGACCACCGTCGACGAGTCTCTCGCCGCCTTGCGTACCGATCACCTCGACGTCCTGTTGCTGCACCGGCCGGACACCCTCGTGGAGCCGGCCGAAGTCGCGGCGGCCTTCGACACGCTGCACACGGCGGGCAAGGTGCGGCATTTCGGAGTCTCGAACCACACTCCCGGACAGATCGAGGTGCTGAAGACCGAGGTGCGACAGCCCCTGATCGTGAACCAGGTCCAGCTGAGCATCACGCATGCACCGCTCGTGGCGGCCGGTCTCGCGGCGAACATCGCCGGGCTCGAGCAGTCGGTCGACCGCGACAACGGTCTGCTCGATCACGCGCGACTGAACGGCGTCACTCTGCAGGCGTGGTCACCGTTCCAGAAGGGGACGTCGGACGGCGTGTTCCTCGGTGATCGCGAGAACTACCCCGAACTGGACGACGCGCTCCGCGAGCTCGCCTCCCAGTTCGGAACCACGCCCACCGCGATCGCCACCGCGTGGATCACCCGGCACCCGGCGAACATTCAAGTGGTGCTCGGAACTACCAACCCCGGCCGCGTGCGGGAAGCTGCCGCCGGTTCGGACGTGGTTCTGAGCCGGGAGCAGTGGTACCGCCTCTTCCGCGCTGCAGGGCACACGTTGCCGTGATGCCGGTGAACCATGCACTCCCGAACACCGGGATTCCCGCGCCCGCAGGAGAGAATCGTCGTCGAACACCCCTCAGCAGCACATCGACGAGGAGCAGCGCATGCGCCCGCACGTCCACCTCAGCGGTCAGCTGATCTGTCGGGACGATGCCGAGTCGGCCGTCGTGTCGGAGTGTCTGCCCCGCCATGTCGAGCTGACGCGGGCCGAGCCCGGTTGCGTGTCCTTCGACGTCCAGCAGAGCGACGACCCCCTCGTGTGGCAGGTGGACGAGTACTTCACCGACGACGCCGCCTTCGCACGACATCAGGAGCGAGTCTCGTCGAGTGAGTGGGGCAGACGGACGGCGGGCATCGAACGGCGGTACGTCGTGGAGCGCGACGTCGCCCCGGCGACGAGGGGACCGTTACGCACCGCAGGCATCTCTCTGGATTGTGCCGATCCGGAAGAACTCGTTCGGTTCTATCTGGCCCTCCTCGGTGGTCGTCGACTCTGGGGTGACGACCAGGCGTCCGGGATGCGCACCGATGAGGGGCTCGTCCTGGTGGCGCAGAAGGTCGAGGAGTACACACCTCCCGAGTGGCCCGGAACCGCCGTGGTGCATCTGGACATCGACGCGGGCTACGACCTGGCCGGTGCAGTCCGGTTCGCAGAATCCTGTGGCGCGCGACAGTCCAAGTCACAGGTCGATTCTCGGTGGGCTGTTCTCCTCGATCCGGCCGGACATCCGTTCTGCATCACGACGATGGTGTGGTCCGACCGATGACGAGTCCGGCGCGGTGGCCCCAGCGCTCGATCGGGCGGTGGGATTCGGTGCAGCAGTCCGCGCTGTACGCGGTTCAGTGCACCGGATTCGCTCTGCGCGGCCGGCGTGCCGCGTTTCGTCGTCGATTGGCAGTGGCTGCTCACTCGTCGGTCGAGTCGAACAGTGCACGCACCACACCGTCGAGCGTCTGTGACGAGACGTCGGCCTCGCCGAAGGCGGCACTGGGCACCTTCTCCTCGCGGCGGCACCATCCGGTGCGCATTCCCGCGCGTCCTGCGCCCTGGAGATCCCAGGAGTGCACCGCCACCATCGCGCACCGGTCCGCGGTGACTCCGGCGCTCGACACCGCCAGCTCGTACGGCGCCGCTGCCGGCTTCCACGCGCGGACGTCGTCGATGCTGAGCACTCGTTCGACCCGATCGGACACACCCGCCCGGTCGAGGAACCCTGCTGTCGAGTCCGCGCTTCCATTGGACAGGGTGAACACTCGCGCACCACTGGCGACAGCGGCGTCGAGTGCCGCGACGACGTCCGGGTGCGGTGTCGTCTCGGCGAACCCTCCGACGACGTGCTCGATGTCGGCGTCGGAGACGAACCCACGGGTGTACGTCCGCAGAGCGGACGATGCCACGATGGCGAAAGGCTCGTACGCACCGGACAGGGTCAGCGCCATGCCGTCACGCAACAGGTGCGCGAACCATCCGTCGAACGACGACGACGGCGGCGCCACCGAGATGAACCTGTCACGGACGATGCCGAGATCGGCGAATGTGCCGACCACATCGAACACGACGACGTCAGGACCAACGGGTTCTGCCATGCCACCGGCGTACCCGACGCGGGGAGACGCCAACCCCGGGCCCATCCGTGTCGCCGACTGTCACCCGCCCGCCGCCACCCGGGTGTGCGCGGTCATGAGGACGGTTCCCACAGTGGACTCGAGTCCCTCTCCCAGTGGTTCAGCACTGAGATCGGCGAGGATCTGTCTGCACAACAGCCGAACTGGAGTATTCGTCTCCTGCGACCGCCACCTGATCAGTGCGAAAGCCTGATCGTCCGTGATGTCGAGGACGACCATGACGATGCCCTTGCACTGATCGATGACCGCGCGTGACTCGAGCGCCGCTCGAAGACCGTCCACCTGACGTTGGGCGTCGTCGGCTCGCCGGGCGATCGCGAGCAACGACTCCACCACGGTGACACAGATCGTCGACGTGTCCGCGTGCTCGAACCCGTGATCGCTCCGGCTGTAGAGGTTGAGAGCCCCGTAGCGCTCATCGCCCACCGACACCGGTGTGGACAGGAAGCTCCGCATTCCCGTGTCCGCGTTCCGTGTCCAGAACTCGGGATACCTCTGCGCGGCAACCCCGCTCGTCACACGGACCGGCGTCCGGGTCGCCGCGGCCTCCAGGCACGGGCCCTCGTCGGCGTCGTACTGAGCACGGTCGACAGCTCGGACGCACCCGTCGGTGACCACGATCGTCACCGGTCTTCCCCGTCGAATGACTGTCACGCCTGCCGCGTCGGCTCCGGGTACGGCGTCGACGAGGTTGTCGCACATCTGCTCCAACGTCGCGTCCACGTCTCCGATGGATTCGAGGAACGAGGTCATCTTCCCGACCACCTCGGCGACGGAGGTCAGAGCCGCATCCGAGGGGCTCCGAGCCATGTGCCGTGCGTCGTCCTCACAGTGCTTCTCGAGCATGAGATCACCGAGTCCTTTCAGGGCTCGTCGGTTGCCGCGTCTCCGGTGTCCGATCGGGCCACGCCCACGGTGAAGGCATTCGCCAACTCGTCGAGCACTCGCTCCGCTCGCGCGGCGCGCCAGGTGTCACCGCACTCGACCAACCTGTCGCGGTGCGATGCGAAGTGGGCGCTGAGCAACGGGATGAGGTCGACCGGGATGTACATCGATCCCCGTGACGGCCGGGCCTCGAACACCTGGTCCACCTCGACGCCGATGTCCCCGGTCATGACGCATCGCTCAGCGTCGCGGGCAGCCCGCCGCCCGTTCGACGACGCTCGGCGAGCAGTCGCTCGAGTGCCATCAATCTGAACACCTCTTCTGCGGGGGCGTTCTCTCGTACGGCAGCGCGTCGTCTCTGCATAATCGCCACCACGTCGTCGACGTCGGCCGTCCGGTCCATGTCGTCTGCTCTCGACACCATGGCGTTCTCCCTTTCCGACACCGGACGAGTCGTGGAACAGTCGGGCCGATGCCTGGTCTCCGGCCGTCGCCCGGCCGGGAACGAGCGCGCGGCTCAGAGCGTCGACCGCGCTGGGTCAGGTCGATACCCGTAGGGAGTTCCTGTAAACACGACGAGCGTATCGACGTGACGTGCCGAGAGGACGGAAGGACGGTGTCGGTGCCCCCACCGGGACTCGAACCCGGAACACAAGGATTTTAAGTCCTCTGCCTCTGCCAATTGGGCTATAGGGGCCTGCTCGAGGCCAGCCTATCGTGGGCCGTTCAGGAGACGCCTGGTCCCGTCTCGACCGGTCGCGCGGGATCCGACGACCACGCGGACCAGGATCCCGGGAACAAGGCCGCATCGATACCGGCGAGTGCGAGCGCTGCGATCTCGTGCGCCGCGGTCACACCGGAACCGCAGTAGACGGCCACCTCGTCACCGGGTCGAATACCCATGGTATTGAACCGATCTCGCAGGACAGCAGGCGCAGCGAAGGTCCCGTCGACGGTCACGTTGTCCGACGTCGGCGCGCTGAGAGCGCCGGGAATGTGGCCGGCACGGGGATCGACGGGCTCGACCTCGCCGAGGTACCGCTCCCCCGCACGTGCGTCCAGAAGACGGCCGGGGAATGTCGCGGCCTCGTCTGCCGTCACCGTCGGCAGATGGCCCTCGGACAGCGTCACGTCCCCAGCTCGCGGCGCCCTCTCCTCGCCCGACCGCGTGGGTAGTTCGGCCGCCTGCCACGCGCCGAGTCCACCGTCGAGCATGCGCACGGTCTCGACGCCCGCCCAGCGCAGCAGCCACCACGCCCGAGCCGCAGCCATGTTGCCGGTGGCGTCGTAGACGACGACGGACGAGTCGGCGTCGATGCCCCACTGCCGCGCATACATCTGCAGATCGTCGAGTCGGGGCAAGGGGTGCCGCCCTTCGGTGGGCTCCCCGTGACCGGCGAGTTCCGAGCCCAGGTCGACGAACACGGCGCCGGGGATGTGCGCGTCGAGGTAGTGCTGGTGGTTGTCGGGATCACCCAGTGCCCACCTGACGTCGAGCAGCACGGGCGGACGCGGCGACGTCAGCGCTGCGGACAACTCCGACACGGTCACCAGGATCTCCGACATGGCGATCAGAGTACGACTCGGTGTGCCGCGCGCACCGCTCGGTCAGGCAGGGATCACGGGCGGCTCGAAGGTGAACGTCGTCCCGAGCAGCCAGACGAGCAGCAGCACCACCGGGAAGTGGAAGAGGAACTGCAGGAACGTGAATCCGATGAGATCGCGCGCCCGCAGACCCAGGACGGCGAGCAACGGCAGCATGAAGAACGGGTTGATCAGGTTGGGCAGCGCCTCGGCCACGTTGTAGATCTGCACGGTCCAGCCGAGGTTCATCTGCACGTCGGTGGCGGACTGCATGACGTACGGCGCCTCGACCAACCACTTGCCTCCGCCCGACGGGACGAAGAGTCCCAGGATCACGGTGTAGACGGCGATGACCACAGCGAAGGCTCCGCCACCGCCGACCTCGGTGAAGAACGTGGCCAGGTGCTCGGACACCGTGACTCCGCCCCGCCCTTCGGATGTGGTCAGAATCGCGGCCATCGCGGCGTACAGCGGGAACTGCACCAGGATCCCCGCCGTGGCGGGCACGGCCTTGGCGACGGCATCGAGGAACCGTCGCGGTGTGCCGTGCAGCACGAGTCCCAGCATCAGGAACACCAGCAGGTAGCCGTTGAGGCTGCTCACCACCGACAGCACGGGCTTCGAGAGCAGTTGCGACACCAGCCATCCCAGCGTCATCGCCCCGGCGAGGATCGGGAGGATGCGGCTGTACTCGAGCCACTCGCCCGGACGGGTGCGCGTCGGCGGCTCGGCGATGGTGTCGTCGAGGTTCACGTCCATGGCCTCGGCGGTCTTGATCGCCGCACCGGTGGGAGCGGAGAGGTGCGCGATGATCACCGTCAGCACGATGATGATCACGCACATGACCAGTGACTGCCAGGTGAAGATGGTGGTGCCGAAGTCCAGGACTCCGGTGATGCGGAGCAGAGCCGGCGGGAGCGAGCTCGCGGTGGCCTGGAGCTGCGCCGCGGACGACGACATGCCCAGTGCCCACACCGCGCCCAGGCCCATGAACGCCGCGGCGCCGAGCGCGCGGTAGTCGACGCTCAGATCGCGTCGCCGGGCGATGGCACGAGCGAGCAGTCCACCGAAGACGAGGCTGAGACCCCAGTTCAGGAACGACACCGAGCACGACATGAGCGCGACGAAGCTGACCGCCGTGCGTGGATTGTTCGGCAGCGCGGCCAGTCTCGTGATCAGCCGCGCCACGGGTGGCGACGTGGCCACGACGTACCCGGTGAGCACGACCATGGCCATCTGCAGAGTGAACGCCGTCAGGTCCCAGAATCCGTTGCCGAACGCGTCGACCACGTTCTGCGGCGACGATCCGTTCGCGAACGCGGCGATCGCCACCACGAGCACGCCGACCAGCGCGAAGATGTAGGCGTCGGGGAACCACTTTTCGGTGCCGCGGGCCAGTGCCTGGGCTGTTCGCGCCAGCCCCTTCTCCGCGGGTGCGTCGGTGTCGCGGACTGCCATGGTGACCTCCTGGTCGTCGAGCGATCGGTGTGTCGGGGACCACAACGGCCTCGATCGACCCTTCCCGTGCGTCCGCCCGAAGGCAAGAGGCATCACTGCACCCTCGATCTGCGGCGATGCAGGACTGCAGGTGGCACACTGCGTCCATGGCGACAGAGGACGACGTCCGACGTATCGCACTCGCGCTGCGCGAGGTGACGGAGAAGCCGTCGTACGGCACTCCCGGCTTCCGCGTGAAGGACCGACTGTTCGCACGGGTCCACGAGATGCCCGACGTTCTGCTGCTCCGCAGACCGAGCGTCGAGGACCGCGAGGCCCTCATCAGCTCGAACCCGGCAGCGTTCTTCACCACTGATCACTACGAGGGTCACGCGTCGGTGCTCGTGCGACTGCCCGAGGTGGACGTCGACGAGCTTCGTGACCTGATCGAGGAAGCGTGGGAGTGCCGCGCTCCGGTGACCGTCAGGAAGCTCGGGCCGAGACCGGAGTGATCATCGCCCGGCGACGCTGAGAGCGATCCCGTCGAGGATGTCGTGCTCGCTCACGACCAGGCTGTCGATTCCGGCTTCGGCACCGATGTGCTCGGCGAGTGTGGCCGCGACGAGGGATCCTCCGCCGATGACGTCGACGCGACCGGGATGCATCGGGCCGAGCACGGCACGGTCCGCTCTCGTCATGCCGAGCAGACGATCACAGACGTCGCGCAGATCGGTGAACGGGATGCGCGACAAGTGGATCGCGTCCGGATCGTAGGCGGGAAGATTCTGTGCCACGGCCGAGAGGGTGGTCATGGTCCCGGCAACCCCGACCCAGGTGCGGGCATCTTTCACGGGTACCGCGTCGAACGCCGGCTGGAGGCGCTCCGAGGTGAAGGCCTGCCCTGCCCTGCGCTCGGCCTCGGTGGGTGGATCGGTGTGCAGGCACCGCTCGGTGAGCCGAACACATCCGATGTCGGCGGAGAAGGCTGCGCGCACGCCGTCGGCATCTCCGAGCACCAGCTCGGTGGAGCCGCCGCCGAGATCGACCACCAGGAACGGCCCCTCGTCCGGATCCAGATCGCCGACCGCCCCGGCGAAGGACAGACGAGCCTCCTCGTCGCCCGAGATGACCTCGGCCACTGCGCCGTCCGCGACGGAGGCGAGGGTCCGGCGCGTCATGTCGAAGAACAGATCACGATTGTCGGCGTCGCGCGTGGCCGACGTCGCGACCATGCGCACCGCGTCGACACCGCCCAGCTCGGTGATGATGTCGACGTACTCGAGCAGCGCTGCCTCGGTGCGGTCGATCGCCTCGGGTGCGAACGACCCGGTCGCGTCGACACCCTGCCCCAGCCGGACCACACGCATCTCACGCGCGAGGTCTCGGAGACCGTCGTCGTCCACGTCGGCCACGAGCAGGCGGATGGAGTTGGTTCCGCAGTCGATCGCAGCGACCCTCATGCTCGGAGCTCCTCGATGGTGGGCCAGTCCGCGGGCAGGGCCGTGCCACGCAGGGGCCCCTCGGCGGCCAGCGCCACCGACTCGTCGCCCAGCGGATTGGCACCCGGCCCCTTGGCCAGCGAGTGCGCCATCAACACGTGCAGACACTTGACCCGGTCCGGCATCCCGCCGCCGGTGAAATCGGTTCCGAGCGACTCGATCTCGTTGCGCTCGGCCAGATACGCCTCGTGGGCACGCAGGTAGGCCGCCGCGAGCTCCTCGTCCTGCTGCAGCCGCTCGGTCATCTCGCGCATGACACCGGCGGATTCCTGGCGGCTCGCCTCGGCCGTCAGACGCGGATCCGTGAGGTAGAAGAGGGTGGGGAACGGCGTGCCGTCGGGCAGCTTCGGCGCCGTCCTGACGACGGCGGGACGGCCGTCCGGGGTGCGGTAGGCGATCTCGAGCACGCCGCGCGGCTCTCGTCCGAGCTGGGCGGACACGGCGTCGAGGTCTTCGCGCGACACGTCGCTCACTGGGTCTGACTCATTTCCGGATCGGGTGGATCGGCGTGCGCCGAGGCGTCACCGTGGGGTGGTCGCCGTGGACCACAGGTCGCTGTACCAGGGTCCGGGCGGGGGCGGCGGCGGATCGTTCTCGATGTCCGATCGTGCACGCGCGCCGGGCAACTGGACTTGATAGGGGGTCTCGCCGGGCATGACGTAACCGAGGCGCTCGCGTGCCTGTGCGGTGATGTAGGCCGGATCGTCGGTCTGGTCCTTGCGGATCTGGAGCTCGGCCACGCGCTGTTCCAGGGCCACTCGCTCGGCGGCCACCTGGGCGGCGTCCCCGCGCTGGGAGATGTACGTCCGCAACGGAACTGCGAGAGTCAGGGCGAGAGCGCAGATCACCACGGCGAGAACGACGGCCTTGCCCGTCGACAGGCCGAGGAACGTGCGCTCCTTCTTCTCGCCGCCGCGGCGGCGTCCGCGCCGACCGACCAGTGCGGCACCCTCGGTGACGACGTCGTTGACCGCGCCGGCGACGGTCCGGGGCTGCGAGGACCCGGACCCGTCGCGGCGCGTGGATCGACCGGGACGCGCGTCACGGCGCGGCGAACGGCCACCCGGCCGTGCCGCACTGCGTCGAGAGTCCCGGTCCGCCATCGGTGAGCTCAGCTGTCCTTCGAGGTGAAGTCGAGCCGCGGGAACGCCAGCTCGCCCGAGTAGCGCGCGGCGTCGCCGAGTGCCTCCTCGATGCGCAGCAGCTGGTTGTACTTGGCGACACGCTCGCTGCGAGCCGGGGCACCGGTCTTGATCTGTCCGCTGCCCACGGCGACGGCGAGATCGGCGATGGTGGTGTCCTCGGTCTCGCCGCTGCGGTGGCTCATCATCGTGCGGTAGCCACTGCGGTGCGCGAGATCGACGGCGTCGAGGGTCTCGGTCAGCGTGCCGATCTGGTTGACCTTCACCAGGAGAGCGTTGGCGGCTCCCTTGACGATGCCCTCCTCGAGGCGCTCCGGGTTGGTGACGAACAGATCGTCGCCGACGATCTGGACCCGGTCACCGATGCTGTCGGTGAGGGCGACCCAGCCGTCCCAGTCGTTCTCGTCGAGCGGATCCTCGATGGAGACGAGCGGGTACTGGTTCAGCAGGTCCGCGTAGAACGCCGACATCTCCTCCGCGGTGCGGGTGTTGCCCTCGAAGGCGTATCCCGTCCCGGCGGTGAAGAACTCGGTGGCGGCGACATCGAGCGCGAGAGCGATGTCGGAGCCCAGCGTGAGGCCGGTCTTGCCGACGGCCTCCGAGATGAGGTCGAGTGCGGCCTTGGTGCCCGCGAGGTCGGGGGCGAAACCGCCCTCGTCGCCGAGCCCGGTCGACAGGCCCTTGGCCTTGAGGACCGACTTCAGTGCGTGGTAGACCTCGGCGCCCCAGCGTAGGGCCTCCTTGAAGGTCGGCGCACCGATGGGGGCGATCATGAATTCCTGCACGTCGACGCCGCTGTCGGCGTGGGCGCCACCGTTGATGATGTTCATCATCGGCACCGGCAGGATGTGGGCGTTGGGTCCGCCCAGGTAACGGAAGAGCTCCAGTCCGGCGGACTCCGCGGCACCCTTGGCCACGGCGAGCGAGACACCGAGCAGGGCGTTCGCGCCGAGGCGCGACTTGTCGGCGGTGCCGTCGAGGTCGAGCAGTGCCTGGTCGACCGTGCGCTGCTCGATGGCGTCGAGGCCGATGACGGCCGGAGCGATCTCGTCGAGCACGGCGTTGACGGCCTTCTCGACACCCTTGCCGCCGTAGCGATCGCCGCCGTCGCGGAGCTCGACGGCCTCGTGCTCACCGGTGGAGGCGCCCGAGGGCACCGCTGCACGGGTCAGCGTGCCGTCGTCGAGCGCGACCTCGACCTCGACCGTGGGGTTGCCACGTGAGTCGAGGATCTCGCGAGCTCCGACCTGTTCGATGATGGCCACGAATGAACTCCTAGTCAGGCGTTGAACACACAGCTTCGGGCGCGAACCGGTCACCCGTGGTCGGGCGCGGCTCGAAGACAGACTAGCCGTCGCAGCCGCCGCGCTCGATATTCGACGCGCAGGCGGGCAGGCCGGAGGAGGTCGGTAGTCAGGCGGGCAGGCCGGAGGAGGTCGACGTCAGGACGGCCGGGCACCGACGGAGTAGGCGGAGGCCGCGTCGCGGACGTCCCTCAGGTAGACCCCCGACAGGTTGTAGGCCATGAGGGCGGCCTGCCACCCCTCCGCGGTGGTGAGGTCTCCCCCACGGGCGCAGAGGTAACGCCCCGCGGTGAGCGCGGCGTCGTCGAGGTTGTCGGGGTCGGCGCGGCCGTCCCCGTTGGCGTCCACGCCCCACTTGCGCCAGGTCTCGGGGATGAACTGCATGGGTCCCATGGCGCGGTCGAAGACGGTGTCGCCGTCCAGTTCTCCGCCGTCGGTGTCGGCGATCTCCGCGTTGCCGGCGGTGCCGTCGAGGGGCACTCCGCGGATGGGCGGGGTCGCGGTGCCGTCGGGACCGACGGACGATCCACCGAAGGTGCCGTGACGACTCTCGATACGGCCGATCCCGGCGAGAGTGGTCCAGGCCAGACCGCACCCTGGTGACGAGCGGGCCATGACCGCGGCCGCGTGGCCGTAGGCCTCGAGCGCGGTGCGGCCGATTCCGGTGGGGTCGACCAGCGGTTCCGCCCAGCCGGCGAGCAGGTCGGCCGAGCGACCGGGCGCGTCCACGTCGATCGGCGGCACGGGCGCTCCGGGCCCCGGCGGGATTCCCTCGGGGATCTCCACCGCGGGTCTGCCCGGATCCAGATCGAGGGCACCACAGCCGGAGACGACGGCGGCCGTGGCGAGCGCAGCCGCGACGACGCGCAGGCGCCGGGAGCGCGGTGGGAGCATGCCTCCATCATCCCGAGTCAAAGTAATAGAAGGGTAAAGGTCTTCAAAAGTCCTGGTCGGCGGCTGTTTCGCACCCCGAAGCCGGTGTATGTTCACCTTTCGTATGAGGGTCGCCTTGCCTAAGACGCCCACTCCACTCGAGCCCGGGAGATCCCGCCGTGTCCACAGTCGTCGTCGCATCCGCGCCGTCCGTCGTGACGCAGATGGTCGGCAGTGGACTGATCGGGGTGCGGGAGGGACTCGAGACCGGCATCGTCGTGATGATCCTGGTCGCGTTCCTCGTGAAGTCCGACCGCCGCGACGCGCTGAAGTGGGTGTGGACGGGTGTCTCGGCCGCCGTGGGCATGGTCGCCGTCGTGTTCGCCGTCATCCACCTCGGCACCTCGACGGTCACGGGCCTCACCGCCGAGATCATCGCCGGCATCGCCTCGCTGATCGCCGTCGCGATCGTCACCGGCATGGTGTTGTGGATGCGGTCGGCCGCCGCCTCCATCTCCGGCACGTTGAAGGCCGGCATGGCCCGCGCGCTCGACGTCGGGCCGGTGGCCGTCACATCGCTCGCCTTTCTGGCGGTCGGGCGCGAAGGAATCGAGACGGCGCTCCTCATGGTCGGCTACGCGGAGAACACCAACGGCAGTTCCTGGCCGCTGCTGGGTCTGCTGGCCGGAATCGCCGTCGCTGCATTCCTCACCGTCCTCCTGTACTTCGGAGCAGTACGCATCGACTTCGCCCGGTTCTTCCGCTGGACGGGCGTCTTCCTCGTGTTCGTCGCCGCCGGAATCCTGGCGTACGGACTGCGGGCTCTGCAGATCGGCGGAATCCTCCCGGGCGGCAGCGCGACCGCGTTCGACATCAGCGACACCTGGGACGCGGGCAGTTGGTACGGCACCGTCGTCGCCGGCATCTTCAACTTCCGCCCCGAGCCCACCGTTCTGCAGGTCGCGGCCTGGGTGCTCTACCTCGTCGTCGTCCTGCCCCTGTTCCTCCGGCGGCCGAAGGCCGTGCCACGAGTCACCGCACCGCAGCCACAACCCGCCGCGTCCTGACCTACACACAACTCCCTGCTCCAAGAACCTCCGGCCTTCCCGCTCCACTACCGACCGGCCTCCGGCCTTCCCGCTCCCGAAAGGGCACCACTGAAATGCGCACCACCACCCGCCTCCTCTTCTGCGCCGCCGCGCTGCCGCTGGCACTCACGGCCTGCACCGAGAAGGAGGCCGCGACCTCGGCCGAGGGCGGCGACATCGTGGTCGACGCGACCGACAGCTCGTGCGACGTCGGTACGACGAGTGCACAGACGGGCAGCTCCACCTTCCAGGTGACCAACAACGGCTCCAAGGTCACCGAGTTCTACGTCTACGGCGAGGGCGACCGCGTCATGGGCGAGATCGAGAACATCGGGCCCGGCGTCTCCCGCCAGCTCATCGTCGCGCTGCCCGAGCCCGCCACGTACCAGACCGCGTGCAAGCCGGGCATGGTCGGCGACGGCCTCCGCGGCGACTTCGTCGTCACGGGTGACGCCAAGGAGTCCGACGCCGACGGGACGCTCGCCGAGGCGGCCGACGGTTACAAGCGCTACGTCGTCAGCCAGGTCACGGCGTTGCAGGAGACGACGGCGTCGTTCGTCACCGCGGTCACGTCCGGCGACGTCGAGGGCGCCAAGGCCCAGTTCCCGCTCGTCCGCACCTACTACGAGCGCATCGAACCCGTCGCGGAGAGCTTCCCCGACGATCTCGACCCCCGCATCGACCTGCGCGAGCCGGACGTCGAGCCGGGTGCCGAGTGGACCGGGTTCCACCGCCTGGAGAAGGACCTGTGGGCACAGGGGCTCCAGCCGGACACGAACGCGATCGCCGAGCAGTTGAAGGCGGACGTCGACGAACTGGTCGCGGGCGTGCAGTCCCCCGACTTCGTGATCGACCCGATCACGGTGGCGGGCGGCGCACAGGGCCTCCTCGACGAGGTCGCCCAGACGAAGATCACCGGTGAGGAGGACTTCTTCTCCCACACCGACCTGTACGACTTCCAGGCGAACGTCGACGGATCGCAGGCAGCGGTGGCGGCTCTCGCTCCGGTGCTGTCCGAGCGGGACCCGGAACTCGCGGCCACCATCGAGCAGCGCTTCGCGGAACTCGACACCGAGCTCGCGAAGTACCGCCAGGGTGACGGCTTCGTCTCCTACGACACGGTCACCGAGCCGCAGCGCCAGGACCTGTCGAAGAAGATCGACGCCCTGTCCGCGTCGGTGAGCCAGGTCCAGGGTGTCGTCGCAGGCGCCTGAGCGGACGTCCGACACGGACGCCGCCGCCACCCCGCCGAGTCGACGCCTCTCGCGCCGCGCGCTCTTCGGTGGCGTGGGAGCCGGCGCACTCGCGGTCGGCGCCGGTGCCGCGCTGGGCCGGTCGACCGCACCCGAACCCGCGGTCGCCGACGCGGCCGAGGCCGTGGTGCCGTTCCGCGGCGTCCACCAGGCGGGCATCGTCACGCCCGCACAGGACCGCATGCACTTCGTCACCTTCGACGTGACGACCACCTCGCGCGACGAGATCGTCGCGATGCTCACGAAGTGGACGGCGATGGCCGAACGTCTCACCGTCGGCGCCGAGTCGGTGCCCGGTGGCGTGGTCGGCGGCGGACAGTACGAGCCGCCCGGTGACACCGGCGAGGCCTACGGTCTGATGCCGTCCAACCTCACGCTGACCATCGGCTTCGGCCCGTCATTCTTCGACAAGTTCGACTTGGGTGACCGCAGACCGGCTGCACTGCAGGATCTTCCGCGATTCCCCGGCGACGACCTCGACCCGGCGCGGAGCGGTGGCGACATCGCGGTGCAGGCCTGCGCCGACGATCCGCAGGTGGCGGTGCACGCCATCCGCAATCTCGCGCGCATCGCGTTCGGCACCGCGTCGGTGCGGTGGTCGCAGCTCGGCTTCGGTCGCACCGCGTCGACGTCGACCGCCCAGGCGACACCGCGCAACCTCTTCGGCTTCAAGGACGGCACGAACAACATCAAGGCCGAGGAAGCGGCGACCGTCGACGAGCACGTGTGGGTGAACGGCGGCGAGTCCGACTGGATGACGGGCGGCACCTACCTCGTGGCGCGGCGCATCCGGATGAAGATCGAACCGTGGGACCGCGCGGTGCTCGGCGAACAGGAACGCGTCATCGGTCGGTCCAAGGCCACCGGCGCGCCACTGGGCGGTACGGCCGAGTTCGACACCGTCGATCTCGGCTCCTCGACCATCGCGAAGGACGCGCACGTACGACTGGCGTCGTCGGAGTCGTTGGGCGGCATCAAGATTCTTCGCCGCGGGTACAACTTCACCGACGGCTCCGACGGCTTCGGCCACCTCGACGCGGGGCTCTTCTTCGTCGCTTTCTGCAGCGATCCGCAGACCCAGTTCGTGCCGATGCAGCAAGCTCTCGCGCGACGAGATGCCCTGAACGAGTACATCTCCCACGTCGGCTCGGCGGTCTTCGCCTGCCCACCGGGAGTTCCGGAAGGCACCGAGGACTACTGGGGCTCGACGCTCTTCGGCTAGACGGTCAGCGGTTCTTCTCGTCCGCCTGCGGCCGATGGTGGGACGCGGCGACGCGTGCGTCGTCCGTCCCCGTCGCCGCGAGCGGTCGGCCGAACATGTCGGTTCCCGGCCAGTACTTGGACCACGCTCGTGAGTCCATCTCGGCCGATCGGACTCCGTCCATGGCGGCGCCGCGCTCCGCGGCCCGTACGTCGGCCACGAACTCGTTGACGGTGCGGCGCAGCGAGTCCTCGGCGCTGGTGGCGCCGTGATCACCCGAGATGTCGATGCGCACCGAGAGCATGGACTCCGGGACGAAGTCCTGAGGGAGCCCGGCCTTGACCGCTCGGGTGATGACCTGCTGGGCGAGCGCGAGCGACGGCTGCGCCATGGCGATGCCGTCGAGACACGACGCGCGTACCTTCTCCGCGGCCTTGCGCTCCTCCCAGGCCTTCTCCTGCGCACCGATGTCGATCGGTGCGCCGGACGTGTCGGCCAGGTGCGGGCTGCGGTGGGTCAACTTGGCCACCAGGGTGGACGCCACGTCGTCGATGTCGAACGCCTCGGCGCCCGCGTCCTTGGCGATGCGCGCGTGGAAGATGACCTGCAGCAGCAGATCGCCGAGCTCCTCCCGGATGGAGTCCGCATCGCCGGTCTCGATGGCATCGAGCAGTTCGTAGGTCTCCTCGAGGAGGTACCCGCGCAGCGACTCGTGCGTCTGCTGCGCCTCCCATCCGCCGAGTGAGCGCAGTTTGTCGATGACGAAGACGGCCTCGGCGAGGTTGCCGCCGCGGGGTACCGGCACCTCGATGACGTCCTCGCCGCGCGTGATGCGTTCCTGGACGTCGGGGTTGTCGCGGCTGGTGCTGATGAGCACCTCGGGCTCGTCGTCGCCCGCGGAGGTGAACCCCGTGAGGCGCCAGCGGATGGAGACCGGCACCTCTTCGGTGAAGCCCACGGGCTTGTCCAGCAACGTCACGGCCTGCACCGGCACCATGGTGGGCCGCAGGGGATCCAGCAGCAGAATCGTCATCGCGCGCTCACACCCCGATCGGTTGCTCGACTCGTACGGAGCCCGCGGGCTGCCCGTCCATCGCGAGCAGCACGTCGGCGACGAACTGCAGAAGTTCCTCGTCGCGGACACGGGCCGATCCGACTCCACCACCTGCCACACGCGGAATCGGGATCTGCACCGTGCCGGTGGTCGCCCGATACTGTGCGCTGGGGTAGAGCCGCTTCAACCGTATCTGCTTGGAGTCGGGTAGGTCCATCGGCGCCAACTTCACCATGGTCCCCGCCATCTGCACGTCCACGATGCCGTAGGAACGGCACAGGATGCGCAGGACGGCGACGGCCACGAGCCGGGCGACCTCGGCCGGCACCGGCCCGTAGCGGTCGGTCAGCTCGTCGATGACCGCACGGATCTCGGCGTCGTTCTGCGCCGCGGCCAGCTTGCGGTACGCCTCGAGTCGGAGCCTGTCGCTGGTGACGTAGTCCGGCGGGATGTGGGCATCGACGGGGAGGTCGATGCGCACCTCCTTGGGCGCCTCGTCGGTGGTGACGGGGCGGCCGTCGGCCACGGCGCGGTACGCCTCCACCGCCTCGCCGACCAGTCGGACGTACAGGTCGAATCCCACACCGGCGACGTGGCCGGACTGCTCCGCGCCCAGCACGTTTCCCGCGCCGCGGATCTCGAGGTCCTTCATCGCCACCGCCATACCGGCGCCCAGGTCGGAGTTCTGCGAGATGGTGGCCAACCGGTCGTACGCCGTCTCGGTGAGCGGCTTCTCCGGCGGGTAGAGGAAGTACGCGTAGCCACGGTCCCGGCTGCGACCCACACGCCCACGCAACTGGTGGAGCTGGGACAGACCCAACGAATCGGCTCGCTCGACGATCAGCGTGTTCGCATTGGAGATGTCGAGGCCCGTCTCGATGATGGTGGTGCAGACCAGGATGTCGAACTCACGCTCCCAGAACCCCTGCACCGTCTTCTCGAGCGCGTCCTCGTTCATCTGACCGTGTGCGACCACGACGCGCGCTTCCGGCACCAGCCGACGGATGTTCGCGGCGGCCTTGTCGATACTGCTCACGCGGTTGTGAACGTAGAAGACCTGGCCGTCACGGAGCAGCTCACGGCGGATCGCCGCCGCCACCTGCTTCTCCTGATAGGCACCGACGTAGGTCAGGACGGGGTGACGCTCCTCGGGCGGCGTCAGGATGGTCGACATCTCGCGGATGCCCGCCATGCTCATCTCGAGCGTGCGCGGAATCGGTGTCGCCGACATCGTCAGGACGTCGACGTGCGTGCGCAGCGCCTTGATGTGCTCCTTGTGCTCGACGCCGAAGCGCTGCTCCTCGTCGACGATGACCAGCCCGAGGTCCTTCCACTGCACACCGGTCTGCAGCAATCGGTGCGTGCCCACGACGATGTCCACCGTGCCGTCCGCGAGGCCGGCGAACGTCTCCCGCGACTCGGCGGCGTCGGAGAACCGGGACAGCCCCTTGACCGTCACCGGGAAGTTGGCCATCCGCTCGGTGAAGGTCTGCAGATGCTGCTGGGCCAGCAGGGTGGTGGGAACGAGCACCGCCACCTGCTTGCCGTCCTGGACGGCCTTGAACGCCGCCCGGACGCCGACCTCGGTCTTGCCGTAACCGACGTCGCCGATGACCACTCGGTCCATCGGGACGGGCTTCTCCATGTCCGCCTTGACCTCGTCGATGACGGTCATCTGGTCGACGGTCTCGGTGAACGCGAAGGCGTCCTCCATCTCCTTCTGCCACGGGGTGTCCGGCCCGTACGCGTGACCGGGCGCCGCCTGCCGCGCCGCGTAGAGCTGGACGAGCTCCCCTGCGATCTCGCGGACGGCCTTGCGGGCCTTGCGCTTGGTGTTGGTCCAGTCGGATCCGCCCAGCTTGCTCAGGCTCGGCATCTCCCCGCCGACGTAGCGGGACAACTGGTCGAGCGACTCCATGGGAACGAAGAGGCGGTCGCCCGGGTGGCCGCGCTTGCTGGGCGCGTACTCGACGACGAGGTACTCACGGCGTGCCCCGCCGATGGTCCGCTCGACCATCTCGACGAAGCGGCCGATGCCGTGCTGGTCGTGGACCACCATGTCGCCGGCCGTCAACGCGAGCGGATCGACCTGATTGCGACGCTTGGCGGGCAAGCGTTTGCCGTCGCCGGCCGCGGCGACCCGGTTGCCGGTGAGATCGGCCTCCGTCACCACCACCAGGCCGGCGTCACGCAGGACGAGACCCGAGTGCAACGACCCGCACATCACGCCGACGACGTCGGGGCCGGGCTCGGCACCGGCATCGAGAGGGAGCGCCGGCACACCGGCCTCCCGCAGGCGTTCGACCGTGCGCTGCGCCGTTCCCGCGCCTGCGACGACGACGGCTACGCGGCCGCCGGACGCGAGGTGCGCCGTGAACATCTGGAAGAGCGTCGCGAGTGCCTCCTCGGAGCCGCGCACGTCCGGCGCCGCGTCGACGTCGAGCACGATCTCCTCGTCACTGCCCGAGGCGAGCGGGCCCACGGTCCACCACGGCCGACCGGCCGCCTCCGCAGACTCTCGGACCTGCCGCAGCGACCGGTACGCGGACGCGCTGAGATCGAGGTCGAGGACGGCGCTCTCGTCCGTCACGCTGCTGGTGTCCAGCGCTGCGGTGTCGAGCGGTGCGGCCGCACCGATGCTCGCGGCCGTCCACGACGCCTCGAGGAACTCCTTGCCGGTCCGCACCAGATCCGTCGCGCGCGTACGCACCTTCTCCGGATCGCAGACCAGCACGTGTGCGCCGTCGGGCAGCGCGTCGGTCAGCAGTTCGAGGCCGCCGGCCTTCAGCACCGGCAGCAACGCCTCCATGCCCTCGACCGGAACGCCGGCGGAGATCTTCTCGAGCATCTCCACCAGGATCGGGTCGCCGGTGTTGTCGGCGGCGAGACGCGCCGCGCGCTCCCGTACGGCCTCGTCGAGAATCATCTCCCGGCACGGCGGCGCGATGACCGTGTCGACCTCCACGTCGGGGATGGAGCGCTGGTCCGCGACCGAGAAGGCGCGCAGGTCCGTGACCTCGTCACCCCAGAACTCGACACGGACGGGGTGATCCGCCGTCGGCGAGAACAGGTCGAGGATGCCGCCGCGCACCGCGAACTCACCGCGTTTGCCGACCATGTCGACACGCGTGTAGGCCAGCTCGACCAGTCGCTTCTGCAACTCCTCGAAGTCGAACTCCGCCCCCACGCGCAGGCCGACGGGCTCGATCTCGCCCAGTCCACGCGCCATCGGCTGGAGCACCGAGCGCACCGTGGTGACGATGATCTTCAGCGGGACGCCGTAGTCGGCGTCCTCCGGCCGGGCGAGGCGCCGCAGCACCTCGATACGACGACCGACGGTGTCCGCTCCGGGAGACAGACGCTCGTGCGGCAGCGTCTCCCAGGACGGGAACTGCGCCACGGCGCCGCCCACCATCTCCGTGAGCTCGGCCGTCAGATCGTCGGCCTCGCGGCCCGTCGCGGTGACGAGCAGGACCGGTGTGGTGCGGGACATGGCCGCAGCGATGAACGCCCGTGCCGGAGTGGGTGCCACCAGGGTGGCCTCGCGGCGGCCGGACAGATCGACGATCTGCGCCAGCGACGCGTCACGCAGTGCGAATTCCAGCAGGCCCGACATCCGGCCCGCACCGTCGTCCGGGGTCTGCGCGGGAGAAACATGGACGGACGGCGAGGACACCAGCAGAACTCCTGACGGAAAGACGACACGGTCGTGCACCCGCAACGCTCGACACCCCTCACGGAGATCGATCGGTCGGCGACGACTCGGTATCGATTCTAGGAGCAGTCGCCGACAGAAACGACCGTGGGCCGACCGAGGCGACCGCGACGTGGCCGCTCGTCGTCAGGCGCCGTAGCGCAGGACCCGGCGGGCGGCGAACTCACGGAAGTAGTCGAGCTTGCGACCGGGGACCAGCGACGGGAGCAGGTAGTGCCACAGCCGCTCCATGCGCGCCGACAACTCCTTGGTGCTGTCGGTGGCCACCGCGACCATGTGGGCGCCGACGATGACCTCCAGGAACAGCATTCCGGTGGTCACGGGGTCGAGGTCGGCCTCGAGGTCACCCTCGTCGATCGCCCGACGCGCCAGGCCGGTGTGGTACTCGGCCCAGCCCTCCATGACGTTCTCACCGGTACCGCGGTAGTCGCCGATCTGATGCTTGAGCCGGAACATCGCGGCGACCATCGGATCCGTGATCGCCAGATCGACCGTGATGTACGAGACACCGATCTCGGCCTCGAGAGCGGGGATCCGGCCGTCGTCCAGGGCGCGGCACGCCGTGGTGAGCCGCCGCACGCCCTCGTCGATGACGGCGCGAGCCAGCTCCTCCTTCGACCCGAAGTGGAAGTAGAGAGCTCCCTTGGTGACCTGCGACTGCGAAATGATCTCGCTGAGGCTGGCATTGGCGTACCCGAGCCGTAGAAAGACATGGGCGGCCCCCGCGAGCACCGTGTCTCTGGTGATCTCGGCGCGTGCCTGTCTGACCATGCGATCCGCCTCGAAAGTTTGGGGCATTCAATCCGTGAACAACGCGAGAACGGTACCACTGGACCACTACACAGCACGAGCACTCGTCCCGGAGTCCGAGCGTCGTGTCGTCACGACCGACGAGGTGGTCCACCGTGACCACCTCCGGTGACACTCGCGCTTTCAGCTCCCCAACCGGGGATCGGGCTCCAGATTCGTGAGCCCGTTCCAGCACAGGTTCACGATGTGCGCGGCCACCACCTCTTTCGAGGGAGACCGTTCGTCCAGCCACCATTGCGCCGTCATCGACACCATTCCGACCAATGCCTGGGCGTACAGCTGGGCATTGGCCGGGTCGATGTCTCGGCGGGAGAAGTCACCCGCCAGGATGTGCCCCACCTGGCCGACGGCGTCGTTCAGCAGGCTCGAGTACGTCCCCTCGGCCGCGGCGACCGGGGAGTCGCGCACGAGGATGCGGAACCCGTCGCTGCGCTCCTCGACGTACGTCAACAGGGCCAGCGCCACCCGTTCGACCCGGATCCGGGACCGGTTCTCGGTCAGCGACGACGTGATCATGGACAGCAGCGTGGACATCTCGCGGTCCACCACCACGGCGTAGAGACCCTCCTTGCCGCCGAAGTGCTCGTACACGACCGGCTTGCTCACCTGCGCGCGTTGCGCGATCTCCTCGATGGACGTGGCCTCGTAGCCACGCTCGGCGAACAGCGTGCGGCCGATCTCGATCAACTGGGCCCGGCGCGCGGTCCCCGTCATCCGGACGCGGGGCGCACGATCCGGTAGGGCGGCGTCACCGGGTGCACGCGGCTGATCGGGCTCGCGGGGCGCGTCGGGCGTCGAGGTCATGGAATCACTGTGACACGCGAGCACTGCGCGGCGAGTGAGGCCTGCGGAGCGTTTTACGGAGCGGGTGCACTCGTGCGAGGATCGACGCGCTCGGCGCACGCCAGCCGAGGCTGTGATCCGCCGTGGTGTAATGGCAGCACCTCTGATTTTGGTTCAGATAGTTCAGGTTCGAATCCTGGCGGCGGAGCCGTGACGCCACAGCGGCGGAGCTGCTGTCGTAGGGCGGCGGAGCCGTGGCGACGAGTGTGGCGGGTCCCCCACCCGGGGCACATCCGAAGTCGGTCGAGGAGATTCATGACGTCGAAGGTCGCTGTAGTCGTGCTCGCCGCGGGGGCGGGAACCCGAATGCGATCTAAGATTCCGAAGGTTCTGCACGAACTGGCCGGTCGGTCCATGCTCGCGCACGCTCTGCACGCGGCCGACGGGGTGGACCCCGATCACCTCGTCACCGTCGTCGGGCACGACCGCGAGAAGGTCTCGGCCGCCGTCGCCGATCTGGCCGAGACGTTGGGTCGCACCATCGACATCGCGGTGCAGGCCGAACAGCACGGCACCGGTCACGCGGTGCAGTGCGGCCTCGCGTCGCTGCCCGCCGACTTCGACGGCACCGTGGTGGTCACCGCGGGGGACGTGCCGCTGCTCGACGCCCACACTCTGCAGGCACTGCTGCACGATCACCACTCCTCCGCGGAGCCCGTCGCGGTGTCGGTGCTCACCTTCGTCCCCGACGACGCGAACGGCTACGGCCGCATCGTCCGCGACGGGTCCGGCCAGGTCCAGGAGATCGTCGAGCACGCCGACGCGACTCCCGATCAGCTGACCATCACCGAGGTGAACTCGGGTGTCTACGCCTTCGACGCGCAGTCGCTGCGGGTGGCTCTCGACTCGCTCGGCACCGACAACGCGCAGCACGAGCTGTACCTGACCGACGTCCTGAAGATCTCGCGCCGACGCGGCCTGCCGGTGTTCAGCACCCAGCTCACCGACCCGTCGCTGGTGCGCGGCGTGAACGACCGAGTGCAGCTGTCCGAGGTCACCCGCATCCTCAACGAGCACATCCTCGCCCGCCACATGCGCGCCGGCGTGACCGTGATCGACCCGTCGTCGACGTGGGTGGACATCGAGGTCGCCGTCGGACGCGACGCCGTGCTGCACCCCGGCACGCAGTTGCACGGATGCACCGTCATCGGTGAGGACGCGATCATCGGGCCCGACACGACACTCACCGACGTGTCGGTCGGCGAGGGCGCGACGGTGGTCCGCTCGCACGGATCCGACTCGGTGATCGGTGCCGGAGCGACGGTCGGGCCCTTCACCTACCTGCGGCCGAACAGCGAACTCGGCGACCACGGCAAGCTCGGCGCCTTTGTGGAGACCAAGAACGCGACCATCGGAGCGCACTCCAAGGTGCCGCACCTGACCTACGTCGGCGACGCCAGCATCGGCGAGCACTCCAACATCGGTGCGTCCAGCGTCTTCGTCAACTACGACGGCGTCGGCAAGAGCCGCACCGAGATCGGTTCGCACGTGCGCACCGGTTCCGACACCATGTTCATCGCGCCGGTGCGCGTGGGCGACGGGGCCTACACGGGCGCCGGAACCGTCCTACGCCATGATGTACCGGCGGGAGCGCTCGCCGTCTCCGGTGGTCCGCAACGGATCATCGAGGGCTGGGTGCAGAAGAAACGTCCGGGAACGCCGGCGGCAGAGGCCGCCGAACGCGCCCGTTCGACCGAGGAATCACACGTGCACGAACCGAAGGACGGCGAGTAGAGCAGTGACCACAGCCAACTGGATCGACAACCAGAAGAACTTGATGCTCTTCTCCGGTCGCGCTCATCCCGAGCTCGCCGAGCAGGTGGCGAAGGAACTCGGGATCGAGGTCACCCCGCAGACCGCCCGCGACTTCGCCAACGGCGAGATCTTCGTCCGCTTCGAGGAGTCCGTCCGCGGCTCCGACGCCTTCGTGCTCCAGAGCCACCCGTTCCCGTTGAACACGTGGCTCATGGAACAGCTCATCATGATCGACGCGCTCAAGCGCGGATCCGCGAAGCGCATCACCGCGATCCTGCCGTTCTACCCCTACGCCCGCCAGGACAAGAAGCACCGCGGCCGCGAGCCCATCTCTGCACGCCTGGTCGCCGATCTGCTCAAGACGGCCGGCGCCGACCGCATCATCACGGTCGATCTCCACACCGACCAGATCCAGGGCTTCTTCGACGGCCCGGTCGACCACATGCACGCGCACAGCCAGCTCGCCGACCACATCCGTGAGGGCTACAACCTCGAGCACATCACCGTGGTCTCCCCCGACTCCGGCCGCGTGCGCGTCGCGGAGAAGTGGGCCGACTCGCTCGGCGGGGCGCCGCTGGCGTTCATTCACAAGACGCGAGATCCGTTGGTGCCCAACCAGGTCAAGTCGAATCGAGTCGTCGGTGACGTCGAGGGACGCACCTGCATCCTGATCGACGACATGATCGACACCGGTGGCACCATCGCCGGCGCGGTGAAGGTGCTCGAGGAGGCCGGCGCGGGCGACGTCGTCATCGCCGCCACGCACGGCGTGCTGAGCCACCCGGCCGCCGAGCGCCTCGCGTCGTGCGGCGCCAAGGAGGTCGTCGTGACCAACACGCTGCCCATCAGTGACGACAAGCTGTTCCCGTCGCTGACTGTGCTCTCCATCGCACCCCTGCTCGGCAAGACCATCCGTGAGGTCTTCGAGAACGGGTCCGTCACCAGCCTGTTCAACGGCAACGCCTGAGAGACGACGTCACCGACCGACACTCCCCGCGGACCTCGTCCGCGGGGAGTGTCGTCGTCGGGCGCCCTACTTCCGGGCCAGCACCAGGGCGAAGCGCTCGTCGGAATCGGTCCAGAACTCGTCGACCGTCAGCCCCGCCGCGGCCAGTTCGCCGGTGATCGACTCGCGTCGGAACTTGGCGGAGATCTCGGTCCGCATCTCCTCGCCCGCCGCGAACTGCACGTCCAGGTCGAGGTCCGCGACGCGCACCGTGTGGTCGCGACGTGCGCGCAGCCGCATCTCGATCCACTCGTTGCGCTCGTCCCACACGGCGACGTGCTCGAAGTCGTCCACGTCGAAGTCGGCGTTCAGCTGCCCGTTCAACACGGAGAGCACGTTCAGGTCGAACTGCGCCGTCACTCCCTGCGCGTCGTCGTACGCGGGCACCAGAACCGCGGGGTCGATGACCAGCCCGACCCCGAGCAACAGGAACTCCCCCGTGTCGAGGGTGTTCGAGATGGCGGAGAGGAACTCGGCGCGCTCCTGCGGCACGAGGTTCCCCAGCGTGCCGCCCAGGAACGCCAACGTCCTGCGCCCGCCGGTGGGGACCCAGAACAGACCACTGTCCGGGCCGCCGGTGCTCGTGAAATCGCTCACCACACCGTGGATCTCGAGATCCGGGTACTGGCGCGACAACTCCTCCATCGCACCGGTCAACGCCGACGGCGACACGTCCTGCGGGACGTAGCGACGCAGGGTGCCGTGTTCCAGACCCGCGGACAGCAGCACCCGGGTCTTGTCCGACGATCCGGAGCCCAACTCGACCAGCACCTCCACTCCCGTCACGCGGGCGATCTCCGCGGCCCGTTCGGTCAGCAGGGCGCGCTCGGTGCGCGTCGGGTAGTACTCGTCCAACTCGGTGATGCGCTCGAACAGTTCGCTGCCCACGGCATCGTAGAAGTACTTCGGCGGCAACCATTTCGGCGTCGCGGTGAGCCCGCGGCGGGCATCTTCCCGCAGCGATTCCTGTAGATCACCCTCGGTGATGTGGATGTCCAGTGACGGCGCTGTCATGACGAACTCCTCGGTGCTGACGAGCATGGAAGGTGCAGGGGTGGAGCGGTCAGAAGGTGGTGATGTCCACGGATCCCGGTCGGGCGGAGACGAGGCACCGATCGGGCACCTGCTGCCATCCGGGCAGATCGTCGAGCGGTTCGGACGCGAGGACGACGCTGTCCTCGTCGTACCGGACGGAGAGCGAGTGGTAAAGCGTCGTCGCCCAGAGCGACTCGCCATCGCCGAGCAGCAGGTTGACGCGCGAGTCCGGAGCGGCGGCGTCGACGTCCGCCAGCAGACCGGCGAGTGCGTCCGCCGGATCGCGGTCCAGTAGCCGCTGCTGCAGAATCGCCCACAGCACAGCGGAATCCGTGGGTGCCGCCAACCGCAGCAGCGACTCGACGGGCACCTTCTCGGCGAGCGCGGAGACCGACTGCGGCCATCCGCGCACGACACCGTTGTGGCTGAACGCCCATCGACCCTCGACGAAGGGCGCGCACGCCGACCGCTCGACGGGCATGCCGACGGTGGCGGACCGCACGGCCCCCATCACCGCCACCGAGCGGATGTGGGTGAGCGTGTCGGTGACGGCCCGGTCACCCCACATCGGCATCGCGCTCCGATACGACGACGCGGTGCCGTTCGACCACCAGGCCGCACCGAAGCCGTCCGCGTTGATCGTGCCGCCGCCGCGCATCTCGCGGGGTGCGTACGACTGGGTGAGCAGCGATGTCGGGCCCGCGGTGAGCACGTCTCCGACGGTGCGCGCGGGTCCGAGATAGCCGACGTGTCGGCACATCCGCTACCGGTGTCCCACGTCGCGGGCGCACCGGAAGCCGGCGAAGATCTGGCGCCGGATCGGGTGGTCCCAGTTGCGGAACGTCGCGCGGACCACCGTCTGGTCGGTGCCGAACGAGCCGCCGCGCAACACCTTGTAGTCGCCGCCGAAGAACACCTCGGAGTATTCCGGGTAGGGGAACATCTCGAACCCGGGGTACGGCTCGAAGTCGGACGACGTCCACTCCCAGACGTCCCCCATCAGCTGTTCGACGCCGAGCGGCGAGGCTCCCTCGGGATACGCGCCGACGTCGGCGGGTTCGAGGTGGCGTTGACCGAGGTTCGCGTGCCGTTCATCGGCGTCGTCGTCGCCCCAGGGGTTGCGCCGGGAGAGCCCGGACGCGGGGTCGAAGCGTGCCGCCTTCTCCCATTCCGCCTCGGTCGGCAGGCGCTTGCCGGCCCAGCGGGCGTAGGCGTCGGCTTCGAACCAGCTGACGTGAACCACGGGCTGCGTTGCTCGAATCTGCTTCGCACGTCCGAAGACTCGACGCCACCACACACCGTCGTCGTCCTGCGACCAGAACTGCGGCGCGGTGAGACCGGCCTCGGTGCGGTGTGCCCAGCCGCGTTCGGTCCACAGCTCCTCGCGGTCGTAGCCACCGTCGGCGATGAACTGGAGGTACTCGCCGTTGGTCACCGGAGCCGCGTCGATCGCGAAGGTGGGCACCTCGACAGTGTGCGCGGGCCGCTCGTTGTCGAGGGCCCACGGATCGTCGCCGGTTCCCATCTCGAACGCGCCACCGGGGACGATGACCTCGACGTCGTGGGCGGGCGGCAGCTGGGCGCGGGGAGCGTCGGGTGCCTCCAGCACGGCGTCGCCGGTGCGCAGCTGATGTGTCGCCAGCATCGTCTCGTCGTGCTGCTGTTCGTGCTGCGCGACCATCGCGAAGACGAAGCCGTTCTCCACCAGCCGACTCTCGTCGAAGGTGCAGCGCTGCAGCGCATCCAGTGACAGGGCGCGCACGGTGTCGACGTAGGCACGCGCCTCGTCGGGCGACAGCAGATCCAGCCCCGGCCGGGTGGACCGTGCGTGGCGGAACGCGTCGTAGAGGTCGTCGATCTCCGGGTGCACCGCGTCTCGGCCGCCCACGTCGCGGACCAGCCACAGCTCTTCCTGGTTGCCGATGTGGGCGAGATCCCAGACCAGTGGGCTCATCAACGGCGACACCTGCTCGCGCAGCCCGTCCTCGTCGAGGCACCGGGTGAGCGCCAGGGTCCGGGCTCGGCTACGCACCAGCATCGACTCGAGCCGGCCGCGCAGCGCCACCGCGTCGACCGTCGTGTTCGCCGTCATCGTGAGAACTCCTTCCGAGCATCGCTTCGTGGTGGTGTCGCCGCTGTCCCTGGTGCCGTCGGCGGCCGGGCGGCGGAGCAGCGCGTCGCCGCGCGGCCCAGGGCTTCACGCGCCTCGCCGTGGCTGGAGTCGGCCGCGAGTGTCAGCAGCTCCACCGCAGCGCGCCGCAGCGCCTGGTCGGCGAGTCCGTCCCGCGCCGCGTCCTCCCACCTGTTCAGGGTGGGTTCCGCCAGGTCCAGCGCCTGATCGGCCACCGAGTCGGAGGACAGCAGGGCGTCCACCGCGTACATCGGCACCTCCCACGTCCCGTCGGGTTGGCCGTCGAGGTACCGGATCTCGAGGTGGCCGCTCGCACGCACGAGGGGAAACACCGTCGTCAGGTGGTAGTCCAGGTCGGCCGTCGTGGGGCGCCGACCCATGTCGTCGTCCAGGTCACCCTCGAGCCACTGGGCGAACGTGGCCTCGCGCGGCGGCGCGGCGAGGCGCCCGTCGCGTCGCACACACAGGAGCGGGACGTCCATCACCCAGCGTGCGTAGTCGCGGACGGGATCGACCCCGAGCGGAACACGCGTGCGAGTGCGGTCCAGTTCGAACCAGGTGCGCATGCGCTGCGAGGCCCACCGACCGTCGGGAACGCCGTACAGAGCGGGCGTGGTCGCGAACGCCGCCAGTAACGCCGGACCCACGGCATGCACTGTGGCCCAGCGCCGTCGGATCTGCTCGTCGTCGCCGCCGGCGTCCACACTGACCTGGACCGCGGCCGTGTTGCACATCATCAGCTTGCCGTACGGGCCGTACTGCTCGAAGCGCTGCTCCATCGCGCAGTAGCGCGGCAGCGTGAGCAGGCGGTCGGGAGGTCGTAGCGTGTCCGCGCCGCCTCCGGCGAGGGAGATCCCGTGCGAGTCGAGCAGGCGGGTCAACGTCCGCTCGTCGTCGCGCAACGCCTCGACGACGGAGGGGAGGGACGTGGCGGGCGAGGACGACAATTCGATCTGACCACCGGGCTCGACGGAGACGACACTTCCGGAGCGGAGGGCGAGTGCGGGGGACTCGGGCCGAAGGGACTGCGGGGTGTGAGCACCCAGTGCCTCGGCGAGCGAGTCGAGAGTGGGACGTGCACCGGACGGGCTCCGGGTGAACCATTCGAGTTCTGCGCCGATCAGAGTCGGCGGCCCCACCTTGAAACAGACCCGGGCGAGGTATGCCTCGGCGGCGGGCCGCGAACTGAGAGTGCCGGAAACGGCCGTCATGGATGCCTCCGCGGGGTGACGGTGGAGCGTGAAGTGGAACGGGTACTGCGTACGGGAAGAGGAACGGACACTGCGTGTCCGGATGACGTCTACCCCCGCCCTTCACAGACTAATCGCTCCCGCGCGCGGTCGCCGGTAGTGTCGGCGTCACTGTGAACGCCACCCCCGAGACGGACACCGTCGACGTGCTCGCTGCCCGCGCGGACACCCCTGCCGCCGAGCACGGGGTGTTCCTCGACAGCGCCGGCTCGTCGCTGCCGCCACAGCGCGTCGTCGAGACGGTCGTCGAGCACCTGCGCCGTGAGGCCGAGGTGGGCGGATACCGCGCAGCGCGTGAACGCTCGGAGGATCTCGCCGCGGTGCGCACGTCCGTGGAGATACTGATCGGAGCCCCGACCGGCACCGTGGCACTGTCCGACAGCGCCACGCGGGCCTGGTGCGACTTCTTCTACGCGGTACCGCTCTCCCCCGGTGACCGCATCCTGGTCTCCACCGTCGAGTACGCCACCAACGCGATCGCCGCACTGCAGCGGGCGCGGGCTACCGGCGCGGTGGTCGACACCATTCCCGTGGACCCGTCCGGACGCATCGATCTCGAGGCTCTCGAGCGGATGATGGACGACCGCGTCGCGCTGGTCTCGCTCGTGCACGCGCCGACCAACGGCGGCCTGCTGAACCCGGTCCGGGAGATCGTCGACCTGGCCCACCGTCACGGGGCCCTCGTGCTGCTGGACGCCTGTCAGTCGGTGGGCCAGATCGCCCTCGACGTGGCGGAGCTCGGTGTGGACGCTCTCTCCGCGACGGGACGCAAGTGGCTGCGAGGACCGCGCGGCACCGGTTTCCTTCACGTCGCCCCGTCGGTGCTCGACACCCTGGAGCCGCGATCTCTGGATCTGCACAGTGCGTCCTGGACCGGCCCCGACTCCTACACCGTCGCCGACGACGCGCGCCGGTTCGAGACGTGGGAACACGACGTCGCGGCCCGGCTCGGTCTCGGCGCCGCCGTCGATCTCCTGCTCGAACTCGGGCCGAGCGCGGTGGAGGCCGCGGTGCGTGTGCGGGCCGAGCGGCTGCGGAACGCCCTCGCCGAGGTGCACGGCATCGCGGTGCACGACCTGGGCGACCACCACACCGGCATCGTGACCTTCACCGTCGAGGGCGTCGCGCCCGCCGCGGTGAAGGACGCACTGGCGGAGCGCGACATCACCGTCTCCGTCAGCCCGTCGTCGTCGACTCTGCTCGACATGACGGCCCGCGGACTGGACTCCGTCGTCCGGGCATCTCCCCACTACTTCCTGACCCTCGATCAGATCGATCACGCCGTGGACGAGTGCCGGGCTCTGACGTCGGAGCGGTGACCCGCCGCCAACGGTGACGAGCAGGGGCGATTCGCGGCCGATCGGCGCGTTCGGGTAGTGTTCACGCCGTTGTCTCGGCGAGGGTGACGAGTGCGCAGTGCGTACGTCACCGTGATCGACGCAGGCGCGGTCTCGCAGCCGTCCTCGTTCGTGTCCACGCCGAGCGAGTAGTACCCGCAGCAGTCACACCGGACCGCAGCCGTTTCAGACCGCAGTCACACCAGATCTTCCGAGGAGCCCCGTCCCATGGCCAACGTTCTCAACGCCACCGTCCGCACCGAGTTCGGCAAGGGCGCAGCCCGCCGCACCCGCCGCGACGGTCTCGTCCCCGCCGTCCTGTACGGACACGCCACCGAGCCCAAGCACCTCTCGCTCCCGTCCCGCGAGTTCGCCGCCGTGCTCCGCGCCGACGGCACCAACGCCGTCATCGAGCTCCAGGTCGACGGCGAGAAGCACCTCGCCCTCACCAAGTCGGTCGTGGTCCACCCGATCCGTAACTACATCGAGCACGCCGACCTCCTCGTCATCCGTCGCGGCGAGAAGGTCACCGTCGAGATCAACGTCGTCGTCACCGGCGACGCGGCGCCCGGCGCCCTCGTCACCACCGATGCCAACGTCATCGAGATCGAGGTCGACGCGACCCAGATCCCCGAGCAGTTCGAGGTCTCCGTCGAGGACGCCGAGATCGGCACCCAGATCCTCGCCTCGTCGATCGAGCTGCCGTCCGGCGCGACGCTGATCTCCGATCCCGAGCTCCTCCTCGTCAACGTCGTCGAGGCGCCCAGCGAGGCTGCACTCGAGGCCGAGGGCGCGGGCGATCTCGCCAGCAACGTCGCCGCCGAGGAAGAGGAGGCTGTCGAGGACAGCTCCGCCGCCGACGAGGCCGCAGCAGCAGACGAGAACTGATCCACCGAGCACCACCGCGGCGCGCCTCCCTCACCGGAGGCGCGCCGTTTCTCGTTCCCCACTCCGCACGACCCCGCACGCCACGAGCTGAAAGCGACTGCCGCACATGACCGATCGCACTGCTCTCGTCATCGGCCTGGGCAATCCCGGGCCGCAGTACGAGCGCACCCGACACAACGTCGGCGCCGTCGTCGTCGACACCCTGGCGGAGCGGATGCGAGGGTCGTTCTCGTCGCACAAGCGCAGCAACTCCGACGTGCTCCAGGCACGGCTCGGAACTCGCCCGGTCGTGCTGGGGAAGCCGCGGTCGTACATGAACGAGTCCGGGGGCCCGGTCGCCAACCTGGCCCGGTTCTTCTCCGTGGCGCCGGCGGACATCATCGTCGTGCACGACGAACTCGACGTCGATCTGGGTCAGGTGCGGCTCAAGGTCGGCGGCGGGGAGGGCGGGCACAACGGGCTGCGCTCGATCTCGAAGTCGTTGTCCACCAAGGACTACCTCCGTGTCCGGGTCGGGGTGGGGCGACCGCCAGGCCGGATGGATCCGGCGTCGTACGTGCTCAAGCCGTTCGCCGCGTCCGAGCGCGACGAGGTGGCGGTCGTGCTGGAGGAGGCCGCGGACGCAGTGGAGCTGCTCCTGAAGGGCAGCCTCGAGAACGCGCAGAACCGCATCCACCGACCCTGATGCGCTGAGCTCAGCCGAGGAGCGACGCCGAGTTCGCGCGGCGGAGCTTGCCCGAGGACGTCTTCGGAATGGTGCCGGGACCGAGCACCGCGACCGTGCGAGGACGAACCCCCACTTCCGAGAACACCGCGTGCACGATGTCGTGCTCGATGCGCTTGACCGCATCCGGGTCGGCGATCTCGTTGGTCTCCGCCGCGACCGCGAAGCTCTCCCGCTTCTGCCCCGCGTCGAGACGGATCGCGACGGCATTGCCCGGCCGGACGCCCGCGACGGTGCCCACGGCACGTTCGATGTCGGTCGGATAGATGTTGCGGCCGCCCATGATGATGACGTCCTTGATGCGCCCGCAGACGACGACCAGGCCTTCCTCCGTGAAGTACCCGATGTCGCCGGTGTCGAGCCACCCGTCGTCGTCCTGCGCGGACACCGAGCCCTCCACCGTGATGTATCCGGGCGTCACCGCCGGCCCCCGCACGTGGATGACACCGACACCGCGGCTCGGGAGCACCTGGCCCTCGGCGTCGACGACGCGCCCCTCGAGATTCGGCACCATCCGCCCGAGCGTCGCGAGACGACGGACGTTGCCCTTGGTCGACGGAACGGCGCGGCCCATCACCTCGAGCAGGTCCGCGTCGACCACGTCGAGCACCTGGCCCTGATCGCGTACCGGGATCGACACCGCGAGCGTGGTCTCCGCCATCCCGTAGACGGGTGCGAGAGCGGTCGGGGCGAGCCTGAACCGGGCGCCCGCCTCTGCGAGGGCGAGCATCGTGTCGGGATCCACCGGCTCGGCACCGTTCCACGCGTAGCGCAACGACGACAGATCGAGGGCCGTGTCGGCGGACGCCTGCTTCAGCCTGCGCGCGAGCAACGAGTACGCGAAGTTGGGAGCGGCGGTGACGGTGCCGCGGTACTTGTCGATCAGCTGGGCCCACAGCAGCGGAGAACGCAGGAAGTCGATCGGCGTGATGCTGACGACCTCGGCTCCGACCTGCATCGGCACCGACAGGAACCCGACCATCCCCATGTCGTGGAACAGCGGGAGCCAGCTGACCATCACGTCGTCCTCGAGCGAGTACTCGATCCGATCGATCATCGCGTAGGCGTTGACGTAGAAGTTCTCGTGGGTGATGCGCACGGCCTTGGGAGATCCGGTGGACCCGGACGTGAGCTGCTGCAGCGCGATGTCGGACTCGTCGGTGGGCACGGGATCGGTGTCCTCACCGCCGCGAAGGTCGTCGATCGTCAGCACGGTGATCCCGCGTTCCTCCAGGATGGGCGCCGCGGCGTCGAACGGCGCACCGAGCACCACCGCGGCGGCGTCGATCATCCGGATGACGGTCTCGGTGTCGGCACCCCACACGGCGAGATCGGTGCGCGGCGTCGGCTGATGCAGCATGGTCACGGACGCGCCGCGCATCCACGCCGCCTGGCACGACGGCGCGATGTCCACCGGCTGACCGGCCAGGATGCCGATCGCGTCCCCGCGAGAGACGCCTGCCGCGGCGAGCCCGCCGGCCATCCGACGCGCGACCGCATGGATGTCGCCCCACGTCTGCCGCAACGGTGCGTCGGGCTCACCGGTGACGAGACCCCGCTCGGTCGTGGCCGCGGTCGCGTACATCTCCTCGGTGAACCTGCTCAACGTCACTCCCTCGTCGGTGGTGCGTGCCGGGTGCGCGCACCACTGTTACATCCGGACGACGGTGACCGCTGTTACGGACGGACGGGCTCGGCGTGTCGGCCGAGTACCCTGGGTACGTTCCGACCAGTGATCCGCACAGCTGCGGTCACCGAAGAAAGGCCTTCGTGAGCACCCCGTCCGTCGACACCGACACCACCACCGCGGTCACCGCCGCCGGCACCACCCCGCCGAAGAACCTCCGGCGCGAGGTGGAGCGTCGTCGCACCTTCGCGGTGATCTCGCACCCCGACGCGGGCAAGTCGACGCTCACCGAGGCCCTGGCTCTGCACGCGCGGAAGATCTCCGAGGCCGGTGCGATCCACGGGAAGTCGGGTCGCCGCTCGACCGTCTCCGACTGGATGGAGATGGAGAAGGCGCGCGGTATCTCCGTGAGTTCGACGGCGCTGCAGTTCGACTACGCCGATCACACCATCAACCTGGTGGACACCCCGGGTCACGCCGACTTCTCGGAGGACACCTACCGCGTGCTGACCGCCGTGGACGCCGCCGTGATGCTGATCGACGCGGCGAAGGGTCTGGAACCGCAGACGCTGAAGCTGTTCCAGGTGTGTCGACACCGCGGCATCCCGGTCATCACCGTCGTCAACAAGTGGGACCGGCCGGGCCGCTCTCCCCTCGAGCTGCTCGACGAGATCGAGGAGCGCATCGGTCTGACGCCGACCCCGCTGTACTGGCCCGTCGGTATCGCGGGTGACTTCCGCGGACTGCTCGACGTGTCGGAGCACCAGTACATCCACTTCACCCGCACGGCCGGTGGCGCGACCATCGCACCCGAGGAGTTCATGGACTCCGAGGCGGCGCAGTCCCGTGAGGGCGACGACTGGACCACCGCCGTCGAGGAGAGCGAGTTGCTCGTCGAGAGCGGGCAGCGCCACGACGAGGACGAGTTCCTCGCGGGCCGGACGTCTCCGGTGATCTTCGCGTCGGCGATGCTGAACTTCGGCGTGCACCAGATCCTCGACACCCTCGTCTCGTTCGCTCCGGCCCCGGGCCCCCGTCCCGATGTGGCCGGTGGTGAGCGCGAGGTCACCGACCCCTTCAGCGCGGTCGTGTTCAAGGTGCAGGCCGGCATGGACACCGCACACCGCGACCGCCTCGCCTTCATGCGCGTGGTCTCCGGAGTCTTCGAGCGCGGCATGGTGGTCACCCATGCCCAGACGGGCAAACCGTTCACGACGAAGTACGCGCTGACGGTGTTCGGCCGCGAGCGCACCACGGTGGAGAACGCCTACCCCGGCGACGTCGTCGGGCTGGTCAACGCCACCGCGCTCGCTCCCGGCCACACGTTGTACGCGGATCGCAAGGTCGAGTTCCCGCCGATCCCGTCCTTCGCTCCCGAGCACTTCGCCGTCCTCCGTGCGGAGAGCGCGAGCAAGTACAAGCAGTTCCGTCGCGCCGTGGACCAGATGGATCAGGAGGGTGTCGTCCAGATCCTGCGCAACGACATCCGCGGAGACGCGTCACCCGTCCTCGCCGCCGTGGGGCCGATGCAGTTCGAGGTGGTGTCCGCGCGCATGAAGTCCGAGTTCGGCGTCGAGGCGCGCATGGAGCCCCTGGGCTACTCGATCGCTCGACGCACCGACGCGGCGTCCGCCGGGGAGCTCGGTCGCCAGCGCGGCGTCGAGGTGTTCACCCGCACGGACGGCGTGATGTTGGCGCTGGTCAGTGACAAGTGGCGGCTGCAGTACATCCAGAAGGAGCTGCCGGACCTGCTGCTCGAGCCGCTGGTCGCCGCAGCCGACTGATCCTCTGGGACATCTCCACACCACCTCACCCCAAGATTGGTGTCATCTCCAATCCATAGGGTCAAAACTGTTCGCTGTTTCCTTCCCGTGGTACTTTTTCTCTGTTCGAACGTACTTCTGGTTTGTTCTTCGGAAGTACTCGAGTCACGTACCGAGACGATCGAGGAGCAGTCCGAGTAATGAGCGATGGATCAAGTGGGCCCCTCACGGGGATCAAGATCGGCAAGGCACCAGCCCACCGATCCAACGGGACACCTTCGAGCGTCACTCCGAGCAAAAGTGAGGTCGACATGACAACCAGTGATCAGATTTCCGAACACGCGTTGCCTGGCGGCAGCACGTCCACCAACGGATCGTCGAACGGCAGCAGCTTCGCCTCGGGTCGTCACCCGAGCCCCGATCGCCGCACGGCCATGGGCATCGCGTCCATCCGCATCGCGGGACGGCTGACCCAGAACGAGATCACCAGCCGCGACACGCGCCCGATGGATTCCTCCACCGGACCCGACGAGCTGCTGCAGCTCCTCGGTGAGTACCTCACCTCCGGTGGGCTCGCGAGCCCCGAGCTGCACGTGCGTTCCAACGGCACGACGGTGGTGCTCGATCTGCAGAACCCCGCCAAGGGCTTCCGCTGATCCTCTCCTGACACACGAGAATGGCCCCCGGCATCGCCGGGGGCCATTCTCGTGCTCTCGTCATCCGTCCCCGTGACGCACGAAGGCGACCCGAGAAGAATCTCGGGTCGCCTCGTACTACTTCACGACGGACACAGTCGGGGGACGACCGCCGCGAAGAGAGTGTTCGTCCTCATGATCCCTGTGGAAAAGGATCAGGCGGGGGGCATCATGACCGAGTCGACCAGGTAGACGGTCGCGTTGGCGGTCTTGACGCCACCGCAGACCAGGTTCGAGTCGTTGAACTTCAGCGTGTCGCCCTCACCGGTGACGTTGACTGCCTGGCCCTCGACCGAGGTCTGCTCGCCGGCGATCGCGTCGGGAGCGATCTGGCCGGGGATCACGTGGTACGTGAGGATCTTGGTGAGCAGCGCGGAATCGGTCTTCAGCGTCTCGATGGTGGCCGGGTCGATCTTCGCGAACGCGTCGTCGGTCGGGGCGATGACGGTGAACTCGGAGCCGTTCAGCGTGTCGACCAGGTTGACGCCCGGGTTCAGGCCACCGGAGACCGCTGCGGTCAGGGTGGTGAGGATCGGGTTGTTGGAGGCGGCGACGGCGACCGGATCGGCAGCCATTCCGCTCACGGAGCCCGCACCGTCCGGGACCTGCTCGGCGTAGGCAGCGCAGCCCGAGCCGACGAGGTTGGAGGCCGGATCGGCACTCGAGTTCATCGCGGTGGAGGAGGACATGGCCGACGAGGTCATCGACTCCATGCTGCTGCTCGCGGTGGTCTCGGTGGTGCTGCTGCTGTCGTCGGACGAACATGCGGACAGTCCGAGGAGTGCAACTGCTGCGAAGCCGACTGCTACTGCACTCTTGCTCTTGGTGACGCTCATGGCGAGAACCCTTCTTGTACGGATCTGATAGCCGCTCACCGCCGGTGATGATCACCGGCCGCTGTCGGTTGTGTCATCCACCATTCGGATCCGGGTCCCATGGGGGATTGGTGACGGTTGTGAGAAAAATTCCCCACCAGTCACTTCGGGGTCCGACCAGGGATCACTCCCTGGGATCGGTACGCCCCGGCCCCAATTCGGCGGGCAGATCGGTCGGAAGGCAGGTTTCCTGTGTGGCCGTGAACCATCCGGTGTAGCGGAACAACCGCCCGAGCGTGCGGCCACGCACCTCGATGTCGATGCGGTGGCGCTGCTGCTCCTCGTCCCACCACTCGCGGCCGATGGTCTCCGCCGACAGGAGACCCGGCGGCTTGATCGACCCACGCGGAGCGAGGAACCGGGGCAGACCGCTGTCGAGCCGCAGGCCGCCGTCGGCGTCCGCGGAGCACTGGGTGTGCACCACCATGTCGGGGCCGGCACCGATGTAGTCGAGTGCGCCGCGCGATCCCACGACCATCACCGAGTCGAGTGCCACCTCGTGGCCGGGGAACTGGAACCGTCGGACGAACGCCAGCGTGGGCCTGCCCAGCTCGTCCGTGTACGCGTAGTTGGCGATGGTGAAGGGGATGTTCTCGCCCGAGTCGGAGGGGACCATCCGCCGCTTGCCACCGAGCCACAGGGCCGGCGGCGGCAGCAGCGGAGAGTGCGTGATGGTCTCCATGACACCGGTGCCGAACTGCGCCACATGATCGTCCGCACCGAAACCGAAGCGCCACTGCACCTTCGGGTGAAGCTTCTCGAACTCCGAGCCCATGACCTCGGACACGACGGATGTCATCGTCACTCCTCGCGCAGAACGCGGTCGCCGATCGACCGCCTGAACGCGAGGGTAGACCGTGTCAGCCCAGTTCCTCGGCCAGCTCCATCCAGCGCTCTTCGACGGAGTCCTTCTCCGCGACGACGGTGAGCAACTCGGCGTTCAGCGACTGCAACGTCGCCGGGTCCGTCGCCGCCTCGGCCAGCGAGACGTGCAGTGCGCGCACCCGATCGTCGAGCTTGACCAGGGAGCGCTCGAGCTTCGAGAGTTCCTTGCGAGCGGCGCGCTCGTCGGCACCGCCCTTGGCCGCGGCCGGCTTCGCTCCCCCGCCCGACGTCATCCCCGGAGCCGCGTCGTCGGCTGCGGCGATTCGCGCGCGACGCCGCAGGTACTCCTCGATGCCACCCGGCAGGTTGGTGAGCTTGCCGTCGCCGAACAGAGCCCACGTCGAGTCGCAGACGCGCTCGATGAGGTACCGGTCGTGACTGATGACGATCATGGTGCCGGCCCAGCCGTCGAGCAGATCCTCGAGCTGCTGCAGCGTGTCGATGTCGAGGTCGTTGGTCGGCTCGTCGAGGAGCAGGACGTTCGGCTCGGACATCAGCACGCGTGTCAGCTGCAGTCGACGGCGCTCGCCACCCGACAGGTCACCGACGGGCGTGCGCTGCCGTGCAGGCGTGAAGCCCAGCCGCTCGGCGAGCTGTCCGGCAGAGATCTCCCTGTCACCCAACTGAATTCGTTCCGCGACGTCCTGGACCGCCTCGAGCACGCGCATCCCGACGGGCAGGTCGTCGAGTTCCTGGCGGAGCCAGCCGATGCGCACCGTCTTGCCCTCGATGCGGCGGCCCTTGGCGGGTTCGAGCTCGCCGGCGATGGTGCGGAGCAACGTCGTCTTGCCGGAGCCGTTGACACCGACGAGACCGATGCGCTCCCCCGGCGCGAGGCGCCACGTGAAGTCCTCCACCAGTACGCGACCGTCCGGGGTCGCCAGCGTCGCGTCCTCGAGCTCGATGACGATGCGGCCCAGCCGGGTCTGCGCGAACTTCGACAACGCGACCGAGTCGCGCGGCGGCGGCACGTCCGAGATGAGGGCCTCGGCGGCCTCGATGCGGTAGCGCGGCTTCGAGGTTCGAGCGGGCGGGCCGCGGCGCAGCCAGGCCAGCTCCTTGCGGGCGAGGTTGCGGCGACGATCCTCCGCGGCATCGGCCTGGCGAGAGCGCTCCGCGCGAGCGAAGATCCAGTCGGCATAGCCGCCCTCGTACGTCTCGACCTGACCGTTCACCACTTCCCAGGTGCGGGTGGCAACGGTGTCGAGGAACCACCGGTCGTGGGTGACGACGACCAGTGCGGACCGCCGGTTCACCAGATGCTCGGCCAGCCACTGGACGCCCTCGACGTCGAGATGGTTGGTCGGCTCGTCGAGCACGAGCAGGTCGAGGTCCTGCACCAGCGCGGCGGCGAGCGCCGTGCGTCGGCGCTCACCGCCCGACAACTGCTCGACCGGTGCGTCGAGCCCGAGACCGGTGATGCCGATGCCGTCCAGAACGCTGCGGATCCGGGCGTCACCGGCCCACTCGTGCTCGGCGACACCGAGCGGTGCGAGGACGATGTCCCCGATGGTGGACCCGGGCGGCAGGACGCCACGCTGCGTCACGACGGCCATCCGGAGTCCGCCCACGCGACTCACCCGGCCCGAGTCGGGCTGCTCGACGCCCGCGAGCACCTCGAGCATGGTGGTCTTGCCGTTGCCGTTCAGGCCCACGACGCCGATGCGCTCGTTCTCCTGGACACCGAGCGAGACGCCGTCGAGGAGCGGCTTCACGCCGAAGGATTTGGAGACCTGCTCCAGGTTGATCAGGTTGGCCATCAGTGTTGTCCCCGGTTCGTGTCGTTCTGGTCGCGTTCGGTGCGCACTCGCGCTCCGCTCACCGGTCCACGTGCCACGCGTACCGTGCGGCAGACGCCGGCGCCGGACAGTTCCGCGCCGACCTCGACCGCATGGTCGGCAGAGGCGCAGAGGAAGGCGCAGGTGGGGCCGGACCCGGAGACGATGCCGGCGATGGCACCCGCCTCGGTGCCGGCGCGCAGGGTGCGGCGAAGGCCTGGTTCGAGGGACAGCGCCGCGGCCTGGAGGTCGTTGCCCAGGAGCGGCCCGACCCGCGCCGGATCGCCCGACGCCAGGGCCTGCATCAGCTCGTCGGGTGCGCCGAGGCGCGGCGGCGCTCCCCGTTCGCGCAGCCGGTCGAGTTCGCGGTAGACCGCGGGAGTCGAGAGGCCGCCCTTCGCGAGAGCGAGCACCCAGTGGAAGGAGTTGCGTGAGAGCACCGGCAGCAGCTTCTCGCCGCGACCCGTGCCGACGGCCGTGCCACCGGCGACGGAGAACGGAACGTCGCTGCCGAGCTGCGCCGCGAAGTCCATGATCTTCTCGCGGGACAGGCCGAGGTTCCAGAGCGCGTCCAGCGCGACGACGGTCGCGGCCGCGTCGGCGCTGCCCCCGGCCATGCCCCCCGCGACGGGAATGCCCTTGTCGATGCTGATGGCGACGGCCGGCCGACGACCGGCATGGGCGGCGACGAGTTCGGCCGCCTTCCATGCCAGGTTGGTGTGGTCGGTGGGAACGATGCCCGCATCGTCCCCGTACACGCTGACGGACAGTGTCTCCGCGGCCACGACGGAGACGTCGTCGACGAGGGAGAGCGCGTGGAAGACGGTGGTGAGTTCGTGGTAGCCGTCGGGGCGCAGGTCACCCACGGCAAGGTGCAGATTGACCTTGGCGGGAGCGCGGACCGAGACCGGCCGCGGAACGACTGTGAGCACGTCTCACCACTGTAGTCGGCGTGCGCCCGAGTACCGAACCGGATCGAGGACCCGAACTGTCCGCTGTCGGGTGCATCATGTCGACATGCGTGAGACGTCCGCTCGACTGCTGGCTCTGCTGTCGTTGCTGCAGACCCGGCGCGACTGGTCTGGGGCCGATCTGGCCGAACGGCTGCAGATCACCCCGCGCACCGTGCGCCGTGACGTCGACCGGCTGCGGTCGCTGGGCTATCCGGTGGACGGAACGGTCGGCGTCGGCGGCGGGTATCGGCTGGGTGCCGGCGCGGAGATGCCACCCCTGCTGCTGACGGACGACGAGGTGATCGCCGTGGCGCTCGGGCTGCAGAGCGGCGCGTCCGCGTCCGTCACCGGCACCGCGGAGTCGTCGATCGGGGCCCTCACCAAGCTGCGGCAGGTGATGCCGTCACGGTTGCGTCACCGACTCGACGCACTGCAGATCGACGTCGTGCAGTCACGTCCGGTGCAGTCGAGCGTCGACGCGTCGGTACTGACAGCAGTGGCGACCGTGTGCCAGAACCACGAACGCCTGCGGTTCGACTACCGCACCCACGGCGGGGACACCATGCGGCGTGAGGTGGAGCCGTACCGGCTCGTGCGGTCGGGGTTGCGGTGGTACCTCGTGGGCTGGGACCTCGCCCGTGAGGACTGGCGGTCGTTCCGCGTCGACCGCCTCGATCCGAAGGTGCCGACGGGGCCTCGCTTCACTCCTCGGGCCCTGCCCGAGGGCGGCGCCGCGGAGTTCGTGTCGAGGGGCATCGATCAGGCGTTCTCGGCCGCCCGCGGACGTGTCGTGCTGCACGTGCCGTTCGAACGGGTCGAGGACCGCGTCGATCCGCAGTGGGGCACCCTCGCCCGGCTCGACGACGAGCGGTGCGAGGTCTCGATCACCGCGGACACCTACCCGTCGATGGCGCGGTGGCTCGCCGCCTTCGACGTGGACTTCACGGTGTGCGGCCCACAGGAGTTGATCGACGCCTGCGAGGTCGAGTCACGGCGACTCGACCGTGTCGCCGCCAGATACGCCCGTGCCCGCGACGAGCACCGCCCGTGTCAGGACTCGTGACCACCGGTAGTCTGCGCCAGTCGGACGAACGCGGCGGCGTCGAGCGTCTCCCCGCGCGCCGACGGGTCGATCCCGGCCTCGACGAGCCGCGTCTCCGCCATGGCCGCCGATCCGGCCCACCCCGCCAGAGCCGCACGTAACGTCTTGCGCCGCTGCGCGAATGCCGCGTCCACGACGGCGAAAAGAGTGCGGCGGAACGTCTCGTCCATCGGCCACTGCGGATTCTCGTGCCGATCGACGCGCACCAGACCCGACTCCACCTGCGGCACCGGCCAGAACACCGAACGGCCCACGGCGCCCGCGCGGCGGACGTCGCCGAAGTACGCGGCCTTCACACTCGGCACCCCGTAGGTCTTGCTGCCGGGAGGAGCCGCCAGCCGGTCCGCCACCTCCGACTGCACCATCACCAGCGCGGTGCGCAGGGTGGGGATCAGGGCGAGCAGGTGCAGCAGCACCGGCACCGCCACGTTGTACGGGAGGTTGGCGACCAGTGCTGTCGGCGCGCCGGGAATCTCGTCGCGACGCACGCGCAGAGCGTCGGCACCGACCACCGCCAACCGGTCGACTCGCGACTCGGCGCGCTCGGCGACGGTCTGCGGAAGACGCTGCGCCAGAACGGGGTCGATCTCGACGGCGACCACGTCGTGCACGACGTCGAGCAACGCCAGGGTCAGCGATCCGAGTCCCGGCCCCACCTCGAGCACCGTGTCGTCCGGACCGACTCCGGCCGCGGTCACGATGCGTCGCACCGTGTTCGCGTCGTGGACGAAGTTCTGGCCGAGGGTCTTGGTGGGCCGGACGCCCAGCTCGGCCGCGAGGGTGCGCACCTCCGCGGGCCCCAGCAGGCGGACGCGTGCCGGGCCGGCTGCGGAATCGGACGCCGGCGAATCGGACGTCGGCGGGGAGACGGGAGGTTCGGACACGGGTGGAGCGTATGTCAGCGCAGCCCGAGCCTGCTGGTGCAGGAGGGCCAGGCGCCCCAGCCCTGGGTGCGCTGGGTCTGCGACGCGATCGCG
This sequence comes from Rhodococcus sp. Leaf225, assembly GCF_001426145.1. Taxonomy (NCBI): domain Bacteria; kingdom Bacillati; phylum Actinomycetota; class Actinomycetes; order Mycobacteriales; family Nocardiaceae; genus Rhodococcus; species Rhodococcus sp. Leaf225. The sequence continues at coordinate 425,584 of NZ_LMRN01000007.1, read as the reverse complement.
ATCTGCTCCTCGCGGGTGGCCAGGTCGGCGCGCGCCGCGTACTTGAGCCCGCCCTGCCGCTCCCAGGTGTTCTGGTCGAACTGCACGCCGCCGAAGAAGCCGTTGCCCGTGTTGATGGCCCAGTTCCCGGTGGCCTCGCACTGCGCGAGGGCGTCCCAGACGGCGCCGTTCTCGACCGGCGGCACCTCGGTGCCGGGCTTGGCACCGACGCGCACGGTCTTGGCGACCGGCGGTGTCGTGACGTCGGCCTTCACGAGCGTGCGGGAGACCTCGACACCGTTGACCTTGTTCACCGAGTAGGTCGCGTTCTGCTCGCCCGGAGCGCCGGCGGACTCCTCGATCGTCTTGCTCATGTTCATCGTCGGGTCCTCGATGCGCTGATCCGGCGCGACGACGGGTTCGGTGACGCTGACGGTCTCCGTCCGATCGCGGGTCACCGTGACCACGGCGCCCTCGACGAGCGGCTCGTCCGCCGCGGGGGCGACCGTATCGTTCTGTTCGAGAGGCGCACCGGCCGCGGCGAGGAACTCGCCGACGGTGGGTGCGGCGAGCCGCATCGGTGCGGGCGACGCGGCCCCGTCGGCGAGGGTCACGGACTTCGGCAGCACGACGTTGACGGAGGCACCGTCGAGCGGCAGCGGGTCGGACTCCGACTCGTCGATGTGGACGTCGGGAGCGATGCCCAACTGATCCTTGGCCTCGGCGACGGTGGAGGCGGTGGTCCACACCGTCGTCGGCGCACCGTCCACGGTGAGAGTCACCTCGCGAGCCCGCTTGAGCGTGACGGTCTCTCCGTCGGCGAGGGTCGCGTCCGCGGCGGGCGCGACCTCGTCCCGCTCGGTGGGCTGATAGCCGGCGGCCGCGAGGGCGCTGCGGACGTCGGTGGTCATCGTGGAGAGCTGGACCTGCTGCCCGTCGACGTCGATCGTGACGGTCTTGTGGCGGGCCACGGCGACGCTCGCTCCCACGACGAGTGTGGCGAGAAGCGCGGCCACCACGACGTACAGCAGGCGGGACCGGGCGGAGTTGAGTCTGGCGACGTGCGACATCGTCACCGCGCTCCCGCCCCGGTGGACACGACTGGTCGAACGGACATCACGGACGAATAACGCAACTTCGATTTCCTTGCCGGGTCGAGACGATCACGAGGCCGAGAGGCTCGCATCGGGGTCATACGATCACGATACGGTAACGAGCGGGCACAGGTTCGGCAACTTCACGGCCTCGAGCAGCCCGTCGACCGTTCCTACCTTCCGGTACGGGTCGTCGCGAGCCCCCCGGCCGATAGGGTCCGAGCCGACTGTTCACCTGCACCAGAACGGAAGGCTCTTCGTGAATCCGACCTCCCCACCGCGATCCGAACGCGGACGGTGGCACCGACTGCGCCGCCTCCCGGCGATCACCGCCGTCGTGGCACTCGTCGCGTTGGTGCTCGCACCCGCAGCGCAGGCCCAGCCGGCGCCCCCGAGCCCGGTGGAAGGTCGCACGTTCGCCATCGCCACCGACGTGACCTTCGCGCCGTTCGAGTTCCAGAACTCCGACGGCCAGTTCGTCGGCATCGACATGGACCTGATCCGAGCGATCGCGGAGGACCAGGGTTTCCAGGTCGACATCCGGCCCCTCGGGTTCGACGCGGCGTTGCAGGCAGTGCAGGCGAACCAGGCCGACGGCGTCATCGCCGGCATGACGATCACGCCGGCACGCGAGGCCGTGTTCGACTTCTCCGAGCCCTACTTCGAGTCCGGCGTGCAGATGGCCGTGCTCGAGAACTCGTCGATCACCTCGTACGACGATCTCTCCGGGCAGCAGGTCGCGGTCAAGAACGGCACCGAGGGCGCCGACTTCGCGGAGAGCATCAAGGCGCAGTACGGCTTCACGACGCGGTACTTCGCCGACTCCGCGAGCATGTACGACGAGGTGCGCACCGGGAACTCGGTCGCCGTGTTCGACGACTACCCGGTGCTGCAGTACGGCATCACCCAGGGGAACGGTCTGAAGACGGTCACGGAGAAGGAGTCGCCGAGCAACTACGGCTTCGCCGTGAACAAGGGCGCGAACCCCGAGCTGCTCGCCGCATTCGACACCGGACTGGCCAACCTGCGGTCGTCCGGCCAGTACGACGAGATCCTCGGCACCTACATCGGCGCCGCGGCGGACGAGACGGACAACTCGATCCCAGGACTGATCAAGAGCGAGTACAAGGAACTGCTGAAGGGCCTCTGGCTCACCATCGTCCTGACAGTCATCTCCATCGTGCTGGCCCTGATCCTCGGCGCCGTCTTCGGACTCTTCCGGGTGTCGACGAAGGCGTGGCTGCGCGGGATCGGCGCCACCTACGTGGCCATCTTCCGCGGCACGCCACTGCTGGTGCAGGCCTTCTTCATCTACTTCGGCATTCCCGCCGCGCTCAGCTTCCAGATGTCGGCGTTCACCGCCGGCATCATCACGCTGTCGCTCAACGCCGGTGCGTACATGGCGGAGATCGTCCGCGGCGGCATCCTGTCGGTGGACAAGGGGCAGATGGAGGCCTCGCGCAGTCTCGGTATCAGCTACCTGACGTCCATGCGCAAGGTCGTGATGCCACAGGCGATCCGGACGATGATCCCGTCGTACATCAATCAGTTCGTCATCACGCTGAAGGACACCTCGATCCTGTCGGTGATCGGCCTCGCCGAACTCACCCAGTCGGGGCGGATCATCATCGCCCGCAACTTCCAGTCGTTCAACATGTGGCTGATCATCGGCGTCATGTACTTCGTCATCATCATGGCGTTGACGATGCTGTCGAACCGTCTCGAGAAGAGGATCAACAAGTGAGCACCGAGACCACCGCGCCCGACGCCGCTGCGGCCGAGGTCAAGATCCGCGCCATCGGACTGAAGAAGTCGTTCGGCGATCTCGAGGTGCTCAAGGGCCTCGACGTCGACGTCCACTCGGGCGAGGTGGTGTGTGTCATCGGCCCGTCCGGTTCCGGCAAGAGCACCTTCCTCCGGTGCCTCAACAAGCTCGAGGACATCACGGGCGGCACGGTCGTGGTCGACGGTTTCGACCTGACCGATCCGAAGGTGGACCTCGACTCCGTGCGCCAGCACATCGGCATGGTGTTCCAGCACTTCAACCTCTTCCCCCACATGAGCGTCATCGAGAACGTGATGCTCGCGCCCGTGGAGACGAAGAAGTCGGACAAGTCGAAGGCGCGCGAGAACGCCGTTCGTCTGCTGGCCCAGGTGGGCCTCGCCGACAAGGAGAACGCGAAGCCGGCGCAGTTGTCCGGTGGGCAGAAGCAGCGCGTCGCCATCGCACGTGCACTGGCGATGGACCCGGACATCATGCTGTTCGACGAGGCCACGAGTGCGCTGGACCCCGAGATGGTCGGCGAGGTCCTGCAGGTCCTCCGCGATCTGGCGAAGGGCGGCATGACGATGGTCGTCGTCACGCACGAGATGGGCTTCGCCCGCGAGGTGTCCGACCGTGTGATCTTCATGGCGGAGGGGTACATCGTCGAGGAGGGTTCGCCGGACGACCTGTTCGGTAACCCGCAGCACGAGCGAACGAAGGACTTCCTCGACAAGGTCCTGTGAGACGCGGGCCCCGCACCGAGAAGCCGCTACACCGACGAGAGGCACGACAGTGAGCGACGACCAAGAGATCATGCAGAAGATCACGGCGAAGATCGACGCTCGGTTGGGTGCGCAGACGAACGGTCTGCAGAACGAGGTGCCGCCCGGAGCGAGCACGCAGGACGACGACGAGGACGGTGAGCGCGGTCCCCTGGGCCGCGACTACCACCTCGCGGGCAAGTACGCGCAGGCTCTGGCCATCAACGAGCCCAGCGTGATCGACCGTGCCGAGTTCGATCGACTGGTGGAGACGTACGGGGACGACGACTGATCCGTCGCCGCGACCCGATCGTGACCTGAGCATCGGTAACGATCGGGTGGTGGTCACCGACACACCCTTCGACCGCCGAGCAGACGCTCGGTACGGACACCCTGGAGGCTCGGTGACCACTCTCCCGCGTTCGATGGCCGTTCTCGCCGTGGCGGCCTGCGCCGCCGCCGCCGTGTCGTGCGGTTCCGCCGGTACGACCGGGACGGCGCTCCCCGCCGACGACCCGGCACCCTCGTCGTCCGCTCCGGCCCCCGCACCGGCACCCGCGCCGGAGACGAGGGTGGAGACGAGGGTGGAGACGCAGACCGAGACGGTCACCGTGCCCGCACCCGCACCGGCGCAGCCGGCGCAGGTGGTGCCGTGCGTCGACCCGAGTTCGCTGAACGTGCGCACCGCCGTGGCGAACCTGGGCACCGACTCGCAGGGAGGGGCCTTCGTGATCGACGATCACACGCCCGGCACCAGCGCGGACGGATGTCCGACGCTCGAATGGGCGCGGGCGACGGGGACCGGCATCCGGAACGGCACCGTGCAGTCGCACGTCCTGTTCTTCACCAACTCGGGTGACTACCTCGGGACCGCGACGTCGGACGCGTACAGCTACACCTCGGTGGTCGGCGCGTCGGACAGCACCGTCACGGTGCGCTACCGGTGGTTGAACCCCGACGACGCGTTCTGCTGCCCGTCGAACACCTCGTTCGTCGAGTTCGACCTCACGGGGAACACCATCACCCCGTACGGCGAGTTCCCGCCCCCTAACTAGACCAGCCGGTAGACCCGTTCCGCCGTGGCGGTCGCCGACGCCGCGACCTCGTCGGCAGTTCGGCCGGTCGCCTCGGCCAGCGCACGGGCCGTGTAGGGCAGGCAGTACGGCTCGTTCGGAGCACCTCGGAACGGATGCGGTGTCAGGAACGGCGCGTCGGTCTCGAGCAGGTACTGCCCGTCCGGGACCAGCTGCGCCGCCTCCCGCAGGTCGTGCGAGTTCTTGAAGCTCACGGTGCCGGAGAAGCTGAGCACGTAGCCGGCGTCGACGCACACCTGCGCCATCTCGGGACCCGACGAGAAGCAGTGGAAGATCACCGTCTCCGGCGCGCCCTCGTCGAGGAGCACCGCGAGAACGTCGTGGTCCGCGTCGCGGTTGTGGATCATGAGCGGCTTGCCGACGCGCTTCGCCAGATCGATGTGCCAGCGGAAGCCCTCGACCTGCTCCTCCACCGCGGCGCAGCCGTCGAGCTTCCCCGGCCAGTAGTAGTCGAGCCCCGTCTCCCCCACGGCGACGGTGCGGGGATCGCGCGCGAGGCGCTCGATCTCGGCCTTCACCTCGTCGGTGAGCACGTTCGCGCGCGTCGGATGGATCGCGGTGGCGGCGTACACGCGGGAATCCCAGTGCGCGGCGGCGACGGCGAAGCGAGCAGCGTCCAGGTCGTCCGCGACGGTGACGACGCGTCCGACGCCCACCGATGCGGAACGATCGAGGATCGCCGCGACCGACGCTGCATCGGTGGCCCCGCACGCGTCGAGGTGCGTGTGCGCGTCCACGAGCGGTGCGAGCGGAGTGGGCAAGTCGGGGGCGGGACGGTCTCTCGGCACGAAAGATAGAGTAGGCGCACCATGACTGAGACCGGTTCGACCAAGCCTGCGTTCTACATCACGACCGCTATCGCCTACCCGAACGGTGATCCCCACATCGGCCACGCGTACGAGTACATCTCCACCGATGTCCTCGCTCGGTTCAAGCGGCTCGACGGGTTCGACGTGCGGTTCCTGACGGGAACGGACGAGCACGGTCTGAAGATGGCCCAGACGGCGTCGAAGGAGGGCATCTCCACCGCCGATCTGGCGCGCCGGAACTCGGACGCGTTCCAGGCCATGCAGGAGTCGCTGAAGATCACGTTCGACCGGTTCATCCGCACCACGGACGCCGACCACCTCGAGGCCAGCCGCGACCTGTGGCAGAAGATGACCGACAACGGCGACATCTACCTCGACTCGTACAGCGGGTGGTACTCGGTGCGGGACGAGGCGTACTACGCCGAGGGCGAGACCACGCTGCAGGACGACGGTTCCCGCATCGCGACCGAGTCGGGCACCCCGGTGGAGTGGACGGAGGAGTCGACGTACTTCTTCCGGCTGTCCGCGTACCAGGACAAGCTGCTCGCGCTGTACGAGGAGCGTCCCGAGTTCATTCTCCCGGCGGGTCGCCGCAACGAGGTGGCGAGCTTCGTGAAGTCCGGTCTCAAGGACCTGTCGATCTCACGGTCCACCTTCGACTGGGGTGTCCAGGTTCCCGGCGATCCCGACCACGTCATGTACGTGTGGGTCGACGCGTTGACGAACTACCTCACCGGCGTCGGCTACCCCGACACCGACAGCGAGTCGTTCCGGAAGTTCTGGCCGGCCGACGTCCACATGATCGGCAAGGACATCGTGCGATTCCACGCCGTGTTCTGGCCGGCGTTCCTGATGTCGGCAGGTGTCGAATTGCCGAAACGCGTGTTCGCGCACGGCTTCCTGACCAACAAGGGCGAGAAGATGTCCAAGTCGGTGGGCAACGTCGTCAGTCCGGCGGCCTTGATCGAGGAGTACGGCCTGGACTCGCTGCGCTTCTTCCTCCTGCGCGAGGTGTCGTTCGGACAGGACGGCAGCTACAGCCACGAGGCGATCGTCACCAGGATCAACGCCGACCTGGCCAACGAACTGGGGAACCTGGCTCAGCGGTCGCTGTCCATGGTGGCCAAGAACTGCGATGCGCAGGTGCCGACACCCGGCGAGTTCACCGCCGACGACGAGGCGATGCTCGCTCGCGTCGATGCCCTTCACGCCGTGGTGCGCGGCCACATGGACGCCGTCGAGATGCACCTGGCGCTCGACGCGATCTGGTCGGTACTCGCGGAGACCAACCGCTACTTCTCGTCGCAGGAACCGTGGGTTCTGCGCAAGACGGATCCGGCCCGCATGGCGACGGTGCTGTACGTGACCCTCGAGGTGCTCCGCGTGACCGTCCTGCTGACCCAGCCGTTCATGCCCGACAGCACAGCGAAGCTGCTCGACCTGCTCGGGGTGACGGAACGCGAGTTCGACTCGCTGACAACGCGTCTCACTCCCGGCGTCGCGCTGCCCAAGCCCACCGGCGTCTTCCCCCGCTACGTCGAACCGGAGGAGTGAGCGGACCGATCGGCGACCGTCGTTCCGACGACGACGAGCAGGGTCAGGGCCGTCACGGCCGCACTGACGACGGCCGATCCGGGTACCGCCGTGGCCGCGAGCACGGCGACACCGCCGACCGGCGTCACGATGTTCACCAGCCGTGACGACCGGCGGCGCATCGCCACCATCCAGAACCCCAGCACGAAGACCGCGACCGGAATCGTGATCGCGGCGGAGGACTGACGGTCCGACAGCACTCCGTCACCCTCGATGTGCGCGACGGCCACCTCGATACCCGCGGACACCGCGCCCGCGGCCGCGAACACGAAGTAATGCGTGTAGCCGAAGCTCAGCGAGCGGCCGAGTCTCGCCCCGACCGAATCCTCCTGCGACACCGAGAAGTACAGCCACCACATGCCGGCGACGACGACGAGCGTGGCCATCGCGAGGCCGACGAGTTCGACCGTGTGATCGTGTTCGTTGATGCCGCCGACAATGGCCGTCGCCGAGGCCAGCAACGACTCACCGAGCAGGATGAGGGTGAAGAGACCGTAGCGCTCTGCGATGTGCTCGCCGTGCAGCGGCGTCCGTCCCGCGCGCTCCGCCAGCACCGGGACGGCGAGCTCCGCGGCCACCAGCGCGACGAACCCGAGCACGGCGACGCTGTCGGGAAGCGCGAGTCGGGCGACCCACAACACCTGCACGACGGTGATGCCCACCGCGTATCGCATCGCAGTACCGCGGAACTTGCTGTTGCGCAGCCCCGCCCGTATCCACTGACTCACCATCGCCAGTCGCATCACGACATAGCCGATGGTCACCAGCGTGAAGTCGTAGTCGATCATCGCGTCGGAGACACCGCTGGCCAGGATCAGTACGCCGGCCATCTGCACGATGGTGGTGACGCGGTACAGCCAGTCGTCGGTGTCGAACGACGTGGCGAACCATGTGAAGTTCATCCACGCCCACCAGATGGCGAAGAACACCATCGCGTAGGCACCGATGCCCGACGCGATGTGGTCCTCCTCCAGCAGATGGGCGAGTTCCACGGAGGCGAACGACACCGCGACGACGAAGACCAGGTCGAAGAACAGTTCCAGCGAACTCGCCGCTCGATGTTCCTCGTTCGGGTCCCGCGGAACCATCGGCCGCAGCGCGAGACTCACCCGTCGGCCAGCTTCTCGAGTTCCTCGAGCGCGGTGTCGAGATGCGTGAGCATGCGCTGCAGCGACGGCACGCTACGCCGATCTCCGACGAGCCCGAAGTTGACGTTGTCGGCGTTGGTCGCGAGCGTGATGTTGAGCGCCTGCCCGTCCAGCACGATCGACGCCGGGTAGACACCGTCGAGTTTCGCACCGTTCCAGTACATCTCGGTCTTCGGACCGGGCACGTTCGAGATGATCACGTTGAACGGAGGCGGTGTGTTGCGCACGAAGCCCGGCACCGGTGTGAGCAGCAGCGGGGCCATCACGGCCGCGCCGTAGCTGAGCGCCTGTAGCGGAGACAGGGTGCGCATCATCGCCTTCGACTCGTTCATCGACGAGACGACGGCGGCGAGTCGGCGTTCCGGATCGGGTTGATCGGTACCGAGGTTGCAGAGCACCGTGGTGACGGCGTTACCGCCGTCCGCGTCCGCGCCGGCCTCCCGCATGGACACCGGCACCATGGCGATCAGCGGCTGGTCGGGCAGTGCGTTGCGGTCGATGAGATAGGACCGCAGCGCCCCGGAGCACATCGTCAGCACCACGTCGTTCAACGTGACCCCCAGCGCTGCCGCGATGTCCTTCATCCGCGACTTGGACCACTGCTGCGAGGCGAAGCGGCGTGCCCCGCCGATCGGCACGTTGAGCATCGTCCGCGGCGCGGTCAGAGGCAACACCATCTCGTTGCCGCGCAGCTTGTTCAGACCGATCCGGGCCGCGGCGGGTCCGACCCCGGCGAGCTCACCGGCCGCCTTGACGCCCGTGGACAGCAGCGACAGGACGCCACCGTCGTCGACCTTCGCGACCTCGGTGCTCTTCTTCTTCGGCCGCTCGAACAGCGCCGGGTCCCAGATCGGGCCGCAGTCACGGGCCTCGGGATCGGTGGTCAGGGTGCGCTCGAACAACTTGAGCGCCGAGACACCGTCGACCAGCGAGTGGTGGATCTTGCTGTAGAGCGCGACGCGGCCGTCGGCCAGGCCCTCGATGATGTGCAGCTCCCACATCGGGCGATGCCGATCGAGCGGCGCACTGTGCTCGGCGGAGATGTAGCGCAGCAGCTCGCGGATGCGGCCCGGCCGCGGCAGCATGATGCGCCGGACGTGATGCTCGAAGTCGAGCTCCTCGTCGTAGATCCAGCGCACGGTGCCCATGAAGTTCACCGGCGGCGCCGGCCGCTTGCGGAACAGTTTGTAGACGTCGGTGGCGGCCTGGAACGTCTCGTAGAGCTGCATCCCGAAGTCGTCGCCGGCGTCCTCCGGGGGCACGAACAGCTGCAGTCCCCCGACGTGCATGGGGTGCTCGCGCGTTTCGGCCAGTAGGAACATCGACTCTGTGACCGGCATGAAGGGCATGGGGGCGGACCTCTCTCGAACTGCGGAACCGCGTGGTCACGGTGCGGCTCACCTGCAGGTTCACTGTGCTACCCGGAAGTAACGAACCCACAACTATTGCGACAACGTGGGGTCACGGTGTGACCCCGGCAACAACTATTCCTCGAGAAGTGTTTCGTTTCGGCCCTATCGTGCGATTCCCAGTACGAGCAAGGAAGTGGAGGGCCACCCATGAGCATCGCCTCGGCCGAGATGACCGCACCGTCGTCGCTGACACGCACGTCCGCCAGTCGCCGGGTGCGACGCGCCCTCGGCGTCGGCACCGCCGTGGACCGCCAGGAGTTCGAGGGCGGCAGCATGCAGTCCAAGCTTCTCGCCGCGTACCTGCGCCGCACGGTCCGTCCCTTCCTGGGCGTGTGGGCCCGGACCCACAGCCTGCCGTGGCCCATGTCGATGGTCGACCGGGCCGGCCGACTCCTCCCACCCGTGGGTGACACCACCGTCGCGCCCGTGCGGCTCGACGAGTGCCGGGCCGAGTGGGTCCGCACGGACAGCCCGCGTCGTGTCGGTGCCGACGGCAGGTCCGAGCGACCGACCCGCCGCGCGGACCGCGATCGCGTGATCCTGTATCTCCACGGCGGCGCGTTCGTGGTGTGCGGCCTCAACAGCCACCGCCGGCTCGTCTCGCGCATCGCCCAGTCCACCGGTGCCGACGTGCTGTCGGTCGACTACCGGATGATGCCGCGCAACCCCATCTCGCACGCGGTGGAGGACGGGGTCGACGGCTTCCGCTACCTGCTCGACGCGGGGTACCTGCCCGAACAGATCTTCATCGCCGGTGACTCCGCCGGCGGTTACCTGGCCTTCATGGTGGCGCTCGCCCTGCAGAGCCAGGGTCTGCCGCCCGCGGGCGGCATCATCGCCCTGTCTCCGCTCACCGATCTCGATCCGACGCGGAAGATGTTGCATCCCAACGCGTCCCTGTGCTCGGTCTTCCCCAAGGGCGCCGTGCCGGCGCTCACCGAGCTGGCGGACGAGGTCGAGGCCCGCATCGTCGTGGACGGCAAGCGTGGTCCCCGCGTCTGTCCCGTCGACGCGGACCTGTCCGCCCTCCCGCCGGTCCTGATCCAGGTCGGATCCACCGAGATGGTCTACGCCGACTCGGAACTGATGGCGGAGCGCCTGGCTGACGCCGGAATCGAGTGCCGTCTCCAGGTGTGGCAGGACCAGGTGCACGTGTTCCACGCCGCGGACTTCGTTCCCGAGTCGGCGCGGGCGATCTCGGAGATCGCCGTCTTCGTCGACGAGCAGGTCCGCCGCGGCACAGTTCCCCTGGCCGGCACCGGGACATGATCACGACACCGACCCAAACCGCCCTGTAGGTGTGGACGGTCGGTTACATTCACGCCATGGCTGTCAGCGGAAACAGAGAAGTCGAGATCGAGGCACCACCGGCCGACGTGCTCGCGGTCATCGCGGACCTCGAGGGTCTGCCGGCATGGTCGTCGATCCACAAGAAGGTCTCGGTGCGCGAGCGTGACGATGAGGGTCGTCCCGTCCTCGCCGAGATGACCGTCGCCGTCATGGGATTCACCGACGAGCAGGTGCTGCGCTTCACGTGGTCCGACATGTCGGTGGCGTGGGACGTCGTCGAGAGCACCCAGCAGAAGTCGCAGCACGCGGAGTACCGCCTCAGCGAGACCGACAAGGGCACCCACCTCGAGTTCGAGATCACGCTCGACCCGAAGATCCCCGTGCCGGGATTCATCGTCAAGCGCGGGACCAAGTCCGTCCTCGAGACGGCGACCGACGGACTGCGCCAGCAGGTCGTCGGCTGACGTCGCGGCGTCGGCGTCAGCCGCGCGCGGCCAGCACCGCTTCGTAGAGCGCACGCTTGGACACGTCCGCCGCCGTCGTGGTGGCCACCCGTGCGCACGCGTCCTTGAGGCCGAGTCCGGCGGACACGAGATCCTCCACCTCCGCGACGAGGTCGGCGGGATCCGCACTGACGGGCTCGGCTCCGGCCAGGACCACCGTGATCTCGCCGCGCACGCCGTCGGCGGCCCACGCGGCCAACTCCCCCAGCGTCCCTCGCTTCACTTCCTCGTAGGTCTTGGTCAATTCCCGGCACACCGCGGCGCGCCGATCGGGGCCGAGTACCTCGGACGCGTCGGCGAGGCAGTCCGCGATGCGGTGCGGGGCCTCGAAGAACACGACGGCGCGGCTCTCCGTCGTCAGCGTGCGCATCCACGCCTGCCGGGGACCACGCTTGCGAGGGGCGAATCCGTCGAAGCAGAAGCGCTCCACCGGCAACCCCGACAGGGCCAGTGCGGTGGTCACGGCGGACGGCCCGGGCAGGCAGGTCACGCCGATCCCCGCCTCGGCGCACGCGGCGACCAGTCGGTAACCCGGGTCGCTCACGGAGGGCATACCGGCGTCGGTGACCAGCAGGACCCGCCGTCCCTCGCGCATCTCGGCGAGCAGCAGGGGAACCCGATCGACCTCGACCTGGTCGTAGAAACTGACGACGCGACCGGTGATCTGCACACCGAGTGCCGTGGCCAGGGACTTCGTGCGGCGCGTGTCCTCCGCCGCGACGACGTCGGCCGTGGCCAGTGCGTCGCGCAGTCGGGGCGACGCGTCTGCGGGGTCCCCCATCGGTGTCGCACCGAGTACCAGCACGCGTCGTCCTCATCTCGCTCGTCGGTCACGACCGCGGTCGCCGTCGGCATCTAGCCTACGATCGAATCGTGACCCTCGTGACCGCGCGTATCCCCACCGGTCGCGACGGTTCCGACGAGTACCTCACCGCGCCGCGCCCCGCTCTCCCGCCCGCAGTATTCGGGCCCACCGACCGCATGCGCGGATGGATCGTCACCGCGGTCCTCACGGTCCTCGCGGCCGTCACCCGCTTCACGATGCTCGGCTATCCGACCGACGCCGGCACCCCGGTGTTCGACGAGAAGCACTACGCCCCGCAGGGCTACCAGGTGCTCACCGGCGGCGGCGTCGAGGACAACCCGGCCTACGGCCTCGTCGTCCACCCGCCCGTCGGCAAGCAGCTGATCGCCGTCGGCGAGGCACTGTTCGGCTACACCGGATGGGGTTGGCGGCTGTCGTCGGCCGTCTTCGGTGTGATCCTCGTTCTCCTCGTCGTCCGCATCGTGCGCCGCATGACGCGCTCGACGCTGCTGGGCGCGATCGCCGGGATCCTCATGATCGTGGACGGCGTCACGTTCGTGACGTCCCGAGTCGGCATGCTCGACATCTTCATGGTGGTGTTCGTCGTCGCCGCGTTCGGCGCTCTGGTCCGCGACCGGGACGACGTCCGGGAGCGGTTGCACCGGGTCGCCGTCGAGGGCCGCATGGAGATGACCACGTGGGGCCCGCGTCTCGGCGTCCGCTGGTGGCGGTTCGGCGGCGGACTCCTGCTCGGTCTGGCGTGCGGAACGAAGTGGTCGGGTATCTACTTCGTCGCGTTCTTCGGACTGCTCAGCGTCGCCTTCGACGTCGCGGCGCGTCGCCAGTACGGGGTCACCCGGCCGTGGGTCGGCACCGCCGTGCGCGACGTCGGACCCGCGCTGTACGCGCTGGTGGCTATTCCACTCGTCGTCTATCTGGCCACCTACGCCGGCTGGTTCGCGAGTGAGACCGGCGTGGACCGGAACGCCGTGGGTACCGACATCGGGACGGGCGGACCGTTCTCGTTCGTGCCCGCCGCTCTGCGCTCGCTCTGGTACTACAGCGGCAACGTCCTCGACTTCCACGCCGGACTGACCAACTCGGCCGGTAACCGCCACCCGTGGGAGTCCAAGCCGTGGACGTGGCCGATGGGTCTGCGGCCGATGCTCTACTACTTCGCCGACGGGCAGCAGATCACCGGTTGTTCGACGGGCGGCAACTGCGTCAAGGCCGTCATGCTCATCGGCACGCCTGCTCTGTGGTGGGTCGCGTTCCCGATGCTCGGCTGGGCGCTGTGGAGCACCGTGGCCCGCCGCGACTGGCGCTACGCCGCCGTGCTCGTCGGCTACGGCGCCGGCATCCTGCCGTGGTTCCTGACCCTCGACCGTCAGATGTACTTCTTCTACGCCGCGGCGCTCGCGCCCTTCCTCGTCATGGGCGTCACCCTGGTCCTCGGCGACATCCTCGGGCGAGGACTCCGCGGTGGGCAGGGTCGCGAGCGCCGCACGCTCGGTCTGCTGCTGGTCTCGCTGTACGTCGCCGTGGTGATCGCCAACTTCGTGTGGCTCTGGCCGGTCCTCACGGGTCTGCCCATCAGTCAGGAGACGTGGCAGCAGCAGCTCTGGTTGCCGAGCTGGCGCTGACCGCTCAGAGCTCGGTGCGCCCGGCCTTCGTCAGCCGGAGACGTCGACGACGTTGCGTGAGCACCAGTGGATCGTGCGACAGGTCGCGGTAGAGCGACACCGACAGCCCGATCATGACCAGCACGAACGGTGCCGCGGCGATGATCGTCATGGTCTGCAAGCCGTTGAGCGCGTCCGCGCCGCCCGTCCACAGGATGATCGCGGCGGTGCCACCGGTGATGGCTCCCCAGAACACGACGACCCAGCGGCTGGGCTCGAGGGTTCCGCGCTGACTGAGGGTGCCCATGACCATGGACGCCGCGTCGGCACCGGAGACGAAGAAGACGGCCACGAGAATCATCACGACGACCGTGGACAGTCCGAAGAGCGGCAGGTTCTCGAGCATGCCGAACAGCTGGGACTCGCTGCTGCCGCGCGCGGCCAGGTCGATGCCGTCGCGCTGTTCGCCGATACCTGCTCCGCCGAAGATCGAGAACCACACCAGGCTCACGGCACTCGGGATCACGATGACACCGATGATGAACTCACGAACGGTGCGGCCACGGCTGATGCGGGCGAGGAACATGCCGACGAAGGGGGTCCAGGAGACCCACCAGGCCCAGTAGAAGATCGTCCACGACGACAGCCACGACGCGGTCTCCGGATCGGACGACGCCGCCGAGCGAGCCGACATGTGGAACAGCTGGCTCGCGTAGTCGCCGATGGTGGTGGGAATCAGGTTGAGGATCAACACCGTCGGGCCCAGCACGAACACGAAGAGTGCGAGGACGAGTGCCAGCACCATGTTGATGTTGGACAGCCACTGGATGCCCTTGGCGACGCCGGAGACCGCGGACGCGACGAAGGCGAGGGTCAACAGCGCGACGATGGCGACGAGCAGGAGCGTGCCGGCCTCACCGAGCCAGCCGATGACCTCGACACCCGAACCGATCTGCAGCGCACCGAGTCCGAGGGAGGCGGCGGTACCGAACAGCGTCGCGAAGATGGCGAGGATGTCGATGACCTTGCCGATCGGGCCCTCGGCGCGGCGACCGAGGAGCGGGAGGAAGGCGGAGCTGATGAGCTGACGACGGCCGCGGCGGTAGGTGCTGTACGCGACGGCGAGACCCATGACGGCGTAGATGGACCACGGATGCAGGCTCCAGTGGAACATCGTGGTGGCCATGGCCGTTCCGACACTGCTGTCGGTGCCGGGCGGCGGCGTGACGAAGTGCGTCAGCGGCTCGGAGACGCCGTAGAACATCAACCCGATTCCCATGCCGGCGCTGAACATCATGGCGATCCAGCTGACGGTCTTGAACTCCGGCTTCTCCCCGTCCTTGCCGAGCGGGATACGTCCGTACTTCGACATCGCCAGGTAGATGCAGAAGAGCACGAAACCGGTGGCGGAGATGATGAACAGCCAGCCCATGTTGGTGACGAGCCAGTCCAGCATCGAGGACGTCACGTTCTCGAGGCTCGTCGGTCCGGCCAGTCCCCAGACGATGATGCCCGTGACGACGGCTGCCGCGACGCCGAACACCACGGGGTCGAGGGTGGCGCGCCGCGGCGCCGGTTCCTGCGACCCGGGGTCCTGCGCATCGGGGTGCGCGGAGGTGGGCAGCACGGCAGATGCCGCGGACGAGGGAACGTCCGCGGCATCATCGCGTGGGGTGTCAGCCGGTCCTGTGTCCGTGTCCATACGCGATGTCATGAGACGTCACGTTGCTCGCCTCGACGCCCCGGTGCAAGTTCACAGACTGTTTTTGCAGGTCAGGACGATACGCGTGCACGTGACTTCGGACGGCGGAATGCGCGGTCGACACTGTACGTGCCCGAGCCGACTGCCGCGAGGAGAAGCGCTCCGGCGCCGAGTGCGACGACTAGTTCCCAGCCGCCCTCGCCGACGAACACGCCCTTGTCGAGGTGCACGAAGACGAGCGCGCCGACCATGTCGACGACCAGCAGCAGAGCCGCGACGGACGTCAGCACGCCCAGGATCAGAGCGGCTCCACCGATGAGCTCGACGAAGGTGGCGAAGTACGCCGACACCTGCGGGGCCGGAATGCCCATGCCCTCGAAGCCGGCGGTGGTGGCATCGAGCCCGTTGGTACGCAGTTTCTGCCACCCGTGGGCGACGAACACGACGCCCAGGGCGATGCGCGCGACGAGTGCGGCGATGTCTCGAACGACGACAGGTGTCTTCACAGTGATCCTCTGATGGGTCGGGGTGGATTCGGGATCACGATGACACACTTAGGTTGAAGCGTCAACCTTGGTGGTGTCAGGAGTCCGTGAGCGCCGTCCGGACGTAGCGCAGAGCCACCTCGTCGTCGATGCCGGCGCGACGCGCCGCGCGGACGTACTCCGTGGCCGCGAGTTGCACTGCCCCGGCCGAAGGATCGCCGCCGGCCGCCACGAAGGTGCCCGACCGCCCCCGGGTCTCGATCACGCCGTCCTTCTCGAGTTCGCGGTACGCCTTCGCCACCGTGTTGGGAGCGAGGTCCAGCGTCGCCGCGAGAGCTCGCACCGTCGGCAGTTTCGATCCCGCGATGAGCTGCCCCGACCGCACCGCGGCCACGATCTGCGACCGCACCTGGTCGAACGGCGCCGTCCCCGACGCACCGTCGATCGTGAACCTCATCGGTCCCACTCCCGCCATACTTGCTCCATGTCCGTCACGATCTATCACAACCCCCGGTGCTCGACGTCCCGCAACGTACTCGCGGCCATCCGCGACGCGGGGGTGGAGCCGACCATCGTGCCCTACCTGACCACCCCGCCGGACGAGGCGACGTTGCGAGCCCTCATCTCCGATGCCGGCCTCACCCCGCGCACCGCTGTACGCAAGCGCGAGACACTGTACAAGGAACTCGATCTCGCGAATGCCGACGACGAGACGGTCCTGCGCGCCATGCTGACGCATCCGGTACTCATCGAGCGGCCCTTCGTGGTCGGCGAGAAGGGCACCGTCCTGGCGCGCCCGGCGGCCACGGTGAGCACGGTCCTCTAGCCGGCCGGACA
>NZ_LMRN01000007.1:337528-408607 GCF_001426145.1 Rhodococcus sp. Leaf225 | reverse complement strand
AGGCCGGCCGGAGGTCAGCGGGAAGGCCGGAGGCCGGCCGGAGGTCAGCGGGAAGGCCGGAGGTCAGACGGGATCGCGGGCGACGGGGCAGGACATGCAGCGGGGTCCGCCGCGGCCCGACCCCAGTTCCGATCCCGAGATGCGCAGCACCTCGATGCCCGACGCCTCGAGGCGCGCGTTGGTCTCGACGTTGCGTTCGTACGCGACGACGACGCCGGGAGCCAGTGCGAGCGTGTTGTTCCCGTCGTCCCACTGCTCACGTTCGGCGGTGACGTTGTCGAGTCCGGTGTCGATGACCCGCAGTTTGCCGATACCCATGGCGTCGGCCGCGGCGTCGAGGAACGGGCCCGCGCCGGTGATGGTCACACCCGTGTCCTCGCGGCGAATCGTGAACGCGGACAGTGTGTCCTGGATGATCGGGTACATCACCACCGCGTCGGTGTCGACCATCGTGCACACGGTGTCCAGGTGCATCGACGCCCGTTCCTGCGCGATGGGCACCACGAGCACGGTGTGCGCGAGGTCGTCGTCGAAGAGGCTGCGCGCGAGCGCTTCGGCACCGGCGGGCGTGGTGCGTTCACCGACTCCCACGGCGACGACGCCGGGCGCCATCAGCAGCACGTCGCCGCCCTCCACCGGCGCGGTGTGCGACTCGTAGGCCCGGCGCACACCGAGGAATCGTGGATGGAAGGCGTAGATCAGATCCGTCAGCGACGTCTCCCGAGCGCGGGCCCGCAGCGCCAGCGACGTGATCGCGACGCGTTGCTGGATCCAGAACGACGAGTCGCGGGTGAACAGCAGGTTCGGGAGCGGCTCGATGACGAAGTCGCCGCCGTGGTGCATGCGCCGGACCAGCGAGACACCCGAGTCGTCCGCTACCGGCAGTTCGTCGAAGGTCATGCCCGCCATCAGCACGGTCGCCAGTTCGGGTGCGGGCAGGCCGCGGAGGTAGGTCGCCAGATCCCGGGCGAGCACGTGTCCGAGCCGGCGGGGTTCCACCGCAGCGGCGACCCCCTGCACGCGTGCGGCACCGCTGAGGGCCAGGGTCTCGGTCAGCAGATCACCGAGCAGGAGGACCTCGACACCGCGTCCTCGCAGCAGGTCGGCGAAGGCGTCGTGCTCGTCGCGAGCGCGGTCCACCCACGGCAGCCCGTCGAACAGCAACTGATCGTTGTTGCGGGGGGTGAGTCGGCGCAGCTCGTCGCCAGGGCGGTGCAGCATGACCGTCCGGAGCGTTCCCACCTCGGAATCCGCTCCCAGCGGAGCCGTCGCGTCCATGCCAGAACGGTAGTGCGTGAGCGCCGACTCGGCACGCGCTCCGCCGCGACACGCGCGTGAGGTCAGCGCAGCAGTCGGGAGAAGTAGTCGTTGGCCGCCTGCATGGTCATCTCGTAGGGGCGCGCGAACTTGCGCGACACCCAGTACCCCACCCGGATGTCGTTGCTCGAGTAGACGAGGAAGTGCCGCTTCGCCATCCCGGTCAGGATCTTCTCCGCGACCACCTCGGGCGACACGGCGTGGGCCTCGAAGCGTGCGGTCAGCTTCGTCACGCGTGGGTCGTCGCGATCCACGCCGGCGATGTCCACCGTCTCGACGAGCGGTGTCCGCACCGCCCCGGGGACCACGAGCGAGACGTCGATGCCGTGCCGGGCGAGGTCGTAGCGCAACACCTCGGACATGCCGCGCACGCCGAACTTGCTGGCGCTGTACGCCGCGTGCCACGGATACGCGAGCAGGCCGGCCGACGACGACACGTTGACCAGGTACCCACCGCGACCCGCCGCGATCATCGGGGGAACGAAACACTGGGTGACGTGGATCGGGCCCATCAGGTTGATGTCGATCAGCGCTTTCCACGTCTCGTGGGCCATGTTCTCGACGGTGCCCCACGCGGAGATCCCGGCCACGTTCATGACGACGTCGACGCTCCCCACCTCGGCGTGCACGGCGTCCGCGAACGAGGCGACGGCGTCGTGGTCGGAGACGTCGAGCGCACGCGAGGCGACGACGCTGCCGCCGTTCTCGGCGATGGTGGCGGCCGTGGCGGCCAGTCCCGCCTCCGCGATGTCGGTGACGATCATCCGCGCCCCACGCCGCGCGGCCTCGATGGCCGTGGCGCGACCGATGCCGCTGGCGGCGCCGGTGACCAGCACGATCGCCCCCCGCAGGTCGGTCCACGACCGCCGCGGACGTCTCCCACTCAGCCTGCTCTGCACCATCGCGTCGCACTCCCCCCTCGCCGGCCTGCTGTGGTGCCCGACACTACCGGTCGAGTGTGCGCGCTCCGACTTGTCAGAGGCCCGACGACCGGCGCAGAATCTGCCACCATGGCGTTGATCTCGAAGGGCTTCGTGGGCCGCCGGCGCGGCGACGACGGTCGGACTCCCCCCGGCCAGTACCTGACCAACGATTTCCCGGTTCTCGCCATCGGGCCCGCGCCCGTGGTCGCGACCGACACGTGGTCGTTCTCCATCACGTCCGAGACCGGTGAGACCCGGACCTGGACGTGGGACGAGGTGGCCGCGCTGCCGCACGAGACCCCGACGGTCGACATCCACTGCGTCACCAAGTGGTCGAAGCTCGACACCAACTGGAACGGCGTGAGTCTCGACGTGCTGCTGGACGGTCTCGACACCGAGGCGGGGTACGTCGTCGTACACGGCTTCGACGGATACACCACCAATCTGCCCCTCGAGGACCTGCGAGACGGGAAGGCCTGGCTGGTCACCGAGTTCGACGGAGAGCCGCTCGCACGCGAACACGGCGGTCCCGCACGGCTTCTCGTGCCGCACCTGTACTTCTGGAAGTCGGCGAAGTGGGTCTCGCGCATCGAACTCACCGAGGAGAACGAACAGGGATTCTGGGAGCGCGGCGGCTATCACGACTACGGCGACCCGTGGCGCGAGCAGCGATACCAAGGCGACTGACGTGACCACCGGAGCCACCGCCGGGGTCGGGGCCCGGCCCTGGCTCGTCGCGAGGGTGCTCGAGGTGCGGCGCGAGACACCGACCGCCTCGACGCTGGTGCTCGACGTCGACGGCTGGCCGGGACATCTCGCCGGACAGCACGTGGACGTGAAGCTGACCGCCGAGGACGGGTACAGCGCGCAGCGCAGCTACTCCCTCGCCTCCGCACCGGACGGCACGTCGCGCATCGAGATCGCCGTGCAGAACGTCTCCGACGGCGAGGTGTCCCCCTACCTCGTCGGCGCCGTCGAGGTGGGCGACCGGTTCGAGATCCGCGGACCCGTCGGCCGGTGGTTCGTCTGGCGGCCGTCGGCACCCACCGAGACCCCGTCACCGCCAGTCCTGCTGGTGGGCGGCGGCTCGGGCATCGTTCCGCTCCGCGCGATGGTCCGCGCGCAGGCCGCGGCGGGATCGAGCGGCGGCCGGGTGCCGTTCCGCGTGCTCTACTCGGTCCGTGAACCGGCGGAGGTGTACTTCGCCGACGAGTGGGCGCATCCGCCCGCGGGAGTCGACGTCACCACGCTCTACACGCGGCGCGCTCCCACCGGCTCCCGCAGGCCGCTCGGCCGCATCACGATCGAGGATCTCGACGCGCACGGGTGGCCCGCCGAGTTCGAGCCGCGGTGCTACATCTGCGGGCCCACGAGCTTCGTCGACACGGTCGCGGACATGCTGGTCGAGCGAGGACATGCACCGGCGAACATTCGCACGGAGCGCTTCGGACCCAGCTGACAACCGTCCCCGCCCGGCCGAGTTCAGAGGCGGGTGGTCATCTCGTCCTGGTAGTCGCGGACAGTGCGTTCGATGCGTGCGGCATCGTCGGCGTCACCGCGTTTCCGAGCGTCGTCCGCGCGTGACTGCAGCACGCGGATGGCTTTGCGCAGCTCATTGTCGGACATGCGGCGGTCGGTGCGCTCGCGCGTGGCGATGTCTTCCATGAGTCTCTCCCGACGTCACTCGTGCGGTCGACACACGATGCCGTGTGTCTCACATCACAGTGTGCGCCGGGAGAGCGCCGAACGCTAGTGATTGCTGGAGACGCCGGTGTCGCTGGTGGCGTCGGCACCCGAGCGATCGCGTACGAAGCTGGAGAGGCTTCGCGAGGCGAACTCGCGGAAGTACGGGAGCTTCGCCGGCGGCACGAGCGAGGGCAGGATGGTGTGCCAGACCTGCTCCATGCGCACGGCGGCACCGTCGAGGCGCGCAGTGCCCTCGGCGACCATCAGCACGCCACTGAGCATCTCCGAGACCAGGCAGGACGCGGTCTCGGCGTCCAGCGAGTCGATGACGTCACCGTGCTCGATGGCACGCTCGAAGAGGTGCGAGAAGATGTTCTGCCACGTCCCGAAGACGCTCCCCCGCGTGGGGTCCGGTGCGTCCACCTCGAGCTGCAGGCGGTACATGATGCGCACCAGGTTGTCGGTATTGGCAAGGTCGAGAACGGAATACGTGATCCCGATGACGGATTCCAGTGCGGGAGAACGGCTGTCGACCATTCCGGTGCAGGCGGCCGCGACACGCTCACGACCCTCGTCGACGAGCGCGCGCGCCAGCTCTTCCTTGGAGGCGAAGTGGAAGTACAGCGCGCCCTTGGTCACACCCGACTCCGCCGAGACCTGGCTCAGGGTCGCCGTGGCGTGGCCGACCCGCAGGAACAGATCGGCGGCAGCCCGCAGGGCCGCGGACCGCGTTGCCTCTGCACGTAATTGCCTGACCATTGTTACTCCCCACTAGTCACGCGCGTTCGGACCGGTGCTCCGAACCGCCGGTGTGAATCCCGTGTCACACCCTTCTACTGCGCGTGATCATGATAGGCACAGGTTGGACTCGAACACCGCCACAGAAATGCACTCGAGACAAAATCACAATGACGACCAGCGCTCGAGCGAGTCCAGGCACCGCTCCGACTGCTTCTACTCGTCGGTAGGTTCTTTATCTCGACGAGAGCCGACTTCTCGTCCGCCGGCACCGGACGTCGGCGCACGTCATTGCAGCGAGACGGCGACGAAGATCTCGACGTTCCCGTCGGCTGAGAGGCACTCGAACTCCACCCCGCCGGCGCGCACGATCGAGCCGTCGGCGATGGCCTCCTCGGCCTGCGCCCACGCGTCCTCCGCCCGGTCGGGCAGCGTCATCGACGGCGTGAAGACCGCGAACGCTCCCGACGGAACCGTGACGAAGACGTCGCCGATCGGCACGTCGTCGACGTTCCCACGAGGTACGCCGACGACGACGTTGCAGACACCACGCTGATCCGGGACGTAGACGGTGTAGACATCGGCGTCCTCCGGTTCACGTTCGCGGATACGTTCACGCAGGAACACGACGAGATCGCTGGCGCTGCCCTCGGGTCCGGGATCGACACCGGGCACGACCAGTCCGCCGAACACCATGCTCGGACGTGCCACGAGACGGAACGTCATCCCGCACCGCCGACGCCCCGCGAGCCGGGCGTCGCGACCGGAACGTACATCTCGATCTTGTACGCGTGGGGATACACCTCGAACTCACCGGTGAAGGCGCGAGTGAAGGACCCCATCTCCTCCGCGTGAGTGATCTCGTTCCACAGCGTCGTCAGGACCTGCGGAAAATTGCCGACTGCTGAGAATTTCGCATAGCGACCCGCCGGCACACGCGCCACGATGTGCCCGCGGCGCACGTCACCGTCCGCGACGCGGTACCCGACGATCTGCGTGCTGTAGGACCCGATCGCGGGAACGAAGTCGGTGTAGATCGACCCGAGCGGTTCACCGATGTCCTGGTTCAGGATTCCGGACCACGCACGTTCGAGATTGGTGTCATAAAGAGAGCCCAACGCCCGTTTTGGGCTACGCACAGGGAGACCCGCAACCCACGTTTCCGCGAGGTCGACGAATTCGATGGTCATGACGGGCTCCCGTGCAACGGCTTCGATGTCCGCGTGGTGGTCACTGACACTCCGGCGGACCGGCACTCGCGACCCCGCCCGGAGAAGTGCCCACCCGCCGAATACCACGACGCGCCCTCACCATACAGTGCCGCGTCAGGGGAGAACGGATACCCCGTGAGATCCATCCATTCCTGCCGAGGCCGGCAGCGCCTCCACGGGCGGCGGTGCATCGGATCGCCACTGCACCACGGCGGCTCCCGTCAGAATTGCTGCACCACCTGCGATTTGAGTGAGAGACACCGTCTCGCCGAGCAGGAGCCACGCCGCAACCACCGCGCACAGCACCTCGACCAGCGCGATCACCGATGCGGTCGATGCCCCGAGGGCGCGGGACGCCATGATCCCGAAAACGTACGCGACGGCTGCGGAGACCAGGGCGAGCACTGCGACGGCAGTCCACCACGGCCACGCCCGGCCGTCGAGAGCGACGTCGTTCGTCGACACCTGCAACGGAACCATTCCCAGCATTCCGGCGACGCCGACCACAATGGCGCCCACCGCCAGTCCGGCGGCCGAGAGAACCAACGGATCGACGGCGTCACCCTGTTTCGCGGACACCACGAAGTAGAACGCGAGACACACGGCGGCGGACAGTCCCCAGAGCACGCCGACAGGATCGAACACGGCGCCGTCGAACACGTCGAGCACGACCAGCGCACCGCCGAGCGCGAGTGCGACACCCGCCATCGTCGTCGGGCGGGGGCGCCGCCGGGTGGTGATCCAGATCCAGCCGATCACCAGGACCGGCCCGAGGTACTCGAGCATGAGTGCGACACCCACCGAGAGGTGTTGGATCGCATTGAAGAAGCAGACCTGGGCTCCTGCCACCGCGACGACGCCGTACGCAACGACGGTGACGGGAGCCGAGAGCACCCCGCGGAGTGCGCCGCGGCGCAGCAGGACGACGACGGGCAGGAGGATCACCGCACCGCCCACGATGCGAGCGAGCACCGCGGACTCGGGCGACCACCCGGTGTCGGTGAGCGCCTTCGCGAACGGGCCCGACATTCCGAACGCGATCGCGGAGGTCACGGCGAACGCGACACCGGAACGGGAGGACACCATGAGCGGCCCTTTCGAGGATCCGGCCACACCGTCGGGTACGTCGCCCGTCATGTCATGACCGTAACTGTAGATTGGTCATGACACTAGAGACCCGGAAGGTCAGGAGTCAAATGCTTTTTGCTCATGACACACGCACCGCCCTCGTCTGGGCGGCGGCGCTGATCAACACCGCCGCGAACGGCGAGGACCACCTCCCTGACGTGAGCACCCTGTCGTCGATGCTCGACGAGCACGAGTGGACGGGGCGCCGCGACGGCACACAGGAGGAACTCGACGCCGTGCGGGCCCTGCGCCCGGCCTGGCGGGCGCTGTGGGAGACGGGCGAACCCGACGCCGTCGTACCCGTCGTCAACGCGATGCTGGCCGCATCCGACGCCCGGCCGTACCTCACCCGCCACGGCGACTGGGGCTGGCACATGCACGTCAGCGACGACGACGCGCCCCTCGCCGATCGCATGACCGCCGAGACCGCCGTCGCCCTCGCCGACATGGTGCGGTCGGACGAGCTAGAGCGGCTCCGCCTGTGCGACGCACCGGACTGCGACGCGGTGCTCGTCGACCTGTCCCGCAACCGATCGAGGCGGTACTGCGACACCGGAAACTGCGGCAACCGCGCCAACGTCGCCGCGTACCGGGCCCGCAAGAAGATCTGACGACGGCCGGTCCTGGTGAACCGATATTCGCATAATTCCTGATCAGCTGAAGGTATTCCGTGGTCACCGGACCAGCCACTGGTAGCCACCCCGCTCAATAACGGTGGTTCGCGCCATATGTTGTCGCACAACATCATACGACTCATCGGTGGCTTTGACGCCACCTGCAGCCGGGGTTACCGTCGGTGATCGCGGCGGCCCGCCGGGCCGCACGCCTCATCGCTTCTCCTCGTCTCGGGAGCCACACCATGTCGATCTCGACGTCCCTCGACGGGCGGGTGCAGAGCCACACCCGCGCGCATCTGTCCGAGTCTCGTGCACGCGTGGCCTCCATGCTGGGCGACATCGTCGAGGACCGCTCCCTCGGAGCCAGGCTGTGGTCGACCGACGACGTCGAGTACCTCAACTGTGGCGGGTACGGGACCCTCCTGCTCGGCGCCCGGCATCCCCGCGTCGTCGACGCGGTGATCGCCCAGCTCGGACGCCATCCCGTCTCCACCCGCACCCTGCTCGAACCTCGGGTGGCCGAGGCCGCGGCGGCGCTGGCGGCCCGCCTGCCGGACTCGCTGTCGAAGGTCTACTTCGGCGCCTCCGGAACCGAGGCCACCGAAGCCGCCGTCAAGATGGCCTGCAGCGCCGGCCACCATCGCCTGATCGGGGCGAGCCGCGGCTACCACGGCAAGACCCTCGGCGCGCTCGCCCTCACGGCGAATCCGTCGTATCAGAACCCGTTCCGTCGACTGTTCACCGCGGCGACCACAGTTCCGTACGGCGACGTCCAGGCACTGTCGGACGCACTCGGCGACGACGCCTCCGACGCCTGCGTGGTCCTCGAACCCGTGCAGGGCGAGGGCGGGGTCGTGCTCCCGCCCCGCAACTACCTCGCGGTCGCCTCGGCACTGTGCCGTGAACGCGGAGCCCTCCTCGTGATCGACGAGATCATGACCGGGCTCGGACGCACCGGCCTGATGTGGGAGAGCGAGCGGGACGCCGTCGACGCCGACATCGTCCTCGTGGGAAAGAGCCTGGGCGGCGGCGTGATTCCCGTGTCGGCCGCCGTCGCGACACCGCGCGCCTTCCGTGCCTTCGACATCGACTTCGGCATCCACACGTCGACCTTCTCCGGTGCGCCGCTGGGGATGGCGGCCGCGTGCGCCGCGCTCGAGGTCATCGACGACGAGAAGCTGGTGGCGCGATCCGCACGGACGGGCGGACGACTGCTCGACGAGTTGCGCATACTCACAGCGGATCTCGGGACCGTGGAGGTCCGCGGTCGAGGGTTGCTCATCGGGCTCGACTTCGGCGACGCCGGCACCGCCGGCCGCTTCCTGCTCGCGCTGCTCGACCGGCGCGTCGTGGCCAACCACTCCCTGAACGCCAGTCCAGTCGTGCGTTTCACTCCCCCGGCCACGATGACCGAGGCTGATGTCGACTGGATGCTCACCGCCGTCGGCGACGCACTGCGCGAGACGTTCTCGAAAGGACACCGATGAGGATTCTGCTGACCGGAGCCTCCGGCGTCGTCGGACTGCCGACGCTCCGCGCCCTCACCGAGGACCACGACGTCGTCGTGCTGGAAGGTCGACGCGCCGTGCCGCACTCGGGGATCACTGTCCGCGGCGACCTCCGCGCGCCACACCTCGGACTCGACGACCGGACGTGGTCCGCCCTCACCCGCGACGTGGACACCGTCGTGCACTGCGCCGGCGTCGTGGACTTCGGGATCGACGACGCGTCCACCCGGGCCGTCAACGTCGACGGAGTCCGCCACATCGTGGAGCTCTCCCGGGACGCGTCGGCACGCCTGGTGCACGTCAGCACCGCCTTCGTCGGCCGACCCGTGATCCCGGACGTCACCGGCGGACTCGCCACCATGCACCCCGGTGCGTACATCGCCAGCAAGAGGGACGGCGAGGATCTCGTGCGGAGCAGCGGCCTCGACTGGACCATCGTCCGCCCGTCCATCGTGTGCGGCGATTCCGAGACCGGTGAGATCTCCGAGTTGCAGGGGCTGCACACCCTCGTGCGCGCCTTCCTGCGCGGGACGTTGCCGGTCGTCCTGTGCGAGGACGCGCTGCAGTACGACTTCGTGCCGTGCGACGTCGTCGCACGGTCGATCGCGACGGTGGTGAACCACCCGCGGCAGTACGACCGCGAGCACGTGTGGGTCACCAGCGGGGCCGCGGCACTGGACATCGACTCGCTCGTCGCCGTGCTGGTCGACGAGGCCACCCGCCTCGGGATCGCGGTGGACGCGCCTCGCCGGCTGCACCCGGACGTGTTCCAGCGCCTGTGGAAGCCGGCCTTCTTCGACCTGCTCGACCCCGCGTCGCAGACGAAGTTCGCCAATCTCCTCGCCTCCGTCGCGAACCTGTTCAACACCAGCCCGTTTCCCACGTCGCTCGGGTCCGGACCCCTCCCTCCCGCGCAGACGGCGGGCACCATCGAACGCTCCGCCCGCCTCACCGCCCGACATCTGGTGGAGCGCTCCCCCGGCGCCTATCCCGTCCTGCAGTCCGCCTGACCGTCGATTCCATTCGAGGAGTTCTCATGTCCCCCAGCATCATCAGTGTGATCGCCACCCTCACCGGCGTCACTCCGGACGACGTGTTCGATCGGGTCAGCGACTTCGCCTCCTTCGGCGATCACGTACCCATGGTCGACCGCATCACCGTGACGGATCCCGAGTCGCGGGACGCGGCCGGGTACGTTCGATCGTCGTCGTGGTCGACCCACTTCCGCGGCGGTCTGCTGCAGTGGGTCGAGACGGACACCGTCGACGTGCCCGGCCGCACCGTCACCTTCGAGCAGTCGAGCGGCGACCTGGGATCGTTCGACGGCCGGTGGGCGGTGCGGGAGACCGCCGACGGCGCCGTCGAGATGGCCTTCGACGCCGCCGTCGACATCGGCATCCCGTCGATGGCCGACATGCTCAATCCGGTCGCCGCACAGGAACTGGCCACCGGCGTGCACCAGATCGTCGACGGGCTCTTCGGCTCGGGCGTCGTCTCCGTCGAGACCGGGTCGCGGCTCACTCAGCGCTGACGGACCGGCCCCGGCCTATGCTGAACGCGTGCTCGGCCGACGGCAGTTCCTCCGCGGGGCCGGCGTGGCTGCGGCCGCCGCCGCCCTGGCGGGGTGTTCCCGAGATACGTGGTGGCAGGACGCTTCCGGCCGACTGCGCATCGCCACCGGCAACGTGGGTGCGGTGTTCGACGAGTACGGCGCGGCTCTGCGCACAGAGGCCTCGCAGGTGCTGCCGGGTGTGCGCTCGGAGGTCCTCGTGACCGGCGGTTCCGTGGGAAACGTGCTCGACCTCTCGTCGAGCAGCGCGGACGTCGCGTTCTGCCTCGGCGACACGGCACTCGATGCGGTGCGCGGCGAAGGGGCCTTCGACTCCCCGGTCCCCCTGACCGCGCTGGCCCGGCTCTACGACAGCTTCCTGCAGATCCTCGTCCCGGTATATTCCCCGGTCACGGGGATCCAGGACCTGGCGGGCGTGCGCCTGAGCGCGGGCCAGACCGACTCGGGTACCCGGTCGGTGACCGAGAGGTGCCTGGCCGCAGCAGGAGTGGACACGGCGGACGTCGACTTCGTCGCGCAGCCGCTCGGCGAGGCGACGGCGGCGCTGAGCTCCGGACGCGTCGACGCGCTGGCCTTCGTCAGCGGGTTCCCGGTGCGGGCACTGGTCGAGCTGGGCGCGCGCACACCGATCCGCGCGCTGGATCTCGGTGGACTGGTCGAGGGACTCGTGTCGACCTGGGGTCCGCAGTACGTCACCGGTCCGCTGCCGGCCGGGCCGTACCGTCTGCCCGCCGCCGTCCAGACTGTCAGCGTGAAGACGTACCTCATCGCGACGCCGACGCTCCGCGAGGACACGGCCTACGGGTTCACGTCCGTCGTCTTCGACCGTCAGGACGCGATCGCACGAACCGTGCCCGACGTCCGGCAGCCGACCGTCGCCGCCGGGATGTTTACCCAGCCGGTCCCGCTGCATCCGGGGGCGCTGCGGTGGTTCCGCGATCGAGACGCGCGGGAAGTGAGATGACCGTCCGCAGGCCGGGATCGGCGGGGTCGAAGACCACGTTCCCGTCGGCGTCGCGGACGCGGAGGACGACGATCGCGAGACCCAGTCCGGTGCCCTCGACGCCGGCGTGTCGTTCGAGTCGGTGGAAGCGCCGCCCCAGCTCGGCGGCTTCGGCGGCACTGACGCCGTCACCGTGATCGCGCACCGTCACTCGCCACGCGTCGCCGGCCTGCTCCAGCGCGACGTCGACGGACCGACCCTCCGCGTACTTCAGCGCGTTGTCCAGAAGGACGTCGAGGACCGTGGGGACGAGGTCCTCCTCCAGGAACGCCGGGGCGGTGTCGACGTCGACCCGGACGGTGAGCAGATCCTCGAACAACGGCGCCCACAGCGCGACCCGCTCGCGAAGCTGCCGGGCGACGTCCACCTCGGACAAGCGTCGGTCGAAGCCTCCCGCGCGGCTGATCTCGATCACCGCGTCGAGTGAGCGCGCCATGCGTTCGGTCTCGGCGAGCACCGGTTCGACGGCCGGATCGTCCACGGCCAGGTTCTCGAGCCGGAGCCGCAGTGCAGTCAGCGGATTGGCCAACTGGTGCGACACATCCGCGACCAGTTCGCGCTGCTGCTGCCGGGAGTGCTCCACGTTCGCCGCCATGTCGTCGAACGACTCCGCGAGCCGCCGGAGTTCGGGAGGCCCGACGTGGCGTCCCTCGGTCGGAGTGCGGCCGCGGGACAGCTGCTCGACGCGGGTGGTCAGATCGTCGACCGGCCGCACCACCCAGCCGACGAGTGGCACTCCCACGAGCCAGGCGACGAGCGCGAGGACGACGGCGCCGCCCGCCGCGGCGAGCACCATCGCTCGCTGCACGTTGTCCCGCGCGGCCGACGTGTCCTCCAGCATGACGACGGCACCGAGGATCTGCGCGTCCCGGCCGATGGGCGTCGCGACGATCAACGGCTCGGTCTGCCACGGCCACAGCGCAGTCGGAGCGGAGGTCGGTGTTCCCGCGAGCGCGTCGCGTACCGCGCCCGCCAGACCCGGCACGTCGGCCGGCAGATCCGAGCCTGCCGGTGCGAGCACCGATCCGTCGATGTCGACGATCCACGTGCGGGTGCTCTCCGTGACCTCGCCGTACCGCATCAGATCGGGTCCCAGTGAGCTCGCGTCACCGACACTGTCGGCCAGGGTGGCGAACCGGGTCGCGGCGGCCAGACGCCGTTCGTGGATGGTGATCGCCCGTTCCTCCGCGTGGGCGGCCACGAGCGGCGCGACGAGTGCCGCCAGCACGGCGGCCGTCAACGTGATCGCCAGTGCGAGCAGCCGTCTCCTCACGCGTCGGGCTCGGCGGGAGCGACCAGTCGATAGCCGACACCGCGCACCGACTCGATCCGGGCGACGTCCTTCAGCTTGTTCCGCAGTGACGCGACGTGGACGTCGAGCGTGCGCGAGGCACCCACCCACGTCGTGTCCCACACCTCCTCCATGAGCGCGGCGCGGCTCACGGGGCGGTCCGGTGTGCGGGAGAGTGCCACGAGCAGTTCGCATTCCTTCGCAGTGAGCGTGCGCACGGAGCCGTCGGGTGCGGTGACCTCGCGGGTGTCCCGAGCGAGGTCGAAGCCGAGATCGACGGCCGGCTCGGTGGCGACGCGTCCGACACTGCGCCGCACGACCGCGTCCAGCCGTGCGAGCAGCACCGCGAAGCTGTACGGCTTGGTGACGTAGTCGTCGACACCCGCACGCAGAGCGCCGATCACGGAATCCTCGGTGCGCCGCGCCGTGAGCGCCACGATGGGAACGGACGAGTGCTCCCGGATCCGGCGGCAGACCCACAGGCCGTCGTGATCCGGGAGCCCCATGTCGAGCAGGACGAGATCGGCGTCGTCCACCATGTCGAGCGCCGCGGTCCCGGTCGCGGCGTGCCGCACCGCCCAGCCCTGCCGACGCAGCGACTGTGTGAGTGCGTCGGCGACTCCGAGGTCGTCCTCGACGACGAGAATCTGCATCGTCAGGCCCTCCCGTCCGGCGCGGAAAGCCTAACGCACGGACCTCAGGACACGGCCGCCTCGTTCCTGTCCGCTCGGCGTGCCTGCTCGGCGTCCAGGAAGGTCGGTGCGCGGTTCTTCAGGACGAAGACGTACACGACGAGCGAGACAGCGATGGCGATGGTGACGTAGATGCCGAAGGCGTCGAGCGCATCGTTCTCCTTGGCGGCCTCGTAGATCACCGGAGCCGTGCCGCCGAACATCGAATTGGCCAGTGCGTAGCCGAGTCCCAGTCCCAGAGCGCGCACGTGCGCCGGGAACAGTTCCGCCTTCACGATCGCGTTGATCGAGGTGTAGCCGGTGAGGATGACGTAGGTGCCGGCGAGCAGCAGGAAGGACACCATCGGCGTCTCGACGCGCGGCAGCAGGTTCAGGAAGGTCCACGACCACAGCACACCCGCGATGCCGAACCCGACGAGCAGCGGCTTGCGCCCGATCTTGTCGCTCAGCAGTCCGCCGAGTGGCTGGATCACCATGAGCAGCACCAGCGCCGCGAGGTTGATCCACGTCGCCGTCATGCCCTGATCGGCGTAGGTGCTCTTGACGATGAGCGGCCCGTTGACGCTGTAGGTGTAGAACGCGACGGTGCCGCCGAGAGTGACGAGGAAGCAGATGAGCAGCTGCTTCGGATACGCGGTGAACAGTTCGGTCATCGAGCCGCTGCGCTTGCCGTCGACCTCGGTCTGCAGGGATTCGTCCATGCTCCGACGCAGGAACAGCACGACCACGGCGCCGAGGGCGCCGATACCGAACGCGATGCGCCATCCGAAGGAGGCGATCTGTTCGTCGGTCAGGACGCTCTGCTGGATCAGCAGTGTGACCTGGGCGAGGACGTGACCGCCCACCAGGGTGACGTACTGGAACGAGGAGAAGAATCCGCGCAGCCCCGGCGTGGCCGCCTCGGACATGTAGGTCGCCGACGTGCCGTACTCGCCACCCGTCGCGAAGCCCTGCAGCAGACGGCAGAGGACGAGCATGACCACGGCGGCCGACCCGATGGACGCGGCCGTCGGGGTCAGCGCGATGAGCAGGGACGAGCCCGCCATGAGCGAGATGCTGAACACCAGCGCGGGACGACGCCCGTGCCGGTCCGCGTACCGACCGAAGAACCACGACCCGATGGGGCGCATCACGAAGGTGATCGCGAAGATGCCCATCGTGTAGATGCCCGCGTTGGGCTCACCGTCGGCGAAGAAGCTCGACTGCAGGTACGACGCGAAGACCGTGTAGACGTACACGTCGTACCACTCGACGAGGTTGCCGAGTGATCCGCGAATGGTGTTGAACACCGCCCGCTTCGTCGAGGGAGGCCCCGCGGGGATGGCTGTCGTGGCCATGGATGGTCACCTTTCGGTCCGGTGCAGGGGATGCACCGAACGAACACTAGGTGTGACCGGCGCCATATGAGGCACGGCTGCGGGCAGTCTTTACAGACACTTTGCAAACCCGACCGAGGCTGTCGGTGGGACCTGCCACCATCGCCGACATGACGACGACGCCGGCGCTACCCGAAGCGTGCCTCGCGTGGTGCAGCACCCGTTCGTACGAGTACGACGTGCTGGGTGATCTCGCGGAGATCGACCTCGACTGGTGGAACAGTCGTCTCACGAGCGCGCGCATCCCGGTGCGGGTCCGCGCCCGAGGTCTGGACGGAGACGTCGTCGAGACCGGCACCGGGTTCCTGCGGCGCGGCGATCTGCAGACCATCGGGAGCGGGTGCGATCTGACCACCGTCTACCACTGCGCCGCATGGCTCGTCGGTCATCGAGACCGAGACCGCGCTCGCCGCTTCCCCGATGCGCGGGACCTCGAGGAGCCGGCCGGCGACCGTCGGCTGCACGGTGTTCGGCAGGCACTGGACGAGTGCCGCCGCGCGCCGGCGCTCATCGACGTCGGTCCGCACCGGGACTGGTCGGGCTGGCCGAGGGCCACGGGATTCGGGCGCGTTCCGATGTCCCTGTACGTGTGGGCGATCGGGTCGGAGAACATGCTGCACCGCCCGCAACTCCTCGACCAGCAGGCGCTGTCGGAACTCGTGCACCTGGGGTGGGTGGACAATCCCTCGGTGTCGGCCATGACCGTGCGGCGCTACCTCGACTACTGCGAGGTGCTCGACGAGTGGGCGAGACTGGGCCGCGTACGGCCCGAGCTCGTCGAGATGTGGCTGGTGCGGTCGTGGCGGATCCGACGGGAGACGCCGTCGCCGTTCCTGGACGAGTTCCGCGATGCGCTGTGACGAGCGTCGAACGTGGTGGAGCTGAGGGGAATCGAACCCCTGACCTTCTCGATGCGAACGAGACGCGCTACCAACTGCGCCACAGCCCCTGACCCGGCGAACCAGGATCGTCTCGAACTCTAGCAGCCCCGCGGGACTGCCAGAAATCCGGTCACTCCCCCGCTGCGCGGCGCATGCGGACGTCGAGGTGGGAGTCGCCGACGCGCTCGTCGTAGTGCTCGAGATGGTCGAACGCCGGGTCCTCGTCGTCCACCTCGAGCACCACGGCGCCGGGGCGACGCAGGCGCTCGGGAGTGAGCTTGAGCTCCGGGTCGGTGCTGGACTCGACACCGAGGCGCGAGCGCTGCAGACGCTGCATACGACGACGACGGATGTCCTCCTCGATGCGCACCTGGCGGCGGAGGTAGAACAGGTAGGACGACAGTCCGACGATGGTGACGGCGAAGACCCACCAGAAGATCGGGCTCGCAAGGAATCCCAGCGCTGCGGACATCGCGATGACGAACACGGAGCCGAGCACCGTGCGCTGACGGAACGCGTAGCGGGCGGCGCGCGCGATGGCGTCGGCCTCGGGATCGAAGCCGCCGCGGCCGCGTCGCTGCGGCACGAAGTCCTCCGAGAAGTACTCGTCGACGTGCTCGTCGCTCTCGTGGCCGTGCTGGGTCTCCATCGGATCCTCCGAAAGCGAGTCGGTCGAGTGCAGGTCGTCGTCGGACGGGCGCCAGTCGGGGTCGCTGCGATGCCCTGCCGCGGGGCCGGGATCGACGCGGAGCCGCGCTCCGCCCCGGTGCAGGACCCGTGTCGCGAGCGCGACGTCGGTGGTGCGGCGGATACGCGGGCGCGATGTGACCACCATCGGCACGAGCACGAACAGCCAGATGGCGACGAGGCCGATCCAGATCACCGAATTGGGCACACCCACCACCTCCTGACGTGAATCACATTCATGTGAGCTTGCACGTCAGCGTAGTGGGGCGCGGTGAACCGCCGACGACGACGCGCCGAACACGAGTGCACTCATGTCACTCCAGTCACAGGCCGAACCTTCCCGCAGTGCTTGCGTGTTCCCGCGGACACTGCAGCACGCGCGGGAACACGGAACCCCTACGGGAACCTCGAGGCAACTACCGAGCCCACGCCGCCCGACCACTGCGCACCAGCACGTCCGCCACCGTCCCGGGCGTCTCCCCCACCGTCATGGCGACGAGGATGTGGTCGCGCCACGCACCGTCCACGTCGAGGTACCTCTGCAGCAGGCCCTCCTGGCGGAACCCGACGTTGCGCAGAACCGCTTGACTGGCAGCGTTTTCCGGCCGCACGGTGGCTTCGAGCCGGTGCAGCCCGGCCGACGAGAAGCAGTGGTCGACGCCGAGTGCGAGTGCTGCCGTGGCGACCCCCTGCCCGCCGACGTCCTTGGCCACCCAGTAGCCGATCCACGCCGATCGAAGGGCTCCGCGAACGATGTTGCCGACAGTCAGCTGCCCGACGAAGGTGCCGTTCAGTTCGATGGCGAAGGGCAGCATCATCCCGCGCCTGGCCTCGGCCTTGAGGCTCGAGAACAGGGGCGGCCACGACGACATCGCGTGCCGCATGTCCCACGGCGCCTCACCGGTGGGCTCCCACGGTTCGAGGTGCGCGCGGTTGTCGATGCGGGTCCGCGACCACACCGCGGCGTCGCGCAGACGCACCGGTCGGACCGTCACCTCGCCCGCGGGAACCACGAGAGGTCCCAGCTTCGCCGGCCATCCGGGATGGCTCGACCACGATCGCGGCATACTTCGAAACCTTAGCGAAGAGGACGGAGCGTCAGCCGCGCTGCGCGAGGAATGCGACGTCGACCTCTTCGCCGGTCCGCACCTCGGTCACCTCGGGGTCGACCATGACCAGGCAGTTGGCCTCCGCCAGCGTCGCCAGCAGGTGCGACGAGCTGCCGGGAGCACCGCCTAGTGCCTGCACGAGGTACTCCCCCGTGCCCTCGTCCCGCATGAGCTGGCCGCGCAGGTAGGCGCGGCGCCCGGCGATGGACGTGATGGGTCCGACGGTGCGGGCGGTGACGATGCGGCGCATGGGCTGGCGTCGACCGAGCGCGATGCGCACGAGCGGCCGCACCATCACCTCGAAGACGACGAGCGCACTCACCGGGTTGGACGGCAACAGGAAGGTGGGTACCTCGTCGCGACCGAGCTGGCCGAAGCCCTGCACCGATCCGGGGTGCATGGCCACGCGGCCGACCTCGATGTCGCCGAAGTCCTCGAGCGCCTCGCGGATCTCCTCGGACGCGCTGCCGCCGACGGCTCCGGCGATGACGACGATCTCGGAGCGGATGAGCTGCCCTTCCACCACCTCGCGCAGCCGCTTCGCGTCACCGCTGACGATGCCGATGCGGTTGACGTCCGCGCCCGCGTCCCGCGCCGCGGCAGCGAGGGCGTAGCTGTTCACGTCGTACACCTGGCCCTGGCCCGGTGTGCGTTCGATGTCGACGAGTTCGCCGCCGATCGAGATGACCGAGAGTCGGGGACGGGGATGCACCAGGACCTTGTCACGGCCCACGGCTGCGAGGAGCCCGACCTGCGCTGCGCCGATGATGGTCCCGGACCGCACGGCGACGTCGCCGGGCTGCACGTCGTCACCGATGCGGCGCACGTACTCCCCGGAACGCACGGGTGCGAGCACCTCGATGCGGCCGCGCGCGAACTTCGCTCGCTCCACGGGAAGAACGGCGTCCGCGAGGGTGGGCAGCGGTGCACCCGTGTCGACGCGCACCGCCTGCCGCGGCTGCAGACGGATGGGCTGACGCGACCCCGCCGCGACCTCGCCCACCACGGGCAGCGAGATGTCGACGGGCGCGCCGTCGTCGTCGGTGGCCGACCCCGCGGCAGCGATGTCCACACTGCGGACCGCGTAGCCGTCGATGGCCGCCTGATCGAACCCGGGCAGCGGGCGCTCGGTCACCACTTCCTCCGCGCAGAGCAGACCCTGCGCCTCGGAGATGGCGACTCGCACCGGCCGGGGGGCAACCGCTGCAGCCGTCACTCTCGACTGCTGCTCCTCAACCGAGCGCATCCGCACCTTCCGTCATCCGTGTCGACCGGGCGTCACTCGTAGGTCGTGAGCTCCGGTGCCCAGCTGTCGCTCAAGCGCTCCTGGAGCCACTCGCGCAATGCCGGACCGTAATCTTCGCGTTCCAGTGCGAAGTCAACCGCAGCGCGGAGGTAACCCCCGGGATTTCCGAGGTCGTGTCTCACTCCGCGGTGCACCACCACATGTACCGGATGACCCTCCTCGATGAGGAGAGCGATGGCGTCGGTGAGCTGCAACTCGCCACCGGCGCCGGGCTGGATGCGTCGCAACGCATCGAAGATGGCCCGGTCCAGAAGGTATCGGCCGGCCGCCGCGTAGTTCGACGGCGCGTCCTCCTTCTTGGGCTTCTCCACCATGCCGTTGACCTTGAGCACGTTGGGGTTCACTGCGTCGGGCACGATCTCGGTGTCGAACACTCCGTACGCGGACACCGCGTCCTCGGGAACCTCGATGGCGCACAACACGGTTCCGCCGCGCTTGGCACGCACCCGCGACATCACGTCGAGCACTCCCCGCGGCATCACCAGGTCGTCCGGGAGCAGCACTGCGATCGCGTCCTCGTCGTCGTCGAGCACCTCCTCGGCGCACGCGACGGCATGTCCGAGACCCAGCGGCTCCGCCTGGATCACCGACTGGACGTCGAGAAGACCGGGCGCGACACGGACCTTCTCGAGCATCTCGAGCTTGCCGCTCGCCTCGAGCTTGTTCTCCAGCACCAGATCCTCGACGAAGTGGGCGACCACACCGTCCTTGCCGGGCGAGGTGACGATGACGAGGCGCTGCGCGCCGGAATCGGCAGCTTCTCCGGCGACGAGCTCGATTCCGGGCGTATCGACCACCGGCAGTAGCTCTTTCGGTACCGTTTTCGTGGCGGGGAGGAAACGTGTTCCCATGCCTGCAGCGGGTACGACGGCCGTACGGAACGACGGCTTCTTGCCACCGGCCACGGACTCACTGTTTGCTGAGCTCATGCGCACACCCTATCCATGTAGACCGCGAATCGTCCTTCGCGAGACACTGGGGTTTCCCCCGTGATCAGTGACGACAAACTCGAGTGGAGGACACGCATACTCACTGCCCGCAAGCAGCGAGACGTCCACGCACGAGAGCGGGCATCAGAGGCACTCTCTCACGCCGTGTCGGTTTTGGCCTCCGATGCGCGGGAGCGCGGCGGCGACACTCTCGCCGCCTACGTACCGGTGGGTAGCGAGCCCGGTGATGCGAGCATGCTCGACTCCGCACTGGCCGCCGGACTGCGAGTGCTGCTGCCTGTCGCGCGTGAACCGGGGCCGCTGTCCTGGGCCGAGTACCGCGGACCCGACTCGCTCGTCGCGGCCGCGTACGGCTTGCGCGAACCGTCCGGCCCGACGCTTCCTCCCGAGACCGTCGCGGACGCGTCGATCGTGTTGGTACCCGCACTCGCCGTCGATCGCAGCGGCGGTCGCCTCGGCCGAGGTGCCGGTTTCTACGACCGGACGCTCGACGCCGTTCGGCCGGACGCCTGGCTGGTGGGCGTGGTGTACGACGACGACCTGGTCGACGCGCTGCCCACCGAGACGCACGACGTGCGGATGACCCACGTGTTGACGCCGCTGTCGGGGCTGCAGCGACTCGTCCGCGACGGTCGCGGCTGAGGAATAGCACCACCTGCACGGACGTTGCCTCGATTGCCGACGCTGGCACTGTCGACTGTAGAGTGCCAGTCAGGGACCGACAGCGGAGGAAACGTGCCTACCTACTCTTATGCGTGCACCGAGTGTGACAACCGGTTCGACATCGTCCAGAAGTTCACGGACGACTCGTTGACGGTCTGCCCCGCGTGCTCCGGCAAGCTTCGCAAGCTGTTCAACACCGTGGGCATCGTCTTCAAGGGCAGCGGCTTCTACCGCAACGACAGCCGCGGCAGTTCGAGCAGCAGCGAGTCGGGCTCGTCCGACTCCGGCAGCTCCTCGGACAGCAAGAGCTCGAGCGAGAAGAAGAGCGACACGAAGTCCGACTCGACCTCGACCACCTCGAGTGAGAAGAAGTCGACCAGCACCTCCACCCCCGCCGCCGCAAGCTGATCGTCCGACCCGGGGAGCGTTGAACCGCTGTCCCCGGGCACCGTGAAACCTGGCGGCGTCCTGCGTCGCCCGCGTTCTACGGTCGCGTCATGTCTCCCACGGTCGATCACCCGCTGAGCGCGCGCCTGTTCGACCGTATCCCGCCTCTCCCTCCGCGTCTGCGGTCATCTGCCGCTCGACGCATCCTCGCCGCTGCTCTCGTGGGGCTCGCTGTCGTCTCGGCCTATCGAACCGATCCGTCGCGGACCGAGGTCCCGGTCGTCGTGACCGCCACGGACGTCGCTCCCGGCACCTCACTCACGGCCGCCGACGTCACGGTGACCCGCGTCGATTCGTCCCTGCTCGCGGACGGAACGCTGCGGTCGGTGGACGACGCGGTGGGACGGACTGTCGCCGGACCCGTCCGATCCGGCGAGGCGCTCACCGATGTCCGACTGCTGGGGCCTCGGCTGGCGTCCGCCACCCTGCCGTCCGGTGATGCCCGCATCGTGCCGATCCGCCTCGCGGACCCCGAGCTGGCGCAACTGCTTCGAGCCGGCGACGTGGTCGACGTCGTGCGGGCGGCGCCGGACGACACGTCCTCGTCCGGGGTGATCGCCGAGAGCGCCACCGTGGTGATGGTCTCCGCCCCGGGCTCGGGCGTGTCTCGACGCGACCAGCTCGTTCTGGTCGCCCTGCGCGCGGACGACGCGTCGGCCGTCGCCGCTGCGTCGCTCTCCGATGCACTGACGGTCCTGCTGCGGTGACCGTCCCCGGGTCCCGGGCTTCGCCGCGCCCATCGAGACGCGCTGGTCGGTTACTCTCGTCGTGGCTCAATCCATGATCGACGAGAGTAGGGGCGGATCGCATGTTGAAGGGCTTCAAGGACTTCCTGCTGCGCGGGAACGTGGTCGACCTCGCGGTCGCAGTGGTCATCGGTGCGGCCTTCACGGCCATCGTCACCGCATTCACCACCAACATCGTGAACCCGTTGATCTCGTCCATCGGGGCGAGCAACGAGCTGGGCTGGGGCTTCCTGATCCGCTCCGGCAACGACGCGACATTCGTGAACATCGGGGCCGTCATCACCGCGGTGATCAACTTCGTCATCATCGCGGCGGTCGTCTACTTCGTGCTCATCCTCCCGGTGAACACCGCGAAGAACCGCTTCGCGACGAAGAAGGAGAAGGCTCTGAGCGATCAGGACATCCTGATCCAGATCCGGGACCTTCTGGCGGAGGGCCGGTCCGACGGCGTCAAGACCACCTCGGACGGCATCACCGGCAACACGACGCCGGGCACCACCACCACGTAGTCACCCGCAGACACGACGAAGGGCTCGTCCTCACCGTGCGGTGAGGACGAGCCCTTCGTCGTCTGTTCGAACGAGCGGGATCAGTTGAACTTGACCAGCGGGAACTCGTCGAGCGTGATCGCGGTGCCGGCCGCGGAGCAGGCATCGACCACGGCCGTCGAGTTGTCGACGAACGCCTGACCGGACGAGCTGTCCGGCTCGGTGAGTTCGAGCGAGTCGGCGGGCAGCGCACCGATGAGAGTGCTGAGCGAGGACTCGACGTCACCGGTGGCGGTGTCCGCGAGCGGCTGGAACTTCTGCATCTCGGCGGTCTTCGCGTCGGTCCAGGTCTGGACGTCCGTGTCGGCCGGGCCGGCCTTGACGAGGGCGGTGAACTGGTCGTACGTGGTCTCGAAATCGGTGCAGGCGGTGGCGTTCTCGGACGAGTCGTCGGACGTCCCGGAATCCCCGCTGCTGCAGGCGGACAGGCCCACCAGGGCCGTGAGGGCGAAAGCTGCAGTCATCACACGAGTCGCGGTACCGGAGTTCATGCCGACCATTCAACAGGATGCGTGGACGTCGGAACGCAGTGGGGCGGTGCACCTTCGGATGCTCGTGACATGCCACCGACCCCTGTCGCACGCCATTGTCACGCTTCACGAACACGACGAAGCCCCACCCGGATGACCCGGATGGGGCTTCGTCTGTGTTCAGATCTGCTGTGGCAGCGGACTACCGATCAGCAGGCAACTGATGCTGGCTGGGCCAGGATCAGTTGAAGCGCCACGGCTTGCCGTAGGTGACTGCGGTGTCGCCATTGCTGGAGACGACCTTCACGTACGGGCGAACCGAGACGTTGCCGGCGATGTTGGTCGCGGTGCCGTGCACGTTCGAGATCTGGATCTCGGTGCGCGCGCCCGAAGCCGAGCCGGTGCCGACCTCGACGTCCTCGATGCCGGGGCCCGGCTCGAGGGTGACCGTGGTGCCGACCTGCGGGAGGATGTCGGACACGGTGCCGCCGCCATCGAAGTCGAGCTCGAGCTGCGGGGTGCTGTAGCTGAAGGTCAGCTCTCCACCCAGCGAAGCCGGGTAGCCGAACTGGTAGCCGAGGGTGATGTCACCCTCGAAGTCGGCGGCGTCGGGGCCGGTGACCTCGACGATGGCGCGACCGTTGTGGAACCACTCACGGGTGAGGGGGCTTCCGTCGAGCGGGAAGACGCTGTTGATGAAGGTGTCGGCCTGCGAGACCGTGATGGTGTTGCCACCACCGTCGACGACGGAGTTCGAATCGTCGACTGCTGCAGATGCCGAGCCGCCACCGACGACCAGGCCGACGACTGCGGCACTGGCGACCACTGCGGTACGCATGGACTTGAGCCCCCGGCTGCGCCGCGGCTTCTGAATTACGGTCATGTACTTCCTCATCATGTTCGTCCCGCGGCGTGTTCGCCTCGGGTGCGCTGTCGGGCTCTGACGTCCTCCCGAGCGGTTCGCTTGCGAGCGAACCGTATCAGGCGGCGACTGCAAGCTCATGGCTTACGCGTCGGGCAGTGCAGGAACACAAGTTGGACGCGTCCTCGTATCGATTCAGCATCCACCGTTGAACCTGAGCGAAACCTTAGAGGGTGATTCGGACCGTGACAATCCCTACGTTCGCGGCGTTGCGTCCGAAAACCGCCGTCCACGTTTCGTGCGTGTGAACGTGCGTCACAAGCGTTTTGGCCGCACGACGCGCCGCAGCTCCAATGGCACGAAACGTCGTCGGACTGTGCTAACCGGGTGCCCGGGTGCCCGTGACGTGGGCGTTATTCGACTCGACCCCGAGCGGAACCACTGCTCGACGAGGGTTGCCAGTCACACCAGTCACATCTACCCTGCGGTAACTCGCGGGGAGGTCGTCCGGATTCAGGCGAATTCGCGGTTAACAGACAGGCAACACCGGGTTCGCACTGTGGTAACTCCCAGTGATGTGGATCACACAAAACTAGTCGTAATGCGGAGGCCTCTGGCTCCTCAACCACTCCTCCGAGCCCGAGGACGAATCACCTCGATGTGGTTCGCCCGACGTTCCGTCGTCTCGAGTCGACTCGGGAAGAACGTCGCCGAACACACGAGCGAGCCGGGCCCGTCGTGCACGGGCCCGGCTCGCAGTGTCCTCGGAGTCCGGATCGACGGGTGATGCGTCGCCGGCTCGAGGGTCGTTCTTCTGGGGGTCGTCAGCCGTCAAGGCTGGACAACTCACCGATGACATGGGCGGCGAGGGGCGTCAGCGTCGCCATTCCGTCGCGGACGGCCGCGCGGCTCCCGGCCAGGTTGACCACCAGCGTGCTGCCGGACACTCCGGCGAGCCCGCGGGACAGACCGGCGTCGAGCGACCCCGCCGCCAGTCCGGAGGAGCGGAGCGCCTCACTGATGCCGAGGAGTTCACGGTCGAGCACCTCGGCCGTCGCGTCCGGAGTGACGTCGCGCGGCGACGTGCCGGTGCCGCCGACGGAGACCACCAGGTCGACGCCGCCGATGACCGCGGTGTTCAGTGCGTTGCGCACGTCCACCTCGTCGTTGCTGACCACGACGACACCGTCGACGAGGAAGCCCGCCTCGGTCAGCAGTTCGTTGACCAGAGGTCCGGTCGAGTCGGCATCTCCGTGAGCCGTGCGATCGTCGACGATCACGACGAGCGCACGTCCGGCCACGGCTGCATCCATAGTCATGTCGCTCACCGTAATGCCCGGGCCCGACGGAGACTCGATGTGCCCGACGATGGGCGTGAGGTGCCCACGGTCACGGACGATCCGGGGTCGCTTCATCAGTTGCCCCCGCTCGGGGCCGTCCCGAGCGTGACCTGCACGGTCTGCTCGTTGCCACCCTGTGTGTAGGTCACCGAGACCTGGTCGCCGGGGGCGT
Organism: Rhodococcus sp. Leaf225; assembly: GCF_001426145.1. Lineage (NCBI taxonomy): Bacteria > Bacillati > Actinomycetota > Actinomycetes > Mycobacteriales > Nocardiaceae > Rhodococcus > Rhodococcus sp. Leaf225. The sequence goes on along the minus strand of NZ_LMRN01000007.1, from coordinate 383,366 downwards.
GGGAGCGGACCGCCGCGATGAGTGCGTCGCCGCTGGCGATGACGCGGTCGTCGACCTTGGTGACCACTGCACCGGTCGGGATGCCCGCCTGCGCGGCCGGCCCGCCGTCGGTGACGGCCATGACCGTGGCTCCGTTGGCGTCGTCGCGGCTCGGGACGCTGATGCCGATGATCGCCTGCGTCGCCTTGCCGGTCTGTACCAGCTCGTCGGCGATGCGGCGGGCCTGGTCGACGGGGATGGCGAAGCCGAGGCCGATGGACCCGCTCTGCGACTCGGACGAGCTGGCGCCCGCTCCCAACGTCGCGATGGCGCTGTTGACGCCGACCAGCTTGCCGTTCATGTCCACGAGCGCGCCGCCCGAGTTGCCCGGGTTGATGGCCGCGTCGGTCTGGATCGCATCGATCACCGTGGTCTGGTCCGTCGACTCGCCACTGGTCGCGACCGGGCGGTTGAGCGACGAGATGATGCCGGAGGTCACCGTGCCGGCGAGGCCGAGCGGCGATCCGACGGCCACGACACCCTGACCCACCTGCAGACCGTCCGAGGTGCCGAGCTCGATGGGCGTCAGGTTGCTGCGACCCTGCGCCTTGATCACCGCGATGTCCGAGGACGCGTCCGCACCGACCACCGTCGCCGACGACGTGGATCCGTCGTTGAAGGAGACGGTCAGCTGGGCGTTCGCACCCGCGCCGGACACGACATGGTTGTTCGTCAGGATGAGGCCGTCGGAGGAGAGGATCACGCCGGACCCCTCACCCTCGGCGGTGCGGCCCGCCACCTGGATCTGGACCACGCTGGGGAGCACCTTGCCGGCCACGGCCTGCACCGAACCGTCGGGGGCGTTGGCGGCCGGGTTCGCCTGCGTGACGGGCTGATTGAGGGCGTTGGTCACGCCACCGTTGCCGCCGTCCGCGGCGATGGCGCCGACCGCGCCGCCGACTCCACCGCTCACCAGGGCCAGGGCGATGGCGCCTGCGACGAGGGCTGCACGCCCCGGCTTCCGCGACGTGGTCGCCGGCGCCGTCCCGCCGTAGTACTGCGGCTGCTGGTACGGGTTCTGCTGGTAGGGGTTCTGTCCCTGCTGATGAGGCTGCTGATACGGGTTGTGGGGCTGCTGGTGCTGACCGGCCTGGTGCTGACCGTCCCACCCGGTGTACTGGGGCTGTGTCTGTCCCCCGTACGCGGGCTGCTGCGCGGTGGGCTCCGATGCGCCGTCCCGGCCGTCGCGGCAGGTTTCACCAGTGGTGCGGTCCTCGTTCATGCGTTTCGCTCCATCTCCATGACCGGCTCGCACCGGTCACCTCACGTCGTCCTGATCGACGATGCTCCGCCGGACTGAGAGGGCGCTGAGATCATCGTGTCAGTGGCCTGTGGGTCCTGCGATCCTGTTCCCAGCAGATCCTGCGGACCGGCGGATTCCCCCGGGAGAACGATTCGAATCAGGGTGCCGCCGGTGACCGAGTCCTCGACCGCGATGGTTCCGCCGTGCTTGAGCACCACCTGGCGCACGATCGCCAGACCCAGTCCCGATCCGGGCATCGACCGCGACGCGGTGGACCGGTAGAAGCGTTCGAACACCAGCTCTCGTTCCTCGGGCGCGATACCCGGACCCGCGTCGGACACGGTGAGTTCGAGCAGGCCGTCGGGCCGGGCGATCATCGCCACGTGCACGGTGGCGCCCGACGGACTCCACTTGGCCGCGTTGTCGAGCACGTTGAGGACGGCGCGGGACAGACCTGCCTGGTCGCCGTACAGGATCCACGGTGTGGTCATCGAGTCGAAGTCGATCTCGTTGCGACGCCTGCGAACTCGCTCCAGGCTGCGTTCGACGACATCCGCCATGTCGACACGTTCGAAGACGTTCTCCGGGGCGTCCTCACGTGCCAGGTCGACCAGATCGCCGACGAGCGTGGACAGTTCCTCGATCTGCGCCACCACGTCGAGACGCAGCTCCGCCATGTCCTGCTCCGGGATACGCGGCGCACCCGGCCGACTCGACGCGATCAGCAGTTCCATGTTGGTGCGCAACGACGTCAGCGGGGTCCGCAGTTCGTGACCCGCGTCCGCCACGAGTCGACTCTGCCGCGCCCGCGACTCGGCGAGCGCCCGCAGCATCGTGTTGAAACTGTCGGTGAGGCGGGCGAGTTCGTCGTTGCCCGTCACCGGAATGGGCGTCAGGTCGTCGGTTCGGGCGACACGCTCGGCCGCCGCCGTCAGCCGTCCGATGGGTCGCAGACCGGTGCGTCCCACCGCCGTGCCGGCCACCGCCGCGAGGACGACGCCACAGCCGCCCACGACGAACAGCACCCAGGCCAGTCGATCCAGGACCTGGCCGGTGGGAGCGAGCCGCTGTGCGATCACCAGCGTGCTCCCGGTCTGCGTGCGCTCCGCGAGAACGCGAGCTCCCGAAGTGGTGCGCAGCGACGAGGTCGACTGTCCCAGCGCGACGTCCATCTCCGGGTCACCGATGGGCACGATCGAACCCGGCGGGATGTACTTCGTCAGGTCCGGAAAGATCAGCGCGACACTGACATCGGTGCTGTAGAGCGTGGCGCCCGCGACGTACCGGGGATCGAAGGCGACGAGGTTGGTCTCGATCAGCGCACTAGCCCGGGTACGCAGCTGGTTGTCGACGTCGCCGTACAGCGCGCGGGACACCACCGCGTACGCGGCGATCGCCATGACGGCGACCGCGATGGCCACCACGGACGCCGCGAGCAGCGTGACACGCCACCGCAGGGACACCGAGCGGGTGAGGGGCATCGGAGGACGCATGAGTCCGTCCTGTGCCGCGCGCCCCTTGTCGGTCCCGGCCTCGCCCCGCCGGCGGCCGAAGGGAGCAACCATCACGGAGGCGTTTCCCGCAGCACGTAACCCACACCGCGGACGGTGTGGATGAGACGAGTCTCGCCGTCGGCCTCGGTCTTGCGCCGCAGATACCCGACGTACACCTCGAGGGCGTTGCCCGACGTCGGGAAGTCGTAGCCCCACACCTCCTCGAGGATGCGGCTCCGGCTGAGCACCCGTCGGGGGTTGGCGAGCAGCATCTCGAGCAACGAGAACTCGGTGCGGGTCAGGCTGATGGGCCGTTCGCCCCGTCGCACCTCGCGCGTGACGGGGTCGAGTGACAGATCGGCGAACGTCATGGCCTCGCTGTCCGGACCCAGTTCCCCACCGGTGCGTCGCAACAGTGCACGCAGCCGTGCCAGCAGCTCCTCGAGCGCGAACGGTTTGGGCAGGTAGTCGTCCGCCCCGGCATCGAGACCCGCCACCCGCTCGGACACGGAGTCACGAGCCGTCAGGACCAGGATCGGCAGGTCGTCTCCGGTGCTGCGCAGGCGACGGCACACCTCGAGCCCGTCGAGCCGGGGCATCATGACGTCGAGGACCAGCGCGTCCGGTCGCTCGGCCGCGACCTTCTCGAGGGCGTCGAGACCGTCGGTGGCCAGGTCCACGGTGTACCCGTTGAACGTCAGCGACCGTCGCAGCGATTCTCGGACGGCACGATCGTCGTCGGTCACCAGTACACGCATGGGAACAGTGTCGCCCCGACGACTGAGACGCTGCTGAGAGGACACAGGGGCGGCCGGTGTCAGCGCCCGAACAGCCGGTCGACGAACGCGATCGCATCGGGCTGCGAGTCACGGAACGTCTGACTGTGGTCGCCCGGGTAGGTCCGGAAGGTCAGCGGTTCGCCGTTGGCCGTCATGGCCGCCGCGAGCGACAGGGCGGACGGTGCCGGCACATCGACGTCCCGCAGACCCTGGCCGATGAAGACGGGACGGTCGAACCCGGAGGTGGGCACACCCATGTAGTCGTTCAGCAGTCCGTACACGTTCGGGATCTGCGCCAATGGCCGCGAGAACATGTCGCCCAGTCGCAACCCGGACACCGCATCGTGGAACGGGTTCGCGCACTGCGTCTCGGCGGTGTCCACCCACTGCCGGCCGAGCGGAGTCAGGTAGGAGTTCAGATCGATCTCCGGATGGGCGGCACGCAACCCCGCCAGGATGTAGAAGACGTACGACGTCAGACCGTCCGGAATCGCGACGGGCGGGACTCCGGGCCCGAGCGGAAGCAGAACGAGTTCGATGTTGGCGGGCACGCCGGTCCCGACGGCGCCGAGGTAGTCCAGGCCGTCGCCGCCGTACTCGGTGGCGTACCGCGCGGTGGTCACCGCGGCGCCGCCGCCCTGGGACTGGCCGATCGCGACCCAGCGATTCGACAGCGTCGGCTCCAGTTCCCTTGCAGCAGCGACACTGTCGACGACGCTGTGCGCCTGCACCTTGCCGTCCAGGTACGGCATCACTCCGGGGGTACCGAGTCCCACGTAGTCCGTGGCGACGATCGCGTAGCCGCGGTTCAGCCACGTCTGGAGGTACGGGAAGTCGCGGTCCGGCAACGTGGGGCCGACGACCGACGGAGCGCAGTCGTCGCCGAGCCCGGACGTGCCGTGGGCCCACGCGATGACAGGCCAGCCACCTTCGGGCGCCTCGCCGGGCGGCAGATAGACGCCACCGGCACTCAGGGCCGGCTCGTTCTGCGAGCCCACCGACCAGTAGGTGATGCGCCGGGCGTCGACACTTCCCGGAATCGGGGCCGGTGATGCCGTCGATCCGACGAGAGCGCCCGGATGACGGTCCTGCGCCTGCGCCACACCCGTGAGGGTCAGCGCGACGGACGTCGTGGCGGTCAGGGTCACCAAGGCGCGCAGCAGGCGGCGGGAGCGGTTCGGCACGGCGTCACCGTACCGCTCCCGCACAAGATTCCGGACTAGAACATACGTTCGATCACGGCTACGCTCTTCAGTCATGGACGAGGTGGGTGCGACGCAGAGTTCGGTGAACGACAAGGTGCTCGAGCTGCGCGCGGTCGCGGACGAGCTCCGGGCTCTCGACGACCATCGAGTGGCCCTCGGCGACAAGCTGGTGGACCTCGAACACTGGTTCCGACGGGTGGGGTGCCTGGAGTTGTCCGACCACGCGCTCGACGTCTTCGTCTCCCGCTACGTGGGCCGGGTCTTCGAGCTGGCGGACGGCCTACGCGAGTAGCCGTGACCTCGTGTCACACTCAGTTGTGACCGCCGTCGCCCCGATCGGCACCACGTGGGGTGCCCCTCATTCCGGTGGAAACCACCTCGCAGCGGGCAATCATGGAGCACGGCGGGACACGCTCCCGCCGGGGCCGGTCAGGGGAACCGACCTCAGCACGATCGGAGGAAACACATGATGATCACACTGACACTCGTCGGCGCGGCAGCACTCGCGGTCGCACTGTTGTCCGGCGGACGCGACCTGGACTTCCGGGGACGCCAGATGTCGCACAGCTACCGTTCGCGCTGACACCGACGCACACCGACGACTGCCCACCGTTCACCTGTGAACGGTGGGCAGTTCTCTGTCCGTATTCGGTGACATCTACTATCGAACATATGTTCTAATTCATGTAGTCTGAAGTCATGGAATCGGGGGATCCAGGGTCGGCCTGGCAGGTGCAGATGGGCCGACGTGTCGGCGCGCTGCCTGCTGTGGCCGCACCTGTCGACGATCCCCGCGTGTGCGCGCTACTCGCCCAGCTCGGCTCCGCGGTCGAGGGCATCGCCATGCTCGACGCGTCGACGCTCACCAGCGAGGACCGACTGGCGCTGGTCTGCGGGGCCGAGAACACCCGGCGCCTGCTCACCGGCGCGTCACACACCTGGCTCAACGGCCTGGTGGCCGGCTCGGGATTCGACTCGGTGCTCGGTGCGATCGGCGCGAGCGGTGTTCCGCACGCACTGGCGCACATGCTGCGCATCACCACGGCTGCCGCGGCATCCCGCCTTGCCGTGGCACGCGATCTCGGCACCGGAACGACCATGACGGGTGAGACGCTCGATCCGCCGTTGACCCACACGGCCGCGGCAGCGCGGGACGGCGCGCTGGCCGACGCACACGTCTCGATCATCCGCTCGTTCCTGAAGAAGCTCCCTCACGCCGTCGATGCCGAGACGCGCGACGCCGCCGAGCAGACTCTCGCCGACCTTGCGCGCACGGTCGGACCGGAGGAGCTCACGGCCATCGCGACGCGCCTCACCGAATACCTCGATCCCGACGGAGCGGAGCCCGACGATCGCGACCGCGCCAGGAAGCGCTTCTTCGAGATCGACCCCCAGGGCCCCGATTCGATGTCGACCGGCCGCTTCTGCGTCGACCCGGTGCTGCGCGCCCTCCTCGACGCGTTCCTCGCCAAGTTCGCGGTACCCGGAACGAACGCTCCCGACGGTTCAGTCGATCTCGACGCCCCGCCCCCGAACGATGACACGACCCCCACCGACGCTGTCCCGTCCGGCGACGCAGGACAACCGGCCGACAGCGCGGAAGGGTCGGACGACCGCGAGGCCGAGTGGGACCACCGCACCCCCGGCCAGCGCAATCACGATGCACTGACCTACCTCCTGAAGGACGTGCTGGCCTCGGGTCGACACGGACAGCATCGTGGTCTGCCCCTGTCCGTGGTCGTGTCGGTGTCACTCGACCAGCTCACCGCCGCAGCGGGTCTCGGGCTCACCGCCACCGGATCCACAATGCCCGTGCCAGACGTGGTGCGCATGGCGGCCGAGGCGCACCACTACCTCCGCGTCTTCGACGGGGCCACCGGCAGCACGCTGCACTTCGCCCGAGCCCGCCGGTGCGCGAGCACCGACCAGCGGCTCGCCCTGTTCGCCCGCGACCGCGGCTGCACCGGGCCGGGATGCTCGGCCCCCGCGTCACGGTGCGAGGCCCACCATGTCGACGACTGGGCGGCGGGCGGCCTCACCGACATCGACGACCTCGCGCTGGCGTGCGACGTCCACCATCCGCTCGTCGGCGAACGTGCCGGCCAGTGGGCCACCAGCACCGCTCCCCCGAGCCATCCGTACCCGGGAACAGTGCTGTGGCATCCGCCTGCCGTCATCGACGAGGGTCGGCGCGGCATCCCGAACCACCTGAACTTCCCGGAACGGCACCTCGCGCCGCCCCCGGACGACTGATCGAATCCGAGACGGTGAGCCGAGGGCGACCTCAGGTTCGACACTGCGCCGGCCTGGCTCCGTCAGCCGGAATGTTCCGCCGTGAATTCCGTGATCTCGGCGAGCGCAGGCTTGGGCGAGAAATCGCGGCGCACCATTCCGAAATTCTGCTCCGTGTCGGACTCGTCGCTGCCCGAGTCACGCATGCTGTAGACGTACGCGGGCCCGAGCCAGGAATTGCCGAGAAGGGCATTGAGCATGATGCCGATGGACTCGGCCTGCCCCTCCTCGCTCATGGCATTCGCGTTCGTTCCCGTGGGGGCGCCCATCTCGGTGATCCAGATCTGCTTGCCGCCGTCACCCTCGGCGCTCATGACATCGTGCATCGACCACATCGCCATCGCCGTGTTCCACGGCGCCGTCGACAGATCGTTCGGAAGGAACGGCCACGTGTACGGGTGAACGTTGAAGGCATCGAAATAACGATTCGCTCCGAGGGTGTAGAGCGACGAGAGGAAAGCGGTCGGCGAGATGTTGGTGCCGTTGTTCACCGCGGGCGCCATACCGCCGGCGAGCACCAGCGCCTCCGGTTGCACCTTTTTGATGGCGCGGTACGTCGCGCGCAGCATCAGCGCGTACACCGTCGGGTCGGGCAGCGGCGTGAAGTAGGTGGTGATGTTCGGCTCGTTCCACACCTCCCACAACACGATTCGGTCGCGGTACCGCTCCGCGGCGAGTGCTGCGAAAGCCCCGAACGCGTCCGGACTCGCCGGCCGGGCGTAGGGCTGATCCCGAGCCGTCGCCACACGCGCCCAGGCAGGTGCGTAGGTCACGATGGCGTACGGGCACATGCCCCGAGCGACGATGGCGTCGACCACTCGGTCCGTCGACGACCAGTCGCGTCGACCGGGCTGCGGCTCCACCACCGACCAGTCGATGTCGATCCGGACCGAGAACATGCCGGCGTTCTTCGCGATGTCGAGTTCGCGTCCGAGGTCCTCGTCCGACAGGAACCCGAAGGAGCCGCCGGGTGATCCGCCCACCTGAACGCCGTCGGACGCTGCGACGCACCGCGGTACCTCGCCCGACGGAGCGCCGGACGCCGGTGTCGGCACACCGACGAGAACGAGAAGGACAGCGGCGCCGGACACGCTGCATCGCCGAAGAAACCCGACACCGGCTGCGCGCCGAGTCGGCCTCGAACGCGAAACAGACCGATCGGTGAGCACCGGCCCAGGCTAACAGCGGCGGCCGCGCGGGGCGTACCAGCGAAAACGGACACCGGCGAGGCTCCGGCTGCGATGATTCTCCACATCGCTCGATCCCGTACAAGCCTGCATTAGTATCGGCGAAATGACGACGGGAAACGACGGCTTCGACGCCCGCCTCAACGAGGTTCTGGAACAGCAGGCCGTGAGGGTGGGCGAGACGGTGCCCGCCTATGTTCGGCGCGCCGTCATGACACGCCTGGTGAAAGAACTTGCCGAGGCGGACGACACCGATCTCGGCCATCTGCTCAAGCGCCTCGAGTCGACGGCGGATCCGGTGCCCGACACGCCCGCGTCCACACCTCCGGCGGCATCCGACATGCCCGCGATCGTCACCGATCCCGATCGCGTGCGCGCCGTCGAGGCCACCGGGCTGCTCGACACCCCGTCCGAACCGGCCTACGACCGCATCGTGGCCATGGCCGCGGACGCGTTGTCCACGCCGGGCGCCTCGATCTCCTTGATCGACAAGGACCGACAGTTCATCAAGAGCGCTGTCGGTTTCGGGCCGGAGGAGGAACGACCTCGGGAGATTCCCCTCGAGGCCGGAATGTGCCGCCACACGGTGGCCCTGGGTGAACCACTGCTGGTGGAGGACGCCCGCCTCGACGAGAAGTTCATGAACCACCCCGGCGTGCTGGACAAGACCTTCATCTCCTACCTCGGCATCCCTTTGGTGGACGACGGCGGTCACGCGGTGGGCACGCTGTGCGTCTGGGACGCCGAGCCACGTCAGTGGACGACGGGGCACGTACAGGTACTGAAGGACATCGCGTGGATGGTTCGCGAGCGAATTTTCGAGTGAGCGAACCATTCCGGGCGTGATCTACATTTTCGCCTCGTTAGTCTGTCCATCGGTCGCTTTTCCGTAATGGCGCCGTGACCATTCTGAGAAGACAACTCCAAAGAATGGTCTAGTGTTGACCTCGGTCGGTCAACCACTAGGTCCGTACGGAGTGAATCCTGTGTCCGAAACACTGGAATCGCGAGATACGTTGCTACGCAACGCCCCTGCCACGAGGGTGTCCAATGAACGTGGAATAGCGGACCGTCTTCGCGTCGATCCCGCACACACGGTGGTCACCATCGCGGCAGACGCGACGGCAGCGATCGTGGCTGTTGCCGTGGCGAGGTTCTGGCCGGGAACGGGCGGCATCGACTACGGCTGGGTGCCGTGGTTGTTCGTGCCGCTGGTTCTGCTCATCCTGGCGTCCCGCTCGCTCTACCGACGCGGACTCCGCCGGAACTTCCTCGACGAGATCGGTCCCGTCGAGACGTCCGTCGCGCTCGCCACTCTGCTGGTGCTGACGATCTTGCTGGTCATCGGCACGGAGTACCGGCCCGGCCTCTTCATGGTCCGGGTGTGGATCGCCGCGGCGATCCTGGTGGCGGTGGCGCGGTTCCTGCGCACCGCGATCCAGCGGTACCTGCGGGTGAACCACAAGTCGGCGGCTCCGACGCTCATCATCGGCGGCGGTCCGATCGCCCACCAGCTGGCGTCGCGCATGCACCAGTTCCCCGAGTACGGCCTCGACCCCGTGGGCGTGCTCGACAAGGCACCCGCGGTCGATCCGCAGCCTGACACTTCCGAGGCACTGACCGTCCCCTACATGGGCACACCGTCCCAGCTCGCGCAAGCCATCGAGCAGACCGGCGCCGAGGAGCTCGTCATCGGGTTCTCGGACGTTCCGACCGAGAGTCTGGTCAAGGCCATCCGCACCGCCCACTCGAACGGAATGCGAGTGTGGTTGGTACCGCGCCTGTTCGACACCGTCGGCGTGCGGACCCGCGTCGAGCATCTCGGCGGGTTGCCCCTGATGGTGCTGCCGCACACCGACCCCAAGGGCTGGCAGTTCGTCGTCAAGGGCGTCATGGACCGCACCCTGGCCGGACTGGGCGTGCTGGTCCTGTCCCCCGTCTTCCTGGTGCTCGCGCTGCTGGTCAAGACGAGCTCCCCCGGACCCATCTTCTTCTCCCAGGAGCGCATCGGCCGTGACGGAAAACCGTTCGGCTGCCTGAAGTTCCGGTCGATGCGTCCGCCGCGTGCCTCGGACGCCGAGTTCACTCGCGTCGAGGGCGCCGCTCCGGGCGGCGTCGAGGGCGTGGATCGCCGGACCCGTATCGGCAAGATCATGCGCCAGACGTCGCTGGACGAGCTGCCCCAGCTCCTCAACGTCGTTCGCGGCGACATGAGCCTCGTGGGTCCCCGACCGGAGCGCCCCGCGTACGTGGATCTGTTCGAGATGCAGATCCGCCGCTACGGTGAGCGCCACCGGGTGAAGGCCGGTGTCACCGGGTGGGCGCAGGTGCACGGACTGCGCGGACAGACGTCCATCGCCGACCGCGCCGAGTGGGACAACTACTACATCGAGAACTGGTCGCTGTCCCTCGACATCAAGATCCTGTTCCTCACCATCGCCGCGGTCCTGAAGAAGGCGGAAGACTGACCGTGTCGGCGGTCCCGTCATGCTGATCGTCCTCGAGGGTCTCGCCGCGGTCGTCGTGCTGGTCGTCGCGTTCCTGGTGGCACGCGCGGTCTTTCACCGACCGCAGCTCGGGGTGCTGCTGCTGGCCGCGTTCGTCCCGCTGAACGGTCTCCTCGCCATCCTTCCGCTGCCCGGCTTGGTCGCCGGCTGGAAGGAGGGCCTGGTGATCTTCACGCTCGGCAGCGCCTGGATCCGGCGCAGTCGAGCGCTGGGCCCGCGTCGTCCGACACTGCTGATGCCCTGGTGGCCGGCCGCAGCCCTGTTCGTGGTGTTCGGGACCGCGTCGGCACTGCTGTCGTTCGGGGTCATCGGCTTCGTCGGCATTAAAGTGACGTTCTTCTACCTGCTGCTGGTGGCGATCCTGTGGCTCGCGCCGTTCGACGCCCGCGACCGGGACCACCTCGTCACCATCCTCATGGGCATGGGCGCGTTCACGTCCCTGGTCGGCATCGCCCAGCTGCTCGCGGGACCGGCGGCGCTCGTGGCGATCGGGTACGAGTACGGCACCCAGGTCCGGACGTCTGGCGGGCTGCTCCGCACGTTCAGCACGTTCAACCTGCCGTTCCCGTTCGGGCTCTACGTGATGCTGTCGCTGCTCGTCGGCGGAGCCGTGGCGCTCGCGAACCCCATGCGCCGGCGCAACCTGCTGTTCCTGTGCGCGAGCCCGTTCATGGTGGTCGCCATGTCGAGTGCCATCGTGCGAGCGGCGCTGCTCGGACTTGCAGTCGGGCTGATCTACATGACCATCATCCGGTTCCGTGCACTCGGCGGTCTGCTCGTGATCCTGGCGGCGCTCGTCGGCGCGATCCTGCCGTTCGTCCCCAAGATCACGTCGGTCTTCTTCTCGTCGAGCAGCCTGAACGAACGCGGCGGCAGGTGGAACGAGGTCATCGAGAAGGTGCGCACCCACTGGCTCGGCGAGGGGCTCGGGTCGAGTGGTGCGGCAGCGGACCGGATCTCGTCGGCGCAGGGTGAGAACATCACCGGGTCGCTCGGGCTGTCCACCAACTACCAGCCCGACAACTACTACGTGAAGACGGCTCTCGAACTCGGTCCGATCGGACTGTGGGCCGTCCTCGCGCTCCTGGTGACCGCCCTGATCTGGTGCACGCGACTCTCCCGCACCCTCCCCGGTCAGGACGGCGCGCTGACACTCGGTGTCGGCGCTTCCATCGTCGCGGCGATGTTCGCGTCGCTGGTGGCCACCTATTTCGAGATCTTCCCTATCGACGTCTATTTCTGGCTCTTGTTAGGAGTTGTGGGATGCGCAGCAGCACAACACGAATCGTTTTCGGGGCCCTCGCCCTCCGTCCCGGCGGCAGCGGCGTCCAGACGTACATCCGTGAGCTCCTGAGGGAGCTGCCCGGCCGTCTCCCCGGAACGGACCTCGCCGCCGTCGTCCAGAAGGACGCGATCGGCGAGCTGCCGACGGGCGTCGACGCGCTCCCCCGGCCGGTGTCCGGCGGTGCCGTCCGCGCGGTGCTCGGTGCGCTCCCGGTCGGATCGCACGACGTGGTCCACGGGCTCGACGTCGATCTTCCCCTCGTCGGCCGGGGCGCCACCGTCGCCACGGTGCACGACATCTCGGTCATCGACATGCCGTCCGCGTCGAGTCGCTTCCGCGCCGCCGGCGAACAGCGCCTCGTGCGACGGTCGCTGCGCAAGGCCGACCTGCTCATCGCCGTCTCGCAGTTCACCGCCGACCGCATCAAGGCCGTCAGCGGCCGCGACGCCGCGGTCGTCGAACTCGCCCCGGCAGCCTGGGCCGTTCCCCCGGAGGACGGCGCGGTGGAGACGGTGCGCGCGAAGTACGGTCTACCCGAACGCTTCGTCATGCAGGTGGGCACCGTGGAGCCGCGCAAGAACGTGCAGTTGGTCGCCGACGCCGCCGAGAAGCTGGGCGTGCCCTTCTTCCTGGCGGGCGCGGGGTCCACGGGCCCGGACGCACCCCGCTACGCGAACGGGCTCGGCTACGTCGACGTGGAGGACCTGCCCGCGCTGTACGCGGCGGCGACCGTCACCGCGTACGCGTCGCGCTACGAGGGCTTCGGGCTGCCCCCCGTCGAAGCGATGGCGTGCGGCGGCGCCGTGGTCGCGAGCGCGGTGGGCGCCCTGCCCGAGGTGGTCGGCAAGGGCGCCGTGCTGCTCGACAACGAGCGGGTCGACGACTGGGCGGAGGCACTGAGCCCGTTGATGTTCGACGAGACGGCGCGCGCGGACCTGGTGACCGAGGCCCTGCACGCGATGGCCGACCTGACGTGGGCCCGGACCGCCGAGCGCACCGCGGACGCCTATCGGGACGCAGGCCTGCTCTGATGGACGACGACATCACCGTCGAGGGTGCCGTGATCCCCGAACCCGAGACCCCCGAACCTGAGACGACGGCACCTGAGACCACTGCACCCGACTATCGCGCGCTCGCCGCCGATCCGAAGGCGGCGGCGCGGGCGACCGCGGCGGTGCTGATCTCCCGCGTGATCGTGGCGGGACTCGGCTGGGTGGGCAGCGTCATCGTGGCCCGCTCGCTGAGCCCCGAGGGGTGGGGTCAGTTCAGCTTCGTCTTCGCGCTGCTCGGACTCATGTCCGTCGTCACCGACCTCGGCGTCGGCCGCGTCGTCCTGGGCCGACTGATGGACGACGACGCCGAGGAGATCGGCCGCACCGCCTCGTCGTTCCTCGCACTGCGCACCGTGCTCGGACTCGTGGGGTACGTGCTCGCCGTCGGCTACGTCGTGGTGCTGCAGTACCCGGGTGAGGTCATCGCGGCGACCGCTCTGGGCGGCCTCGTCGTGGTGTTCGCGACGCCGTCCCACGCACTCTCCGTGCTGTTCCAGGCTCGCCATCGACTGTTGCTGGTCGCGGTCATCGAGAGCCTGGGCCAGGGCCTGCAGTTGGTGCTCACGATCCTCGCCGCCGTCTTCGCGCCGGTGCTGCTGATCTTCGTGCTGCCGGCCGTGCTCAACGAGGCGTTCCGCGCGGTCGGCAAGGGTCTCGCGGTGCGGCGGCGGTCGGTGGGCTTGCGCCCGTCTCGTCACATCGACGTCCACCGGTGGGGTGCCTACCTCCGCGAGGCGATTCCCCTCGCGATCGGCTTCGCGCTGACCATCGCGATGCTGAAGATCGACGTCCTGATGCTGAGCCTTCTCGACACCTTCGACGCGGTCGGCCTGTACTCCATCGGCTACAAGTTCTCCGACATGATGGACACCATCGCGCTGGCCGCCGTGGCGCCGGTGAGCACCCTCCTCGTGGCGGCCTGGCCGAGCGAGACGGCCACGTTCCGCGCCCGATCCCGTTCCGCGGGACTGTACTTCGCGACCTTCGGCGCCGTCGCCGTCGCCGGCTTCTGGCCCTCTGCCGAGCCGCTCATCCGCCTGCTCTACGGCGAGCGCTTCGCTCCCGGTTCCGACGCGGCACGGCTCCTCGTCCTCGGTGCCGCGATCATGTCGCTCATCCTGCTCGGCATCTTCCTGCTCGCCTCCGCGGGGATGCAGCGGCACTACCCGCTCGTCGCGCTGTTCGGCCTCGCTCTCAACATCGGCCTCAACGTCGCGCTCATTCCGAGGTTGTCCTACAACGGATCCGCCATCGCCACCGTCGTCACGTTCGGTGTCACGGTGATCATGCTGTGGGTCGTGATCGAGCGCAGCATGCCCATGTCGGGGCTGCTCGCCGTGTCGCCGATCCTCGTGCTCGCCGCCGTCACGGCCGCGGTGACGGTCGGGGCGACACTGCTCGTCGACGCGGCACCGTCCCTGTGGTTCCTGATCTCGGTCGTCGCGGCGCTCCTGGTCGCTGCGTGCGGGTTCCTCCTGACCAAGCGTGACTCGCGCAGCAACTCTCCTGCCCCGGAGGTCGCCTCGTGACTCCGGATCGCACCACCGTGTTCGTCGCGCACACCGCGAACATCTCGGGTGCCGAGAAGATGCTGCTGTCGCTGGTGTCCGAGGCACTGCGGGGGCCGGGCGGCGTCACCGTCGTCTGTCCCGTCGGGGCGCTGTCCGAGGCGCTGCCCGACGCCGCGGTGCACGTCGCGATCCCCGAGCTGGGCCTGGGCGGAGAGCAGGGAGTCGCCCGCATCGGCGCCGCGGCGAGGATGGCGGCGCGGTGGGTGTCGGCGGCACGGACGCTGCGTGCGGTGACGCGACGGCCGGCGACCCACACCGTCGTCAACTCGCTGTTCGCCCTGCCCGCAGCGCGACTCGCCCGGCCACCGCACGGTGTCGCCTGGCTGGTGCACGATGCGATCGCGGCGGGACGCCAGCGCGCCGTGGCATCGGCGAGTCGAGGCGCCGTCCGCCGCGCGGTCGCGTGCACGTCCGCCGCGGCGGCACCGGTACGCGACCTCGGCATCGAGGTGGAGATCGTGCCCTACGGCGTGCCGTGGCCCGTGGAGGATTTCGCCGCCCCCACGCACTCGCCGCCCGTCGTGGGCATGCTCGCGCTCCTCACTCCGTGGAAGGGGCACCTCGTCCTGCTCGACGCGGTCGCGAAGCTCGACGACGTGATGGTCGAACTTGCGGGCGGCAGCTTCTCCGGCGATCAGGCGTACGTCGACGAACTGCACACGCGGGCAGCACGTCCCGATCTCGCGGGACGTGTCCGCTTCCTCGGGCACGTCGATCCCGACAGCGCGCTGCGCCGGTGGGACGTCGTGGTGTCGGCCAGCGTTCTCCCCGAGGCGGGGCCCCTGTCCGTCCTCGAGGCCATGTCCCACGGGGTGCCGGTGGTGGCCACCGATCACGGCGGTCCCACCGAGTTCCTCGCTCGCGGGGAGGGCGTGCTGGTCCCGCCGGGTGACGCGGCGGCACTGGCCGACGCTCTGCGAAGGGTGCTCGGCGACGACGCGGCGCGCGCGGACATGGGAGCACGCGCGCGGGACACCGTCGCGACGCGTCACGACATCTCGATCACCCTCCCCCGACTGTTGACGGAATTGACCGCATGAATGCCACGACAGAAAGAGCCATCAGCCATTCCTCACGCGCCCAGAATGGGTACCGCGTCGGTTTCACGACGGCCCGCGAACCGATCTCCCGAACGGTGACACACGGCAATTCACCTACGCAGGAATGGTCTCCGTCCCTGCGTAGTATCGAATGGGACATGCCGTCGACCGGGCATGACCGCACGCGCACCAGCAACTCGAGGAGATTCGGTTGGCGCCCGTAGACGACCCCGTGCACCGCGGAGACGTACCTCCGCCGATAGATCTCGCCGGGCACATGCGGGAACTGGGACGCGCGTTCCTTCCCGCTCTGATCATCGCGCTGATCGTCGGCGCCGGCGTCTTCGCCCTCCGCGAGTACGGCACCGAGAAGCAGTACGCGGCATCCGTCGTGACGGAGATCCGGGCGACCGGCGAGGTGATCCCCGGCGACGCGTTCATCGAGCAGCTGCGCGCCCCGTTCATCGGGCTGGCCGCGGACAACGACGTGCTCGATCAGGTGCTGTCGCAGGTCGACACAGGCTGGGACGCCGGTGAGCTCGCCTCCCACCTCGAGCTCGCCCCGGGAACGTCGCCGGCGCTGCTCACCTTCACCGTCACCGCGGACTCCCCCGAGCTCGCCCTCGAGGTCGCCCGCACCACGGTGACCACGGTGTCGCAGGCGTCGTCGGCCAACGCCGCCCGCAACGCACAGGGGCAGCTCGAGCAGGTTCAAGCCTCGATCGCGGCCGAGGAAGCCCGCAACTCCCAGCTCATCCCGGGCGACCCCGCCCGCTCCGCGTCGGACCAGTCGCTCGCCGACCTCCGCGACCAGCTGACACAGCTCCAGAGCACGGGCGGCGGGAACCAGCTGGTGGTGCTCGCCGTGCCCGAGCAGAGCACCGCCCCCGTCTCACCGATGCCGGCCTCGGAGGCCTCCGTCGCGGGTCTGGTGGCGTTCATCGTCGCCGCCGAGCTGATCGTGTTGCTGCGCAGTCGACTCGGGCGTCGTCCGCGGCCCGCGTGGGCCCGCCGCGTCGCTCGCAAGTACCAGGCCGACTTCGATCCGAAGGTGACCACGGGCCTGCCGCCCATCGTCGCCGCGACGGTGGCCGCGTCGGACCGGGGCGCGTCGTCGTCCAACGGGAACGGCAGCAACGGCAACGGCACCCGGTCGGCCGGCGCTCGCCACGCCGCTCACGGTCGCATCGAGCAGAACGTGCTGGTACTCGTCGGTGACGACGCCGTGTATCCGGCTCCCACCTCCCTCTCCACGGGCGGGCAGCCCCGCCACCCGGACGCACTCGTCGGGGCCGACCTCACGAGCGAGTGGTGGACCTTCGTCGACGTGCACGACGTCGAGACCGCGGTGGTACTACTGTCGTCCGGTGGACGCGACCGCCGAGCTGCCGAGGGAGTGCTGAAGCAGCTGCGGACGTTCGGCATCCACACTCACCTCGTCGTGCAACCGTCCGGCCGCAAGCGCCGGTCCGATCCCGCCCCGGGTGGACGCACGGCCTCCCAGCGCCCCGAGGAACAGGTCGGACACAATGCCAGACACTGACAAGATCGCGATCGTCCACGAGCGCTTCACCGAGATCGCCGGATCCGAGCACGTCGTCGAACAGCTCGCTCTGCAGTGGCCGGGCGCGCGCGTGTACGCACCCATCGCCCGTCCCGAGGGAACTCCCGCCGGGCTGACCACGCCGCCGAACACCACGTGGCTCAACTCGATCTACAACGGCATCGGTCAGCGGTCCTACGCCCCGGTCCTGCCGCTGATGCCGACGGCGTTCCGTCGTCTGCCGTTGCGCGACGCCGAGGCCGTCGTCGTGAGCCACCACGCCTTCGCGACGCAGGCCGTGCACGCGACCGACGCTCCCGTCATCGCCTACGTGCACAGCCCGGCGCGTTGGGCGTGGGATCCGGAACTGCGGGCGGGTGAGGGCGGCGGCCGCGCAGGTGCCGCGATCCTCACGGCACTGTCGGCCGTCGCACGGCGCTGCGAGACAGGAGCCGCGCCGCGTCTGACCACCGTCGTCGCCAACTCGACCGCCGTCGCGGACCGCATCTCGCGCTGGTGGGGACGAGACGACGCCGTGGTGGTGCACCCACCCGTCGACACCGAGGGCTTCACTCCCGATCCGACGGTGGAGCGTGAGGACTTCTTCCTGCTCGCCGGTCGCCTGGTGCCGTACAAGCGTCCCGACATCGCGATCCGTGCGGCAGCCCTGGCGGACGTACCGCTCATCGTCGCCGGCGACGGCCGCGCGATGGAGCAGTGCCGCGCCCTCGCCGGACCGAAGACGGTGTTCCTCGGCCGCGTCTCGCACGAGAAGCTGCTCGAGCTCCACCGCTCCACGCGTGCACTGCTGATGCCCGGCATCGAGGACTTCGGCATCGTTCCCGTCGAGTCGATGGCCACCGGTACCCCGGTCATCGCGCTCGGTGAGGGTGGTGCCGTCGACTCGGTCATCCACGGCACCACCGGATTGCACGTGCAGCCCGGTACCGACGACGAGATCGTCACCGGTTTCGCCGACGCCATGACGTCGTTCGACCCGGCCCAGTTCGATCGAGCGCAGATCCGCGTCTGGGCGGAAGGCTTCTCGCGAGCCAACTTCCGCTCACGAATGCAGGAGGTGATCGATGCCGCAGTCTGAGTACCCGTCGACCGAACTCGACCGCACCTTCGCGTCCGCGCAGACCCTCGCCGTCGTCGGGCCGACGGCGGGTCTCGACGTCGACGCCGCGCGGGCGATGCTCGCCGCGGCGGAGAACGCGTCCCCCACCTCCCGCATCCGGCTCGATCCCCGCTCGGACAGTCGGAACTGGGCGTACCGCACCGACATCGGCGCCGGCACTGCCGTCACCAGCAGACCGGATCTGGCCACCGACGACCTCGGTGAACTGATGGACCGGGTGCGCACCCGCGACGGTGTACGCGCCCCCGTGGAGATCGTGCTGTGCGGTGACTACGCCGTGGTCCACTACTCCCACGGCGTGGGCGACGGTCAGCTCGGTGTACTGCTGGTCGGCGCCGCCGCGTGCGACCCCGGCTTCGCGATCGCACGCAGCATGGCGCCGTCGCTGCCGAGAAGCGCCACGTGGAGTGCTCTGCGGCGGCACTACCGATCCAACCCTCGTGCCCTGCAGGACTTCCGGCGCCTACGCGCCGTCCACAAACGGCGTGACGCGACTGCCGACGGGGCGCCGACGCGCCGTATCGAGCACTGGGAATCGTCGAAGACCACGCGCGCGGCCTACATGCGTCCCGAGCAGGTGGCGGAACTGCGATCGTGGTCGAAGGCGAACGCGCCGGGCGCCACCGGCGCGTCGGTGTCGGTCGCTCTGCTCGTCGCCGCTCTGCGCTCCGAGGGTGTCCCCCTCGACGAGCACGTCATGATCCTCTTCAACTGCCGCCGGTACCTCGACGAGAAGCACCGCGCGGAACACGGCAACTTCGCGATCGGTATCCCGGTCCGCCTGCCCGTGCTGCCGACGCCGGGTGACGTCGCCGGTGTCATGAAGCAGGTCATCGACTCCGGCTGGCCCATCGCCGTGCTCGGAATGGCCGATGCCCGAGCAACTCTCAAGGGTCACCGGACGGCCCCGGCACCGGCGCCGAGCGAGGACGTCGTCACGGTGCCCGACCGACCGCGACTCGCGGTGAGCGACCTGGGCACCCTCTCGATCTACGACCACCTTCCCTGGCTCGACGACGGTCGGCCCCGTCAGATGACGGCTTCTCTCGAACCCGACGGCCCGGACGGCATCTCGATCCTCGTCTCGCAGGTCCAGGGCGGACGTTCGTACTCGGCGTCGTTCTGCAGCGGCATGATCGAGACCGAGACGGTCGACCGTGCCCTCGCCCGCGCGTGTGCCGATCCTGTCGGTTTGCTGAGCCGGAACACGGCCGACCTGCGCTCCGACGGGGAGTGACGTGCGGTGGCCGCGATCATCGGGACGACGACCGCGCGCCGCCAGGTCGCGCTGACCTGGCTGTCGGTGCTGGCCGTCCTCTGCGCGAGTTGCGCTGGGCTGCCGGGAGAGTCGGCCCCGGAGACGGCCGTCGACTCTCTCACCGACGTCGCCGCGGGCTCACTGCTGGGCACCCCTCGTGACTTCGCGGGCTATCCCGCACTCGCCACCCTGACAGCGGTGTCGAAGACGGTGCTCTACCGTTCGACCTCCGGCATCGACGGCTCCGCCACCGAGGTGAGCGGGCTGGTCCTCGTTCCTCGCGGCGACCCACCGGCGGGTGGGTGGCCGGTCGTCGCCGTCGGCCACGCGACCACCGGTACCGACAGTCGGTGCGCGCCGTCCACCCACATCGGGCTGCTGGGGGCGCTCACCACCGTGATCCCCTTCCTCGCCAACGGTTACGTGGTCGCCATGACCGACTACGAGGGCCTGGGCACCCCGGGTCCGCACCCGTACCTCGATGCCGCCACGGCCGGCAACAACGTGATAGACGCGGTGCGCGCAGCGCGCGAGGTGGAACCGACGGCGTCCGACTCCTGGATCGGCTACGGCGTCTCCCAGGGCGGGCAGGCGGTGTGGGCCGCCAACGAACGGGCCGCCGACTACGGCGAGGGACTCCGCCTCGTCGGCACGATCAGCATGTCCCCCGCGACCGACCTGAGCCCGCTCGTCGACGCGATGGTGGCCGGAACACTCACCGCCGAACAGGTCGCGCTGGTGCCGTCGGTCCTGACAGGGCTGTCCGTCGCGCACCCCGACCTCCAGGTGACCGACTACCTCCGCGGTGTGCTGTACGAACGCCGGGACGTCTTCGCCGCCTGCGAGGGCGAGAACGACGGGCTCGAGAGCGCGATCGCCGAGTCCGTCACACCGGCGGACTACGCACCGGTGGACGAGGCCGCCGCAGATCGTCTGCGCGCGTGGCTCACCGAGGCCGGAGTGCCGGGCGCCGCGGCGACCGCGCCCATGTTCGTCGGCTACGGCGAACTGGATCGACTCGCACTCCCGGAGTGGACGGTGGCCGCGGTGCAGCGAGCGTGCACACTCGGCGACACCATCGAGCTCCGCGAGGCACCGGGGCAGGGCCACGGCATCCTGAACCTCGGAAGTGCGCCGGCGGAATGGCTGGACGGCCGGTTCGCCGGGACACCGGCGCCGAGTACCTGCAACTAGGTCACTCCCCGCGCCACTCGCGCTCGAACGGCAGCCGCCACGCATCGGGCGCGACCAGACTGTGGATCGCGTTGGGACCCCACGATCCCGGCGCGTAGGACCGGACGGGCGGCGGGTCCTCGAGCAGCGGTGCCGAGACCTCCCACAGCCGCTCGATGCCCTCGGACGTGGTGAACAGCGTGTGATCCCCGTGCATCGCATCGAGGATCAGCCGCTCGTACGCCTCCAGAACGTCTGCGGCACTCTCCGTCTCGTGCAGCGCGAACTGCATGCTGAGCTTGTCCAGGCGCATGCCCGGGCCCGGCCGCTTACCGTAGAAGGAGAGCGACACCTTCGACGAGTCGGTGAGGTCGAAGGTCAGGTGGTCCGGCCCCTGGGCGCCGACGCCGGAGCCCGCCGGGAACATCGACTTGGGCGGCTCCCGGAACGCGATCGAGATGATGCGCTGCCCCTCGGCCAGCTTCTTGCCGGTCCGGAGATAGAACGGCACACCCGCCCACCGCCAGTTGTCGATGTGGCACTTCAGGGCGACGAAGGTGTCGGTGTCCGAGTCGGGGGCGATGTCCTTCTCGCTGCGGTAGCCGGAGTACTGGCCGCGCACGACGTTCCGCGGATCGAGGGGAAGCATGGAGCGGAAGACCTTGTTCTTCTCCTCCTTGATCGCCTCGGGTTCCAGCGCGGTGGGCGGTTCCATGGCCGTGAAGGCCAGTACCTGGAACAGGTGGGTCACCACCATGTCCTTGAAGGCACCCGTCGACTCGTAGAAGCCGGCGCGGCCGTCCAGTCCCAGAGTCTCGGGCACGTCGATCTGCACGTGTTGGATGAACGTGCGGTTCCAGATCGGCTCGAAGAGACCGTTGGCGAAGCGGAACGCGAGGATGTTCTGCGCCGGCTCCTTGCCGAGGAAGTGGTCGATGCGAAAGATCTGCTCCTCGGCGAAGGTCTCGTGCACAGCCGCGTTGAGCGCGACCGCGCTGGCGAGATCGGTGCCGAACGGCTTCTCCATGATGATGCGGGCCCGCTCGACGAGCGTCGCCTCGGAGAGCATGTCGATGACGGCGAGCGCCGCGGACGGCGGTACCGACAGATAGTGCAGCCGCTGCACGCCGTCCCCGAGTTCCTTCTCCGCCGCTGCCACCGCGTCCGACAACGCCTGCGGGCCGGCGGTCTGGGGCACGTAGGTCAGGCGAGTCGCGAAGCGATCCCACTCGTCCTCCGTCGGTGTGCGCGTGGAGAACTGCTCGATCGCCTCCTTCGCCATCGCCCGGAACTCGTCCGACGTCATCTCCTGCAACGACGTACCGACGACGCGCATCCGCGGCGCCAGTTCGGACAGGACGAGGTGCATCATCCCCGAGAGCAGCTTGCGTTTGGCCAGGTCTCCGGTGGCACCGAAGAGGACGACCACCTGGGGCGGCAACGCGTCCGGGACGGAGGATCGGCGGCGAGTCGTGGTCATGCCCGCGATGCTTCCATCGAACCCGCACTCCCGCTCGGCGGGGGTGAGCGCCGCGCACGCGCTACCGTGGTGGTCAGCGCCGTGTCGTCGCGCTGCCCGATTCCGCACCTTACGGAGCACCCGCATGTCGTCCCGTCCTGCCCTTCTCCGCACCGTTCTCCTGGCGTGCCTCGCGTTCGTGATGCTGCTGGCCTCGGCCTGCACCATCGGATCGAGTGACGGCGGCTCGGGAGGTGATTCCGGCGGCGCGCCGGAGACGACGCAGGCCGCACCCGCGCCGACCCTCACCCTCGACCCGCCGGACGGCGCGGCCGACGTCAACCCGCTCGCGCCGGTGAGCGTGACGGCGTCGAACGGCACCATCACCGCGGTGCGGATGACGAACGCGGACGGTGTCGTCGTCGACGGGGTCGTGACACCCGACGGATCCACCTGGAAGCCGGCCACCACGCTCGGCTACGGGAAGCAGTACTCACTGGAGATCGACACCGAGGCGACCGACGGCACCGCGCACGAGCAGACGAGCACGTTCACGACCGTGGAGCCGGACAACTACACGCTGCCGTCCTTCGTGACGTCGGGCGGCAACCTGCTCACGGACGGGGGCACCTTCGGCGTCGGCATCGTCGCGGTGGTGCACTTCGACGAGCCCATCGGTGACCGCGCCGCCGCCGAGCGCACGCTGTCCGTCCAGACCACGCCCACCGTGACCGGATCCTGGTACTGGGCCGACGACCAGAACGTCCACTGGCGGCCGGAGAATTACTACACGCCCGGAACCGCGGTGACCATCTCCGCGAAGGTGTACGGCGTCGAGGTCGGTGAGGGCCTCTTCGGACAGGAGGACGTCACCACGTCGTTCACCATCGGCGACTCGCACGTCTCCGTCGCCGACGACGACACCAAGCAGGTCGAGGTGTACGAGAACGGCACGCTCGTGCGCACCATGCCCACGTCGATGGGCATGGGAGGCAGCGAGACCGTCGGTGGCCAGACGTTGACGTTCTGGACTCAGCCCGGCGTGTACACCGTGCTGGACAAGGCGAACCCGGTGATCATGGACTCCTCGACGTACGGGCTGCCGGTGAACTCGCGCCTCGGGTACAAGGAGTCGATCAACTACGCGACGCGCATCAGCAACGACGGCATCTACCTGCACGAACTCGAGGACACCGTGTGGGCGCAGGGCAACACCAACGTCTCGCACGGCTGCCTCAACCTGAGCCGGGCCAACGCGTCCTGGTTCTACGACTTCTCGGTGCCCGGCGACGTCGTCGAGGTGCGCGACACCGGCGGTGCACCGCTGCAGCAGTGGCAGAACGGTGACTGGAGCGTCCCGTGGTCCGAGTGGCTCGCCGGGAGTGCGCTGGCCTGATCCGCTCGAAGTCGTCACCACCCCGCGCGCACCTTTACACTGTACGGAGACGCGAGGAAGGTTCATCAGGAATGCCGGGGACGACGACAGCACACAGCGCATGACGGGTGTGCTCGCATGATGCACGTGGTCGCGTGACGACCCGCGACGAGCTGTTCCCCGGCACGGACGCCACCTCGACCGCCCATCGCGAGTTCGACTGGTCGACGACGTCACTCGGACCGGTCGAGAACTGGCCGGACGCACTGGTGACCGCCATCCGCACGCTGTTCCCGTCCGAGGTGGGACAGCTCGTGTGGTGGGGCGAGGATCTGGTCCAGCTCTTCAACCACGCCTACACCCCGATGGCAGGCGACCTGTTTCCCGAGGCCGTGGGCCAGCGCGCCGCGGACTGCTGGCGCGTCGGCTGGGAGCAGCTCGGCCCGTTGGCGCACGACGCCCTGCGCGGCACCGCCGTCCATCGCACCCGTCAGCGCGTCCTGCTGGACCGTTTCGGCTACCTCGAGGAAACGTTCTTCACGTTCTCCTACAGCCCGATCCTCGGTTCCGGCGACACGGTGAACGGGGTCTTCGTCGCCACCACCGACGTGACCCAGCAGGTGCTGGCGGAGCGCCGCATGTCGGTGCTGCACGAGCTGGGCTCGATCTCCGTGGCCTCCCGCGACATCGACGACGTCTGCCGGGCGTCACTGGACCTGCTCGCCGGCAACGAGGCCGACGTGCCGTTCGCGTCCATCCACCTCCGCACCACCCACGACGCGGAACTCGGCGAGATCCGTCCCGTCGCCTCGACGTCCGCGACGCTCCCCGGTCGGCCGCACACCGCCACGACCGTCGATCGCGGCGTGATCGATCGCGTCAGCACGAGCGGTGTCGGCGAGATCGTGGGCACGACCGCCGTCGTGCTCCCCCTGCACGCGTCGTCGGGCCGACCCGTCGGCGTTCTCGTGGCCGGCATCAGCGCGTTGCGGCGCTTCGACGAGCCGTACCGCGTGTTCCTCGATCTGGTGGCCGGACGCATCTCGACGGCGCTGACGGATGCGTACTCGTATGCGGCAGAACGCCGCCGGGCTCGCGACCTGGAAGAGCTGGATGCTGCCAAGACCCGGTTCTTCGAGAACGTCAGCCACGAGTTCCGCACCCCGCTGACACTGCTCCTGGGTCCGTTGGGCGACGTGGTGGACGACCAGGAGAACCCACTGCCGCCGCACCGGGTGCGATCGCTGCAGACCGCGCGGCGCGCGGCACTGCGACTGCAGCGACTGGTGGACACCCTGCTCGACGTCGCCCGCGGCGATGCCGACGGATTCGTCGTGTCTCTCGAACCGACCGACATCGTCTCGCTCACCACGGACTGCGCCTCGATGTTCCGCGACGCGACGGCGCGGGCCGGCGTGGAACTGCACCTCGCACTCGACGGCGTCACCCACCGCTTCGCCGAGATGGACCGCACGATGTGGACTCACGTGGTGATGAACCTGGTGTCCAACGCGGTCAAGTTCACGACGGCGGGATCGGTGACCGTGAGCCTGCGAGACGACGCGGACACGGTGACGTTGACGGTCACGGACACGGGACCGGGTGTCCCCGAGGCCGACCGAGCGAAGATCTTCGACCGGTTCTATCAGGTCGCGGCCGCCGCCGGTCGCAGCCGCGAGGGGTCCGGCGTCGGACTCTCCCTGGTGCGCGACCTCGTGGCCGCCCTGCACGGCACCATCGACGTGAGCGACGGCCCGGACGGCACGGGATCCACGTTCACCGTGACGCTTCCCCGCACGGTGGCGTCCGCGCCGCCCGCCTCCGACGCCACCACACAGGAGGTCGCGGAAGCGTTGGGCGCCGGGTACATCGGTGAAGCCGACACCTGGCGACCGCTGGACGGCGTCCGGACCGATCCGACACCCGATCAGCGCCAGGTGGTGCTCGTCGAGGACAACGCCGACATGCGCGACTACCTCGTCGGACTGCTCCGCGAACAGAACTGGCACGTGACCATGTTCGCCGATGTCGACTCCGCGATGGCGCACGCCCGCGCCCACCCGCCGGACGTCATCCTCAGCGACATCATGCTGCCGGGACGCTCCGGTCTCTCGCTCGTCGACGAGGCGAGGTCCGACGGCCGGCTGGTGCGCGTCCCGATCGTGTTGCTCAGTGCACGTGCGGGATCCGAGTCGGTCGTCGAAGGCCTCCGCCTCGGTGCGGACGACTACGTGACCAAGCCGTTCCAGCCGGCGGAGCTCGTCGCACGTGTCCGGGTGCACCTCGAGCTCGCCCGGTTGCGGGAGCAGCTGCTCGGCAGCGCGCAACGCGAGGTGTCCTCGCTGCGCACGGCGCTCGACAGCCGCAGTGTCCTGAGTCAGGCAGTGGGCCTGCTGATGGTCACGCAGCGGATGTCGCCGGAGGCGGCCTTCGACCACATCGCGACGATGAGTCAGGCCGCCAACGTCAAGGCTCGGGTGATCGCGGAGCAACTGGTCCGCGACTTCGTGGAGGAGCTCGGGTCCGACCCCGTCGGATAGGCACAGCAGCGCAGGAGGTCTCGTCGCATGACGGAACGCAAGCCGTCGGACATCAGTGTCCAGACGTGGGTGGACCGGCAGATCGCGTCCGCTCAGGAGAACGGCGCCTTCGAGAACCTGCCGGGCCTCGGCAAGCCGATCCCGCCGTCGAGCACCGACGAGTTGTCCTGGGTGCGGGGGTATCTGAAGCGCGAGAACCTCTCGGGCGATGCTCTTCTGCCGACGCCGCTCCGCCTGCGCAAGGAGGTCGAGCGTCTCCCGGAGGCGCTGCGGGACGTACGGTCCGAGGACGCGGTCCGTGCGATCGTCAAGGATCTGAACGCGCGCATCATGGACTGGCTGCGGGCGCCCGTGGGACCTCAGGTACCCATCGGCCGCGTCGACGCCGACGAGGTGGTCGCGCAGTGGACCCGGGACCGGTCAGCGGCTCGGGCAGCGCTCGCGGCGAAGAAGGCATCGCTGCAACAGGCCGGTCTCATGACGTCGGACCCCGCGCCGCCAGCACGCGCAGCGTCACGGGCTCGACGACCCTGGCTGCGATGGGTCCGGCGACGGCCATGATCAGCACGTAGGCCGTGGCGAGTGCGGCCAGCTCGCTCTCCACGGCGCCGGCCGCGACGGCCAGACCCGCGATGACGATGGAGAACTCGCCGCGCGCGATCAGTGCTGCCCCGGCACGCATCCGGCCCAGCTGTCCCACGCCGATCTGCTTCGCGGCCCACGCGCCGGTGGCCACCTTGGTCACCGCGGTGATGACCGCGAGCAGCACCGCGTACCCGAGGACGGGCGGGATCGAGCGCGGGTCGGTGTTGAACCCGAACACGACGAAGAAGATGGCCGCGAACAGGTCACGCAAGGGCTCGAGCACCCGGGTGGCGGCCTGGGCGGTGGATCCCGAGATGGCGATCCCGAGCAGGAACGCCCCCACGGCCGCGGACACCTGCATCGCCGACGCGATTCCGGCCACCAGGAGGGCGAGCCCGAAGACTTTCAGCAGCACCACCTCTCGGTCCCGGCTGGCGACCACCTTCGACACCACCCACCCGTACCGCAGTGCGACGACCAGCACGACGGCGACGACCAACAGGGAGATCCCCACGGCCTCGGCGCCGCCGAGAATGCTGACGCCGCCGAGCACCGCGGTGAGGATCGGCAGATAGAGCGCCATCATGAGGTCCTCGAACACCAGGATGGACAGCACGACGGGCGTCTCGCGGTTGCCCAGTCGGCCCAGGTCACCGAGCACCTTGGCGACGATGCCGGACGACGAGATGTAGGTGACACCGCCGAGCACCAGGGCGCCGATCGGTCCCCAGCCGAGAATCAGCGCTGTCACCGCACCGGGCACGAAGTTCAGCACCAGGTCGACCAGGCCCGCGGTCCACGACCGTTGCAGCCCGGTGACCAGTTCGTTCGCGGTGTACTCGAGTCCGAGGAGCAGGAGCAGCAGCACCACGCCGATCTCGCTCGCGAGATGGGTGAAGTCGTCGATGCCGTCGAGCTCGACGATGCCGCCGTTGCCGAAGAACAACCCGGCGAGCAGATAGAACGGGATGGGGGACATGCCGATCCGCGAAGCGAGCCTGGCGAGCAACCCCAGCGCGAAGAAGACAGCGCCCAGCTCGGTCAGTCCGAGCGCAGTCTCTCCCACCCGTCAGCTACCGAGGATCTTCGCTGCGTGATCGAGACCGTCGCTCGTTCCGACGACGACGAGCAGGTCGCCCGAGACGAGGGTGAAGTTCGGCGGCGGCGACGGCTGGACCTGCCCCGCCCGCATGACCGCCACGATGGACACCCCGGTCTTGGTCCGCATGGCGGTGTCGCCGAGAAGTCGGCCGTCGAAGCGGGATCCCTCGTGGATCGGCAACTGCCGGGTCCGGATACCGGGGAGGTCGCGGTGCTCCTCCCCCAGCTGCGCGACGAGTTGCGGCGTGCCCAGCAGGTTGCCGAGCGCCGCCGCCTCCTCGTTCGTCAGCGTGATTGACGCCTGCGTCGAGTCCGGGTCCTCCTTCTTCGACACGATCAGCTCGTTCGTGCCGTCCTTGCGCGTGATGACCCCGATGCGTCGCCCCGTGGACAGCGCGAAATCCTTGCGTACCCCGATGCCGGGAAGCAGGGTGACGTCGACGTTCATGCGGCGATGCTAGCCCCTCAGGTCAGTCGTGACGGGTCCAACAGTCCCGTCTGCACCGCCTTCACCAGCCGACGCGGCACCCGGTGCGTCACGCCGCCGACGGTGACGGACACCAGATCCGGCGGCGTCGCCTTCCACTGCGAGCGTCGACTGCGCGTGTTCGAGCGGGACATCTTCCTCTTGGGAACAGCCACGGGTCAGGCCTTTCTCGTGCGGGTGCCGTAGCGACGCTCGAACTTCTCGACGCGTCCCTGCGTGTCCATCACCCGCGCCGCGCCGGTCCAGAACGGGTGCGACTCGTTGGTGACGTCGACGACCACCAGCGGATATGTGCGACCGTCCGAGTACTCGACGGTGCGATCGCTGGTGACGGTCGACCTCGTCAGGAACATCGATCCCGTCCCGGAGTCCTGGAATACGACCGGATGGTAGTCCGGATGTACGTTCTTCTTCACTGTGCAGCCCTTCTGTCGTCGTCCGCCCCGACGGCGGAACTGTCTGTCTCGCAGGGATCTTCGTGGTACTGCCCGAAAGGGTCGGCCCACTCGGCCCAGAGCTCGGGAGTCTCGAGCTCGTCCGGCGTGAGCAGCGCGTCGGACAGCGCCGCGTACACGTGCTCGGGATCTGCCTCGTGCACCAGCACCACCAGCGACTGCGCGCGGTCCCCGTACTCCTCGTCCCATGCGAGTGCGGCGAGAGCGCGGCGGGCGGTGGGCGCCTCCTCGTAGTCGTCCGGTGCCATGGCCGCGAGCCACGAGCCCGCGGAGGCAACCCGGAGCCCACCGCCGGCGGACTCGAGCCACAGCACGGCGTCGGGTTGCGTGGCCACCCACAGCCGACCGCGGGTGGCGACGACACCGTCGAGGAGAACATCGATCGCGTCGTGCAGCCGGCCCGGGTGGAACGGCCGTCGGTCCGTGAACTCGACCAGGGTGACGCCGCACTCCGCCGACAGCGGCGGCTGCCCGTCGAGCAGTGGCGCGTGGGCGTCGTCGACGAGTCCTCGCCGCGCCGTCGCCGGAACGCGGGCCAGCAGGTCTCGCGGACGTTCGCCCGGCAGGATCCAGACCCGCGGCGCGCGTGGTGCGAGCCGCGCCAGTACCGCGTCTAGGCGCGCGGCGTCCCACCGATCGACTCCGGTGTCCGCGACGACCAGCAGATCGGACCCTCGAACGGTGCCGACGGCGACCTGCGCGACGGTGCGGTCGTCGAGAAGATCCACGACCTGACCGCCGTCGGGCCCGGGCGGGAACGCCCGTTCGCCGACGAGCTCGTCGCCGGTGGCGTCGGACAACCAGGTCGCGCCGTCGACGCAGCCGACGACCGCCTCGATGCGCACGTCTCGCGACGCCGTGGCGTCCACCCGGCCGACCATGCCGGTGACGACGGTGTTCTCGATCGCCCAGCAGATCGCCTCGACCTCCAGCGAGGGATCGACCCGGACGACGATGCGTCGCACGGACGAGTCCGCGGAGACCGATCGCAGCAGGGGGAGCAGATCCTCCCGCAGCAGGCAGGAGACGCAGCACCCGAGACCCGCCAGGTCGACGACCCGGGTGGTCGGCGTGGCGTCGTCGTCCACCCGGACCGTCCGCCGCCGCACGACACCGACGGTGGCGTCGGAGAGGTCGTGGTGCAGGACGATCGTGCCCGGCTCCTGGAACGTCGCGCTCACCGCGGCGCCGAGATCCTCCGGCCCGCACACCACGACCAGGGGCGTTCTCCTGTCGGGCGCCTCGAGGTTCTCCATCGGCACTGCACGTCCTTTCGGTTCTTCGAGTTGTCGACAACGATTGTCAGTTACCGGCGTCCGAGCGTACAGTTCCGATACAGCGCTTGTCGACAACTGTTGTCGATAAAGTCACCGGTCACCAGTCGACAGAGAGGAAGGGTTCGCGATGTCCGCGCACTGCGACGTCACAGGACGGGTCCCGAGCTTCGGGAAGTCCGTCTCGCACTCCCACCACCGCACGAGTCGGAGGTGGAACCCCAACGTGCAGCACAAGACCTACTTCGTACCGAGCCTCGGCCGACGAGTGCGGCTGACGGTCTCGGCGAAGGGGATCAAGACCATCGACCGCGACGGCATCGACTCCGTCGTCACGCGGCTCGTCGCGGCCGGAAAGAAGTTCTGACATGGCGAGCAAGAGCACCGACGTCCGGCCGATCGTGAAACTGACGTCGACCGCCGGCACCGGCCACACGTACGTCACCCGGAAGAACCGGCGCAACGATCCCGACCGACTGGTCCTGCGCAAGTACGACCCCGTCGTGCGTCGACACGTCGATTTCCGGGAGGAACGCTGATGGCCAAGAAGTCGAAGATCGCCCGCAACACCCGGCGGGCCGAGATCGTCGCCCGCCACGCGGCACGTCGCCACGAGCTGAAAGAGCTGATCCGGAGGCCCTCGACGAGCGACGAGGACCGGTTCGCGGCGCAGCGGGCTCTCCAGCGTCTACCGCGCGATGCGAGTCCGGTAAGATTGCGCAATCGAGACGCTGCGGACGGTCGCCCGCGCGGGTACCTCCGAAAATTCGGACTCTCCCGCATCGGCGTTCGAGAGAGAGCACATCGCGGGGAACTTCCCGGCGTCCACAAGAGCAGTTGGTGAGATGGAGAACTCATGGCAGTGAAGAGGGGCCCGTCCAAGAAGGATCGGGTCGAGAAGGATCGCAAGCCCAAGAAGAACCCGCTCATCGCGGCGGGCATCACCGAGGTCGACTACAAGGACGTGAACCTGCTGCGTCAGTTCATCTCCGATCGCGGCAAGATCCGTAGCCGCCGTGTCACCGGGCTGACCCCCCAGCAGCAGCGTCAGGTCGCCACCGCCGTGCGCAACGCACGCGAGATGGCGCTCCTTCCGTTCACCACCCGCTGAGTGTCGACCGGTAGGGGCTGACAGGCCCCCCGTGTCAGGAGTTCTCGCCGGATTCACCGTCATCTTCGTGGTCGTCTTCATCGGCTACGTCGTCGCCCGTACGGGCGTACTCGGTGAGTCCGGCGGACTCGTTCTGGGGCGGATGGTGTTCTTCGTCGCCACTCCGGCGCTGCTGTTCGACACCCTCGCCCGCGCCGACCTGTCGGTGATCTTCTCCCCCACACTCGCCATCACGGCCGTGGGGGCTCTGCTGGTCGGAGCCCTGTATCTGGTGATCGCCCTGACGATCACGAAGCGCACGGTCCCCGAGGCCACCATCGGGGCACTCGCCGCGTCCTACGTCAACGCGGCCAACCTCGGCATCCCCATCGCCGTGTACGTCCTGGGCGACGCCTCGTTCGTCGCGCCGCTGCTGCTCTTCCAGATCATGATCTACTCGCCGCTGGCCCTGACGATCCTGGACGTCTCGACGTCGTCGCGCGGCACCTCGCTGGTCGGTGTCGTGGCAGCCCCGTTCACCAACCCGATCGTCCTCGCCGGCCTCGCCGGACTGGCGCTCGCCGTGACGGGTCTGAGCCTGCCGGACCCCGTGATGCAGCCGTTCGCACTGCTCGGCGGCGCCAGCGTTCCCGGCGCCCTTCTCGCCTTCGGCATGTCGTTGCAGGGCGTACGCGTGCTCGAGCGGGGAGCCGGACCGCGCCGCGACGTCGCGCTGGCGACCTTTCTCAAGATGGCCGTGCTGCCCGTCCTCACCTACGTCCTGGCGCGGTGGGTGTGGCGCATCGACGGCCACGACCTCTTCGCCGTGGTGGTCATCGCAGCGCTTCCCACCGCGCAGAACGTGTTCATCTACGCCACCCGCTACGGCCGCGGAACCGTGCTGGCACGCGACACCGCGTTCGTCACGACGCTGGTGTCCGTTCCCGTCATCGCCCTCGTCGCCGCGCTGCTCGCGTGACCGTGGGAGCGAGCTCGGCCGGGCCCGCGCGCGGCCGCGCTACCGTGGAGGTCATGAGGTCGTTCGCCCTGGGGCTGCTGTTGTGTGTCGCACTCGGCGGATGCGGCTCCTCCGACCCCGGCGACGCCGGCGACCTCGAGACCGGCGCGGCGTCCCCCACCGACCTCGTGCCCGTCCCCGGCTCACCGCCGGTTCCCCACGAGGTGGCCGCGGACCAGGTGGGCACCGAGTTCACACCCGGCGCGTCGCTGGTGATGGCGCAGTCCACGCCGTTCGAGGCGTGGACCGCGCTGCCGGGCAACCGGATCGCGGTGCACTTCGTCACCGGCACTCCCGAATGCTACGGCGCCGACGCGACCGTGGAGGAGACCGAGGAGACGGTGGTGGTCACCGTCCGGACCGGCACCCTCGAATCCGCGAAGGACAAGTCCTGCATCATGATCGCCGTGTACGGGACCATGGAGCTGCAGCTCGCGGCCCCGGTGGGCACCCGCACGGTGCTCAACGGGACCTGAGCCGGCTCAGCGCTTCCTGCGGGCGCTCAGATAGTCGCTCACCACCGCGGCACCGAGTCCGTCCAGATCGGGTGCGACGACCCGCCCGCCCACGCGCTGGGCCATCCGGTCCACGACGCGGGCCAGACCGGGATCGTCTCCCAGCCGGAAGATCGTCACCTGCGCACCGATCTTCGCCAGGGTGTCGAGCTCCCTGACCGTCAACCCGAGGGTCCGCGGATGCGGCGGATAATCGAAGAAGGCGTGGCCGTCCGGTTCGAGATGGGCGGTCGGCTCGCCGTCCGTGACGATGAGCACCACGGGTTGGGCGTTGGGATTGCGCCGCAGGTGCGCCGTGGCCAGCATCAGCGCGTGGTGCAGGTTGGTGCCCTGGTCCCACGCGCCGTCGAGCCCCGCCAGTTCCGACGGTGTGAGCGTCTGCGCGTGTCGTCCGAAACCGATCATCGTCAGATCGTCGCCGCGGAACCGCGTGCTGACGAGGTGATTCAACGCCAGCGCCGTCCGCTTCATCGGAACCCAGCGACCCTCCATCACCATGGAGAACGACGTGTCCACCAGCAGGGCCACCACGGCCTGTGACCGTAGCTCGGTCTCGCTGATCTCGACGTCGGTGACGGCCAGACGCACTCCGGTCTCGCCGTCTCCGCGAGGTTCCGTCGCGGTGCGCAGGACGGCGTTGGTCACCGTCCGGACGACGTCCCACGGCTCGGTGTCGCCGAACTCCCAGGCGCGCGACGCACCGGTGGGCTCGCCCATCGCGCCCGCTCGGCGGGTGTCACGCTCACCGCGGCGCGATGCCATGCCGCCCGCGACGTCCTTCAGAGCCGATTGCCCCAACTGCCGCATGGCCTTCGGGGACAGGCGCCACTGTCCGTCGGCCCCCTTGTCGAGGAAACCCTCCTGCTGCAACGCCTTCTCCAGGTCCGCCAACGTCCGCGCGTCCGCGGCCGCCTCCGGACCCAGTTGGCGCAGCAACGCATCGGCGTCGATGTCGTCGAGCGCCGCACCGTTGTACTGCTGCGAGAGCTGGTCCCCCAGCTCCTCGAGTTCGGCGATGTCCTGCAGCACACCGGTCCCGTCGCCGAGTCCCATGCCCTCCTGACCGCGGAACTTCTGGGCGGAGTCCCAGTCCTCCCCCGGCCGGGCCGACTGCAGATTCGCGTCGAGTCGCGACAGCTGGTCCATCAGGTCCTGGCTGCCGAAGGCCTGCTGCGCCAACGCGTCCAGCTCGGCACGCTGCTCCGCGGAGAGCGAGTTCCGCAGCCTCTGCGCTGCCGCGGACCGCTCCGCGAGAGCATCGATCAGGTCGTCGATGGTCTCGGGATTCTCGGGGAAGAACTCACCGTGATCGCGCATGAACTTCTCGAACTGCTCGTCGGTGTTCTCCCCGCGCGCATGGGCGTCGAGCATGTCGTTGAGATCGGACAGCATCTCGGCGACCCGAGCACGGTCCTCCTCGGTGGCCCCCTCGAGTGCCTGCTTCATGCCCTTGAATCGTTGATCGAGCACCTCGCGGCCGAGCAGATCCTTGATCTTCTCGTAGTTCTCCCGCGCCTCGCTGCTGCGCCAGTCGTAGTCGGCGAGCTCCTGCACGGCCTGCGCCGTCGACGGAGGCAGTTCGGCGATCTGCATCTCCTGGAAGCGGGCGTCGTCGTCCAGCGCACGGGCCAGGGTCTTGCGCTCCTCGAGGACCGCCTCGTCCAACAGCTCGCGCACCTCCTGCAGGGTGCCGTCGAGGTTCTTGTTCTTCAGCAGTTCCCGCCGACGACGGTTCGCCCGCGCGGCGAGATCGTCCAGGCCGCGCATGTTCTTCGTCCCGCGACGCAACATCTCCTGCATCGCGCGGCGCGGCGACGCACCTTCGAGAACGTCCTGACCGATCGCGTCGAGCGCCTCCCGCAGATCGACGGGTGGCGCCAGCGGATCCGGACCGTCGACGTACGGCCCGTACCGGGAGTTGTGGCCCGCCATCAGCTGTACACCGTCTGCCCGTCGTCGCCGGTGTCCTTGCCGATGCGACGTGCGAGGTAGAGACCCTCGAGCGCGAGCTCGACAGCCGCGGCGCGCTCACCGTCGGAGGTCGCGCCCAGACGCTCGGCGATCTCGTCGATGACAGGAAGATCCGGCAACTCGTTCAGGAGCACCTTCGCGGTGACTCGATCACCGGTGATCACGGGCTCACCCTGCTCGACGGCCGTGACGAGAGGGCCCAGGTCGATACCGCCGAGCGAGTCCCGTGCGGTGTCGGCTGTGGCCCGCCGCAGCAGGTGGTTCAGAACCTCGATCTCCCGTCCCTCCTCGCCCGACTCGAACTCCACCTTGCCCCGCAGGACGTCGACGATCGTCTGGGTGTCGACGGGTCGAGCCACCGGATCGGACTCGCCCAGCACGGCGGCACGGTGCACGGCGGCCGCGCCGACGGTCTCGGCGGCGGCGACGGCGAACCGAGCCGAGACGCCGGAACGCTGGTCGACCGACGGCGATTCACGCAGCAGCCGGGTGAACCGCGCCAGCACCTCGAGCACGTGCGGCGGCACGACTGCGGTGAGGTCGGCCTCCTGCTCGATGACCGCGATCTCGTCGGTCAGCAGGATCGGATAGTGGGTGCGGATCTCGGCGCCGAACCGGTCCTTCAGCGGAGTGATGATCCGACCGCGGTTGGTGTAGTCCTCCGGGTTCGCACTCGCGACGAGGAGCACGTCGAGGGGCAACCGCACCGTGTAGCCACGGATCTGGATGTCGCGCTCCTCCATCACGTTGAGCAACGACACCTGGATGCGCTCGGCGAGGTCGGGCAGCTCGTTGATCGCCACGATTCCGCGGTGGGTACGCGGCACGAGGCCGAAGTGGATTGTCTCCGGATCGCCCAGGCTGCGGCCCTCGGCGACCTTCACGGGGTCGACGTCGCCGACGAGGTCGGCCACCGACGTGTCCGGGGTCGCCAGCTTCTCCGAGTACCGCTCGGAGCGATGGCGCCAGGACACCGGCAGATCGTCGCCGAGTTCGGCTGCCCGGCGGATCGAGGCGGGGGTGATGGGGTCGTAGGGATGCTCACCGAGCTCGGAGCCGTCGATGACGGGCGTCCACTCGTCGAGCAGCGTGGCGAGGGTTCGGAGCAGGCGGGTCTTGCCCTGCCCGCGCTCGCCGAGGAGAACGACGTCGTGCTGGGCGAGGAGTGCGCGTTCGATCTGCGGAAGGACGGTGCTCTCGAATCCGAGAATGCCGGGCCATGCGTCGCGGCCCTCGCGCAGGGCGTCGAGCAGGTTGTCGCGGAGTTCGTTCTTGACTGTCTTCTGGACGTGTCCCGACGCGCGGAGTTCACCGAGGGTGGTCGCGCGCGGGTGTGGATCTCGACTACTGGGAGACTGGGTCACCCTTCCAACGTACGAGCGTCGAGCCGTTTCGGCACGTGCACAGCTCGATCAGTGCCCCGACGGGTCCGTCAGGTCCTTGCCCTCGGCGTTCTTGACGCGCTTGCGTTCGAGCAGGATCAACGTCAGACCGGCGGCCCAGAGGATCACGGTGGCCGGGAACAGGATCATCACCCACCCCTCGAAACCGCCTCCTGCGGCAGTGAGCCCGAGACCCATGGCCCCGAGGCCCAGTGCGATGAGGAAGTAGCCGGGCCAGTTCCGGGCATCGGCGATGGCCTCGCCGGCGTGTGCGCGGAAGGTCCGCTCGTCGTCGCGAGGCTCGCGCTCCGAGCTGCCCTCCTTCATTCCGCCGTCCGGGTCGCCGTCACGGTGGTCCTGAGTCATGGCCCGCGTCTACCCTCGCCGAGAACAGACCAAACACGATGTGGCCTCCTGCCGGTAGCGTCGAGCGGTGACCGAGACCAGTGCATACGACTTCACCGCCACGACCATCGACGGCGAGCCCGTCGACCTCGCCGCCTACAAGGGCAAGCCGCTCCTCATCGTCAACACCGCTTCGCAGTGCGGATTCACGCCGCAGTACGAGGGCCTCGAGGTGCTGAACAAGACGTACGGGCCGCAGGGGCTGGTGGTTCTCGGCTTCCCGTGCGATCAGTTCGGGCACCAGGAGCCCGGCGACGCCGACGAGATCAAGAACTTCTGCTCGCTGCGGTACGACGTCACGTTCCCGATGCACGAGAAGATCGAGGTGAACGGCGACGGCGCGCACCCGCTCTACAAGTGGCTGCGCGACCAGAAGTCGGGCGTGCTGGGCAGCCGGATCAAGTGGAACTTCACCAAGTTCCTCATCGACGCCGACGGCAAGGTGGTCGACCGTTTCGGGCCGACCACCAAGCCGGAGAAGCTCGCGAAGCCGATCGAGAAGGTCCTCGCGAAGAACTGAGCCAGGGGGGTCGAAGTTCGGGGGGTCGAAGTTCGGGGGGTCGAGGTTGGGAGAGGTCAGTGTGCGAAGTGGCGTGACCCGGTCAGGTACATGGTCACGCCCGCCTCGCGCGCTGCCTCCACGACCTCGGTGTCGCGGATCGATCCGCCGGGCTGCACCACCGCCGCCACCCCCGCTGCGGCGAGGATCTGGAAGCCGTCGGGGAACGGGAAGAAGGCGTCCGACGCGGCCACGGCGCCCGTGGTGCGGTCGCCGGCGCGGCGCACGGCCAGTTCGGCGGAATCGACCCGATTGACCTGTCCCATGCCCACTCCCACGGACGCACCGTCCGCGGCGATGAGGATGGCGTTGGACTTGACGGCGCGGCACGCCTTCCAGGCGAACTCGAGGTCGGCCAGCACTGCCTCGTCGGCGGGCTCGCCCACGGCCAGGGTCCACCCCGACGGATCGTCGCCCGCGGCGTCGAGACGGTCACGGTCCTGCAGCAGCAGGCCGCCCGAGATCTGCTTGATCTCCGGCACCGCCGTCGGCGGCTCGCACACGAGGACGCGGATGTTCTTCTTGCGCTGCAGCACTCCCAGCGCGCCGTCGGCGTAGGACGGGGCGATGATGACCTCGGTGAAGATCTCGGCGACCTGCTCGGCCATCTCGACGGTGATCTCGCGGTTGGACGCGATGACGCCGCCGTACGCGCTCACCGGATCGCAGGCGTGCGCCTTGCGATGCGCCTCGGCGATGGAGCCGGACGCCGACACCGCGATGCCACACGGGTTGGCGTGCTTGATGATCGCCACGCACGGGAGATCGTGGTCGAACGCGGCACGCCAGGCGGCGTCACCGTCGGTGTAGTTGTTGTACGACATCTCCTTGCCGTGCACCTGCTCCGCCTGCGCGATGCCGGCGGGAGCGGACGGGTCGACGTACAGAGCGCCGGCCTGGTGCGGATTCTCGCCGTAGCGCAGAACCGAGGCGCGCTCGTAGGTCGCGCCCATCCATGCCGGGAAGTGCTCGGACTCGTCGGAACCGCCGGCGACGAGGACGTCGGTCATCCAGGACGCCACCGCGACGTCGTATGCTGCGGTGTGCTGGAACGCCGTGGCGGCCAGCGCGATTCGCTGCTCGAGCGTGAAGCCGCCACCCTGCACCGCGGTCAGCACGTCGGCGTAGCGAGCGGGATCCACCACGACCGCCACCGACGGATGGTTCTTCGCCGCGGCGCGGACCATGGACGGGCCACCGATGTCGATCTGCTCCACGCACTCGTCCGGACTCGCACCGGACGCCACCGTCTCGGTGAACGGGTAGAGGTTGACGATGACGAGCTCGAACGGAGCGACGCCCAACTCGTCGAGCTGCGCGAGGTGTTCCGGCTTGCGCGTGTCCGCCAGGACGCCGGCGTGCACGCGCGGATGCAGCGTCTTCACGCGGCCGTCCAGGGTCTCGGGGAAGCCGGTGAGGTCTTCGACCCGAGTCACCGGTACGCCCGCCGCGGCGATGCGCCCGGCGGTCGATCCGGTGGACACGATCTCCACCCCGGCGGCGTGAAGGCCCACGGCCAGCTCGTCCAGACCGGTCTTGTCGTAGACGCTGACGAGTGCGCGCGAGACGGCGCGCGTGTTCTCTGGGTTAGTCACTGGGGATCTGGGCCTTTCGTCCATCGGTGATGACTCCGCGTGTGGCGACGGCGGCGACCACGTCGATCAGCAGCCGTCGTTCGACGATCTTGATGCGCTCGTGCAGCGACTCCTCGGTGTCGCCGTCGAGCACCGGAACAGCTTCCTGCGCCACGATGGGCCCGGTGTCCACACCGTCGTCCACAAGGTGGACGGTGGACCCGCTGACCTTCACACCGTGGGCGAGGGCGTCGGCCACCGCGTGCGCGCCCGGGAACGACGGCAGCAGTGCGGGGTGGGTGTTGACGATGCGGCCACCGAAGCGTGCGAGGAACACCGGCCCGAGGATCCGCATGAATCCCGCACTCACGACGAGATCCGGTGACCAGGAGTCCACGACCTCGGTGAGGGCGGCATCCCACTCCGCACGCGAACCGTGGTCCGACACGGCCACTCGCCGGGACGGCAGCCCTGCGCCCTCGGCGCCGCACGGGCGATCCACCACCACGGCGACGACCTCGGCCGGGAACTCGGGAGCGGACGCGGCCTCGACCAACGATCCGAGCAGTGATCCGACCCCCGAGGCGAGGACGACGACGCGGGCCGGGAGGTCCCGCCCGGGTGTCGAACGCGGGGCAGACAGCGTGCTTCTCCTCAGCTGCTCGGGCGGGTCAGGTGCTCTGTCGGCGTGGGATCACGCCGACAGGAAGCCTAGACGGCCGCCGTTCGCCTCCTCGATCGGCCTCACTCGGGGAGGACGCGCGTCAGGGAGCGGTGTCGGTGCCGCCGGGCTTCTCGGGCTCGGCCGACTCGTCCGGCAGGTCGACGATCTCGGCGTCGACGACGTCCGCCTCCACGGCATCGTCTTCGGTCTCGACGGTGTCGGTGTCGGTGGTCTCGGCTTCGGTCTCGGCTTCCACGATGTCCGTGTCCGTCGGCGCGGCGTCCGGGGCTGCGGGGAGGGCGGCCGGCTCACCGAGCATCGATGTGCCCGCGGAGTCGTCGGATTCACTCTCCTCGGCTTCGTTGTCCTCGTGCCATCCGTGGATGTCGTGGCGCCGCATCGACCAGGCGGTGACGGCCGCGGTGAGCGCGCCCACCACGAGGCACCACGCGAAGGTGGTGACGCCGAGGAGCGGCGCGTCGACACCGAGATGGCCGAACGTTCCCACCGAGCCACCGGCGACGACGCCGATCAGGACGGCCGCCACGCTCACGCAGACCGCGGCGGCGGCGGCACTGCGCACCGCGTCCGCCAGGGACGTCGTCGCACGAGCACACGCACGCCCGAGCACCACGGCGGCGAGTGCGGGGACGACGAGCATGACCGGCCACCACACCTGGGCCGACGATTCGGGCATGACTGCCAGCACCGGGACGGCAGGAAGCTGACCGCCGGTCGTCTCGGTGACGGAGACCATCGCCGCGCCCACGTGGGCGGACGACCCGGTGACGACCGACGACGCCGCCACCACGATGTTGGGCAGATACAGCACCGAGGTCGCGGTCAGACCCAGCGCTCCGCCGATCCCGCCGCCGGACTCGAGCAGCGTGCCGAGCGTGGAGAAGGACAGCACGAGAGAGGTGGCGACGACGACGGCGCCACCGGCGAGCAGCACCGCGCCGGCACGCGCCGCCGGAGCGAAGGACGCTGCGAGCCACGGCGGCAGGACCACCGTGCGCATGAGTGCGGGCCAGGTACCGCGGATGCAGCCGATCGCCGCACCGATGCCGTGCACGAGGATGACCCACCCGAAGGTGGCGAGTGCGTTGGGCGTGCTCAGGGCGATGACGGTGGACGCGTCGTGAATCATCGCGAGCATCACCGCCGCCATCGCGAGCGGACCCGCGATCGCCGCGCCGACGACCCATCCGATGTCGCGACGGGTGGAGGCGTCGGTCAGTGGCCGCGCGACCGCCGACGACACCGCGTGCACCAGCACGAGAGTGGGCAGCAGCGGAAGGATCGACAACGTCGCACCGGCGATGCCCAGCGGCACCTGATGCACGGCCAGCCACGTGGCGGCCAACGCGCCGAACGTCCCCGTCAGGTCGCTGTTCGCGGAGACGAGCGTCACCAGCACCACGGCCGTGACGACGGCCAGGAGTAGCCCGACGGGCCGGAACGCCACGGTGAGCAGCATTCGAGCCTCGTCGGGACTCGGACCGAAACGGCCCCGCGTGTGCGGTTCGCGATCGAGTAGTGAGGTCATCACCGATCAGGTTCTCACCGTCGGCGCGGTGGAGAACCTAGGCGCGCCGACGACGTGGTTCAGCGGCGGTCGTCCGACCGATCGCCGAAGTCGAGTGCGCGGGTGGCTTCCGGTGCCTGCTGCTCGGGCGCCTGCTGCTCGGGTGCCTGTTGCTCGGGTGCCTGTTGCTCGGGTGCGTGCCCCTCCGTGCTCGGCTGCTGCGCGGACGACTGCTCACCGGTGGGAGGTGTCGCGGACTCCGCCGATGCGGCGTGCGCGGGGGCGGTGTCCGCGGCGATCTGGCCGACCGGCTGCCCGTAGCGCTCGGTCGGGGCGCTGTAGGGCGATCCGTAGCCCTGCGGCTGGCCGTACCCCTGCTGACCGTAGGCGCCGGGCTGCGCCTGACCCTGCTGGCCGTATCCCTGCGGCTGCCCGTAGGCACCCGGCTGGCCGTAACCCTGGGGCTGCCCGTAACCCTGCGGCTGCCCGTATCCCTGCGGCTGCCCGTAGGTACCCGGCTGCCCGTACCCCTGGGGCTGGCCGTAACCCTGCGGCTGGCCATAGCTCTGCGGCTGCCCGTAACCCTGCTGGCCATAGGCGCCCTGCTGGCCGTATGCCTGTTGGCCGTATGCCTGCTGCCCGTAGTTCTGCTGGCCGGGACCCTGCTGTCCCGGGCCACCCGGCTGGCCGAACTGCTGCTGCTTCGGACGCGGCGCCGGAACCGTCACGACTCCCGAGTCGACGAGAAGCGCACCGACGGCCGCGGCCACCTGCACGATGGCCAGGATCAGCACCAGGATCGACCCGATGCCGATACCGACGCGGACGGTCTCACCGAAGGCGGTGAACGCCGCCCCGCGGTTCACCAGCTGGAAGATCAGCGTGAGCAACGCGGTGACGGACAGCGCCGCGACCAGTCCCCGCGACGTCGTCTGCCGCGGCAGGAGGCCCGCGGCCGTGACGAGCGCAGCGAGGAGGAGCAGCGCCACGGACGTCGGGTCGCCCAGCTCGCGTTCGAAGAAGTTGGAGGACTCACCGCCGAGCGCGAACTGCGCGGACAGACCGAGCAGGAACGCGAGGACACCGGTGCCGATGACGACGTACGACGCGATACGGGCGACCTGCGTCGTGCGCGCCGCGATCTGCTCGGTCGTGTTGTCGTCGGCGCCGGCCGCGTCCGCGTCGACGGACGGGGTCGCAGCGCCGTCAGTGCGGTCGATCGACGCTGAACGGTCGTCGACCTGCCCGGTCTCCGTGGACGGGTCTCCGAAGGTGGTCGTCCGCGGGTCCGTCCGGCCGTGGTCGTGGTCGGGTCCCCCTGGTGAGAAGGTCATCTCGATTCCTCTTCCTCGGTGCTGGTCGTCGGTCGGCCGCCGACTGCGGCGGCCGCGCCGCTCACCAACACTACGGACCCGCGGTGAGTGACTCCTCGCTCAGGCGACGCCGACGGGTTCGCGGTCACTCGCCCGCGCGGCCTCGATCTCCCGCACCAACGGCAGAATCTTCGCTCCGAAGTACTCGATCTCCTCCTGGAAGTGCAGGAAACCGCCGAGGATGAGGTCCACGCCGCGGTCGCGGTAGTCGACGATGCGCGTCGCCACCTGTTCGGGCGTACCGATCAGCTGGGTCTTGAAGCCGTCGTTGTACTGCACGAGGTCCTCGAAGCTCGAGTCGGCCCACATGCCCTTCTTGTCCGACGTCGAACTGCCGGCCTGCTGCACGGCACCGCGGAACCCCTCGACTGCTGGCTTGTTCGCCTTCTCGATGATCTCGCGGAGGGTGTCCCTCGCCTCCTTCTCGGTGTCGCGGGCGATGATGAAGCCGTTGAGACCGAACTTCACTTCACGCTGATGGGCCTGTGCGACGCGCCGCACGTCGTCGATCTGCTCGGTGATGCCGTCGAAGTCCTTGCCGTTGGAGAAGTACCAGTCGGAGTACCGACCTGCGTTCTCCCGTGCCGCCGACGAATTACCACCCTGGAACAGTTCGGGATTGGGACGCGCGGGCGTGTTGAGCGGTTTCGGCTTGAGCGTGAAGTCGTGGATGCGGTAGAAGTCGCCGCGGAAATCGACGTCGTCCTCGGTCCAGATCTTGCGCAGCACCTGCAGGAATTCGGCGCTGCGTCGGTAACGCTCGTCGTGTTCGAGCCAGGGCTCACCGAGATGCGTGAACTCGTCTTTGAACCATCCACTCACCACATTGACGGCGAAGCGTCCGTTGGACAGATGGTCTGCTGTCGCACCGAGTTTCGCGAGCACGGCCGGTTGCCAGAGCCCGGGATGCACGGCGGCGATGACCTTGAGGCGCTCGGTCGCGAGGAGCAGTCCCAGACTGAAACTCGTGGACTCGTGTTGAAACTCGGCTCCGTAGCTGGCCTCGTACCGGACCTGGCTCAGCGCGTACTCGAACCCGTTGTTCTCCGCCGTCTGCGCGAGCTTCTTGTTGTACTCGAACTCCCAGCTGGTGCGTTGCTCGATGTCGCTGGTGACGAGGCCACCACTGACGTTGGGCACCCAGTAGGCGAACTTCACTTCGTCGGCGATCTTCTCTGTACTCATGCAGTCCTCGGTTCGATAATAGTGCGCGACATATGATTTCAGGAGTACCAGGTGGGCTGGGGCAACTCGCCGGTGAGCACGTGGCGGCCGACCTCGCGGCGCTTGTAGGCCACCGGATCGTGCAACGTGTGCGTGCGCACGTTGCGCCAGAAACGGTCGAAACCGTGACTCGACGCGGTGGCGCGGGCGCCGAGCCCCTCGAAGATGCCCGACGTGATCTCCAGGGCGACCTCCGTGGCGCGTGCCTTCGCCGCGGCGACGCGCACCTCGTGCTCGCCGCGCTCGTGCTCGGTGACAGTCCAGGCGTTCTCGTGGATCCGCTGCTGCTCCGCGGCCACGGCGTCCGCGAGAGCCTCTGCGGCCCAGAGCTTCGCGGTCAGGTCTCCGTACAGGTCGATGATGTAGGGCTCGTCGAGCGCGTTGTCCACGGTGCTGTGCAGCCACGCTCGCGTGGTGGTGCGCGTGTAGTCGGCAGCGGTCTCGAGGGCTCCGCGTGCGATGCCGAGGTAGAAGTTGACGAACACCAGCTGGATGATCGGGACGTTGAGGGTGTTGTAGACCCGCGGCTCGAACGCCTTGTTCGCGAATCCGGCGGCCGAGCTCCAGTCGGTGCGGACGTGATCGATGGTGACACTGCCACTCTCGGTGCGACGCTGACCGATGTTGTCCCAGTCGTCGTGGAATGTCAGGCCCTCGGAGTTCGACGGAACGATGGCGAAGACGTGGGTGTCGGTACCGGCGAGCACCCCCTCGAGCACGGTCACGTCGGAGACACGACTGCCCGTGGAGAACGTCTTGGCACCGTTGTAGACGATCGTGTCGCCCTCGTCGGTGATCTCGACGTCGTTGTCGCGCGGGTTGACCGCGCCGCCGAAGAACCAGGTGTTCTCGGTGGCGGCTTGTTCGACGGCAGCGATCTGCTCCTTCGTCCCGACCAGACGTGCCGCCCAGAACCACAGCAGGTGGTAGCCGAGCAGCTGTCCGATCGACCCGTCGGCGGCGGCCACGGCGCGGATCACCTGGTAGGCGGTCTCCCAGGTCTGCCCGCCACCACCGAACTCGGTCGGCCCGAGGATCGTGACCAGACCGGACTCCTTCAACAACGTCACCTCCTCGTGCGGCGCCTCGGTGGCGCGATCACGGGCGACGGCGTCGACGGCGAGGATCGCGGCCACCTCGTGGGCACGGTCGATCCATTCCGCGGACGTCGTGGGAGCGGTGGTCCAGCGCGGTTCGGTGGCGGCGCCGGCGGGGCGGGTGTCGGTGATCGTCATGCCCGGAAGTACATCGCCCGGGTCGATGCGGAACCACCGTT
Organism: Rhodococcus sp. Leaf225; assembly: GCF_001426145.1. Classification (NCBI taxonomy): domain Bacteria; kingdom Bacillati; phylum Actinomycetota; class Actinomycetes; order Mycobacteriales; family Nocardiaceae; genus Rhodococcus; species Rhodococcus sp. Leaf225. The sequence continues at coordinate 338,703 of NZ_LMRN01000007.1, read as the reverse complement.
GCGCTCTGGGTGATTCGAACGGTTCGCTCACTCGCCGGGTGCGGTGAGGTAGTCGGTGCCGTGCGAGTCGCGGACATGGACGATCCCGTCCCGGAGCATGCGGTGGTGCCACTGCCGCCGGGTCTTCAGGCCGTGGTGCCGACGGCACAGCGGCGCGAGGTTGCCGGTGACGGTCCAGCCGCCTCTCTCCGGGTCGGTGTGGTCGAACGGGACGACGTGGTCGAGGTCGCAGTCCTCTTTGGGTACCGCGCATGCCGGGTGGACGCACGTCGGATACAGCGCTGTCACCAGCGCCGCGACCGCCTCGGACGGCCGGTAGGTCAACGCCCCGGCCGGGGGCACGGCGAAGCCCCCATGTCCGTCGGGGTTGGCGACGGCACGGTCCACCGCCGATGGTGGGAGCGTGCGAAGATAGTCGACCTGCTCCCTGGCTTTGCGGGCTGTCGTGCTGCCCAGTTTCCCGGTGGTCGGTGTCCAGCCTGCGGGCATGCGGGGGGTGCGGCGGACTTCCCGCCCGGCGGCGGGCACCGGCGGGCCCGGTGGTTCGGAGTCGGTCCGTGGGTCGTGTTGTGGGCATCGGCAGCTGCACCCCGCCCGCGGTTCAGTTCCGCGGGCTGCGGTGATGAGTGCCTGCCACGTCGCATCCCCGGCGATCCTCCGTGCCACGTCCGCAGGAACCGGACCCCAGCCGACGAGGTGACCGGGTTCCCCTGCCAACCCCGCCGCCGTGGCGGCGTCGAGGACGATGACGGCATGATGGGCCGGTGCGGGCGGCGACGGCGCGTGGGCGCAACTCTCGTCAACGCAGTCGCACGGCAGAGGTGTGCCGGTGATGATCGCGTGCGCAGCGTCGAACAACCGCGCCGGCAGCGAACTCGGATCGGTCACCCCTCGGGCCGCCTCGACGATGGCCCGCTTCATCCCGGCGATCTGCTCTGCGGGGCCACGAACTTTCAGCTCGGCTTGACCTCGCGGCAGTTTCCTGACCGAGACGTACCGTTCCGTCGTCGCGCGCTCCCGAGCGATGCGGTGCCATTCCGCGTCGAACTCCGCGAGAATCCGATCGACCGCCGCTGCCACCGCACCCGGAGTGCACCGCGACGCGGCAGCGATCACCCGCTGCAGCAGTGCCTCGGTGGCGTTCGGAACCCCGGCCACCGACCTGCACACCGTCC
>NZ_LMRN01000007.1:539-337392 GCF_001426145.1 Rhodococcus sp. Leaf225 | reverse complement strand
CACCGCACAGATCTCAGCAGCCTCGGCGTCGAACACCCCACCCGGACCGAGCACCGCCGGCCGGCGCGACGACTCCTGCACGTACGCACACGACGCCGACACGGTCCGGGCGAACGACGCTTGAGCGTCGACCTTCGCCGACACCAACACATCCACCGAAACCACTGTGTCGTACACGAATTCACCCCCCCGGTGATGCCCCGATCAGACCGCCCCCCGACGACCTGAACAGACAGTAACCCACCCCACCGACACACTTTCGGGTCACGCCGTCGGATGCGCGCTCCAGCTCCTCGATCCGTTGCGGCCGTCGATACATGCGCGGACATTGAGCGCAGATCGCCTTTTCACCAACACATTCCGTGCCCGAGAACACGGCCGGTCGTACTGACCGGACACGTCGATCGAGCTCGAGGCGTCCCGATCGGCGGTCAACTGGATGGGGGTGAGTGTGTTTCGGCCAGGACTTTCGCGAGTTGGCTGATGCGTGTGCGGGCTGCGTCTGGGGCGAGGACCTCGATGTGGTCGCCGAATTGCAGCAGTTGACGCACCGACTCGATGTCGGGGTAGCCGACGACGACGATGCATGTTCCGTTCTCCGGATCGGATACATCGTGGATGCGTGTCCCGAGGATGCGCCGCGCCAAGTCGAGGCCGTGTTCCGGCAGGCGAAAGGTCACGCTCACATGACCTCGACCCTCGGTGCGGTCCTTCAACGCGGCCCATGTGGTGCGGAGGGTTTCTCCGGGTCGGAGAGAGACTGGCGCGTCGAGTTGTTCGAAAGCCGCGAGTCGGTCCAGAGAGAACAGTCGTCCATCTCCTCGGTGGTCGGCGACGAGGTACCAGCGGCCGGACTTCGCCACGATCCCGTACGGGTCGACCACACGTGTCGAGGCCTCACTCTCGGCGCTCCGCCGGTATCGGATTCGCAATCGGCGTCGGTCCTGCAGGGCCGATGCCAGATCGGCGACGTCGACCGCTGCTTCTGAATCGGCAAACCACGGGGTGCTGTCCACCAGCACGAGGTCCGCCAGTCGCAATGGGCTCGTGCCCGTGGATGTCGCGGCCTGGCGGGCGGCGATCTTGCGTGCTGCCGACTCCCACATCGCCGACAAGCCCATGCGCTCACGTTGCGTGCTGTCCAGACCCGCCAGAGAAAGGGCTTCCAACTCCGGTGGTTCCAGGTGGGACGCGTTGAGCCGCGCACCGGGGAGCAGGACGATTCCACCGCTGCGGCCACGTTCGGCGTACACAGGCACTCCTGCTGCCGAGAGCGCCTCGACGTCCCGCAGCACGGTCCGCCGCGATACTTCCAGACGCGCGGCCAGCTCCGTGGTGGTGATGCGTTGGCGGGTCTGCAGCAACAGCAAGAGGTGCAGCAATCGGGAGGCCTTCATGCGTCCGATCTTCGCAGAAAAGGTGACAGGTTCTATCGTGATAGGCCGGTCCACTGTGGCGGTACCGAGAATTCACCGAGTCGAGGAGCTCCTGTGCCCGCACCGAACCTGTTCCTGATCGGCGTCCGCGACGCCGAGACCGCTACCAGCTTCTACAGCGACCTGTTCGAGATCGAACCGACCTTCATCAGTCCCCACTATGTCGCTTTCCAGGTAGCCCCCGGCGTCTTGTTCGCGCTGTGGACCGGCTACAGCGAGCACCTGGCCCCGGACACTCCACGCACGACCGAGGTCGGACTGATGGTCCCCGGGTCGGCGTCTGCCGTCGACGAGGTCTTCGCGAACTGGGTCTCGAAGGGAGTCCGTGTCGTCGACGAGCCGTACGACGCGGTCTTCGGCCGCACATTTGTGGTCAGCGACCCCGACGGCAACCTCATCAGGGTCTCGCCGATCGACTGATCTACCGAACGACGACCACCTTTCCGATGGTGCCGCCACTTTCCACCCGTCGGTGCGCGTCCTGCAGGGTGTCCACGTCGAACGGTGACAGAGTCGTGGTGCGGGTGCTCCGCAGAGTTCCGTTGTCGATGAGTCGCGAGACCTCGTCGAGGATGGTGTGCTGAGAAGTGCTCTTCGGCAACGACAACGGCACCGTGAACATCAGTTCCCAGTGCCAGGTCTGGCTCTTGGCCTTCAGCGGCATCAGGTCCAGGCCGACCGGATCGTCGATCGCCACGACCTGACCGTGCACTGCCATCACCGCGGCGTAGGCGTCGACATTGCCCTCGGAGAACGGGGAGAACACGTACTCGACGCCGTCCGGCGCCAGGGCACCGACCTCGTCCACGAGGCAGTGCCGATCCACCACGTGATGGGCGCCCATCTCCGTTGCCCAGTCGCGGGATTCGCCGCGCGATGCCGCGGCAACGACGGTGAGCGAGGTCAGTGCCCGGGCGAGCTGGATGATCATCGACCCGGTACCGCCGGCGGCCCCCATCACGAGAAGTGTTCCGGTGCTGTCTTTCCCGAGTCCGAGCCGGACGAACAGCGATTCCCAGGCGGTGATGGCGGTCAGCGGCACGGCCGCGGCGTCCGCGGCGGACAGTGACGACGGCGCATGGCCGACGATCCGCTCGTCGACGAGTTGGTACTGGGCGTTGCTGCCGTCCCGAGCTATGGATCCCGCATAGAAGACTCGATCGCCGGGCTCGAAGATTCGGGCGTCGGAACCCACCGCGACGACCTCACCGACGGCGTCGAAACCGAGGACCTTCGGGCCGTCGGACGGATCGAAGGACGAGCGAACCTTCGTGTCCACCGGATTGACGGACACCGCGTCGACACGTACGAGAACGTCGAATCCGGTGGGCGACGGAGTCTCTCGCTCGATCTGCACGAACGGCGAGTCGGGTTCGACGGAGACGATGGCGGAGTGAGTCGCGGGAATGCTCATACCTCGACGGTAGTCCCCCGGAACGACACGAGGGAGGCAAGCTTCCCGAGCGGGAAACCGGCCTCCCTCGTGTGAGAGAAGAAAGAGTGACTACTTCTTCTCGAGGATCTCGCGCGCGAGGGCAGCGGTCTCGGACGGCGTCTTGCCGACCTTCACGCCGGCCGCCTCGAGAGCGTCCTTCTTGGCCTGAGCCGTTCCCAGCGAGCCGGAGACGATGGCGCCGGCGTGGCCCATGGTCTTGCCCTCGGGAGCGGTGAAGCCGGCGACGTAACCGACGACGGGCTTGGTGACGTGCGCCTTGATGTAGTCGGCTGCACGCTCCTCGGCGTCGCCACCGATCTCGCCGATCATGACGATGATCTCGGTGTCGGGATCGTTCTCGAACGCCTCGATGGCGTCGATGTGCGTGGTGCCGATGACCGGGTCGCCGCCGATGCCGATGGCGGTGGAGAAGCCGAAGTCACGGAGCTCGAACATCATCTGGTAGGTCAGGGTGCCCGACTTCGAGACGAGGCCGATGGGGCCCTTGCCGGCGATGTTGGCGGGCGTGATGCCGACCAGTGCCTCGCCGGGGGTGATGATGCCGGGGCAGTTCGGCCCGATGATGCGGGTCTTCTTGCCCTTCTCGACGTTGTAGGCCCACGCGTACGCACTGTCCTGCACCGGGATTCCCTCGGTGATGACGACGAGCAGCGGGATCTCCGCGTCGATGGCCTCGACGATGGCGTCCTTGGAGAATGCCGGCGGCACGAACGCGATGGACACGTCGGCTCCGGTCTTCTCCATGGCCTCGGCAACGCTGGCGAACACGGGCAGCTCGACGTCGGAACCGTCGGCTGCGGTGTGCTTGACCGTGGTCCCGGCCTTGCGAGCGTTGACGCCGCCGACGACCTGCGTGCCGGCCTTGAGCATCAGGGCGGTGTGCTTCGTGCCCTCGCCGCCGGTGATGCCCTGGACGATGACCTTGTTGTTCTTGTTCAGGAAAATAGACATAGTTTCGGTGCCCTCTACTTCGCAGCCAGCTCGGCGGCCTTGTCGGCGCCTTCGTCCATGGTCTCGGCCAGTGTCACCAACGGGTGCGCAGCATCGGCGAGAATCTTCCGGCCTTCTTCGACCTTGTTGCCGTCCAGGCGGACGACCAGCGGCTTGGAGGCGGTGTCGCCCAGCGTCTTCAGAGCGCCGACGATGCCGTTGGCAACCGCGTCGCACGAGGTGATTCCGCCGAAGACGTTGACGAACACGCTCTTGACCTGCGAGTCGCCGAGGATGACGTCGAGGCCTGCGGCCATGACCTCTGCCGAGGCGCCGCCGCCGATGTCGAGGAAGTTGGCGGGCTTGACGCCACCGTGCGCCTCACCGGCGTACGCGACGACGTCGAGGGTCGACATGACCAGTCCAGCACCGTTTCCGATGATGCCGACCTGTCCGTCGAGCTTGACGTAGTTGAGGTCGTTCTCCTTGGCCTTCGCCTCGAGTGGGTCCGCCGCGTCGGCGTCCTCGAACTCGGCGTGGCCCTTCTGGCGGAAGTCCGCGTTGGCGTCCAGGGTGACCTTGCCGTCGAGGGCGAGGATCTGGTCGTCCGGCGTGCGCACGAGGGGGTTGACCTCGACGAGCAGCGCGTCTTCCTTGATGAAGACGTCCCACAGCTTCTGGATCGTGTTGGCCGCGGCGTCGAGCACCTCGGCGGGAAGCTTGCCGGCCTCGGCGATCTCACGCGCGAAGGCGAGGTCGACACCCTTGACGGCGTCGACGGGGATGCGGGCGAGCGCGTCCGGGTTCTCCTCGGCGGTGACCTCGATCTCGACACCACCCTCGACGGAACACATCGCGAGGTACGTGCGGTTCGTGCGGTCGAGCAGGAAGGAGATGTAGTACTCCTCCGCGATGTCGCTGGCCTCGGCGACGAGGAGCTTCTTGACGACGTGGCCCTTGATGTCGAGTCCGAGGATCGCTTCCGCGTTCGCCTCGGCCTCGGCGACGTCCTTGGAGTACTTCACGCCGCCGGCCTTGCCGCGGCCGCCGACCTTCACCTGGGCCTTGACCATGACAGGCTTGCCGATTTCTTCGGCGATCTGTCGTGCACCGGCGACCGTGTCGGTGACACGACCTGCCGACGTCGGAACCTCGTGCTTGGCGAAGAGTTCCTTCGCCTGGTATTCGAAGAGATCCATCAGCTCACCATCTCGTCTGCGTTGACGCCCGCTCGAGGGGTAGGAGCGGGTCCGACTTGCGACTGTAACTTTCCACCGAGAGGCCTGATCGACAGCCCGTCGAACTTGTGGTTCAGATCACCGACCTGTGCCGACATCTACTCACCAGTACGAAAAAATCCTGCCGCCACCAGCGCCGATGCCGCAGCGCCGACAGCGGTCGCGAAGGCCCCCGACGACGCCGTCACGCCGGGGCCCGCGCCGCCGAGGATCGGGCTCAGCGCGACACCCGCCAGAGCCACCGCGGAACCGATCTGGAGCGCCGCGGCGCGCGACGCCCGAGCGCGGGCCGCGACGGCGGCGCCGATCAGGACGGCGGCCACGAGTACCAGCCGCCCCCACACGTCCCACCCCCACGGCAGCGCCCCGATCCAGCCGCCGGTCTCCCCAACCACGTCGTACTGCGGCAGGAGCAGCCCCAGTGCGGCGACCCCGGCCGCGACGGCCAGCGCGGCTGCGAGGGGGCGCGAGGCCCCGTCCAGATCGCTGGTGTCGACGCCGTCCCGCTCCGAGGCGCCCGCCGCGGCGACGAGCGCGAGCGTGAGCAGACCGAGCAGCGTGCCGACGACCAGCAGCCAGCCGCCCGCACCGACGGACACGCCGTCGATACCGACGCCCAGCACGAGCGCCTGCAGCACCGCGGCCGCGAGCGCCAGATGGCCCGTGACGATCAGCGGCACGGCAGGCCGCACCGCGGCGGCGAACTCCGAGAAGAGCAACAGCACGCCGCCGACGACGGTCACGACGGCGTACGCGGCCACCGCCCGATCCCCCACCACCGTCGGGACGGAGCCGGTCGAGACATCGAGAAGCGGCAGGACGGCGCCGACACCGAGAGCGATGCCCGTCAGGACCGTCACCGCGCCCGCGACGACGTGCCGCCGCGTCGAGTTCGAGGGAGCGGCGGACCGTGCGAGACGGGGCACGGAGGTCGTGGGTCCGGAGGTCGCGCGCGCCGTCGCCACCGTGGCCACGCCGAGGACGAGGAGCCCGCCGACTCCGACGACCGTGCCCGCGCCGAGGTCGATGCGGTCGCCCGCCCCCAGCGCGGCAGCCAGGCGGACGCCGACGACGGTCGCCGACGCCGCGACCACACCGGTCAGTGCGCCGACCGCCGCGGACCTGCTGGTCGACGAGAACGCGTAGGCCACACCCACCAGCACCGCGACCGCGGACAGTCCACCGCCGAGAGCCGACGCGACGGGTCCGGCGACCGGAGCGGGAGCGAGGACGACGGCATCGGTGCTCGCGTACGCGGGCAGGAGGAACGAGGCGGCGAGTGCGAGAGCGCCCGCGACCCCCGCGGCGACCACGACCGATGCCGATCGACGAGCGACGGGATCCTCGTCGACGTCGTCCCACTCGACCGTCCGCGCCAGCGCGAGTGCCGCCAGCGCCCCGGCGACGACGACGAGCGCGTGCCCGAGCGTCACCACCACGGCTCCCGGGCCCGCCTTCAGCGCGCCGGCCGAGATCGGACGGAACAGCTCCAGCCGGTCGGCGTCGATCGCTCCGACGAACAACTGGAGATCTGCCACGATCGATCCCAGTGCGACGGCGCCCAGCGTCGCGAGCACGGGGAAGACGATCGGCCGGATCGCGCGCACCAGGAGCAGCAGAGCGATCGCTGCCCAGAGCGCCGACGAGACGGCGGCCGCGCCCCGCACCGGGAGGCCCACGTCGGCGCCGCCGACGACGGGAACGTACGGAGCGGCCGCCACCGCCAGCGCTCCGACGACTCCGAGTGCGCGGGCACCGAGCCGGACGGGGTCGGACGCGGAACCAGAGGTACGACGGCCCGCGGATGTCGGCTGTGTCACGATGACGAACGGTATCCGGTCCTCGTGTCCCTCGATCGTGATGCCGCTCGCCTCGATCACAGGAAGATCACCGATGTGCCTGATCGGCGTCGGGACTCGTCCTCGAGTAAACCCAGGACACCTTGTGAGCCACCTCACATATGTGACCCGAGAAGCCGTTTGGCTTGCGCCCGCCGCGACCATTTCGTTACCGTCCACGAGGTTCCACATCACGGGTAGGTCACGAATCAGGAGGACGGCAGGTCTTGCAGCACCACCGAACTCCGTTCACACGCTCACGCTTCGTCTCGGACGCCACCGACGGCAGTCGGTTCGATTCCCAGCAGTACGAGGCCCAGCAGTTCGAGCACGACTCCACCGTGTTCACGCCGGCGGACGGTCATCTGACCGACACCGGCCCCCTCGAAGCCCTCTCGACCGATGCAGCATCGTCCCCCTGGGACCGTGCGCACGAGTCCAGCGACTACGTGGCGTCCGCGCCCGCGTACACCCCGGCCCCCCTCGGCGATGCGCCCACGCGCCGCCGCCGCTCGGTACCGGCGACGTCCTTCCTCGTCACCGCTCCGGCCGGGGCAGCACCGTCGGTGACCTCGGCTGCCATCGCGGACGAGATCGCCGTCAAGCGCAGCGGCGCCCACCGCATCCCCGCTCCGCCGTCCGCCCTCAAGGGACGCGTCGCTGTCGTCGCCGTGGCCGCAGGTGCGGTCGTCGCTGCCGGCCAGGCCGCGATCGACAACGCGCAGCCCGCCGAGCGCACCGAGACCTCCGAGTACGCGCTGGCCGCCGGCCAGGCCCCGGCAGCTGCCGCGTCCGCAGGAATCGTCGACAGCTCCACCGCCGCCGGCATCGTCGCGGACCAGCCGGCCGCGCACGTCGACTCGGTGCCCACCGCCACGTCGACCGGAGCGCCCGTCACGGCCCCCTCCACCTCCGCGGCACCGCAGATCCTCAACATCGCCGCACCGGTCGACCTGGGCCAGTTCTCGGAGCTCCTGGCGAAGGGCCAGCGCTTCAGCGAGGAGCGCGAGGCTCGCGAGGCCGCTGCACGGCGTCCCCTCTTCGCACTGCCCGCGCTCGGCACCTACACCTCCGGCTTCGGCTCGCGGTGGGGCACGCTCCACGCCGGCGTGGACATCGCCAACGCCATCGGCACGCCGGTGTACGCCGTGGCCGACGGCACCGTCATCGACTCGGGCCCCGCGGCCGGCTTCGGACTGTGGGTCCGGTTGCAGCACGCCGACGGCACCATCACCGTGTACGGCCACATCGATTCGTCCGAGGTCCAGGTGGGCCAGACGGTCATGGCCGGCGACGAGATCGCCAAGATGGGCAACCGCGGCCAGTCCACCGGCCCGCACCTCCACTTCGAGGTCCACCTCACGGGGGACAACAAGATCGACCCGCTCCCCTGGTTGGCGTCCCGCGGTATCGCTCTCGGCCCCGAGCGCGACTGAGTTCCCACCTCCACTCACGTCGAAGGTCCGGCGCCACCGTCATGGACGGTGGCGCCGGACCTTTCTTCCGTGCCCTCTCACAGCTTGGTCATCGGCACTCCGCCGATGAGCATCATCTTCACGCGACCGGACGTGCCGAAGTCGATCAGCACCATCGCACGCTGACCTGATCCCTCGGACTCGACGACGGTCCCGAGACCGTACTTGTCGTGGCTCACGCGATCACCCACGGCGAGCGTCAGGGTGTTGTTGGACCGGGCCTTGCCGAAGCTGGGTGTCGGGGTGGCCGACGGCGACGACCCACCGGACCATCCACCACGGGGATTCGACGTCCAGTCGCGCTGGCGCCCCGAGCCACCACTGGAACCGAACCCGCTGCCGACGCCGGGATCCTCCCGTTTCCAGTCGATGAGATGCTGCGGAACCTCTTGCAGGAAGCGCGATTCGGGGTTGTTGATGGGCTGCCCCCACGCCGAGCGCATGATCGCGCGAGTGAGGTAGAGCCGGTGCCGCGCACGCGTGATGCCCACGTAGGCGAGTCGACGCTCCTCGGACAACTCCGCAGGATCACCGAGCGCTCGCATGTGCGGGAACTGGCCGTCCTCCCACCCGGTGACGAACACGACCGGGAACTCGAGCCCCTTGGCCGTGTGCAGCGTCATGAGCGTGACGACACCGTCGCCGTTGTCCGGGATCTGGTCGGTGTCGGCCACCAGCGAGACCCGCTCGAGGAAGGCGGCGAGCGAACCCGGCTCGGCCACACCGTCGGTGTCCTCTGGTTCTGCGGACGCGACGTCGAGGTCCGCGTTGATGTCGACCCCCACCTCGAGATCCTCGATGCCCTGAAGGTTGCGTGCGTCGGCACTGAACTCGCGGGCCACGCTGACCAGTTCGTTGAGGTTGTCGAGGCGAGCGCCGTCCTGGGGATCCGAGCTGGCCTCGAGTTCGGCGCGATACCGCGTGCGGTCGAGCACCGCCTCGACGATGTCGCCGATGTCCGCGACGTCGTTTCCGTCGGCATCGGTGGCGTTCATGGTGGCCCGCAGCTCGCCGATCATCTCCATGAACGACGCGATGGCGTTCTGCGCGCGCGTGTTGAGCAGCGCCACGGAGCCGGCCGCGGCATCGAGGAGCGCGGCGTTGAAGCTGATGTTCTTCCGCTCGGCGTGCACGGCGACACAGGCCTCGGCACGATCGCCGATGCCGCGGCGCGGGGTGTTGAGGATGCGCCGCATGCTCACCGTGTCGTCCGGATTGGCCAGCACGCGGAGGTACGCGACCACGTCGCGTACCTCCTTGCGCTCGTAGAAGCGCACACCGCCCACCACCTTGTAGGGCAGACCGAGGCGGATGAAGATCTCCTCGAGCGCGCGCGAGGAGTTGTTGGTCCGGTAGAACACCGCGACGTCGGAGTACTTGTAGTCGGTGCCGTCGACCAGCCGATCGATCTCCGACGCCACGAACTTGGCCTCGTCGTGCTCGTTGTCCGCCACGTAGCCGATGATCGGATCGCCGTCGCCGGTGTCCGTCCACAGCCGCTTGTCACGGCGGTTGGTGTTGCGCGCGATGACGGCGTTGGCGGCCGCCAGGATGGTCTGGGTGGACCGGTAGTTCTGCTCGAGCAGGATGGTCCGCGCGTCCGGATAGTCGCGCTCGAACTCCTCGATGTTGCGGATGGTCGCGCCGCGGAACGCGTAGATCGACTGGTCCGCGTCACCCACCACGCACAGTTCGCTCGGGGGAACCGCCGCGACGTCGCCCTCCGCCGTCGTTCCGGTACCCACCAACTCGCGCACCAGCATGTACTGCGCGTGGTTGGTGTCCTGGTACTCGTCGACGAGGACGTGGCGGAAGCGGCGCCGGTAGTACTCGGCGACGTCCGGATGGCTCTGCAGCAGTGCCACCGTCTCGCCGATGAGATCGTCGAAGTCGAACGCGTTGGCCGCCCGCAGACGCTGCTGGTAGTGGCCGTAGACCTTCGCGATGACGGCCGGCAGCTCGGCCGGCTCCTTCTCCGCGTCGGCGACGGCCTGGTCCGGATCGATCAGCTCGTTCTTCAGATTGGAGATCTGCGTCGCCAGCAGACGCGACGAGAACTTCTTCGGATCGAGCTGCAGATCCTTGCCGATCATCGTGAGGAGCCGACGCGAGTCGTCCGCGTCGTATATGGAGAAGTTCGAGTTGAGGCCGGGGAGCAGCGCCGCCTGGCTCCGGAGGATCCGCACGCAGCTCGAGTGGAACGTGCTCACCCACATGAAGTTGGCCCGCGGCCCGACCAACTGGACGACACGCTCCCGCATCTCGGCCGCGGCCTTGTTGGTGAACGTGATCGCGAGGACCTGACCGGGTGTGACATCTCTCTCCGCCAGGAGATACGCGATGCGACGGGTCAGCACCGCGGTCTTGCCCGAACCGGCGCCCGCCACGATGAGCAACGGTCCCCCCGAGTGCATCACTGCCTCGCGCTGCTGGGGATTGAGGCCCTCGAGGAGCTGGTCCGAGGACCTGGTGGCACGTGCGGGTGACTGTGTGTTCATCGTCCGTCCAGATTACCGGCGGTCACCGACACCGACACCATCACTCGGGCCGTGGGCGCCGAATCCCTGTCGTGTCGGAGTTCTGCCGCTCGCCGTATCACGCCGATCTGCAATTGCTCCTTCTTTACGTGGGGAGTGACACGGGCATACTCTTGCCCGGGCTCGACCGGCGAACGGCATCACACCGACTGCACCCGACCGTAGTGACCAGGCGTTTCGTGACTTCCGCGGAAATTCGTGGAAATCGCGTAACAGAACGTGAGAGCAGAGCGACACACGTTCTGACACGAGGAGTTGATATGAGCACAGCGATTCACACCACCGCAGCATCGGCGTCGTCCGAGTCGAACGATCACGCCGACGACGCGAACCTGCCGACGTCCGAAGCCGAGATCGACGAGCTCCGTAAGGAGATCGACCGCCTCGATGCCGAGATCCTCGCCGCCGTGAAGCGCCGCTCCGAGGTCTCCCGCACCATCGGTCAGACGCGGATGGCACAGGGCGGACCCCGCCTCGTCCACAGCCGCGAGATGAAGGTCCTTCAGCGCTTCAGCGACCTCGGCCAGGAGGGTCACACGCTGGCCATGCTCCTGCTCCGCCTGGGCCGCGGCCGCCTCGGACACTGAGTCCACCGCTCGTAGAGCTCGACCGGGAACCGCCCAGACGACGGGCGGTTCCCGTGCCTCACCGCATCACTGCAGGGCGATGTACTTGGTCTCGAGGTACTCCTCGATCCCCTCGCTTCCGCCCTCGCGACCGAATCCCGACGCCTTGATCCCACCGAACGGTGCGGCCGCGTCGGAGATCACCCCGCGATTGACACCCACCATGCCGGTCTCCACGGCCTCCGCCACGCGCAGCGCCCGGTCCAGATCCCGCGTGAAGATGTACGCGGCCAGGCCGAACTCGGTGTCGTTCGCCGCAGCGATGCCGTCCTCCTCGGTCTCGAAGCCGCGCACCGCGAGCACCGGTCCGAAGACCTCCTCGCTCAGAATTCGGGCGTCGCCGGGCACGTCGGTCAGCACGGTGGCGGGGTAGAACCAGCCCGGCCCGTCCTCCGCAGTGCCGCCGAGTGCGACGGTCGCGCCCTTGGACGCCGCGTCGTCGACGAGTTCGGCCACCGTGTCACGCTGCTCCTCGTTGATCAGCGGTCCGAGCTTCGTGTCCGGATCACTGCCCCGCCCGACAGTCATGGCGCGCATCTTCTCGGTCACCTTGGCGACGAACTCGTCCTTGACCGAGTTCTGCACGTGGAACCGATTGGCGGCCGTGCAGGCCTCGCCGCCGTTGCGCATCTTGGCGAGCATCGCGCCCTCGACGGCGGCGTCGATGTCCGCGTCGTCGAACACGACGAAGGGCGCATTGCCGCCCAGCTCCATCGACGTCCGCAGCAGATTCTTCGACGACTTCTCCACGAGCATCCGCCCCACCTCGGTGGAGCCGGTGAAGGTCAACTTGCGCAGTCGAGGATCGTCGATCAACGGCCCGGTGACAGCGCTGGACTTCGACGTCGGCAGTACCGACAGCACGCCCTCGGGCAGCCCGGCCTCGGAGATGAGCTTCGCCAGGTAGAGCATCGTCAGCGGAGTCTCCGAGGCGGGCTTCACCAGGATCGTGCATCCCGCCGCCAGTGCGGGCCCGATCTTGCGGGTGCCCATCGCCAGCGGGAAGTTCCACGGCGTGATCGCCAGCACCGGGCCGACGGGCTGCTTGGTCACCAGAATCCGGCCGTTGCCCGCGGGCGCCGGCGTGTACCGCCCCGCGATGCGGACCGCCTCCTCGGAGAACCAGCGGAAGAACTCTCCGCCGTACTTCACCTCGGCCTGACTCTCGGCGAAGGCCTTGCCCATCTCCAGCGTCATGAGCAGTGCGATGTCGTCGGCGTGCTCGGTGATCGACTCGAAGACCGCCCGCAGGATCTCGCCGCGCTGTCGCGCCGGGGTGGCGGCCCAGGACTTCTGCACCGCGACGGCCTCGTCGAGCGCGCGTGCGGCGTCGGCGGGACTCGCGTCCGAGACCTCGGTGAGCACCGCCCCGGTCGAGGGATCCCGAACCGGGAACGTGGCACCGTTCTCCGCGTCGACCTGCTTGCCTCCGATCCACAACTTCGTGGGGACGGACGCGATCAGGTCCTTCTCCCGGGTCGTCGCTGCGCTGCTCGTTCCTTCGCTCACGTCTCTCGCACTCCTCGTCGCTGCTCGCCGGGTCGCCCGGTGGTACCGACTGTCTACCCCGTGGGGCGGGACTCGTCACGCACTCCCGCACGGCGATCGCATGTCAGCGGGCAGGCCGGAGGCCGGTCGGCATGTCCCAGCGGCTCGGGTGCCCAGCGATTAGGGTCAGGGCTCATGAGCGCCGACATCACGAGCACCGAAGCCTGGACCGAGCTCGTCTCGCATCACGAGGCCGTGGCCGATCGCCACCTCCGTGACTTCTTCGCCGACGATCCGTCGCGTGGGAGCGAGCTGACCGTCACCGCGGGCGACCTGTACATCGACTACAGCAAGCACCGGGTCGAGCGGCAGACGCTCGAACTGCTGCTCGACCTCGCACGCGCAGCGGACGTCACCGGGCGTCGGGACGCCATGTTCGCGGGCGAGCACATCAACACCTCCGAGAACCGGGCCGTGCTGCACACCGCGCTGCGTCTGCCGTCGGACGCGTCACTCGAGGTCGACGGCCAGGACGTGGTGGCCGACGTGCACGAGGTCCTCACGCGGATGGGCGATTTCAGCGATCGAGTGCGATCCGGCGCGTGGACCGGCGCCACCGGTGAGCGGATCCGCACCGTCGTCAACATCGGGATCGGCGGCTCCGACCTGGGTCCGGTGATGGTCTACCAGGCTCTGCGGCACTACGCCGACGCGGGCATCTCGGCGCGCTTCGTCTCGAACGTCGACCCGGCCGATCTCGTCGGCACCCTCGCCGACCTGGACCCGGCGTCGACGCTGTTCATCGTCGCCTCCAAGACCTTCGGCACACTCGAGACGCTGACCAACGCCACGGCCGCCCGGCGATGGCTCACGGCCGCACTCGGTGACGACGCCGTCGCCCAGCACTTCGTCGCGGTGTCCACCAATGCGGAGAAGGTGTCGAACTTCGGCATCGACACCGCGAACATGTTCGGCTTCTGGGACTGGGTCGGCGGCCGCTACTCGGTCGATTCCGCCATCGGTCTGTCGGTGATGCTCGCCGTCGGCCGCGAGGCGTTCGCGGACTTCCTCGAGGGCTTCCACCTGATCGACCAGCACTTCCGCGAGGCGCCGCTCGAGTCCAACGCGCCGATCCTGCTGGGCACGCTGGGCGTCTGGTACTCCAGCTTCTTCGGCGCGCAGTCCCGGGCGGTGCTGCCGTACTCGAACGATCTGAACCGGTTCGCCGCCTACCTGCAGCAGCTCACCATGGAGTCGAACGGCAAGTCGGTGAGGGCCGACGGAACGCCCGTCACGACGGACACCGGCGAGATCTTCTGGGGCGAGCCCGGAACCAACGGCCAGCACGCCTTCTACCAATTGCTGCACCAGGGAACACGACTCGTGCCGGCGGACTTCATCGGCTTCGCCGAGCCGACGGACGATCTTCCCACCGCGGACGGCACGGGCAGCATGCACGACCTGCTCATGAGCAACTACTTCGCCCAGACCAAGGTGTTGGCCTTCGGCAAGACGGCGGAGGAGATCGCTGCCGAGGGCACGGACGCGGACATCGTGCCGCACAAGGTGATGCCGGGCAACCGCCCGTCGACGTCGATCCTCGCGCCGAAACTCACGCCATCGGTGGTGGGTCAGCTCATCGCCCTCTACGAACATCAGGTCTTCGTCGAGGGCGTCATCTTCGGCATCGACTCGTTCGACCAGTGGGGAGTCGAGCTGGGCAAGACCCAGGCGCAGGAGCTGACGCCGGTGCTGACCGATGCGGACGGCCCGGGCGCGGACCTCGATTCGTCGACGAGTGCGCTGATCGACTGGTACCGCAGCGAACGCGGACGCTGACGTACAGCGAGACCGCGCCGGTCCGTCGGGTCGGGGGTCTGACGGACCGGCACGGTCTCACACACCATGTCGCCGCCACCCGTCCGGGCGTTACACATCGGGCGAACTTTCTTCGGCGGCCTCGTGAACAACCACAACCTGGCGTGGCAGCGGTACGGTCGAACCATGAACGTGCGGATCGAACGCCGAGGTCCGGTGGTCACGGTGATCCTCCACCGACCCGAGGCACGCAATGCCGTGGACGGCCCGACGGCGGCCGCTCTGGTGGAGGCCTTCGAGGAGTTCGACGCGGATCCGACGGCGTCGGTCGCGGTGCTGTGGGGAGACGGCGGAACCTTCTGCGCCGGTGCCGACCTCAAGGCACTGGGCACCGAGCGCTCGAACGTGGCGACCGAGCACGGTGACGGGCCGATGGGGCCCACGCGCATGGAACTGTCCAAGCCCGTCATCGCCGCGGTGTCCGGCCATGCGGTCGCCGGCGGTCTCGAACTCGCGCTGTGGTGCGACCTGCGCGTCGCCGACGAGGACGCCGTGTTCGGTGTGTTCTGTCGGCGCTGGGGTGTGCCGCTGATCGACGGCGGAACGGTGCGATTGCCGCGGGCGATCGGTACGTCGCGGGCGATGGACATGATCCTCACCGGGCGTGCCGTCGACGCGCAGGAAGCGCTGACGTTCGGACTCGCCAACCGGGTCGTCCCCACGGGCACCTGCCGCGCTGCAGCGGAGGAACTCGCCGCGTCCCTGGCCGAGTTCCCGCAGGCGTGCCTGCGCGGCGACCGACTGTCGTCGCTCGAGCAGGAGGGCCTGGACCACCGCGCGGCGATGGCGAACGAGTTCCGGCACGGTGCCACCTCGCTCGTCGACGCGTTCGACGGCGCACAGAAGTTTGCGTCCGGCGCCGGGCGACACGGAGCACCGCTCGAGTGACTCGCCTCTCCGTCGTCGACGAGATCTTCCTCCGCACACATCGAGGCTTCGGCATACCCGTTGCGATGCAGGGCCTCTGGGTCACCGAGGAGCCCATCACCCCCGGCGCTCTCGACCTGATCGACGCCCGGCTCGCCGAGGGTCGTCTGGGTGTGCGGATCGTCAGCTCGCGTCTGCCCGGCGCGCGTCGGCGCTGGGTCCGGGCATCGGGGCGCCCCGGCGTCCGGTGGACGGAGCCGACCGACGACCCGGTCCGCTGGGCCGAGTCGGGCGCCGACGTCTCGCTCGACCCCGAGTACGGACCGGGCTGGCGTCTGACCGCGGCGCCCTGCGGGAACGGAACCGCCGTCTCGTTGGTGTGCTCCCACGTCATCGCCGACGCACGCGGACTCATCGACGCAGCAGCGGCGGCGCTGTCCGGCGTCCCGGACCCGATCGCCCCGGACGACGGCACCACCGACACCGCCGATGCACTGGCCACACTGTCGACCGTCGTCGGCCGCACCGCCGTGGCCGTCTCCGCGCTCGCCGTCAGTCCCGCCCGGCGCGCCGAACTGATGCAGTACTTGCAGGCGTCGAGGACCGGAACTCCTGCGCCGGCCCGTCCCGACGCGTGGGAAGCGCTGTCCGTGAGCACCGATGTCGAAGCGACGCAGTGGGATCGGGTCGCCGCCGACGGAGCGGGCACTCCGAACGTGGTGTTCCTGTCCGTCGTCGCGGCCGTCGTCGCGACGTTGAGATGTTCGGGCACGTCCGGCGACACCGACGGGTCCGTCCTGCTCGGCGTCCCGATGAAGGTCGAGGCCGGCGGCGCCAACGCGATCTCGGTGACGGCGGTCCGCATCACGGAATCCGACTCACTGGCCGACATCCGTCGACGCGCGAAGACGGCGTACCGAAGCCCGCTGACCGGTCCCGCGGGCTTCCCCGACGAGTTGCTGCACGTGGTCCCCGAACGCGCCGCCGCGCTCCTCGCGCCGTCGACGGGCCGGCGAGATGCTCTGTGCTCCAACATCGGCCCGCTTCCCGAGGCGGTGCGCACCATCGGCGGCCGCCCCGCGGTGCGCGTCGCCGCGCGGGCGATCCACCCGGGACTCCGACACGAGCAGTCCGCCGCGTCGCCGACCATCCTGTCGGCCTATCTCTGCCGCCACGATCACGCCTACACGCTGTCGGTGGTGGTCACCGATCCTGCGGCGGCGCACTCGGTGGAGCAGGTTCGCGACGCGATCGCGACGGCACTCGGGCATCACCACCTCACACCCGACTTCTGGTGAGTACGGTGAACATCACCGACTTCAGAGAGGTGAGTGCGTTCATGAGTGAGACCGACATCTACGCGAAGATCAAGGACCTGGTCGACACCGAGCACGAGTTGCGTTCGCGCACCGAAGCAGGCGAGCTCGATCCGAGCGAGGAGCGGGCGCAGCTCGACCAGCTCGAGAAGGCACTCGACCAGTGCTGGGACCTGCTGCGTCAGCGGCGCGCCAAGAAGGACGCCGGACTCTCCCCCGACGACGCCGAGGCGCAGTCCGTCTCACAGGTCGAGAACTACCTGCAGTAGCTAGACGAGCCCGTCCGTGAGTCGACGAGGGAGCACGCGCAACACGACGTCGATCGCCTTCCAGGTGAGGCCCGGCAGTGCGGAGCGCGCGACCTCCTTCTCGATGGCCGCGACCATCGAGGAGACGCCGTCGTCGAGTGAGGACATCAGTCGACCGGCGTCTCCGGCGCGGGAGGACATGTCGGTGGCGACATATCCGGGCAGCACCGTGGTGACCGCGATGGGTGTGCGGCGGAGTTCGGCGACCAGCGCCTCGCCGAGTGCCGAGACTCCCGCCTTCGACGCGGAGTACACGGCCTTGGATCCGGGTAGTCCGCGATCGGCACTCACCGACGACACGAGGACGAGGTGACCGGCATTCTGCTCACGGAACACCGCCAGCGCTGCCTCGACCTGGGACACCACTCCGACGAAGTTGGTACGTGCGGTCTCGAGGTTGGCGTCCGCGCGGCCGGTGCCGAGCCTCGCGCCCTTCCCGAGACCGGCGTTCACGATCACGCGGTCGAGCCCGCCGAGTGTCTCCCGCAACGCGTCGATCCCCGACACCACCGACTCGTGATCCGTCACGTCCATCGCGGCGACCGCCACGGTGATGTCCGGATGCCGGGCGGTGAGCTCGGCGCGCAGAGCCTCGAGCCGGTCCACCCGCCGGGCACACAGCCCCACGTCGCGGCCCATCGCCGCGAACCGCCGCGCCATCTCCTCGCCCAGACCCGAACTGGCCCCGGTGATCACGATCTTCTGTCTCCCCATCGGGCACACACTAGCCACCACGACCCACTCAGAACTCTGGAGGATCAGTGAGCGACAGCAGCACCGACGAGTACGACGTCATCGTGATCGGCGGAGGGCCCGTCGGCGAGAACGCGGCGCAGTACGCGATCGCGGGCAGTGATCGCACCGCCGCCGTCGTCGAGCACGAACTGGTGGGCGGTGAGTGCTCGTACTGGGCCTGCATGCCCAGCAAGGCGCTGCTCCTGCCCGCTTCCGTGCTGAACCAGGCCCGGGCGATGCCCGGGGTCCGCGAGATCGTCGGCGACGCGCGACTCGACGTCGACGCGGTGTTCGCCCGCCGCGAGAGCTTCACCCACGGACTCGACGACTCCTCCCAGGTGTCGTGGGCCGAGGGCGCGAACATCCACGTCGTGCGCGGTCACGGCCGGGTGTCCGGCCAGCGCGAGGTGACAGTGGGCGATCGGATCCTGCGCGCTCGGCACGCGGTGGTCCTCGCGACCGGCACCACTGCCACCGTGCCGCCGATTCCCGGACTGCGCGAAGCACTTCCGTGGACGTCCCGCGATTCGACCAACCTGCACGAGGTGCCGGAGCGGATCATCGTGATCGGCGGGGGCGTGGTCGCCTGCGAGTCGGCGACATGGTTGCTGGCCCTCGGCGCCGAGGTCACGATGATCGTGCGCGGAACCTCGCTGCTGGCCGGATCGGAGCCGTTCGCCGGGGCGGCGGTGGCCGACGCTCTGACCGCCGCGGGTGCGCGCATCCTGTTCGAGTCGCAGGTCGCCACGGTGTCGCGGCCCGACGCGCAGGACACCGGGTACGGCCACCTCCACGGTGGGCCCGCCTCGGTGACGATCGGCGACGACACACTCGAGGTCGACGAGATCCTGGTCGCCGCCGGCCGACGGCCGGCCACCAAGGACCTGGGGCTCGACGCGGTGGGCCTCCCCACCGGGGACCCGATCGCCGTCGACGACCATCTGACGGCGAAGGACGAGTGGCTCTACGCGGTGGGCGACGTCAACGGTCGCGCCCTGCTCACCCACATGGGCAAGTACCAGGGACGCGTGTGCGGCGACGTCATCGCCGCGCGCGCCGAGGGTCGATCGATCGACGGCAGCAGGTTCCGGGCGAGTGCCGATCACGGCCAGGTGCCCCAGGTCGTCTTCACCACCCCCGAGGTGGCGTCGGTGGGCCTCACCGAGAAGAAGGCGCGGGCCGCCGGTCTGCCGGTGCGGGTGGTCGAGATGGACATCGCCGTCGCGGGAAGCTCCCTGCGCCAGGACGACTTCGCCGGACACGCGTCGATGGTGATCGAGACGTCGAGCGACGTGATCGTCGGATTCACGCTGGTTGGCCAGGGCGTCGCGGAACTCCTGCACGCGGCCACCATCGCGGTGGTCGGCCGCGTCCCGCTGGAGACCCTGTGGCACGCGGTCCCGTCCTACCCGACGATGAGCGAGGTGTGGTTGCGCCTGCTCGAGGCCGCTCGCAGCGGAAGCTAGCCGCGCGGCAGCGGCTGGGCGCGCCGTACGGACAGTGCTGCTCGCGCGGGGTCGAGTGGGACCGGGGAGATCACGACACCGGGTCCGACTCGCAGCGTGCCCGAGCTGATCGGCGCGGTGCGCAGACCACCGCGTCCGATCAACGCCTTGCGGGTGCCGTCCATCACCATGCTGTCCATCCACGCGCACGGGTGCGCGGGGCGCCCCCCACGCAGGAGCACCGGGCCGTCACCGGTGTCGATGACGAAGTCCTCGCCCCGGAGCGGGTCGAGTTCGAGTCCACGCACGACGATGTTGCGGCGGGCCACGCTCACGTCCCCGTCCCACGGCTCCTCGTCCGGGTGCAGGGCGTTCGCCTCCGCGACCGCCGTCTCCCACGCCTCGACGGCCAGGAACGTGATCGCCGCCTCGGTGTGCGCCTGGACGCCGAAGAACCGGTCGCCCCGGATGCCCTTCCCGGTCACCACCTCGACGGACGACGGCAGCTGCGTGCGTACGTCGGCGGCGGGCCCGTCCTTGCTGCGACCGAAGTAGGCATGTGACGGAGACACGAGAAGCTGCACGATCTCGATGGGACAGGTGAACGTCATACCCCGAGTGTGCTCACTCGGCTCTCCGTATAGTCGGCCGGATGGGGCAGGGAGACTTTTCGACAGAGATCACCACGAGCGAGGGGCGGGTCCGCGGATTCGTCGCGCGCGGTATCGCGCAGTGGCGGGGCATCCCGTACGCGCAGCCGCCGGTCGGACCGCTGCGGTTGCGCGCACCGCAGCCGCCGACGGCATGGGAGGGCGTCCGGGACGCCACCCGCTGGGGTGACGCGGCGGTCCAGGACTCGGGCCGCTCCCCCATCGGTCCCATCAAGGGACAGGGCACCAGCGAGGACTGCCTGACGCTGAACGTCAGCGCGCCGGCCACCACTCTTGCCGGCCCCCGCCCCGTCATGGTGTTCATCCACGGCGGCGCCTACACGCTGGGAACGTCGGCCACCTCCATGTACTCGGGCACGTCGCTGGTCCGCCGCGGCGACATCGTCTACGTCTCGCTCAACTACCGGCTCGGCGCCCTCGGGTACCTCGACTTCCGACAGTTCTCGACGCCCGACCGGACCTTCGACAGCAATCTCGGGCTGCGGGACCAGGTCGCCGCGCTGCAGTGGGTCCAGCGCAACATCGCCGCATTCGGCGGCGATCCGGACAACGTCACCATCTTCGGCGAATCGGCCGGCGGCAACGCCGTCACCACGTTGACGACCGTGCCCGCCACGAAGGGCCTCTTCCACAAAGCCATCTCGCAGAGCTCGGCGCCGGGCATGGTCGCCACGTCCGACCGTAGCGAGAAGTGGGGACGCGACTTCGTCGAGTTGCTCGGTGCCACTCCGGACACCGCCGCCGACACGCTCGCGGGAGCCGACGTGGCCGACCTGCTGAAGGCGGCTCACCGGCTGGGTTCGAAGAGCCTGAAGGAGACTCCGGGGCTCATTCCGTTCGGCCCCAGCGTCGACGGGGACTACGTGCCGGAGGCGCCGCTCGAGGCGTACCGATCGGGCCGCGCGCATCCCGTCCCGATGATCATCGGCAGCAACGAGCACGAGGGCACCCTGTTCCCCAAGTGGCTCGACGCCCTTCCCACGAATGCCGAGCGCATCGACCGCCTGTTCGCGAACACCGACCCGTCGGCCAGGGATCGCATTCTCGCCGAGTACCCCGGATACCCGAAGGGCCTGTCCGCCATCGACTTCGGCGGCGACATCACCTTCTGGCGACCGTCGCTGGAGATCGCGGACGCGCACACCGAGCACGCGCCCACCTATGTGTACCGCTACGACTACTCACCGCGGTTGTTCGACCTGCTGAAGCTGTACTCGACGCACGGTTCCGAACTGTTCGCCGTGTTCGGCGTCTACCGCGCCCGCGTCGGCAAGTTCTTCGCGATCCTGGGCGACTGGGGCAGCTCGGTGGCTGTCACCGACGAAGTGCAGAAGCAGTGGCTCGCCTTCGCGAGAACCGGTGCGCCCGAAGCGGACTGGACCCAGTACGAGGTGCCCGGGCGCGCCACTCGGATCTTCGACAGCGCGACGCGGATGGAGAACGATCCGCTCGGATCCCGTCGCGCCGCGTGGGAGGGCTTCAGCGGCTACGACACACCGACCGGATCCTCGGCCGGTACGGAGAGCGAGTCGTCGCAGGACTTCCGCTGATCGGCTACTTCACGAGACGGGACAGACGGCGGTCGGCGAGAATCCGGCCGCCGGTCTGGCACGTGGGGCAGTACTGGAACGACCGGTCGACGTAGGAGACCTCGCGCACGGTGTCACCGCAGACCGGGCAGGGCATGCCCGTCCGCGCGTGCACCCGCATACCGGACCGCTTCTCGCCCTTGAGCCGTGCCGCGTCCTGACCCTCGGACCGCGCGACGGCGTCGAGCAGGACCGAGCGCATCGTGGTCCACAGCAGCGTCACCGACTCGGGGGTGAGCGAGGCGGTGGTGGCGAACGGCGAGAGCTTCGCGGTGTGCAGGATCTCGTCGCTGTAGGCATTGCCGATCCCGGCGAGCAGTTGCTGATCCACCAATGCGGTCTTGAGCCGAGAACTCTTGCGGGCGAGTAGTTCCGCGAACTCCGGCTCCGTCACCGCGAGGGCGTCCGGGCCCAGGCGGGCGATGCCGGGCACCTCCTGCGGATCGCGCACGACCCACACGGCGAGCCGCTTGCGCGTCCCCGCCTCGGTGAGGTCGAACGCGGGGGTGAGCCCCTCGGGCGTGAAGAGATGGACGCGGAGTGCGAGCGGCCCCTTGCCCGGCTTGGGCGGCGCCGACGACGGATTGTCCGTCCACCGCAGCCAGCCACCGCGCGACAGATGCGTGACGAGCCAGAGCCCGCCGGCCTCGATGCCGAGGTGCTTGCCCCACCGGGCCGCGCCCGTGATGTCCTTGCCCTGCAGATCGGTGACCGGCGGATCGAAGGTCTTGAGAACGCTCAACGCGGCCACGTCGATGCGCCCGATCACCGCTCCCAGCGCATGCTCACGGAGGAAGCCCGCGAGAGCCTCGACCTCGGGTAATTCCGGCACACCTCGACCCTAATCGGAAGTCACGGTCGATGGACGAGATAGGTGTCCATCACCCAGCCGGCCTCGGCCCGCAGAGCCGCCCGGCGCGCGACGATCTCGTCCCCGATGTCGTCGACGGGGCCCGCCAGGGTCACCTCGCCGGGCGTGCCCAGGTTCGCACCCCACCACACGTTCCACCCGGGCAGTGACCGGAAGCTGCAGTCCGAGTCGAGCATCACCACGGCCGCCGTGACGCCGTCGGGCAGGCCCTCGTCACGAAGCCGGCGACCGGTGGTGGTGAGGACCGGCTCCCCCACTCGGTTCATCACGATGCGGTGCGCGGCCGCGAGCGCCGACGGACTGGTGACACCCGGGATCACCGAGACCTCGAACGGGCTGTCGAGCACCGCGCGCACCCGCTCCACCACGCGCAACGTGCTGTCGTAGAGCGACGGATCGCCCCACACCAGCATCGCGCCGACCGACTCGGACGGCTCCGCCTCCACGAGGTCGGCGAGCATCCGGGCGCGGAGGTCGTGCCAGGTGTCGACGGCGTCGTCGTAGTCCGACGGCGCGCGGTCGCGCGGCGGATCGGTGAACTCGACCACGCGATGGTCGGTCGGCACGTGCTCGCGCAGGATGCGGGTGCGGACGTCGACCAACTCCTGCTTCTGCGCGCCCTTGTCGATGACGAAGAAGACGTCGACGGTGTTCATCGCCTTGATCGCCGCGACGGTCACCTGGTCGGGATCCCCCGCTCCGATACCGATCACGTGCATGGTCCTCATCTGCCTGAGCCTAAGGTGTAGCCATGGTCGCGACGCCCTACGAGGATCTGCTCCGCCGCGTGCTCGCGGAGGGCACGCCCAAGTCCGACCGCACCGGGACCGGCACCACCAGCCTGTTCGGCCACCAGATGCGGTTCGATCTGTCCGAGGGATTCCCGCTGGTGACCACCAAGCGCGTGCATCTCAAGTCGATCGTGCACGAGCTGCTGTGGTTCCTGCGAGGCGAGTCCAACGTCGCCTACCTGCGCGAGAACGGCGTCACCATCTGGGACGAGTGGGCCGACGAGAAGGGCGACCTGGGGCCGGTCTACGGAGTGCAGTGGCGCTCGTGGCCCACACCGTCGGGCGACCACATCGATCAGATCTCGCAGGTGATCGACACCATCCGCCGCGACCCCGATTCCCGACGCATGATCGTCTCGGCCTGGAACGTGGCGGAGATCCCCGACATGGCACTGGCTCCGTGCCACGCCTTCTTCCAGTTCTACGTCGCCGACGGAAAGCTGTCGTGCCAGCTGTACCAGCGCAGCGCCGACATGTTTCTCGGCGTGCCGTTCAACATCGCGAGCTACGCCCTGCTCACGCACATGGTCGCCGCGCAGACCGGCCTCGAGGTGGGCGACTTCGTGTGGACCGGCGGCGACTGCCACATCTACGACAATCACGTAGACCAGGTGCGCGAGCAGTTGACGCGAGACGCGTTCCCCGCCCCCACGCTCCGACTCGCTCCACGTGACTCGATCTTCGACTACACCTTCGACGACATCGAGATCGTCGACTACCAGCACCATCCCGCGATCAAGGCACCCGTAGCGGTATGACGATCGGGTTGGTGTGGGCGCAGGCGCACGGCGGCGTCATCGGCAAGGACGGCACGATTCCGTGGCGGGTGCCCGAGGACATGGCGCACTTCCGTGAGGTCACGGGATCCAGCCGCGTCGTCATGGGACGGCGTACCTGGGACTCGTTGCCCGCACGGTTCCGCCCTCTGCCGGGCCGGACGAACATCGTGCTCAGCCGTGACGCGTCCTGGTCCGCGGAGGGTGCCGCACGTGCCGCCACGATGGACGAGGCGCTGCTCGGCGGCCACGACACGTGGATCATCGGCGGCGCGGACATCTACCGGCTCGCCCTGCCGCACGCCGATGTCGTCGAGATGACCGAGATCGATCTGGACGTCCCCGGCGGCGACACGGTCGCTCCCGAGGTACCGGCATCGTTCACCCGGACCGAGGGCGCCTGGCAGACGAGCAGCGCATCCGATGTTCGCTATCGATTCGTGCGCTACACGCGCTGATTCGCCGCGCCGGGGCCCGCTGAGCGGGACAATACGACGCATGGACAAGAAATCGCTGACCGCGCTCGCTCGGCAACAGCTGAAGCTGGCGAAGACCGCGTCCAGCGGGCGGAGTTCGCACACCGTCTACGGCGGACATCAGCGCAGCCTGCGGCAGACCGTCGTCGGCCTGGCCGCGGGCAACTCGCTGGCCGAGCACGATCTGAACGGGGAGTCCACGGTCCTGGTCCTCAGCGGCCAGTTGCAACTGGTGAGCGGTGAGCGATCCTGGAAAGGTTCCGCGGGCGATCTCCTCGTCGTCCCCGACGCCCGCCACAGTGTGGAGGCCGTCGAGGACGTCGCGTTCCTGCTGACCGTCGCGATGTAGGACGGGCAGGCCGGAGGACGGGCAGGCCGGGGGCCGGGCAGGCCGGAGGCCGGTCGATCGAAGACGGTCGTCAGATCTGTCAGACGGCGATGGCTTCGCCGCGTTCGCGGTCGCGGGCGAGTGCTCGGTCGCGTGACTCCTCGAAGCGCACCGCCTGCTTCTCGAGGTCGGCCAGGTAGTCGGCCACCATCTCGCGCAGCTTCTCGCCCTCGGGTCCGAAGTCGGTGCGCTCGAAGATGTCCCATTTGCGCAGCACCGGCATGATGACCTCGTCGAGGTGCTGGCGCAGGTCGTAGATGCCGTACTTCGCGATGAGGACGGCGTTGCGACGGAAGTCCGGCTGGTTGAGCCCCGGCATCTGGAAGTTCATGACGACGTCGGCGATCGCCTTCATCGTCTGGTCCGGCGCGAGCTCGATGGCCGCCGAGCACATGTTGCGGTAGAAGATCATGTGCAGGTTCTCATCGGCCGCGATGCGGGCGAGCAGTGCGTCGGCGATCGGATCGTTGCAGGCCTTGCCGGTGTTGCGGTGCGACACCCGGGTGGCCAGCTCCTGGAACGTCACGTAGGCGACGCCGTGCAGCAGGTTGGCGCCCTCCATCGGCGAGTCGATACCGACCGTCATGTGCTCCATCCGCGCCTGCTCGAGCGCGACGGGATCGACGCTCCGGGTGACGACGAGATAGTCGCGCATCGCGATGCCGTGGCGGTTCTCCTCCGCGGTCCAGCGACCGACCCAGGTTCCCCAGGCCCCGTCCATCGAGAAGTTCTCGGCGAGCCCGCGGTGGTAGGAGGGCAGATTGTCCTCGGTCAGCAGGTTGGTGACCATGGCCGCCTTGGCGACCTTCGACAGCGACGACTGCTCCGGCGACCAGTCCTGGCCGCCCAGCATCGCGAAGTTCTTGCCGTCGCTCCACGGGATGTAGTCGTGGGGGTTCCACGGCTTGGCCAGCGTCAGATGGCGTTCGAGATTGGTTTCCGCTACCGGCTGCAGTTCGCGCAGCAGCTCGATCTGTGACAGCACCTGTGGCATGAGGTTCCCCCGTGACGCGTCGTGTTCCGTCGACCTGGCCGGCCGACGAGAGGTGACGCTAGGACGGGTCCGATCGGGCCACCGCCGCCTTGCGTCGATGTTGGGACGAGTCGCAGGACGGTCCGATTCCGCCTGGCTCGGGTCACAGCGCCGCGAGGAAACGCGGGACGAAACTACACATATGAACTTTTATTGCCCTACAATCTGAACTTGCGCCCCGTTTTTGTGCGAGTGACGAGCCAGTCGACCGTCGACGTGGAGGGAAACCGCCACGTGACACGGAGTGGACGTACGGCTCGCCGACCGGAAGGAACTAGTTACGTGAGTGTCGAGAACACGCAGTCGTCCCAGGCGGCTGCGGTGGAGAAGAGCACCACCGGACTCATGGTGGCAGGCCGCACCGGCGTGCCGCCACGCGACCTCGAGAACGTCGCTCGTCGGACGGTGGGTCAGCCGGCTGCGGCCACCCGCACGTCGACACTCGGCGCGACCCTCCGGGCTGACGTCACGGAACTGACGGTGTCCTGCCTGTCCATGGCCGTCGGCGTCGGCGACGCACCCACCACCTCGGACGAGGACATCGCCGAGCTCGGTGGCCGCGCGGCGCAGTGGGCCCGCGAGGGTGTTCCGCTCCGCGCCGTCCTCGGCGTCTACCACGAGGGCATCCAGATGGGCTGGGACCTGGTGTCCGAGCGCGCGACGGGCAATCTCAAGGCTGTCGCCAAGGCGTTCGTCGCCCTGTCGGAGCGCATCTCGACGGCCGCGTCGGCCAGCTACGTCGACGAACTGCAGGCCGTCGCGAGCGAGCACCACACCGCCGCGCACACCGTCGTCACCGCACTGCTCAGTGGCCACAACGCGCGTTCGGTGGCCCGCCAGTCGGGCATCGAGCTCGCCGACTCGTTCACCGTGCTGGCCGTCTCCATCGCCGCGCATCCCGACGAGTCCAACCCCGCCCTGCCGCGCGCGGTCACCGCCCGTCGCAAGCTGCGCCGCGTGCAGGCCGAGCTGGCCCTCGTGTGCGACCGCTCCCCCCTGTCGATGCTGTCCGCCGAGGGCGGCACCATTCTCGTTCCCGGCGAGCGCGACGACGAATGGGTCGCCACTCTCGTGGAGCGCATGTCCGTCGCCGCCGAGACCGCGGTCACCGCCACCGTCGCCACCAGTTCCGTCAACGACGTGCCGGCCGCCTCGGATCAGGTGCACGAGCTTCTCGACCTCGCCCAGCAGCTTCGTCGACCCGCCGGTGTCTACCGCATGACCGACCTGGTTCTCGAGTACCAGCTCACCCGCCCCGGCCCCGGCCGGGCGTACCTGTCACGCGTTCTCGTCCCGTTGGACAACTCGCCCGAGCTGCTCGAGACCCTCGAGATCCACATCAACCACGACCTCAACCGTCAGCGCTCGGCGCGTCAGCTGCACCTGCACACCAACACGGTCGACTATCGCCTCAAGCGGATCGCGCACCTCACGGGGTTCGATCCCACGCGCCCGTCCGGAATGCGGCACCTGCAGGCCGCACTGGTGGCACGCAAGCTGGAGGCCATCTCGCCCAGCGCCTGACAGACATGTCGACCCGGTAGAGTGCTGAGCGTCAGCCCGGCTCTCGCCGGGTCGGCCCTCGTAGCTCAGGGGATAGAGCAACCCTCTCCTAAAGGGTAGGTCGCAGGTTCGAATCCTGCCGAGGGCACCGAAAGCCCCGCTACAGTCCAGCCATGACGCGCGCGCTCCTCCTGGTGGCAGCCCTGCTCGGCTCACTCTTCCTGTCGGTGCCGGCCGCGTCGGCAGCACCGTCGACAACCTGGCTCTGCCGGCCCGGCACCGCGGATCCGTGTGGTGGTGGCACCGACGCCCCTGTCGACTGCTTCTACGTCTACCCCACCGCCTCTCTGCAACCGGCGCAGTCGGCGAACCTCGACGCGTCCCCCGAACTCGCCTTCGCCGCGGCGGCGCAGGCCCGCCCGTTCGACTCCGTGTGCAACGTCTGGGCTCCGGTCTACCGTCAGGCCACGCTGCTGAGCCTCGCCACGGCCGACGGTCCCGCACGCGATGCGGCACTCGCCGCGGCCTACGTGGACATCGATGCGGCGTGGACCGATTTCCTCGCGCAGCGGAACTCGGAACGCGGTGTCGTGCTTGTCGGCCATTCGCAGGGTTCACGCATGCTGCGCACGCTCCTGCAGCAACGCATCGAACCGGATCCCGCGACGCGAGCGCTGTTGGTGTCCGCCATCATTCCCGGCATCTCGGTGCGGACGTCGGACTTCACCACCGTCGCCCCGTGCACGGATGTGAGCGAGACCGGTTGCGTGGTCGCGTATTCCACGTTCTCGCGCACTCCCCCACCCGACTCCCGCTACGGCGGCGACGGCATCCTCTGCACCAACCCGGCGTCGCTCGAAGCGAATGCCAGGACGCCGGTACTGGGGCCGTTGCCGAACCTCACGGCGCAGTGCGACGGTGACAACGTGCTCAAGATCGACGGCCCCGGAGCCTCGGCCCTGCCCACGCTGCCGAACGCGACCTGGGGGCTGCACCTGCTGGACCTGACGATTCCGCAACAGACACTGGTCGATCTGGTGCGGTCGCAGAGCGCGGCGTTCACTGCCTGACCGCATTTGTCGGAGCGCACACCGGTTTCATCAGGCGCACACCCCTTGCAGCCTGCGGGAAAGTGTGTGCGCCCACGACAAGGGGTGTACGCACGCGAACCAGCGCAGCACCCACCCCACACGGTGACCCATTTGCCGGAGTGGACACCGGTTCCGTGAGGCGCACACCCGCTGCGGCCTGCTGGGAGGGATGTGCGCCCACCGGAAAGGGTGTGCACACACTGCCGATCCCGTTCCGCCACAACAACTCCACCCGGCAGAGCGTGCACGGCGCCGGCCCCACGCGCTGCGAGACGGCGGTCACAGCGACCGACCGGCTACACTGGGTCACGCTGCTGCGCCACTGTGCGCGGCGTACGTCGTGGAATCAGCACGAATTTTTCTTACGGCGATCGGAACTGCCCACCGGCAGTCTCGCCATTCTGCGCTCCGCCACAGGAGTGCTCAGATGCCCGAAAGGCACTCGAACTCTTCATGACTTCTCCCTCCTTCGCCGACCTCGGCGTCAGTGACCGTCTCGTCCGCGCTCTCACAGCTGCCGGCATCGCGTCACCGTTCCCCATCCAGGCGGACACCCTGCCCGACACGCTGAAGGGTCGCGACGTCCTCGGACGCGGAAAGACCGGCAGCGGAAAGACTCTCGCGTTCTCCATCCCCATGGTGTCGCGTCTCGGCGACACGTTCTCGGGTGTCCGCAAGCCCAACCGTCCGCGTGGACTCGTCCTCGCTCCGACGCGTGAGCTCGCGACTCAGATCGCCGCAGCACTCGAACCGCTCACCATGGCGTCGAACCTGCGCGTCACCACGATCTTCGGTGGCGTCTCGCAGGCACGCCAGGTCACCGCGCTCAGCCGCGGCGTCGACATCGTCGTCGCCTGCCCCGGTCGCCTCGAGGATCTGATGAAGCAGCGTCTGGTGACGCTGGACGACATCGAGATCACCGTGCTCGACGAGGCCGACCACATGGCGGACCTGGGCTTCCTGCCCGGCGTCACGCGCATCATGAAGGCCACACCCTCGCACGGACAGCGCATGCTGTTCTCGGCGACGCTGGACAACGGCGTCGACAAGCTGGTCAAGCAGTTCCTCACCGACCCGGTGCAGCACTCGGTCGACGAGGAGAACTCCCCCGTCGCCGCGATGACCCACCACATCTTCGAGGTGGGCGGCGTCGACGGCAAGAAGGCGCTGGTCCAGCGTCTCGCCTCCGGTGAGGGTCGCCGCATCCTCTTCATGCGCACCAAGCACCAGGCTCGCAAGCTGGCGCGTCAACTCACCGAGGCCGGCATCCCGTCCGTCGACCTGCACGGCAACCTGTCGCAGGCTGCACGTGACCGCAACCTCGCTGCGTTCTCCAACGGCGATGCGCGCGTGCTCGTGGCCACGGACGTCGCGGCGCGCGGTGTGCACGTCGACAACGTCGAGCTGGTCGTCCACGTCGATCCGCCCGCCGAGCACAAGGCCTACCTGCACCGCAGTGGCCGTACGGCCCGTGCGGGCAGCGCCGGCGACGTCGTCACCGTCGTCCTGCCGGAGCAGCGTCGAGACCTGTCGGTCCTGATGCGCAAGGCCAAGATCGACGCGGCGCCGCAGCGCGTGACCGTCGACTCACCGGCCGTCCAGGAGCTGGTCGGCGACGTCGCGGCCTACGTCAAGCCCGCTCCCAAGGAGGCCGCACCGGCTCCGAAGCAGCAGCAGCCCGGACGCGGACGCTCCACCCGCGGCGGTCATGCCGGCAACTCCAACGGGGGTTCGGGTCGACGTCGTCGCCCCACCACCGCGCGCAGCGAATCAGCCGGTTACCGGGGCTGATCGCCGAGCGATCCCGACGCTGAGCACCGCCGCCACGACGCAGAGACCAGCTGCGCCGAACCAGGCGGCGGTGTACTCACCGGTGGCATCGCGCACGACCCCCGCCACCACGGACGCGATGCCCGCGCCCACCTGGTGCGAGGCGAACACCCAGCCGAAGACCAGCGGCCCCTGCGTGCCGAACACCTCGCGGCACAGAGCGATGGTGGGCGGCACCGTGGCGACCCAGTCGAGGCCGTACACGACGATGAACACCACGATCGACGGGTGCAGGGCGTCGGACAGCAGCGCCGGCAGGAACAGCAGGGCGACGCCTCGGAAGGCGTAGTACGCGCCCAGCAGCATTCTCGGATCCACCCGGTCGGTGAGCCAGCCCGACGCGATGGTGCCCACGATGTCGAAGATCCCTACCACGGCCAGCAGTCCGGCGGCCGTGGTCTGCGGCATGCCGTGGTCGTGCGCGGACGGGATGAAGTGCACCCCGACCAGCCCGTTCGTGGTGGCGCCGCAGATCGCGAAGCCCACCATCAACGCCCAGAACGTCCGCACGGACGACGCGTCCCGCAGTGCTCGGATCGCCCGCATCGCGGGATTCCCCGTGACGAGCACCGGGGCGGGCTGCTCGGTCGCCCCGTACGGCAGCTCCCCCACCTCCTCCGGGGAGTTCCGTAGGAACAGCAGAACGAACGGCACCACGGCCAGGGCACCGCCCGCCACGACGAGTGACGCCGTCCGCCATCCCGAGCTGTCGGCGAGCGCGGCGACCACGGGCAGGAAGATGAGCTGACCGGTCGCGGACCCGGCCGTGAGGATGCCGGACACGAGCCCGCGCCGCCGCACGAACCAGCGGTCGGTGACCATGGCGGCGAAGACGAGTGCCATCGATCCGGTACCCAGGCCGATGAGCAGTCCCCACGTCAGCAGGATCTGCCACGGCGCGGTGACGAACACGGTGAGGGCGCTGCCCAGGGCCACGACGGTGAGGGCGACGGACGTCACCGTCCGGATGCCGAAGCGGTCCATCAGTGCCGCCGCGAACGGTGCGGTCAGCCCGAAGAGCAGCAGGTTGACACCCACCGCCGCGGACAACACGCCGCGCGACCAGCCGAACTCGTCGGTGATCGGCACCATCAGCACCGACGGAGCGGCGCGGAACCCCGCGGCCCCGAGGAGTGCGAGGAACGCCACGGCGGCGACGTTCCAGGCCCGGTGCACGCGTCTCGGGCGCGTGATCTGCACGGCGGCGTCGGAGTCGGACGTCATGGCTCACTTTCTCGTTCCGCGGGTCTCCGTCGGAACGGGAACCGGACACGCCGGTGGCACACTCGAGGGGTGAGATCCAGGACGGCCACAGGTCGCGGTACGAAGACGCTACACCCGGACGAACTCGCGACCGGATCGGTGATGACCGCCCTCGCCGTCGCGTTCTCGGTGATCGGCGCCCTCATTCCCGTGGCGGGTGCGCTGCAGATCGTCGCCATCGTCCCGTTG
Organism: Rhodococcus sp. Leaf225; assembly: GCF_001426145.1. Classification (NCBI taxonomy): domain Bacteria; kingdom Bacillati; phylum Actinomycetota; class Actinomycetes; order Mycobacteriales; family Nocardiaceae; genus Rhodococcus; species Rhodococcus sp. Leaf225. The sequence continues at coordinate 305,348 of NZ_LMRN01000007.1, read as the reverse complement.
GCCGTCATCGCCCACCGCCACCGCCTGCGGGCACTGGCCGTCGCCGGTACCGCCGGCATGCTCGTGTCGTTCGTCGCGGGCGGGTTCGGCACCGCGCTGACCATGACGATCTCCGGAGTGCTGGCCGGGATCGTCGGAGTGAGCGTCCGACGCGGACGTGGGTTCACGTCGGTGCTCACCCTCTCGCTGCTCACCGGCGCCGTGGTGGGCGCCCTCTCCGTGCTGATGCTGCTGATCCTCAGCGGACTACGCGAGCTGTTCCTCACCGTCCTCGACAACTCGATCCGCGGCAGTGCGGACATCGTCGGCAGGATCGCACCCGCCGAGGACGTCGCCACCGCCGTGGCCGACTACGCCTCCTTCGCCCTGGGGTACTGGTGGGTGCTCGTCTTCGTCTCGGCGCTTGTGTCGACGGCCGTCAGCGGCGTCGTCGCTTGGTGGGTGCTGCGCGCCACCCTGTCCCGCCTCGGCGAGCTGGAGTCGCGGGGCGAGTTGCCCGACGTCGTGGTCACCCCCGACGACGCGGCCGCACCGCACCCCGTGCCCGTGCGGTTGACGGGCGTGACCTACCGCTACCGGGGCGGTCACGACGACGCGCTGGGCCCACTCGATCTCGAGATCGTGCCCGGCCGTTTCGTGGCCGTCGTCGGCGCCAACGGATCCGGCAAGTCGACCCTCGCTCGCATCCTGGTGGGCACCGAGCCGACGGGCGGCCGGATCGACCGGACGGGTTCCACCGGGCTCGGCCTGATCGGCGGAACCGCGATGATTCTGCAGCATCCCGAGTCCCAGATCCTCGGTACCCGCGTGGCCGACGACGTCGTGTGGGGCCTGCCGGCGGCGGCGCGGCCGACACCGGACCGTGTCGAGGCCCTGCTCGCCGAAGTGGGCTTGGCCGGGTACGGGCTGCGCGACACCGGCAGCCTGTCCGGTGGCGAACTGCAGCGCCTCGCCGTCGCCGCGGCGCTGGCTCGCGAACCACGGCTGCTGGTCGCCGACGAGGCCACCGCGATGATCGACCCGGAGGGTCAGCGCGATCTCGTCGAACTGCTCGCCCGGCTCCCCCGTCGCCACGGCATGGCCGTCGTCCTCATCACCCATCGCGCGACCGAGGCAGCGCTGGCCGACGACGTCGTACGGCTCCACCGCGGCCGCCGGGTGATGCACGATCCGAACTGGATGTCGTCGACTCCGCTGCGGACGGATCCGCTGCCGCCGCCCGGACCACCGTTACTGGTGCTGCGCGGCGTCGGTCACGTGTACGACCGACGCGGTCCGTGGGCCACCCGCGCGCTCGAGGGAATCGACCTCACGGTGCATCGCGGCGAGGGGTTGCTCGTCATCGGCGGCAACGGCTCCGGCAAATCCACGCTGGCCTGGATCATGGCCGGCCTGACGAAGCCCTCCGAGGGCACGTGCGAGCTCTCGGGCAAGGCCACGTCGTCGTCCGTCGGCACCGTCGCGCTCTCGTTCCAGCACGCTCGATTGCAACTGCAGCGCCGCACCGTGTCCGAGGACATCGAGGCCGCGGGAGGAACCGACGTGGGCACCATCGACGTCAGCCGTGTTCTCGATCAGGTGGGACTCGATCGCCGCATCGCGGGCGCGCGTGTCGACGAACTGAGTGGCGGGCAGATGCGGCGCGTCGCGCTGGCCGGACTTCTGGTGGGCAAGCCGGACGTCCTGGTGCTCGACGAACCGCTCGCCGGACTCGATCCGCCGGGTCGACGGGAGATCACCGCCCTGCTCACCCATCTGCGCCGCACGGGGCTCACCCTCGTCATCATCTCGCACGACGTCGACACCCTGGCGTCCGTCCGCTCGCGCACCGTCGTGCTCGACCACGGCACCGTGGCGCCCGAGTCCACGAACGACACCATCGAACGAGGAGCGACCCGGTGAGAGGCACACTGCTCCGCGAACTTCCGCGGGAGACGTCGGTCCACCGACTCTGGGCGGGAACGAAACTCGTGGCGGTCACGCTGCTGGGCGGGTCGCTGGTGGTCTACCCGACCTGGCCGATGCTCGCCGCGGTGTCCGTCGTCCTGCTGCTCGCGGCGATCGCCGCGCGGGTCCCGGTGTTCGCGATCCCCGTTCCGCCGTGGTGGCTCTGGGGACTGGTCGCGTTCGGTGCCGCGGTGAACGTGGTGGTCGGCGTCGACGCCGTGTGGATCTACTTCCGCGGCATCCTGTTCGGCGTCGTGCTGCTGTGGGCGACGCTCACCGTGGCCTGGACGACGTCGATGGCGGACATCGCACCGGCCATCGCGACTCTGTTGTCGCCCCTGCGCAGAGTCGGTGCGCCCGTGGACGAGTGGGCCGTCTCGATGGCTCTGCTGCTGCGGTCGCTGCCGATGTTGGTCGACGACGTCTACACGCTGGTGGCCGCACGCAAGCTCCGACCCCGCAAGAGCACGCGCAGCGGCAAGACGCAGGACACATTCCTCATCGACATCATGGCCGCCATCATGTCGGTGGCCATCCGGCGGTCGGCCGACATGGGCGAGGCGATCGCGGTGCGCGGCGGCAGCGGCAGCATCACGTCGGGCGGACGTCGCCCGCACGGATCCGACGCGGTCGCCCTGGTGCTGGTGATCGCCGCGTGCGCGACGGGGGTCGTACTGTCCTGACGCTCAGGAGAAGACGGTGACGAACGTGTCGACGGACTTCTCGATGTCGCCCTTGAGCGCCCGCGCCACACCGGATCCCACGGGACCGAACAGGGGCGCGCCGCCGAGATCGATCGTCATCTTCAGCTCGGAGCCGTCCTTCTTCTCCGCGACGGTGAGCTTCAGCGAGACCTTGACCCCGCCCTTGCCCGCGCCCTTCAGTTCGAGCTCGCGCGGCGGGGAGTACTTCTTCACGGTCCACTGCACCCGGTTCCGCATGCCCTTGACCGACACCACGGACGCCATCTGCGTGCCTTCGGACAGTTCGGCGGGCAGGTCACTGCGCCACCCGTCGTGAATGCTGAGCCATTCCTCGTACCGCGTCAGATCGGATGCGCCGTTCCAGGCATCCTCCGCGGACAGAGGAACGATGCGGACCACCTCGAGTTTCGCCACGCCGTGAACACTAGCGCGTGACGACACCCGCGGTGGCCCGCATCGTGTCCGAACTTCCAGGGCGAATCCTAGTGAGCGACCGGCTTCTCGGCGCCGACGCCGGTGAGGGATCGCACCTCCATCTCCGCTGCCTTGTCGGTGCTCTCGTTGTCCTTGCTCGTCAGCGTTCCCACGATGCCGAGGATGAAGGCGAGCGGGATCGAGACGATGCCCGGGTTCGACAGGGGGAACCAGGCGAAGTCCGAGCCCTTGATCATCGCCGTCGCCGAGCCGGACACGGCCGGGGAGAAGATGATGAGCACGATGGTGGAGATCAGACCGCCGTACATGCTCCACAGCGCGCCGCGCGTGGTGAAGCGTCGCCAGAAGAGCGAGTACAGGATGGTCGGCAGGTTGGCCGCCGCGGCGACCGCGAAGGCCAGCGCCACGAGGAAGGCGATGTTCTGTCCGTTGGCCAGGATGCCGCCACCGATGGCGAGGATGCCGATGACGACGGCGGTGATGCGAGAGACCTGGACCTGCTTCTTGTCGTCGACCTTGCCCTTCTTGATGACACCGGCGTAGATGTCGTGAGCGAAGGACGCGGACGCGGTGATGGTGAGGCCGGCGACGACCGCGAGTATCGTCGCGAAGGCGACCGCCGAGATGACGCCCAGCAGTATCACGCCGCCGAGTTCGAACGCGAGAAGCGGTGCGGCAGCGTTCTGTCCGCCGGCCGCGGCGAGGATGCGGTCCGGTCCGACGATGGCGGCGGCGCCGTAGCCGAGCACCAGCGTGAAGAGGTAGAACGCACCGATCAGCGCGATGGCCCACACGACGCTGCGACGAGCTTCCTTGGCGGTGGGCACCGTGTAGAAGCGCATGAGCACGTGCGGCAGGCCGGCCGTGCCGAGCACCAGGGCGATACCGAGCGAGACGAAGTTCAGCTGCGACGTGGCCGAGCCGCCGTACTGGGCGCCGGGGGCGAGAACGTCACGCGCGGCGACGGTCTCGGAGACCGAGTCGCCGACCATGGTCTGCGCGCTGCCGAGGATCTCGGACAGGTTGAAGCCGAACTTGGCCAGCACCATCACCGTCATGAGACCGGCACCGGCGATGAGCAGCGCGGCCTTGATGATCTGCACCCAGGTGGTGCCCTTCATACCGCCGACGAGGACGTAGACGATCATGAGGACGCCGACGACCGCGATGACGATGGACTGTCCCGTGCGGTCCGAGATGTCGAGGAGCAGTGCGACGAGGCCGCCGGCTCCGGCCATCTGCGCGAGCAGGTAGAAGAACGACACCGTGAGTGTCGACAGCGCGGCCGCGGTACGCACCGGGCCCTGCTTGAGGCGGAAGCTCAGCACGTCGGCCATCGTGAACTTGCCGGTGTTGCGCAACATCTCGGCGACGAGAAGCAGGGCGACGAGCCACGCGACGAGGAAGCCGATGGAGTACAGGAAGCCGTCGTAACCGTAGACGGCGATGGCGCCCGCAATGCCGAGGAAGCTCGCCGCGGAGAGGTAGTCACCGGCGATGGCGACACCGTTCTGCGGTCCGGAGAAGCCGCCGCCCGCGGTGAAGAACTCCGCGGAGGTGGCGTTCTTCTTGCTGGCCTTGATCACCACGGCCATGGTCACGATGACGAAGACCGCGAAGATCGAGATGTTGACGAGCGGGCTGCCGACGGTTTCGGCCTCGATCGTCTGCTGGGCCAGGAACTGCTGCGTGGCAGAGTAGGTGGTCACTGGAGGGGTCCTTCGAGTTCGTCGCGGATCTTCGCGGCACGGGGGTCGAGCTCACGGTTCGCGAACTTCACGTAGATGCCGGTGATGGCGAACGTCGTCACGAACTGTCCGAGTCCGAGCAACAGTCCGACGTTGATGTTGCCGAAGACGCGGGTGGCCATGAAGTCGTGTGCGTACGCCCCGAGGAGCACGTACGTCGTGTACCAGATGAGGAAGAAGGCGGCCATCGGGAAGACGAAGCCGCGCAGGCGCTTCTTGAGTTCCTGGAACTCGGGCGTGGCCTGCATGTCGACGAAGTCCTGGGGGGACGGGGTCCGGGGTTCGGGGTGTGCGCCCGAATGGGGTTGTGCGGTGGTCACGGGTGCTCCTACGTGTCGGGAGATACTCGGATGACGGTAGTGAGACCACCATCACACCGATACGGCGTGGCGCCGATCACACGCCGAGCAGCGCGCCGGTGCGCCGAACGGTCTGCCGGGCGGGACGAACGGTCGTGCCGCTCACTGCTTGCGCAGTCGCTCCACGCCCAGACCGAGGCGTTCGGGTGCGTGCATGGCCGACATGATGCGGCCGATGTCCAACGGTATCGAGGACCGAGTCGCCAGCGACACCGTCACCATGACGGCGAAGGCGAGGGGCACGCTGACCGCCGCCGGGTAGCCGACGATCGCCGCGGCCCACCCACCCAGGAGCTGATCGGACACCCCGCCGAGCACGGCGAGGGATGCGGCGGCCGTGGAGACCCCGCCGCCGACGATCAGCCCCGCGGCGGCCCCTGCGGCGGTGAGACCGCGCCACCAGATGCCGAGCACCAGCAGCGGACACAGCGTCGACGCCGCGACGGCGAACACGAGCCCCACGGTGCGGGAGAGGTCGAGCGTGACCAACCCGACCGACAGCAGCAGCGGACCGGTACCGGCCACGATCGCGGCGATCCGGAAGTCGCGCACCCGGCCGCGCAGGACGTCGGTACTGAGCACTCCGGCGATGGTCACCAGCAGTCCCGACGACGTGGACAGGAACGCCGCCATCGCGCCCGCGGCGACGAGTGCGGCGAGCAGCAGACCCGGCACCCCGTCGATGGCCGCCGACGGCAGCAGGAGCACGGCCGCGTCGGATGCACCGGTGATCAGCAACTGAGGAACGTACAGGCGTGCGAACACACCCAGCACCGTCGGGAACAGGTAGAACACCGACAGCAGACCCACCACTGTCAGCGCCGTCCAGCGGGCCGCCGGCCCGTCCGGGTTGGTGTAGAAGCGCACGAGGACGTGGGGCAACCCCATCGTGCCGAGGAACGTGGCGAGGATCAGCGAGTACACCTGGTACAGCGGGAAGGGACCACCGAAACCGTTGCCGGGCGAGAGCCAGTCGGAGCCCTCGACCGGTGCGCCCGCCACCACGGGGACCGGCGATCCTGCCTCGAGTTCGAGCACCGTGCCCGACTGCAGCGTGTGGTCGCCCGCGTCGAGTGTCGTCGGTCCGTCCACCGCGGCGCCGTCGACGGTGCCGCGGACCACGACGTCGAGGTTCTCCTGCACCTGCACGACGACGTCGGTACTGATGTCGACCGTCGTGGCGGTGTCCACGGACGGCGGTGCGGGGGTGCCCATCTCGCGCGGATCGGCCGCGAAATGCACCGCGAGCACCAGCGCCGGTACCGCGACGGCCGTCAACTTGAGCCAGTACTGGAACGCCTGGACGAACGTGATGGAGCGCATGCCGCCGCCGACCACGTTGAGGATCACGATCACTCCGATGACAGCCGCGCCGACCCAACTGGGAACGCCGAGAAGGATGTTGAGGGTGAGCCCGGCGCCCTGCAGCTGCGGGACGAGGTACAGCGCGCACACCCCGGCGACCACCAGCATGGCCAACGTGCGGAGCCGCGCCGAACCGAGGCGGAACTCGGCGAAGTCCGGCACCGTGTACGCACCGGACCGTCGCAGCGGCGCCGAGACGAACAGCAACAGCCCGAGATACCCGGCCGTGAAGCCCACCGGGTACCACAGTGCGTCGGCACCGTACTTGGCGATCAGGCCCGCGACCCCGAGAAACGATGCGGCCGAGAGGTACTCACCGGACACGGCCGCGGCGTTCCACCGCGGACCCACGCTACGGGAGGCGACGAGGAAGTCGGAGGTGGTGCGCGCCAACCGGACTCCGTAGGCGCCCACCGCGACCGTGGCCACCGCCGAGAAGATGACGGCGAGCACCGTGGGGACGGACACCATCAGCGCGTGCCGGACGTGAGAGCGCCGGCCATCAGTCCTCCACCAGTTCGGTGAACTCCTGCTCGTTGCGCTCGGCCGAACGGACGAAGAGGTACCCGGCGACCAGCAGGACCGGGTACGCGGCGACGGCGAGTGCCCACCACGGAACCCCGATGCCGGCGATGCGTGCGGTACCCGCGGCCGGCGCGAACACCCACACCAGCGGGACGATGCCGAGGATCAGGACCACGACTGCCGCGGTGCGCAACGCGAGCGCCAACTGTGCGCGGACCAGGCCGTTGATCATGGCCTCGCCCACCTCGGTCTGCTCCTGGACCTCCACCCGGGTGCGCACGATGCGTGCGCCGCGGCGCTGGGCCAACACCACCTTCTCTCGCTGCGCCGCCATCTCAGGAACGGTGCTGTCCGGCGAGTGCCGCTCGTGGGCCGCGGACGAGCCGATCGCGGAGTTCGCGGGTGTGGCGACGGCTCACCGGGAGCTCGACGGGTGGGCAGGCACCCGTGCCGCGCAGGCAGACCACCAGTCCGGACCCGACGGTGCGGGTCCCCCCGACCTGGCCGACGGACACGAGGTACGACCGATGGACGCGCAGGAATCCGTGGTCGGCCCAGCGGGACTCCAGCGTCGAGAGGGCGATCCGCACCAGGTGGGTGCCGGTCGTCGTGTGCAGCCGGGCGTAGTCGCCCTCGGCCTCCACCCAGACGACGGTGGACCGCGGCACCATCGTCGTCACACCGCCGAGCTCCACCGGGATCACGTCGTCCTGGTCGCTGCGCCCCGCGGGACCCGGTACCGCGCCGGACCTCTTGTCGACGACGCGGCGGACAGCGTCGGACAGGCGCTGGTCGCGGATCGGCTTGAGGAGGTAGTCGACGGCCCCGATCTCGAAGGCGGCGACGGCGCGATCGTCGTGGGCGGTCACGAAGACGACCGCCGGCGGTGAGGCGAAGTTGCTCAGCACTCCGGCCAGTTCCATGCCGTCGAGTCCGGGCATGTCGATGTCGAGAAAGACACCGTCGACCGGCGCGTCGCGCAGGATGCGCAGCGCCGTGGTGGCGTCGCTCGCTCCCTCGACCGATCCGACCGCCGGGTGGCGGCGCAGCAGGTAGACGAGTTCGTCCAGGGCCGGCCGCTCGTCGTCCACGGCGAGCAGCCGCAGGGGCCGGTCGGCAGCGGCGGGCGTGGTCGCCTCGGTGGCATGGGTGGGGCTCATGGCGTCTTCATCGTGCCATGTCGCGCGCGCACGTCAGGGCCGGATGCCTGCCCGAAATTTCGGGATCCGCATACTCACCTTGGTGCCGGCGTCCGGCGCGGTCTCCACCACCAGGCCGTAGTCGTTGCCGAAGGCGGCGCGCAACCGGTCGTCGACGTTGGCGAGTCCGACGTGCACCCCCTCCTCCGATCCCAGGTCGCCGGAGCGCAGCAGTTCCGGATCCATGCCGACACCGTCGTCCTCGATGCTGATGGCCGCGTCCGTACCCGCGTCCGCCGCGATGACGGTGATGCGGCCGCGTCCCCGGCCGGCGACGCCGTGGCGCACCGCGTTCTCGACGAGGGGCTGCAGCGCCAGGAACGGCAACACCACTCCCAGCACCTCGGGAGCGATCTGCACCGTCACGTCGAGGGAGTCACCGAAACGCGCGCGCTCGAGCGTGAGGTACCGGTCGATGTTGCGGAGCTCGTCGGAGAGCACCGTGAACTCCCCCGCCGTGCGGAACGAGTAGCGCGTGAAGTCGGCGAACTCGAGGACCAGCTCGCGCGCACGATCGGGATCGGTCCGCACGAACGACGCGATGGTCGTCAAGGCGTTGTAGATGAAGTGCGGGCTGATCTGGGCGCGCAGCGCCCGGACCTCGGCCCGGTCGAGGCGTGCTCTGCTCGCGTCGAGTTCGGCCAGCTCGACCTGCTCGCCGACGTACCGCGCGACCTCGGTGCAGGCCCCGAGAAGACCGGGACCGGGTTCCTCCAGCGTGACCACGCCCAGCACGCAGACCACGCCGGCGCCCTCGGTGAGGACCGGCTGCACCACCACCGAACGTGCCGCGGCGTCCGCGGTCGCGGCGGTGCGCAGCAGCACCCGACGCTCGGTGTCGACGGCGCGGCGGGCGACCACGGGGAACTCGTCCAGGGTCCCGTCGACGGGACCGTCGTGGCCCAACACCGTCCCGTCCGGTCCCGCCAGGACGACGGCGGCGGCACCGGTCAGTGTGCGCAGGTGCGGCGCCGCCTCCGACGCGGACGCGGCATCGAGGCCCCGCCGCAACGGGCGTGCCGCGAGCGATGCGGTGTGCAGCGCGGCGTGCACCGCGCGTTCGGTGGGCGTGGTCAGCGGGCGCGTCCCCCGGCGCGTGATGACGATTACCGCACCGGCGACGACCGCGGCCATCACCAACAGGACGACCGCCGTGGTGGCTGTCACGGCACCTGATCACACGTGTTCGTCGGTTGTCCGGTTCCCGCGAACCGCTGGGTGATCCAGTCGATGCCCTCGATGTTGGCGGCCGAGTCGGCGTGGCCCTGGTCCGCCCGGACCCGGTAGTCGATGACGTCGCCCTGCGCGCACGCTCGGCGGGACGCGTCCTCGGTCCACTGCGGCAGGATGAGATCGTCTCGCGAGCCGACCAGCACCATCATCGGCGCCGCGGCCCGCCCCTGCGGTAGGGCGTTGTCCGACAACCACTCTCGAATGGCGGCGTACGCCTCCGGCGAGCTGGGGCGCACGTCGTCCGGTCCGATGGATCCCGCGGCCGTCAACTTCCCGGCGGCCAGGGGTCCCGTGCAGGCCAAGAGGACGTCCTTGTTCTCCAGCAGTCCGCCGCTGAGGAAGTCCGCGTCGGTGTACTCCGGATGGTCCACCAGGAAGCCCTCGACGACGAACGGCATGATCGCCTTCTGCGGCAACGTGAGCTGCCCCAGTCCGGACTCCGGGGCGATCGGGCTGATGTCCGCGGCCGGGGACAGGTTGGCCGATCCCAGGAACTCGAGCCCGTCGCCGTACTCCGCGGCCATCTCGGCGGCGGCCCAGGTGGCCTGCCCACCCTGCGACACGCCCAGCGCCGCCCAGCGAGTCCCGCTGCCCGGCGCCACGTTCCGCGCTGCGCGGACAGCGTCGATGATGTCGTGGCCGGCCGACGGGGCGTTCAGGTACGGATGCGGATCGTCGGTTCCCAGGCCCTCGTAGTCCGTCACCGCGACGACGGCGCCGCGTTCGAGCATCGGCGTGACCAGGCCGATGGAGCCGAGCAGATTGGGATAGAGGGACGGTGCGCACTCGTCGGTCACACCCGTCGTGCCGTGCCCGACGGACACGACCGGCCATCCCCCCTCGGGCGGTGCGCCGGCCGGGACGAACACCGTGCCCGTGACGTCGACACCGCCGCCGTCCACCCCGGACGTCGAGCGGTACGTGATGCGGTGCGCCGTGGCGCCGAGGTTGGTGACCGCCTGGTCGACCTGACCGAGGAGCACGTCGGCGACCAGCGAGCCGCGCTCGTCGCCCGTGGGGGCGGGAGAGCGGGGTGCCGCGTCAGTGGTCGCGTCGTTCCCCGGGCTGGGCGCGGGATCCGACGACGCACATCCCGACAGCATCAGCATCGACGCGGCCAGTGCCGATCCCAGCAGGACCGGGACCCTGCCGCGCAGTCCTGGTCTCGAACCGATCCTGCACACGTTCACTCTCGACCTCTTTCCGCCATGAATCGCTGCAACCGTGTCTCGGTGGCGGCCTGCTCGATGTCGAGCCCGTCCAGAACCGCGGCGAGAACCTCGTCGTCGAGGTCCCCCGCGTCGCGTGCGGCGAGCAACGCCTCGCGCTGTCGCCGCAGTGCGGTGCGCCGCCATCGATCGAACACCGCGCCGGAGGACCGCGCCCGCGCGGCCCTCTCCTGATCGTCCTCGTCCTGCTCCGTCCGGAGACGGCCCAGCATCACGCGGCGCACCCGATCGACGACCTCGGCGGCCTCGGTTCCCTCGACCTTCGTCATCGCCTCGTCGAGCGACTCCTCGACCGCACGGCGCGCGATCTGCCGAGCGAGTGCGCGCTGCTCGTCGAGATGCCGGGCCTCGTCCGGGTCGGAGATGTCCAGCCGTCGGATCACCAGCGGCAATGTCACCCCCTGGATCAGCAGGGTTCCGACGGCCACGGTGAAGGCGATGGCCTGGATGACTCCGCGCCCGGGGAAGTCGTCCCCCGCGAGGGTGGTGAAAGGGACACCGGCGGCCGCCGCGAGGGTCACCACTCCGCGCATCCCGGCCCAGGACAGGACGACGTTCTGGCGCCAGGTCAATTCCGCGTCCTCGGTCGATCGAGCCCGGTGGTAGACGCGTCGCAGCGCCGAGCCGGCGAACAGCATCACCGGACGCACTGCCATGACGAGCGCGAGGACCAGCAGTCCGTACAGGAAGATGTGGTGGACGGGCAGCCCCTCGCGGCTGATGTCGTCGATGACGAACTTGAGCTGCAGGCCCATGTAGGCGAAGACGAAGGTCTCGAGGAGCAGATCGAGCGTCGGCCAGACGTGCCGCTCCTGGATGCGCGTCGGGATCGCGTCGCCGCTGCGCGCCGAACCGAGCACGAATCCGGCGGTGACGACGGCGAGCACACCCGAGGCGTGGATCTGCTCCGCGGCGAGGTAGGCGGTGAAGGGAACGAGGATGCCCAGCACGGTCTCCAGCGCGCTGTCCGCCATACGGCTGCGGACGAAGCGCACGAGTCGGCTGAGCACGTATCCCACGGCGACGCCGCCCACGACCTCGTAGACGAAGAACAGGAGCGGCGAGTCGATGCCGACCCGGCTCCCCGTCACGGAGGCGACGGTGATGGTGAACAGGGTCAGCGCCGCCGCGTCGTTGACGAGTGATTCGCCGGTGAGGATCGCCATCATGCGCGCGGGCAGACCCAGCTTGCGCCCCACGGCGACCGCCGCGACGGCGTCCGGCGGCGCGACCACTGCGCCGAGGACCAGGGCGGCGCCCAGTGTCAGCTCCGGGACGAGCCAGTACGAGAAGTACCCCACCGAGACGGTCGTGATGACGACGAGACCGACGCCGAGCCGGACGATGGAGCGGAAGTTGTGCGCGAAGGAGCGGAACGAGAAGTTCAACGCCGTCGAGTACAGCAGGGGCGGAAGGATCACGCCCAGAAGGAGTTCGGGTTCGAGAGCGGGACGCGGCAGCCCGGGGACGAACGAGGCGAGCGACCCGACGGCGACGAGAACGAGGGGCACCTGCAGATCGAGGCGCTTGGCGAAGCCGGCGATGACGACGGCCCCGACGATCACCAGAAGCAGGAGCCACCCGTCCATCGACTCGACTACCGCGCGGGTCTGCTACTTCTCGGGGATCGCCTTCTTGGCGGCGTCCTGGACCTTGTCGATCTTGTCGGCGTACTTGCCCTGCGTCTTCTTGTCGGCGAAGTCCGCTGCCTTGTCCACGGCCTTCTCGATCTTGTCACTGTTCTGAGCGGCGGCCTTCTTGCCCTGGCCGATCAGCTTCTTGAGGTTGTCCACGAGTGCCATGGTCGTCACGATACCGCGCCGGACCACCAACGCCGGTGCGGGAGAGGACGCGCGAGATCGACACGCTGGCCCGGCATCGGCACCACCACCGAGATCCGCTCCGCCTCGGCGGCCGTCAGCAGCCGCTCCACGGGTTCGGACCACGGGTGGAACGCGAGGTTGAAGGTCGCCCAGTGGACGGGCACGACGATGCCGGAGGACGGGGTGCCCTGTTGCAGGTCACCGTGCGACCGCGCCGCCTCCTCGGGGTTCATGTGGATGTCCGGCCACCGGTCGTCGTAGGCACCGACGGGAAGCAGGGTCACGTCGAACGGACCGAGCCGCGCGCCGATGTCCGCGAACGCCTCGGTGTAGCCGGTGTCGCCGCCGAAGAAGGCCCGGTGCTCCGGACCCACCACCGACCACGACGCCCACTGCGTGGTGTCGCGCACCAGGGACCGGCCCGAGAAGTGTCGTGCCTCCAGGCACGTGACGGTGAGCGATCCGATGCGGACGTCGTCGTTCCAGTCGAGCTCGACGATCCGGTCCTCGGGAACCTTCCAGCGGCGCAGATGGGCGCCCACCCCCAGCGGCACCAGGAACGGCGCCGACTGCGACGTGAGCAGCGTGGCCACCGTGTCACGGTCGAGGTGGTCGTAGTGATCGTGCGAGATGACGATGGCGTCGACCTGCGGAAGCGCCTCGGCCGCAACGGGTACCGGGTGCAACCTGGCCGGTCCGAGAACCCGCGACGGTGAGACCCGCCGGCTCCAGACCGGATCGGTGAGCACGCGGTGACCGTCGATCTCGACGACCACCGAGGAGTGCCCGAACCAGGTGACGGCCAGGTCCCCGGCCTCCGCCGGCGCGAGCGGGGTGGCCAACGGCACGGCGCGCTCGGGTCGTCCCGAGCGGCCGCGCGTGAGCATCGCGGCTCCGATGCTCGCCTGCTCCCCCGCCGCGACCGGCGAGCTGCTGCGTGTGTTGTGGAACTTGCGGTCCCGGTAGTGCGAGGACGCGGCGGCGTACGGACGGATGGCACCGCGTCCGGCGCCGACGGCGGACGGCACACCCCACGCCGCGCGCGCGAGCCAGGACAACCCTGCGGCGGCGAGCCCGATGGACACTGCTGCGGTGGCTGGTTTCACGCCTCCGACACTAGTCCACGGTTGATGTGTACCGACTTCACAAGTATCGGCTCACGTCTGTTCCGGCAGGATGTGCTCCCCCGTCTTGTCGGTGCTCAGCGACAGCGACGAGATGTAGAGCGTCTCCCCGTTCGGCCCCTTCTTGGCCGACGCGATCATGTCCGGCCGCTCGAACTCCATTCCCGACACCGAGCACAGCAGCGTCGCGTCGGACGGGTTGCCGTACTCGTCGAACATCGGCAGATCGATGCCGTCGTCGGTGCGCCGCAGGTAGTACTTGCCCTTGGTCACGATCGCCAGCACGGGCGGCAGCACGATCGCCAGTACCAGCGCCACGATGGGCGAGTACGGCTTGATCGCCGGCCCGAACGCCCCGAAGAACACGAGGATGGACAGGATCGCGGACACCGCCATGGAGCCGAAACCGACGGGGTTCACCGCGTAGAGCATCCCCCTGCGGAACTCCGGCACCTTCGGGGACAGCTTCAGCAGGTACTTGTTGAACACGATGTCGGAGGCGACCACCGCGATCCAGGCGATACCGCAGTTCGCGTAGAACCCGAGGATGTTGTTGAGGAAGTCGAACATGTTGGCTTCCATCAGGATCAACGCGATCGCGAGGTTGAACAGCACGAAGACCAGTCGTCCGGGGTAGGACTTGGTGACGCGGGTGTACGAGTTGGTCCACGCCAGGGAGCCCGAGTACGCGTTGGTCACGTTGATCTTGATCTGCGAGATGACCACGAGCACCACGGCGAGGGTCATGGCTAGCCAGCCCGGCATGAAGTTCTCGTAGATCTCGAGGAACTGGTGCACCGGCTCGTTGGCGATCGACGATCCGTCGACCACGTTCGCGATGAGGTACACGGCGAGGAACAGTCCGACGATCTGCTTGAGCGCACCGAAGATGACCCAGCCCGGCCCCGCGAGCAGGACGGCCGTCCACCAGCGACGCGAGTTCTCCGGCGTCTTGGGCGGCATGAAGCGCAGGTAGTCGATCTGCTCCGCGATCTGAGCGATCAACGAGAGGCAGACACCCGCGGCCAGCATGACGGATCCGAGGTTCACACCGGTGCCGGCGGCACCGTCGGCGCCCCCGTAGGCCATGAACTGACCGATGGAGTCGGGGTTGCTCACCACGAGATAGACGAACGGCAGCACCATGAGGATCAGCCACAGCGGGGTCGTCCACACCTGCAGTGTGGCGAGCGCCTTCATGCCGTAGATGACCAACGGGATGACCATCAGGGTGGACACCGCGTACCCGATGGGCAGCGGGATGTTCAGCCCCAGTTCGAGGCCCTGGGCCATGATCGACCCTTCGAGCGCGAAGAAGATGAACGTGAACGTCGCGAAGATGACGTTGGTGACCACCGACCCGTAGTAGCCGAATCCGCTTCCGCGCGTGATCAGATCGAGGTCGATGTTGTAGCGCGCCGCGTAGTAGGCGAGCGGCAGACCCGTCAGGAAGATGACGACGGCGAACACCAGGATTCCCCACAGCGCGTTGCCGGTGCCGTAGGAGATGCCGATGTTGGCGCCGATGGCGAAGTCCGCGAGGTACGCGATTCCGCCGAGAGCCGACGTCGCCACGACGCCGGTCCCCCACTTGCGGTAGCTGCGCGGGGCGAAGCGCAGCGTGTAGTCCTCGAGCGTCTCCTTCAGTGCCGCCGACTGCTTCTGACTGTCGGACGTGAGCGTGGAGTCGGGTGGAACGTCTCCGAGAGCGGTCATGGTCGGGTGCCTCCGGTCGTGTCGCACGCCGTGGCGGCGCGATGCGAGATGACCGTAGGAACGCTGTGTTGCCGGACTGTACGCACTCTGTGTCGAGTGCGTTACGTGGTGCCGGGGTGTCGCCTTTGTCCGAATCGGCAGGTCAGCGACCCCGATGTCGTCACTGGCCCTGGAAGACCGGGCGTCGCTTCTCCTTGCGCGCGATCCGCGCCTCCACGGCGTCGTTGCTCGCCCAGGCGGCCGCGAACGCGTCGAGCTGCGTGGCGTTCGCCTCGTCACGTGTGCCGTCGTCGTTGAAGACGAGTTTGAGGTGACGCAGCGACAGTGGCGCCAGCTGCGCGATCTCCTCGGCCCACGCGTGCGCGACGTCGAGATCGCCGAGTTTGTTGGCCAGTCCGCACGCCAGCGCCTGCTCGGCGGACAACTGCTCGGCACCCAGAAGCACCGTGCGGGCAGGACCGCCGCCGGCCAGCGACACCAGCCGCTTGACGGTCCAGTTGTCCACGGCGATGGCCAACCGGGTGGAGGGAATGGCGAAGAAGGCGCCCAGGTCGACCACCCGCAGGTCTGCGGCGATGGCCAACTGCGTACCCGCACCCACAGCAGGCCCGTTCACGGCGGCGATGACCGGGACCGACACGGTCTGGAGCGCGCGGTTCATCGACAGCAGCGCCTCGGGGAACTCGTCGGCGATGGCTTCGCCCGACAGATCGGCGCCCGCGCAGAAGCTCGTGCCCTCGCCGGTGATCACGACGACGCGGGTGCCGTCCGCCTCGGCACCCTCCACCGCCTCACGCACTTCGGTGCACAGAGCCGTGTTCAGAGCGTTGCGGCGCTCCGGTCGCTGCAGTTCCACGGTGAGAACCGCGCCGTTCCTGGTGATACCAATGGTCACGTTGTGTCTTCTCTCTGCGTGGAACGAAGTGTTCTGTGAGACCCCCTTACGCGAATTTACCGGGTGCGGAGCCCTGACTGGTGTACTGGACGGGTGCAACACGTCGACGTCGCAGTGATCGGTGCCGGGCAGGCCGGTCTGTCCGCGGCCTATTTCCTGCAGCGAGCGGGGCTGCGGGCATGGGACGACTACGTCGTGCTCGACGGTGCGCCGGCTCCCGGTGGGGCGTGGCAGTTCCGCTGGCCCTCCCTGACCCTCGAGACCGTCAACGGGGTGCACGACCTTCCGGGCATGGCGTTCGCGGACACGCTGGCCCCCGACGTCGACCCCGCGCACGTGCCCGCGTCGTCGGCGGTGCCCGAGTACTACGCGGCGTACGAGAAGCGCTTCGCGCTGCCCGTGCGGCGGCCGGGACGGGTGTCGGTCGTCTGCGACCGGGACGAGACGACGATGCGGTACCGGGTGGAGGCCGAGCGGGGCGACGTCCACGCACGGGGCTTGATCAACTGCACCGGCACCTGGGAGCACCCGTTCGTCCCGCGCTACCCCGGCATGGAGACGTTCACGGGGCGCCAACTGCACACGCGCGACTACACCTCGGCGGAGGAGTTCCGCGGCGAGCACGTCGTCGTCGTCGGAGGCGGGATCTCCGCGGTGCAGTTGCTCGACGAGATCTCGCGCGTGACCACCACGACGTGGGTGACCCGCCGCGAGCCCGTCTTCCTCGAGCGGGACTTCACACCCGAGGTGGGCCGCGCTGCCGTCGCGCAGGTCGAGGATCGGGTGCGCCGCGGACTGCCGCCGGGATCGGTGGTGTCGGTGACCGGTCTGATCCTCACCCCCAGCTTGCGCGAAGCCCGCGATCGCGGCGTCCTGGTACGGCGGCCCATGTTCGCGGAGGTCACACCCGACGGAGTGCGGTGGGACGACGGCACCGCCACCCGGGCGGACGTCATCCTGTGGGCCACCGGGTTTCGCAGCGCGCTCGATCACCTCGCGCCACTCCGACTGCGCGGGCCGGGCGGCGGCATCACGATGACCGGCGCGTCGGCCACTCGAGTGGCCGCGCGGCCCAGCGTCCATCTGATCGGATACGGTCCGTCGGCCAGCACCATCGGCGCCAACCGTGCGGGACGCACGGCCGTGCGGGAACTACTTCAGGAGCTGGGCGAGACGTGAGTGCCGTGGTCCGTGTCGACGACCTGTCCGCCTATCGCGGGGAGCGCACGCTGTTCGACGGTCTCGACCTCACCGTCGGACCCGGCGACGTCGTCGGGCTGGTCGGCGCGAACGGCGCCGGCAAGTCGACGCTGCTCGGCCTGCTGGCGGGCACGGCGACCGGGGTCGACCACGACGGCACGGTCACGCTCACCCCGTCGGACGCCACCGTCGGCCACCTGGCGCAGGAGGTCTCCCGCGTTCCCGGTGAGACCGTCGAGATGTTCCTGCAGCGCCGCACCGGAGTGCGCGCGGCCGAGGACGCGATGAACGCGGCGGCGGAGACGCTCGGCGACGCGAGCGCGTCGGACGATCTCTACACACCGGCACTGGAGCGGTGGTTGGCGCTCGGCGGCGCCGATCTGCCCGAGCGAGCCGAGTCGGTGCTCGCCGGCCTGGGCCTGGACGCGGCGCTCGACACCGAGATGTCCGCCCTGTCCGGTGGGCAGGCGGCCCGCGCATCACTCGCGGGAATCCTGTTGGCGCGCTACGACGTCCTGCTTCTCGACGAGCCCACCAACGATCTGGATCTCGCGGGACTGGACCAGCTCGAGAACTTCGTGACGAGTACCCAGTGCGCCGTGATGATCGTCAGTCACGATCGTGAGTTCCTGGCGCGCACCGTCACCGGCATCGTCGAGCTGGACCTGGCGCAGCAGCAGATAGCGGTCTACGACGGCGGGTACGAGGCCTACCTCGTCGAGCGCGACGTGGCGCGTCGTCACGCACGGGAAGAGTTCGAGCAGTACGCCGACACCAGGTCCGGGCTCGAGGATCGCGCTCGCATGCAGCGGAACTGGCTCGAGCACGGCGTGCGGAACGCTCGACGCAAGAGCAAGGACAACGACAAGGCGAGCCGGAAGGTCCGCGCCGAATCGACGGAGAAGCAAGCCGCGAAGGCGCGCCAGACCCAGCGACGCATCGAACGGCTCGACGTCGTCGAGGAGCCGCGCAAGGAGTGGGAACTGCGCATGGAGATCGCGGCGGCGCCCCGCAGCGGCAGCGTCGTGGTCTCCGTGAACTCCGCCGTCGTGGAGCGGGGGGCGTTCCGGCTCGGGCCGGTGACGGCACAGATCGACGCCGGGGACCGCATCGTCGTCACCGGCGCCAACGGCTCGGGCAAGACAACCCTGCTGCACCTGCTGCTGGGCCGCATCACGCCGACCAGTGGATCCGTGAGCATCGGTTCCGGAGTCGAGATCGGCGAGATGGACCAGGCCCGTTCGGCTTTCGACGGACCCGACTCGGTCGCCGACGCGCTGGCAGCCTCCGTTCCGGACTGGCCGGACGCCGACGTCCGCACACTCCTGGCGAAGTTCGGTCTCCGCGGACAGGCCGCCCTGCGGCCGTCGGCATCCCTGTCCCCCGGCGAGCGCACCCGAGCGGGACTCGCGCTGCTGCAGGCACGAGGGGTGAACCTGCTCGTGCTCGACGAGCCCACCAACCACCTCGACGTCCCCGCCATCGAGCAGCTCGAATCGGCACTGGAGACCTACGAGGGAACGATGCTCCTGGTCACCCACGACCGGCGGATGCTCGACTCGGTGCGCAGCACGCGCCGGTGGACCGTCGCGCAGGGCGTTCTGCACCAGGACTGAGGATTTCCCCACCCGATCGTCGCAGTTCCTGCCGATCGGCAGAATCACGCACGATCGTGTGGTTCAGCGCGCGCTCGCCCGAACAGTGCTGCCTCCGGTATTGACACATCGTTAGGTTTATACAACGCTTCGATACATGAGTCCGGTCAAACGCGGGACCACGCTCCCCATCCACAACCGCATCGGTGTGCTGCGCGCCGAGCGTCGGATGACCCGCGCCCAGCTCGCGGAACTCGTCGAGGTCAACCCGCAGACGGTCGGCGCACTCGAACGCGGCGACCACTACCCGAGCCTCGATCTCGCGATGCGCATCTGCGACGTGTTCGGGCTGCCGGTCGAGGCGGTGTTCTCGCGTACCGAGTTCGCGCCGCTGTCCACGGAGGTCTACCGACGCACCCAGCCCGAGGAAGGGACACCACGATGAGTGACACCGTTCTGGACCGCTATCAGGCGTTCCGCACCCGTCGATACCTGCAGAACGAGGCGCGGTACGCGCACTACCTCCCCGGCTGGCGCACCAGGTCACGGCGCCGGCTGCTGGTGTGGATTCTCGTCGCCTCGCTCGTCGCGCTCGCGGCATCGTCGATCTTCATTCTCGTCGGGCCCGAGTGGGCGCCGCTCACCTGGCTTCCCGGCGCGATCCTCATGAGCGTGTCGTGGACGACGCTGCAGATCGTCACCGGCCGCCGCAGCGATGCTCCCGCCGATGCGCTCGACGAGTGGGACCTGGAACGTCGCAACGCGGCTCGCTCGATCGGGTTCGCGATCACCCAGGGCGCGGTGACGGTTCCGGCGCTCGCACTGGTGTGGGCGACCACCTTCACCGACGATCCCCGACTGGCACTCGGTGGCGGATTCATCATACTGAGTGGTCTACTTGTCGGGATCTGCTCTCCCGGCATCATCCTCGCCTGGACGGCGCCGGTCGACGAACCGGACGAATTCCCCACTCCCACACCACACTCCCCCGAGAAAGGATCAGCATGAGCGGCTCGACTCTCGAGATCGACGACCTGCACAAGAGATACGGCGAGACCGTCGCACTCGACGGCGTCGGGTTCACCGTGAATCCCGGCGAGGTGTTCGGGTTCGTCGGCAGCAACGGTGCCGGCAAGACCACGACGATGCGCATCACCCTCGGCGTGCTGGGAGCCGATTCGGGAGAGGCACGCCTGAACGGGCAGCCCATCGACCTGAACGTGCGCCGCACCATCGGGTACATGCCGGAGGAGCGTGGGCTGTACCCGAAGATGAAGGTGGGGGCGCAGCTGAAGTACCTGGCCGAGCTGCACGGGCTGTCCACGTCCGACGCCTCCGCCGCGGTCGCGACCTGGACCGAGCGCCTCGGCATCGACGGCCGGGTGAACGACACGGTCGATTCACTGTCACTGGGAAACCAGCAGCGAGTCCAGTTGGCCGCAGCCCTGATTCACGATCCCGCCGTCCTGGTGCTGGACGAACCCTTCTCGGGTCTCGACCCCGTGGCCGTCGACACCATGAGCGAGGTGCTTCTCGAGAAGGCCCGCACCGGTGTCCCCGTGCTGTTCTCGAGCCACCAGCTCGATCTGGTGCAGCGCCTGTGCGATCGGGTCGGCATCATCGGTTCCGGCCGGATGAAGGCCGTGGGCAACGTCGACGAACTGCGAGGCAAGTCCGGCACCACCCTCGAGGTGCACGCCCCGGCCGCTCCCGCCGGCTGGGCCGACGCGCTGACCGGGGTCACCACCGTGTCGCACTCCGACGGGCGCACCAGCCTGTCGTTGGCGCCCGAGGCGGACGACCAGGCGGTGCTCGCCGCAGCGCTCGCCACCGGACCCGTGCACGAGTTCGCCCGCAGCACACCGTCCCTGACCGACCTGTACCGAGAGGTAGTGGCATGAGCGAGAAGTCGACCACCCGATCACCGCTCTCGGCGGGACGAGCCATCGCGCTCGTCGCCGGGCGCGAGTTCGACGTCCAGGTGCGGAAGAAGAGCTTCCTGATCTCCAACGCCATCGTGCTGCTGGTCATCGTCGGCGGCATCGTCGCGTTCTCGATCTTCTCCGGCGGCAGCGACTCCGAGGACCGGACGCCCCTCGGGCTGGTCGGTGACCAAAGCCTGTCCCCGACCCTCACCGCGGTGGGCGATCAACTCGGCGCTCCCGTCGAGGTCCGCGAGATCGGCTCGGCGGACGAGGCTCGCACGCAGGTCACCGACGGCGACGTGGACGTGGCGCTCGTCCCCGGGACCGGCGGCGCGTACACGGCCGTCACCGAGGACACCGTCGACGGCACCCTGAAAGCCGTCATCGACAGCGCGGTCGCCGCGCAGGCGCAGAACGACGCCCTCACCGGGCTGGGAGTCGATCCCGCCACCGTCACCTCGGCGACGAGCGCCGCCACGGTCACGGTCGAGGCCGTCGATCCGCCCGATCCCGCACAGGGTCAACGACTCGCGCTGAGTTTCATCGCCGTCATCCTGCTGTACGCCCAGATCATCACTTTCGGCATGTACGTCGCGATGGGTGTCGTGGAGGAGAAGTCGTCCCGGGTCGTCGAACTGCTGCTCTCCACCGTGCGCCCGCTGCAGCTGCTGTGGGGCAAGGTGATCGGCATCGGCGTGGTCGGACTGGTGCAGCTCACCGCGTACGGCGCCGCCGGCCTCATCGCGGGCACGGCCACCGGCACGCTCACGGTCACCGGTACCGCCGTCAGCGTCTTCGTCTCCACCATCGGCTGGTTCGTGCTGGGCTTCGCGTTCTTCGCGGTGCTCTACGCCGCCGGCGGCTCCATGGTGTCGCGCCAGGAGGACGTCAACTCGACGACCATGCCGCTGCTGATCGTGATCCTGGCGATGTTCTTCGCGGCGTTCTCGTCCATCGACGACCCGGGAGCGACACTGCCGACCGTCCTGTCGTGGATTCCCCCGTTCTCCGCCATCCTCATGCCGCTGCGCATCGCGGCGGGCGTCGCGGACCCGATCCAGATCGTCGGTACCATCGTGCTGATGATCGTCGCCACCCTGGTTCTCGCCGTC
This sequence comes from Rhodococcus sp. Leaf225, assembly GCF_001426145.1. Taxonomy (NCBI): domain Bacteria; kingdom Bacillati; phylum Actinomycetota; class Actinomycetes; order Mycobacteriales; family Nocardiaceae; genus Rhodococcus; species Rhodococcus sp. Leaf225. The sequence continues at coordinate 283,214 of NZ_LMRN01000007.1, read as the reverse complement.
GTCGCGGCCAAGATCTACCAGCGCTCCATCCTGCGCATCGGCCGCACGGTGTCCTGGAAGGAGGCGCTCGGGCGCGCCTGATCGCACGCCATACTGAGCGCATGACGACCACGGCGCAGCAGTTCCTCGACGCGGTGCTCGATCCCGGGACTTTCCTCTCGTGGGATCGGGCACCGCTCGTCGTCGCGGCGGACGAGCAGTACCTCGCCGACCTCGAGCGCGCACGAATCCGGAGCGGAGTGGACGAGGCGGTCCTGACGGGTGCGGGCACCGTCGGCGGGCGGCGCGTCGCCGTGGTGGTGTGCGAGTTCGCGTTCCTCGCCGGATCCATCGGTGTGGCCGCGGCGGAGCGCATCACCCTGGCCGTGGAACGCGCCACGGCGGAGCGGCTTCCGCTGATCGCGTCCCCCACTTCCGGCGGCACGCGCATGCAGGAGGGCACCGCGGCGTTCGTGCAGATGGTGAAGATCGCCGCGGCGGTGACCCTGCACAAGGACGTCGGCCTGCCCTACCTCGTCCATCTCCGGCACCCCACGACGGGCGGCGTGTTCGCGTCGTGGGGATCGCTCGGCCACGTCACGTTCGCCGAACCCGGTGCCCTCATCGGGTTCCTCGGACCGCGGGTCTACCAGGCCCTCTACGGCCAGGACTTCCCCGAGGGCGTGCAGACGGCCGAGAACCTGTTCCGCTGCGGCGTGATCGACGCGGTCGTCCCTCCCGCCGATGTCCGCGGCGTCCTCGAACGGGCCCTGGTGGTTCTGCAGGACGAGCCGGAGGCGACCCCCGAGTACGCGGAACCGTCCGACGAGGGTGCGGACACCTCCGTGTCGGCATGGCACTCGGTCCTGCTGAGTCGCCGCGACGACCGCCCCGGTGTGCGAGAGCTGCTGGCGGCGAACGTCTCTCATCACATCCCGCTGAGCGGGACGGGGCGCGGCGACTTCGACTCCACCGTCACCCTGTCCCTCACCCGGTTCCGCGGACGATCGTGCGTCCTGTTCGGGCAGGATCGCACCGGGCAGACGCCGGAGAACACCATGGGTCCGGGCGCGCTCCGAGAAGCGTTGCGCGGCATGCGCCTCGCGGAGCAACTGGGCCTGCCGCTGGTCCTGGTGATCGACACGCTCGGCGCATCGCTGTCACGCGAGGCCGAGGAGCACGGGTTGGCTCCCGGAATCGCGCGCTGCATCTCGACGCTGATCACCCTCCGCACTCCCACCGTGTCGGTCCTGCTGGGGCAGGGCACCGGCGGCGGCGCGCTCGCACTGCTGCCTGCCGACCGCGTCGTGGCCGCACAGCACGCCTGGCTGGCGCCGCTCCCGCCGGAAGGGGCGAGTGCCATCGTGCACCGCGACACCGCACACGCGCCCGCGATGGCCGAGGCGCAGGGCATCCGGCCCGTCGACCTCCGGGCGGCCCGGATCGTCGACACCATCGTGCCCGAGGACCCGGATGCCGCCGACGAACCGCACCGGTTCATGGGTCGCCTGGGGACCGCGATCGCCCGCGCACTCGACACCGTCACCGCCCTCGACCCGGGCGTCCGGCAGTCCGAGCGACTGCGTCGGTTCAGGACGCTGGGGCAGTAGCCTTCGCGCGGTGCCGCCGGACTGCGTCGCGGTTGGAACAGGCCGTACCGCAGTACCGTTGGCGACCGGTACGGGAGAAGTCGGCGTAGACACGGTCGCAGTCGTCCGCCGAACACCGACCGAGACGGTGCATGCCGCGGCCCACCAGATGCAGCGCGGTACCGACGCTCACCAGCGCGCGCACGACGTCCGCGAGCGGCAGATCCGGATCCCGGTAGTGCAGGTGCCAGCCGTCGTCGGCGTGGTTCGTCAACCGCGGGTATGCCGAGGTCTGCGCGAGCAACGCGTTCAGTGCGAGCGCCCGTTGCTCGTGCGTCGGCGCGTCGACCACGCCGAGCCACTCCTCGAAGAACACCTCCGCGCGGGCCAGATCGGTGTGCATGGCCACCGTGTCGTCGGACATGCCCGCCTCGATGCACCGACTCTCGAACTCCACCGCATCGGTCGGGGGCGAGTTCACGATGTCGACGGCCAGCCGGACCGCATATTCTCCGTAAGGGTTGAGGTGCACAAGACCATTACAGCAGACTCGTCGTCATGAGCACCGTGGAATGTCTGCATCGATGGACGGTCGAGTCCCACCACCGCACCAGCGAGGGCACCGTCGTCTATCACCGGTGCCACTGCGGACGGCACCGCGTCACCCGGGAGACCCCGGTCCAGGAAGCGGTCGGGATCAGCTCCCCGACGTACCGGCCATGACGGGAACCATCACCGCCACGGTGACCGCGGTGTAGACGTCCTGCACCGCCTTGCGCACGGCATCGCTCGCCCACTCCCCCTGCGCGATGTCCTTGGCACGGTTCTTCACCGCGCGCTTGTCCGCATCGGGAAAGACCTTGTGCGTCGCGTCGATCGCCGACAGCAACGCCACCGCCGCGGACGTCCGCGCATCGGGATCGAGACCGTCGATCAGGACGGAGTGCAGCGTCTCGCGGACCCGGTCCTCGTGCGACGAATCGAGCGTCGGCCACGTGGTGGTGGGGAACAGCCCCAGGACCTTGCTCTTCTCCTCACCGACGAACCCACGCTCGACGACGCGGGCGACCACCTGCTCGCGAATGTCCTTGTGCAACTTCTCGACGGCCGATTTCGGCGTCATCGGACGTTTGGCCGTCTCGATCGCCTCAACGGCCCGCTCGAGTATCGGATCCGACACCGTTCGAGCGCCGGACACCGCGAGCCGGCCCTTCTTCGTCGTCTCGTTGTCGCCGGCCACCGACACGGTGCCGTCCATCGCGAGCTCGAGGATCACCGCGCCGGCGAGCACCCGCGGCAGCTTGGTGCTGTCGACGACGGGCTTGCCCGTTCCGTCGTCCAGCAGAAGAAGCAGCAGATCCTCGGCAATCAGGGTCATGTCTCGACCTTACGGAAGTGCGGCCGAGATTACAGTCGGCTCATGACCGAATCGGGCGCCTACCGCCAGGCCTACGACGCCGCTGCCGCCGACCCCGACGCCTTCTGGCTCGAGGCGGCGCGGGCGATCGACTGGGACGTCGCGCCGAACATCGCCCTGGACTCGTCGAACGCACCCTTCCACCGCTGGTTCCCGGACGGTCGACTGAACACGTGCGTCAACGCGCTCGACCGCCACGTCGCGGCCGGTGCCGGCGATCGGACCGCGCTGATCCACGATTCCGCCATGACGGGCGCTCGCGTGTCGTTCACCTACTCCGAACTCCTCGACCGGGTGTCCCGCTTCGCGGGGGCGCTCGCCGCTCGCGGCGTCGGTGCGGGTGATCGCGTCGTGCTCTACATGCCGATGATCCCGGAGGCCGTCGTCGCGATGCTCGCCTGTGCGCGCCTCGGTGCGGTCCACTCGGTGGTGTTCGGCGGGTTCGCCGCGAAGGAACTGGCCGCGCGCATCGACGACGCGGATCCCGTCGCGATCGTGACCGCCACGGGTGGTCTCGAACCCGGACGCACCGTCGACTACGTGACACCCGTCGCCGCGGCCCTCGCCATGTCGACGTCGTCCCCGCGTGCGGTCTTCCTCACGCGCCGACCGGAGATCGACATCGAGGCGCCTGGCGACTGGCTGGACTTCCATCGGGAACTCGACGCCGCGACCCCCGCGGATCCCGTGTCGGTCGCGGCGACCGATCCGCTCTACATCCTCTACGCCTCGGGCACCACCGGGAAGCCGAAGGGCGTCGTCCGGGACAACGGCGGACACGCCGTCGCGCTGCGCTGGTCGATGACCAACATCTACGACGTCGGACCCGGCCAGGTCATGTGGACCGCCTCGGACGTGGGCTGGGTGGTCGGCCACAGCTACATCGTCTACGGCCCGTTGCTGGCCGGAGCGACGACGGTGCTGTACGAGGGCAAGCCCGTCGGCACCCCCGACGCGGGCGCGTTCTGGCGAGTGATCGAGGACTACGGGGTGCGTGCGCTGTTCACGGCGCCCACGGCACTGCGCGCCGTACGCAAGGTCGATCCGGAGGCCGCGCTGCTGCGCGATCACGACGTGTCGTCCCTGGAAACCCTGTTCGTCGCCGGCGAGCGCCTGGATCCGGACACCTTCGCGTGGGCGTCCCGCATCCTGGACCGACCGGTGGTCGATCACTGGTGGCAGACCGAGACGGGGTGGGCGATCTGCGCGAATCTCCGCGGGCTGGAACCGATGCCGCTGAAGTCGGGCTCACCGACGGTGCCGGTGCCCGGGTTCCACGTCGGCATCGTCGACGGCTCGTGGGCCGAGGTACCCGCCGGCACCGAGGGCAACATCGTGCTCGAACTCCCCCTGCCGCCCGGCACACTCGCCGGCCTCTGGCAGGACGACGACCGGTTCCTGTCGTCGTATCTCGCCGCGTTCGACGGGTACTACCTCACCGGCGATTCGGGCTACGTCGACGAGGACGGCTACGTCTACGTCCTGGGGCGCACCGACGACGTCATCAACGTCGCGGGGCACCGATTGTCCACGGGCAGTATCGAAGCCGTCGTCGGCGCCCACCCTGCCGTCGCCGAGTGCGCCGTGATCGGCATCCACGACGAGACGAAGGGTCAACGCCCCAGCGCGTACGTCGTGCTCAAGACCGGCGTGGACATCGACGACGACACCCTGCGCTCCGAACTCGTCGCCGCCGTTCGCGAGGACATCGGCGCCGTTGCCACGTTCCGTGACGTGACCGTCGTGCAGGCGTTGCCCAAGACACGCTCGGGCAAGATCCTGCGCAAGACGATGCGCCAGATGGTCGACGGCGACGAGGTGGTCGTGCCGTCGACCATCGAGGACGCGTCCGTGCTCGACGCCCTGGCGGCCCTCTTCAGGACCTGAACGGGCCGCACAGTCAGGACTTGAGCGCGCCGAAGCGTCGCAGCGCTTCCTCCCGCTCGTGCTTGTGGTCGACGATCGGCTCGGGATAGTCCTCCGGCCGTCCGTTCTTCAGAGCGTGCACGGCTTTACCCTCGACACCGCGGAGCTCGGGAACCCAGCGACGCACGTAGTCGCCGTTCGGGTCGAACTTCTCGCCCTGCGTCGTGGGGTTGAACACCCGGAAGTACGGCGACGCATCGGTTCCCGTGCCCGCGGTCCACTGCCACCCGTGCTGGTTGCTGGCGATGTCGCCGTCCATCAGGTGCTGCAGGAAGAAGCGTGCACCCCGCCACCACGGCAGGTGCAGGTCCTTCACCAGGAAGGATGCGACGATCATCCGCACCCTGTTGTGCATCCAGTTCTCCGAGACCAGTTGGCGCATGCCCGCGTCGACGATGGGGAAGCCCGTCGTGCCGTCGCACCACGCCTGGAAGAGCTCGTCCGCGTGCGGCCCGGAGTCGAGCTCGATCTTGTCGAACCTCTTGTCGTAGTTCTCCCGAGCGCTGTCCGGTCGGCGAAAGAGGATGTCGGCGTAGAAGTCTCGGAAGCACAACTCGCGTCGGTACGCCTCCGAGCCGTCGTTCTTCAGTGAGGCCAGATCGGCCAGCATGGTGCGCGGGTGGATGGTCCCGTACTTCAGGTGCACCGACATCCGGCTGGTGCTGTCCTTGTCAGGACGGTTGCGCTCGTCGTCGTACCCGGTCGCGCGGTCGTCGCGGAAGTCCGCCCACGAGGACAGCGCCGCCTTCTCGCCGGCCTCGACGTCCGCACGGGTCTTCTCCGTCGGAATGGTCACTCGCGTGCGGCCGCCCGACACGTCGTCCGGATCGATCCACGACGCCGACGACGCGGAGGTGTCGGCGGGGCCGCGCCAGCCGTGGTCCTGCCAGCGGCGGTAGAACGGCGTGAAGACCTTGAAACCCTCGCCGTCGTCCTTGACGATGCGGCCGGGCGACACCGCGTACGGCGACCCCGTGCGAACCAGGTCGACCTTCTCGGCGACGGCGTCGTCGCGGCCTCGACCGTACGGACCGTAGTCCTCGCTGACGTGTACGGCGTCCGCTCCCACGGCCTTCGCCACGGCCGGAACCGCGGCCACCGGATCGCCCTTCACCACCATCAGGCGGCCGCCGAGCTGGTCGTCCAGCGCTGTCAACGACCGGAACAGCACGTCGCGGCGCGCGGCACCCGACGGGCCGAGGAGGTGATCGTCGAGCACGAACAGCGCCAGCACGTCCCGGCCGTCCTCGGCGGCGTGGGCCAATGCCGGGTGGTCACCGAGGCGCAGGTCGCGGCGGAACCACAGGACGGAGGGTGCAGAAGAGCTCATGACAGACGTTCGTACCCGTTCCGCGCCCCGGCCGAACGTCAGGGTCCGGTGAAGGCCGGCTCGGCCGGAAGCACCTGCGTCTGCATCTGCGCGTCCACCAGGCCGGCGATGGCGGTGGGCGCGGTACGCAGCGGGCCCAGCGGATCGGTTCCTGGCGGAGTGAGTTGGAGACAACTCTGCGTGCCCACCCTCGACTCGACGGCCGGGCCGTCGTTGTCCAACGCGTCGGCCAGCATCGCGATCGCCGTGGCGTCCGACGGAAGCAGGACGTGGGAGACGTACTTCAGGGGGCAGACGTCCTGGATCACCAGGTTCGACGCCCCGGCCATCGCGCCGGCGGCCGGGGCCGGTCGCACCAGCTCGTCGAACGCCGTCGAGATCGTGGTGGCCGACGTGCCCGCCGGGAACGGCGTCGACGTCAGTGCGGCCATGAAGTCGGACCCCTCGGAGAACTGCCAGATGGGCGCCGCACAGCCGCCCAGCGCCGCGCACACCGCATCGGTGTCCTGCGGAGCACCCACCGGAGCGAGCCCGACCACGTCGTCCACCACCGCGGCGACCTCGGGATCGGACTTCACCGCCCACGCGGCGAGAGTTCCGCCCTGGCTGTGGCCGACCAGATCGACCGGGCCACCGCGGGTGCTCGCGGTGCGCAGCACGGCGTCCACGACGAAGCGGGTGCTGATCTGCACGTCGACCGTCGCGCGCCGAGGCAGTTCCACCGTGCAGAACGGTCGACCGGTCTGCGTGAGCCACGGTTCGAGCACCGCGCCGAAGTCCTCGGCACTGTTCGTCCAGGTGCCGTGCACCAACACCACAGGGTTCTCCGCCGCACCCGCGACGTCGCCGCTGCACGCGTAGGTGGAGCCGACGGCCGGGTCGGCGGGCGCTGCGACCGCCGTGACGGCGCTGACCACCACCGTCGCCGCCACCGCGGTCAGGACCAACCCGACCCGCACCGGTAGCGCGAACAACGACCCTGCATTCCACCCTGACGATCCTGATCCCGACGACCCCATGCCGCATCACCCCCGACGGGGAAGCTACCGCCCGCCGGAGGTGGTGCCGCACGGAAAACGGACATTCGGCACGCCTCGAGTGAATGTCACCAGCGCGCCGCGTGCATCACAGGACGAACAACATCTCCTGGTAGGTCGGCAGCGGCCACAGGTCGTCGGCGACGATGTCCTCGAGCTGATCGGCCGCCGCCCGCACCTCCGCCATGGCCGGAAGGAGTGCGTCCCTGGCGTGGGTGGCCTCGCCGAGCGCGTCGTGCCCGGTGTCGGCGTCCAGCGCGCCCTTCAGCGTCGCCAGCCCGGCCCGCAGAGCCGCGAGCGGCACGGACACGGTGTCCAGCGGTGCCCTGTCGATCTCCACGCCCACCGCCTGCAGCGCGGCCAGGTTCTGGGCGACCTCCGTCTGGTACCGCACTGCCGCCGGCAGCACGATGGTGGTGCCCATCTCGAGCGTCAACCGAGCCTCCACACCGATGGTGAGTGCGTACTGCTCGAGCCCGATCTCGTAGCGGCTGTGCATCTCTCGCGAGTTGAACACGTCGTACTTCGAGAAGAGGGCCAGTGCCTCGTCGGTGATGAGCTCCGGCAACGCGTCCAGCGTCGTGCGCAGGTTGGCGAGACCCCGCGCCTCCGCCTCGATGGGCCAGTTCTCCGAGTACCCGTCACCGTTGAAGACGACGGCGCCGTGGTCGGTGATGATCTGCGTCAACAGGTTCTGAACCGCGGTGTCGAAGTCGACGCCGTCCGCGACGGCCGTCTCGAGCTCGGTGGCCATGTGGTCGAGCGACTCGGCCATGATCGTGTTGATGACGACCATCGGCTCGTTCACCGTCTGCATCGACCCCGGAGCGCGGAACTCGAATCGGTTGCCGGTGAACGCGAACGGGCTCGTACGGTTGCGGTCGCCCGGATCGGTGGGCAGCACGGGCAGCGTGTCCGCCCCGATCATCATGGTGCCCTTGCCCTTCGAGGACGTCGCCGCGCCCTTGGCGATCTGGTCGAAGACGTCGGCGAGCTGGTCACCCAGGAAGATCGAGATGATGGCCGGCGGAGCCTCGTTCGCGCCGAGTCGGTGATCGTTCGTGGCCGACGCCACCGATGCGCGCAGCAGCCCGGCGTACTTGTGCACCGCGCGGATCACCGCAGCACAGAAGACGAGGAACTGTGCGTTGTCGTGCGGGGTGTCCCCCGGGACCAGGAGGCTGCCGAGCTCGGAGTTGCCCAACGAGAAGTTGACGTGCTTACCCGACCCGTTGACGCCCTCGAACGGCTTCTCGTGGAACAGGATCTCCATGCCGTGCTTCTTGGCGATGGTCTTGAACGTCGTCATGAGCAGTTGCTGGTGATCCGCAGCGATGTTGCCGCGTTCGAACATCGGCGCGATCTCGAACTGTCCGGGCGCCACCTCGTTGTGCCGGGTCTTGGCCGGGATGCCGAGCTTGAACAGTTCGCGCTCGGTGTCCATCATGAAGCCCAGGACGCGTTCGGGAATCGCGCCGAAATAGTGGTCGTCGAACTCCTGGCCCTTGGGCGGCTTCGCACCGAACAGGGTGCGCCCCGCGTTGAGCAGATCCGGACGCGCCAGGAAGAAGTGCCGGTCGACCAGGAAGTACTCCTGCTCCGGTCCGCAGAAGGACACGACGTGCTCGGGGTCCTCGTGTCCGAAGAGCGTCAGGATGCGCTCGGCGTGCCGGCCCATCGCCTGCTGGGAGCGCAGCAGACCCGTCTTGTGGTCCAGTGCCTCACCGGTCATCGACACGAACACCGTCGGGATGCACAGCGTGTTGCCGTTCGGATTCTCGAGGACGTACGCCGGGCTGGTGACGTCCCACCCCGTGTAACCACGCGCCTCGAAGGTGTTGCGCAGACCGCCGTTCGGGAAACTCGACGCGTCGGGTTCGCCCTGGATCAGCGTCTTGCCGGCGAACTCCGCCAACGCGGAACCGTCCGACACCGGCTCGAGGAAACTGTCGTGCTTCTCCGCCGTCAGACCCGTCAGCGGGTAGAACACGTGCGCGTAGTGCGTCGCCCCCTTCTCGATGGCCCAGTCCTTCATCGCGGACGCCACCGCGTCGGCCACCATCGGATCGAGCGGCGCACCGTGCTCGATCGTCTTCATCACCGACTTGTAGACCGATTTCGGCAGGCGCTTCTGCATCACCACACGGTTGAACACGTTCTCGCCGAAGACCTGACCCGGAGTCTCCGTGTCGGTGTAGCTGACGGCGGGAGGCTGGTACGCCTCGACCGCTCGCAGAGCCTGGAGACGGACCGTGTTCGCGCTCATCGTGATACCCCTTGCATGCTCGACCCCGACCGCGCTGGATGCACCGACGGCTTCGAGAGACGATAGAGACGCTCTGTTCCGGGAAGATTGCGCAGACGTGACCACCGCGATCGTTCCCGGCCCGGCCGGTTGTGTGCAATGATCCGCGGTGAGCGCGGATCACTGCACACAGGTCGACTCCCGCGGCGCGGGGCGCATCCGCACACCACGGGCGTTCCGGCACAATCGACGGATGACCGCTCCGGACCAGCCCACCGTCCTCGTGGTGGACGACGACGTCGACGTGCTGGCCTCGATCGAGCGCGGACTGCGGCTGTCCGGGTTCACCGTGCTCACCGCTCGCGACGGCGCCGCCGCTCTCGACCTCGTCGGTGCGCAGGATCCGGACGTCGTGGTGCTGGACATGAACATGCCCGTCCTCGACGGCAACGGCGTGGTCACCGCATTGCGCGCCCGCGGCAACGACGTCCCGGTGTGCGTCCTGAGCGCGCGCAGTTCCGTCGACGACCGCATCGCGGGCCTCGAGTCCGGCGCCGACGACTACCTGACCAAGCCGTTCGTCCTCGCCGAACTGGTGGCACGCATCAACGCGATGCTGCGCCGCCGCGGCACCATCGGTACCAGCGTCCCGGCCACTGCCGCCGTGGTGGTCGGGCCGCTGAGCCTCGACGAGCCGGGCCACCGCGCCACCATCGACGGGCGGCCCCTCGACCTCACGAAGCGCGAGTTCGAACTCCTCGCCGTCCTCGCGCACAACGCCGGAGTGGTGCTCAGCCGGGAGCGGCTCCTGGAACTGGTGTGGGGGTACGACTTCGTGGCCGACACCAACGTCGTCGACGTCTTCGTCGGGTACCTGCGCCGGAAGATGGAGAGCGGTGGGGTGCCACGGATCCTGCACACCGTCCGCGGCGTCGGCTTCGTCCTGCGCACGGCTTCATGACGACCGGCCTCCGGCCTTCCCGGCGCATGACGACCGGCCTCCGGCCTTCCCGGGTCTTCTCGCTGCGCGCCCGCGTGGCCGCCGCCACCGCCCTGGGCGCCCTCATCATCGTCTCGCTCGTCGGTTGGTACGTCGCAGCGGCCATCTCCCGCAACAACATCCTGCAGCTCGACCGTCGGCTCGAGACAGCGTCGGAGGTGGTGGTACCGCGTGCGCAGACGTTCGAGATGTTCCTCGGGAGCCTGAGCAGGTCCGAGGCCTTCGCCATCACGATCAGGCAGACCGATCAGGTGCGGGCCAGTACTCAGCCGCAGCTCCCCGCGATGCCGCTCGGTTCGGCGACCGCCGACGTCGACGGCACCCCGTTCCGCGTCTACACCGCCGCGGTGCCGGACCGGACGGACGTCACCGTGTCCATCGCGGTGCCGTTGTCGGAGGCGCAGGACATCACGGACGACCAGCAGCGGCAGGTGCTGCAGGCCGGCGCTCTGGCGGTCGGCGCGTCGACGGCACTCGGCTGGATCCTCGGCGGACGGGCCGTGCGCCCGTTGATGAGGCTCACGCACGACGTCGCGAAGGACCCGCCGACACCACCCCGCAAGTCGACGGGTGTGCGGGAGGCGGACGCCCTCGCGGCCGCCGTCGGCGACATGCTGCAGCGAGTGTCGGACGCCCAGGCGCGCACCGAGAGCGCCCTCGAGACGGCCCGCGACTTCGCCGCCGTGTCGGCGCACGAGCTGCGGACGCCGCTGACCGCCATGCGTACCGACATCGAGGTGCTGCGCACGCTCGATCTCTCGGCCGAGCAGCGGCAGGAGATCCTCGACGACCTGCAGCGCACGCAGGGCCGGGTGGAATCGACTCTCGCCGCGCTGGAACGGCTGGCCACCGGAGAGCTGACCACCGACGCGGACCGGGTGAGCGTGGACGTCGTGGAGGTCGCCGACCTCGTCGCACGGGACGCCGCGCGGACGTTGCCGGAGACGCGGGTGCGGGTGGAGGCCGACGGGCCGGTGTCCGCCCTCGGTCATCCCACGGGACTACGGTTGGCGCTCGACAACGCCGTCCTCAATGCCGTGCGTCACGGCGGCGCGACGACCGTGGTGATCAGCGTGGCGCGCACGGCGGCGGGTGCGCGAATCAGCGTGGACGACAACGGGTCCGGCGTCCCGGAGGACGAGCGGGAACGTGTCTTCGGACGCTTCGAGCGCGGATCACGGGCCGCGGCGGGCGGATCCGGACTCGGGCTCGCACTGGTCGCCCAGCAGGCTCACCTGCACGGTGGAACGGTGCATCTGGAGGCGAGCCCGCTGGGCGGCGCGAGGTTGGTGCTCGACGTGGCGTGAGCCCGTCGAATCTGCGGAGCAGAGATCAGGCGTTCAGCAGATCGATGACGAAGACGAGGGTCTTGCCCGACAGCCGATGTCCGGCGCCTGCGGGGCCGTAGGCGAGCTCCGGCGGGATGGTGAGCTGACGGCGTCCGCCGACCTTCATGCCGGGAATGCCGTCCTGCCAGCCCTGGATGAGGCCGCGCAGCGGGAAGGTGATGGACTCGCCGCGGTTCCAGGACGAGTCGAACTCCTCGCCGCTCTCGAACTCGACGCCCACGTAGTGGACCTCGACGGTGCCGCCGGGAACGGCTTCCGCGCCGTCACCGACCGTGATGTCCTGGACCACGAGGTCGGTAGGAGGGGGGCCGGCCTGGAACTCGATCTCGGGCTTGGTCACGATGAACTCCTGTAGTCGACTGATACCGAACGACGATGTCCTGTACCGATCGACTGTAACGTGACTGCGCTCAGCCTATCGGGGACGGCATGGCGACGGTGCGGTAAGCGCAGGTCAGAGTCCGATCGGTCGCCGGGTCGCGCAGCTCGACCTTCCACGCGCTCGCGAACTGGTCCACCCCCGGAACCATCGACACCGTGCCGGACATCAGCACCGTGCCCGCCCGGAAGAGCCCCCGCTCGGTGAGGACGTCGAGCCAGTGATCGGGCGAGAGCAGATCGCCCAGAGTGCCGTCCTGGATCAGGGTCTCGTCGTCTCCGACCCGGGCGCGCAGCGTGATGTCGTCGAGGCGGTCGGCCACCTCCGCGAGCCGCCAGGCCCCGGTGCCGAGCACGTCGGGTGAGGCGTTCTTGCTCCACGCGACGCTGTGCACCTCGAGATCGCGATCGGTGTGGTCGCATGCGACGGTCAGCAGCACGTCGTCGCGGGTGGGACCCGTGATCACCAGTGCCCACTCCGCCTCGCCCGAGGTGTGTCCGTGCTGGACGTGCACCTCGGAGGTCTGCTGAGCCAGGTAGGGCGAGATGGGGTACATCGCCGGAATGGTGGTCGGTGCGGGAACGCCGAGCTCGGCCAGTTCGGCGATGTGGGACGCGACCTCGGCCTGGTCACGGCCCGCGTACCCGGCGTTCAGGAGTGTGGTCACGGTGACCGACTCGGTGGAACCGTCGGGAAGTTCGAAGGTCAGTGTCGTCATCATTTCTCCTGTTACTTCTCTGTTTCGGGAGCGCTCGAGGGGTTGCGCATACGTCTTGTATACAGCAAGTATATGAACCACGACACCCGAAAGGACATCCCATGGACGGCACGACACCCGACGGCCGAGGGGCGGTGCGTCCCGACCGGACTGCGCTGACCAAGGCTTTCGCTGCCAGCCTGACCGGTACGGCACTGGAGTGGTACGACTTCGCGGTCTACTCCGCGTCGGCCGCACTGATCTTCCCCATCATCTTCTTCCCGGAGAGCGACCCGTTGACGGGAACGCTGCTCGCGTTCTCGACCTACGCCGTGGGATACGTCGCGCGGCCGATCGGCGGGTTCGTCTTCGGCCGCCTCGGCGACGTCATCGGACGCAAACAGCTGCTCGTCATCACGTTGTTGCTCATCGGCGTCACGACGTTCCTCATCGGACTGCTGCCGGGCTACGCGACCATCGGCGTCGCGGCGCCGATCATCCTGGTGGCGTTGCGCTTCGCGCAGGGCGTCGCCGTCGGTGGCGAGTGGGGCGGTGCCGTCCTGCTCTCGAGCGAGTACGGCAATCCGCGCAAGCGTGGATTCTGGTCGTCCGCGGCGCAGATCGGCCCGCCCGCCGGCAACCTGATGGCCAACGGCGCTCTCGCGGCCCTGACCTTCGCCCTCACCGAGGAACAGTTCGAGTCGTGGGGCTGGCGCGTGGCGTTCCTGCTGTCGGCCGTGCTGGTCGGCTTCGGGCTGTGGATCCGCCTTAAGCTGGAGGACACCCCGGTGTTCAAGGCGCTGCAGGAGAGCGGCGACCGACCCGAGGCACCGATCACCGAGGTCTTCCGCGAGCAGAGCCGCCCCCTGATCGCCGCGATCCTCTCGCGCATCGCACCCGACGTCATCTACGCGCTCTTCACCGTCTTCTCCATCACCTACGGCGTGCAGAAGCTCGGCTTCGTGCGCAGCGAGGTGCTCACGGCCATCCTCATCGGCTCGGCGTTCCAGCTGGCCACCATCCCGCTGGCGGGCGCACTGTCCGACATCGTGAACCGGCGTCTGCTCTACGCCGTCGCCGCCGTGGGCGGCGTCGTGTGGGTTGCCGTCTTCTTCCTCCTCATCGGCGGCAGCTCGTTCGGCATGCTCGTCCTGGGCGTCGTCGTCGGACTGACGTTCCACTCGTTCATGTACGGGCCGCAGGCCGCGTTCGTGACGGAGCAGTTCTCGCTGCGCCTGCGCTCCACCGGTGCCTCGCTGGCGTACACGATCGCCGGCGTCTTCGGCGGCGCGATCGCTCCGCTCATGTTCACGTTCCTGCTCGACCGCACCGACAGCTGGGTGCCCGTCTTCGTCTACATCATGGCGATGGGTGTGCTCACCGTCCTCGGCCTGGCACTCGGCCGTGGTCCCGATCCTGCGGAGGAGGAGAGCTACGTCGCGCAGAACCTCGGCGCCGAGCAGCTCTCGGCGCGGGAGAGCTAGCCGCGCAGCAGGATTCGCATGGTGACGTCCAGGTGTGCATCGATCTGCGCGGACGCCGCGGCCAGATCCCCGGAGGCCAACGCGTCGACGATCGCGCGATGCTCGGTGCACACCTGGCGCTTGCGGTCGGGAGCGCCGAACAGCGCGGACAACCCGGCACGCAACTGCCGCGCCCGCAGCCCGGCGTACGTCCGGGACAGCAACTCGCTGCCTGCAGAGTCGATCAGTTCCTGGTGGAACGTCCCGTCGAGGTCGATGAAGGTTCGAGCGTGATCCTCGGCGGCACCGGCAGCCAGTGCCTCCTGCGACTCCAGAGTGGCCGTCATCGCCGCGATGGGTACGTTCCCAGCGTCGATCGCCTTCTCCGCGGCGTGCCGTTCGAGCACGCCGCGCAGGTCCATCAGTTCACCGATCTGGCGCCCGGACATCGGCGGCACGTACGCGCCCCGGCCGCGCACCATCTCGATGAGACCCTCGGACACCAACAGCAGCAACGCTTCTCGGACCGGGGTGCGCGACACCCCGATCTGCGACGCCAGCTCGCCCTCGTTCAGGAACGTGCCCGTGAACGCCGGTTCGGACAGCACGCGGTCGCGGAGATAGACATAGGCACGCTCGCGACCGGACTGTTCTTGCATACTGTGTGTATACCAGTCACGACCCTCGACACCCCGCACGCCGACGTCAGGAGCACCGCATGAGAATCAGCCTCGCCCAGATCACCGCGTCCCGCGATCCGAACGAGAACCTCGACCTGGTGCGCTCGTCCGTCCGTGACGCTGTGGACGCGGGCGCCCGGCTGTGCGTCCTTCCCGAGGCAACGATGCGCCGATTCGGCGGATCGATCGCCGACGTCGCCGAGCCGCTCGACGGCCCCTGGGCCACCGCGGTGCGCGAGATCGCCGACGACGCGGGCATCACCGTCGCGGCCGGCATGTTCACCCCGGCCGTCGGCGGTGACGAGCGGGTGCGCAACACCCTGCTGATCACCGGCGGGGGCGTCGAGGCGTCGTACGACAAGATCCACCTGTTCGACGCGTTCGGTTTCGCCGAGTCCGACACCGTCGCACCGGGAACCGAGCCGGTGGTCGTCGACATCGACGGCGTGGGTGTCGGCTTCGCGACGTGCTACGACATTCGCTTCCCCGGCCTCTTCCAGACCCTCGCGGACCGCGGCGCCCTGCTCACCGTCGTCGCCGCGTCGTGGGGCCGCGGCCCCGGCAAGGTGGATCAGTGGACACTGCTCGCCCGCGCCCGCGCACTGGACTCCACGACGTTCCTCGCGGCCTGCGGGCAGGCGGACCCCGCCGAGTCGGGTATCGAGATCTCCGGCTCGGCACCCGTGGGCGTCGGCAACTCGATGGTGGTGTCCCCCACCGGCCACGTGCTCGACCAGCTCGGCGCGGCGCCCGGTCTGCTCACGCTCGACATCGACCCGAACGAGATCGACGCGGTGCGCCAAAACCTGCCGGTGTTGGCCAACCGGAAGTTCTGACGCACCGCGTCGGGGGTGTCGCGAGGGGCGGGGCCGATCAGCGGCCGTCGATGCCCTCGTAGCCGCGCTCGGTGTAGCCCGTGTAGATCTGACGGGGGCGGCCGATCTTGGCGTTCGGGTCCTGGTGCATCTCCTGCCAGTGCGCGATCCACCCGGGCAGGCGGCCGAGCGCGAACAGCACCGTGAACATGCGCTCGGGGAAGCCCATGGCGCGGTAGATGAGACCCGTGTAGAAGTCGACGTTCGGGTACAGCTTGCGCTCGACGAAGTAGTCGTCGGACAGGGCGACCTCTTCGAGCTTCATCGCGATGTCGAGCAGCTCGTCGTTGGTGCCGAGCTTCTCGAGGATCGAGTGCGCCGTCTTGCGCACGATGGCCGCGCGCGGGTCGTAGTTCTTGTAGACACGGTGTCCGAAGCCCATGAGCTTGACACCGTCCTCCTTGTTCTTGACCCGCTTCAAGAAGTCGGCGCTGTCGCCGCCCTCACTCTGGATGCGGTAGAGCATCTCGAGGACGGCCTGGTTGGCGCCGCCGTGCAGCGGACCCCACAGTGCGTTGATACCGCCGGAGATGGACGTGAAGAGGTTGGCGTCGGACGAGCCGACCAGGCGCACCGTCGACGTCGAGCAGTTCTGCTCGTGATCTGCGTGCAGGATGAGCAGCATGTCGAGCGCCTTGACCATCTCGGGATCGGCCTCGTAGGGCTCGGCCGGGAAACCGAAGGTCATGCGCAGGAAGTTCTCGACGTAGCTCTTCGAGTTGTCCGGGTACAGGAACGGCTGGCCCACCGACTTCTTGTACGCGTACGCGGCGATGGTCGGCAGCTTGGCCAGCAGACGGATCGTCGAGAGCTCGACCTGCTCGGGATCGTTCGGGTCGAGCGAGTCCTGGTAGTACGCGGACAGCGCGTTGACCGCGGACGAGACGACGGGCATCGGGTGCGCGTTGCGCGGGAAGCCGTCGAAGAAGCGCTTGAGGTCCTCGTGCAGCAGGGTGTGCCGACGGATGCGGTCGGTGAAGTTCTCCAACTCGACGGTGGTGGGCAGCTCCCCGTAGATCAGCAGGTAGCTGACCTCGAGGAACGACGACTTCTCGGCGAGCTGGTCGATCGGGTATCCGCGGTAGCGCAGGATGCCCTCGGCACCGTCGATGTACGTGATGGCGGACTTGGTGGAGGCCGTGTTGACGAACCCACCGTCCAGCGTCGTGTACCCGGTGTTCGCGAGCAGTTTGCCCAGCTCGATACCGTCGTTGCCTTCGGTCGCTCTCGCAATGGTCATCTCGTGTTCGCCGCCGGGATAGATCAGCTTGGCGGTGGCGGCGTTGTCGGCATTCTCAGCGGGCACGAAGGGTCCCTCTCGAGCTCGGTGTAACGGAACTTGTGGTGTCTCGATAAAACTAGTCGTCGCCGACCTCGTCCGCCCAGGGAGGGTCCGCCCCCGGTCGCGACACGGTGATGGCGGCTGCCTTCGCGGCGAACGTGAGAGCCGCCGTCCAGGCCTGTGAATCGAGTCGCAGAAGGTCCGCCGACGAGCGCACGCCGTGCTCCGTCAGGTGGTGGAGCATCGCCCCGTGGACGGTGTCGCCCGCACCGATGGTGTCCGCGACCTGCACCGACACACCGGGAACGACTGTCTCGCCGGCCGTGGTGACCACCGACAGTCCGTCCCCGCCGCGCGTGACGACGACGGCCGTCACGCCCGCGTCCAACCAGTCTCGGACGGTGGTGCCCTGCGGCCCCTCCCCCAGCCATCCCGCGTCCTCGACCGACACCTTGAGGATGTCGATCGACGGAAGCCAGGTACGGAACCGGGCGCGGTAACCGTCGCCGTCCGTCATCGCGGCCGGGCGGATGTTCGGATCGAGCATCGTCAGGACCCCGGCGTCGTGCACCCTCGCGAGCAGCGCCGCGTACACGCTCGCGCCCGGCTCGTAGAGCAGCGACAGCGTGCCGAACGACGCCGCGGTCACCGACTCGGGGATGGTCGCGGGCGCCTCGACGAGTCGGTCCGCGGTGCCGTCGGCATAGAACGAGTACTCGGCGGCGCCGTGCGCGTCGAGCACGGTCAGGGCGAGCGTGGTCAGCTCCGGCCCACGCTGGAGCAGGTCGAGTCCCACCTTCGACACCTCCAGCCACGCCACCAGGTCGCGGCCGAACGGGTCACGGGAGATGCGAGAGAGGAACTGCACGTCCGCACCGAGGCGGCCGAGCGCGACGGCGACGTTGAACGGGCCGCCGCCCAGCTTCGGCGTCAACGCGGGACCACCGCCCCGGCGATCCGGCACCAGATCGACCAGCGCCTCGCCGCACACGAGGATCGTCACGAGGCGCTCCCGTCGTCCGCCCGGATGCCCCAGCTCCCGGTCCAGGTCTCCCCCGGCTCCAGCACGATCAGCCCCACCCCTGAGTTCAGCGCGTCCGGTGGGCACGTCATCGGTTCGATCGCCAGGGCGCGGCCGCGGTCCGGGTAGGCCTGATCGTGCGCCGGATCCGCCGTGAACACCTGCACCCACGGGAAGTTCGCGTCGGTCCACAGCACGGTGGCTGCGCTGTCCGGCGGCGTCAGGTACTGCCGTGCGATGCCGTCCGCGTCCGGGACGAGGGCACTGAACGGGGTGTCGAGCCAGACTCCGGCGAGGCTCCGCGCCGCAGCGAAGTCGAGGTCCGTGTCCTGCACGGGCACGGGGCCGCCGCTGGGCAGGTTGCGCTCGCCGTCGAGCGGGAGACGCACACCCGCCGAGAGTCGGAGCGTGCACTCGTCCAGGGGCGCATCGCCTGCGCGGACGAACGAGTGGACGCCCATGCCGAACGGCGCCGTGCGATCCCCGACGTTCGTCGCCGTGTGGGTCACGGTCAGACCGTCGTCACCGAGGCTGTGCCGAGCTGTCAGCCGCAGCGCGAAGGGCCATCCCTGCTCGCCACCGATGTCGATGGTGTGGGTGATCGACGAGTCGGACCGCTCCGCGACGTCCCATTCCCGTCGACGGACGAGTCCGTGACTCGCGTTGTTCCGGGCCGGTTCGGTGATCTCGAGCTGATGTGTCTCACCGTCGAACGTGAACCGGCCGTCGCGCGTGCGGTTGGGCCACGGCGCCAACACCAGCCCCGCCGACAACGGGGGCTTGACGGCGACCCGATCCCGACCGGCCTCCGGCCTGCCCGCGTCCCACGTCTCGGTCAACCGGCGGCCGGAGTGCTCGAGGGCACGTAGTCCCGCACCGGTGGCGGCGACGTCGGCTCTGTACGCACCGTGGCGCAGTGAATGGGACAGGGCGGATGGCGCGTCGTCGACCATGGCAGCACGCTACCGCCCTGATGTGACGCGCCGTTCTCTGTACGGTGGATCGGGTGTCCACAGTCGTCGTCGCCACCGAACCGGTGACATCCCGCCGTTGGTTCGACAGGACCCTCGTCGACATCGTCGTGGTCGTCGCCGCCCTCGTGGTCTTCAACCTGACCGCGCACTTCGCGCCCACTCCCATCGCGGTCGCCGCGGTGCCGGTCGGGGCCCTGCTCCTGCTCGCCTTCGCTCGTGCGCGCGGCGTCCAGTGGAGCGACCTCGGACTGAGCAACATCGGGCGCGGAGCCCGTCACGGCGCCGCTGCGGCCGGACTCACGCTGCTGGTGGTGGCCATCGCCGCCTCGATCCCCCTCACCCAGAGCGCTTTCCTCAACGAGCGGTACGGCGTCAACGTCGGCGCCACGCTGTTCGCGGCCCTCGTCATCATCCCGCTCCAGACCGTCATTCCCGAGGAGCTCGCGTTCCGCGGCGTCCTGCACGCGAAGTTGTCGCGGCGCTTCGGCATTCGCGCGGTCGCCGTCATCGGCTCGCTGTTGTTCGGACTGTGGCACGTGGCGTCGTCACTCGGCCTGACAGTGGGCAACGACGGGTTCTCCGCCGTGCTGGGAACCGGACTGTTCGGCCAGATCATCGGGGTGTGCGGCGCGGTCGCCGGGACCACCGTCGCCGGCTTCGTCTTCACCTGGCTGCGCCATCGCGGCGGGAGCATCCTCGCTCCCATCGGTCTGCACTGGGCACTCAACGGCGCCGGCGCGTTGGCCGCACTCGCGGTGTGGCACGTCACCTTCCACTGAGGTCGAGCGTCGCGGCGAGATTCCGCACGATGTCGGCGTAGAACGCGCCGGTGTCCTCGGTGACGCCGACCAGATGGCCGAAACGCTCGAACGACACCGCGCCGAAGACCGTGATCCACGCCGACAACGTGCGGGCCACCAGGTCGGTCGTCATCACGCCGCCGACGTCCTCACCGGTGGCCTGGCGATAGTGCTCCACGACGAAGTCGCGCGCCGGTGAATAGATGTCGTGCTCGATACGGACCGGCGGTGAGGACCGATGCGCATCGACGACGATGCTCACCACCACGAGAGTCGGGCGCGTGGCCGGACCGACGGTCGTCTGCGGCGCTCGATAGCCGGGCACGGGCGAGCCGTACAGCAGCGCGTACTCGTGCGGGTGCGCCGCGGCCCACGATCGCAGTGCGTCACACACCGCGACCCAGCGGTCGACAGGCTTCCCACCCTGCGGATCCGCATCCTCGAGGGCCGCACCCAGCTCGTCGTAGCACTGCACGATCAGTGCCGTGAGCAGCTCGTCCCGACTCGCAACGTAGCGATAGACGGCCGAGGACACCATGCCGATCTCCCGCGCCACGGCGCGCAGGGACAGCGCCGCGGGTCCGATGTCGGCGAGCTGGGTCCGAGCTGCGCCGAGGATCGCGGCCATCGTCTCCGTGCGGGCGGTCTCCCGAGGCGTGGGCATGCCTTCACAGTAACCGAGAGCACCGCTCTTGACTTTCGAGAGCGGTGCTCTCATAGTTGTGGCGAGAGCGGTGCTCTCCACTACGGAAGGTGTTTCCCATGTCCGATCGTCACGTCGTCGTCGGGGCCGGCCCCGTCGGTACCCACGTCGCCCGCCTGCTCGCCGACCGCGGCTCCGAGGTCGTTCTCGTCTCCCGTCGCGGCACTACGGCCCCCGGCGTCACCTCCGCCACGCTCGACGCCTCCGACGCCGACGCTCTCAGCGCCCTCACGGACGGTGCCGTCGCGCTGTACAACTGCGCCAACCCGAGCGACTACACGCAGTGGCATCAGGTGTGGCCCCCTCTGGCGCGGTCGCTGCGCACCGCTGCCGAACGGACAGGCGCCGTCCTGGCTGTCACGGGCACCCTCTACCCGTACGGGCCCGTCGCCGACGGTGTCATGCGCGAGGGAATGCCCGACGCGGCCACCGACCACAAGGGTGTGCTGCGGGCCCAGATGTGGGCGGAGCTCGCGGACGCTCACCGCGCCGGTTCTCTGCGCGCCGTCGAGGTACGCGGATCCGACTACGTGGGAACGGGAGTGGGCGCGAACGGCCACGTCACGCGCCTCCTCCCCGCTGCGCTCGACGGCAAGGCCGTGTGGGCGATCGATGCGGCCGACGTGCCGCACTCGTTCACCGACGTCCTCGACGAGGCGCGGGCACTGATCGCCGCCGTCGACACTCCCGAATCATGGGGTCAGGTGTGGCATGCACCGACCAATCCCGTTGTGACACTGCGGCAGGCGATCACCGACACACTCGCGGCCGTGGGCAGACCCCCGGTGCCCGTACGCGTCGTACCCCGAGTGATCACGCGGGCGGCGGGTCTCGCCGTACCGATGCTGCGGGAGCTGAACCAGCTGTCCTACCAGCGCACCGCGCCCTACGTCCTCGACTCGACGCGGTCACAGCAGATGCTGGGCATCGAGCCCACTCCCTGGGCGGAGGTGTGCCGCCGCACCGCTCAGGTGTGAGCCGTGACGCGGTACTTGACGAAGGCCGGGATGGCGAGGGCCGCGATCATCACGCCGACGATGACCAGCACCCCGCCGCCCGCCGCCGCGGCCGCGGTACCCACCATGAAGGCGGCCGCGCCGTGCAGGACGTCGCCCACCCGCGGGCCGCCCGCGACCACCACGATGAAGACTCCCTGCAACCTGCCACGCATGTCGTCGGTGGCCACGGACTGCAGCATCGAACTCCGGAACGCGGCGGAGATCATGTCGGCGCCGCCGCCGATCGCCAGGAAGCCCAGCGCCAGGTACAGCGCCCACCCGCGCTCCCCGACCGTCGCGAGCGCCACCGAGACACCGAACCCGATCATCGCGCCGCCCCACACCACGATGCACGCGATCACCGCGACACCCTGACGCTGCACGCGCGGCAACCACCCCGAGAAGATTCCGCCCAGCACCGCGCCCGCCGACAGGGACGCGAACAGCAGACCGAGGACGAGTCCACCCTCGGCCGGGTCACCGAACGTCTCGGTGGCCACCTCGGGGAACAGGGCGCGCGGCATCCCGAACACCATCGCGATGATGTCGACGACGAACGAGGCGAGCAGCACCTTCTGCGTCGCCAGGTAGGCGAACCCCTGGAACACCTCGCGCAGACCCGCGCGTCGCGACTCCCCCGTCGGCGGAATCTTCGGCAGTCGCGCGACTGCCCACAGGGTCACCGACAGCGCAATGGTGTCGAGCAGGTACAGCGTCGGCAGCCCGAACGCCGGAATCAACGCACCGGCCAGCATCGGGCCCGCGATGGCACCGAAGTTGAACACCGTCATGTTGAGTGAGTTGGCAGCGGGCAACTGCCGCAACGGAATCAGGCGCGGAATGATGGCGCTGCGCGTCGGCTGATTCACCGCGAAGAAGCCCTGCTGCACGGCGAGCAGCACCAACACGATCCACACGTTGTCCAGTCCCAGGTGCGCCTGCAGCCACAGCATGAACGACGTCGCGCCGATCCCCACCGTGGTGATCATCAGCAGGGTGCGCCGGTCCATCACGTCGGCCAACGCCCCGCCCCACAGCCCGAACACGACGAGAGGAATCAACGCGAACGCACCCGCGAGCCCCACGTACGCCGAGCTCGACGTGATCTGGAAGATCTGTTGCGGCACAGCGACGACCGAGAGCTGGGCGCCGATGACCGTGACGACGCCCGAGGCCCACAGGCGTCGATAATCGGGATTCTGGAGAGGAGTGGTGTCGGCGAGAAGTTTCACGGTTGCAGACGCTCGACGCCGGACGCCGTGACCACCAGCCTGTTGTGCAGACGGTTGTTCCGGCCCTGCCAGAACTCCACGGACTCGGGCGCGATGCGGAGGCCGCCCCAGTTCGGAGGCACCGGCACATCCTGGTTCTCGAACCTGTCGGTCACGTCGGCGAGGTGCCGTTCCAGGTCCTGACGCGATCCGATGGGGCTCGACTGCTGCGACGCCCACGCACCGAGCTGCGACCCCCGTGGCCGGGTGGACCAGTAGGCAGCCGTCTCGTCGGCGCTCACCCGCGTGACCGGTCCGCGCACCGTGAGCTGGCGCTGGATGCCGATCCACGGGAACGTCGCCGATGCGAAGGGCGTCGACTCGAGATGGCGGGCCTTCGCGGATCCGTAGTTCGTGTAGAAGACCACACCCGACTCCGACAACTCCTTGCACAGCACCGTGCGGGTCGCCGGTCGGCCGTCCGCGTCCACCGTCGCGAGTGTGATGGCATTCGGTTCCGGCAGACGCGCGTCGATCGCCTGCTGCAACCACACACGGGCGAGCGCGAGCCAGCCGTCGGCGAGGTCGCTCTCCTCGAGATCGTCGTCCCCGCCATACGCCACCCGCATATCCGCCAGGTCGATGTTCTCGGTCACCGCGCAGACGCTACTCCCGGAGTACGGTGCGGCCCGCGCTACCCACTAGGGTGCGGTGAGGTGCAGGTCCACGCACGAAAGCGGGGTCCGCGGACACAGGAGAACGAGGGATCTTCATGGCCCAGGAAACAGTGGTACCGGAGGGCTTCGTCGCCGGACTCGAGGGCGTCGTCGCCTTCACCACCGACATCGCCGAACCCGACAAGGACGGCGGCGCACTGCGCTACCGCGGCGTCGACATCGAGGACCTCGTCGGCAAGGGCGTCACCTTCGGCAACGTGTGGGCACTGCTCGTCGACGGACGCTTCGGCCCCGGACTACCGCCCGCCGAACCCTTTCCCCTCCCCATCCACACCGGCGACGTCCGCGTCGACGTCCAAGCCGGACTCGCGATGCTCGCACCGATCTGGGGCTACGAACCGCTCCTCGACATCGACGACGACACCGCCCGCGAACACCTCGCCCGCGCCTCTGTCATGGCGCTGTCCTACGTCGCCCAGTCCGCGCGGGGCATCTACCAGCCGGCCGTGCCGCAGACGCGAATCGACCAGTGCTCCACCGTCACAGAACGATTCATGACTCGGTGGAAGGGCGACCCCGATCCCGCCCACACCGAGGCCATCGACGCCTACTGGGTCTCCGCCGCCGAGCACGGCATGAACGCCTCCACCTTCACCGCCCGCGTCATCGCCTCCACCGGAGCCGACGTCGCCGCCGCCCTCTCCGGAGCCATCGGCGCCATGTCCGGACCGCTCCACGGCGGCGCCCCCGCCCGCGTGCTCCCCATGATCGAGGAGGTCGAGAAGTCCGACGACGCACGGGCACTGGTCAAGGGCATCCTCGACCGCAAAGAGAAGCTCATGGGCTTCGGGCACCGCGTCTACCGCGCCGAGGACCCCCGCGCCCGCGTCCTCCGCGCCACCGCGCAGCGCCTGAACGCACCCCGCTTCGAGGTCGCCGCCGCCCTCGAACAGGCCGCACTCGCCGAACTGCGCGAACGCCGCCCCGACCGCGCCATCGAGACCAACGTCGAATTCTGGGCCGCCGTCATCCTCGACTTCGCCGAAGTACCCGCGCACATGATGCCCGCCATGTTCACCTGCGGCCGCACCGCCGGTTGGTGCGCCCACATCCTCGAACAGAAACGCCTCGGCAAGCTCGTGCGTCCCGCCGCCATCTACACCGGTCCCGCACCGCGCTCCCCCGAGAGCGTCGAGGGGTGGGGCACCATCGCGTGAGGTAGGAGGGGTGTTATTTCTCCGCCGCGCGCACCGCACGGTGTTTCGCGCGCCTCTCGTTCTGCGCGCGTAGCCGAGCGGTGCGCGCGAGGCAAGGGGCGGGCGCTCGAACCCGGGGATGACGGCCGACTGTGGACGGCCGCAGCGCGGGCGACCGACTCGTGCGCACACTGCGGCCGTGAACTTCTACGGGGAACTGCTGCTCAGCCGTCGTGACGCACTCGCACGCGGCGCCACCGACGCCGAGATCAAGGCTGCACTGGCGCGTTGCGAGATCGCCGTCGTCCGGCGCGGCATCTACGTTCCGGCGGCGGTCCTCGAATCGCTCGACGCCACCGGCCGGCACCTGCTCGAGGTGCGCGCGACGCTGCTGGCGAGCGCCCCCGCGGCGGCCGCCGCACACGGTTCCGCAGCCTTGGTGCACGGGATGTCGTTGTGGCGAGTCCCGGAACGGGTGCATCTCGGCATCCCGCGATCGTCGGGTGGCCACGTCGGTCGGCATCGCCACGTGCATGCCGACGGTCTGACCGAGCGGGACGTCGACGTCATCGACGGCCTGCGCTGCACGTCCGCTGCGCGCACCGTCGCCGACCTCGCGCGGACCCTCCCGTTCGAGGATGCGGTCTGCGCCGGTGACTCCGCACTGAACCGACATCTCGTGACGCCGGAGTCGGTGCGCGAGTCGCTGAGCCGTACGCCGTCCCATCGCAGACGCACCGCCGCCGAGTGTGTACTCGGCTTCCTGGACGGGCGAAGCGAGAGCGTCGGGGAGTCGCGGAGCCGCGTGTATCTGCACCATCTCGGCGTTCCGTGCCCGGAACTGCAGGTCACGCTGATGCTCTCGGACCGCCGCACCACCTTCCGCCCCGATTTCTTGTGGGAGGACGAGGGTGTGATCGGCGAGTTCGACGGTGTCTCGAAGTACTCGGCTCTCGCACGCCCCGGCGAGTCACCCGCCGACGTCCTGGTGCGGGAGAAGCGTCGCGAGGACCTGCTCCGCGCACACGGATGGACGGTGGTGCGCTGGACGTGGTCCGATCTGACGTCGCCGCAACTCGGCCGCGAACTGCGTCGGGTGCTGGCCGCAGGGTGCGGGGGCGCACGGCCGCGCACCACTCGGGTGGGGTGACCGCGCCCGCCGGCCCACCAGCACCGGGCAACCAGCACCGAGACGCCCAGCGGGGTGCACGACCCCTGTCACGGCTGCACTACCCTGATCTCGCCGGTACCGCCCACACCGAAACTAAGGACGCGAACCCCGTATGGCCGAGAACCTGACCATTCCTTCCGACCTCAAGCCCGGCGACGGACGCTTCGGGTGCGGTCCGTCGAAGGTCCGGCCCGAGCAGCTCCAGTCCCTGGTGGACGTGGGCGCGTCGGTGTTCGGCACCAGCCACCGCCAGAAGCCGGTGAAGGACGTGGTGGGTCGGGTGCGCGACGGTCTGCGCGAGCTGTTCTCGATCCCCGAGGGCTACGAGGTCGTGCTGGGCAACGGCGGCACCACCGCATTCTGGGACGCCGCGGCGTTCGGCCTGATCAAGGAGAAGTCGCTGCACCTCACCAACGGTGAGTTCAGCTCGAAGTTCGCCTCGGTGGCCAAGGCCAACCCGTTCATCGGTGACCCGATCGTCGTCTCCGCGGAGCCGGGCAGTGCTCCTGAGCCCACGTCGGATCCGTCGGTCGACCTGATCGGGTGGGCTCACAACGAGACCTCGACGGGTGTCGCCATTCCCGTCTCGCGTCCGGCGGGCTCGGACAATGCACTCATCGCGATCGACGCGACCTCGGGCGCCGGCGGACTGCCCGTGAACGTGGCCGATTCGGATGTCTACTACTTCGCTCCGCAGAAGAACTTCGCTGCGGACGGCGGCCTCTGGGTCGCGTTGATGAGCCCCGCGGCACTGGCCCGCGTCGACGAGATCGCGGCGAGCAAGCGCTGGGTGCCCGACTTCCTGTCGCTGCCCATCGCCATCGACAACAGCACCAAGAACCAGACGTACAACACCCCCGCGGTGGCGACGCTGCTCCTGTTCGCCGACCAGATCGAGTGGCTGAACGGCAATGGCGGCCTGGACTGGGCGACGTCACGGACCGCCGACTCCTCGTCGCGGCTGTACGACTGGGCGGAGCGCTCCGAGTACGCGACGCCGTTCGTCGTCGACCCGAAGCATCGCTCGCAGGTGGTCGGCACCATCGACTTCGACGAGAAGGTCGACGCTGCAGCCGTCGCGAAGACGTTGCGCGCCAACGGTATCGTCGACACGGAGCCCTACCGCAAGCTCGGCCGCAACCAGCTGCGCGTCGGCATGTTCCCGGCCGTCGAGCCCGACGACGTCACCGCCCTGACCGCCTGCATCGATTACGTGGTCGAACACCTGGCGTGAGAGCGTGCGTGTCCCCCCGACTGCTGCACTGTGGTGCATTACAGTCGGGGGAGGCACCGAACCCGGCCCCGTGCTCGGACAGCGAGCAGCCGAGGGGCAGGGGCCGTCGCGACGCAAAGGAGTGATCGTGCGAGAGATCCACGTGATCGGCCTGGCGTCGGACGGCAAGCACATCGTCTGTGCCGATTCCTCCGGTGAGAAGTTCCGTCTGCCGGCCGACGAGAAGTTGCGTGCCGCCGCCCGTGGTGACGCCGCGCGACTCGGACAGATCGAGATCGAGATGGATTCTCTGATGCGACCGCGCGAGATCCAGGCGCGCATCCGGTCCGGCGCCTCCATCGAGCAGGTGGCCAAGGAGTCGGGTATGCCGGCGAGCAAGGTGGAGCGCTACGCGCACCCCGTTCTGCTGGAACGCTCCCGCGCTGCCGAACTCGCCCAGCTGGGCCACCCCCTGCGTGCCGACGGGCCCGCCGTGCTCACCCTCGTGGAGATCGTGGGACTCGCGTTCCGCGGCCGCGGGCATTCGATGGACCAGGCCGAGTGGGACGCGTGGCGCGACGAGGACAATCACTGGATCGCTCAGCTGACGTGGCCCGCGGGACGCACCACCAACACCGCGCACTGGCGTTTCCAGCCGGATGCCCACGGCGGCAGTGTCACGCCCCTCGACGACGCGGCGTCCGAGCTGATCGACCCCGATTTCGGCCGCCAGCTCCGAGGGCTGGCCCCTGTCGTCGCCGCCGAGGAGGACTCGCCGTCGCAGCAGACCCTCGACGACTACTACGGGGTCGACGCGGACTCGGACTCGGACACGGAGACCACGGCTGAGCAGCCCGAACCCCCGGAGACACCCGCAGCCGAGCCCGAGCCCGAACCGACGCAACCCAAGCCGGCGCCGGGCCATGCGAACGCGAAGGACAAACGGGGAAAGCCGGCCATGCCGTCGTGGGAGGATGTCTTGCTGGGAGTGCGCAGCAACGGCCGCTGAGCCGAGCAGTGTTCACGGCAGAGCGATCTTCACGGCCGAGAAAGTGACCGTCTGAGACCGGACGACGACAAGGGGGCGCCCGGTGGGGCTGGGAACAGCAGCGTTGTGGTTCGTCGACGCACCTGATCCGATCGCGGTACTGCGGTCCGGAGTGCAGTCCGACACCGATGCGGCCGCGGCCGTCGCACGGAAGCTCCACCCCGGTCTCGAGCCCACCCTCGTCGGCATGGCTCCCCTGACGGCGTTCGCCGTGGCGTCGGAGCCGAACCGCGTGCTGGTCGGCTGCTACCCGGGCATCACCGTCGTCTGCGCGTCCGAGCCCGCCGCGGTGCGCCCGTCGACTCTCGAGGAGTCGTGGACGTCGTTGCTGCCGTCCACGCACACCTTTCTCGTCGCTTCCGAACGCGAGCACGCGTGGGGCGCCTTCGCGCAATGGGACTCCGGCACCCTGAAGCGCTCGTTCAGCGCCGGCCCCACCTACATCCACGAGGACGAGGGTCTTCCCTTCCCGTGGGAACGGCCCTTCTGGTCGGGCGACCATCCGCTGCAGTTCGACGGCGAGAAGTTTCCCGATCCCCAGGCGCTGCCGTTCCACCCCCAGGAGTTCGCCGACGCGGCGAGCGCCCACTGGCTCGGCGTCCGCATGATCGGCGGTGCCCGCGACGGGGACACCGACCCCGGGTCGGTGCTGTTGTGCGACTTCGCGATGCGCGATCCGGCGGCGACCCCTCCGCCCGAACCGCCGCGACCGGAGACTCCGGAGCCGCAGCGCAAGCGCGGCCTGTTCCGGCGCCGCTAGACCGACGCGTCGACGGCGAACGCCAGCACACCCACGGCCGCGCCGGCGGTGATGCCCGGAACGACGAAGCGCCACACCGGATATGCACGCCGGCGGGCGACCGACGGCGCAGCGCCGCCCACCATCACGGCCATCACCAGGACAGCGAAGAGGCTGCTGACCCGGAGCAGGGTGAGGCCCAGCGAGATCACCGCGGCGGCGGTGACGAGTGCCGCGGCGACGGCACACGCAATTCCCGGGCCCCACGGTGTCGGTTCGTCCGGATCCCTCATCCCGTGCGCACCCGCTCGTAGAACGCCATGGCGGCCGCGGTGGCGACGTTGAGCGAGTCGGTGCCCGGTGCCATCGGGATCCGCGCCCGGACGTCGGTGGCGCGCATCGCGTGTTCGGTGAGTCCGGGCCCCTCGGCGCCGAGCAGGAGCGCGACCTTCTCCCCCGTCATCGCCTCGGCCAGCGGAACGGCGGTGGGATTCGGAGTCAGCGAGACGAGCTGGAACCCGTTGTCGCGCAGCACGGACAGCCCGCGCGGCCAGTCGGGGACCGTGGCGAACGGCACGCGCAGCACGTGGCCCATCGAGACACGCACCGACCGTCGGTACAGCGGGTCGGCGCAGGCGCCGCCGAAGAGGACGGCGTCGGCACCGAGGCCGGCGGCATTGCGGAACATGGAGCCGAGGTTCTCGTGGTCGTTGACGCCTTCGAGAATCGCCACGGTCCGCGCGTCGGCGACGACGTCCGCGAGGTCCAGCGGTGCGGGGCGCCGGGCGGCCGCGAGCACACCGCGGTTGAGGTGGAACCCGACGGCCTCCGCCATGACGTCCGCCGTGGTGCGGTAGAACGGCACGTCGACGTCCACGAGATCGTCCGCGAGCTCACCGAGCCGCCGCTCGACGCCCAGCAGCGAGAGGGGCTCGAAACGTGACGCGACGAGGCGCTGGACCACCAGAACACCCTCCGCGATCACCAGCCCCTTGCCCTCGGGCAGGTCGGGGCGGCGGTCCGAGGAGTTGAGGTCCCGGAAGTCGTCGAGGCGAGGATCGGCTGGGTCGGTGATGTCGACGACGTGTACCACGGACCCATCTTCTCAGGACGTGTTCCGGCGGTGCATCGGCGCGGCCGATAAGGTCGTCTGCGATGACTACCGACGACACGATCACCATCCGTACCGCCACCGAGGACGACTGGGACGCCATCGCGCTCCTCGACGCCCACGCTTTCGGTGAGCACCAGAACAGCGAGGACATGGAGGAGACCAAGATCCTCACGGCCTCGTCCGAGATCTTCCTGGCGTGCGACGGTGACCTGCCGGTCGGTGTCACGATGCACTTCCCGATGGACGTCACCGTCCCCGGTGGCCGCACCCTGCCCGCGACGGGGGTGTCGTGGGTGTCGGTCGCTCCCACGCATCGCCGACGCGGCATCCTGCGCCGGATGTTCACCGCGCAGCACGAGCGCTTCGAGGAGGCGGGCAAGCCCCTGTCGGTGCTCACGGCGAGCGAGGCGACCATCTACGAGCGGTTCGGGTACGGCGCCGCCACGCAGGGTGTCAACTACACCATCGACCGGCGCTTCACCGCGTTCCGCAAGGATCTGCCGCCGCCCCGGGGCGCCCGTCTGGTGACGTCCGCGGAGGCTCGTGAACTGCTGCCGGAGATCTACGGACGGTGGCAGCGACAGACCGCCGGCGCCCAGCCGATGCCCCAGACCCGGTGGCATCGCTTCTTCGCCGATCGCAAGAACTCCCGCGGTGGTTTCTCCAAGCTCTTCTTCATCGTCCACCCCGACGGATACATCGCGTTCCGCCGCGGCTACCGCGTCGGGACAGCGGGGGCGCAGGAGGCGCGCATCGTCGACATCATCGCCGCGACGGACGAGGCACGCTCCGATCTCTGGCAGGTGATGTGCGGCATCGATCTCGTGGAGACGATCGAGGTGACGCTTCCCGTCGGGGATCCGCTGCTGACACTGCTGACCGATCGCCGTGTCCCGCAGGTCACCGGCGTCAAGGACGGCCTGTGGGTGCGGTTGATGGACGTCCCGGCGGCGCTGTCGGCGCGCACGTACGCCATCGACACCGATCTCGTGATCGGCGTGGAGGATCCGTTCCTGCACGCCGGCGGCGCCTATCGCTTCGTCACCCGCGACGGGCACGCCGAGGTCACCCGCAGTGACGACGACCCCGACGTGACGGTGTCCGCGTCCGTCCTCGGCAGCCTCTACCTCGGCGCGCACCGCGCTCGCCAGTTCGCGGCCGCCGGCCGAGTGGCGTCGACGTCGGAGAAGGCGTTGCACGAGTTCGATCTGGCTTTCGGCACCCCGAGCCAGCCCCAGATCGGCTGGTTCTTCTAGGCGGGTCGGGGTTCGTCGACCCCGACGTCGGGCATCGCGATGTCGGCGACATGGGTGCGGCGCACGACCAGCGCCGCGCCCAGGCCCGCGATCAGGGAGACGATCCCGCCGAGCACCAGCGGTGCGCGAGGATCGACGACGTCGGCCACCCAGCCGAGCAACGGGCTGCCCAGCGGGGTTCCGCCGAGGAAGCACAGCATGTAGATGCCCATGACCCGGCCGCGCATGTCCGACGGGACCGACGCCTGCAGGATGTTCATCGCGATGGTGCTGAACGTGAGTTGGACTGCGCCGGCCGGGATCAGCATGACGGCGACGGCCCAGAACGCGGGCATCACTCCGGCCAGAGTCTCGAAGATGCCGAACACCACCGCGGACAGCACGAAGAGACGGATCCCGGGGGTGCCGCGTCTCCGGGCGGCGAGAGTCGCGCCGATCAAGGTGCCCACCGCGAGCACCGTGGACAGGAATCCGTACGCGTCCGCACCCTTGTCGAAGGTGTTGCGCGCGATCACCGACAGGCTCAGCGGGAAGTTGATGCCGAACGTCGACACGACGAACACGGTCGCCAGGAGCACGCAGAGATCCGGCCGCCCCGCGACGTAGCGGAATCCCTCCCGCACCTGCCCTTTCCGACGCGGTGCACGCTCGACGGTGAACAGTTCGGCGGGCCGCATGGCGGCGAGGGCGCCGAACACCGCGGCGAACGAGGCTGCGTTGACGAGAAAGACCCAGCCGGTGCCGACCAGCGTGATGCCCACGCCGGCGATCGCGGGGCCGACGATGCGGGCGAGGTTGAACGTCATCGAGTTGAGGCCGATGGCGTTGGGAAGCCGTGCGGGACCGACCATCTCGATGGTGAACGACTGCCGGACGGGCGCGTCGATCGCCGACGAACAGCCGAGGAGCAGCGCCAGGACGTAGACGTGCCACAGCGCCACGACACCGCCGACGTCGAGCAGCCCGAGAACGAGCCCGAACACGGCGGCAGCGGCCTGAGTGGCCATGAGGAGACGTCTCTTGTCGTACCGATCCGCGAGCACCCCGCCCCACACGGACAGCACCAGCGTGGGACCGAACTGCAGTGCCATGACGATGCCGACGGCGAGCCCGTTGCCCCCGGACAGTTCGAGAACCAGCCAGTCCTGGGCGATGCGCTGCATCCAGGTGCCGATGAGCGAGACGATCTGACCCGACGCCCACAGTCTGTAGTTGCGCGAGTGCAACGCGTCGAACAGAGAGGGCCGGGCCGCGGACCCGTCCGTCCGCCGATGAAGTAGTTGCACGAAGTACCAATCTACTCCGGTGGCGGAGACCTCGGCCCGAGGTCAGGCGGGGAGCGTCACTCCGACTCGTTGACGATGGCCGACATGATGTCGACCGCGGTACGCATCGCCACGAGCTGGTCCGCGTCGAGCCCGCGCAACTGTTCGGTCAACCACGCCTCGCGGGCGTTGACCTCGTCCTCGATGACCTGACGGCCCGCGTCGGACAGCGACACGATGATCTGACGGCCGTCGGTGGGGTGGGGCATCCGGTCCACGTACCCGAGATCGCCCAGGGACGCGACGACGCGCGTCATGGACGGCGGCTGTACGCGCTCGCGCGCTGCCAGGGTGCCCGGAGTCATCGCGCCTTCGCGTGCGAGGGTCGCGAGAGCGGAGAGCTGCGTGAGCGTCACCTGGCTGGTGCGGCGGCCTCGCAGGTGCCGCGTCATACGGACGACAGCGAGGGAGAGGTCGCCGGCCAACGCACGCAGTTCCTGAGGCATCGCCACAGGATACGGCACGTGCGGGTGCTGAACGACCCGCGCGAGCAGCGGATCTGCGCCGACTACGTGAGCGCGTCCGTGATGGGCCCGAGGGCGAAGTACGCGACGAAGAGCAGGGCCACGATGCCGAGAAGTGGGTGGACGCTGCGGATCTTGCCGCGACCGACGGCGAGGACGACCCAGGTGATGAATCCGACGCCGATGCCGTTCGCGATGGAGTAGGTGAACGGCATGACCACGATGGTGAGGAACGCGGGCAGCGCCACATGGAATTTGGTGAAGTCGATGTCGGCGACCTGCCCGATCATCAACGCCCCCACCACGACGAGGGCCGGTGCGGCCGCCTCGATGGGGACCACCGAGTACAGCGGTGTCAGGAACATCGCGGCGAGGAACAGCACGCCCGTCACCACGTTGGCGAGGCCGGTGCGCGCACCCTCGGCGATTCCCGACGCCGACTCGACGAAGACCGTGTTCGACGACGCCGAGCCCGCGCCGCCCGCGACCGCGCCGACACCCTCGACGACGAGCGCCTTGCCGACGCCCGGCAGCGTGCCGTCCTTGCTCGCGAGCCCGGCCTCCTTGCCGAGCCCGGTCATGGTGCCCATGGCGTCGAAGAAGTTGGCCAGCACCAGCGTGAACACCAGCAGGCTGGCCGCCAGGACGCCGATGCGGGTGAAGGCGCCGAACAGATCGACGTTGCCCACGAGTGACAGGTCGGGGAGGTCGACGACGACGTCGGGCAGCGCCGGCACGCTGAGGTTCCAGCCCTTCGGGTTCACTCCCGCGGAGGCACCGGTGTCGGTGATCGCCTCGATGATCGCGGCCACCACGGTGGTGACGACGATCCCGATCAGCAACCCGCCCCGCACCTTTCGCGCCACGAGGATGCCCATGAGAAGCAGACCGAAGACGAAGGTCACCGTCGGCCACGACGCGATGGACCCGTCGATGCCCAGGCCGACCGGAACGGTGGTGCCGGCGATGTCCGGCACACGACGCACGAAGCCTGCGTCGACGAGACCGATGAGCGCGATGAAGGCGCCGATGCCCGCCGCGATGGCAGCCTTGAGTTCGCTGGGGATGGCCTCGAACACGGCGGTGCGGAATCCGGTGAGCGCCAACACCACGATGATGATGCCGTCGATGACGACCAGCCCCATGGCCTCGGCCCAGGTGACCTGCGGGGCGATGGTGACGGCGAGCAGCGTGTTGATGCCGAGTCCCGCCGCGATGGCGAACGGGTAATTGGCGATGACACCGAAGAGAATGCTCATGACGCCGGCCACGAGCGCCGTGACGGCGGCGACCTGGGGCACCGGGAGGATGTCGCCCAGCACGTCGGTCTTGGCCGCCGCGTCGTCGGGCGAGAAGCTGCCGAGGATCAGCGGATTCAGCACCACGATGTAGGCCATGGCGACGAACGTGACGACGCCTCCCCGCACCTCGGCGGACATGGTCGATCCGCGATCGGTGATCTTGAAGTACGAGTCGAGGAGAGACGTCGCGCGAGACATGAAGTGGAGACTAGGCCATGACCCGGTGAGGGGCGCGGGTAGCGTCGGCGCCGTGCGCCCCACCCCCGCCACCCCGCCCGGACTGCCACCGCGCGTGACCGATCCCGCTCCGGTGCTCGCTGCCGGGACGCTGCTGTTCCTCGTCGCCGCCGTCCTGTGCTCGGTGGTCGACTCCTTCTCGGGCGCAGTCGCGGTCTGCTGGACGGGAACCGCTCTGGGCGCGTTGGGGTTCGGACTGTTCGCACTGCAACGCCGAGCTGCTCGCCGCGGCCGACGCACGGCCCAGAAGGGGCTCGTGCACCCGCCCGAGGTGTGACCCGGGCGACAGGTTCCGGGCGCGAAAACCCCCTCTGACGTGCTGGAACTCACCCTCCAGGAGGTTGAGTAACACGGACGTAACGTGGAGAATCGGTTATGTCAGTTCAGCTACTCGAGCAACGTCCGGAGAGATAGAAGTGAAGTACGTCGAAAGTTTCCTCAACCGCCGCCGCCACGTTCGGGCACTGCGTGATCTCTATGCACGCGCGAACAACGTGGGCAGCCCCGCGATGCGTGACGAGCTTCTCGTCATCGCCCAGCGCGACCGCTGAGTCGCGACACCACCGCGATACCCGCGACACCGACCAGGGCCCCCAGGAGCCAGCCGACGACGACGTCGCTGAGCCAGTGCGCCCCGAGGTAGACGCGGGAGAACCCGATGAGCAGCGTTGCCGCCGTGACCACGGCGGCCGCTGCTCTCGTTCGTTTCCGGGCACTGTCGAACGCGTCGAGCGCGACCAGCAGCGTGATCACCGCCGCCGCGAAGGTCGCCGACACCATGGCGTGACCGGACGGGAACGAGTAGGTCGAGATGTCGACGAGGCGCTCGGGCACCGGCGGCCGGGTCCGGCGGATCGCGTACTTGAGAGCGTTCATGACGAGCCATCCGGTGAACACCGTGGCCACGAGGCCCGGCCCGAGATGGCGGTGCCCCCGGCGCACCAGGATCAGCGCGACCACCACCGTCACGAGTGCGACGCCCGCGGTGTTGCCCACCGTGGTGATCACGGTCATGGCGTCCGTCAGGGCCGCGCTCCGGTGATCCACCATCCAGTCGAGGACATCACGGTCCGCGCTCACGGCAGCACCGTCCGTGACACGTGCGTCTCGCCGTCGTCGCTGACCCAGAAGGGCACCGCTCGCTCCACTCGCACGGTGCCGCGACACCGCACCACCAGGTCGTCGTGCAGGACGACGACGTCCGGGACCGGCCACGACGAGATCGCGCGTGCGGCCGCGAGGGCGGGATGGGTGTCCACCGTCGCCAGCTCCCCCACCGACACGATCTCGACGCTCAGCGCCGTCGACGCCGTCTCCACGTCGAGGAGATCCGCGAGGGTGTCGGCGGACGCCGTCGACCCGAGCACGACTCGGTCGGCGGGTAGCAGGGCGATCCACCGCGGGTGATCGAGGACGACCACCGCGGCGGGATCGGCCACGCTGCCGGCGAGAGTGCGTACCGCCTCGGGCGGATCGATGTCGCGTAGATCCACCCACCCGGAGTCCACCGCCTCGGCGAGGAGCGTGTGGACCCGGATCGCCACCGCGGGAGACACCACACGATCGGGATCGGCCGCCGCGGCGAGCAGATCGGCCGCCGTGTCGGAGTCGTCGATCGCGGAACCCGCCAGCGCCGCGGCGAACTCGGCGGCGCGGGGATGGTCGACGGGGTCCAGCAGTCCACGCAGGGAGTCGTCGCCGGGCAGACGGAGCAACCCCAGCGGTGTCTCGTTCACCCGCGCGTGACGACGCAGCCACCAGGCGGTGTAGCCGGTCCGGTCCCGCACCGCCGCGGCCGTCACCGGATCGTCGACGATCTGGGTGAGCGCGTCCGCCCAGCGCGCCTCGTCCACCAGATCGAGATCACGCACGGCGACCAGGGTGCCGGGCTCACCGGAGAGACTGTCCCACCACGCCTCCTCGTCGTCGAGATCGTGATCGGGACCCGCGGGGGTCTCGTCCACCACGACGCCGAAGCCGTGACCCACGCCCACCACCCGCAGGGCGTCCGCGCCGTACCGGTCGACGACGGACCGATCCACCACGCCGAACGGGCTGTCCCGCTGCAACACTCGCCGTAACGGCGAGTCCGGCAACAGCAGTTCGTCCGCCGCCCGCATCTCGCCGTCCGACGAGAGCAACGGCAACGACCCGACGGAGCCGATCCTCGTCCCACCGCCGACGGCTGCCGCGAGGGTCAGCACGTCGTGCACCAGTTCCTCCGGCACGTCGTCCGGATCCTCGAGCATCGCTGCCAACGCGGGGTCGGCGAGCAGGTCGGCCGGGCGAGCGGTCCGCGCTCCCGCGCGGCGGAGCAACGGATGGGCGGCGTCCGGGTGCACCACACGAGCCCACCCGACCGAGCCGAGACGGTCGCCGTCCACCAGCACCACCGTGCGGGGACCCGTGACGGTGCGGCCGTCCGTCAGCGGAACCGGCAGCGCCGCACACTCGTCGACGTCCGCCGAGTCGTGCACGATGTCGGTCAGTGCGTCGTACAGGCGGTGCCACCAGATCGGCGGTCGCGACACCCCCGACAGGCTCTCGACGATGCCCGCGAGCCCGAGCCGACGCACACCGACCGCCGCCAGAGCCGTCGCCGACGCGCGATCCGATGCCTCGGGTGCCACCAGACCCGGCACGACGTCCACGAGGAGATCGGCCAATTCGGCCGAGATAGAGTCCACCACCGCGGCATTCGCGGGACGTACCGCCCGGCCCGCCGCCGTCGGGACCCACGCGGTCGACTCCAGGTCGCGGACGAGCGCCGCGCGGACCGCCTCGTCGACCTCGGACGCCGGCAGTCCCGGACGCGGTACCGCGGCGGCCCGATGAGACGCCGGCAGGTCGGCGACCAGTGCCGCGTATCCGGTCGCCACGACCGAGAGGTCGGCGCCCGGAAGGACCCGTCGACGGTCGGGCTGGAGGGGGACGTCCGCGATCAGGAGCAGCGGAATAGTCAGCACCTCATCGGATCTGGTGGGCGCACGCAGCACGTCCCGCGTCAGTGGCGCGGGCGAGTCCGGCGTGAGACCGTCGTCCTCGAGCGGCAGAAACCAGCGTGCGGCCGCCGCGTCGCCGCGCCACCATCGTCGGCCGCCGACCCGCACGTCCGTCCACGCTCCCGGGCCCGACGACACCTCACGCACGAGTTCGGTCCCGTCGACGGAGATCGACTGCAGCGCATCGAGTTCGAGCATCAGATCGATCGATTCACGGGCGGCCGCGGTCAGCACTTCGGCGACGTCCACGACGCCGTGCAGCACGACCTCGGTGTCCCAACCCGGGGTCGGCACGTCGTCCGACGCCCACGGCAACCGGAGGACGGGAACGCCCTGCTCCGGCTCACTGAGCCCACGCGCGGCGATCGCTCGGCGCGTCCTCGATCCGTCGAACACGATCGAGCCCGACGTGGATCGGATCTCGATACGCTCGGACACCGCACGGACGGCGGTGAACCCGACTCCGTATCGCCCGACGGACGTGGCGTGCTCGGAAGTCTTGTCGGACGCTCGCAGCGCGGACAGCGCCTGCACCCCGGTGATCGACAGCGGCACACCGACATTCGCGACGTGCAGCGTGTCGCCGACGGACCACACCGCCAGGCGACCGGGAACGTCGGCGCGGGAGGCGGCGTCGGCGGCGTTCTGCGCCAGCTCCGTGATCACGCGATCGCGGTAGCCCCCCACCACCAGATCGGCCTCCGTGGCCGCATCCTCCCGCAGTCGGGTGGGCGACGACGACCAGGCCGCGAGAACGGACTCGCGCAGCGCCTCCGTCCCGAAGGGGTCGGTCAGAGGGTCGACGACGACTCCGTGATGTCGGTGACAGCCTCGGTGTCCCGGGGCTCGGTGTTCTGGGGCTCGGTGTTCTCGGTCGGCGTGGTCTCCAGGGCACCGTCGTCGTAGGCCGCGTACGCGGGCGATCCGGCGCCGGTCGGTCCCTCGGTGTCCGAGTGCGCACCGCAGCCGTACGCCGCGTGCACCACGTGTCCGTCCGCGGCCAACTCGTTTCCGCACACGCCGAACGCAGCGCTCAGCGAACCCTGCAGAGCGAGATAGAAACCACACGTGACGCACGTGCCCGGCGCCGCCTTGGCCATCGGGGAATCGGGACCGAAGTCGCTCTCGGCCCACCGCTCGGCGGCCTCGAGCCGACCCTCGCGGCTCATGACCTGCTTGCGACCGAGACCGAGTTCGAGGGCGACGTCGTCGACGGCGGGATCGCCGGTGGCCAGGTACCCCGGCACCAGTCGGACGTCCTCGTGGCGTGGCGGCAGCAGGTCACCCGGAGCCAGATCGCCGGGACGGATGCGCTCGTCCCACGGAACCCACGTCGGCGCCACCAGGGCGTCCGGACCGGGAAGCAGGGCGAGTTCGCTGACGGTGACGGTCTCGGAGCCGGGGGGCGCTGCGACGACGACCGCCCACTGCCAGCCGCCGTATCCGGGCAGGTCGGCCGCGAAGCGGTGGATCGCGGAGGCCTCGTCGACGGCCTCGACCCCGAGGTGGGCTCCGACCGGGCCTTCGCCCGACTCCACGACGGCGGCCTGCGCCACGGACACGGCGTCGGCGAGGAGCGGGGGGATCTCGGTCACGACAGGGGCACTCACACCCCCTATTTTGCAGCATCGGCTCGCGTCGTGCGCCCACCGGGCCTGACAGGATGGCCGCATGCGTTCGGGTCTCTTGCGTTCAGGTTCGGGAGTCGGCCGCGCGATCGGGTCCGGAACCGTCGCCGCCGCGGTGGTGCTCGGTGGATGCGCGCCGGACCCCGCACCGCCGGCCGCGGACGTGCCCCGCTTCGGCGTCGAGATCGTCGGCACGTCGCCGCACGACACCGACGCCTTCACCCAGGGTCTCGAGATCGACGGTGACCGATTGCTCGAGGGGACGGGCCGCGAGGGCCGCTCCCGCGTCACGGCGTCCGATCGGGAGACGGGTGACGTGCTCGCGGAGGTGGACCTTCCCGCACCGCTGTTCGGCGAGGGCCTCACCGTCGCCGGCGACACGGTGTGGCAGCTGACCTGGCAGGACGGGATCGCGGTGGCCCGAGATCGCGAGACTCTGCTGGAGCGGCGACGCGTCGACTACGACGGCGAGGGCTGGGGTCTGTGCCTCGACGAGTCGAGTGCGGGATCGAGCGGCCGCCTCGTGATGAGCGACGGCACCGACACCCTCACCTTCCGAGATCCGGTCACCTTCGAGCCCACCGGCAGCGTGCGCGTGACTCGGGGCGAGCGGCCGGTGACGTCGATCAACGAGCTGGAGTGCACCGCGGACGGGATCTACGCCAACATCTGGAAGACCGACGACATCGTGCGGATCGATCCGTCGACCGGCGCCGTGACGGCGATCGTCGACGCCTCGCCGTTGCGTGCCGCACTCGAGGACACGTCCGGAATCGACGTCCTCAACGGCATCGCGGCCGTCCCCGGCACGTCCCGCTTCCTCGTGACCGGCAAATTGTGGCCCACTCTGTTCGAGGTCGAGTTCCGACCACGGTGACCGAGGGACGCCGCCCCCGCCGAGCGAGTCGCCCACACTCCCCGACCCGAGGTGGGGGACAATGACGGGGTGACAGGTCCCGACGATCCGCGCCCCGGTTCGCGACATCCGGGATGGGACAACTACTCGCCGTCCGAGCGACTCCCACCCCGTCGATCGCCGCTGCCTCCGCTGCATCCACCGACGGCCGGACCGGGCGAGACGATCCCGGGCGACCCGACCACGGCGCCCGACCCGACGACACGCATGCCGAACCAGGACACCGGTCCCCGCCGTCCCCGCGTACCGCGCAAACTGACGGTCACCCGCGTCGCGGCGATGCGTGGTCGTGAGATCACGGGCAAGGGCATCGCGACGTTCCGACGCGCCGCCACCGCCGACGGAGCCGACAAGTCCGGTCTCACGGCGCTCACCTACGCGACGATGGCCAACTTCGCCTCGGACGCGGCGATGGCGGTGGCGCTGGCCAACACGCTGTTCTTCTCCGCCGCGACGGGCGAGGACAAGACCAAGGTCGCCCTGTATCTGCTCATCACCATCGCCCCGTTCGCGATCATCGCGCCCCTGATCGGCCCCATGCTCGACCGCCTGCAGCAGGGTCGCCGCATCGCGCTGGCCACCTCGTTCGTCCTGCGTGCCGTCCTCGCCGTGGTGCTGGTCTTCAATTTCGACACCTGGCTCCTCTATCCCGCCGCGCTCGGGATGATGGTGCTGAGCAAGTCGTTCTCGGTGCTCAAGTCAGCCGTCACCCCTCGGGTGCTGCCACCGGACATCGACCTCGTCCGGGTGAACTCCCGCCTGACCGTGTTCGGGTTGCTGGGCGGCACCATCTCGGCGGGAGCGGTCGCGGGTGCCATCGCGTTCGCACTGGGTTCCGCCGGGGCACTGTGGTTCACGTTCGCCGTGACGGTGTTCGGCGCGTATCTCTCCATGCGCATCCCGTCCTGGGTGGAGGTCACCGAGGGTGAGGTGCCCGCGACGCTCGGGTACCACGCCGAGGCGACCACCGGCGCGATCGGCATCGTCCCGGCGCCCAGCAAACGCCGGCAGCCCCTCGGCCGCGACGTCCTCACCGGACTGTGGGGCAACGGCACCATCCGCGTGCTCACCGGCTTCCTCACGCTGTACGTCGCGTTCGTGGCGAAGTCCCGCACCGAGCACGAGCCACTCCAGCAGGCACTCATGTTGGCGTTGGTGGGCGCGGCGGCCGGTCTCGGCAACTTCGGCGGCAACGCCGCCGGCGCCCGGGTCAAGCTCGGTCGCCCGTCGGTGCTGGTGGTGCGCTGCACCGCGGCCGTCACTGCGGTCGCGATCGTCGCGGCTCTGACGAACAGCCTGCTGACTGCCGCGCTCGCGGCTCTCGTCGCGTCGGGCGCGAGCGCGCTGGCGAAGGTGTCGCTCGACGCGTCGTTGCAGAACGACCTGCCTCCCGAGTCGATCGCGTCCGGCTTCGGGCGCAGCGAGACGGTGCTGCAGCTGAGCTGGGTCATCGGCGGCACGTTCGGCGTGCTGCTCCCCACCGAGTACTGGCTGGGTTTCAGCGTGGTGTCGGTGGTCCTTACGATCGGCCTGGTGCAGACATTCGTGACCCACCGGGGCGGCTCGCTGCTTCCCGGCTTCGGCGGCAAGAGACCGGTACGAGCGGACCAGGAGGTGGCGGGCAGCGAACTGCGCCACGCCACCGGCCGAATTCCCCGAGTGGATCAGGACGCGGGCCGCGCACCCGCGGGCGAGGACGCTCCCCGATGACGACACGCAAGATCCTGTACGGACTGTCCGCACTGGTCGCCGTCGTCGGCGTCGCCTTCGTGCTGGTGGTCGGCAAGGCGATCCTCGACGCCCCCGAGGAGTCCCCGCGGGTGTCCGCGTACGCCGACGGCCGGTACGAGGAAGTGGAACCGTTCCGGTACTGCCCGGTGCAGGAGCCGCTCTGCGACTACGAGGGCACGACCGCGACGATGCCCGTGCGCGAGGGCCATCCGCTGCAGTTGTCCCTGCCGGGCGCCATCTCGGAGAACCCGTGGGGCTTCGCCAGCGTCTACGGAGACCCGAACTCCGGCGACGTCGTGGAAGCAGACGAGTACTTCGCCCCCGGGACGCGGAACACGCTCACCGTGCCGCCAGTGAACGAGGACGGACTCGTGCTCATCGGCGTCGAGGTTCGCCTGCCGTCCGGTGTCATCGACGTCGACACCGACCAGGAGGAGATCGTCAGCCACGCCATCTGGTCGATCGCCACCACGACGGCCCTCTAGGACACTGCCGGCTCGCGTGACGGATTCACCACCCAGTTCGAGCACTGGCGCACGCACGGCCGCTGGGAGTGAGCGCCCGGGTCAGCTGTCCAGTTCGCGGGCGACGGCCCGGACCACCTCGGAGATCTTCTGGGCGGTCTTGCGGTCGGGGTACTTGCCCTTGCGCAACTCTGGCTGCACGGTGGCCTCCAGAAGCGTGATCATGTCCTCGACCATGCCGTGCAACTCGTCGGGCGTGTGCTTGCGAGCGGTCGGCTGATCGCGGCGGGCGGCGGCACCCGCCTGACGCAGTGAGGGCGCCGGGTCGAGAACCTTCAGCGACAACGCCTGGGGTCCGCGGCGTCCGGCGGCCATGCCGAACTCGACGCGCT
This sequence comes from Rhodococcus sp. Leaf225, assembly GCF_001426145.1. Classification (NCBI taxonomy): domain Bacteria; kingdom Bacillati; phylum Actinomycetota; class Actinomycetes; order Mycobacteriales; family Nocardiaceae; genus Rhodococcus; species Rhodococcus sp. Leaf225. The sequence goes on along the minus strand of NZ_LMRN01000007.1, from coordinate 240,385 downwards.
GGCCGGCCTTCAGGCCCTCGACTCCCTGCGGGAGCGCGGACGACCGGACGTACACGTCCTCACCCTCGTCCTGCGAGAGGAAGCCGAAACCCTTGTCGACGTCGTACCACTTCACCTTGCCGGTCGGCACCGATCTCACCCATTCGTCTCGTTGATCGCGTCACATGAATAATCGCGCCCGTTGCCGCCGCCCATGACGGGCCCTGGCGCTCGGGACGCGATGAGTCGATGGTACTCCGCTGCGCGAACGACGAGCACCTCGATATCGCGGGGCAGGCGCCGGGAAGGCCGGAGGCCGGTCGGGGCATCAGGGCGGGAAGGCCGGAGGCCGGTCGGGGCATCAGGGCGGGAAGGCCGGAGAGATAGTGTGCTCTCTCGTGACCGACTCCCCCCGTACCGGAACCCCGGCGCTCCTGGTCGCCGCCCTCCTCTGTTTCGGGTTGGGCCTGCTGGCGATCGTCGTCATGTTCGTGGCGCTGCTCGTCTGGGACGATCCGCCCGGACTGTGGATCTATCTCTCGGCGATGCTGTGCCCGCTGGGGTTCCTGCTCGGGCTGATCCACGCGCTGCGGTCGGGCCGCCGAGCCCGGCGCTGACACGGCGGAACCGGGCATACTGGTCGCATGCGCTTGCTGCTGAACGTCATCTGGTTGATCTTCGGCGGCCTGTGGCTCGCTCTCGGCTACTTCGTGGCCGGCATCGTCTGCTGCATTCTCATCGTCACCATCCCGTTCGGTATCGCGGCGTTCCGCATCGGGGTGTACGCCCTGTGGCCCTTCGGCCGGACCGTGGTGGACAAGCCCACGGCGGGCGTCGCCTCGGTGATCGGCAACGTGATCTGGATCGTCGTGGCAGGAATCTGGCTGGCCATCGGGCACATCCTCACCGCGATCGCCATGGCGATCACCATCATCGGGATCCCGCTGGCGTTGGCGAACCTCAAGCTGATCCCGGTGTCGCTCATGCCGCTGGGCAAGGACATCGTCGACTCGGACGCACCGTTCGTGGCCACGCGTTACTGACGTCGGGGCGCGCACTCAACAGAACGAACGGTTCCTTCTCGGCGTGGCCCGAGGGGTGATACACGTCGGATCGGTCTACCATCCTGTGCGTGATACTGAAGAAATCCGATGACCGCACCTTCGGATCACACAGGATCTTCGTCGCCCTCACCGTGATCGGTGCCGCCGTGGCGCTCGTCGCGCACGATCGGCTCATCCCGTTCGACGTCCCCAAGTTCGGGCTGTTCCGGTTCGGCATCGACGCTCTCGTGTACCGCGCCGGCGGAGCGACGGTGCTCGACTCGTCCCCGCTGTACGCCCACGATCTGGTCGGCGAACTCCCCTTCACGTATCCCCCGTTCGCCGCGCTGGTGTTCGCACCTCTCGGGGCGATGTCCACCGCGACGACCAACATCGTCTTCTGGCTCGGGAACATCGCGCTGCTCTATCTGATCGTCCGGTCCTGCTGGATGGTCCTCGGCTTCCGCGACGACCGCAGTCTCCGCATCGTCAGCGCCGCACTGTCCATCGTCTTCACGTGGCTCGAACCGGTGCGCATGACCATCTGGCTCGGTCAGATCAATCTCGTGCTCCTGGCGCTGGTGCTGTGGGACCTGTCGCGGCCCGAGGGCAGCCGGCTCCGCGGCATCGGGGTCGGCATCGCCACCGGCATCAAGATGACTCCCGGACTGTTCCTCGTCCACCTCGCGCTGACACGGCAGTGGCGGGCACTGGTCGTCGGCGTCGTCACCGCCGCGGCGACCGTGGTGCTCGGCTTCGTCGTGCTCTTCTCCGACGCGGTCACCTACTGGTTCGGCGCCATCTCCGACTCGTCCCGCATCGGCGACATCTCGTCCGGCGCGAACCAGTCGCTGCGCGCGTCGATACCGAGGTGGTTCGGCATGACCGAGGCGCCGACGCTGCTCTGGATCGTCATCGCCGGAGCCGTCTGCGTGGCCGGCCTTCTCGTGGGCGCCGCGGCGCACCGCCGGGGGTTGCCGCTCCTCGGCTTGATCGTCATCGGCCTGACAGCGCCTCTGGTGTCCCCGTTCTCCTGGGGTCACCACTGGGTGTGGCTCCTGCCGCTGGTCATCGTCTGCATGGACGTCGCACTGCGTGCCTCGAACCCGCTCGCCTGGCTCCTGCCGCTCGTCGCGAGCCTGCCGCAGATCGCCTGGTTCTGGGTGGCGCCCGGTGACGTCTACGCGATCGGCACCTTCATGCTCCCGCCGTCGAACCGACTCGAGGGTGTGGTGCTGCAGACCGTCTACCCGACCACGGGTGTCCTGGTGCTCGTCGTCGTGGCTGTGATCCTGCGCACATGTGACGTCGGACACATAACGAAGCGGTCACGAACGGGTGACGAGACGGTGGTCAGCACGCCTTCGCCGTCCTAGCTGCGACGACCCGTTCGAACACCTCACAACGGCGGCGCGACGCGCGCACCAGGGGAAGTTATCGAACAGTGACATGTGTGCCCGTTTCGTAATACTGTCCATCACGGCCGGAAGTTCGGCCGACGTCCGGCCCGCCGCGCCAAACCTCGTCCCGCGGGTACCGGACATCCCTCACAGACATGATCAGGGACGAGGGCGGGGGACCCACACGTCCTTCGTAGATATCCGGCCGGCTCTCGCGGCGCCCCACAGGGCACCGAGCAGTCGACCTAGGGGTGAAGCCTCTCCGCTCCAGCCAGGAGCGCACCGAGGCCGGGCTACCTCTCAGCCCGAATCCGACAGCTGACCTCGCAGGCGCGTGTGGAGAGGATTTCTACCCTTATGAGCGGACGTCATCGCAAGCCGAGCACCACGGGCAAGACCGTCGCCAAGGTCGCCGTCACCGGCGCACTGGTCGGCACCGCAGGTCTCGCATTCAGCGGCACGGCCAACGCAGCCCCCGATTCCGACTGGGACCGTCTCTCGCAGTGCGAGGCCGGCGGCAACTGGGGCATCAACACCGGCAACGGTTTCCAGGGCGGCCTGCAGTTCTCGCCGAGCACCTGGACCGGACACGGCGGCGGAGAGTTCGCGGCCACCGCGAACCAGGCCAGCCGTGAAGAGCAGATCGTCGTCGCCGAGCGCGTGCTCGAGTCGCAGGGTTGGGGCGCCTGGCCGTCCTGCTCCTCGCAGCTCGGACTGAGCAGCGGCCCGACGCAGCGCGACGCACCGGCGACCACGGCGCCCACCGCACCGGCACTCCCCGATCTGACGAGCATCCCGTCGACCGAGCAGGCCGTGCAGGGACTCACCCAGGTCGTCCAGAACTTCACCAACGATCCGGCGATCCTGGGCTTCGTCCAGGCCGCCACCGCGGATCCGCAGGTGGCGAGCTTCATCGCAGCGAACCAGGATCTCCTGCCCCGCTGACCCACTCCACGAGAAAGGCCCCCACCGACTGGTGGGGGCCTTTCTCGTGTCTCGCGCGTCAGCGGTTGATGACCGTGTGGGGATGCGCGTAGGGCAGCGAGTCCACCGGCAGCGGGAACTCCGTCTCCTCACCGAACGGGGACAGGTTTCCGGCGCGCGCCGACATCAGTTCGGTGACGGGATGATCGTCGTCGTCCGCACTGTGCGGCCAGCCCGGGTCGACATATCGCTTCTTCTCTGAGTTCGCCATGGTTCATTTCACCATTCGGAGTAGCGCCTCTGCCAGTCCAGGTCCCTGGACCGGTCTCTACGCTTGACCTCGATGACCGACAACGAGGGCACGCCGGCGGACACACTCACCGAGTGGTTGTCCGCGCGCAGCGACGACGAACTGGCCGAACTGCTGCGGCTCCGCCCCGATCTGACCATCCCGCCGCCGCCCACACTCGAGGTTCTGGCGGGCCGGTCCGAGCAACGTGCCTCGGTACTGCGCGCGGCCGAGGACCTGGACACCACGTGCCTGACCGTCGTGGAGCTGCTCGCGCACGGGGGCGCCGACACCGCCCCGGTCGCCCGCGCCCGACTCGACGAGATCGTCGGCCGCCGAGCGACGAAGAAGGCGGTCGACGCGGCTCTGTCGGTGTTGCGTGCGCGTGCGCTGGTGCGCGGCACGACGTCGCTCACCCTGGTCGCGGCCGCACGCGACGCCGTGCCGTGGCGGGTCGGACGGTTCTTCGACGTCGACGCCTCGCTCACCGCCGAGGTGGTCGGTGCGAAGCTCGCGGAGATCGACGACCGCAGCCGTGAGCTGCTCACCACGCTGACCCGCTCGTCGTCGATCGGCCGGACGCGCGACGCTGCACCCGGTACGCCCGCGGATCGGCCCGTCCAGCGCCTGCTCGCCGCCGGGCTGCTCACCTGGCTCGACGACAACACGGTCGAACTGCCGCCGCAGGTCTCGCAGGTACTCCGCGGCGAGCCCGTCACCGATCCGGTGTCGCTGGCCCCACCGGCGGCGTCGACCACCGCTGTCGGGGTGGCGGACGTCGACGCGGCCGCCGCCGGGGAGGCCCTCGAGCTGCTGCGGCACTGCGAGGACATCGTCGACTCGCTCTCCCGCACACCCGCGCCCGCACTCAAGGCGGGGGGACTCGGCGTCCGGGAGATCCGACGCATCGCGAAGGCAGCCGATCTCGACGAGGCGCGGGTCGGCCTGCTGGTCGAGGTCCTGGCGGGCGCCGGACTCATCGCGGTGGGGCTGCCCGATCCGGGACCGCTCACCGACATCGACGACATGTGGACGCCCACCCCCGCGGTCGACGCGTGGGTCACCGCATCGCCGGCACAGCGCTGGGCCACCCTGGCCGGAGCCTGGCTGGATCTGCCCAGGGTGCCGTGGTTGATCGGCATGCGCGACGCCAACGACAAGCCGATCGCCGCACTGTCCGACGAGGCCCGCTCGGCCGCCGCGCCCCGAGACCGGCGGATCGTGCTGGGCGTGATCGCCGATCTCGCCTCGGGAAAGGCCCTCGCCACCGAGGACGTCGTCCGCATCGCCACCTGGCGCAGGCCTCGCCTCGCCGCTCGCCTGGGCGTCGGCCCGGTCTCCCGCTACCTGGCCGAGGCCGGCGCTCTCGGGGTCGTCGGCCGCGGAGCACTGTCCACCCCCGGACGCGCACTGATCGGTGATCCCTCCTCGGCCGCGGCGGCGATGCACCGCGTCCTGCCCGACCCCATCGACCACGTTCTGGTCCAGGCCGACCTGACCGTCGTCGCCCCCGGGCCGTTGACTCCCGAGCTCGCGCAGCGGATGGCGACGGTCGCGGACATCGAGTCGGCGGGCGCCGCGACGATGTACCGCATCGACGAGCGGACGCTGCGACGTGCTCTGGACGGCGGCACCACCGCCGCGGAGCTCCATGCACTCTTCGCCACCCACTCGCGGACGCCCGTCCCGCAGTCGCTGACCTACCTCATCGACGACGTCGCCCGCCGCCACGGACGCCTTCGTGCCGGGGTGGCGTCGTCCTTCGTCCGCTGCGAGGACCCCGCACTGCTCGCGGAGGTGCTCTCCTCCTCCGCCGCCGAGGCCCTCGCGTTGCGGGCACTGGCCCCGACCGTCGCGATCTCGCAGGCGCCGCTTGCCGACGTGCTGGCCGGGCTGCGCGCCGCCGGGTTCGCACCCGCGGGCGAGGACTCCTCCGGCACCATCGTCGACGTCCGCGATCGCGGTGCGCGCGTCGTCCCCCGTCGCGGTCGCTCGCCCTACCGCACGCCCGCCGTCCCCACGGACGAGCAACTGGGGCGCCTCGTCTCGGAGATGCGGGCCGGCACCCGAGCCGGAGAGGTGCGCCGGACCGAGCGTGAACGGGTGCGGTCCGACGGCACCCGTGCGTCCGGCGCCGCGACGATCGCGCTTCTCCAGCGCGCCGCGTTGTCCCGCTCACCGATCAGCATCGGTTACGTGGACGCTGCCGGTGTCTCGAGCAACCGTGTCGTCGAACCGGTGACCGTCGGCGGCGGCCAACTCGACGCGTGGGACCCCGACGCCGGTGTCATGCGTCACTTCACGTTGCACCGCATCACGTCGGTGGCCCTGCTCGCCTGAACCGCCGCGCCGGTGCAAGGCACAATGGACTGGTTGCGCCCCGGTTCGTCCATGCGGGGCGCGTGAAGGAGAGACCGTGACCGACGGACCGTTGATCGTCCAGTCCGACAAGACCCTGTTGCTCGAGGTCGACCACGAGCTCGCCGGGCAGGCCCGCGCGGCCATCGCTCCGTTCGCCGAGCTGGAACGCGCACCCGAGCACGTCCACACCTACCGCATCACCCCGCTCGCGCTGTGGAACGCGCGCGCCGCGGGCCACGATGCCGAGCAGGTGGTCGACGCCCTCGTGACGTTCTCCCGCTACGCGGTTCCGCAGCCCCTGCTCGTCGACATCGTCGACACCATGGCCCGCTACGGCCGGCTCCAGCTGGTCAAGTCGCCCGTGCACGGGCTGTCCCTGGTGAGCCTCGACCGCGCCGTGCTCACCGAGATCATGCGGCACAAGAAGATCGCGCCGATGCTCGGCGCGCAGGTCGACGACGACACCGTGCTCGTCCACCCCAGTGAGCGCGGGCGCCTCAAGCAGATGCTCCTCAAGGTCGGCTGGCCGGCCGAGGATCTGGCCGGATACGTCGACGGCGAGGCGCACCCCATCGATCTGGACTTCTCCGGTGGCCACTGGGAGCTACGCGACTACCAGCAGATGGCGACCGACTCGTTCTGGGCCGGCGGATCCGGTGTGGTCGTCCTCCCCTGTGGTGCCGGCAAGACGATGGTGGGCGCCGCGGCCATGGCCAAGGCCCGCGCGACCACACTGATCCTCGTCACCAACACCGTCGCCGGTCGGCAGTGGAAGCGCGAGCTCATCGCCCGAACCTCCCTGACCGAGGAGGAGATCGGCGAGTACTCCGGCGAGCGCAAGGAGATCCGCCCGGTCACCATCGCGACCTACCAGGTGATCACGCGCCGCACCAAGGGTGAGTACAAGCACCTCGAGCTCTTCGACTCCCGCGACTGGGGCCTGGTGATCTACGACGAGGTGCACCTCCTCCCCGCTCCCGTGTTCCGCATGACAGCCGACCTGCAGTCGCGACGCCGACTCGGACTCACCGCGACGCTGGTGCGCGAGGACGGCCGCGAGGGCGACGTGTTCTCGCTCATCGGCCCCAAGCGTTACGACGCACCGTGGAAGGACATCGAGGCACAGGGCTGGATCGCGCCGGCCGAGTGCATCGAGGTGCGCGTCACTCTGACCGACGCGGAACGCATGTCGTACGCCGTGGCGGAGCCGGAGGAGCGTTACAAGCTGTGCTCCACGGCGCACACGAAGATCGCCGTGGTGAAGTCGATCCTGGCGCGGCACGAGGACTCACCGACGCTCGTCATCGGCGCGTACCTCGACCAGCTCGACGAGCTGGGTGCGGCCCTGGATGCTCCCGTGATCCAGGGCTCGACCAAGAACAAGGAGCGCGAACTGCTCTTCGACGCGTTCCGCCGCGGCGAGATCAAGACCCTCGTGGTGAGCAAGGTCGCCAACTTCTCCATCGACCTCCCCGAAGCCTCGGTGGCCGTGCAGGTCTCGGGCACCTTCGGATCCCGGCAGGAGGAGGCCCAGCGACTGGGCCGACTGCTGCGCCCCAAGCACGACGGTGGGCAGGCGCACTTCTACTCGGTCGTCTCGCGCGACACCCTCGACGCGGAGTACGCGGCTCACCGCCAGCGCTTCCTCGCCGAGCAGGGCTACGCGTATCGCATCACCGACGCCGACGACCTCCTGGGACCGGCGATCTGACGTGCGCACCTTCGACTTCCCCGTCGACCGCGCGCACGCCCGGTCGGTGAACGAGACCCTCGGCGACGTGCGGCGGTTGCGCATCTCGTCCGTCGTCTTCGCCGTGCTCCTCGCGGGCGGCGCGGCCTGGCTGTTCGTCCTCGACCACGCGTGGTCCTACATTCTGTGTGCGGTGCTGGCCGTGGCCGCCCTGATGTCGCTGTGGGTGTCCGTGTGGGCGCCCCGCAAGGTCGGGTCCATCGACGAGCTGTACGCCTCGAGCGCGTTGGTGCCGGCCATGGTGTCGGAGACGCGACCGCGTGGAGCCACGATCCTCGCGCTGATCGACATCGCCAAGCCGGAGACCACCGTCCCGCACTACGCACTCGTCGTCCGGAACGTGCGGGCGCTGCCGGGACACACGATGACCGAGGGCGAGCGCGTCCCCTCCGTGGCCGTGCTGTCCGACCGGAGCGCCAAATCCATCTCGGAGACGTGGCAGATGGTCAGCCCCATGCCCATCGCCTGGGGTACGCGGGACAGGACCGTGCTGCGGACGGCCATCGAGGCCATCGATCCGGTCGAGTGGAAGCTGCTGCGCAAGAACCTGTCCGTGTCGGAGACCGTGCGGCAGGCCGAGAACGATCAGCTCCTCATCGACCCCCACGACCTGCCCGAGGAACTGCTGCAGAAGCGCGCGGACTGACGCGTCGAGGGACTCGTGACTCGAACGCTAGGCTCCCCCTCATGGCTGTGACGTCGAACGACCGCGCATCGAGTCCGGCCGGCCTCCGGCCTTCCCGCACCGTCGCCCGGCTGCGCCCCTTCGCGTCCACCATCTTCGCGGAGATGACCGCGCTGGCGGCCACGCACGACGCCGTCAATCTCGGACAGGGTTTCCCGGACACCGACGGCCCCGCGCGCATGCTGGAGGTGGCGCGCGAGGCCATCGCGTCCGGCCTCAACCAGTACCCGCCCGGGCCGGGCATGGCGGTGTTGCGCGACGCCGTCGCTCGGGACCGGGCCGGCCGCTACGGCACCGAGTACGACCCGGACTCGGAGATCCTGGTCACCGTCGGGGCCACCGAGGCGATCAGCGCTGCGATGCTCGGCCTCGTCGAGAGCGGTGACGAGGTGCTGCTCGTCGAGCCGTACTACGACTCCTACGCGGCCGCCGTCGCGCTCGCGGGTGCGCAGCGGCGCACCGTTCCCCTCGTCGTCGACGGCGATCGGTTCGCCCTCGACGTCGATGCCCTGCGCTCCGCCGTCGGCCCGCGTACCCGCATGATCGTCGTCAACTCCCCGCACAATCCCACCGGAACCGTGTTCACCGCATCGGAGCCGGCCGCGATCGCCGAGGTCGCGTGCGAGCACGACCTCCTGGTCCTCACCGACGAGGTCTACGAGCGACTGGTGTTCGACGACGCCGTCCACACCCCCATCGCCACACTCCCCGGCATGGCCGAGCGCACCATCACGGTGTCGAGCGCGGCGAAGACGTTCAACGCCACCGGGTGGAAGACGGGGTGGGCCTGCGGACCCGCCGACCTCATCGCCGCGGTGAAGGCGGCCAAGCAGTTCATGACCTTCGTCGGCGGCGCCCCCTTCCAGCCGGCGGTGGCCCACGCCCTCGACCACGAGAGCGCCTGGGTGGACGCCCTGCGATCGGGACTGCAGGCCAAGCGGGACACGCTGTCCGCCGCGCTGTCGCATGCCGGGCTGGACGTCAAGCGCAGTGAGGGCACGTACTTCGTCTGCGCCGACATCGCTCCACTGGGCGAGTCCGACGCCGACAGTTTCTGCCGTGCGTTGCCCGAACGCATCGGCGTCGTCGGCGTACCGGTGGACGCGTTCGTCGATCACCGCGAGGGCTGGGACACCCTGGTGCGCTTCGCCTTCTGCAAACAGGATCACGTGCTCGCCGACGCGGCGTCGCGCTTGGCCCGATTGTCCGCCACCCCATGACGATCGACACTGCGGCGCCGCCGACCATCTCGGTGGAGTTCGTCCGCACGGCGGTGACCCTCGCGCGGGAGACGGGTGTGGACCTGTCCGCCTGCCTGCGCGAGGCCGACATCGACCCGCACGTCCTCACTCGACCCGGCGCCCGCCTCACCACCGACCAGGTCACGCGCCTCACTCGCGCGCTGTGGCAGATGACGGGCGACGAGCTGATGGGTCTCGGATCGGCTCCGGTGCGCCGCGGCACCTTTCGGGCACTCAGTCTGACGATGATCCACCGCCCCGATCTGGGGAGCGCGCTCGAGCGGATGGTGGACGTCGGTCGCGCCTTTCCCGGCGTCCCGCGCGGTGTGCTGATGCGCGGCGGGGGACGCGCCCGGCTCGAACTCGTCGACTCCCCGACGATGATCGCCGATCAGCTCTCCCCGGAGGCGGCCGAGGCGGCGCAGCGCATCCGCATCGAATTCCTGCTCATCCTCTGGCACCGCTTCTCGGCATGGCTCATCGGGCGGCGCGTGAAACTGCTGTCCGTCCAGGTGCCCTTCCCCGAACCGCAGCATCCGTCGCCGCGGGTGTACGACGACATCTTCGGGGTGCACGTGACGTTCGGATCCGACGTCGCGGCACTGGAATTCGACGACGCGATCATGGCGTCACCGCTCGTGCAGACGGAGGAGAGCCTCGAGGAGTACCTCCGCGAGTCGCCCAATCGCCTGTTCTCGGAGCGGGACTACGGCTCCAGCGCGGCGAGTGTGGTGCGGCGCGCCCTCGCACTGGGCGCGATGGGCCGCGCCTCGACCACCACCGACATCGCGACGATGTTGTCCATCAGCGTGCCGCACCTGCGCCGGTTGCTGCGCCAGGAGGGCACGTCACTGGGTCAGCTGCGCGACGAGGTGCTGCGCGACGCGGCGGTCGCCGGGCTCGAACGAGGCGAGACGGCCGAGGAGATCTCCTCGCGTCTCGGCTTCTCCGAACCCAGCGCCTTCCGCCGCGCCTTCAAACGGTGGACCGGGATGACACCGGGGTCGTACCGCTCACACGCGTGAGGCGAGCACGAACTCCGACAGCTTCTCCCCGATGAGCACCGACGGGGCGTGAGTGTGGCCGCGGATGATCGTCGGCATCACGGACGCGTCGGCCACGCGCAGCCCCTCCACCCCGCGCACCCGCAGCTCCGGATCCACCACCGATGCCGCGTCCGAGCCCATCCGGGCGGTGCCCACCGGGTGGTAGAGGGTGTGAGACATGGTCTCCAGCGACTCGCTCAGCGCTTCGTCGAGTGCCTCGCTGTTGCGCAGTACCGGGCGCACCATCTCCCCCAGTCGCGATTTCAGCGGCTCCGTCTGCGCGATGTCGGCGCAGTAGCGCAGCCCGCTGAGCATCGCCGCGCGGTCCACGCCGCCCGGGTCGGACAGGTAGCGCGGATCCACGATAGCCTTGTCCAACGGTGCGGACGACCGCAACGAGATGCGTCCACGGCTCTCCGGCTTGAGCAGGATCGAGGCCAGGATGGCCGCATGAGAGTCCGCCGGGATGAGACCCTCGTCGAAGAAGGGCGCCGGCGCGAAGAGCAGTTCGATGTCCGGGAGGTCGAGCGAGTCGCGGCTGCGGACGAAGCCGTACGCCTCAGCGACGTTGGAGGTCAGCATGCCGCGTCGACGCGCGAGGTAGTTGATCAGCTCCGGGATCTTCTCCGCGGTGAACAGCGTGTCGGACTGCACCCCGTATCCGAGGGCGGACACCAGGTGGTCCATGAGGTTCTCGCCCACCTCGGGGGCGGCGTGCACCACGTCGATGCCGTGCTCGGCGAGATGCTCCGGCGCACCGATCCCCGACAGCATCAACAACTGCGGGGTGTTGATGGCACCGCCGGACAGGATGACCTCCTTCGAGGCCCGAACCGTGTGCAGCGCACCGTCTTTCGAGTACTCGACACCCACTGCGCGGGTTCCCTCGAAGAGCACGCGCGTGGCCTGCGCCTCCGTCACCACGGTGAGGTTGGGCCGTGACATGGCCGGCCGCAGGTACGCGTCGGCGCAGCTCCACCGGGCGCCGCGCTTCTGGTTGACCATCGTCTCGGTCATGCCCTTGGGCGTGGGGAGATTGGCGCGCTCCGTCGACAAGCCCAGTGCCGCGGCCGAATCGAGGTACGCGCCGGTGATCGACCGGGGACTGCGCTGCTTCGACACGTGCAGCGGTCCGCCGCTGCCCTCGTCGGACTCGGTGGCACCCTCGATGTTCTCGATACGGCGGAAGGTGTCCACCACGCTGTCGAACGACCACCCGGGTCCCGCTGCCTCCGCCCAGTCGTCGTAGTCGGCTGCGAACCCGCGCACCCACATCATGGCGTTCATCGACGAGGAGCCGCCGAGCATGCGCCCACGGGGCCAGAAGATCCGTCGGCCGGCGAGTTCGGCCTGCGGCTCGGTGTCGTAGTCCCAGTCCAGTTCCGAACGGAAGAGCTTCGAGAACCCGGCGGGAATGTGGACGAACTTGTCCTTGTCCTCCGGGCCCGCCTCGAGGACGACGACGTCGGTGTTCGACGCGGCACTGAGCCGATTCGCGACGACGCATCCTGCGGATCCTGCGCCGACGACGACGTAGTCGGTGGAAGTCTCGGTCATGTCAACCTCTCAGAGCGGACGCGAAGATGGCGGGCAGAGCTTTCCAGGACGGAGCCGCGGCGAACGCGGTGAACCGCTTCGCGGTGGTGGCCGCGGTGCGGTTGGTGACGAACCACGGCGGCTTCGGCGACAGGGTGAACTCGCCCTTCAGGATCGAGCGCGGCGCGGGTCGGAAGGGCCCGCGGACGATGGTGCGCTCGGGTCGGTCGATCAGCAGTGCGTTGTGCACGACGCCGATTCCGCTCTGGACGTCGTCGAGCGTGTGGCCCGGGAACGCACCCCAGGTCGCCGCCGCCGTGAGGAAGCCGACGCCGGTCCACGCGTTGAGCGCGATGGTGCCGTAGCGCAGGTCCTCGAGCATCTCGTCGACGGCGGTGCCGAGCGACGACAGCGTGTCGGGATGCGCGATCACGTTGACGCCGAGCGTGCCGACGAACTCCTCGTTCGACATGCGGACGGCCTCGTCCACGAAACGTTGCCCGGTGTAGGGGATCTCGATGACACCGAGCACCGGTGCGAAGTACTCGGTGGTGAGCAGAGCGCGGTAGCTGTCCGGATCGAGGTCGCTCACGAGGGTGCGGCCGCCGGACGGGCCGAGCGACTCCGCGCCCGGGTAGTCCGCTCGGGCACCGGCGACGCGGGTGGCGCTGCCGGGGTAGTACGGCTCGCGGTCCGGCGCCTCGTGGAGTGCCGTGCGCAGTGCCGCCAGGAACGCGTCGCGCTGCGGCCACTCGGAGGAGATCACCACGACCTGCGCGGCGACGCAGTTGTAGCCGCCGTTGTGCAGCCGCTGGGTCACCACGTGCTCGGCCTGGAACCGGATGTCCGCGTCGGACCACTCGCCCGGGATCACGATGACCGGCGAGACGCCGCCGAGTTCGCTCGAGATGGGCACGTCGAGCAACGGGGTGTTCGCCTTCCTCCGCTCGGCCCCCTCCTCGCCGGTGCCGAAGACGATGGCGTCGTGCGTGATCGAGCTGCCCGTCATGTGCACGTGCGCCACGGCGTCGTGGTGCACGAGGTACGAGCCGACGTCCGGGCCACCGGTGAGGATGCGCACCGCGCCCAGCTCGACCAAGGGAGCGAAGACGGCGCGGAGCACCGGCTCCATCGGATCCGTCACCGGGTTGAGCTTCAGCGCGACGACGCGGTTGTGCGCGACCAGTTCGTAGAGCGTGTCGAGCGGGGCGATGGACGTGATGTTGCCGGCGCCGAGCACCGCACCGATGCCCCCGGTCTCGGTCGGGTTCCGTTGCGCGAGTCCGGCGTCACGGCGCGCGGTGTCCGCGTCGACACCCGGTTCGAGCCACACCTCGGCGGAGAACCCGTTGAGCAGCAGCGTGTCGAAGATGTTCGACGGCAGCACCTGCACGGTGGTGCGCCCGCCCGGACCCGAGCCGATCCGGGCGTCCGCGAGCGGGCTCTTCCCGACGGCGAGCTGCCGCAGACTCTGCGCGAGCACGTGGCACGCGGTGACGACGGAGTACGGCCCGGAGAGCCATTCCTCGCCGAGGAGTGCGGAGGCCGCGGGCAGCTTCTTGAATCGAGCGGCCGCGTCGACCCACTCCTGCGCCTTCGACGCCGTGATGGCCGCGACCCGGTCGAGAAGGTCCGCGCGGTCGCCGAGCGAGGCACGTGCCCATGCGGCCTCGCCCTGTGCGAGGTCGCGGAGAGCCGCGTCGACGTCGGGAAAGGCGGATGCGCCGGTGGTACTCGGGGTGAGTTCGCCTGTGGTCATACCGTTGATTGTGACCTGTACTACATCGGGTGGCCATAGGCGGACGTCGGCAGCTCACGCGCCCGGTTTGTGCCGAGGCACAGCCGCCCTGTGGTGCCTGTCACCGGACAGCCGTACGGTGGAGTGATGTCGACGCCCGTGGCCGTCCGCCGCTCCGCACCGGAACCGCTCACCTCGCAGGGTCTCGCCGCGCTGCTGGGAGAGCACGTCGGCGAGCTCAGCGAGCGACTCGTCCTCGACATCCTGATCGCCGAACAGTCGTACCTCGAGGCCACGTCGCTCACGCGGGACGAGCTCGCCACGGTGTGCACCGGCAATCTTCGGTCCATGCTCGACGCTCTGACCACGGGCGCGAGCGGCGACCTGGAACCCGCACGCGCGGCCGGCCGGATCAAGGCCGAGAACGCGGTGCCGTTGGCAGCGTTGCTGCACGCGTTCCGCCTCGGTGGTCGTCTGATCTGGGCCGAGCTCACCGCGGCGGCCGCGGGCCGGGCTCCGGAGGTGCTGCTCGCGATGGCCACCGAGGTGTGGGCACTGGTGGACACCTATTCCGACGCGGCCGCGGAGGCGTATCGCGACGCCGCGGACCGGCTCGCCCTCGACGACGCCGATGCGCGCCGCATGGTGCTCCGCGCTCTGTTCGACGAGACCGCCTCGGACCCCGCTGCCGTGCAGGACGCCCTGCGAGCCTTCCGCATCCCGGACGCGGGCCACTTCGCCGTCGTGTCCGCCGAGACCACCGTCGACCGGGGTGCCACTCCGGGCAGCGCGCGCGAGAGCATCCTGCCGCTCGGTGTCGAGTCGGTGTGGGACACCGATGCGGACGGTCACCTGGGACTGCTGGTCGCCTCGGCGCCGGCGGTGCTCGACGACGCGGTGGACACCCTGGGCCGGCTCTACGGCACCCGACTGGGTGTCGGCACGTACTACGAGCGGTCGCTGTCCACCCCGACGGCGGTGGCGCAGGCCCGGACGGCTCGTCGCTGCGCACCGCCGGGGAGCGCGCGCATCAGTCGCTACGACGCGTGTCCGGTTCCGTTGCTGCTGGTCTCGACTCCCGACGCCGCCGCGCGGGCCGCCCGACAGATCCTGGGTCCGCTCGCCGTGGCCGAGGGCTCGCACCGCCTCGCGGACCGGGACAGCCTGCTCGAGACGCTCGACGCGTGGTTCGCGGCCGCCGGTTCCACCACCGCGGCGGCCGACCGCTTGCACTACCACCGCAACACCGTGCTCTACCGGCTCCGCCGTATCCACGACCTCACGGGCCGTGATCACACGAACCCGGTGGACGCCGCCGAACTGTACGTCGGTCTGCGCGCAGCGGAGCTGGCCCGCGTTCGGTGACGACGGCCGTGTAGGAACATACGTTCGAACGACCGCGCTACGATGGCCCCGTGACCTACGCACTCCAGGCGTCCCTGTTCGACGACGGCGCGGACGGACCGTCGCTCGGCTCCCTCACGTCCGTCCGCCGGACGGTGTTGACCGACGGCGCGTGGATCGACGTGCTGCCGAACTGGGTGAGCGGCTCGGACTCCGTCTTCGACCGGCTTGTGGACGAGGTTCCGTGGCGGTCGGAACGCCGACCGATGTACGACCGCGTCGTCGACGTCCCGCGCCTGGTCTCCTTCTTCCCCGACCCCCAGCGGCTGCCCGCCCCCGTCCTGGTCGATGCCGGTCGACAGCTGAGCGAGCACTACCGGGCCGAACTGGGCGAGGACTTCGCCACGGCCGGACTCTGCTTCTACCGCGACGGCAAGGACAGCGTCGCCTGGCACGGCGACGACCTCGGACGCGGAGCGCGCGAGGACACCATGGTCGCCATCGTGTCCCTCGGCGCCGCACGGCCGCTGTTGCTGCGACCGCGCGGCGGCGGTCCCTCGGTGAGACACACTCTGGGACACGGTGATCTGATCGTCATGGGCGGGTCCTGTCAGCGGACCTGGGAGCACTGCGTGCCCAAGAGCACGCGCGCCACGGGGCCCCGGATCAGCGTCCAGTTCCGACCGCACGGCGTGCGCTGACGGCGTCGGCCAGCGCACGCACGGCGCGTTCGGTGTCGGCCCACCCGAGGCAGGCATCGGTGATCGACTGGCCGTAGGTGAGCGGCTCCCCCAACGTGCCGAGGTCCTGACGGCCCTCGACGAGGAAGCTCTCCACCATCACCCCCACGACGCCGCGGTCGCCGCCGGCGATCCGGTCGGCGAGGTCGCCCAGCACGTCGAGCTGGCGTCGGTGGTTCTTGGCACTGTTGCCGTGGCTGACGTCCACCACCACCCGCGGGTCCGCGCCCGAGCGCCGGAGCCGCTCCCCAGCGTCGGTCACCGAAGCCGCGTCGTAGTTCGGGCCGGAGGACCCACCCCTGAGGATGACGTGGGCGTCCTCGTTGCCCGTCGTGCGCACGGCGGCCAGTCGGCCGTC
Organism: Rhodococcus sp. Leaf225; assembly: GCF_001426145.1. Taxonomy (NCBI): domain Bacteria; kingdom Bacillati; phylum Actinomycetota; class Actinomycetes; order Mycobacteriales; family Nocardiaceae; genus Rhodococcus; species Rhodococcus sp. Leaf225. The sequence continues at coordinate 223,951 of NZ_LMRN01000007.1, read as the reverse complement.
GTCGTCGACCCCGGCGTACACGTGCGGCGACCTCGCCGAGCGCACCCCGTCGACGGCCACCTGCACGTCGCCGTCCGTTCCGTTCTTGATGCCCACCGGCATCGGCAGACCGCTGACCATCTGGCGGTGAACCTGCGACGACGCGGTGCGGGCACCGATCGCCCCGTACGTCACCAGGTCCGAGAGATGGCCGGACAGAGCAGGATCGAGGAACTCCGTCGCCGTGGGCAGGCCGCCGTCGACGATGGCGGCCAGAATGCGCCGCGCCGCCCGGAGCCCGGCGTCGAGATCGTCCGAGCCGTCGAGGCCGGGGTCGCTGAGCAGACCCTTCCAGCCCACCGACGTCCGCGGCTTCTCGAAGTAGACCCGCATGATCACCTGGAGTCGATCCCCCACCTCGTCGGCCAGGACGGCCAGCCGGCGGGCGTAGTCCAGTGCCGCGATCGGGTCGTGCACGGAGCACGGGCCCACCACGACGGCCACGCGGTCGTCGGCTCCGGTCAGGATGGCGCGCAGGGCGTCACGGCTGTCGGCGACGCGGAGAGCCGCGTCGGCGGATGCGGGTTCCGCGTCCCGCAGCGCACGCGGCGAGACGAGCGGACCTGTCCGCGACAGGTCGGGAAGAGTGTCGAGTGCGAGAGTCACGATGAGTCCTCGGGGCGGTCGGGTGAGACGTCACGACCGGGACACGCATTCCACGCGAGCCGGTCCTGCCGGCTCGTCGGGTGGAGTGGGTCAGCGCATGGTTCCGCTGACCGGACCACCGAGGGCCGGCCTGCTGAACCAAAAATATGCTCGCTGCACACAGGCACTGTAGCGCACGGCCGTACCGACGCACCCGGGCGGCGGAAGCGGACATTCTTCTCCCTCGACGTGGGACCATGGACCGATGGCGATCGACACCTCTCGCGGGGACCGCATCCAGAACAGCACGGCGTTCGAGAGAGCCGCCCGCGCAGGGCATCTCGTGAGCGGAGTGCTGCACCTCCTGATCGGATACATCGCGGTGCGGCTCGCCTTCGGACAGGGCGGCAACGCCGACCAGTCCGGCGCGCTGGGCGAGCTGGCCTCCAAGCCCGGCGGTGCCGTCATGCTGTGGATCGCCGTCGTCGCCTTCCTGGCCCTCGCCGCGTGGCGCATTCTCGAGGCGGTGGTGGGTAAGAAGACCGAGGCCGATTCCGGCAGTGCGACCGATCGACTCAAGGCCGGTGCACTCGCCGTCGTGTACCTCGCATTCGCCTGGTCCGCGCTGAACTTCGCTCGCGGTGCCGGGCAGTCGACGGGTCAGCAGAACGCCGGGCTCACCGCCCGCCTCATGGAGTCGACGATCGGCAAGGTCGTTCTCGTCGTGGCCGCGGCCGTCATCATCGGCGTCGGCGCTTATCACGTGTACAAAGGCATCTCCACGAAGTTCGAGAAGGACCTCGAGGGTCACGTCGGGCGTCCGGTCCGGGTCATCGGCGTGGTCGGATACACCGCCAAGGGCCTCGCCCTCGTCGGTGTCGGTGTCCTGGTGGCCGCCGCCGTGCTGACCGCGGATCCCGGCAAGGCGACGGGTCTCGACGGAGCCGTCAAGACCCTGGGGGCGCAGCCGTTCGGACAGATCCTGCTCGTCCTCGCCGGAGTCGGCATCGCCCTCTACGGCGTCTACGCCGTCGTGATGGCCCGGCACGCCCGGATGTGAGGCGTCGATGTCGTGACACCGACAAACCCATCGGTGCCCATGACGCCGCTCCGACCCGCGCCCGCCGCCTCGATCGCTGCGACGGACTTTTGTCCTGCGCAAAAGGTTGTGCACAATTCAATTGTGCGCTACGTTCGGTCTTGTGAACGACGCGCCGACACTGGACAAGCAACTCTGCTTCGCCCTGTACTCGGCGTCGCGGGCCACCACCGCGGTCTACCGGCCCCTGCTGGACGACCTGGGCATCACCTACCCGCAGTACCTGGTGATGCTCGTGCTGTGGGAGCGGGACGGACTCAGCGTCTCGGAACTGGGCGATCGACTCGGCCTGGATTCCGGAACACTGTCCCCCCTGCTCAAGCGCATCGAGACACTGTCGCTCGTCACCCGCGAACGCTCAGCGGAGGACGAACGACGCGTCGAGATCCGGCTGACGGACACGGGCCGCGCCCTGCGTTCCGCGGCCGCGCACGTTCCCGAGTGCATCTTCACCGCGACCGGCCTCACCGAAGACGAGGCGACCACGCTGATCGCGCTCGTCCGCAAGACCACCGCGTCGCTTCGTTCCGCCTGACCCGTCCATCCCCACCACGAGAGGTTCACCCATGAAGACGCTGTACACCGCAGAGGCACTGGCCACCGGCGACGGACGCAACGGCCACGGCCGCACCACCGACGGCAAGGTCGACGTCGACCTCGCCGCCCCCACCGAGATGGGCGGCAGCGGCAACGGAACCAACCCGGAGCAGCTCTTCGCCGTCGGCTACGCCGCGTGCTACCACTCCGCTCTGCGCCTCGTCGCCGGCCAGCAGAAGGCCGACGTCACCGACTCCTCCGTCGGCGCGAAGGTCAGCATCGGCCCGAACGACGCCGGCGGCTTCGAGCTCGCCGTGGTCCTCGAGGTGACCCTCCCCAACCTCGATCACGACACGGCGCAGGCCCTCGCGGACAAGGCCCACGAGGTCTGCCCCTACAGCAACGCGACCCGCGGCAACATCGACGTGCAGATCACCGTCAGCGACGACTGACCGTTCAGATCGGGTAGGTGACGCCCGTGAGCTCGACCGACCTGGTCCAGAGCTCACGGGCTTTCGCCTCGTCACGCGAGGCCTTGTTCGATCCGACCTTCTTCGGGTGCCCGCTCAGCTCCTGGAACCCGTCCGGTCCGAAGTAGCCGCCGGACTGCAGCCCCGGTGCCGTCGCGGCGTAGAGCTCCGGCAGGCTTCCCATGTAGGCCGACTGGGCGAAGACCCGGCCGAGTGACATGAACGCGTCCTGCACACTCTCCGTCCGACCCATCAACTCGGTACTCGAGTAACCGGGATGCGCCGCCAGCGAGAGCACGGGTGACCCCGCCGCACGCAGTCGGCGATCCAGCTCGTACGCGAACAGCAGGTTCGACAGCTTCGACTGCCCGTAGGCACCCCACCGGCTGTAGCGACGCTTCTCGTAGTTGAGGTCCGACAGCTTCAGTCCCGGTACCTGGTGCATGAAACTCGACATGGTGACCACGCGGTCGGTGATCCTGTCCAGCAGGAGGCCGGTCAGCGCGAAATGCCCGAGATGGTTCGTGCCGAACTGCATCTCGAAACCGTCGGCCGTCCGCTTCAGCGGCAGTGCCATGACGCCGGCGTTGTTGATCAGTACGTCCACGGTGGGCGTGTCGTCGGCGAACTCCCGCACCGAGCTCAGATCCGCGAGGTCGAGTCGACGCACCTCGGCGCGCTCACCGATCTCGTCCGCGATCGGCTTCGCCTTCTCCACGGTCCGGCAGGCCAGCACCACCGTCGCGCCCGCGCGACCGAGTGCCTTCGCGGCCTCGGCGCCGAGCCCGCTGTTGGCTCCCGTGACCACGAAGGTCCGGCCGGACTGATCCGGTACGTCGGTCTCGACCCACTTGTGTGCAGACTTCTGTGCCATGCGCTTCCCCCCTGAGACTTCTCTCGGCCGCTCGCCGCGGCCGACCGCGTTCGAGGGTACCGGCGCACTACGCTCGATCCGGTGCCCGCACCGCTGCCGATCCGAGACGGTCTCAATCCGACGCGGATCCGCATGCCGGACGCGCCGGCAGAGCACAGGACCATAGTCGAGTACCTCGTCGCACGCTTTCCGCGCGATGCGGAGGCCCTGCGCGCGAAGGTGACGGACGGCGAGGTCGTCGATGCCGCAGGACGGCCCGTGCTGGTCGACACTCCCCTGGTCCCCCGCGCCGACGTCTACCTGTACCGGGATCCGCCCGTGGAACCCGAGGTGCCGTTCACCGCCCCGATCCTGTACCGAGACGATGCGATCGTGGTGGTGGACAAGCCGCACTTCCTGGCGACGACACCACGGGGGCGCTTCGTCGTGCAGACCGCCCTGACCCGGCTGCGACGCGAACTGGGAAACGACGCACTGTCCCCGGCGCACCGCCTCGATCGCCTCACCGCGGGCGTGCTCGTCTTCACCGCACGACAGGACGTCCGCCGCGCATATCAGGAGATGTTCCGGGAGCGCAGCATGGTCAAGGTCTACGAAGCGGTGGCCGCCGACTCGCCGATCTCGTTCCCGCACACCGTGATCAGCCGCATCGTCAAGGACCGTGGATCACTGCAGGCGACCGAGGTGCCGGGTGAGCCGAACAGCGAGACCGTGATCGAGAAGGTGCGCACGGTGGGCGACCTGGCGCTCTACCGCCTGCATCCGCGCACGGGCAAGACCCATCAACTACGCGTGCACATGGCCTCTCTCGGCCTGCCCATAGTCGGCGACTCGCTGTATCCCGTGCCGCGCGAGGTCGCCGTCGACGACTACCGGGATCCACTGCGACTGCTGGCGCGGAGCATCGAGTTCACCGACCCGCTCACAGGCGCACCGCGGCACTTCGCGTCGCAGCGGACCCTCGCGCTGTCTCCACCGTGATCCGGTGCGAGATCGCGGCGAGCGTCAACAGTCCGATCGCGAGGTTGGTCAGGGCGGCGAAGCCCGTCTCGGCGAAGTCGACGAGCGCACCGAGCAACGCGTAGATCAGGGCCGCCGACCGGAGTCGGTGCAGAGGCCAGAGGGACGCGGTGCGCCGCCGTGCGATCAGCGACGGGAGCCCGAGGGCGACCGTGACGCACGCCGTCACCCACAGGATGCCGCCCGAGATGGTCATCCGGTCGAGGGTGACATCGAGGTCGTCGCGCTCGATGACCAGACCGCCCGTGGCCAGTTGCGCGATGCCCGCCACGACCGTCGCGGACGCGGTGACCACCATGAGCCAGGACAACGCGATCGCCCAGCGCGTACTGGTCACGAACGACGGGACGGCGCGCGAGAACCACGCCCGCCGACTCGTCGGCCGGGACGGTGCCGGAACGCACCGACTCAGCAGGGTGTCGATGCTCGCGACGAGCTCGGGATCGGCTCCAGTCGTCCGCGCTCGGTCGAGCAGTTCGCGGGCCAGCTCCCGGCGCGATCCCGGTACCCCACCGACGAGTCCTTCCGACGCGATGGCGGCAGCGTTCGCGAGGCATTCCCGTGGCGTCGGTTCGCGGACGTCGCGGACGGTTCGTCCGAGCACCAGGACCAGAACCACCGTCACGTACATGATCTCGGCGGACGGGCCGTAGAAGTAGTCGTTGTCCTTCGTCACGAACTTCCCGACCTCGTCCAGGAACAGACCGAAGCCGACGCCGCCCAGCAGCACGGCCGACGAGCGCGCTCCGAAGCCGAGGAACAGCCATCCGACGACGAGCGCCGTCATCATCAGCGCACCGCCCCACAGTGCGTGGGCGATGTGCAGGCTTCCGCCGCCCACCTGCGGATAGTCGGTGAGTTCGAGGTAGGCGCGGGTGAGCAGGATGGTCGCGACCGCGGCGATGACGAACGACTCCACGGATGATGTCCCGTCGGCACTGCGCACGATCGGCGTCCGCACCCGCCGCGCACTCGCACCGCGTTCAGTGATGGCCATCGTCGATCATGGTCATTCACAGGCCTCTTTCGCGGTGGAATGCGACGGTACGCCCGGTAAAGTTCGTCCGATGAGACTCCTTCCCGCCACGCTCGCCGCTGCTGCTGCCACCCTCGCCCTGGTCCTGGGTGGATGCAGCTCCGAGGATCAGCAGTCCGCACAGGACACCGCGAACAACGCCGCGGAATCGGTGGGCGACGCAGCTCAGGGCGCACTCAGCTCTGCACAGTCGGCCGCACCCGGCATCCAGTCGAGCGCCGGCAGCCTGGCCGACGATGCCGGCAACGTGTTCGACGACGCCAAGCGCGCGACCTTCGTCGCCGCCTACAAGGCGCAGTTCTCCGCGCTCTCCGAGGGAAAGTCCGACGAGGACATCGAATCGCTGCTCGGCAGCATCTGCCAGCAGATCACCGACGGCAAGGAGAAGGACGCCGTGGTCACCGACATCCGGTCACAGGCCACCAACAACGGCAACGAGCCCGGTGTCGACGAGGCCGGTCGCATCTACGACCAGGCGAAGGTCGCCTGCCCCTGACCGTACGAGCTCCGCGAGGTGCGCGGGCTGTCGGTGATCGGGGTTAGCGTGGCGATCGTTCCCCTTCGGAAGGATCTCATCGTGGCCACCCCCGACCTCTCGCGCATCACGCCCTGCTGCCAGGGCGTCGTTCCTCCCTACCTTCTGCAGCGCCTCGCGTCGGCCCCCGCGGAACGCAGTGCCCGCCTGGACACCGCCCCGTCCGTCGCGAGCCGCACGCTGGAACTCGACGACGAGATGCGGCGCCGACGCGACTCGACACGGTCCACCGTGTCGCCCACCGCTCCCCGCAGCGCCGTCGCGGATCGGCTGCAGCGCACCATCGCCGACGCGAGGAACACGCAGACTCTGCCCGGCGACGTCGTGCGTACCGAGGGCGGCGAACCTGTCGGCGATCCGGCGGCGGACGAGAGCTACGACGGCCTCGGCGTCACCCACGCCCTGTTCGCCGAGGTCTACGGATGGTCCAGCCTCGATGGCCAGGGGCTGCCGCTCGACGCCACGGTGCACTACGGCGAGCAGTACGACAACGCGTTCTGGGACGGCACCCGCATGGTGTTCGGCGACGGTGACGGCGAGGTGTTCACCCGCTTCACCGTGTCGCTGTCCGTCATCGCGCACGAGTTGGCTCACGGTTTCACGCAGTACACCTCACAGCTCGAGTACGCCGGACAGTCCGGCGCCCTCAACGAGTCGGTGTCCGACGTGTTCGGCGTCCTCGCAGAACAGCGCTCGCGTGGGCAGAACGCCGAGGACGCGTCCTGGCTCGTCGGCGAGGGGCTCTTCCTCCCCGACGTGCAGGGCAGCGCCCTCCGCTCGATGCTGGCACCCGGTACCGCGTACGACGACGACGTCCTGGGCAAGGACCCCCAGCCCGCGGACATGGCGGGGTACGTCGAGACCACCGAGGACAACGGCGGGGTGCACATCAACTCCGGCATCCCCAACCGCGCGTTCGCCGAGGCCGCCGTCGCGCTCGGCGGGCCGGCCTGGGATCGTCTCGGACAGGTCTGGTTCGACGCTCTCACGTCCGGCAGCCTGACGCCGACCGCCGATTTCGCCGCCTTCTCCGCGGCGACGGTCGCGGCCGCATCGGCGCGGTACGGAACCGGGTCCGACGTTCACCGCGCCGTGGTCGGCGGGTGGACTACCGTGGGCCTCGAGCCGGCCGGGACGGGATCCGCGTCCGATGCGGCGGACGAGGCGAGCAAGAGGACGTGACATGGTCATCGTGGTGGTACGCAGCGGCGGCGTGGCCGGGATGACCCGCCGCGGCAGCGTCGACACCACGGCCCTCGGCGACACGGCACCCGAGTGGGAGCAGCTGGTCACCCGTGCGCTCCCCCTGTTGAACGGCCTGCCCGAGTCGTCGTCCCTCGCCCGCGACACCTTCCGGTGGCGACTCGAGATCGGCGAGCACTCGTGCGAGACCGGCGATTCGGCACTCACCGGCCCGCTTCGCGAGCTGGCAGAGCGCACTCTGCGAGAGGGTCGCTCGCCGCGATGACGGCGGCCTCACGGCGTGCGAGGTTCGCGTTCCACCACGGGTCGCTCCCGGGCTCGTCGAGGATGCAGTCGCGCAGCGTGGGCGACAGGGTCGACACGGCGGGCACCGCGTCCGCCGAGAGCGTGCCGAGATAGTCGACGTCGATCAGTCCGGTCCGCTCGTAGCGCTCGACTGCACGGTCCGCGACCAGCGCATCGACGTTCACCACCGCCATCACCAGCACGCCCAGCGCCGCCGTGCCGACGATCACCGCGGGCAGTAGGCGCGCGGACCAGCGCGCACCGGCGACAATGACGGCGAGCACGACGACGCCCAACCACACCTCGACGGCCATGACCCCGACACGCAGCCGAGTGAGACCGAACTGTTGCTCGTACAACGACATTCGGTACACCGCCGACCAGACGACCACCAGCGTCAGCACACACAGCGACCCGAAGGCGATGCGCGCGAGCACCCGGTCGCGCCGCACCTCGGCGTCGACCTTGCGTACCTGCACGGCGACCACGACGAGCACGCCGACTGTCACCGTGATCAGCTGCCAGAATCCCGATCGGGCGTGGTCCGCGAAGGTCAGGTCGTCCGTCGTCATCACGTGGTCGTGTCCGCCGAACAACGTGGCTGCCTGCACCACCACGAACGCAGCGAACACGACGACGAGCGCGCAGACCGGCACCGCCCACTCCCACACCGGTCGTCGTCGACCGGCGCCAGGAGCGAGCGCATCGAGTGCCATCGCGTGACGCTTCGCGTGGGCGACACCCAGAATCCACAGCGCGACGCACAGAGCCACGACCGGCCCCAGCGGGTCGACGTCGACGGACACGGTCGGGATCACCGCGTCGACGAGCGAGGCGAAGCGATCGTCGGCGCCCGCGAACAGCAGCGTGAACACGGTGACCAGCAGGGCCGTGCTCACCACGACGCGCAGCGTGCGTACCGCGGACCCCCGAGACGGGAGCGTCACCTGTGCGGCACCGGTTCCGAGCGAGCGGAGCACGGCTCCCTGCACCACGACGGGCACGATCGGCGCGAGCACCGTGGCGGTGAACGTCGTCGATCTCGTGGTCGACAGAGCCACACACCACACGGCCAGTCCGACGGACGACGCTGCGAGCCATCCCGAATCGCGGACGAACGGGACCACCAGCAGCGTGAACGCGGCGCCGATCCATGCCACGGACCAGCGCGACCGGTCCGGCAGTCGAGCGGCGAGGACGGCAGCGACGCCGACGGCGAGGTAGGCCACCGACGGCCGGTCGGTCAGTATCGCGCCGGCGACCACCCCGACCGCTGCGGCGGAACCCACGGCCCAGCGACGCGGAGACTCGGTGACGGTGCGGACCGGCGACTGCGCCGCCGGATCGGGAAGAAGGTCGGTGGTCATCGTGAACCTCTTTCGGGCAGGGGTGATCGCGCGAGCACCGGATGCGGTGTCACGTGCCGAGTGCGGACGGTGGGGGTCAGACGGGAAGAGTGAGCCGGAAGCAACACCCGGCGCCGACGTCGACCACATCGAGTGTGCCGCCGTGCAACTCGGCGGCCCATCGAGCGATGGCGAGCCCGATGCCGGTGCCGCCGTCGGTCGACCCGCCGCGGACGAACCGGTCGAACACCCGAGCGCGATCGGCCGGCGCGATCCCGTCGCCCTCGTCGACCACGTCGATGCGCACCGTGTCGTCACCCACCACGGCCGACACGGCCACTGCACCGTCGGGCGGACCATGGCGCACGGCGTTCTCGACCAGATTGGCCATCACCTGCCGTACCCGTTCCTCGTCGGCGGTCACCGTCGCACCGGGAGGCTCGACCGACACCGAGAACCGGGTCGCCGTGCTCTGGGTGACCACGCTGGTCAGGAACTGACGGAGGTCGAACGTGCTGCGCGACAGACCGAGTGCGCCACCCTCGAGCTTCGAGAGATCCAGGAGGTCGTCGACGAGCCGAGCCAGACGTTCGGTCTGCTCGAGGGCGACTCCCACCGTCGCCGGGGTCGCCTCCTGCACCCCGTCGGCGATGTTCTCGAGCACGGCCTGCAGCGACGCGATCGGTGTCCGGAGTTCGTGCGAGACGTTGCCGATCAGCTCCCGACGGTAGCGGTCGGCCTCTGCGAGGTCTGCCGACATCGTGTTGAACGCGACGGCCAACTGGCCGATCTCGTCCCGCGACGTGGCACGAACCCGGTGCGTGTAGTCCCCGTTCGCCATCGCTCGCGAGGCTGCGGTCATCTCGCGCAGCGGCGAGGTCATCCCGTGCGCGACGATCTGCGTGACCACCAGAGCCACGACGAGTGCGAGCAGCAGCGCGTACCGGAACGGCTGCTGCGCCGCGAGCCAGAAGGTGCCCGACGCCGCGAACAGCGCGATCACCACCACCAGGCCGGTCTTGACCTTGAACGAGCGCAGCGAGTCGAGAGGGCGGATCATCCGCGTGCCCGGAACGCGTACCCGACGCCGTGGACGGTGCGCACGACGTCGGACCCCAGCTTGCGCCGCAACGCCTTGACGTGGCTGTCGACCGTGCGGGACGGCACCGACGTCATGGAGTCGTCGCGCGACCACCCCCACACGTCCGACAGCAGTCGATCTCGCGCGAAGGCCGCGCCCGGCCGCCGGGCGAGGAACAGCAGCAGATCGAATTCCGTGCGTGTCAGGTGGACCTCCTCGCCGTCACGGAAGACCCGCCGCGCGTGCTCGTCGACCCGCACGTCGTCGAACTCGTGCACGACGGTCGGCGTCGGCGCGGGATGGCGTTCCACCCGGCGCAGCAGTGCGTGCACGCGGGCCACCAGGGTGCGCATCGAGAACGGCTTGGACATGTAGTCGTCCGCACCCACCCCGAGGCCCACCAGCTGGTCCGTCTCGTCCGACCGCGCCGTGAGCATGAGGACGGCGACGGCGCCCTCGGGGCGGGACTGGATGCGTCGGCACACCTCGAGACCGTCGAACCCGGGCAGCATCACGTCGAGGACCACCAGGTCGGGGTTCGTGCGGGCCACCGTCTCCACGGCGGCCGGTCCGGTCGACGCGAGGTCGACGTCGAAGCCCTCGGACCGCAGCCGTGCCGCGATCGCGTCGGCCAGGGCCCGTTCGTCCTCGACCACCAGAATTCGTCGTCGATCCATGAAACAGACCGTAACGGCACCATGTGCGGGTCTCGGGGACACGTTGTGAAGATTCCGTGGAGATCGCTCCGGCCCAGAACCGGACGCCGCGTCAGCCGAGCAGCCGCGCCACCTCGGCGGCCGCGCGACCACCCGACACCAGAGCACCCTGGATCGACGGGGTGTCGCGATGGTCGCCGGCGAGCAGCACGCGGTCACCGACCCGCAGCGATCGCCGGAGCGACGTCCCGGGTGCCTGGACCGGGAGCGCACGCCGCACGTCGTGACGCACGATCACCCGCCACGACGCGGTGGACCGACCCCACAGCCGGTCGAGAACGGCGCGCACGACGGACTCCGCGGCGGGACCGGCGTCGTCCAGCAGCGTGGTCGCCTGCACCAGGGTCTTCCCGGGCGGCGCGTATCCCGGTGCGATGGAGCTCATCTCGGCGGTGTTGACCACCACGCCGCCCGTCCCCGAGATGCGGAGGAACTCGTCGGATTCCGCGGCGTCGGCCTCGAACCACCACGTCGACAACCCGCGCATGGGAGAGGTCCGGGTGTCCGTCAGCTCGTTCGCGCCTCGCGCGTCCGTCGCCACCACCACCGCGCGGGCCTGCAGCACCGACCCGTCGGCGATCCGCACGGCGGGTGCCGCGCCGTCGGTGACCTGCTCGACGCGCGAGGAGTACGCGATGTCGACCCCGGCATCGCGGGCGAGCTGCTCGGGGAACGCCTGCATTCCGCGGTTCGGCACACCGGGTGTCGCGAGAAGAAAGCTGCGGAGCACGAGCCGGACGTAGCGGTCCGACGTGTCTCCCACGCCGTCGGCGAGGACCCCGCTGAGAAACGGAGCCAGCAGTGCGGAGCGCAGCGGACCGCGTAGGCCGACGCGGTCCCAGTCGTCGGCGAGTGCAGCGTCGGGGGACGCGGCCAGGCGGCGCACCGGTCCGACAGCGGGCAACGCCCACCGCGCGGCACCGACGACGGCGCCCGGGTGCAGCAGGCCGAGGCGAGCCGCGGACCGCACCGTCCCGAGCAGCAGGCCCGGGTGCCGTGTCGGGTCGGCGATCGTGTGCGCTCGCCCCGAGTCGTCGACGATCCGCACACCGCGACCGGCGACCCGCAGATCGAGCGCGGACACGTCGACATGACGCTTCACGGCCGGGTAGGAGGGGTTGAGGAGCTGGAAGCCTCGATCACAGCGGAAACCGTCCACGACGTCGGTGCGGATCCGTCCCCCCGGGGCGTCGCCCGCCTCCACGACCCGCACCGTGAATCCACGCCGGCGCAGCGCTCCGGCGCACCGTAGACCGGCGATACCCGCCCCCACCACGATCACGTCAGCATCGATGTCAGTCATGCCCTATCGATACCACCCGGGCGTCGGCGACCTCGGACGACGGGTCCGGAAACGAGAAGAACCACCTGCGCGGGCAGGTGGTTCCAGTCTGTGTCCATTCTCGGTGGCCAGAGCCGGGATCGAACCGGCGACCTTCCGCTTTTCAGGCGGACGCTCGTACCGACTGAGCTACCTGGCCGTGGGCACCCTCGCGGGTACCGGTGATGCTGTACTACTCGGTGCTGACGATCATCGCATCACTGAGGTATTGCGACCTCTGAGGTGTTGCGACCCTGACGGGACTCGAACCCGCGACCTCCGCCGTGACAGGGCGGCGCGCTAACCAACTGCGCCACAGGGCCATGCTGTGAAGCATGTACTGCGTGGAAGACCCTACTGCATCTTCGTCCTACTTCTCACCACTCCCGCTCCAGTGTTGTCACTCGCTGAAACGTACCCCCTACGGGATTCGAACCCGCGCTACCGCCTTGAAAGGGCGGCGTCCTAGGCCGCTAAACGAAGGGGGCCCGTCGAATCGCTCCGACCGTACCCCAACGGCGTTCCGTTGGGAGCTTGGATAGCTTAGGACACCGCTTCGGAATTTCACAAATCCGCAGGTGAGGCTATGTTTCGACGCTCACAGCGTCGACTCGGGGCCACCCGTTGACGCGCCACTTGTCGAGCCATTCCCGCGACGCCATCGCCATCAGGAGAACCTCGAGGGACTCCTCGAACAGCACCACCAGGTCGGTGTCCTCGGCGGTCAGATCGGCCATGTACCGCTGGCCGGCGAGCGAGGTCACCAGCACGCGGGTGAACATGCGCGGATCGATGTCGGGGCGCAGCAGACCGGTCTCGTGCGCCTCGGCCGCGAGCTTGTGGGCGGTGCGACCCCACACGGCGCCCGCTCCCTCGCGGATGCTCGCGTGGAACTCGGGCTCGACCACGAGACGGAACTCCGCACGCACGACGACGTTCTCGTCGAAGGACCGGGCGAGCTGGAAGATGAGGTTGTGCAGCCACTCGAGGGCGTCGACGCCGTCCGGGCGCTCCACGTCCATGATCGCGACGTACTTCTCCATCGCGGTCTGCAGAACGGCGCGAGCCAGTTCTTCCTTGGAGCTGAAGTGGAAGTACATCGCACCCTTGGTGGCGCGTGATCCCTCGAGAATCGTGTTGACCGACGCCGCGGTGTACCCACGCTTGCTGAACTCGTACGCGGCTGCCTCGACGATCGCGGCCCGGGTGCGTCGAGCACGTTCCTGCTGTGCCATTGCGCTGCTGCCTCCGAAATTGAACACCCTGAAGGGCCCTGATACTGAGTGAAGGGTAGCCGACAAACCTGAGAATCCCCTCGGACGTGGCCGCAAACATCGAGCTCGAGCGGGTTCGTCCGGCGTGTTCGGACGGCCCCACCAGCGTGTCGTGCGTTCCGATGACCGGTTTGTCCGACATTCCCCCGGCCCGCGTCCGAATGTCGACCGTCGAGAATGGTGATGATTCATAGCGAATAGGTGAATGGTGAATGCGTCACTCTCGACACGAGGCCAGGTCGAGAGCGTCCGCCCGGGGTCCATTACACTCGTCGAGCACTGCCCCTATAGCTCAGTTGGTAGAGCTACGGACTTTTAATCCGCAGGTCGTAGGTTCGAGCCCTACTGGGGGCACAACGTCTTTCCCCACACCCGTCGACGCTCAGGAATTCTGGCTCAGCCGGGCCCCGATGCTCTGATGGAGTGAGCGCAACGCGTTCTGACCCAGCGCCACGGTCTCCGACTCGATGTGGCGGAGCAGATGAGCGTCGCTCACCACCTTCTCGGACGACTGGATCAGGACCGTTCCCGCACCGGTGAAGTCGAACTGCCGCTCCTCCCCCGTCTGTGCTCCGAGGAGCATCCCCTGCGCCGCCCCCAGGAAGCTCTGCATCCACTGCGCGTCGAAGTGGTGGGACGGAGCGGGGCAGTCGGCCCAGCCGACGAGTGCCTGCGGATCCACTCGAACGGGCGGTTCGGCGAACACGACCGCACCGTTGGACGAGGCGAGGAACTTCCCGGTGCCGAGCAGCGTGAGAAAACCGGGCACGATGGACTGCTTCAGCTCGAGGCCGGGTTCGAAGGCCAGCAGGTTCGACGCCCGGATGGTCAGGTTGCCGTCGTCGAGATCGAACGAGTTGATGTCGAAGCCGCGATCGCCGAGCAGCACCTTGCCGTGTCCGCTCGCGAGCACCCAGTCGTTCGCGTACAGCGGCGACGAGAAGCGTGAGGCCACGACGGCCGCCATCGACGTCCGCCCGAGAGGCTCGAACTGCACCGACCCGTAGTAGGCGATCATCGCGCCCTTCGCCGTGAACCACGGCTGTCCCGCGAGTTCGATGCAGAAGGCGTAGTCGTTTCCCGGCACGTTGTCGTTCACCGGCAGGGTGTGGGGGTTGTGCACGACGTCGGTCATGTCCGATTCCCTCTCGTCAGAACTTCTGCTCGGACGCCTGGACCCACACGGTCCCTGCGCCGCCGATAGCGAGTTGCACCGCTTCACCCGAACCGCGTCCGACGGCGTCACGCCACCCGACGTTCGCCGAGATGTCGACGGTGAGAGTGCCGCGGTGACACACGTACGCCTGCGGATCGACCACCACCTGCGGCCGGTGCGGACCCACCTCGATCTCGACCGTCCCACCGTGGGCCAGCACGGCCACCTGCCCACGTCCGGCGACCTGTGTCGTGAACATGCCCTGCCCGGTCATCGCCCCGCGCACCGCGCCGCGGACCCCTCCCTGCTGCGTCAGGGGTACGACCGATGTCGAGAGTGCGCCACTGTGTGCGAGCAACCGTGACGCCTCGACCGAGAGGACACCGGTCCCGTCGAGATCGATGACGGACACGTGCAGCCCGGCGTGGCCGTAGTGCACGGTGCCGGACCCCTCGGCGGCCATCATGGCGACGTGCTCGCCCGACATCATCCGGCCGGCCATACCCGCGACTGCACCCATCCCCGGCATGCCGCCCGCGCCGCCGATCGTGTGCGGGACGAAGCGGACGTCGCCCTGGTGGAACAACATGGATCCACGGCGCGCGAGCGTGGGCGAGCCCGGGGCGACGGTCGACTTCACGACCTTGCTGTTGACGAGTTCCAACATGTCAGCGCTCCTGCGGCTGGATGTAGACGACACCGGCGCCGTCGAAGCGGAGGGAGAAGGCCTCGCCGCTCCCGCCGCCGACGGCCGACCGCCACGTGACGTCGGTGACGAAGCTCTGTGTCACCTGACCTCGGTGCGCGACGAAGGCGTCCGGATCGACCACCAACGGGTACTGCGGTGACACCTCGAGCGCGATGAGCGGTCCGCCCGCGGACAGCAGCCCCACCTCGCCCTGTCCACTGACGACCGTCGTGAACAGGCCCTGCCCGGACGAGGCGCCGCGGAGCCCGGCGAAGGCCACATCGGACCGCAGCCCGCCGGACAGAGCGAGCAACTGCGACGATTCGACGTGGAGTGCGTCACCCGCCAACGGCACGACGACGACGTGCTGCGCGTCGACCGCGAGCCGCACCGTTCCCTGCCCCGCCATCTCCATCAGGGACAGCGACTCGCCGGTGACCTTCTGCTTGAGAGCGGCGCGCAGTCCACCGCCACCGCCCATCCCGGCGTTCCGGAAGGTCACCTGGCCCTCGTACGCGATCATCGATCCGGTGACCGCCCGCACGCTGTCCCCGTGCAGGTCGACGACCAGAACGCGGTGTCCCTCGGTTCTCAGTTGCGCCACGGCAGACAGAATGGCAGACAACGGCCGTCGCCACAGTGGCTCCGGTGATCTGTCCCCTGCCACCGACTCCGAGTGACGCACAGTACATCGAGTTCGTTTCTCGCAGAAGTCACAACACCTGTACCCCGTACCCCGCGGCATATACTGGACGGGGTCGACGGCGGGCGGGCGTAACGAACTGTCGCCCCGCTCGATGAACGTCTACCGGACGGTACGCACCCCTCGCGGCGGCTCGTCGAAGCAATTCACATCGAAGTTACGGTGCCGTAGGCTGCCCTCACAGTACGAGGCAGCGCGGTCATCGCGCGGAAGCAGTGAGCCGAACACCATTCTGGAGGACACGCATGGCACGGGATCTGACCCAACTGGAGCTGCTCGGAGAGCTGCAGCCGGTTGCGGAAGAGAATCTGAACCGGCATCTCTCCATGGCGAAGGAGTGGCACCCCCACGACTACGTCCCCTGGGACGAGGGGCGTAACTTCGCCGCGCTCGGTGGCGAGGACTGGTCGCCCGAGCAGTCTCGGCTCGACGAGGTGGCCAAGGCCGCCATGATCACCAACCTCCTCACCGAGGACAACCTGCCGTCGTACCACCGCGAGATCGCGGAGAACTTCTCGCAGGACGGCGCCTGGGGCACCTGGGTGGGCCGGTGGACCGCCGAGGAGAACCGCCACGGCATCGTCATGCGCGACTACCTGGTGGTCACGCGCGGAGTGGATCCCGTCGCCCTCGAGCAGGCCCGCATCGAGCACATGACCAACGGCTTCTCCTCGGCCGCTGCCGGTGGCCACGATCAGATGGGCTTCCTGCACTCCGTCTCGTACGTGACGTTCCAGGAGCTGGCCACGCGAGTCAGCCACCGCAACACGGGCAAGGTCTGCAACGACCCCATCGCCGACCGCATGCTCCAGCGCATCGCGGCCGACGAGAACCTGCACATGATCTTCTACCGCAACCTGTGCGGTGCGGCGCTCGACATCTCGCCCGACCAGGCGCTGCGTGCCATCGCCGACATCGTGCAGAACTTCCAGATGCCCGGCGCCGGCATGCCCAACTTCCGCCGCAACGGCGTGCTGATGGCCAAGCACGGGATCTACGATCTGCGTCAGCACCTCGAGGACGTCGTCATGCCGGTGCTGCGCAAGTGGAACATCTTCGATCGCACCGACTTCACCGCCGAGGGCGAGCAGACGCGTGAGGAGCTCGCCGCCTTCCTCGAGAAGCTGGAGAAGGACGTTCTCAAGTTCGAGGAGCAGCGCGACCGCATGCTGTCCCGCGAGGCTGCCAAGCGGCAGGCCGCGCAGGCATCCTGACCCGCACCGCACCACGGAGTGGCCGAGTGCCAGTTCCGACGGATACCCTCGATGTGCCCGGCACCCGTTCCGCGGATGCCGGGCACATCGCTGTTTCCCGTCGACCATGTCTGGTGTGTGATCAACCATGACTCTGCAGATCGGTTCCCTCGCCCTGCGTAGTCCCGTCGTCCTCGCGCCGATGGCCGGTGTCACCAACGTGGCGTTCCGCACGCTGTGTCGGGAGCTCGAGGAGACGCTGACGGGCAGCACCTCCGGGCTCTACGTCTGCGAGATGGTCACCGCGCGTGCCCTCGTCGAGCGGCAGCCCGCCACGTTGCACATGACCACGTTCGGCCCGACCGAGACGCCTCGCTCGTTGCAGCTCTACACCGTGGACCCGGACACGACGTACGACGCCGCGAAGATGATCGTCGACGAGAACATGGCCGACCACATCGACATGAACTTCGGCTGCCCCGTGCCCAAGGTGACGCGCAAGGGCGGCGGCGCCGCCCTGCCGTACAAGCGATCGCTCTTCGGACGCATCGTCGCCGCGGCGGTGAAGGCCACCGAGGGGACCGACATCCCGGTGACCGTCAAGTTTCGGATCGGCATCGACGACGAGCATCACACGCACCTCGACGCAGGACGGATCGCCGCCGGCGAGGGTGCTGCGGCCGTCGCGCTCCATGCGCGCACCGCGGCGCAGCGTTACTCCGGTACGGCCGACTGGTCCGAGATCGCGCGCCTCAAGGATCACGTCCGCGACGTCCCCGTCCTGGGCAACGGCGACATCTTCGACGCGTCCGACGCCGCCCGCATGATGGCCGAGACCGGCTGCGACGGCGTGGTCGTCGGCCGCGGCTGCCTGGGACGCCCCTGGCTGTTCGCCGAACTGTCCGCCGCCCTGCGCGGCACCACTGCGCCGACGCCGCCCACGCTGGGCGAGGTCGCCGTCATCATGCGTCGGCACGCGGAACTGCTGTCCGACCACCACGGCGAGGGCCGCGGGCTCCGGGAGATGCGCAAGCACGTCGCCTGGTACATGCGCGGATTCCCGGCCGGCTCGGACCTGCGGGTACGCATGGCCACCGTCTCGACACTCGCAGAGCTCGACGAGCTGCTGGCCCGCCTGGATCCGACCGTTCCCTTCCCGGCCGACGCCGAGGGCCCCCGCGGTCGCCAGGGTTCCCCCGGCGCCGTGTCGCTGCCCGACGGCTGGCTCGACGATCCCGACGACTGTGCGGTGCCGGCGGGCGCCGATCTGATGCACTCGGGCGGATGATCAGTACTATGGCGTCGATCCGTCGACCACTGTTCGACGCCCGAGAGAAAGACGGAACGACCAGTGGGTGACGAGAACGAACCGGGGTCGCCCACACCCGGACGACGCGCCCCCTGGGAGCGTCCCATCTCGCGAGTGCCGCGCTCCGATCGCGACCCCGAGACACCGTCTCCCCCGTCCGAGCAGCCCGCGCCGGAACAGCGCCCGCCAGCGGATCGACCCGAGCCCGACCAGACCCCGCCGTCCTCGTCCGACGACCAGGATCGACGCCTCTCGGTGGCCGAGGTAGTGGATCGGATCTCCCGCATCGGTTCGAACCGGGGACGCGCAGCGGGTCGCGACGACTCGCCGACCTCCGGCGCGGACGATCGAGCGGTCGCGTCGAGCCCTCCACCGTCCCCGCCGGTTCCACCTCGCGAGGATCCCGAGCCGCCCACCGAGGTGATCGCCCCCGTCGTGGACGAGCGACGCACCGCAGAGCGTCCGGCGCCCGAGGCGGTCGGCCCCGTCGCACCCCCGACGCTCACGCGGCTCGCCCTCAGCAGGGCACGCAAGCGCAAGCGGATGCGGGTCGCCGGCCGTGTCGGCGTCTCGATGGTCTCGATCCTGGCCCTGGTCATCACCGGTGTCGTGTGGGGATATCTCCGGGCGACCGACCGCGGGTTCGAGCAGGTCGCGGCCCTGGACACCGAGTCCACCGACGTGGTCGACGCGCCCGGCCAGTACGGCGACGAGACCTACCTCATCGTCGGGACGGACACCCGAGCCGGAGCCAGTGGTGAGATCGGCGCCGGCACGGTGGCCGATGCCGAGGGTGCACGGTCCGACACCGTCATGCTCATCAACATCCCGGCCGACCGCAGTCGCGTGGTCGCCGTGTCGTTCCCCCGCGACCTCGACGTCGAACGCCCCGAGTGCGAGGGCTGGGACAGCACCACCGGTGACTACACGGGCGAGATGTATCCCGCCGCGGACGGCGACAAGCTCAACGCGACCTACGCGCTCGGTGGACCCAAGTGCCTGGTCAAGATCATTCAGAAGATCTCCGGACTGCGGATCGGCCACTTCGTGGGTATCGACTTCGCCGGCTTCGAGTCGATGGTCGACGAGGTCGGCGGGGTGGACGTGTGTTCCCCGGTTCCGCTGGTCGACGAGGAGCTGGGAACGGTCCTGGCCACCGCGGGCGAACAGCGCATCGACGGACGCACCGCGCTCAACTACGTGCGCGCCCGCAAGGTGGACGCCGAGGGCACCGGTGACTACGGACGCATCAAACGTCAGCAACTCTTCCTGTCCTCGCTCCTGCGCTCCGTGCTGAGCAACCGCGTGCTGTTCGACCCGGGCGCCCTCAACGGTTTCGTCACGGCGTTCACCCGCGACACGTTCGTCGAGAACGTGAAGACATCGGATCTGCTGACGCTCGGCAAGTCGCTGCGCGGCGTCGAGGCGGGCGCGGTCACGTTCCTCACCGTCCCCACCGCGGGTACCACCGACTACGGCAACGAGATCCCGCGCACCGACGACATCAAGGCGATTTTCCAGGCGATCATCGACGACCAGCCGCTCCCCGGTGAGGAACGCGCACCCGAGACCACCCCCGAGGTCGCGCCGCCGGTCACCACCGAACCGCAGGTCGCGGTCGACCCCTCGCTGGTGTCGGTCCAGATCTCCAACGCCTCTGAGACCAGCGGACTGGCCGCCACCACCGCGGACGAACTGGCGGCCTACGGCTTCCAGGTCGTCGGGACCGGCAACGCCGAGACCACCGGTGCCGCGGCGACCGTCGTGCGGTACGGCGCCGGGTCGATCGCGGACGCGTCGACGGTGGCCAGCACCATTCCGGGAGCGGTTCTCGAGGAGACGCCGACTCTGGGCGGCATCGTCGAGGTCGTCCTGGGGACTGATTTCCAGGGCTTCCTGATGCCGCCGACCGTCGTCGGAGACCTGCTACCGACCTTCGCGACGGGGGTCTCCGGAGCGTCCACGGAGGTCGCGCTCCCCAGCGATCTGACGGTCACGAACGGGGCGGACGAGTCCTGTGTGTGAATCGCTGCTCCGCATTCACCGCCCGTTCACCGCCTGCATGCCCTGTACCCACGTACGGCCGAGTAAAATCGGGCCATGCGCGTGGCTTACAACGAACAGATGACAGAACTCGCCGACCTGCTCGGCGAGATGGCCGCCCTGGCCGGTAGTGCGATGGAGCGCGCCACGCAGTCCCTGCTGCAGGCGGATCTCCGGATCGCCGAGCAGGTGATCGGCGAGCACGACAAGATCACCGACCTCAGTGCCCAGGCAGAGGAGCGCGCCTTCGCGTTGCTGGCTCTCCAGGCACCCGTCGCCGGCGACCTCCGCTCGGTGGTCTCCGGTATCCAGATCGTCGCCGACATCGACCGGATGGGCGCTCTCGCCCTGCACGTCGCCAAGATCGCGCGCCGTCGCCACCCCCAGCACGCACTGCCGGAGGAGGTCAACGGTTACTTCGCCGAGATGGGACGCATCGCCGTCGCTCTCGGCTCCTCCGCACGTGAGGTGCTCGAGACCCGCGACCCCGAGCGCGCCGCGAAGCTCCGTGAGGAGGACGAGGCGATGGACGACCTGCACCGCCACCTGTTCAGCGTCCTCATGGACAAGGAGTGGAAGCACGGCGTCGCCGCAGCCGTCGACGTGACCCTGCTGGGTCGCTTCTACGAGCGCTTCGCCGACCACGCCGTCGAGGTGGGCCGCCGAGTCATCTTCCTGGTCACCGGCAGCCTGCCCAGCGACCTGCCGACGCCTCCCGCGCAGCACGTGTCCTAGTTCTTCCACTCGGTACCCGGACGCACGAAAGGGCGCCCTCCCCGCGGGGAGGGCGCCCTTTCCGTGTGTGGACGCGCGAGCTGCGGTCTAGCCGAAGCGACCGGAGATGTAGTCCTCGGTGGCCTTCTGCGACGGGTTGGAGAAGATCTTCTCGGTGTCGTCGATCTCGATCAGGTTGCCGGGCTTGCCGGTGGCCTCGAGGTTGAAGAAGCCGGTCTGGTCGCTCACACGTGCAGCCTGCTGCATGTTGTGCGTGACGATGACGATGGTGAAGTCCTTCTTCAGCTCACCGATCAGGTCCTCGATCGCCAGCGTCGAGATCGGGTCGAGAGCCGAGCAGGGCTCGTCCATGAGCAGGACGTCGGGCTGCACCGCGATCGCGCGGGCGATGCACAGACGCTGCTGCTGACCACCGGACAGACCGCCGCCCGGCTTGTCGAGGCGGTCCTTGACCTCGTTCCACAGGTTCGCGCCCTTGAGCGACTCCTCCGCGACCTCGTCCAGCTGCTTCTTGCTGCGGCCACCCTGCAACTTCAGGCCGGCCACGACGTTGTCGCGGATGGACATGGTCGGGAACGGGTTCGGACGCTGGAAGACCATGCCGATGGTGCGGCGGACGCCGACCGGGTCGACGCCGGAACCGTAGATGTCCTCGCCGTCGAGCAGCACCGAGCCCTCGACACGGGCACCCGGGGTGACCTCGTGCATGCGGTTCAGCGAGCGGAGCACCGTGGACTTGCCGCAGCCGGACGGTCCGATGAAGGCCGTGACGCTACGAGGAGGAACGGAGAGCGTCACGTTCGACACGGCGTGGAACTTGCCGTAGAAGATGTTGACGTCCTTGAGATCGAGTCGTTTTGCCATGTCGAGATCCTTCTGTCAGAAGTTCTTGGGAGCGAAGAAGCGGGAGACCAGCTTCGCGCCGATGTTCAGCACCGCGACGATGAGGATGAGGGTGAGGGCGGCACCCCACATCCGCTCGCTGGTGAGGGCAGCGGTTCCGGCCTTCTGGAGGTCGACCATCATGAGCGGCAGCGACGTCTGCGGACCGGCGAACAGGTTGAAGTTGATGGCCGTCGCGGACCCGACCAGGATCAGCACCGGCGCCGTCTCACCCATGACGCGGGCGAGAGCGAGCATGATGCCCGTGACGATGCCCGAGAGCGCCGTCGGGACGACGATCTTGGCGATGGTCTTCCACTTCGGCACACCCAGCGCGTACGACGCCTCGCGCAGGTCCTGAGGAACGATGCGCAGCATCTCCTCCGCCGAGCGCACGATCACGGGGATCATGAGCAGGACCAGTGCGAGCGAGACAGCCAGACCCGACCGGTCGAAGCCGAACGTCGCGATCCACAGCGAGTAGATGAACAGCGCCGCGACGATGGACGGGACACCGGTGAGGATGTCGACCATGAACGTCGTGGCCTTCGCGAGCCGCGTGCCCACGCCGTACTCGACGAGGTAGATGGCGACGAAGATGCCGATCGGGATGGAGATGACCGCGCAGAAGAGTCCCTGGAGCAGCGTTCCGACGATCGCGTGGTACGCGCCGCCGCCTTCCTTGAAGGGGGTGACACCCGCCTGCGAGTACTGCCACCAGTCGGCCGACGCGACGGCGCCGATACCGCGGGAGACGACGGTGTAGAGAACCCAGATCAGTGGGACGAGCGCAATGAGCACCGCGAGGGACACGAGGACCGTCGCGATCGAGTCGGAGGCCTTGCGACGGGCACTGACACCCTGGAAGGTCGGCTCCTTGACGGGGCGATCCATGGTGGCGGTTCCACCGGACGTGGTGTCGGCCATGGGTCAGTCCTTCTTTCCAGCGATGGCGGCGCGGGCGCCGGCGTTGACGACGAAGGTGAGGACGAACAGCACCAGGCCCGCGGCGATGTAGGCACCGGCCTGCAGCTGGTTGTTGAACTCACCCGCGGCCAGTGCGATCTTCGTCGCGAAGGTGTTGCCGCCGTCGAACAGCGTCCAGCCGAACGTCTCCTGGGTGCTGCGGATGATGATGTAGAGCGCGATGGTCTCGCCGAGCGCGCGGCCAAGGCCCAGCATCGAGCCGCTGACGAAGCCGGACTTGCCGAACGGGATGACCGTGGTGCGCACGACCTCCCACCGAGTGGCGCCGAGGGCGAGAGCAGCCTCGATCTGGCCACGGGGCGTCTGGACGAACACCTCGCGGGTGACCGCGGCGATGATCGGCAGGATCATGACGGCGAGCACGATCGCACCGGTGAAGATGGTGCCGCCGCCGGCGATGGAGACGGAACCGGTGGCGAAGAGCGGGAACCACGCGAGGTTCGTGTTGAGCCACTCGGCGACGGGCGAGATGACCGGCGCGAGAACGTACAGGCCCCAGAGTCCGAAGACGATGGACGGCACGGCGGCCAGCAGGTCGATGACGTAGCCCAGCGGGCCCGCCAGACGCTTCGGGGCGTAGTTCGTCAGGTAGATCGCGATGCCCAGTGCCACCGGCATGGCGATCAGCAGAGCCACCACCGACACCGTGGCCGTGACCAGGAACAGGTCACGGACACCGAAGAGCATGGCGGACGTGTCCGACGTGCTCCACTGCCCGTTGTACGTGAAGAAGTTCACGGTGTTGTTCTGCAGCGAGGGGATCGCCCGCCACAGGAGGAACCCACCGATCGCCGCGATCAGGACGATGACGAAGACACCGGAACCGGTGGCGAGCGTCGAGAAGATGCGGTCACCCGGGCGGGTGACCGTACCTGAGGCTTTCTTGTCGGGCACTGGTGTCGGCGCTTCCGTCTTGCGAGCGGCGCTCACGGCCGATGTGGTGGCCGGCGTGACGTCGCTGATCGAATGGGTGTCGCTCATACCGCTCACTGTCTCGTGTGGGGTGGTACGGCATCGCCTGCATCACCCGGTGAATGGTCTTCGGGGGTGATGCAGGCGAGAACCAGTGTGTCAGGAAATGGCGTTGATCGCCGTCACCAGACGCTCCTTGAAGCTGTCCGGGAGCGGCACGTAACCGGCAGCCTCGAGGCCTTCCTGGCCCTCGTTGGCAGCGCTGAGCAGGAACGACTTGACGCCCGCGGCGGTCTCCGCGTCGTAGCCCTTGGAGCAGACGATCTCGTAGGTCGACAGCACCAGCGGGTAGGAATCGGCTTCCTTGCTGGCGAACAGTGCGTCGGTGTCGAGCGCGAGGTCGTTTCCGTCACCGGAGAAGGTGACCGTGTCGATCGCCTTGGCGGCGGTCTCGGTGGTGAGCTCGACGGCACCGGCGCCGAAGTCGATCTGCGCCGCGGTCAGGTTCTCCTGATCGGCGAAGCCCTTCTCGACGTACGTGATGGCGCCCGGGGTGGCGGCAGCGGCCTGAGCGACGCCCGACGAACCGTTGGCGCCCTCGCCCACTCCACCGGCCCAGTCGGAGCTGTGGTCCAGCGTCCAGGACTGCGGTGCGGCGTCGGACAGGAAGCGCTGGAAGTTGTCGCTGGTGCCCGAGGAATCCGAGCGGTAGATCGGCGTGATGGCGGTGGTCGGGAGCGACGTGCCCTCGTTCAGCGCGGCGATGGCCGGATCGTTCCAGGTGGTGATCTTGCCGGTGAAGATCTGGGCGATGACGTCGGGCGTCAGGACCAGGTCGTCGACACCGTCGAGCGTGTAGGCCACGGCGACCGGACCGAACACGAGGGGAAGGTTCCACGCCGGGTTGCCGGCGCAGCGCGTGGCGGCCGCGTCGGCCTGCTCTTCCTTGATGGACGAGTCCGAGCCCGCGAAGTCCACGAGACCGGCGACGAACTGGGTCCGGCCGTTGCCGGAACCGCTCACGGTGTACTCCACGGCCTTGCCGGAGCACACACCCGAGTAGACGGACGTGAAGTTGGACATCGCGTTCTGCTGCGCCGACGATCCTTCGCCGGTGATGGGGCTCTTGCCCTCGCACGTCGCGGCGGAGTCACCACTGCCGGTGGCCTCGACGTTCGCGTCGGAACCACATGCAGCCAGCGTCAATCCGCCGACAGCCAGTACACCCATGAGGGCAATGCTGCGCTCGAGCTTCACCTGTCTCCTCCAGAAACAGCCCGTCGGCGACCGATCGGTCGGCGGGCGAGAAAAGATGCGGTGACGTCGTACCGCAACGGGCAGCGTGCGCTACCCGTGGGAGAACGTAAGCGCCGGTGGTGGACGGTTCACCGCGCCTTTGTGAACGGAGGGTGAACAGACAGACCGAAAACCCGGATCGGGATGCGATGCGCGTCTCAGGGACCGCACCGGTCCCGCGTCAGACGCGCGCGAACGCCGCGTCGACGTGGAAGGTGGCGAAGCCGAGCCGGTCGTACGTGTGCACGGCGGCCGTGTTGTCCGACTCGACGTACAGCAGCACGCCGGCGAGGCCGCGATCGGCCAGATACCGCAGGCCGACGAGCGTGAGGGTCCGGCCGAGCCCCCTGCCCTGGGCCGCCGGATCGATGCCGACGACGTAGACCTCACCCAGTTCGGGATCGTCTCCGGTCGGCGGGTGCACCTTGGTCCAGTGGAACCCCAGCACCGTGTCCGGGTCGTCCGTCGACGTCGCCACGAACAGCCCCGCGGGGTCGAACCAGGACTCCGCGCGGCGCTCGTCGATCTCCGCCTGCGTCCAGCCACCCTGCTCGGGGTGCCAGGAGAACGCGGCGTTGTTCACCCGCAGGATCTCGGCGTCGTCGGACTCCCGGTAGGTCCGCACGGTGATGCCGTCCGGGACGGTGAGTTCGGGCAGGGGCGCCGCGTCGGGGCCACCGAGCGGGCGGCGCATCTGCAGCAGTTCGCGGACCACCTCGAGACCGACTTTCTCGGCGACGCGATCGGCGGCGGGCAGCCGCCCGTGGGCCCACACGCGCGCCCCCGGTGCTGCGAGAGCGCGGTCGACCAGCGCGGTGCCGACGCCGCGGCCCCGGTGATCGGGGTGCACGACGGCCTCCACCATGACCGGCGCGTCTCCGCGCGCGGACGAGAGCGTCGCGTACCCCACGAGGTGTTCGCCGTCCAGTGCCAGCAGATGCTCGTCGTCCCGCGGAGAGTCCACGGCGCGCTCGGCCTGCTCCGACAGCGGCGGTGTCCCGTCGGCGGTCGTGGCGGCCTCGATCGCGTCGCGGACGCGTCGGGCCTCGTCGCCGACCGGTCGCCGTGCCTCGAGTCGAATCGCGTCGCTCACGTCAGAAGGCCGTCCGATCAGCTGGGGCGAACGAGGGTGTCGCCGTGTCGTTCTCGATGTCCAGGTCGCCGTCCGACGGCAGGTCGACCGCGTCGTCGCTGCCCGCCGCGCCCTTACCTGCCCGGCTCGGTCTCACGGCCTTGTATCCCACGTTGCGCACGGTGCCGATGAGCGACTCGTACTCCGTTCCGAGCTTCGCGCGCAGACGCCGGACGTGCACGTCCACGGTGCGGGTACCGCCGAAGAAGTCGTACCCCCACACCTCCTGCAGCAGCTGCGCCCGGGTGAAGACGCGGCCCGCGTGCTGGGCGAGGTACTTGAGGAGTTCGAACTCCTTGTAGGTGAGGTCGAGCGGTCGCCCGCGCAGACGGGCGGTGTAGGTGCCCTCGTCGATGACGAGCTCGCCGAGCGTGATCTTTCCCGAGGCCTCGGGACTGCTGACGCCTCCGTGGCGGCCCACGAGCAGACGCAACCGGGCATCGAGCTCGGCGGGTCCGGTGGTGGGCAACAGGATGTCGTCGAGGCCCCACTCCGCGTTGACGGCGACCAGGCCGCCCTCGGTGAGCACGGCCACCACGGGTACCGACGAGCCGGCGCTGCCGAGCAGTCGGCACAGTCCGCGGGCGGCGGCCAGATCGGTGCGCGCGTCGACGAGCGCGATGTCCGCGCTCCCGGCCTCGAGCAACGACGAGACCTCGGTCGGCGCGGGACGCACCGTGTGCGCCAGGAGCGCGAGGGACGGGAGCACGGACTCCGGATCCGGATCGGAGGTCAGCAGCAGCAACTCCACAGGGCCTCCTCGTCCGCTCTTGTTCGGCCGGACGAGCCCACCAGCGGGTCCGCGACCGGCACTTCCGGTTGTTCTTCGGTCACAGACTAACCTGTCGGAAGGCAGGACAGTCGGCTGCGAGCCGCCACCGCCCGCCTCGGGACCCGCCCGCAGGACACCGAACCGCCCGAGAGGAACTCCGTGCGAAAACTGATCGTCGGGCTCGTCTTCGTCCTGGCGCTCGCTCTGGCCGCCGATTTCGGCACTGCCGCCTACTCCGAGTACCGCGTCTCGCGGGCACTGCGGGACGGCGGAGATCTGGTGTCCGATCCGCAGGTGACCATCCACGGCTTCCCGTTCCTGACCCAGGCGGCCGACGGCAGGTACGGCCGCGTGGAGATCCGAGCGCAGGACGTCCCCACCGACTACGTCGAGAAGACGACCATCGAGGCGACGTTGCGCGGCGTGCGCATTCCGGCATCCGACCTGCTCGACGGATCGGTGCGCACGGTGCCCATGGATCAACTCGACGCGCGCGTCCGTATCGACGCCACCGACCTCGGCCGGTTCCTCGAGATCCCCGACCTCCAGGTCTCCACTCCCCCCGCCGACCGCTCCGACGGCACCGGCGGTTCGGGCGGTTCCGGCGAGACCACCGCCGGGGCCGTGGTCCTCACGGGCACCGTGCCCGTCGGCCCCCTGGACACCGCGGTCAGCGTCACCGCCGAGCTCCGGCTCGACGGTGGAACCGTGTCCATCGTCGCGTCGGACCTCTACTTCGGGCCCGAGGGCCAGGCCGACTTCACCATCCCCGACTTCCTGAAGCCCGCGGTCCTGGGCCTGTTCACCCGCACGATCGACGAGCAGCAGCTGCCGTTCGGCATCCTCCCCACGTCGGTCTACGCGGAGGGCGGGCAGATCGTCATCGAGGGCAGCGCCGAGGACGTCACCATCGAACTCGACGAGATCCGCACGCCGTGAGCGCCGTCGTCGTCCTTCTCGTCGCCCTGGCGCTCGCCGCCGTGGTGGGCCTGTGGGTCCGCCGCCGCGAGGGCGCCGTCCGCACGTCGGATCGCGGCGGCGCGTCGGGATCGCGAGCTCACGCTCTGCGCGCCGCCGGCGCCACCGACGGCGCGGTGACCGTACTCCACTTCTCCGCCACCTGGTGCGGCCCGTGTGCGGCGGTGCGACGCGTCGTGTCCGCCGTGGTGACCGACCTCGAGTCGGCGGGGCACCGCGTGTCCGATGTCGAGGTGGACATGGACGAGAACCCGCAGCTCGCCCGCGACTTCGGCGTGATGTCTCTCCCGACCACCTTCGTGCTCGACGGGGCGATGCGGGAACGATCGCGCGCGTCGGGTGTGCCGTCGTCGAAGGACCTG
The DNA here is from genome assembly GCF_001426145.1 of Rhodococcus sp. Leaf225. NCBI lineage: Bacteria > Bacillati > Actinomycetota > Actinomycetes > Mycobacteriales > Nocardiaceae > Rhodococcus > Rhodococcus sp. Leaf225. The sequence continues at coordinate 195,382 of NZ_LMRN01000007.1, read as the reverse complement.
CGGGCCGCCGTGCTCTCGGCGTCCGATTCACCTTCGTCGGAGTGACGAGCGACACCCGGAACTTCTGGATCGGGACCGGCGTGGGTACCATGGCCGACGTGACCGCCAGCCACGAGCTTCTGCTCACCCGACGCCGCACAGTGGACCTGTGCCGCCTCGGTGGCTGTTGCTGCCGTTGCCGCTGACGACGGTCCTCCCCTCGTCGACCCGTCCGCTCGGGTACAGCCGTGCTGTACCGACCTCGGACCGCTCGACGATCGCCGGAGACCATGCGCATCCGCTCGGTCCCCTTTCCTCCACTCCAGGAGCATCTCGATGTCATCCATTCCCCCGCAGGTCGACGTTCGTGGTCCCCGCTTCGTCGCCTGGGTGACCACCGGCGTCCTCGTCGTGACGCTGCTCGTGTCGACGGTGTCGCTCACCGCTGCAGCGGTGCTCCTGGGCCTGCAGACGCTGGTCTTCGCGTACGGCGCTGCTGCCGGGCCGGCAGCGCATCCCTACGGACGCATGTTCCGCGCCGTCGTCGCACCGCGCCTGGGCCCGGTGTCGGAGACCGAACCGACGACCCCCCTGCGGTTCGCGCAGGGACTGGGATTCGCCTTCTCGATCGTGGGAACCGTCGGGTTCGCGCTGTCCTCGACGACCGTCGGCACCGTCGCCACGGGTCTGGCCCTGTTCGCCGCCGTGCTGAACGCGGCGTTCGGAATCTGCCTGGGCTGCAAGATCTACCCACTCGCGAGTCGGCTCCTGCCGGCTCGACATGCCACCACCTGAACCACCCACCACCTGTCAGAGAAGAATCGAAAGGAACCACATGGCTCGCTCCGACGTCCTGGTCACTGCCGACTGGGCCGAGCAGAACCTGCATGCTCCCAAGACCGTGTTCGTCGAGGTCGACGAGGACACCAGCGCCTACGACACCGGCCACATCGAGGGTGCCGTCAAGCTCGACTGGAAGTCCGACCTCCAGGATCCGGTCCTTCGTGACTTCCTGAACCAGGAGCAGTTCTCGGACCTGCTGTCGACGCGCGGCATCGCCAACGACGACACCGTGATCCTCTACGGCGGCAACAACAACTGGTTCGCGGCCTACGCCTACTGGTACTTCAAGCTGTACGGCCACAAGGACGTCCGTCTGCTCGACGGCGGCCGCAAGAAGTGGGAACTGGACGGTCGTCCGCTGAGCACCGACGCCGTCTCGCGGGAGACCACGTCGTACAAGGCCGAGGCTCCCGACCTGTCGATCCGCGCGTTCCGCGACGAGGTCATCGCCGCCATCGGCACCAAGAACCTCCTCGACATCCGCTCCCCCGACGAGTACTCGGGCAAGATCCTGGCGCCGGCACACCTCCCGCAGGAGCAGAGCCAGCGTCCCGGCCACATCCCCGGCGCCGTCAACGTGCCGTGGAGCAAGGCAGCGAACGAGGACGGCACCTTCAAGTCCGACGAGGAACTGAAGGAGCTCTACGACGGTGTCGGCATCGATCCGAGCAAGGGGACGATCGCGTACTGCCGCATCGGCGAGCGCTCGTCGCACAGCTGGTTCGCACTGACGCAGCTGCTGGGCTATGAGAACGTCAAGAACTACGACGGCAGCTGGACCGAGTACGGCTCCCTCGTGGGAGCACCTATCGAGTTGGGAGCGTAATCATGTGTGGAGCACCTGCTCAGGGACAGACCCTTCCCGCCGGCGTCGACGTGGAGAAGGAGACGGTCATCACGGGCCGTGTCCTGGCCGCGTCGGACGGTCAGCCCGTCGGCGGTGCGTACGTGCGCCTGCTCGACAGCACGGGTGAGTTCACCGCCGAGGTCGTCGCGTCCGGAACCGGCGACTTCCGCTTCTTCGCGGCCCCCGGCACCTGGACGCTGCGCGCGCTGTCCGCGTCCGGCAACGGCGACGTGACCATCTCGCCCGAGTCCGCCGGCCTCCACGAGGCCGAGATCTCGATCGGCGCCTGACCGAACACCTCTCGTTTCAGCCGAACACCCTCCCCAGCGTGCTGGGGAGGGTGTTCGCGTCGTGGAGGGTGTGCGATCCGACCGCGGGAACTACTTGCCGGGCTCCGGCGGGAGGCCGAGGGACTTCAGCACTTCCTCCCACGTCGACGGCACCGTCTCCACGGGCTGCGCAGGCGGCGCGAGATAGCCGGGATTCACCGGGGGAATCACGCGGGGCTCGGCGGGCGCCGTCGTGTCTCCCGCAGGAGGAGCGGCCGGCTCGTCGACCGGAGGGGCCTCGCTCTGCTCGCGAGCGAGGTCGGTGATCCAGCGGATCATCTTCTCGCTCTCCCAGTCGCGGCCGTTGTCCGGGAAGTTGTCCCAGTAGTAGAGGTGCTGCAGGAACCCCAGTTCGACGTAGGGCTTCTCGAACAGCTGCGGGATGTCGGCGTTGTCCTCGCCGAACCCCACGGCCTCCGCCTGCAGCTTGGCCTCGACGACGGGGCGGCCGGGACCGAGCGCCCACGTCACTGCGTCGAACATCTCGCGCGGCGTCGGCGACCTCTCGTCCGGCAGTGGCTGGGTGCGGTCCGACACCCGGAGCATCACGTCGAGCAGGGACTCGTCCGACGTGGCGAAGTCCGGGTCGCTGAAGACGTGCGCGATGGTGCGAGCCGCGACGTCGGACGAGACCGCGACGAACTCGGTGACGGTGCGGCCCGGATCGAGCAGGGTGAAGTGCATCCGCCCGAAGACGTTGAGCGCCAACGGCAGGACTCCGAGGTTCTCCGGTGCGTCACAGGCGATGTCCATCGGACGGCACGCCCACCGGATCTTGTTCGTGAGGGTTCCGTAGTCCTTCGGCTCGGACGACATGAAGCCACCACCCGGCGGACCGGGCTTGTCCAGAGACGCAGTGCCGGCAGGGCGGTACGGATCTCCGACGAGGGCGACCCCGGCGATGTCGTCGGACGTCACGTGCGCCGTGGACGGTCGGGACCCGATGTCGACGGCGAGGCGCTCGACCACCTCGGCACCCACGCTGTAGCCGAGCAGCACGTACTTCGTCGACGTGCCGCACGCGGTCTTGTTGGCGTCGATCATCCGGCCCATGGTCGCGAGGCCCTCGGCGACGGATTCCTGATAGGTGGGCACCGGCTCGGCCACGGCCACGCCGTACTCCGACGCGTACGGCACGTACACCCAACCGACTCGTCCGGGCGTGGACGCCGAGGCCTCCCCCGCGGGCACGGTCACGTTGCCGACCCAGTTGGACCACGGCAGCCGGTCCACCTCGTCGACGGGGTTCCGGTCCGACTCCGAGTCCGTCGCGCCCGTGATGGCGACGATGAGCACGTCGGGGCAGTCGTACGCGTAGTTGTTCGGATCCTGATCGACCTTCGTGCCCAGCCCGAACGTGTCGAGCACCGACTCGACGGGGTCGTCGCCCAGACCGAGCGGATCGGAGGGGGTGATCGGTGCCGCCCCCGCCAGTCCTCCAGGGATCGCGCACAACAGCAGTGCCGCGAGGGCAGCGGTCGCCGCGCGCAGCACGATCCTCGTCGGCCCGGTCCGCCGACGGTCGGTCGGGTCGAGCCCGGTCACACGAAGCATGGATGGATCACCCTCGTCTCTCGGTTCCAGAACCTCACGACCTTAAACAATGAATCGCGTCACCGGACCCGGCACAGGTTGTCATCCGTCACACAGTCTGCGGACCGCCTGCGTCGACCGATCGCGACGGCGGCCCGTGGCAGATCCACGACACCGCCGGTCTACAATCGGTGCGTGGTCCTATTCTTCGAAGCACTCCTCATCCTGGCGTCGATCCTCATCGCCTGGTTCTCGCTGTACGTCGTCTATCGCCTGGTCACCGACGAGTCGTGACCGACGAGTTCGGCACCCCGGCGCCCCGCCTGAGCGGTGACGCCGCGGTCGCGCGTGCGGAGGAACGGGCCAAGGAGACGGCCGGGCGCAACATCCCGCTGCTCCCCGATCTGCCCGGTGACGGTGACACCGCCAATCTGCGGCAGGGTCCCGACATCTCGCACTCCATGCTGGCACTGCTGCCGCTGGTCGGCGTGTGGCGCGGCACCGGTGAGGGACACGACGCCGTGGGCGACTACACACTGGGACAGCAGATCGTCGTGAGCCACGACGGCGGTCCCTACCTGTCGTGGGAGTCCCGCACCTGGCGCGTCGACGAGAACGGCGCCTACGCCGGCCGCGACCTGCGCGAGTCCGGCTTCTGGCGGGTGAGCGGAACCGGTGAGCCCGGTGACGACGGCGAGGAGACTCTCGAGCTCCTACTGACCCACGCGAGCGGGCTCATCGAGCTGTACTACGGCCGCGCACTGACGCAGTCGTCCTGGGAGCTGGCCACCGACGTGGTCATCAGAAGCACGTCGGCGGCGCTGGTCGGGGGCGCGAAGCGTCTATACGGCATCGTCGAGGGTGGCGATCTCGCGTACGTCGAGGAGCGGGTCGGACCGGACGGCGATCTCGAGCCCCGGCTGTCCGCCCGCCTCGAACGCTACGTGGGCTGACACTCGCCCTTCTCGCTCTCCGCATCCTTCCCGGAACCGGTGTCGGCCTTGTCGGTGTCGGATTTCTCGGTGTCGGATTTTTCGGAGGCACCGTCCTCGTCGAAGTCCGCGAACGCGGTACCGGACACGGTGCCGCCGGTGCCGGGCAGCGTCACCGTCTCGCGCGCACCGGTCTCGTACCGCGCATTGAGGCCGTCCATCTTCTCGCCGGCGCGATCGAGGTCCTCCTGCGTCAGCTCGGGGCCCACGGTCTCCTCGTTCGCCGAACCGGTGTCGGAGGACGTGTCGTCGGTGTTCGTCGTGTCGGGCTGCTCGTCACTCGTCATGTCCCCCACAGTGACACAGGCGAGGGGGTCTGCTCGGCAGAACGGGGAAGACCAGGCGCGCAGGCCTGGTCCGGACATGGGACGACCCCCGAGCCCTACCGGTACACCGTTGCAGGAGTACGGGTCTCGGTCTGGACGGACCGAGGGCTCGGGGGTCGGGTAGCTGCCTGGTATTCGCCCGCCGCTCGCGCGGTGAGAGAAGAACCGTCAGCGGTTGCGGCTAGCGGGCAGCCACCTCACGCGTCCAAGAGTCATACAATTCCAGACCACCTCCTCTCTCGTGTACAGACGACGCTACGCGTGGATCAGCCCGGTCGGCAACGTCTTTTTCCGTGAGCGAACACACCTGACGTTCACCGCTCACGGTCACCACTCGAACGCCCGTCGGCACCGGTCGATGCGTCACGACCAGAACGGTCGTCGCCCGATCGAACAGTCCACCGTCGGGATCGAGCATCGCGGCGAGCAACGCGGCGGAGGACACGTCGTCCACGTGTTCGGTGGGCTCGTCGACGATGATCACCGCCGCCCGCGAGAGCGTCGCGCGGGCCAGCAGCAGTCGGCGACGCTGTCCGCCGGACAGCACCTCCGCGCCGCCGTCGAGGTCCGTGTGCACACCGTCGGGCAGTGCGCGCACCCAGTCGCCGAGCCCGACCCGGTCGAGTGCCGCCGTCGCCTCCGTCTCGGTCACGTCACCGCGCACCACACGGAGGTTCTCCAGAACGGTGGTCCGGAAGACATGGGCGTCCTCGGCGACGTAGGACACCGTCCGGCGCACCGCGTCCTCGGACAGTTCGCCGACGGACCTGCCGTCGACGAGCACGGCGCCCGCGGCGGGGGCGACGAGCCCCGCGATCGTCATGGCGAGCGTGGACTTGCCGACGCCGCTGGGTCCGCTGATCGCCAGGCGCGCACCGGGTTTCACCATCAGAGATACCGGCGCGGTCCGCGATCCGCCGCGGCCTGCGACGACGTCGCACACCTCGAGGCGCACCGACGGCGACGGCGACGGCGACGGGTCGTCCTTCGGCGTCACCGCCGGCCCGGAGCGGGCCTCGTCCACGAGAGCCATGATCCGCCGAGCCGCCGCGGATCCGCGCACCCACGCCACCGCGGCGGCGGGTATCGCACCCGTCGCCTCGAACGCGGCGAGCGGAACCAGCACCACGACGGCGAGCCCGGTGGGGTCGGTGCCGCCCGCGAACCCCGATGCGGTGCCGTACGCCGAGATGCCGACGGCGAGGGCGCCCAGCACCGCGACTCCCATCGACAGCGGGGTCGCCGCGGCGGACAGGGCGGACCACCCGGCGGCGCGGTCCTGCGCGGCACCGACGGCGCGGTCGGCCTCGTCAGCGCGGCGTCGCACGTCTGCCAGTCGCCCGGACACCCGGAGTTCGGCGGCGTGGTCGATCGCGGTGACGGCGTGGGCGGCGAAGTCGGCTCGCGCAGCGACGAGATCCTCGGCGGCGGCCCGCTCGGCCCTGGCGCTCGACCAGGGCGCCACGACCCCGGAGACGAGCAGCGCGACCGCCAGGACGATTGCCGCGGCAGGGGACCACACGGCGACGAGTCCGACCGCGAGGGCCGAGACCACCGCCGCGACGGCGACGGGAACGAGGGCGCGCACCACCACGTCGCCGACGGCGTCCACGTCGGCGCCGGTCCGCACGAGGAGATCCCCTCGCCGCGTCGTCACCGCCGTGGCCGAATCACCCTGCGACAGTTCGCGGTACAGGGTGGACCGCGCACGGACGGTCCCGCGCAGTGCGACGTCGTGCGTGGCCAGTCGTTCCAGGTACCGACACACGCCGCGCGTGATGCCGAGCGCGCGCACCGCGACCACGGCCACCGAGAGGTGCAACACCGGCGGCATCTGCCATGCCCGCGTGATGAGCCAGGCCGAGAGCGCGGACAACGCGAGTGCACTGCCCAGCGTCGCGACTCCGGCCGCCACGGCCCGCGCGACGCGCCCCGGCGGCAGGTCGAGCAGCCGCAGTGCCCGCGTCAGATTGCTCATGCCGACACCGCCGCTCGGTCCACGTGCACGACAGTGTCCGCGGCGGCGAGCACCTCGGGCGTGTGCCCCACGATGACGACGGTGCGGCCGCCGTCGGCCGCGGCCCGCAGGGACCCGAGCACCCGACGCGCCGATTCCGGGTCGAGGTGGGCGGTCGGTTCGTCCAGGAGCACGACGGATTCCGTCGCGGCGAGAGTGCGCGTCAGGGCCAACCGCTGGGCTTCTCCGACGGACAGTCCCACTCCCCCGGCGCCGAGCATCGTCGCGGCTCCGCGGGGCAGGGACGCCAGGACGGACGAGAACCCCGTGGCGCGAGCAGCTTCGGCCACGTCACCACGCGCCCCGAGGTCGAGGTTGTCGGCGACGGATCCGGCGACGACGGCCGGACGCTGCGGCTGCCAGGTCACACGGCGCCACCACCGGTCGAGGTCGACGGTCGACAGGTCGACCCGCACCCCGTCGGAGCCCACGAGGGAGACGGACCCCTCGTCGGGATCGACGAGCCCGAGAACGGACGCCAGGACCGTGGACTTCCCGGTCCCGTTGGCGCCGGTCAGCACCGTCACCCGTCCCGGCCGGAACGTCGCGTCGAGGTGGCGGGGTGCCCACCCGTCCCGCCCGCGGACCGACAGGTTCGTCAGGACGACGGTGACCGGACCGGTGGGCGGCGCGGCCGTCCGCTGGTCACGCGGCGCCTGCGACTCGGCGCTCTCGAGCAGAGCGAAGGCACGTCCCGCGGCCTCCGCACCGTCCTCGGACGCATGGAAGGCGGCACCGAGTGCGCGCAGCGGCAGGTAGACCTCGGGCGCCAGAATGAGCGCGACGATGCCGGGTGCCAGCTCCATGTCGCCGTACACGAGGCGTAGACCGATCGACACCGCGACGAGTGCGACGCCGAGCGTGGCCAGCAGTTCGAGCACCATGGACGAGAGGAATGCGACGCGCAGTGCGGCCATCGTCCGGCGGCGGTGCTCGTCCCCGAGTTCGCCGACCCGCGCGGCCGGCCCGTCCTGCCGGCCGAGTGCGCGCAGTGTCGGGATTCCGGCGAGCAGGTCCATCAGCTGAGAGGACAGTCGCGTCATCGCGTCGAGGGTTCGTCGGGACCGCCCGCGGGTCATCAGACCGATCAGCATCATGAACACCGGGATCGTCGGGAGTGTGACCGCCACGATCACCGCGGAGAGCGGATCGACGAACGCGATCACCAGGGTCGCGATCGGCGTGACGGTCGCCGCCAGGACGAGGGCCGGGACGTAGTCGGTGAGGTAGGGCGCCAGTCCGTCGAGACCACGCGTGACCACCGTCGACCACTCGCCCCGATCCTCCCCGCCGCGCGAGCGCGTCGTCGTGGCCGCGTCCAGCATGTCCGCGCGCAACCCGCGCACGACTCGGACCGCCGAGCGGTGCGCGTACCTCGACCGCGCCCACGACGCGAGGACGCGGACCAGTACGGCGGCAGCCAGGACCGTCAGCTCGGTGGTCCAGGTTCCGACCGTCCGACGGGTCGGGTCGGTGACCGCGCCGCCCAGCACGGTCCCGACGACGACGGCGATGACGACGACACACGCGGTCGTCACCAGGGAGAGCGCCACCGACCCCACGAGGTGACGACGGACGGGCACCGACCGGTGCCACAACCGGGGGTCGATCGGTCCCCGGGGCCGCCTCGTCGCGGTCATCGGGTGCTCGCCAGGCCGATGGACGCCGGGATCTGCGTCGTCGAGATGCGCCGACGGAAGACCCAGTAGGTCCAGCCCTGGTAGGCCAGGACCACCGGTGCCACGATCGCCGACAGCCACGCCATGATGCGCAACGTGTACGCGGAGGACGACGCGTTGTCGACGGTCAGCGAGAACGCGGCGTCGATGGTCGAAGGCATCACGTCCGGGAACAGTGAGCAGAAGAGCAACAGCACGGCTCCGCCGATGGTCACGGTGGTGCCGACGAAGGCCCATCCGTCTCGCCCGCGCAGCACGGCCACCGCTGCCGTCACCAGCCCTGCCACGGCAGCGGCGACGATCCACCAGGTCCAGCCCTTCCCGTGCGCGAGCTGAGTCCACAGTGCGAACACCCCGGCGCCCACCACGGTCGGAACGATCAGTGCCGCAGCGAGTCTCGATGCGTCCGCTCGAACCTCGCCGGCCGTCTTGAGGGCGATGAACACGGCACCGTGGAACGCGAAGAGCATCGCCGTGGTCGCACCACCCAGCAGCGCATAGGGAGTGAGAAGGTCGAGCAGTCCCGAGGTGACCTTCTTGTCCGCGTCGATGGCGACACCGCGCACGATGTTCGCGAAGGCGACGCCCCACAGCACCGCGGGCACCCAGGAACCGATCCCGATACCGAGGTCGCACCGACGCCGCCACACGGGGTCGTCGATCTTGCCGCGGTACTCGATGGCACAGATACGCAGGATGAGCGCCACGAGGATCAGCAGCAGCGGCAGATAGAAGCCGGAGAAGAGCGTCGCGTACCACTCGGGGAAGGCCGCGAAGAGCACTCCTCCCGCCGTGATGAGCCACACCTCGTTGCCGTCCCACACCGGACCGATCGTGTTGAGCACGACGCGACGTCGGGTCTCGGCGTCGTCCCGGCCGGATCGACCGAGAACGGGCATGAGCATGCCGACCCCGAAGTCGAATCCCTCGAGAACGAAGTATCCGACGAACAATGCGGTGACGACGGCGAACCAGAATTCGGGCGTTCCCATGATCATGTCTCCGGCGGGTCAGTAGGCGAACGAGAGCGGGCGGGCGTCGGCGTCGGTGTCGTCACCGTCGTCGTCGTGGGGGTGCCTGTCGTGCTCGAGCGGACCTGCCTGCACGTAGCGACGCATGAGCAGGAACCAGACGGCACCGAGCCCGGCATAGAGGACGGTGAACGTCGCGAGGGACGCCGCCACCAGAGCGACGGGGTGGTCGGACACGCCCTGGTCGACCGTCAGGCGGATCATGTCGACTCCGCTGGGGTTGGGCGCGACGATCCAGGGTTGGCGGCCCATCTCGGTGAAGATCCAGCCCGCACTGTTCGCCAGGAAGGGTGTCGGGATCGCGAGCAGTGAGAGCCGGGAGAACCAGCGCTGGTCCGGAACTCGGCCACCTCGAGTGACCCACAGGCCGGCGATTGCGAGCACGGCGGACCCGGCGGCGAGGCCGATCATCATCCGGAAGGCCCAGTAGGTCACGAAGAGGTTGGGCCGATAGTTACCCGGTCCGTACTGCTCCTCGTACTGCTGCTGCAGCTCGGTGACCCCCTGGACGGTCGCGTCGAGGTCGCTCTTCGCGAGGAACGACGTCAGGCCGGGGATCGCGACGATGTGCTGGACGCTGTCGCAGTTGTTGTGGGTGCCGATGGTGAGGATCGAGAACGAGGCGCCGGTCTCGGTGTGACACAGCGACTCTGCCGATGCCATCTTCATGGGCTGCTGCTCGAACATCAGCTTGCCCTGCACGTCTCCGGTGATCGCGAGTGCAGCGCCGGAGGCGATCATGACGACGAATGCCAGCCGGGCCGCGGGGCGGAACATGGAGCGGGCCTCCGACGAGGGGCCGACGTCGCCGCGACGTGCGCTGCGCACCATCCACCACCCGGCGATGCCGGCGACGAATGTCGCTGCGGTGAGGAAGGATCCGGCCACCGCGTGCGGGAACGCCGCGAGCGCCGTGTTGTTGGTGAGCATGGCCCAGAAGTCGACGAGCTCGGCACGCCCCGTGTCCGGGTCGTAGACGGCCCCCACCGGGTGCTGCATCCACGAGTTCGCGGCGATGATGAAGTAGGCGGAGGCGTTGACCCCGATGGCCACCAGCCAGATCGTCACCAGGTGAACGACTTTCGGCAGCCGTTGCCACCCGAAGATCCACAGCCCGAGGAACGTGGACTCGAGGAAGAACGCGACGAGGCCTTCGAGCGCGAGCGGCGCACCGAAGACGTCGCCCACGAACCGTGAGTACTCGGACCAGTTCATGCCGAACTGGAACTCCTGGACGATGCCGGTGGCGACGCCGAGTGCGAAGTTGACGAGGAAGAGCTTGCCGAAGAACTTGGTGAGCCGGTACCAGGAGTCCTTGCCGGTGATCACCCACATGGTCTGCATCGCGGCGACGATCGGAGCGAGTCCGATGGTCAGCGGGACGAGCAGGAAGTGATAGACGGTGGTGATTCCGAACTGCCATCGTGAGACATCGAGTGCGTCCATGACCAGCTTCTTGTCGTCGGCTGCGAGGCGGGGATCCTGCCTACGGGGCCGACGCTACTACTACGCGTAGTAGTAGGCGATGGACTGTGTCCACCGTTACCTGTGGCGCGCGACGGCGGTGTCCACCAGTTCTCGCACGACGCGGTCCGACGGCATCTCCTTGAGGTGCGTGGTGTCGAGCGTGTGCACGCGCGCGGCCAGCGTGACGGAGGAGATCAGCCAGACACTGTCGGCCAGGATCAGATCGGCCACCCGCAACGGCTCGTGCGCACAGTCGAAGCCGGCGTCGCCCGCGACCTCGAAGAGAGCGTCCACCGTGGTGCCGCGCAGCACCCCGTGCTCCACCGGAGGCGTGACCATGCGGCGGTCCACCACGGCCAGCACGCTCGACCGTGGACCCTCGAGCACCTGCCCCTCGATACTGCGGAACACGACCTCGTCGAAGCCCTCTCGTGCCGCGTGGCGCAGGGCCGCCATGTTGGTGGCGTAGGACAGAGTCTTCGCACCGAGCAGGGCCCAGGGCGACTGCTGTGTCGCGTCGATGGAGAAACCCCGGTTCAGGGTCAGGGCCGACACGCCCTCCAAGCGCGCCTGTGTGACGCGATCGGCGACGGCGGAGACCATGACGAGCGCCGTCTCGGCACCGTCCGCGCCCTCGCGCCCCCGGCTCAGCAGCAGCCGCATCGCACCCTCGCCGCCACCGGTCTTCTCCCACTGCGCGAGTGCCACGTCCACCGCGCGCCGCCATGCGTCGACATCCGGTTCCGCGAGGTCGAGCATGGCCGCCGACCGGGCGAGGCGGGCGAGGTGGGCGTCGAGTCGGCACGCCCGACCCTCGCGGATCAGCACGGTCTCGAAGATGCCGTCCCCGCGCACCGCCGCCAGGTCGTCGGCATGCAGAACAGGCTCGGTCGGATCGAGCACGGCACCGTCCAGGGTCACCACCACGCGTGAAGTCATGGCCCCGAGGGTAGTGCCGTGGCCGGACCGGGCAGTCCGCTCCTAGACTGGTGGGGTGTCCGAGACCCCTGGCCTGTACTCCTCCCCCGTTCTCGCCCGCCCCGGCGCGGTGGCCGCACCCCAGGACGGTCCCGATCGTGGAACCGCCTGGCACTACGGGGATCCGTTGGGTGAGCAGCGCGCCGCCGTCACGACCGCCGCGGTCGTCGATCGGTCGAACCGGTTCGTCATCGCGATCACCGGCGAGGAGCGACTGACCTGGTTGCACACCATCTCCAGCCAGCACGTCGCGACGCTGGCCGACGGAGCCTCCGCGGAGAACCTGAGCCTGGACGTCAACGGGCGCGTCGAACACCACATGGTCATGACAGACCTCGACGGCACCACCTGGATCGACACCGAGGCGGACCGCGGACCGGACCTTCTCGCCTTCCTGTCGAAGATGGTGTTCTGGTCGAAGGCCGCGCCGCGTCGCGGCAGCGAACGGGTCGTCGTGTCGTTGCTCGGCCCGAAGGCCGGCTCCATCCTGCGAGCGGTGGGCGCCGAGGTGCCCGCGATGCCGTACGACGCCCTTCCGCTCGACGCCGCGAACCCCGACCTCGGTCTGGTCCGCCGGATGCCGTGGCCGACCCGCACCGATTCCTTCGACGTCCTGGTCCCCGCCGACCGTCTCGACGAGTGGTGGGCGAAGTTCGTCGTCGCGGGTGCGCGTGAGGCGGGCAGCTGGGCGTTCGAGGCGCTGCGCGTCGAGTCCGGTCGACCACGCCTCGGTCTCGACACCGACGACCGCACGATTCCCCACGAGGTCGGCTGGATCGGCGGGGTCAGCGAGTTCGGGGCCGTCCACCTCGAGAAGGGGTGCTACCGCGGACAGGAGACGGTGGCGCGCGTCCACAATCTGGGCAAGCCGCCGCGCCGACTGGTCCTGCTGCACCTCGACGGCTCCGCGGACGGTCGACCGGATACGGGCGACGACGTCACCGTCGGCGGCCGATCCGTGGGCCGCATCGGCACCGTCGTCGATCACTTCGAGCTCGGACCGATCGCGCTCGCACAGATCAAGCGCGCGGTGCCGGTGGAGACCACGCTCGACGCCGGGCCGTGCGCCGCCTCGATCGATCCCGACTCCTACGTCCTGGACACCGCAGTCCAGGCGGGCCGCGCCGCGGTGGATCGGCTGCGCGGCCGGTGACGCAGCCGGCCCCGTCGGGACGCGTGCTGTCGGTGTGCGTCGTGCACACCATCCACCCCATATCTCGGCCGGCGGTGGTCGACTCCGCCATCGACAAGCGAGCGGTGTCCGGACCCGTCGACGTCACCGAGCTCGGCCTGCACGGTGATCGCTCCTGCGACGTCACCTTCCACGGCGGCGCGGACCAGGCGGTCTACGCGTACGACGAGGCCGAGGCCGACAGGTGGGCCGAGGAACTCGGCCGGGAGGTTCCCGCGGGGTGGTTCGGTGAGAACCTGCGCGTGAGCGGACTGCCCGTCACCGATGCGGTCGTCGGAACGCGCTGGTCGGTGGGCACCGCCGAGCTCGAGGTGACCATTCCGCGGCGCCCGTGTGCCGCCTTCGCGCGGTGGACGGGCGAGAAGACCTGGGTCAAGCGTTTCACCGCGCGGGGCGATGTCGGGGCATACCTGCGCGTCGTGCGAGTCGGCGCGCTCTCGGCGGGCGACGACATCGAGATCGTGTCCGTTCCCGACCACGGAGTCACCGTGCGGGACCTCTTCACCGGGGTGTCGGCGGAGGCGATGCAGATCCTTCTGAACACCCCCGATCTGGCGCCCAAGGTCTACCGCGAGGCCCGCGACATGGCGGCCCGGGCGGCGCGGCGCGCACCGTCGGTGTGACACCGGCGCCGGTGGAAGCGCAGACCCGATTCGCACGCTAGAGTGTGGGCAGGAAGAACACACAATCAGACGGGGCCGCCAAAAAATCCCAGGCCGCCCCGCTACTCGCGAGGGGGTTAGCCATGGGCCGCGGCCGGGCTAAGGCAAAGCAGACCAAAGTTGCACGTGAGCTCAAGTACAGCTCACCGTCCACGGACTTCGAGAGTCTCCAACGAGAGCTCACAGGTTCCCCCGACTCGCACCGCAACGGCATCGCCGATCGGGAGCCGTCCCGACACGACGATGACGACTACGACGACTGGCGGCGCTGACCGCATCCCCTGACACGGGGGGAATCCTCACATCGCACACACGACAGTGCGGGGCGTTCCGTCTCAGGGACGCCCCGCACGGTCGTGTGTGCGAGGTTCTTCACGCGAGGTCAGATCGCATACTGTCGCGGCGTGTGCTGGACGCTGATCCAGTGGTCGGTGGTGAACTCGTCGATGGCCCACTCGCCGCCGAAACGACCGATGCCCGAGTTCTTCTCGCCGCCGAACGCGGTGTTGGGCTCGTCGTTGATCGTGGTGTCGTTCACGTGTGTCATTCCGGCCTCGAGTCTCGTCGCCACCCGGACCGCACGCCCGACGTCTCGCGAGAACACCGCGCTGGAGAGCCCGTACTCGGTGTCGTTCGCGATCCGGACGGCGTCGTCCTCCCCGTCTGCCCGGATCACCGTGGCGACGGGTCCGAACACCTCCTCGGCGGCGGTCGCGACGCCGTTCGTCCCCAGCACGAGGTGTGGGCCCAGCACCCGCCCGGCCGGTCCCGAACGCTCCCCGCGCACGCGGACTTCCGCGCCGTCCGACTCCGCGCGAGAGATCCGGTCGAGAATCGACTCCACCTGCGCGTCGTTGATGATCGGGCCGATCTGTGTGTCGGGATCGGCGGGGTCGCCGGTGCGCAGTGACCGGACCCGCTCGGTGAGCCGGTCCACCACCTCGTCGTGCACCGCATCGACCGCGATCACCCGGTTGGTCGCCATACACACCTGACCCTGGTGGAAGAACGACCCGAAGACCGCCGCGTTCACGGCTGCCTCGACGTCCGCGTCCTCCAGCACGACCAGAGGCCCGTTGCCCCCGAGTTCGAGGGACATTCTGGTGAGCGGCGCCGACGCCGCGATGCCCGACCCCACGGGCGTCGAACCCGTGAACGACACGAGCCGTGTGAGGGGATGCGAGGTCACGGCGTCACCGATCTCGCTGCTCTTGCCGACGACGACGGACAGCAGGCCGGCGGGCAACCCGGCATCCTCGACGATTCTGGCCAGCAGGAGTCCGCCGGTGACGGGGGTGTCGCTCGCGGGCTTCAGCACCACTGCGTTGCCGAGCGCCAGCGCGGGCGCCACCGAGCGGGCGGACAGTTGCATCGGGAAGTTCCACGGACTGATCACCGTGACCACGCCGAGGGGCCGCCGGTACACGCGGTTCTCCTTGCCGTCGATCAGGGCGGCAGGGAGGATGCGCCCGGCCGATCGAGTGGGGTAGCTCGCCGATTCGAGCATCACCGCGCGGACGGCCAGCCATTCCCACTCGGCGCGGGGGCGGATGGCGCCGACCTCCGCGACGAGCCAGTCCACGATCTCGTCCTTGCGCTCCTCCATGATGCGCGCTGCGCGGTGGAACACGTCCGCACGCTCGGTCGGGAGCGTGGACTCCCAGTCCCGCTGCGCGATGCTCGCCGCCGTGAACGCTGCGTCGACGTCGGCCGCATCGGCCAGCGGGAGGGTGGTCAGGACGTCGCCCGAGTACGGGTTCACGTCGTCGGCGGTGCGGCCGTCTCGGCCCACTCGCCACTGACCGGCGATCGGGAGGGTGTCGAATCCGTCGTACGTCGTCATGCCGGTCGGGTGCCCGACCAGTCCTGCGACAAACGAGAACCTAGAAACGCGGGTGATTACCCGTCAGCACGGCGCGCTCGTCGGTTCCGCTGTCGGCGGACTTCTTGACCGTCCCCAGCGTCCAGCAGTCGATGTGGCGAGCAGTGAGCACGGCGAGGGCGCGGTCGACGTCCTCGGGTGCCACGATCGCGACCATGCCGACGCCCATGTTGAACGTGCGGTCCATCTCCTCGCGCTCCACGCGTCCGCGCTGCGCGATCATCGCGAAGATCGGAGCCGGGCTCCACGTTCCGCGATCGAGCTCGGCGACGAGGCCCTTCGGCATGACGCGAGCGAGGTTGGCAGCCAGGCCACCACCGGTGACGTGGCAGAACGTCCGCACGTCCGTCTCCGCCGCGAGGGCGAGGCAGTCCTTGGCGTAGATGCGGGTGGGTTCGAGCATCTCCTCACCGAGCGTGCGGCCGAACTCCTCGACATGACCGGTGAGCGACATGCGGCTGATGTCGAGCAGAACCTTGCGAGCGAGGGAGTAGCCGTTGGAGTGCAGTCCCGAGGACCCCATCGCGAGGACCACGTCGCCGGGACGCACCCGGTCCGGGCCCAGTACCTGGTCGGCCTCGACGACGCCGACACCCGTCGCGGACAGGTCGTACTCGCCGTCCGCCATCATGCCGGGGTGCTCGGCGGTCTCGCCGCCCAGCAGTGCGCATCCGGCCAGGATGCAGCCGTCGGCGATGCCCTTGACCAACTGCGCGACGTGCTCGGGCACCACGCGCCCCACCGCGATGTAGTCCTGCAGGAACAACGGCTCGGCGCCGCAGACGACGAGGTCGTCCACGACCATCGCGACCAGGTCGAGTCCCACCGTGTCGTGCTTGTCCAGAGCCTGCGCGACCGCGATCTTGGTGCCCACACCGTCGGTGGACGCGGCGAGCAGCGGCTCGCGGTATCCGCCCTTCAGCGCGAACAGGCCGGCGAACCCACCGAGACCGCCCATGACCTCCGGTCGCGACGCCCGCTTGGCGAGGGGCGCGAACAGCTCGACGGCACGATCACCGGCTTCGATGTCCACTCCTGCCGCTGCGTACGAGGCTCCTGCGCCGGGCTGGTGGGTGTCATCGGTCATGGGTGTACTGCTCCAGCCTGATCTGTGTGTGAGTACCCGGGAGGGTCGGATGCGGCCCTAACGGTACCGGAGGCCTATCGGTCCTTCCGGTCTCGTGTCACCTCGGGCCTGGGAATGGCCGCGATCAGGCGCTTGGTGTACTCCTCCGCCGGATCCCGGAGGATCCGTCCGGGCGTCCCGAGCTCGACGACGGCGCCGCCCCGCAGCACCGCCACCCGATGCGCGAGGCGGTCGACCACGGCGAGATCGTGACTGATGAACAGGCACGCGAAGTGCAGTTCGGTCTGCAGTTCCTCGAAGAGGTCGAGAACCGCGGCCTGCACCGAGACGTCCAGCGCGCTGGTCGGTTCGTCGGCGACCAGCAGATCCGGCTTCAGGACGAGTGCCCGCGCCAGCGATGCCCGCTGACGCTGACCCCCCGACAGCTCGTGCGGGTACCGCTTCTCCGTGCCCTTCGGGAGCTGGACCGCATCGAGCCACTCCACGACCGTGCGCGCGATGTCCGCCTTCGACCCGGCCTTGTGCACGATCATCGGCTCGGCGATGCACTGGCCGACGGTCAGTCGGGGGTTGAGCGACGTGGACGGATCCTGGAACACGAATCCGAAACGCTTGCGCAGACTCTTCAGCGCGGACCCCCGCAGCCTGCCCACGTCCTGACCGAGGACGTCCACCGAGCCGGACGTCGGCTTCTGCAGTGCGGCCACGCAACGGCCGATGGTGGACTTGCCCGAACCGGACTCCCCCACCAGACCGAGGGTCTCGCCGCGGTGCAGATCGAAGGTCACCGAGTCGACGGCCCGGAAGACGGGCTGACCGATGCCGCCGGGGAACTGCACGACGAGATCGCGCACCGACAGCACCACCTCGTCCGAGACGGTGCGATCGGTGACCACGGGATCGAGCGTCGGGACCGCCGCCAGCAACGTCTTCGTGTAGTCGGCCTTCGGCGCAGCGAAGAGATCGTGGACGAGTGCCTCCTCGACCACCTCGCCGTCCTTCATGACGACGACCCGATCGGCGATGTCCGCCACCACGCCCATGCTGTGCGTGATCAGCACGATCGCGCAACCCAGACGGTCCTTGAGGTCGCGCAGCAGGTCGAGGATCTCGGCCTGCACGGTCACGTCGAGTGCCGTCGTCGGCTCGTCCGCGATGATCACCTTCGCCTCGCACGAGATGGCGATCGCGATCATCACACGCTGCTTCTGGCCACCGGACAACTCGTGCGGGAAGTAGCCGAATCGCCGCTCCGGGTCGGGCAGACCCACCATGGTGAGCAACTCGATCGCCCGGACGCGGGCGGACTTCTTGTCCAGCACCTTCCCGTCCGGTCCGGCGTGAGCTCGCAGGGCCTCGACGATCTGGAAACCGACGGTGAACAGCGGGTCGAGGGCGCTGCCGGGTTCCTGGAACACCATCGCCACGGCGTTGCCGCGCAGATCGGCCCACTGCTTGTCCGACAGCGACGTCACCTCGCGGGACCCCACGGTGACGGTTCCGCGTACGCGGGCGGTGTCCGGGAGCAGCCCGATGGCGGAGCGGACGCTGACCGACTTCCCGGAGCCCGATTCGCCGACGACGGCCAGGACCTCGCCCGGGAAGACCTCGAAACTCACTCCCTTGACGGCGTCGACGGGCCCCGCGTCGGTGGCGAAGCTGACCGACAGTGCCTCGAGGGTCAGAGCCGCCTGCGGGGTGGACGCTGAGGCCGTCATGAGGGATCTTTCTGCTTGCGTCTGGTTCTCAGAACGGGATTGAGTGTCTCGCTGACGGATTCGCCCACCATGGTCATACCGAGCACGACCAGGACGATGGCCGTGCCGGGGAAGATCGACGTCCACCAGATGCCGTTGGAGATGTCCGGCAGCGCCTTGTTGAGGTCGTATCCCCACTCGGACGCGGACGTCGGCTCGATGCCGAACCCGAGGAAGCCGAGACCCGCCAGAGTCAGGATGGCCTCGGCGCCGTTGAGCGTGAGGATCACCGGCAGTGTCTGCGTGACGTTGGCGAGGATGTGGCGGAACATGATCCGCACCGGGCCGGCGCCGGTGACCCGCGCCGCGTCCACGTAGGGCTCGGTCTTCACCGAGACCGTCGCGTTGCGCACCACGCGGAAGTACTGCGGCACGAAGACGGCGGTGATGGCGATCGCGGCCGAGAGGACACCACCGAAACTGCTGGACTGGCCTCCGGCCACGACGATCGAGACCACCACGGCGAGAAGCAGACTCGGGAACGCGTACATCGCGTCCATGAAGAGGACCAACACCCGGTCCACCCACCGGCCGACGTAGCCGGAGAGCAATCCGAGGGGAACGCCCACCACGATCGACAGCACCAGCGACGTGACGATGACGAGCAGGGCGGTCCGTGCGCCGTAGACGACGCGGGAGAACACGTCCTCTCCGCGCACCGACGTCCCGAAGATGTGGTCCGCACTCGGCGCCGCCTGGCGCGCGAACTCCATGCCGTCGGCGGACGTCTGGGAGAAGGTGTACGGCGCGATGAGCGGAGCGAAGACCGCCATGATCACGAACAGCACCACCAGCACGAGCCCGATGACGATGGTGGCCTTCTGCAGTCCGGCACTCGAGCGGATGATCGACAGGCCGGGCACACCCCGACGTCGCTTCGGCGCCTCGATCGAGCCGACGCTCACCTCGATACTCATCAGAACCTCACTCGTGGATCGACGATCGCCACGATGGCGTCGGTGAGGAAGCTGACGACCGCGACGACGATGGCCAGGAACGTGACGATGCCCTGGACGGCGATGAAGTCGCGCGCCTGCAGGTAGCGAGCGAGCTGATAGCCCAGTCCCTGCCACTCGAACGTCGTCTCGGTGAGCACCGCGCCGCCCAGCAGCATGGCGATCTGCAGCCCCATCACGGTGACGACCGGGATGAGCGCGTTGCGGAAGGCGTGCCGCCGGGCGACGACGCGCGCCGAGAGTCCCCGTGCGCGCGCAGCTTCCACGTAGCCGGACTGCAGGGTCTGCAGAAGGTTCACCCGCACCAGGCGCAGGAACACGCCGGCGGTGAGAAGTCCGAGCGCGACCGCGGGGAGCACGGCGTGCTTCAGCACGTCGACGGTGTAGCTCGGCTCCCCGTAGAGAATCGAGTCGATCAGCAGGATGTTGGTCTTCGGTGACACGTTCTGCAGTGCCAGTTCGACGTTGGTGCTCGCCCGGCCCGCCACCGGCAGCCACCCGAGCTTCACGGCGAAGACCAGCTTGAGCAGCATGCCGACGAAGAACACCGGCGCCGCGTAGAACAGGATCGCCAGGATGCGCAGAGTGCCGTCGGAGATCGAGTCGCGGCGGGTCGCGGCGTAGAAGCCGAGGGGGATGCCGACGGCGAACGCGACGAGCAACGCCCAGAACGCGAGTTCCAGCGTCGCCGCGCCGTTGGTGATCAGCACACCGCTGATCTCCTGGTTGCTGGTCGCGGAGCGACCGAAGTCTCCCCGCAGCAGACCGGACAGGTACTCCCAGTACTGCACCAGGATCGGCCGGTCGTAACCGGCCGCGGCGCGTCGTTCGGCGATCTGGTCGGCGGGCAGTCGTCCACCGAGGGCAGCACTGATGGGATCGCCGAGAACGCGCATGAGGAAGAAGACGACCGTGACCAGGATCCATGCCGTGGGAATGATCAGCAGGAACCGGATCACGAGATAACGGGCGAGCGCGCCGTAGCGTGACGACGCGCTCGCCCGTGACTGCTTCCCCACCGACGCCTCGTCGGGCGTGGTGGTGACCATGGATCAGCCCTTCGTGAGCGGGGTGAAGCGGAACTTGAACGAGGCGTCGAGAGTCTCGTCGACACCCTGGACCTCGTCCGTCGAGATCGCGATCTGCTTGCCCTCGAGGAGCGGCAGCGTGGACACGAAGTCCTGCGCCATCCGCGTCTGGATCTCACCGATGATCTCGGAGCGGCGAGCCGGGTCGGTCTCGGTCCGCTCGGAGTCGATCAGCGCAGTGATCTCGGGGTTCTCGAAGTGGTTCTGCAGGAAGTTGTCCGGTGCGAAGAACGGCGTCAGGTAGTTGTCCGCATCCGGGAAGTCCGGGAACCAGCCGAGCTGGTAGACGGGGTACGTGTCCGCGACGCGTTCCTTGTTGTAGGTGTTCCACTCGGTGGACTGCAGGTTCACCGTGAACAGGCCCGAGCTCTCGAGCTGCGCCTTGACCGCCGCGTACTCCTCCGACGACGAGGAACCGTAGTGATCGGGGTTGTACTGCAGATTGACCGCGACCGGGGTCTGCACACCGGCGTCGGACAGGAACTTCGCTGCCTCGTCCTTGTTCGGGGCCTCGCCGTAGACGTCCTTGAACGCGGTGTTCGCGCCTTCGAGGCCACTGGGCACCACGGACCACGCCGGCGTGAACGTGCCCTTGTAGACGTTCTCCGACAGTGCGTCACGGTCCACCGAGGCGGCCATGGCCTTGCGGATCGCGAGCTTCTGCTCGGGTGTGCCGCCGGGCATCGTGTTCTGGTTGAAGACGATGTAGCGGAGCTCGCCGCCGGGGCCCTCGTGGACGGTGAGGCCGTCCACCTGGTCGAGCGACTCGATGTCGGTCGGGGTCAGCGAACGCCACGCGACGTCGATGGACTTGTTCTGCATGTCGAGCTTGAGGTTGTCCGCGCTGGTGTAGGTGCGCAGGGTGACCGATCCGGTCTTGGGCTCGCCCAGCACGCCCTTGTAGTCCGCCGCGGCGGAGAAGCTGACGAGGGAGTTCTTCTCGTAGCTGTCGATCGAGTAGGGGCCGGCGAAGGGCTTGGCCGCCACGACCGCGTTGTCGTCCATGATCGAGTCGGCCGGGAAGACCTCGGAGTCGATGATGGGCCCGGTGTTGGTGGCGAGCACCTGGGGGAAGGTCTGGTCGTTCGCGGCCTTCAGCGTGAACTCGACGGTCTTGTCGTCCGGCGCGGCCACCGAGTCCAGGTTGGCCAGCAGCGAGGACGGGCCGTTGGGATCGTTGATGGACACGATGCGATCGAACGAGAACTTGACGTCCTCGCTGGTCAGCGCGTGGCCGTTGGCGAACGTCAGGTCGTCCTTCAGCGTGCAGGTGTAGACCGTCGGCTGACTGAACTCGCAGCTCTCGGCGGCGTCGGGCTGCAGTTCGTCGCTGCCGGGGGCGTAGTTCATCAGGAACGGATAGACCTGGTTCATGATCGTGAACGAGCCGTTGTCGTACGAGGCGGCAGGATCGAGCGAGTAGACCTGGTCGGTGGTGCCGACGACGAGCGCCTCGCCGCCGCCCTCACCGCCTGCGCCGCCGCCGTCGTCGGTGCGGCCGGAGCCGCACGCTGCCGCGGTGAGAGCCGCGACGGACAGGATGGACACGGCTGCGGTGCGCCGCGCCGTGCGTCCTCGGGAGGGCACGCTCATGGTGTGGATGTCCTTCGTGAGTCTGGGCCCGCGGTGTCGGAAGCGCGCGTCGCGTCCCGTCCGGCCGGGTCGTTCCGGTGGTTCGGTGAACGGCACGTTACCGAGTGCGCATGTCGTTCATGTGTCGAACCACACGAAATTTTTAACATGACCGGTACTTACCTGTCCGACCGCCTGATGTCCAACAGCTTTTCGCCTCGCGGAGACAGCCGATATCCCACCTTCAGACTCTCGGTCAGACCCAGCGCCTTCAGCCGACGCACGCGCGGCTTGAACACGTCGCGTTCGAGTCCCAGCACGGCGCCGAGGTCCGCCGCCAGCACCGCCGGGCGCTCCCGGATCAGCTCGAGGGTGCGCCAGGCCCACGGCGCGTCGGCACGCTCGTCCATGCGATCGAGCTTCGTGGTCACCATGGCGACGTCGTCGTCGGACAGATCGTCGTCCGCACGCAGCCCCACTCGCGGGTCCTCGCCCCGATCCGGCCGGCCTCCGGCCTCCCCGCCACCGAACGACACCTCGACCCGCCAGACGGGATCACCGTCGGCGCCCCGAAACCCCTTGCGCAAGGCCGAGATCGAGGGCTCCCCCGCCGCGCGGGCATCGTCGTCCGTGAGCGACTCGGGGTCGCACTCGGAGATCGAGTCCACGACGACGACACCGGCCGGCGTGTGGATCCACGTACCCGCCTTGACGCGCCGCTTCGCCCAGCGCCGGTACTGCACCCGGATCGTTCCCGTCGCGATCGCCTCGGCGATCGCGAGCCGGATCAGCATCTGGGTGTCAGGGGCGCGAGAGAGCGCTCACGTTGTCGACGGCAGCGGGCATCGCGATGCCCGCTGCGGTCGCCAACATGCCCTCGAGGACGTTCTTGCCCATGGCGGTCTCCTTGGGGAGCTCGATGGGGTACTTGCCGTCGAAGCAGGCGGAGCACAGCCGCGTCGCGGGCTGCTCCGAGGCGGCGATCATGCCCTCGATCGAGATGTAGCCCAGCGAATCGGCGCCGATGGCCTGCCGCACACCCTCGAGCATGCCGTCCTCGGAGTCCATGCCGTTGGCGATCAGTTCCGCGGGCGAGGCGAAGTCGATGCCGTAGAAGCACGGCCAGCGGACCGGCGGCGACGCGATGCGCACGTGGATCTCGAGCGCGCCCGCCTCGCGCAGCATGCGTACCAGGGCCCGCTGGGTGTTGCCGCGGACGATCGAGTCGTCCACCACGATGAGGCGCTTGCCCCGGATGACCTCGCGGAGAGGGTTGAGCTTCAGCCGGATGCCGAGCTGACGGATGGTCTGCGACGGCTGGATGAACGTGCGTCCGACGTACGCGTTCTTCATCAGGCCCTGGCCGTACGGGATGCCGGAACCCTGCGCGTAGCCGACGGCGGCGGGCGTTCCCGATTCCGGGACAGGGATCACCAGATCGCCCTCGGCGGGGTGCTCCTCGGCCAGGCGGCGGCCGATCTCGACGCGGGTCGAGTGGACCGACCGGCCACCGATGACGCTGTCGGGGCGCGCGAGATAGACGTACTCGAAGATGCAGCCCTTGGGCTCGGGCGCGGCGAAGCGGGAGGATCGCACACCGTCCGCGTCGATGGCGAGCAGCTCGCCCGGCTCGATGTCGCGGACGAACGAGGCGCCGACGATGTCGAGGGCGGCGGTCTCCGAGGCCACGACCCAGCCGCGGTCGAGACGGCCCAGGGACAACGGACGCACACCGTGGGGGTCACGCGCCGCGTAGAGGGTGTGCTCGTCCATGAACGTGAGGCAGAAGGCACCCTTCAGCGTCGGCAGCAGTTCCATGGCCGCCTGCTCGATGGTGCTGTCCGCGGCGCCGTGCGCCAGCAGTGCGCCCACGATGTCCGAGTCGGAGGTGGCACCGGTCCCGCGCGGGCGGCCCATGATGCCGGCGTCGCGCGCCCGCTCCGACAACTCGGCCGTGTTCACGAGGTTGCCGTTGTGGCCCAGGGCGATGCCGCTGCCGGCCGCGGTGGTGCGGAAGATGGGCTGCGCGTTCTCCCACGTCGTCGATCCGGTGGTGGAGTACCGGCAGTGCCCGATGGCGATGTGGCCGCTCATGGCGCCGAGAGTCTGCTCGTCGAACACCTGGCTCACCAGACCGAGGTCCTTGAACACCAGCACCTGGGACCCGTCGGCCACGGCGATGCCGGCGGCCTCCTGACCGCGGTGCTGCAGCGCGTAGAGGCCGTAGTACGTCATCTTCGCGACGTCCTCGCCGGGGGCCCACACACCGAAGACGCCGCATTCCTCCCGCGGCTCGTTCTCGTTGATGTCCAGTTCCGGACCGGATGTGTCATCGAGCAGATTCGGGCTGTGGACCGAGGGGTCACGAGTCACGACGCGCTCTCCTAGAAGCCGGGAGGGGTGGGGTGCAGGCCACGCTGCACGCACACTCGGGGAGTCTACGGGCAACCCCGCGATCAACAAGCCGTCGGCAGGCACCGATACCGCGGTGAGCTGTGATCCACGACTCGCGGCGCGGTGCCATGATGGAGACATGGTCAGCAGACTTCCGTACGGCGTCACCCCCGAACAGCCCGGCGAGGGGCAGGAATCGGTGTGGGACTACCCGCGTCCGCCGGCCCTCGAGGCGTCCACGAAGCATCTCGTGGTGCGCTTCGGCGACGTGATCGTCGCCGACAGTCACGCGGCCCACCGCGTCCTGGAGACCAGCCATCCGCCCACCTGGTACATCCCGCGGGCCGACGTCGACGAGAGCCGACTGCGGCGCTCGAGTGCGCGATCGACGATGTGCGAATGGAAGGGATCCGCCACCTACTGGGACATCGTGGGCGACGACGGCGCCGTGCTCGAGGCCGGCGGGTGGAGCTACGAGAACCCCACCCCGTCCTTCGCACCGATCGCCGGCGCGCTCTCCTTCTCTCCCGTGTCCCTGACGTGCGAGCTCGACGGCGAGGTGGCACGCCCGCAGGAGGGCGGCTTCTACGCGGGGTGGATCACCCGCGACGTCGTCGGACCGTTCAAGGGCATCGCCGGGAGTTGGGGCTGGTAGTGGCCGAGAAGAACTTCTACAGCCACTCCGACGCGGCCGAGAAGTCCCGCCGCGACAAGGCCGTCGCTCTCGCTCGGTACCTGTGGGATCGCGACATCTCTGCGGACGACCTCGCGGCGATGGCTGCGGACGTCCGACGCAAGGTGGCGCGGGCCGCGGACATCAATCCACCCAGTTCCGACGAGACGTGGACGGTGGTGTCGACGCTGTTGCGCGAGAAGGCGGAGTGGGCGCTCGATCACCCGGATCACGACGCGGTCCGCCGGGCACACGCCGACGAGAAGATTCTGTGGGTGAAGCCGCCGGTACAGCCCTGGCGGTGAGGGTCAGATCCGGACGAGTGGGAGCCAATGCGCCACCTCGCCGGCGCGGCCACCCGAGGCCGTGACGCCCGCACCACGGACGGCGTCCTCGAACGCCACGCGCCCCGTCACCATCAACAGCCATGTCCGCGGGTCACATTCGACGACGTTCGGCGGCGTCCCTCGGGTGTGACGCGGCCCGACGATGCACTGCACCGCGACGAACGGCGGCACGCGCACCTCGACACTCGAGCCCGGCGCCGTCTGCTCGATGGTGCGCGCACTGAGCCGCACCGCGGCGGCGAGATCGGCGCGCGGCGGCTTCGGGAGGTCGGGGTCGTCGAGCCACGGAGACACGGTCTGCAGTGCGCTCCGGAGCTCGGCCGGGTCGACGGGTTTCGAGGGTGCCACGCCGTTCAGTGTCTCACCGAGCGCGGTGTGCCCCGAGCCGTGCCTCACCGTCCACAGGTCGCTCTGATCGACGGGATCCCGTCGATTCGTGAGACTTGCGGATGCTGAGGCACGGTCTGATCAACGAGGACTGCCGCTGTCCGCGATGGACGCTTCACTGTCTCCATGACACCGAATCTCTATCAAGGATCGACCATCGACCACCTCAACGTGACGGTCACGGATGTCGACCGCTCACTCGCGATCTATGTGCCGGCCCTCGCGGTACTGGGTATCGAGAAGCTGCTCGACTTCACCGGCGGGCCGGACGACGACTACGTCCGCATGGTCGGATTCGGCAGTGGCCGCAAGCCGTTCTTCTGGCTCGTCCAGGGAAGCACCGTCGATCCCGCACTGCACGTGGCGTTCTCGGCACCCACCCGTGACGTCGTCCGGGCGTTTTACGCCGCGGCCCTTGCGGCGGGCGCACGGGACAAGCTGTCTCCGCGCGTCTGCCCCGAGTACCACGAGAACTACTTCGGCGGCTTCGTGTACGACCCCGACGGCCTCAACCTCGAGGCGGTCTGTCACCTCGAGTAGAGCGCCACCACGTCGATGCGATCGCACCGACCGAGTTGGCGGCCCAGTGCAGTGCCATGGGCGTCAGAATGGTGCCGGTTCGCCGCTTCGACTCGACGAACAGTGCGCCGGCCGCCCCGGTGAACAGGACGACGGGCACCGACCTGCCCGAGTCGTACCAGTGCCAGACCCCGAATGCCGTGGAGCCGACCACCAGTGCGGCACGGGGACCCACCACGGCGGTGGCCACGGTGTCGACGACGCCGCGGAACAGGAATTCCTCGGGTAGCACTGTCCCGATGGGGATGTCGAACAGCACCCATCGGGCCAGTCCGGTCACTTCTCGGGACCGTCGGCGTCGGCGTACTCGTTCATGACGACGCGGATGCGTTCGGTGTCGGCCTGCGTCCACCCGTCGGGGGCGGCCACAGCGGCGAAGCCGTCGAGCACCGTCGTCCCGTAGTTGTGGCCGTGCCCGTCCGGCACGCCGGCCGCGTTCGTGAGGTCGGCACTCACCTGCCAGAAGGTGACGAACGGGAACCACCGCATGCTGGGCAGTCGGTCGTACCCGGGCGGCTCGGCGAGCCAATCCGGACGCTGGAAGATCAGATCCGGCGTCCACCACACGATGGGGTCGGACGGGTGCTGGATGTACAGCACGCGCGGGTAGGGCCAGTCCCCGCTCAGCGCCTCGACGTCCCGGGTGCTGTCGGCGAACCGCATCAGCAGTCCGCCGGCGTAGACGGGTTCCACCTCGGTGGTTCCCGGATCGCGTCGGCTGACGTAGGTGTCCCAGATGCGATTGGAGTTCGGCGGGCCCACCCACAGCACTCCGTCGACGGTGTCCCGGATGTCGGCGATGTCCGCGAACGCGCCTTCGCCGGCCTGGGTTCCGAGACTCTCGCCGTAGACGTAGAACTTGGGCCTGGTCGCCTCGGGCTCCTGCTCCCATCGCTGGTGCACGGTGTCGATGAGCAACTTCCCCGCGGCCGCCGCCTTCTCGCGATCGGCGAGGAAAGAGATCCAACTCGGAAGGTACGAGTACTGGGACGCCACGAGCGCGACGTCCCCGTCGTACATCAGTTCCACGGCCCGAGCTGCGGTGGGATTGACCCACCCGGTTCCCGTGGTCGGGATGACGACGATGGCCTTGCGGGAGAACGCATCGGTTCGATCGAGTTCGCGTACCAGGAGATTCATGCGCTCCTCGTCCGTCTCCGCGCTCTCGAGTCCCACGTACGCGCGGATCGCCTCCATGCCCGTGCGGCCGGTCGCTCGGGTCATCTCGTCGGCCGACAATCCACCCGAGACGAAGTTCCTGCCCTCGAATCCCAGTGTGTCCCAGCCGACGAGCGAGCCGGTACCACCGGAACGCTCGGGCACCGTCGGCTGTTCGGCACCCTCACGCGTGTTGCTGTTCTGAGTGCTGAAGACCGAGTTGGCGACGGTCATGGTGCCGCGCAACAGCACACCCTGCACCAGTGTGACGAGCACCGTCACGACGAGGAGGAACCCCACGAGGTTGGCCACCCACTGCGGGAGTCGGATCAGACGCAGGATCGAGCGCACGACGAAGCGGCGGATGTCCCGGATGACCCGCCACAGGCCGATGAGCGCGGCGCACACCGCGAAACTGATGATGCCGGTGCGGATGAACCCCGTGGACGTGAGCCCCTCGGCGCCCATGAGCGCGGCGAGCTGACGCTGCCAGTCCGCAGAGGCGTAGAGCATGACCGCTCCGGCGACGGTCGCGATCACCGGGACAGCGACCAGGAGTGCGCGCTCCACGCGGATCGGCAGCGGCCACCACGGCTGCTGACGAAGCACCGTGCGCAGGAGAATCCAGCCGACAGCGACGCCCACCCCGTACCCGATGGCCGCGGTGATGCCGCTGACGATGCCCTGGAACAGCCAGCCGCGTGGCAGCAGTGACGGCGTCAGCGACCAGCAGAAGAACAGGGCGCCGAACGCGATGCCGGTGACGTCGAGCCGCAGCAGACCCCACGCCCAGATCCACGCGGGGTGCTTGCGCACCGTGCGGGTCGCCGAGCTCAGGACGTACGCCGGCAGTTCCTCGAAACTGTGGGGGCGCTGCAGTTCGTCCGACGACCGAGTATCGGTGTCGGTCATCGGACGGTGCCGGTGCCGGTGCCGGTGCCGGTGCCGGGAAGGTCGGTCAGCCGAAGAGCGCCGGGAGCGTCCCCTCGTACGCCTCGCGGAGTTCGGTCAACGGGACACTGAACAGTCCCTGGAACTCCACCTCGTCCGACCCTTCGTCGGCCACCCCGATACGCGTCCATGGCATCCCCCTCGCGCTGCACATCCCCGTGAACCTGGTCTCCTCGGTCCGAGGGACAGCAACGAGTACCCGCCCGGACGATTCCGAGAACAAGGTGACGAAAGGATCTGTTCCTTCGGGCGGCAGAATGCGGCACCCGGTCTCGCCGGCGAGCGCGACCTCGACGACGGTCTGCGCGAGCCCGCCCTCGGAGAGGTCGTGCGCCGCGGTGACCAGACCGTCGCGGCTCGACGCCGTGAGGATGTCGGCCAGCAACTGCTCGCGAGCCAGATCCACCTGCGGCGGAACACCACCGAGATGGTCGTGGACGACCTGGGCCCAGATCGAGCCGTCCAATTCGTCGTGCGTGTCACCCAACAGGATCAGGGTCTCGCCCGGCTCCAGGCCGATGCCCGTGGGGATGCGGCGGTGGACGTCGTCGAGGACACCCAGCACACCCACCACCGGGGTCGGCAGGATCGGCGTCGACCCGGTCTGGTTGTAGAAACTGACGTTTCCGCCGGTGACCGGAATGCCCAGTTGCACACAGCCGTCCGCCAGGCCGCGTACCGCCTGCTGGAACTGCCACATGACACCCGGATCCTCGGGCGACCCGAAGTTCAGGCAGTTGGTGACGGCCTTCGGCGTGGCGCCCGTCGTCGCGACGTTGCGGAACGCCTCGGCCAGAGCCAGCTGCGCACCGCGGTACGGATCCAGCGCGGTGTACCGGCCGGACGCATCGGTCGCGAGAGCGATTCCGCGGCCGGTCTTCTCGTCGATGCGCACCACACCGGCATCGGCGTGCTCGGCGAGCACGGTGTTGCCGCGGACGTACCGGTCGTACTGCTCGGTGATGAGCCGCCGACTGCAGAGCTGGGGGGAGGAGATCATCTGCAGCAGGGTCTCGCGCAGTTCCACGCCTGTGGTCGGACGGGGCAGACCCTCGGTGGTGTTCGCCACCAGGGCATCCTGGCTCGCGGGCCGCTGCACGGGACGCTCGTAGACGGGACCGTCGTGGGCCACCGTCTTGGGCGGCACGTCGACGACGACCTCGCCGTGCCAGGTGATCTCGAGATGCTCACCGTCCGTGACCTCGCCGATGTCGGTCGCCAGCACGTCCCACTTGGCGCACACCGCCATGAAGGCGTCGACGTTCTCCGGTGCCACCACGGCGCACATGCGTTCCTGCGACTCGCTGGACAGCACCTCCGCCGGCGTCATCCCGGTCGCACGCAGCGGAACCCGATCCAGGGCGATGTGCATACCGCCATCACCCGCCGAAGCGAGCTCGGAGGTGGCACAGGACAATCCGGCACCGCCGAGGTCCTGGATACCGACCACGAGCTTCTGCTGGTAGAGCTCGAGGCAGCACTCGATGAGCACCTTCTCGGTGAACGGGTCGCCCACCTGCACCGCGGGTAGCTTGCGTCGGCCCTGCTTCTCGTCGAACGTCTCGGACGCCAGCACCGACACGCCGCCGATCCCGTCGAGGCCCGTACGGGCACCGAACAGGATGATCTTGTTGCCCGAGCCCGACGCGAACGCCAGGTGCAGATCCTCGGTACGCATCACTCCGGCGCACAGCGCGTTGAGCAACGGGTTGCCGGCGTAGGACGCGTCGAACACCGTCTCGCCGCCCACGTTCGGGAGGCCGAGTGAGTTTCCGTAACCGCCGACGCCGCGCACGATGCCCTCGAGCACCCGGCGCGTGTCCGGAGCATCAGCCGCACCGAAACGCAACTGATCCATCACCGCGATCGGACGAGCACCCATGGCCATGATGTCGCGCACGATGCCGCCGACGCCGGTGGCCGCACCCTGGTACGGCTCGATGTACGACGGATGGTTGTGGCTCTCCACCTTGAAGGTGACAGCCCACCCGTCGCCGACGTCGACCACGCCCGCGTTCTCACCGATTCCGGCGAGCATTCCCGACCGCATCTCGTCCGTCGTCGTCTCGCCGAAGTACTTGAGGTGCACCTTCGACGACTTGTACGAGCAGTGCTCGCTCCACATCACCGAGTACATCGCCAACTCGGCGTCCGTCGGACGGCGGCCGAGGATCTCCCGGATGCGGGCGTACTCGTCCTCCTTCAGACCCAACTCCGCCCACGGCTGAGCGACGTCGGGCGACCCGGCCGCAGCGGAGACGGTGTCGACCGGAGGGGTGGGGAGGGCGTCGACCTGAGGAGTGGACTCGACAGACACGGTGGATGGGGTCCTTCCCTCGGCAGAATGTCGAGGTCATTCTATGTGCAGGACCCGACACCGTCCGACCGGCCTCTAGTCCCCCTGGACGGCGTAGTCGACGACCACGTTGCCCTTGCTCGTGACGAGGGAGTTCGTCAGGACGAGACGAGTGAGCGGATCCCCCGGCTCGAACAGGTGCTGGCCCTTGCCCACGACGACGGGGTGCGTCATCAGGGTCAGGGTGTCGAGCACACCGGCCAGGAAGAGCTGGCGGACCAGAGAGACGCCGCCCACCAGCGCGATGTCGCCACCGTCGGTCTGCTTGAGTCGACGCACGAACTCCACCGGATCGCCGTCGATGAGCGTCGAGTTCTGCCATGCGAGATCTCCGGTGAGCGTGCGTGAGGCGACGAACTTCTCCACCGGATTGATGAGGCCGGCGAAGGGGTCGTCCGCCCCCGCGTTGCCGAAGTGTTCCGACCACGACTCGTAGGCGACCCGACCCATGACGGCGGTGGTGGTCCTGCTCATGAACCCGCCCATGGACTGGCCGAGTTCGTCGTCGAAACTGTCGAACTGCCACTGGTCGGGAGCCTCGACCACACCGTCCACCGAGTGGAAGAGCCCTGCCGTCACCGCACGCATCGTGTACCGCCCTCGTGAAGAACCGGCGCCGGTCGCCGATCACTGCGGGACAGACCATGCCGGACGCCGGAACTCATCACCCCTCGTTCGCCGCGGACTCGATCCAGTCCGTCGCCGCGTCCGTCAGCTCGGACGACCCGTCGACGGACTCACCGGCCCACCACGACGGGTCGGTGAGATCGCCGTTCACGCGCAGCACGTCGTCCCTCACGGCGGACGGGAGCGGCTCACCGTTGTGCTCGACCAGCCAGTCCCGAGTCTCCGCCGTGACGGCCGGCCA
This sequence comes from Rhodococcus sp. Leaf225, assembly GCF_001426145.1. Taxonomy (NCBI): domain Bacteria; kingdom Bacillati; phylum Actinomycetota; class Actinomycetes; order Mycobacteriales; family Nocardiaceae; genus Rhodococcus; species Rhodococcus sp. Leaf225. Next base: position 163,452 of record NZ_LMRN01000007.1, on the reverse strand, counting down.
CCACTGCGCGATCTCCATCCCGCCAGTCTCCCCCGCCGGGCCCTGTACGGCAGCAGGATTCGTCGGCCGCGTCGACGGGGTTCCCGTAACACCACGCGGCCCGCGCGCACCGCCCGGTGCAGCGCACATCCCGTAGCGTGCGCTGACCATCTCGCGCACCGCCCGGCGGCATCGGATCGCCAGGCGGCCCAACAGCAGGAAGCAACCGGCACTCAGCGCAGCCCGACCCAGCGCTACGCCCCCAGGAACGCAGCCAAGGCGTCGGCGTACATGTCGACGTCGTGTGCGCCCATCACCTCGCGCGCGGAGTGCATGGCGAGCTGCGCGGCACCCACGTCGACGGTGGACAGACCGGTGCGGGAGGCGGTGATGGGGCCGATGGTGGAGCCGCACGGCAGATCGGCTCGGTGGACGTATCGCTGCAGCGGGACGTCGGCTCGCTCGCACGCCAAGGCGAAGGCCGCGGCACCGGCGGCGTCGGTGGCGTAGCGCAGATTCTGGTTGACCTTGAGCACCGGGCCACCGTTGACCTCGATGCGGTGCGCGGGCTCGTGCCGCGAGACGTAGTTCGGGTGGGTCGCGTGCGCCATGTCGCCCGAGGCGTGGATCGACCCGGCCATCGCGCGCAGGAACTCCTCGCGGCCGCCACCACGCGCGAGCACGATGCGCTCGAGGACGGTGTTCATCAGATCCGAGAACGCGCCACGGTCCGACATGCTGCCCACTTCCTCGTGATCGAAGAGTGCGAGGACGGGGATGCAGTCGTCGGCTTGCGCGGCCGCGACGACCAGCGCCTCGGTTCCGGCGTAGCAGGTGCCCTGGTTGTCCAGTCGCGGCGAACTGACGAGGTCGTCCGAGAGTCCCACCACTGCAGCAGGATTGAGGTCGTGGGTCATCAGTTCCCACCCGAGCACGTCACCGGGATCCACCCCGACCTCGTCGGCGAGGAACCCGATGAACGAGTGGGGTGATCGCCCGACGCCCCAGATCGCGTTCACGTTGTTCTGCGGATCGAGGTGCACTCCCTTGCGATCCTCCGACAGGTGGATCGCCAGTTGGGGCACCCGCAGGATGGGACGGTCGACGCGCACGAGGACGTCGCGCACCGAGCCGCCGTCACGCACACCGAGACGGCCGGAGATGCCGAGATCGCGGTCGAGCCAGGAGTTGAGCCACGCGCCGCCGTACGGCTCCAGGGCGACCATCTGCCACCCGGCGACGTCGAGATCGGGGTTCTGCTTGACGCGGAGGTTCGGACTGTCGGTGTGTCCGCCCACGATGCGGAAGGCCGCATCGGGTGCACGTTCGGTGGACCAGGCGATGATCGAGCCGCCGCGGACGACGAGGTAGCGGCCTGGCTCGGAGGGCCACGCGTCGGTCTCGGCCACGGCGGTGAACCCGTGCGCCGCCAGTTCCGAGGCCACCGTCTCGACGACGTGGAACGGCGACGGAGACGCGTCGACGAAGGAACAGAGGCCGGCCGCGGTCGCGGAGGTGAGGGACGCCATGGTCACCGATCGTAGAGAGACGGGGTGCGGAGACAGCGATACCGGGCCCACCACGAGGGTGGACCCGGCATCACGAGTCGAGAAGGGTTCAGCTGAAGAAGCTCAGGCCGTCGAGGAAGCTTCCGGCGCCACCGAAGATGTCGGACAGTGCACCGAGAAGGTCGACGAAGCTGGCGAGGTCGGTCATGAGGAGCTCCCTTTGTGAGGTTGGTGGGCTTGTTGCCCGCTTGCTAAGTAATCCACACAAAAGAATGGCTCGCAACCCGAAAATTGTCGCGATTCGGTGACGAGAATCGACTCACGGGTCGATTTGTGCACCACCTGCAACGCCGGGCCACCGGCGAGCCATTGTCACCAGCACTGTCGCCTCGCGTGGACTCCGACCCGATCCGACGCCGACTCCTGCCATTCCACGCCGGGCACACCTGTGGGGCGGACTCGGCCGAGTTCGCCCCACAGGGATGATCGGGTCAGCTGAAGAAGGACAGTCCGTCGAAGATCGATCCGAGCGCGTCGACGATCCCGGACAGGTTCTGGAAGAGTTCGAGCAGATCGGTGAGGTCGGAGGACATGGTGACTCCCTTGGCACGGTGGTGACGAACGGTCGTCCGCCGACGTCAGTTACTCATAGTGACAGTCACTACACAACCGGAATCGAATTGTGCGATCCGACAAGCAGACCGTCGCTCGGCGAACCCTCGCCGAGACCGGGAAAAAGGGGGAAATGCGATGCAGGACTGGGTCGATCACGTCATCTGGTGGCAGGTGTACCCCCTCGGGTTCGTCGGCGCCGAGGCCGAGGCAGTGGACCGCACCGAACACCGACTCGACCGGATCGAGGGCTGGTTCGACTACCTCCTCGAGCTCGGGTGCAACGGCCTCGCACTCGGCCCGGTGTTCGCGTCGGAGACCCACGGCTACGACACCGTCGACCATCTCCGCATCGATTCCCGTCTGGGAACCGACAGCGACATGGACGCACTCATCGGTGCGGCACGCGCCAAGGGCATCCGAGTTCTGCTCGACGGCGTCTTCAACCACGTCGGCAGGAGCCACCCGCAGTTCGTTCGTGCGGAGCAGGACGGGCCCGATTCGGACGCGGGACGGTGGTTCCGCTGGAAGGACGGTCGGCCGCGCACGTTCGAGGGCCACGATCTTCTGGTCGAGTTGAACCACGACGAGCCGGCGGTGCAGGAGCACGTCGCACAGGTCATGACGCACTGGCTCGACCGCGGTGTCGACGGATGGCGGCTCGACGCGGCGTACGCGGTCTCACCGGCCTTCTGGGCGGCGGTGCTCCCCCGTGTGCGAGAGGCACATCCCGACGCCTGGATCGTCGGCGAGATGATCCACGGGGACTACGCGTCGTACGTGCGGGAGTCCGGACTCGACTCGATCACGCAGTACGAGCTGTGGAAGGCGACGTGGAGCGCCCTGAAGGACGCGAACTTCTTCGAGTTCGCCCACGCGCTGGGGCGCCACGACGAGTTGCTGCCCACGTTCGTTCCGGCGACGTTCGTCGGCAACCACGACGTCACCCGGATCGCGTCCACCCTCGACGACGACGATGCCGACATCGCCGCCGCGCTGCTGTTCTTCGTGGCGGGAACGCCGACGGTGTACTACGGCGACGAGCAGGGATTCCACGGGATCAAGGAGGAGCGGGTGGGTGGCGACGACGCCATCCGACCCGAGTTCCCGGCGACACCCGACGATCTGGCGCCGTACGGATGGCCGCACTACCGGCGCCACCAGGCCCTGATCGCGATGCGGCGACGGTTCCCGTGGCTGCACCGTGCGCACGCCGAGGTGTCCGGACTGGAGAACACCGCGGTCACCCTCACCGCGACGGACGGCACGACGACACTGGTGCTGTCGGCGAACATCGGCGACGCACCCGTGCCTCGACCGGCCGGAGACATCGTGGCAGCAGCCGACGGAGTGGAGAACGACCTGCGGCCGCACTCCTGGGCGGTGACCGTCAGGCCGTGACGATCGCGTCCAGCGCAGAGTAGAAGATGCCGAGGCCGTCGTCGCTGGGGCCCGTGAGTGCCTCGGTGGCGTGCTCGGGGTGCGGCATGAGTCCCACGATGCGCCCGTCGGCGGACGAGATGCCCGCGATGGACCGCTGCGAACCGTTCGGGTTGTCACCCGAGTAGCGGAACACGACGCGTCCCTCGCCCTCGAGCTCGTCCAGGACCGCCTCGGACGCCTGGAAGCGACCCTCACCGGACTTGAGCGGAACGAGGATCTCGGCGCCCGCCTCGTACCGCGAGGACCACGCCGAGGACGTGCTCTCGACCGTGAGCCACTGATCGCGACACGTGAAGTGCAGGTTGGCGTTCCGGGTGAGGGCGCCGGGCAGGAGTCCGGCCTCGCACAGCACCTGGAAGCCGTTGCAGATACCGAGGACGGGCATGCCGCCCTTCGCTGCGTCGATGACCGCATCCATGACGGGGGCGAAGCGCGCGATGGCGCCGGCGCGCAGGTAGTCGCCGTAGGAGAAACCGCCGGGGACGACGATGGCGTCGACGTTCTTCAGATCGGCGTCGCCGTGCCAGAGGCTGACGGCCTCACCACCTGCGAGCGTGACCGCGCGCGAGGCGTCGATGTCGTCCAGCGTGCCGGGGAAGGTGATCACACCGATCCGGGCGGGAAGGCCGGAGGCCGGTCGATCTTCGAGGCGAGTCACAGCCGGGTCACTTTCCATTCCTCGATGACGGTGTTGGCCAGGAAGGTCTCGGCGATCTGGTCGAGAGTCGCATCGTCGACGTCGTCGCCGACCTCGAGCTCGAACCGCTTGCCCTGACGGACGTCGGAGACACCGGCGAAACCGAGTCGCGGCAGCGCCCCGACGATGGCCTGCCCCTGAGGGTCGAGAATTTCCGCTTTGGGCATGACGTCGACAACCACACGGGCCACGTGAGAGCTCCTGAGCTAAGAGGGCAGATCCAGCAGGCACTTTACCCAGTCCCGAACCGCTCCACGAATCCGGCGCATACTGGGGAACCATGGAGCTGACTCACTTCGGACATTCGTGCATTCAGGTGTCGATGGCGGGATCGACGGTGCTGTTCGACCCCGGCGCCTTCTCTCACGGGTTCGAGGGCATCACCGGCCTCGACGCCATCCTGATCACGCACCAGCATGCGGACCACGTCGACACCGATCGGTTGCCGGCGCTCCTCGAAGCCAACCCCGACGCGGCGCTGTACGCGGACCCGCAGACGGCCGACCAGCTCGGAGATCGGTGGACCGCCGTGAACGCGGGAGACGTCTTCTCCATCGGGGGCGTCCAGGTGACGGGTGCGGGCGGCACGCACGCGACGATCCACCCGGACATCCCGCTGATCGACAACATCGCGTATCTCCTCGGCACGCCGGAACAGCCCGGGCAGCTGATGCATCCCGGCGACTCGCTCTTCGTTCCCGACGTGGAGATCGACGTGCTGGCACTTCCCGCAGCGGCCCCGTGGATGAAGATCGGCGAGGGCATCGACTTCCTCCGCGCCGTCTCTCCGCGACTGGCCGTTCCCATCCACCAGGCCATCGTCGCGCCGGACGCGCGCGGCATCTACTACGGCATGCTGTCGGGCCTCGCGGGCGAAGGGACGGAGTTCCGCGCCCTGGAGGAGGAGACGGGCACGTCGCTCTAGACATTCCCGGACCGTCGTGGACACTGACCCGATGACGTGGACCAGGAGTACCTCGAAGGTCATCGGATCTGCCGCCCTGCTGGCCGTCGTGGCGGCGACCGCGGCATGCGGGACCGGGGAGTCCGGTGCGTCGGCCACCGACACACCGCCGGGGATCTCCGTGTCCGGGGTCGGCGAGATCCAGGGCACCCCGGACACTCTCACCGCTCAGATCGGTGTCGAGACGACGGCGGACGACGTGACGACGGCGATCGACGAGGCGAACACCGCGGTGACTGCGGTGACCGAGGCGATCGCCGCTGCCGGAGTGGACCGCGCGGACATCCAGACCCGGCAGGTGTCCATCGACCCGCAGTATGCCGACGGGTTCGGGGGCGGAACCTCCACGATCTCCGGCTACCGGGCGTCGAACATCCTCGGTGTGACCGTGCGCGACCTGTCGCGAGCGTCGGCGGTGCTGGGCGACGCCACCCGCGCAGGTGGGAACGCGACCCGAGTGTCCGGCGTGTCCTTCCGCATCGACGACGATTCCGACCTCATCGCCGACGCTCGGTCACGGGCATTCGCGGACGCTCGCGACCGAGCCGAGCAGTACGCGTCCCTGGCGGGAAGCGATCTCGGCAAGGTCCTGTCGATCACCGAGAACATCACCGGCCAGGAGTCGGCGCCCAGCTTCGACAGAAGCTCCGTCTCGTCCGCGGTGCCGATCGAGCCGGGGCAGCAGACCGTCAGTGTCTCGGTGAACGTGCAGTGGGCGCTGGGATGACTCCCCGGCTGCAGTACACCTAGCGCCGCAGGGCGCGTCCCGCGGCGCGTCCGGAGAAGATGCACCCCCCGAGGAAGGTGCCTTCGAGCGAGCGGTACCCGTGCACACCGCCGCCACCGAAGCCGGCGACCTCGCCGGCCGCGTAGAGCCCCGGGAACGGCGTGCCGTCGGCTCGGAGCACTCGGGAGTTCAGGTCGGTCTGCAACCCGCCCAGCGACTTTCGCGTCAGAAGGTGCAACTTGACGGCGATCAGCGGACCCGCTGCGGCACGCCCGGTCTCGTCGAGCAGCTTGTGCGGTGTGGCGATGCGCGCCAGGCGATCGCCTCGGTAGTTGCGCGCCGCGTGGATCGCCGAGACCGAGAGGTCCTTGCTGAAGTCGTTGTCCATCTCACGATCTCGCGCGACGACCAATTTCTCCACGTCGGAGGCGTCGAGCGTGACGTCACCGATCTTGTTCATTCCGGCGACCAGTTCTGCCACCGTGTCGGCGACGACGAAGTCGACGCCCTTCTGCTTGAAGGCCTCGACGGGGCCGGGTGCGCCGGGACGGACTCGCTCGAGAAGCTTGCGCAGATCGCGGCCGGTCAGATCCGGATTCTGCTCCTGACCGGAGAGTCCGAACTCCTTCTCGATGATCTTCTGATCGAGGAGGAACCACGTGTAGTCGTGTCCCGTCGACACGATGTGTTCGAGAGTGCCGAGCGTGTCGAAGCCGGGGAACAGCGGCGCCGGTAGCTGCTGACCCGACGCGTCGAGCCACAGCGACGACGGACCCGGCAGGATGCGGATGCCGTGGTTCGGCCACACGGAGTCCCAGTTGGTGATGCCCTCCGTGTAGTGCCACATGCGGTCCTCGTTGATGATGTTCCCGCCCGCGGCACGCGAGATCTCCAGCATCCGACCGTCGACGTGCGCCGGTACGCCCGAGAGCATGTGAGAAGGGGTGCGGCCCATGCGCTTCGGCCAGTTCTTCTGCACCAGGTCCCAGTTGCCGCCGATGCCGCCGGAGGTCACCAGCACCGCGCCGGCCCGGATCTCGAAGTCCCCCACCACGGTGCGGGAGGACGTCACGCCGCGGGCGACGTCGGTCGGCTCCAGGACGGCGCCGCGTACACCGGTCGCGACACCGTCGGTCACCACCACTTCGTCGACCCGGTGCCGGAAGGCGGGGATCACGCTGCCGCGGTCGATACCGTCCCGCACGATGCGTTCGAAGATCTCCACCAGTCCCGGCCCGGTACCCCAGGTGAGATGGAATCGCGGCACGGAGTTGCCGTGGCCGGTGGGGCCGTAGCCGCCGCGTTCGGCCCACCCGACGACCGGGAAGATCTTCCAGCCGCGCTCGCGCAACCAGGAGCGCTTCTCCCCCGCCGCGAAGGCGACGTAGGCCTCGGCCCACTGGCGAGGCCACTCGTCCTCGGGACGGTCGAAGCCGGCTGATCCCATCCAGTCCTGCAGGGCGAGTTCGTAGGAGTCCTTGACGCCGAGACGACGCTGCTCCGGGCTGTCCACGAGGAACAGCCCGCCGAATGACCAGAACGCCTGGCCGCCGAGGTTCGCCTCGTTCTCCTGATCGAGCAGGATCACGCGCTTGCCCGCCTCGACCAGTTCCGCTGTCGCGACCAGTCCTGCGAGACCCGCACCGACCACGACGACATCGCACTCTCGTATCCCCATGACCTCACCGTATACGGCGAACCATGTTTTCGATACCGTCGGTATCGAGCGGTACTCTTCCCGAGTGAGCAGCGCCGAACCGAGCACCCGCCCCCCTCGCAGCGAGGTTCGCGAGCGGATCATCGCGTCCGCGATGACAGAGTTCGGTCGACGCGGGTACGCCGACGCCACCCTCGACGCCATCGCCGAGCAGGCCGGGTTCACCAAGGGCGCGGTCTACTCGAATTTCGGCTCCAAGGAGGGGCTGTTCTACGAGCTGATGGACCGGCAGGTGCTCGGTCGGGCGCGGATGTCGGTCGACCTGCTCGCCGAGCTCCCCTCCGACCTGCGGGAAGCCCAGCGCGTGCTGAGTACCCGTCTCACGGAGGCGATCTCGAACAATCGCGACTGGCATCTGCTGTTCATGGACTACTGGTCGAGGGCCCTTCGCGATCCCGAGGTGGGTGCCCGCTTCGCCGAGCACAGGGCGCAGCTCCGGGCGGCGGTCACCGACGCCGTCGTCAGCGTCACCGAGAGCTCCGGAGCGACGTTGCACGTTCCCGCGGAGTGGGTCACGTTCGTCATCCTGGCGCTCAGCAACGGTCTGGCCGTCGAGGAACTCGCCCAGCCGGGCATCGTGCCCCCGCAACTGATGGGCGAGGTCGTCGGGCGCCTCCTGCACATCCCCTGACCACGAAGGTCCTCAGCGCCCCGAATACGTCGCCTTCACGTGCATCCGTTCGCCCTGCGGTCCGAAGATTCCCAGGTACTCGACGGGCCGGCGGTCGGCGCTGCCGAACCAGTGCGGAAGGTGAGTGTCGAATTCGGCCACCTCACCCGGACCCAGCACCAGGTCCTGGTCGCCCAGGATGAGTCGTAGCTTCCCGTTCAGCACGTAGATCCAGTGATAACCCTCGTGAGACCCCAACCGCGGGTTCTCCTCGTAGCGATCTCCGGGGACGATCTGCTTGAACGCCTGCAGCCCGCCCGCCCGGCGCGTCAGCGGGACGACGGTGACGCCGTTCGTCGTGACCGGCGTGAACTGCACCCGCGGATCTCCGGTCTCGGGGGCGTCGACGATGTCGTCCAGGGGAACGTCGTACACCTTGGCCAACGGCAGCAACAGCTCGAGGCTGGGCTTTCGTTGCCCCGATTCGAGCCGGGAGAGCGTGCTCACCGGGATGCCCGTGCGTTCGGACACCGCGGCCAGGGTCACGTCCGCCGCGACGCGGAGAGCGCGCAGGCGCGGACCGATCGCACTGATCACACCGTCGAAGTCGTCCATACCTCATATTGCAGTTTCGGCAAATATGTTTGTCAAATCCGCAGACTCGGGCGCACAGTGTCCGCATGACCTCACACCACCACGTCGACGCCGACGTCATCGTCCTCGGCGGCGGGTCCGCCGGACTGTCCGCCGCACTCATGCTCGGCCGAGCCCGTAGGCGAGTCCTGGTTCTGGACAACGGAACTCCTCGCAACGCACCTGCCTCGCACATGCACGGCGTGCTGGGTCGGGACCACACCTCGCCGCTCGACTACCTGAAGAACGGCCGAGCCGACCTCGAGCGATACGACGTCACGATCGTCGACGCCACGGTCACCGCACTCGGCGGTCACGTCGGGCACTTCTCCGCGACCACGGACGACGGACGCGCCTTCTCGGCGCGGCGCATCGTGGTGACGACCGGACTCACCGATCTGCTCCCGCCCGTCGACGGTCTGGCGGAACGCTGGGGTCGGGACGTCGTGCAGTGCCCCTACTGCGACGGGTGGGAGATCCAGGATCACCGCATCGGCGTCCTGAGCACCGGGCCGTTCAGCATCCATCACGCCTCGATGTGGCGGCAGTGGACAGAGAACCTGACCTTCTTCACCGACGGCGGACCTCTGGCGGACGAGGACCGCGAGAAATTCACCGCGCGCGGCATCGAGATCGTCGAGCAGAAGGTCACCTCGGTGCTCACCGGGGAGGATCGCCTCCGTGCGGTCGGGTTGGCCGACGGGACCGAGGTCGCGGTCGACGCTCTCGCCGTGGGGCTGCGCTTCACCGCTCGCAGTGAACTTCTCGGATCGCTCGGCCTCACCACAGTGCCGCACGCGACCGGACTCGGCGACGTCGTCGAGGTCGATTCCTTCGGTGCCACCACCGTGGCGGGAGTGTGGGCGGCGGGCAACGTCACCGACCCGTCGGCCACGGTCATCGCCTCCACCGCGCAGGGAGCCCTCGCCGGCGCTCACGTCAACGCGAACCTCATCGCCGAGGAGTTCGACCAGGCGGTCCAGGCAGGGCGCCCCCGTCCGGCGTTGGACGGGCACTTCTGGGACGAGTTGTACCGGGAGTCGGACAAGCGGTGGAGCGGCAATCCCAACCCGACACTGGTCCAGTACGCGGAGCACCTCTCCCCCGGGCGCGCCGTCGACGTCGGATCGGGTGAGGGCGCCGACGCCGTGTGGCTGGCGGAACGCGGCTGGACCGTCACCGGCGTCGACATCTCCGAGGTGGCCGTCGAGCGGGCACGCGGACTGCACGACGGTGTGACGTGGCTGGCCAGGGACCTGCTGACCGACCCGCTGCCGCCGCACTCCACGGATCTGCTGACGCTGCACTACTTCGGCATCCTGCAGGACGACTCGACCGACGGACTCGCGCGACTGGTCGACACCGTCGCGCCCGGCGGCACGCTGCTCATGGTCGGCCACACCCCGTCGCCCGGACACCGCTGGGCAGGGTTCGATCCGTCGGACTTCCACAGCCCCCACTCCGTCGCCGAGTCCCTCGACCCCGCCGAGTGGACCGTCACGGTCGACGAGACGCGTCCACGACTGGTGGAGGCAGCACCCGGAACCCCCCACGTCTCCGACGACATCCTGGTGGCCGTCCGGGTGCCGGAACGGGTCGGACAGCGATAGCGTCGTCGCATGATCCCGGCGTCCGATCTCCGCGCTCGTTTCGCAGTCGCCCTCTCGGCGATGTACGGCCGTGAGGTCCCGGCGTACACGACGCTGGTGGAGGTGGCGACCGCGGTGAACGCGGACGTGGTGGCTCGCGAGGGTGCCGAGGCCGAGCGCCTCGGCACCCTCCACCGCGTCACGGCGGAACGGCACGGAGCCGTCCGGGTGGGGACCGTCGCCGAGTTGCGCGACGTGGCACGACTGTTCGGGGGGTTCGGCATGCACCCCGTCGGCTTCTACGATCTGCGTGACGCCGCCACCCCGATACCGGTGGTGTCCACGGCGTTCCGGCCCGTGGACTCGATCGAGCTGGCCCGCAACCCGTTCCGGGTGTTCTGCTCCATGCTCGTCGTCGACGACCGCAGATTCTTCACCGCCGATCTGGAGCAGCGACTCTCGACCGCACTCGAGGCGCGCACGCTCGTCCCGCCCGACCTGGTGCGCCTCGCGGTCCGTGCCGCCGAGGACGGCGGGTTACCGGAACCGGAGGCCACCACGCTCGTCGACGGCGCCGTCGCCGTCTTCGAACTCGGCACGGAGCCCGTCGATCGCGCCTGGTACGACGAGCTCGAAGCCGTGTCGTCGGTGGCCGCGGACATCGGCGGGGTGTCGTCGACGCACATCAACCACCTGACGCCGCGGGTGCTCGACATCGACGACCTGTACCGCCGCATGGCCGAGCGCGGTATCGAGATGATCGACCGGATCCAGGGACCCCCTCGGTGGACCGCGCCGGTGCTGTTGCGCCAGACATCGTTCCGAGCTCTCGCCGAACCTCGACTCTTTCGCGACGCGTCCGGTGCCACGTTCTCCGATCGGCTCCGCGTCCGCTTCGGTGAGGTGGAGGCACGGGGCGTCGCCCTCACCCGCCGCGGCCGGGAGGTGTACGACACCGCGATGGCGCGGGTGGACGGCCTCTCCGACGAGGCCGCTGCCCGGGAGTGGGCGCAGCACTTCCCCGGCACCGATCAGGAGATGGCGGAGCGCGGACTGGCCTACTACCTTCGCACGCCGGACGGGCTCGAACCCGTTGTCTACGAGGACTTCCTGCCCGCGTCCGCCGCGGGCATCTTCCGGTCGAACCTCACCTCGGACGGCGCCGTGGACACCGATGCCGAGGGAACGAGCTGGTCGGCGGAGTCCCTGTCCGAGGCCCTCGGGATGCCGATCGCGGATCCCTACGACCTGTACGACGCGCAGGTCGCGGCCGGGTCAGGCGACAGCGGTGCGTGAGCGCGGAACCCACTCGTAGCGGGCCGACGTCGCACCGTGGAAGCGCGCCAGGTCCACCGCGTCGAGCATGGCGGCACGGGGGCCCGGACGGCCGAGCTGCTTGGCGCTCACCGACAGTCGCACCACGCCGCCGCGGCGAGCCGTACGGCCGGCACCCATGACGAGCGCGCGGCACCACCACGGTTCCGTGGACCCGGGCTCCCAGACGTAGCCACCGGATCCGGTGCCGAAGCCCTCACCGATACCGTGGACCCGACCGCGCACCGTGGTTCCCCGCTCGAGGTCCTGGATGCCGGCGAGCCCGGCGAAGACGCGGAACCCGACCGTGGGAAGGGCGGACACCGCACCCGGTGAGGCGACCCAGCGGGGCGGTGCGAACACGCGGGTGCGCATGCCGATCTCCTCCATGACCCGGTCCGCGGCGCGCAACCGCAGCTGCGCCTCGTGAGCGGGGAGGGTCGCGAACTCGGCGCGACGCCGCTTGGTGGCCGCCTGGTCGTATCCGTGCAGGACCAGTGCGTCTCCGTGATCGCGGCGCATGCGCAGCCAGTCCTGCGTCTCGGTGTCGCGCGTGAGGCGGTACTTGTCCTTCAACCGCGGGGCCACGAGAAGCGACAACTCGATGTCGCGGCGATCCATCTCCGCGGCGAACTCGGCGGCGGCGTCGCGGGTCTCGTCGCGGATACCGGACACGGACACGATCAGACGTGCACTCATGAAGAAACCGTCGCACACCGAGGTGTACGACGGTCTCGTCCCGCGTGAACGCCGGGCGACGTCAGAGAGTCTGAACGGGCAGCACCTTGTCGATCGCCGCGAGAACCTCAGGGGCGTCCGGTTCGGTGCGGGGGCGGAATCGGCCCACGACCTCGCCGTCCGGCGAGACGAGGAACTTCTCGAAGTTCCACTGCACGTCTCCCGCGTTCCCCTCGGAGTCCGCGGTCTGCGTCAGGATCTCGTAGAGCGGGTGCCGGTTCTCGCCGTTGACGTCGACCTTCTCCATCAGCGGGAAGGTGACGTCGTACGTCGTGGAGCAGAACGTCTCGATCTCCTCGGCCGAGCCGGGCTCCTGGCCACCGAACTGGTTGCAGGGAACGCCCACGACCGAGAGTCCGCGGTCCGCGTACTCGCGGGCCAGCTTCTCCAGCGTCGTGTACTGCGGGGTCAGGCCACACTTCGAGGCGACGTTGACCACGAGCACCGCGCGGCCGCTGTACTCCTCGAGCGAGGTGGGAGCGCCGCCGAGAGTGCTGATGCCGACGTTCTGCAGTTCTGTCATGGGCTCACAGTACCGGCCGGTAACCCGTGAGCACGAGAGCGGGCGCACCCTCCCTGTGTGGAGGATGCGCCCGCTCTCGGTCGGTGCGTGCGGTGCTAGTTCTTCACGAGGTCGGGCTTGGCTTCCGGATCGCGGGCCTCTCCGTGCCCGTCGTCCACCATCGTGGTCTCGTCGAACGGGAGCTTGCCGGCGAGGACGTCCTTGACGCGTTCGTTGTCGATCGTCTTCGTCCAGGTGCCGACCAGCATCGTGGCGACGGCGTTACCCGAGAAGTTGGTGACGGCGCGAGCCTCGGACATGAACCGGTCGATGCCGACGATGAGGCCGATGCCGTCGAGCAGCTCGGGGCGGTGGCTCTGCAGACCACCGGCGAGCGTGGCGAGGCCGGCGCCGGAGACGCCGGCCGCACCCTTGCTGGCGATGATCATGAAGACGAGCAGCGAGATCTGCTCGCCGAGTCCGAGCGGGTTGCCCATGGCGTCGGCGATGAAGATCGAGGCCATCGTCAGGTAGATCGCGGTGCCGTCGAGGTTGAAGGAGTAGCCGGTGGGGACGACGACGCCGACCGTGGTGCGCTGCACTCCGACGTGCTCCATCTTGGCGATGAGGCGCGGCAGGGCCGACTCGGAGGACGAGGTGGCGACGATGAGCAGGTACTCACGGGCCAGGTACTTGACCAGCTTGAAGATCGAGACGCCGGAGACGAAGCGCAGGATCGTGCCGAGGATGCCGAAGACGAAGATGGTGCAGGTCAGGTAGAAGGCCAGCATGAGGGTGGCCAGCTGGACCACGGCCTCGAAGCCGGTGTCACCGACGACCTTGGCGATGGCGCCGAAGGCACCGATCGGGGCGAGCCACAGGATGCCGGCCAGGATGCGGAAGACGAGCTTCTGGATCGAGCCGATGCCGCGGAGGATGCCCTCACCCTGCTTGCCCATGGCCTGCAGGCCGAAGCCGACGAGCAGCGCGACGAAGAGGGTCTGCAGCACGCTGCCCTCGGTGAGCGACGACAGCAGCGACGTCGGGATGATGCCCTGGATGAAGTCGAGCGTGCCGCCGGCACCTTCCGCGGTCTCGACGAGCTTGCCGACAGCGCCGGAGTTCGGCTCGATGTTCAGGCCGGTTCCCGGCTGGATCAGGTTGCCGACCACCATGCCGATGGCGAGGGCGAAGGTGGACATCGTGATGAAGTAACCGAGGGCGAGGCCGCCGACCTTGCCGACGCTGGCCGCGGCCTTGACCGACCCGATGCCGAGCACGATGGTGCAGAAGATGACCGGGCTGATCATCATCTTGATCAGATCGACGAACATGGTGCCCAGCACGCCGAGGCTCGACCCGACCTCGGGTGCGACGAGACCGACGATGACACCGCCGATCACGGCGATGATCACGGCGATGTAGAGCCAGTGGGTCTTGTCCCGCTTCTTCTTGGGCGGCGGGGTCGCGTCGTACGGTTCGGCGTCGATGCTGGCGGTCATGGTTGTCCTTACGATCGTGGCGTGAGGTGGATCACGCTTGTCTGAATGGAATGGTGGTCCATGAGCGTGACCCGAGTCACCAATGAGTTCATTTCGTTCATGTGTACAGCGGTCACGCGCACGTCGTGAGCAGAACAGTCGAACCCGGAGGAACCCCGTGAGCAGCACGAACACCCGGCGTCGCCGCAGTGTGGCGCGGCAGCTCCTCGTCGGCCAGCTCGCGGTCGTGGTGCTCCTCGTGACGCTCGGCGGCGCTCTCGCCCTCGTCGACGCCCGCCGGGACAGCGACGAGAGCATCCGCCGGGAGGTCGTCGACATCGCCGTCTCGATCGCGACTGCCCCGTCCACGGTGACCGCACTCGCGAGTGCGGATCCCACAGCCGCGCTGCAACCGGTGACCGAGCGCGTGCGCATCGCGACGGGGATGGACTTCATCGTCGTCATGTCGCCCGACCGCACGCGTTTCACCCACACCACCACCGAGCTGATCGGCGGGCAGTTCACGGGCACGATCGACCGGGCGCTCGCCGGCGAGACGTTCACCGAGACGTACCGCGGATCTCTGGGACCGTCGATCCGCGCCGTCACGCCCGTGCTCGACGACGGCCGCGTCGTGGGGCTCGTCTCCGCCGGGGTCACCCGCCAGAAGATCTCCAGTCAGTTCGTCGCCGGGCTCCCGGCAGTCCTCGGCATCATCGCGGCGGCACTCGGCGTGGCCCTCGCGGCGTCCTATCTACTCAATCGGCGGCTCAGTCGTCAGACCCTCGGGCTCGCGCCCGACGAGCTGCGCAGCATGTACGAGCACCACGACGCCGTCCTGCACTCCATCGGCGAGGGGCTGGTGGTGTGGGGCGACGACTCGGAGGCGGAGCTGGTCAACGACGAGGCGCGGCGGCTGCTGGACCTGCCCGAGGGTCCCGTGACGCGCGAGCGCCTTCCGGAATCGCTGCGCGGACTGGGCGACACCGCCGTTCGCGACGAGATGCACCTGACGACGACGCGTGTCCTCGTGGTGACCCAGGACCCCGTCCTGCACGGGTCCCGCCGGCTCGGCACGGTGACCGTGCTGCGCGATCACACCGAATTGCAGCGTGTCATGGGCGAACTCGACTCGATGACGTCCTTCGCCGAGTCGCTGCGCTCGCAAGCGCACGAGTCGGCGAACCGTCTCCACACCGTCATCACGATGGTCGAACTCGGCCGCACCGAGCAGGCGGTCGAGTTCGCCACCCAGGAACTCGAGCTGTCGCAGAACCTCATCGACCGGCTCATGAGCACGGTGCAGGAACCCGCGGTCGCAGCACTGTTGCTGGGCAAGGTGAGCCAGGCCGCCGAGCAGGGCGTCGAGCTCACGGTCACCGAGGACACCGCCCTCACCGACACCGAGTCCTTCGACCGACGCGAATTGGTCACTCTCGCCGGAAATTTGATAGACAATGCGATCGATGCAGCGAAGCAGTCGGACGAGCCGTGGGTGGAGGTGACCGTGCGCGAGAGCGAGACGGACCTCGTGATCCAGGTGGCGGACAGTGGACCGGGAATGGACGCGGACGCCCTGGCGAGAGCACGGACCCGCGGTTACTCCACCAAGTCCGGCTCGCGGGGCCTCGGTCTCGCGCTGGTCACCCAGGTGGTCGAACGCCATCACGGGACCCTGACGTCGGAGACGACCTACGGATCGGTCGTCACCGCGAGCATCCCGCATGAGTGAGGCACCCGGTCCCGACGACACCACCATCCGCGTGCTGATCGTCGAGGACGAACCCCTGATCGCGGAAGCCCATTCGAGCTACGTCGGTCGTGTCCCCGGCTTCACCGTGGGTGCGATGGTGCACACCGCGTCGGGCGCCATGCGCGCGGCGTCCAAGGCCATCGCCGACGGGTCGCCGTTCGATCTGGTCCTGCTCGACATCGGGCTGCCGGACGCCAACGGCATCGACGTCGCCGCCGCACTCGGTGGACTGCGCCCCGGACCCGACGTCATCGCCATCACCTCCGAGCGCGACCTCGCCGTCGTGCGCAACGCCGTCGCGCACGGGGTGGTGCTGTACCTGCTCAAGCCCTTCACCTTCGCGGCGTTCCGGGACAAGCTGGAACGGTACGGCGAGTTTCGCAGCGCCCTGCGCGACGGCGAGTCGGCGGTGAGTCAACGCGACATCGACCGCGCCATGGCCTCTCTGCGCACCGCGGACGAGCGCGCCGCCTCCCCCAAGGGCATCGCTCCGGCGACACTCACCGAGATCTCGAACAGCGTGCGGGCACAGCCCGAGGGACTCGGGGCCTCCGAGGCAGCCAAGGCCGTCGGCGTCTCCCGGGTGACGGCGTGGCGCTATCTCGAACGGCTCGCCGACGACGGGCTCGTCGAGCGGCACACCGAGTACGGCAGGGCCGGACGGCCCCAGGTGCGGTACCGCTGGCGGTGAGTCAGCCCAGCGGGACCGTGCGCTCCAGGAACGCGATCTGATCGGCCACCACGTGCTCGAACGGGTCGCCGACATAGATCTCGAAGTGGCCGTACGGGTACACCTCGATCTGTCCGCGAGGCGCCTTCGCCGCATGGCGCAGGGTCGCCTTCGTCGGTGCGACGGTGTCCGGATCGCACACGCAGAACAGCACCGGCGCGGTGATCTTCTTCGCCGCCCGGCCAGGGAAGTACCGGGTGATGGCGAGTGCGAACCGAGCCGCCACCTCGTTGGAGAAGGCGGAACCGGGGGGCTGCAGACCGAGGTACCCGTCGAGCGCATCGGTGCTGGCCATCAGTGCGACACCACGGTGTTCCGCGGCGAGCGGCACCATCACGGGAGGCTTGCCCCGGAGCGATCCGACGATGTCCCGGACGGCGAGCGGGGTGATCCTGAGCGTCGTGCTCAGCGGCGTGGCCAGGGCCGACGCGAGCCCGTCGGTGAACGGGCACTGGGAGATCACCGCGGCGACCCGACCGTCTCGAGCGGCGGCCTCGAGGACGTGGCCACCACCGAACGAGGAACCCCACAGCACCACTCGGGTCGGATCGATCCCGTCGATCGTGCGGGCGTGCGCGATGGCCGACGCCCAGTCCTCGAGTTGGAGCCTGATGTCGAGGAGCTGCCGTGGCTCGCCGCCACTGGCGCCGAAGTGGCGGTAGTCGAACACCAGGCACGCGTAGCCGGCAGCGGTGAACCGTTCGGCGTACGCGTCGAGCCGCATCTCGCGGACACCGCCCAGACCGTGGGCCAGGACGACGATCGGCTGCCGCTCGCTCGGTGTGTCCGGACGGTACAGCCACGCCGCACAGGTGGCGTCCCCGGACACGAACTCGACATCACGACGTTCACTCACTGCGGCCCCCGACCGTCATTCGCTGCAGTCCACCCCCCGGCGAACGCCGTCAGCTTGCCGTATCGCGGCCACCCGTGGCAATCGCACCCGTGCGTTCGATCACCCACGCGTACTCGAAGGCGATCTCCTTCCACTTCTCGTATCGCCCGCTGACCCCGCCGTGCCCGGCACTCATCTCGGTCTTCAGCAGAATCGGCTCGCTGCCGGTGTTCTTCACCCGCAGAGCGGCGATCCACTTCGCGGGTTCGACGTAGAGCACGCGCGTGTCGTTGATCGAGGTGATGGCCAGGACGGCCGGGTAGTCCTTCTCCGCCACGTTCTCGTACGGGCTGTACGACTTCATGTAGTCGTAGACGTCCTTGTCCTCCAGCGGGTTTCCCCACTCGTCCCACTCGATCACCGTGAGCGGCAGCGACGGGTCGAGAATGGACGTGAGCGGATCCACGAACGGCACGTTGGCGAGGATGCCCGCGAACAGTTCGGGTGCGAGGTTGGCCACCGCTCCCATGAGGAGGCCGCCCGCACTGCCACCGTCGGCCACCAGACGATCGGGAGACGTCACCCCGGTGTCGATCAGATGCCGTGCGCACGAGACGAAGTCGGTGAACGTGTTCTTCTTGTGCAGCATCTTGCCGTCCTCGTACCAGAGGCGGCCCATCTCCCCGCCGCCGCGCACGTGCGCGATGACGAACACGATGCCCCGATCGAGCAGGGACAGTCTCGACACCGAGAAGCCCGGGTCCATGCTCGCCTCGTACGAGCCGTACCCGTACAGCAACGTCGGCGCGCCGCCCTCGGACACCTCGACGTCGACGCGCTTGATCACCGAGAGCGGCACTCGCGTGCCGTCCTCCGCCGTCGCCCACTCCCTGGTCTGGGTGTACCGCGTCGGGTCGAAATCGCCGAGCACCGGCTGCGACTTGCGCAGGATGCGCTCGCCAGAGGCCAGGTCGTAGTCGTAGACGCGCGAGGGCGTGATGAACGAGGTGTAGCCGAAACGCAGCAGCGGTGCGTCCCACTCCGGATTCGAGCCGAGACCCACCGAGAACAGTTCCTCGTCGAACTCGAGCTCGTGACGCTCGCCGTAGCCGCTGTCGAGCAGTGGCCACAAGGCCATGCGCGGCACGGCTTCCCGGCGGTACGACAGCACCAGGTGGTGAGCGAACGCGTCGACGTCCTCGAGCCGCACGTCGTCGGCGTGCTCCAGGAGAATCGTCATGTCCGACGGGTCCTCCACCGGCGCGTCGGCCAGGACGAAGTTCTCCGCCTTCACTCCGTCGACGACGTCGTTGTGCAGGATCAGGAACCGGTCGCGGCCCGCGACCACGGCGTGCTCCGCGCTGTACTCGACGCCGTCCCTGCGCGGCAGGATCACGTGGAACTCGCCCGTCGGATCCTGCGCGTCGAGGTACCAGCCCTCGGTGGTGACCTTCGACCCCACCCAGATCACGAGGTACTTCTCGCTGCGCGTGGATCCGAAACTGACCCAGTAGGACTCGTCCGGCTCGTGGAAGACCACCACGTCCTCGGACGTGGGCGACCCGATCCGGTGTCGCCACACCTTGTCCGGACGCCACGAGTCGTCCACGGTCTGATAGAAGAGGTACTGCTGATCGGCGGACCAGGTCGCTCCGGGAGCGGTCTGCTCGATCTCGTCCGGGAACAGCTCTCCGGTACGAAGATCCTTGATGCGCAACGTGTACCGCTCGTCGCCGGCGGTGTCGACGGAGTACGCGAGCAGGTGTCCGTCGTCGCTCAGGGAGAATGCGCCGAGCGAGAAGAAATCGTGTCCTTCTGCCAGCACGTTGGCGTCGAGGACGATCTCCTCGCCGGGGACCTCGACACCCGGTTCGAGCGCGGGCGGCGTCCAGTCGTCCACCGAGGCGACCGGGCAGCGGCACTGCATGCCGTAACTCTTGCCCTCGAGCGTGCGCCCGTAGTACCACCAGAGTCCGCGGCGCGTGGGCACCGACAGGTCGGTCTCCTGTGTGCGCGACTTGATCTCGTCGAAGATCGCCGTGCGCAGCGGCTCCAGGTGGGCCGTCTGCGCCTCGGTGTAGGCGTTCTCCGCCTCGAGGTACGCGACGACCTCGGGATCCGACTTCTCCCGCAACCACTCGTACGGGTCCACGACGACGTCACCGTGGTGGGTGCGCGTGTGCGGAACGGTCTTGGCGATCGGTGGTGTCGTCTGCTGTGCGTCGTGCGTCTGCATGTCGGTCACGGTCGTACCCAATCGTCGAAGGAGAGACCCGAGAGTCGTTCGTACGCCTCGACGTAACGCGACCGGGTGCGGTCGGCGATGTCGTCGGGCAGCGGCGGGGGCGGTGCGTCGCCGTGGCGGTCCCATCCGGACTCACCGGTCAGCCAGTCCCGGACGAACTGCTTGTCGAAACTCGGCTGCGCCTGCCCCTCGGTGTAGCCGTCGAGCGGCCAGTACCGGGACGAATCGGGAGTCAGCACCTCGTCGGCGAGGACCACCTCGCCGTCGTCGTCGACACCGAACTCGAACTTGGTGTCGGCGAGGATGATTCCGCGTCCGGCGGCGAACTCCGCGGCGCGCGCGTAGATGTCGAGCGTCGCCGAGCGCAGCTTGTCCGCCGTGTCGGCTCCGACCAGGGCGACCACGGAATCGAAGTCGATGTTCTCGTCGTGATCGCCGATCGCCGCCTTGCTGGCGGGGGTGAAGATCGGCTCCGGGAGCGTGCTCGCCTCGGTGAGACCGTCCGGGAGCGGAACGCCGCACACCGCACCCGTCTCACGATAGTCGAGCAGCCCGGACCCGGTGAGGTAGCCACGGGCGACACACTCGACCGGCGCCATGCGCAGCGCGCGCACCACCAGCGCGCGGCCGAGCACCTCCTGCGGGATCCGCGGATCCTCCGCGTCTCCGGCGAGGTGATCGCGCACGCCGAGAGTGTCGAAGAAGAACACGCTCATCGCGGTGAGCACGCGACCCTTGTCAGGAATGGGCGTCGACAGCACGTGGTCGTACGCGGAGATGCGGTCGCTCGCCACCAGGAGCAGATGGTCGTCGTCGATGCGATACAGGTCGCGGACCTTGCCGGCCGCCAGATGGGGATACTGCGAGAGAGAGGGGCGCACGACGTTCGAGCGTAGTCGTGCCGCGCATCGCGGTGGTGGCGGTGTCTGGCAGTGTTCGGAGGGACCCTCGGTACCGAGGCGAACGAAGGAGCGTGGCGGGTGACGACGACGGACAGGGTGCAGGTCGGATTCCGGTCCGAACGAGGCCCGATCCTGGCGGCGCTGATGCTCTGCAACTCGCTCGTCGCCCTCGACTCGACGATCATCGCCACGTCCGTCCTCACCATCGTCGACGATTTGGGCGGCTTCTCCCAGTTCCCGTGGCTCTTCTCGATCTACCTGCTCGCACAGGCCGTCACCGTGCCGGTCTACGGCAAGCTGGCGGATCTCTTCGGCCGCAAGCGTCTCGTCCTGTTCGGCATCGCCGTCTTCGCGATCGGCTCGGTGCTGTGCGGGATCGCCTGGAGCATGCCCGCCCTCATCGTCGCCCGGGCGATCCAGGGCATCGGCGCGGGCGCGATCCAACCGATGGTGCAGACGATCGCCGGCGACATCTACACCGTGCGCGAGCGAGCGAAGGCGCAGGGCTATCTGGCCAGCGTGTGGGCGATGTCGTCCATCGTGGGTCCCAGTCTCGGCGGCATCTTCTCCGAGTTCCTCTCGTGGCGCTGGATCTTCTTCGTCAACATCCCGCTGTGCCTGGTCGCGGCGGTGATGCTGATCCGCAAGTTCGACGAGACGGCGAGGCCGTCGACGCGGCAGAGCATCGACTACGTCGGCGCCGCGCTGCTCACCGTCGGCGCGGGCGCCCTCATCCTCGGGCTGCTCGAGGGTGGTCAATCGTGGGCGTGGACGTCGGGAGCGAGTGTCGCGGTATTCGCCGTCGGAGTGGCCGGGCTCGCCGCCTTCGTGCTCGTCGAGAGACGCGTCGCGTCCCCCGTGCTGCCACTGTGGGTGCTGACGCGTCGCGTCCTGGCCGCCACGAGCGCCGTGGGCGCCGTCATCGGCGCCGTCGTGCTCACGCTCACCACGTACGTCCCGACGTTCGTCCAGGGCGTACTGGGGCTGAGCGCACTGGCGGGCGGCTTCACCCTCGCACCGCTCCTGCTGTCGTGGCCGCTGATGTCGTCACAGTCGGGTCGGGTGTATCTGCGCATCGGGTTCCGGCGCACCGCGGTCATCGGTGGGTCGATCGTCACGGCCGGTTCGCTGCTCACACTGGGATGGACCACGACGTCGTCGGTGTGGGAGATCTGCGTCGGGTGCCTCGTGATCGGAGCCGGGATGGGGCTGATCGCGGGCCCTGCGCTCATCGCGGCGCAGTCGAGTGTCGACTGGTCCGAGCGCGGAGTGGTCACCTCCACCAACACGTTCGCCCGCAACCTCGGCAGCGCCGTCGGCATCGCGGTGTGCGGGGCCATCGTCAATGCCACCGTCGGAGACGACGCATCGCCGACCGAACTCGGCGACGGTCTGCACATCGTGTTCTACACGGTGATCGGCGGAGCGGTCCTGCTGCTGATCGCCGCGCTCGCGATGCCCGGTGGCCGTATCGCCGATCCCGAGAAGAGCTAGAGGCCGACGCGCTCGAGGAGTGCCTCGAACTCGTCCTGCGCCTGCGCTTCCGACTTGCCCTCGCGCAGAGCGCGCTTGTAGCCCGCGAGCGCCATCGCCTCGTACCGCTTGTAGGAGGCCAGCCACTCCTCGGCGCGCTCGCGCCAGTATCCGATGACCGAGCACTCACGGGTGCTCATGCCCCACTGCTTGCGCACGTGGGAGCGCACCGCGCGGGACGCGCCCGCCTCACCGGCGAACCACACGTATCCGGAGCCCGCGGGACGCTCGTACGACGCGACCGCATCGGGGAGAACGCTCGGCATCACACCGTTGCCGGTACCCACGCGCCAGTCGACGGTGACGTCCGCCGCCGTGTCGAACGACTGGATGTCGGCGGGGTCGAGGACCTCGAGCACGACGTGGGTCCGCAGCCCGGCAGGTGCCTGCTCGAGTGCTCGGGCGATGGCCGGCAGACCCGTCTGGTCCGCCACGAGCAGTTGCCACGCGGCGTCCTCGGGACACCGGTACCAGGAGCGGGGGCGCGAGAGGACGACGCTGTGGCCCGGGCGCGCCAGCCGCGCCCAGTCAGACGCGACGCCGCTCTCGTGCAGGACGAAGTCGATGGTCAGCGTGTCGTCGTCGCGCATGCGGACGGTGTAGTTGCGGCACTCCGGCCGCGTCGCCGCGTCGTGGTAGCCCCACACGCCCTTACAGCAGGTCATCGGCGGCAGGACGTCGTCGACGGCGGGCGGGAAGTACACGGTCACGCACTCGTCCGGTGCCTCGACGCCGACGTACCGTTCCACCCACGGGCCGCCGAGAACGATGCGCACCATGCTGGGTGAGATCGCCGTCGTGGACAGCACCGACGCCGGATAGAAGCCGGGTTCCGCATCGAGCGTCGCGGCGTCGAGTTCGAACGCTGTCGACATCGGACCTCCTCGCCTGCGGCACGCTCGGGGGATCGAGCGACTGTAAGGCGAGCCTAACCATGCCTGGCGGGGAGTGCAATGGGGCCGGTCACAGACAGCTGTGACCAGCGCGTCACGATCTCACGAGAGCCGCGTCAGGATCCCGAGCAGTCCGGCACGTCGACGGTGGCGGTGCCGGGGAGCGTCGCAGGCTGGAGCGGCACCCGCGCAGCACCCGGCGCCGTCGGCTCCACGAGGTCGAGGACGAGGGTCTTGGTCTGCCCCGGCTCGACGACGAACGGCGTGTAGAAGAACGGATGGCCCCGTTCCTGCCCGGTGAGCACGAACACCTGCTGCCCATCGATCGACGCCTTCGTCAGCGTCGATCCCGTCGTCGTGAAGACCGACACCACCGATCGATTGGTTCCGGGGGGACCCTCGTACGCGGTCGTCTCGTTCTGACGTCCGGCGATGTACGTCGGGTACTCCTGCGGCGGAGCCGTGTTGGTCACGGAGGCGGTGATCTGGGTCGTCCGGGTGTCCCCCTCGCAGGACGTCGCGGTGTAGGTGATGTCTCGCTCGAGGTAGTAGTCGAGCTTGCCACCGGCGCCGTTGTTGACCACCAGCGCGGCGTACGGCGCGGGATCGTCCGGCACCTCGTGCGCGATCTTGGTTCCGGAGAGCACACTCTGGATCGCGGGGTCCGCGCTCCAGACGGCGGTGTGGCCCTCGCTGACGCCACGTCCGATGGCGTCGAGAAGTCCCGCAGGATCGTTGATTTTGCCCTCCACCTTGGAGAAGACGCGTGCCGCGATCTGCTGCAGGTAGTCCTTGCGCGCGAGGTTGTCGTCGGCGAAGCGGAAGTACGCCTCCGACTGCGTCAGGTTCACCACGTTGTCCGACGTGACCTGCTCGCCGTCGGCGAGAGTCACCGGGCCGACCACGCCGAGGATGTAACTCAGCGCGACCGGGTCGGTCGCCAGCACACCGTCGACGGACTGACCGGACTCCTGCTGCCAGATCGACCGGAGGATCTCCCCCGTGTACGGGAAGTGAGGACTCACATTCGCGTTCTGCCAGTTGGCCGTCGCGTTGTACTGGTTGCCGTACGCCTTGGCGAAGTCGGGCCCCAGATCGATCGGGTCGTAGAGGGCACCGAGCTCGCTGTTCTTCGCCAGTGCGTCGAGCGAGATCTTGCCCCGGTCCGCGTCGATGATGGCGAATCCACCCATGAGCCCGCCGGTACCGCGCGACTCGGCATTGGTCTGGAACGCCAGGAAGTAGCTCTTGGGTGAGTTCTCGCCGAGCATGTCCGGGAGGATCTTCGACGCCAGGCTGGTGTTGGTGAGCAGCCCGGACAGATCGTCCAACTGCGCCTTCAGCGAATCACCGGCCTCGGTGACCTGCGGTAGATAACTGTCGGTGTCGATGGACTCCGCGCGCTGGTTCAGTGCGGTCGCCGAGGCGGACACCTGCTCGAGGGTCGGCGACGCCTCGCGCAGCGCACCCAGATCGATCGTGCCGTCGTCGGCGCGCAGTTCACTCGGGTTCAGCACCGCACCGACGTCGACCGCGGGCTGCAGGACCTCGGTCGTGAGGTCGTGGACGAGTCCGGTGAGCGGACCCACGACATCGAGAGGGGAGCCCACACCCGGAATGGCGGCGACGGCCTTCCAGATGGGCGACTCGGTCGCATCCAGCGCATCTGTCGACGCGGCGGTCGCGTCCGCGACGCGCTCACGACCCTCGTCCGCGTTGCCGGCCAGGATCGCCGACCGTGCCGCGAGTGCATCGTCACGGGCGGAGCTCAGCCCCTTGTACGCCGTGTAGACGGTCCACCCGAACCACGCGACCAGGGCCAGGAGGACGACGGCCACGATCCACACCCAGATCGGGACTCGCCGTCGCCGTGCCGTCGTGGTTCCACCGAGCTCATTCGACACGACAATCCTCTGCTCGTTCTCGGACCGATATTCGGCAGGAGTGTATCAATGGCGTTGTCGACTGTCGTTTCGTCGGACTCAGGGTCGTCCGAGACCGCGATAGTGCCACCCGGCAGAACGCCACACATTCACGTCGAGGCAATTGCGTCCGTCGATGATTCTGCGTTCCCGCACCACGCCCTCCAGATCGGCGGGAACCAGCTCGCGGAATTCACGCCATTCGGTGAGCACGAGTACCACGTCGGCCTTCGCGCACGCCTCCAGCGCAGAGCTCGCGTACCCCAGCGTGGGGAACAGCGCGCGCGAGTTGTCGTTGGCCTTCGGGTCGTACACGGTCACACCGGCACCCTGAAGTTGCAGTTGCCCAGCGACATTGAGAGCCGGCGAATCCCGGACGTCGTCGGAATCGGGCTTGAAGGCGGCACCGAGCACCGCCACCTGCGCCCCCAGGAGGGTGCCGACAGTGTCACGGACGACGTCGACCATGCCTGTACGCCGACGCATGTTGATGTTGTCGACCTCGCGCAGGAAGGTCAGCGCCTGGTCGGCTCCCAACTCACCGGCACGGGCCATGAATGCGCGAATGTCCTTGGGCAGGCAACCGCCACCGAAACCGATCCCGGCGTTGAGAAATTTGCGTCCGATTCGATCGTCGTGACCGATTGCATCGGCCAGAACGGTGATATCGGCGCCTGCCGCGTCACAGACCTCGGAAATAGCGTTGATGAACGAGATCTTCGTCGCGAGAAATGCGTTGGCCGACGTCTTGACCAATTCGGCGGTGGCCAGATCGGTCACGATGAAGGGGATCCCCTCGGCGAGCAGGGGCGCGTAGACCTCGCGCGCGACCTCCTCCGCGCGCCGAGGACGGTTCCGGTCGACCCCGAGCACCAGCCGGTCCGGGTGCAGCGTGTCCTCCACGGCGTGACCCTCGCGCAGGAACTCCGGGTTCCAGGCCACCTCGAGGTCCTCGCCTGCCGGCGAGAGCGCGTGGGCCATCGTGCCGAGTCGCTCCGCCGTGCCCACGGGGACCGTGGACTTGCCGAAGAGGACAGCGGGTCCGGTGATCAGCGGTGCGAGGTTCTCCACCACCGAGTTCACGAACGTCACGTCGGCGGCGTACTCGCCCTTCTTCTGCGGCGTGCCCACCGCGAGGAAGAAGATGTCACCGAACGCTGCAGCGTCCGCGTACGACGCGGTGAAGCGCAGGCGGCCCGCTGCGATGTTGCGCTGCAACACTTCCTCGAGGCCGGGCTCCCAGAAGGGCACCTCCCCCGCCTCGAGCTTGGCCAGCTTGCTCGGGTCGACATCGACCCCGAGGACGTCGTGTCCGATCTCGGCCATGCACGCAGCGTGCGTGGCGCCCAGATAACCCGTTCCGATGACGACAACTTTGCTCACATGACGAACCGTAGGGTCTGACGGCCGTCACTTCCACCGGGAGACCGCCCCGTCGTCACGGTTCACATCACAGAATGGGAGCCGGTGTGTACCGAGCCGCCTCCGGGTTCGCGTCGACCAGTGTCTGCACCGCGGCGACGACCGCAGCGACCTGCGCGTGCGCGGCGCCGATGAACGCCGACCGATCCGCCAGCGCCGTGTCGAGTGCCGCGCGGTCGAGCGGCAACCGCTCGTCGGCCGCGAGTCGGTCGAGGAGGTCCGGTTCCCTCCCCTGCTCCCGCATCGCGAGAGCGACGGCCACGGCATGCTCCTTGATGGCCTCGTGGGCTGTTTCCCGACCGACTCCCGCACGTACGGCGGCCATGAGCACCTTGGTCGTCGCCAGGAAGGGCAGATAGCGATCGAGCTCGCGGGCGATCACCGCGGGATAGGCACCGAACTCTGCGAGCACGGTCAGGAAGGTCTCCATCATCCCGTCGATGGCGAAGAATGCGTCCGGCAGCGCGACACGACGCACGACGGAACAGAAGACGTCGCCCTCGTTCCACTGTGCGCCGGCCAGCTCCGCGGCCATGGACCCGTAGCCGCGCAGAATCACCTGCAGGCCGTTGACGCGTTCGCAGGACCGGGTGTTCATCTTGTGCGGCATGGCCGACGAGCCCACCTGACCCGGCTGGAAACCCTCGGTCACCAGCTCGTGTCCGGCCATCAGGCGCACCGTGTGGGCGAAGGAGGACTGCGCCGCACCCACCTGCACCAGCGCCGACACCACGTCGTGGTCGAGGGAACGAGGGTAGACCTGGCCGACACTCGTGAAGACGTGGGCGAAACCGAGATGCTGCGCCACTGCGCGTTCGAGGGTCTCGAGCTTGTCGGCGTCGCCGCCGAGCAGATCGAGCATGTCCTGGGCCGTCCCCATCGGACCCTTGATGCCGCGCAGCGGGTACCGGTCGATCAGCTCCCGGAGCCGGGTCGACGCCACCATCAACTCGTCGGCAGCCGACGCGAACCGCTTGCCCAGCGTCGTGGCCTGCGCCGCGACGTTGTGGCTGCGGCCGGCCATGACCACCTCGGTGTACTCGGCCGCGCGCTCGGCCAGACGCGCCGCGACAGCCACGCCGTGCCCGTACACGTGTTCCATCGACCGCAGGATCTGCAGCTGCTCGACGTTCTCCGTCAGATCGCGGCTGGTCAGACCCTTGTGCACGTGCTCGTGGCCGGCAAGGGCGTTGAACTCCTCGATCCGCGCCTTCACGTCGTGACGAGTGACCCGCTCTCGATCCGCGATCGACTCGAGATCGACCCGGTCGGCCACTCGCTCGTAGTCCGCGATGGCCTCCGCCGGGACGTCGACACCGAGATCGGCCTGCGCTCGCAGCACGGCGATCCACAGCTGACGCTCGAGCACGATCTTGTGCTCGGGTGACCACAGACGGGCCATGTCGGGACTGGCGTAACGGTGGGCGAGGACATTCGGGATACGGCTCACGAGCGGCCAGTTTACGGTCCCCTCACTGCGCGACCGTCCCCCGGACTGCGCCTCTACTGCGCGACCGTCCTCCGGACTTCCCGCGACAACGGCGCGTGACGGTCCACCGCATCCAGCAGGACGTCCCGCACGCGTGACCGCAGGTCCGCCCCGTTCTCCCCCAACGCGCCCATCACGACACCGTCGACGAGGGCCAGGAGCGGGCGGACGTGGTCACGGTCGGTGGGCCGACCCGCGGCGGACAGCACGTCGGACAGCATGTCCTCCAGCTCACCACGCAGCCGGCAGTGCAGTTCCTGCAGCTGCGGATGCCGCGCCGCAGCCAGCACCCGCTCGTAGCGCGCCACCATCAGGTCCCGCCGGACCTCGTCGCCGTCGTCCGGACCCACGAGCAGGTCCACCACCAGGTCCACCGTGTCCGCGGTGTCCAACGCAGCCGGCGCGAATGCGGTCATCCGGTCGCGGATCATCGCGATCTCACGGACCCCGTTCAGTTCCGCGGCGTGCGTGACGAGGTCGTCCAGGGAGTCGAAGTAGTAGGTCGTGGACGCCAGCGGAAGCCTGGCCCTCGCCGCGACGCTCCGGTGCCGCACGGCGTCGTACCCTCCGGCCAGCAGAAGATCCGCTGCGGCCGAGATGAGGGCCTCGCGCCGACGCCGACCCTTGGGCGTCGAGCGGGGAGCGGAGCCGGTCGACATGCGTACACATGCTGCCACCGGCGCTTCTCCCCCGTGCGCCTTTTGCGTATCCCTGGATGCGCGAAAGGCGCACGGGGGCGCAGCCCACTACCGCAGTCGCGGGGTGAGCCGACGCAGCGCCTCGGTGATGTCCTCGGTCGCACCGGCGAAGGAGAAGCGCACCGTGTGGTGACCGTGCACCGTGTCGAAGTCCGCACCCGGGACGACGGCCACTCCGGTCTCGTTCAGGGTGTCGGCGCACCATCGGAACGAATCGTCCGTCAGGTGCCCGATGTCGGCGTACGCGTAGAAGGCGCCGTCCGCGGGAGCGAGCCGGGTGATACCGGCGTCACGGAGACCGCCGAGCAGTTCCTCGCGGTTGCGGGCGTACCGCCGCACGTGACCGTCCAACTCGGCGAGGGACTCGTCCGTGAAGGCGGCGACCGCGGCGAGCTGCGAGACGGTCGGCGGACACACCGTCATGTTCGAGGCCAGCCGCTGGACCGCTCGGGTGAGCGAACGCGGGAGCACCATCCAGCCGAGACGCCAGCCGGTCATGGAGAAGTACTTCGAGACCGATCCGATCGAGACGGCGCCGTCCGAGAACTCCCGAGCGCTCCGGCACTCGACGTCGCCGTAGGAGATGCCGTGGTAGATCTCGTCGGAGATCAGCAGCGTGCCGTGCTCGTCGCACCATCGCGCGAGCGCGGCCAACTCGTCGGGATCGATGATCGTGCCGGTCGGATTGGCCGGACTGGCGATGATCAGTCCCTTCGGAGGTTCGGGGAGCGCATCGAGCATCGCGACCGTCGGCTGGAAGCGCACGTCCTCGCCGCAGTCCAGCTCGATTACGCGACACCCCAACGCGGACAACGTGTTGCGATACGCGGGATAACCGGGTCGCGCCATCACCACGGTGTCGCCGGCGTCGAACGCCGCGAGGAACAGCAATGTGAACGCACCCGACGACCCGGTGGTCACCACGACGTCCTCGGCCTCGATGACGACCTGCGATCGCGTCGACAGGTAGGCGGCGATCGTCGCCCTCAGCCGCGCGGTACCCAACGTCTCGGAGTAGCCGATCACGTCGTCGTCGAGCGCCGTGCGCATGGCAGCGAGGACCGGCCCGGGCGCACGCGTGGACGGCTGTCCGGCCGCGAGGGACACGACGTCGCCGTGAGTCTCCTGGCGGCGCGCCGCAGCGGCGAACACGTCCATGACGCGGAACGGCTCGATACGCGAGCGCGCGGATTCCTCGACCATCGTCAGGAGGGGATCGAGATCCGGCCCTCGACGGCCGAGAGTCCGATGTCGGTGCGGAAGTGGCCGCCGGTCAACGACACTCGCGCCATGATGTCGTACGCCTCGGTGCGGGCGGCGGCGAGATCGGCCCCGGTGCCGACGACGCTGAGCACGCGGCCCCCGGCCGACACGAGGCCACCGTTCCTGCCGTGCGCCGTCCCCGCGTGCAGCACGCCGGGGTTCTCGGCGCCGGTGATGGCGTCTCCGGTGCGCGGTCGGCCGGGATAGTTCTCGGCGGCGAGCACGACGGTGACCGCCGAACCCTGCTTCCACTGCAGCGGCGGCAGGTCCGCCAATGTTCCGGTGGATGCCGCGTACAGCGCCGCACCGAGCGGTGAGTCGAGCAGTGCGAGCACGGCCTGGGTCTCGGGATCACCGAAGCGACAGTTGAATTCGATGACCGCGGGGCCCTCACCGTCCACCGCGAGGCCCGCGTAGAGCAGGCCGGTGAACGGGCAACCCCGTGCCACCATCTCCGCTGCCACGGGCGCGACCACCTCGTCGACGATGCGCTGGACCATCGAGTCGGGCAACCACGGCAACGGTGTGTAGGCGCCCATCCCGCCGGTGTTGGGCCCGGTGTCGCCGTCTCCGACGCGCTTGTGGTCCTGAGCGGGCAGGAGCGGCACCACGGTCTCGCCGTCGACGAGACAGAACAGCGACACCTCCGGGCCGGACAGGAACGATTCGAGCAACACGGGATGGCCGAGTTCGAGGAGCTCGGCGGCGTGAGCGCGCGCGGTGAGGCGGTCCTGCGTGACGACGACTCCCTTGCCCGCGGCCAGTCCGTCGTCCTTCACCACCCACGTCGGCCCGAAGCGGTTGAGGGCGGCATCGAGCAGTGCCGGCGTGTCCACCACCTCGCTGGTCGCGGTGCGGACCCCGGCCGACGCCATGACGTCCTTCGCGAACGCCTTGGAACCCTCGATCCGGGCGGCGGCGGCGGACGGACCGAAGCAGGCGATCCCGGCCTCGCGCACCGCGTCGGCGACGCCGAGCACCAGCGGTACCTCGGGGCCGATGACGACCAGATCGGCGCCGCGCTCGCGAGCGAGCGACACGACGGCCTCCCCGGAGGCGACGTCGACGGGGTACGTCTGGGCGACGGTCTCGATGCCGGCGTTGCCGGGTGCGCACATCACCGCGCTCACCTCGGGGTCCGCCGCCAGGGCGATCAGCAGGGCATGTTCACGGGCTCCGGAACCGATGACGAGTACTCGCACGAGAGCAGCGTACTGGCCACGACCTCTGGACCAGCGCACCCGTTCGCGCTATGGTAATTCCGGAATTACGGAATAGCCGAACGATGCGACTCGAGGAGAACCGATGATGCGCACTCTCACCGCCGTGACCGCGGCGTCGATTCTGCTGGCCGGGTGCTCGTCCGCACCGCCGAGCACGGCCGAGCCGACGTCCACCACGACGTGCGCACCGGCCCCCGTTGCGGACATGACCACACCCGACGGCTGGATCGGCTTCGCCGCCGAGCACCCGGAATCGGTGTCCTTCGCGGTGGACGACGGGCTCGGACACACCGCCGAGCACGACGCGGACACGCCGCACCCCCTCGCCTCCGCCGTGAAGGTCGTACACCTCGGTGCCTACGCCCGCGCCGTGGCCGACGGCACGCTGGACCCGGACGAACGCATCCCTGTCGCCGACTGGCAGCGGTGGTACGCACCCGGCACGGACGGCGGTGCCCACATCGCGGCTCTGAATCGCCTCGGCATCGCGAACGACGGAACATCGCCGACGGATCCGGCCGCGACGGTGCGGCTCGACGACATGGTCACCGCGATGGTGCGTGAGAGCGACAACGGAGTGCCCGACTACCTCCGGTACCGGCTCGGCGACGACGCGTTGCGGGACGCGGCCGCAGCGGGCGGGTGGAGCGACTTCACACCACCCACCCTCGTCGGCGTCACGCTCGGCGCCCTCGACGCGACCGTCGACACGGACGATCTGTGGTCGCTCGCACAGCGGTTC
Organism: Rhodococcus sp. Leaf225; assembly: GCF_001426145.1. Taxonomy (NCBI): domain Bacteria; kingdom Bacillati; phylum Actinomycetota; class Actinomycetes; order Mycobacteriales; family Nocardiaceae; genus Rhodococcus; species Rhodococcus sp. Leaf225. Next base: position 131,288 of record NZ_LMRN01000007.1, on the reverse strand, counting down.
GCGTTCGACGCCGACTTCCGCGCGACATACGGAACGACTGCGCGACCGCACGACGAGACGGAACTCCTCAGGTACTTCGATCGGTTCGGCCCGACCGGGACGGCCGCCGAGCTCGCGCGATTCCACACCGCCGTCGCCGACGGTTCCTACGGCTCGGGGGTCGGCACCGTCAGGCGCCACCTCGAATGGCAGGACCCGCCTGCGAACGCCGGGTTCGTGGCCATGGGGTTCAAGGGCGGGAATCTGCCCGGAGTTCTCACGCACGGCTTCGAGTTCCGCCGCGCGGACGGCGCCCCCGCCGTGGTGGTGTGGCTGAACCATGGTCTGACCGCAGCCGAGTACGAGTCCGCGACGACGAACCTGACCCAGCATCAGACGCTGCTCCTCGAGGCCGCGGCGGATCCGGCGACAGTGGGGCGGCTAGCCTGCATCTCGTGAGCGAGCTGGAGGCACGCGTCGCAGCCCTGGAGGCTCGGGTCGCGGCGCTCGAGGGGGACCCCCGACAGACGGCGGCGTCCACCGGGGGCCTCGTGTCCTACTCGGGTGACGTCCATCTGGCCGGCGACGTCACCTGGTCCATCGAGTACGTGCCCGACGCCGTGCTCGATCTTCCTCCCGACCGGGCGGTCGAGGTGCTGGCGGCGCTCGGCCACCCCGTGAGGCTCGCCGTGGTCCGCGCACTGTTGCGCGGTCCAGCAGTCGCCGCCGATCTACAGGCGGCGGTGGGACTGTCGTCCGTCGGTCAGCTCTATCACCATCTGAAGACCCTCACCTCGGCGCGGATCGTCGAGCAGCACGGCCGGGGCGACTACCGGCTCGCCGCACGCACCGTCGTGCCCGCGCTGGTGCTGATGCTCGCCTCGGCCGACATCGCCGGAGAACTTCGCTGATGTGAGATCCGGTGCAGTGGACCGTGGTCAGCACGGTTCACTGCACCGGATCCGGGTCAGGCGGTGAGGTCGTACAGCGTCACGCCGTCCACGGTCTGGGCGGTGAAGGTCGCGGTGACCCACTCGCTGATCTCCGCCGAGGTACCGGACGCACCGCCTCCCATACCGCCGCCCGCGATGAACCAGTGGATCTCACCGTCGGCGACGTGCTGCTGGAACTCGGCCAGCGTCGGGGAGGGATCGCTGCCGTTGAAACCACCGATCGGCATGACCGGGTCCTCGGTCGCCAACTGGTAGCCCGACGCGGCATTGGACCCGATCGCCGCGGCGACCCAGGTGTACGAGTCCGAGTTCTCCTCGAGCAGGGCGACCATCTCGGCGCTCGGAGTACTGCCATCGAGCAACCCGCCCATGCCGCCGCCACCGTCCGCGCCACCCGGCATCTGCGCGGCGCCACCCGGGAGCTGACCGGGCGCACCCGTCGGCGCCTGTCCCCCGGCGGGCATCCGGCCGGCACCGCCGTCGCGCATGCCGCGCCCGCCGTCCATGCCGCCACGCCCGAAGCCGCCACCGGTGTTCGGCCCGGCCGTGACGATGGAGCCCTGATGCGGTGTCGCGATGGTGTTCGCGGCGTAGGCGGTCGGTCCTGCGAGTCCCGCGATCACCGCCGCCAGAACCGTGACCGCGGCGAGCCTGCCGCGAGTCAGCCGCGGAACGAGCAGCCCCACGACCGCGAGCACACCGACCAGCACGACGACGACCTTCAGCCACGGAACGAAGGATGCGCTGCGGGACAACAGGATCCAGGACGTCACCACGGTCGCGACCACCGTCGCGGCGAGAACGATGCGTGCGACGAGGCGCTCGCGGACCCGCCAGAGCGCCACGCTGCCCATGCCCACCAGCGCCGCGACCGCCGGCGCCAGCGCCACGGTGTAGTACGAGTGGAAGATGCCGGCCATGAAGCTGAACGTCAGCCCGGCGACCAGGAGCCACAGTCCCCAGACGATCAGCGCAGCGCGCCGCTGGTCGGTACGAGGAGCCCTGCCGCGCAGCACGATCGCCGCGATTCCCAGAATCAGCGCAGCGGGAACGAGCCAGGCGATCTGACCGCCCTGCGAGGCGTCGAACATCCGCAGGATGCCCGTCTCCCCCCACATTCCGCCGCCACCACCGCCGCCGCCGGGAGTGACCGAACCGGTCTCCTCACCGTTGAGCCGACCGAGACCGTTGTATCCCAGCGTCAGTTCGAGGATCGAGTTGTTCTGCGACCCACCGATCCACGGCCGCGACGACGCCGGCCAGAGTTCCACGACGGCGATCCACCATCCGGCCGACACGATCATCGCGCCCAGCGCCGCACACAACTGCAGGATGCGCCGTCGCATCGACACGGGCCCGGCCAGGAGGTACGTCATCGCCAGTGGGGGAACCACCAGCATGACCTGCAGCTGCTTGGTGAGGAAGCCGAGTCCGACCATCGTGCCGACGACCACGAGCCACCGGGTGTGACCGGTCTCGACAGCCCGCATCATCGCCCACACCGCCGCGATCATGAGCAGCACCAGCAGCGCATCGGGGTTGTTGAAACGGAACATCAGTGCCGCCACGGGAGTCAGCGCGAGAACCAGTCCTGCGAGCAGTCCGGCGGCCGGTCCCCACTGTCGCCGTACGGTGCGCCACAGCAGCGTCACGGAGGCGACACCCAGCAGGACCTGCGGCACGAGGATCGCCCACGAGTTCAGCCCGAACACCCGGACGGACAGTTCCATGAGCCACAGCGACATCGGCGGCTTGTCGACGGTGATGGAGTTCGCGGCATCGGAGGAGCCGAAGAAGAACGCCTCCCAGGACTGCGAACCCGCCTGCACCGCAGCGGAGTAGAAGGAGTTGGCCCATCCGTTGCTGCTCAGGTTCACGAGGTAGGCGACAGCAGTTCCCAGGATCAGGGCCGCAGCGGCCCATGGTTCCCAACGAGTACGGACCGGGCGCGGAGCCCCGTCGTGCACGTGATCTTCCGGGGCGGTGAGGAGGGTGGTCACGAGGTGGACTCCATCTGACGATGGCGGGCGGAGGATGCGGCCCGGAAGACCCAGCGCAGCGCGACGAAGCGCGTCACGGTGGCGACCAGGTTGGCGAGAACGAGAACGAGGAGCTCGACGTGCTTGGACGCACCCGGAGCCCACTCGTGCAGGGCGACGAGAGAACCGGCGGTGACGAGCCACCCGAAGGCGAACACCGCGAGACCCTGAAGATGATGCGCCGCAGCCCCGTCGGAGCCTCGGACCCCGAATGTGAAGGCTCTGTTGGCGGCGGTGTTCAGCACTGCGGTGACGAGGAGCGCGACGAAGTTGGCGCCCTGCGCGCCGAGGATCGTGTGCAGGATCAGGTACAGCACCGCGTAGGCAACAGTGCTGGCGACGCCGACGAGCGCGAACCGCACCAGTTGACCGATCATGCCGACGGGCACTCCCCTCAGTTCGGAGACCTCGGCGGTGGAGGCGGTGGACGACAGGGGTCCACGACCCAGGCTGAGACGCAGGTCCGCGATCGGGAGGGCGCCGGTCGCGAGCGCACGCCCGACGCGCCAGCAGCCCTTCAGATCGGCCAGTGCGGTGTCGACGATGTCCACGCTCGAGTCGGGATCGTCGACCCAGTCGACGGGCACCTCGTGAATGCGGAGACCGACACGCTCCGCGAGGACGAGCAGTTCGGTGTCGAAGAACCACCCGGTGTCCTCGATCAGCGGAAGCAGTTCCCGGACGATCTCGGTGCGCGCGGCCTTGAACCCGCACTGAGCGTCGGAGAATCTGGTCCGCAGACCCGTGCGAAGGAGGACGTTGTAGGTGCGGGAGATGAACTCTCGCTTCGCCCCTCGCACCACCCGCGAGGACGAGGCGAGCCGGGACCCGATCGCGAGATCGGAATGGCCCGATGCCAGCGGAGCCAGGAGGGGCACGAGTGCACCGAGATCCGTCGACAGGTCGACGTCCATGTACGCGACGATGTCGGCCTCCGACTCCGTCCACGCCGCCTTGAGCGCGCGACCGCGACCCTTGTCGTCCAGATGTCGCACCGAGACACCGTCGAGCTCCCGGGCGAGGCGCTCGGCGATCGACCGTGTCGCGTCCGTGCTCGCGTTGTCGGCGACGGTGATCACCGTCGACCAGGGAACGTCGGCCCGCAGGAAGGCGTGCAGCCTGCGGACACAGGCTTCGAGCGCGGCCTCCTCGTTGTACACGGGCACCACGAGCTCGACGGTCACCGTCCGCGCCGCACCCCCACCCGGCCCCGGCTCCCGCCCGCGCCCGGGCCCACGGCCTTCCCGCCCGTCACCGGCCGGCCTCCGGCCTTCCCGCCCGTCACCGGCCGGCCTCCGGCCTTCCCGCTCCACCACTGAGTTGGTTGTCATGCACCGAACACTCGTGCGCCGCCCCGGGACCGACCCGGGGCGAACCCGGGAAGTACCCGGGAGCCGATGCGGAGCCGACGAATAGAGTCGGCCCATGGCATCCGTGTTCAGCGCAATCATCGCCGGCGACATCCCGGGCCGCTTCGTGTGGGAGGACGACGACGTCGTCGGGTTCCTCACCATCGCCCCGGTCACGCAGGGTCACACCCTGATCGTCCCGCGAGCCGAGATCGATCAGTGGCAGGACGTCGATCCCACGACCTTCGGCTCGCTCACGTCTGTCGCTCAGACCGTCGGCAAGGCCGTCCGGTCGGCGTTCGACGCCCCTCGGGCGGGTCTGCTGATCGCCGGTCTCGAGGTGCCGCACCTGCATCTGCACGTGTTCCCGGCCTTCGATATGGCGGACTTCGACATCTCCGGCGCCGACACCTCCCCGTCGCCCGAGTCGTTGGACGAGGCGCAGGAGAAGATCACCGCAGCGCTCACGGCACTCGGCCACGGGCAGCACGTCCCCCGTCGCTGATCGGTCGTCCGAGAACCGCCCGCGCGGCTCCGACGATCGCCGCGGCCACCGTGTCGAGCGCCGGCGACGACAGCGTCCATTGCTGCCAGTGAAGCGCCACGTCGATCACGGTGTCGTCGAGTTCGACGACGTCGAGTCCGCCGCGCTGCTGGTCCGGCAGCATGCCCCAGCCGAAGCCCAGATGCACGGCACGCGCGTACTCGGTGGACGACGGCACCAGGTGTCGCGGCGGCACCGACGCGGACACGCCGTGTCGCGAGAGGTAGCGATCCTGCAGCGCGTCCTTCTCGTCGAACACCACGACGTGGGCTCGGGCCAGGGCGTCCGGAGTGACGCCGTCGTCCAGGAATCGAGTCACGAACGACGGAGACGCGCAGGGGCGGTACCGCATCGAGCCGAGCCTGGTCGAGGTACAGCCGCGGACAGGTGTGTCCACGGACGTGATCGCCGCTGTCACCGTTCCACCGCGGAGCAGTTCGGCGGTGTGGTCCTGATCCTCTCGATGGATGTCGAGGATCACGGAGCCCGCCAGTGGCGCGAGCGCCGGCAACACCCACGTGGCCAGGGAATCCGAGTTGACGGCCAGCGACACCCGAGCGACGTCGTCCGCGGTGCGCAACTCCCGCACGGCGCCGTCGGTCAGAGTCTGGATCTGCCGGGCGAGCCGGAGCAGCACGACGCCCGACTCGGTCGGCATCACGGGCTTCGTGCGCGAGACGAGAACGGCACCGACCCGCAGTTCCAGCGCTTTGATGCGCTGACTCACCGCCGACGGTGTGATGTGCAGCGACCGCGCAGCGGCTTCGAACGTGCCGTCGTCGACGACGGCACGCAGAGCCTCGAGCTGGTCCGACTGCATGATGTGAAGCTACGCTCATCAGTCCTGAAAAACATGAGCTGGACTACATCGTCGGGTTCGACCTAGCGTTCCGGTCATGTCCTCCCTGTTCGTCGGCTTCGGTGTCGGCCTCTCCCTCATCGTCGCGATCGGCGCACAGAACGCCTTCGTTCTCCGTCAGGGCATCGCACGACAGCACGTGCTGGCCGTCGTCCTGGTGTGCGCTCTGTCCGACGCGGTCCTCATCCTCGCGGGAGTCTCGGGCATCGGCGTGGTCGTCGAGACCTACCCGACGGCTGTCACCGTCGTCACGGTCGCCGGCGCCGTCTTCCTCACCGTGTACGGACTCATGGCCTTCCGACGGGCACTGCGCCCGACGAGTCTGACCGTCGGCGGGAACGGAGCGAGTGTGTCGCTGCGGTCCGCGGTCCTCACCTGCCTGGCACTGACGTGGCTCAACCCGCACGTCTACCTCGACACCGTCGTCTTCCTCGGCTCCGTCGCCAATCGCGAGACCGGGTCAGCGCGCTGGTGGTTCGCCCTCGGCGCGACACTGGGCAGCATCGTCTGGTTCACGGCCCTCGGATTCGGCGCGCGATTCATGACGCCGATCTTCGCCAGACCCGTCGCGTGGCGTGTGCTCGACGTCCTGATCGGTGTGGTCATGCTCCTCATCGCCGTCGTCCTGGTCGAGGGGCTCGTCTCCGGCTGACTCCACCCGTCCACCCGGACGCCGGCCCGCCAGGGGCAGCTCCACGCGGAACGTCGCACCCCGGCCGGGCGCGCTCGCCACCGAGACCCGACCGCTGTGGGCCGCGACCAGCGCGGACACGATCGACAGACCCAGACCACTCCCGCCGCTCTCTCTCGTGCGCGAACGATCCGCCCGATAGAACCGCTCGAAGACGCGCTCGGCATCGTCCTCGGTGAGTCCCGGCCCGGTGTCACGAACCTCCAGAACTGCTGTCTCACCGACGGTTCCGACCGCCACGGTGATCGACGCCGTCGGCTGGGTGTGCCGGAGCGCGTTGCCCACCAGGTTGCCGAGCACCTGGCGCAGACGCGCATCGTCCCCCAGCACCTCCGGCACGCCGCTGCCCTCGAGCACCTGCAGACTCACGGCTCGTTCCGGAGCCGTGGCGGCCGCATCGTGCACCGCGTCCGCTGCGATCACGAGGAGGTCCACGGGGCTCCGATCGAGCGGACGCTGGGCGTCCAGCCGCGCCAACATCAGCAGATCTTCGACGAGCAGACCCATCCGCGCCGACTCTCCCCCGATACGGGTCATCAGCAACTCGGTGTCGGTCATGGCCCCCTGCCGGTAGAGCTCGGCGAAGCCGCGGATCGTCGTCAGCGGGGTCCGGAGCTCGTGGGAGGCGTCGGCCACGAAACGGCGCATCCGGTCCTCCGACGCACGTGCCGCGTTCTCGGACTCGCGCGCCGCGTTCTCGGACGCCTCCGTCGCAGCGAAGGCGTGCTGGATCTGGGCGAGCATTCCGTTGAGTGCCGCGGACAGTCGCCCCACCTCGGTGCGTTCGTTCCGCTCGGGAACGCGTCGATGCAGATCCCCGGACGCGATGGCCGCGGCAGTCACCTCCACCTCCTGCAGCGGCCGCAGGCTCCGGCGTACCAGGAAGTACGCGGCGACACCCAGCACCGCCAGCACTCCGAGACCGATGGACAGTTGCAGAGTCACGAGCCTGGAGACGATGGCCTCGTTGCCCGCCAGCGGAATCGCGACCGTCGTCTGGCCGTCCCCGTTCGAGACGGTCACCGTGCGCCACGAATCGTCGGGATCGCCGACCGATCCGACAGTGGTCGGCGTGGCGGTCAGGACGCCGGTCAGATCCGGCTGATCGTCCCCGACATCGTTCACGGGAGTACGCACGGTGCCGTCCGCCGCCACCGAGCGGACGTAGAACGCCGTGGGCGGACGCTGTGGGTTCGCCTCCTCCGGGGGAGGTCCGACGAACCGCTCCCCACGAGGCCTGGCCCAGCCGGACGCCGCCTCCATGAGCTGTTCGTCGACACGTTGGGTCAGCGTGTTCTGCAGTGCCGAGGTCACGGCCACACCCGAACCGACGAGACCGAGGGCGACGAGAAGCAGCAGCACCGACACCAGGGTGACGCGGAGCGGGACGGCGCGTAGGTGCCGCTTCACCGTCGCGGTTCCCGCAGGACGTAGCCGACGCCTCGCAGTGTGTGGATCAGCCGGGGTTCCGTCGTGTCGACCTTCCTGCGCAGGTACGACACGTAGGACTCCACGACACCGACCTCACCCCCGAAGTCGTAGTGCCACACGTGGTCCAGGATCCGGGGCTTGGACAGCACCGTCCCGGAATTGACCATGAGGTAGCGCAGGAGCGTGAACTCCGTCGGGGACAACGAGACGGGTTCGCCCGCCTTCCACACCTCGTGGGTGTCGTCGTCGAGCTCGATGTCGGCGAACGTCAGGCGTGACGGCTGCGCCTCCGGACCGCGCACCGACCGGCGCAGGATCACGCGCAGGCGCGCCACCACCTCCTCGAGGCTGAACGGCTTGGTGACGTAGTCGTCCGCACCCATGGTCAGACCGGTCACCTTGTCCTCCACCGAGTCCCGTGCCGTGAGGAACAGTGCGGGCGCGTCGATGCCGTCGGCGCGCAGTCGGCGGAGCAGCCCGAAGCCGTCCATGTCGGGCATCATCACGTCCAGGATCAACGCGTCCGGCCGGAAGGTCCGGGCGACGTCCAGAGCCGCGGGCCCACCCAGCGCCGTGCGGACCTCGAAACCCTGGAACTTCAGACTGACCGACAGCAGTTCGACGATGGTCGGCTCGTCGTCGACCACCAGTACCTTCGCCTCGGCGGTGGTCTGCGGTCGGGGAGTCGTCATGACGGAATTCTCGCTCACGAGTGCCATGGTGTCCGGCGTTGCTGGTTCCTGCCCGGGGTGTCGCTGTGAGGTTCCTGTGAGCCCCGATCCGGCGTCGTGTCCGCTTTGCTACCGTGGAGGACAGACTGCGACACAGACCCGGACGAGCGCACCGTACCCGGCCAGCGACAAGACGGTGCCAGGAGAGTCGACTACTCATGGCATGGATCATTCTGGTGTTGTCGGGCGTGTTCGAGGCCGTCTGGGCCACCGCACTCGGCAAGTCCGAGGGCTTCACGAAGCCCGTCGCCACCATCGTCTTCGGTACGGCGCTCGTCGTCAGCATGGGCGGTCTCGCCTTCGCCATGCGGACCATCCCGACCGGCACCGCCTACGCGGTGTGGGTGGGCATCGGCGCCTCGCTCACCGTCGTCTACGCGATGGTGTCCGGCACCGAGTCCGCGACGCCGATCCGCATCGCCCTCATCGCAGGGCTCGTCGGGTGCGTCATCGGACTCAAGCTCGCCCACTGACCGCGCCCCCCGGCCGTCCCGCCGTCCCGTCCCGACCGGCCTCCGGCCTTCCCGCCGTCCCGTCCCGACCGGCCTCCGGCCTTCCCGCCGCGGGTTAGAGTGACCCCATGAACTGGGTGTCCGCGGTCACACTGCCGGTGCGTGTCGGATTGGCTGTCGCCGAGTCGGCGGTCGGGGTGGCCGAGTCGGCCGTCGCGACCACCCGGATGGCGCTGGCCGCAGGCGCTTCCGGGTCACTCGACGCCATCACCCTGGCCAATCCTCGGAGCGGCCCGCTGCAGCTTCTCGGACAGTTGGCCGAGCTCACCTCCGACGACCGCGCACTGGGTCACGCGCTGCGGCCCGGTGGCCCGCTGGACCGACTGCTCGAGCCCGGTGGCGCCGTCGACAGGTTGACGAGCAAGGGCGGCACCCTCGATCGACTGCTCGAGCCCGGCGGTCCTCTCGAACGCATCCTGGCGGACGACGGCCCCCTCACCCGAGTCCTCGCGGAGGACGGTGCGCTGGATCGCCTCCTCGCCGAGGGCGGTCTGCTCGATCGACTCACGGCCGTCGACGGACCCATCGAGCGCCTCACCGCGAAGGACGGCCCTGTCGAACTCCTGACCAAGGAGGGCGGCGTGATCGAGGCGCTGACCCGTGAGAACGGGGTCATCGACAACGCCCTCGCCAAGGGCGGGCTCGTCGAGACGCTGCTCGGTGAGGAAGGCGCGATCCAGCGGCTGACGGCACGCAACGGTCCGCTGGATCAGCTCGTGACCGTCGCCGAGTCGCTGAGTTCGCTGGCGCCCAACCTCGAGCGCATGAGCGTCAGCGTGGAGATTCTGCAGGACACCGTGGACGTCCTCGCCGCGGCGGTGAATCCGCTCGGCGAACTGGTGGGCAAGCTGCCGAGCCGCTGGGTCAAGAGTCGCGGCGCGGTCGAGCCCAAGACGGGCGAGGTGCGCGGGGCGCTGCAGGGTCCGGCCGTCGGCCGCTGAGCCTCGTGGGCGTCAGCGCGACCGGACGTGCTCGCCGAAGAAGGTGAAGACCCGAGCGAAGGCGTCCTCGGCCTGCTCGTGCTGATAGCCGAATCCGGTGACGCGCATGACCAGTGCACCCGGACCCGATCCGAAGTCGTTCGCGAAACTGTGGCCGGCACCGGGATAGGTCACGACGTCGTGGGCAACGCCCTTGTCCTGCAACACCTTCTCGAGCTTCGGGCCCGCGCCCGGCAGCATCGGATCGCGCTTGCCGAAACTCGCGACCATCGGGCACGTGCCGTCGAGGGCCGACTCGATGTGCCGGGGCAGGATGCCGTAGAACGGCGCGCTCGCCTCGAACCCCCGGGGCGCCAGCGCCAGAGCGAAGCCTCCACCCATGCAGAACCCGACGATGCCCACCGCGCCGGTGGTGTCGGCGCGCGCGGTGAGGGTGTCGCGGCACGCCAGCAGGTCGTCCACCGCCCGGCCCGAGCGCGCGAGAAGCGACCGGAACACTCCTGTCACACACTTGGCGCGACCACCGCGGGCGTAGAGATCCGGCACCAACGCGACGTAGCCCTGGTCGGCGAAGCGCCGGGCGATGGACCTGATGTCGTCGGTCATGCCGAACACGTCGTGCACGATCACGACGGCGGGCCAGGGCCCCTCCCCTGAGGGGATCTCGAGTGTCGCCTCGATGCGATCTGTTCCGGTGTCGACCTCGATGACAGTCATACCGGCCGACTCTAGCGACCCAGCGCCGTTCTCACGGTGTCCGACAGCAGGTTGCCGGCGTGCACGCTGAGACCGTCTGCGAGCCCGGGAACGGTGGCGCACGCCTGCTCCCAGCCCTGGTCGGCGAGAGCGAGAACGAACGGGAGCGTCGCGTTGGTCAGCGCCTGCGTCGACGTGCGGGGAACCGAGCCCGGCATGTTGGCCACGCAGTAGAAGATCGAATCGTGCACCGGGAAGGTGGGATCGTCGTGCGTGGTGGGACGCGAGTCCTCGAAACACCCGCCCTGATCGATGGCGATGTCGACGAGCACGGACCCCGCCTTCATCCGTGCGACCAGTGCGTTGGACACCACCGTCGGGGCCTTGGCACCCGGGACGAGGACCGCCCCGATGACGAGGTCGGCGGCCACGACGGCCTGCTCGAGCTCCCACCTGTTCGACACCACGGTCTTGACCTGGCCGCGGTACTGCGCGTCGATGGTTCGCAGCTTGGCGATGTCGAGGTCGAACACCGTCACGTCCGCACCGAGCCCGTGTGCCATCGCCACGGCGTTGGATCCCGACACCCCACCGCCGATCACCACCACCTTGGCCGGACTCACTCCCGGAACGCCGCCCATCAGCACGCCGCGGCCGCCCGTCTGCGCCATCAGGTGATACGCCCCGGCCTGGGTCGCGAGCCGGCCGGCGACCTCGCTCATCGGTGCGAGCAACGGCATACTGCCGCCCGCGCCGGTCACCGTCTCGTAGGCGATCGCCGTGGTGCCGGACGCGACGAGGGCATCGGTGCATGCGGCCGACGCGGCGAGATGGAGATAGGTGAACAGGACCTGGCCCGACCGCAGCCGGTGGTATTCGGCCTCGATCGGCTCCTTCACCTTGAGCAGCAACTCGGCCCGCGCCCACACCTCGTCGGCCGAGTTCGAGATCTCCGCGCCGGCAGCCTTGAAGTCGTTGTCCGAGAACGACGATCCCGCGCCCGCCTCGGTCTCGACGACGACGCGATGACCGTGCACGACCATGTCGTGCACTCCCGCCGGGCTCGCCGCCACCCGGTACTCGTGATTCTTCAGTTCCCGAGGTATGCCGATTCTCATGGTGCGCCCTTCGCCTCTACCGGATGACTCGTCATGTCCGATAATCGTGAACTTCGTTCGACCGAGCCGCAATCGAAGTGACGATAATTTCGTAGACTGGCCTCATGGACATCGAATCGTCGAATACGGGTCTGTCCGCCGCGGTGCGACCGAACAATCTTCGGGCGGCATCTCTGGACCGCATCGATCGCGTCATCCTGCGTGAACTGGCGAACGACGCCCGCATCCCCAACAACACCCTGGCCGTTCGCGCCGGGATCGCCCCGTCGACGTGTCTGGGACGCGTCCGTTCACTGGTCGAGCGCGGGGTCGTCCGCGGTTTCCACGCCGACATCGATCCGGCGGCACTGGGACAGGGCCTGCAGGCCATGATCGCGGTGCGGCTGCTGGCGGGTGCCCGGCGCCACCTGGGCGAGTTCGCGGAGTCCTTCACGACGTTCCCCGAGGTGCTCGACGTCTACTTCATCGCCGGTGCCGACGACTACCTGATCCACGTCGCGATGACGGACTCTGCGCACCTGAGGGACTTCGTCGTCCAGAACCTCAGTGCTCATCCGTCGGTGGCCGCGACCGAGACCACACTGATCTTCGAGCACCTGCGGCCGCGACTGGTCGACGAGGGCGGACCGAGCTGACGCCCTCCGCCCATCCGGTGCGGCGAGCGCACCGAATACCCGGTGTATCAGCCAGGAGAGCACGGCCGTGGATGTGACGGGGGTACTTTTCGCCCACTCTTACTGACCCACCGACCACACGCATGGAGGCAGCCCGAGATGAGCGATCACGGTTCGCCCGAACGACCCGTGCAGCTGCCGGATCGGGACCTTCTCGAGCTCGCGTACCTGTGTGCCCTCGACGCCATGGCAGCCTCGGAGCAGTACGAGACCATGACTCGCCTCGACGACACGGACGCCCACACCAGGCGGAGGTTCGACGCGATCGTGCGTGACGTCCGCGAGACGATGGCCGTGACGTCGGACGCGACACGCACTCCCGCCCCCGCCGATCTCCGGGTCCGCATCCTGGGGGCCGTGGAGGACACGGCGCAGGTCGACCCCGACGGCGCGACAGTCCTCCCCCTTCGTCCCAGCCGCCGACGCGGATGGCGCATCGCCGCGATGGCGGCCGCCGCTACGGTGGTCGTCGGTGTGGGCGGGGCGGTGGCCGTGCAGCAGAACGCGACTCCGTCGGCTCCCACCGCGACCGTCGCGGCACCGCTCGAATCCCCGGTGGCCGGAGGCGGCACCATGAGCGTGCAGTACACCCCCGGTGACGAGCGCGCCGTGCTCCGCATGACGGATGTCGCAGCGCCTCCCGCCGGATCGGTCTACCAGGTCTGGCTCATCGAGGGCTCGCCCGTGTCCGTCGGGACGATGGATGCCGACGACCTCTCCCAGCCTGCATCCGTGCCCGTCGACGGCGCCACCGCACTCTCGGTGACCGTGGAACCCGCGGGCGGATCACCGTTCCCCACCTCGGGCGCCGTGGCCCGCGTCGCGCTCGTCTGATTCCGTCCCGGATCGGATCCACTCGAAGTCGAACATGTGTTCGACACCCGTGTAGGGTGGGTGTCACTGCACCACCCGACGTCAGACCTTCCCTCGTGACGTGTGATTCCCGAGGAGACGTCCGTGATGAACCGTCGGCGCCGACTGCACCTGATGAACGGGGTCTGGCACGAGGAGGCACCGGCCACCTGCGGTAACGGTCATGTGCTGCAAGCGCGTTCGGTTCTCGTGGGAGCCAGGTCGTGCTCGTGCGGCATCGGTCACCATCGCACGCACCACTGCCGCACCTGCGGTGACACCGTCTTCACTCCCGCCCTCGGCGAGGGGTGCCGGGACGGGAGCTTCGACGGACGCGCGAATCGCGCGCGCGGCGAGGGGTCAGGAGCGGGTCAGCAGTGACCGGAGGAAGAACGTCAGGTTCGCCGGACGCTCCGCCAACCGCCGCATGAAGTACCCGTACCACTGCGTACCGAAGGGCACGTACACGCGGACGCGGTACCCCTCCGACACCAGGCGTGTCTGCTCACCGTCGCGGATGCCGTAGAGCATCTGGTACTCCATGTCGTCCGGTCCACGTCCCAGTTCGGCCGCGTCTCGTCGCGCCGCCTCGATCATGCGGGGATCGTGAGACGCCACCATGGGGTAACCCTCCCCCTCCATGAGCACCCGCAGGCACCGCTCGTACGAGGCGTCCACGTCCGCCTTCTTCTGGAAGGCCACACTGGCCGGTTCGCGATATGCGCCCTTGCACAACCGGATTCGTGATCCGGGACCGGAGAGCTCGCGGCAGTCCTGTTCGGTGCGGTGCAGGTACGCCTGCAGGACGGTGCCGAGAGTCGGGAAGTCCTTGCGGAGCTCCCGCACGATCGCGAGAGTCGAGTCGGTGGTGGTGTGGTCCTCGGCGTCGACGGTGACCCACACTCCCGCGGCGTCCGCGGCGGCGCACACCTTGTGGGCGTTGGCGAGGGCCACGGCGTGGCCGTCGTCGGGGAGCGACTGTCCGAGCGCCGAGAGCTTCAGCGAGATCTCCAGCGGGAAGGCCGGAGGCCGGCCGGAATTGGACGGGGAAGCTGGAGGCTGTGGGGTGTGGAGGCGTGAGTATGCCTGCAGTAGGGACAGATACGCGTCGACGGTCGCGGTGGCCTGCGCCGCGTCGGTGGTGTCCTCACCCAGGTGATCGACGCTGACGACGCGGCCGGACCCGAGCAGGTCGGCGACGGCACCGACCACCTCCGGTTCGGTGCTCCCGGCGATGAAGCGTTCGACGAGCGACCTGGTCAGGACGGACCGCGCGACGACGCGTTCGAGGCGGCGCGATCGCCCGGCGGCGAGGAGGACGGGGCGGAGCGGGTTGGTGGCCATCGGTCAGACTCCCTGGTGCGGGTAGGTGTGGTCCACGGCCGGCACGAAAGTCTCCTTGATGGTGCGCGCGGAGGCCCACCGGAGCAGGTTCTGCGGTGATCCGGCCTTGTCGTTGGTGCCCGACGCGCGAGCACCGCCGAACGGCTGCTGTCCGACGACGGCGCCGGTCGGCTTGTCGTTGACGTAGAAGTTGCCGGCGGCGAAGCGCAGGGCCTCGGTGGCCTGCGTGACGGCGGCGCGATCGTCGGCGATGATCGATCCGGTCAGGGCGTACTTCGACCCGCTGTCGACCATGGCGAGCGTGTTCTCGAACGCATCGGGCTTCGAGTCGTCGTAGACGTGCACGGCGAGGATCGGGCCGAAGTACTCGGTGTGGAACGCCTCGTCGCCCGCGTCGTCACCGAGCAGGATCGTCGGGTCCACGAAGTAGCCGACGGAATCGTCGCAGGTGCCGCCGGCGGCGATGGTGATGCCCGGGGTGGACTTCGCGCGCTCGAGTGCAGCCGCGTTGCGGTCGAAGGCCTTCCGGTCGATGACCGCCCCACCGAAGTTCGACAGATCGGTGACGTCGCCGTAACGCAGCGACGACGCGGTGTCGACGAGCTTGTCCCCCATCCTCTTCCACACCGACGACGGCACGAAGGCCCTCGACGCCGCGGAGCACTTCTGACCCTGGAAGTCGAAGGCACCGCGGATCAGCGCCGTGGTGAGCACGTCCGGGTCGGCGGAACTGTGGGCGACGACGAAGTCCTTGCCACCGGTCTCACCGACCAGTCGCGGGTAGGTGTCGTAGCCGGCGATGTTCTCGCCCACCTCGCGCCACAGCCGCTGGAACGTCGGTGTGGAGCCGGTGAAGTGGATGCCGGCGAGACGACGATCGGCGAGTGCGACCTCGGAGACGAGGGGTCCGTCACCGAGCACGAGGTTGATGACGCCGGGGGGCAGTCCGGCGGCCTCGAGAAGCTGCATCGTCAGGTACGCGGCGACGGCCTGGGTGGGCGACGGCTTCCACAGCACGGTGTTGCCCATGAGCGCCGGCGCCGTGGGGAGGTTTCCCGCGATGGCGGTGAAGTTGAACGGGGTGATGGCGTAGACGAAGCCCTCGAGGGGGCGGTATTCGACGCGGTTCCAGACGCCGGGCGCGGAGATCGGTTGTTCGGCCATGATCTGTCGGGCGAACGAGACGTTGAAGCGCCAGAAGTCGATCAGCTCGCAGGGTGCGTCGATCTCGGCCTGGTACGCGCTCTTCGACTGCCCCAGCATGGTGGCAGCCGCGATGGTCTCGCGCCACGGCCCGGCGAGGAGATCGGCGGCGCGGAGGAAGACTGCGGCGCGCTCGTCGAAGGGCAGCGATCGCCACGCAGGTGCGGCGGCGGTCGCCGCGTCGATGGCGTCGCGCACGTCCTGGTGGGTGGCATTCGCGAACGATCCGATGACGGACGCGTGCCGATGCGGTTGCACGACGTGCTCGCGTGGGCCCGTCGCGTCGCGGTGGACTCCACCGATGACCTGGGTGATCTCGGTGGGCGTGGCGGCGAGTCGATCCAGATGGTGCGTGAGCCGCGCTCGCTCGGCGCTGCCGGGTGCGTACGTGTGCACCGGCTCGTTCAGGGGGGTGGGTACTGCGGTGACGGCGTCCATGTCGGTCCTCGGTGTCGGGTCTTCGTGCCGGGTCGGTGGGTTCAGCCAAGCGGACGCGGCATCCTCGATATTCGGCCCAGCGTCCAAAGAAACACACCGACCCCTGTCCGATCGGATGAAGGACACCTAGAGTGCACGGCATGACCCGCACCTCGTCGACCCTCGACTCGATCGTGCGTGCGCTGCACTCCGCCTTCGTCGAGGTGCTCGTGGCACCGGCAGGGTCGGACGTGCCGATCGGGTCGGTGACGCTCGTCGACGCCGACGATCTGGCCGCCGAGCTCTACACGACCGCCGCCGCGGCGGACCTCTATCTGCTGGCGGGTGTGCGGGAAGCGGACGCCGTTGCGTGGTTCGACGACCTGGCGACGCGGAGCAGCGACCTTCGACCCACCGCGGTGATGTCGAAGATCGCCGCCTCGTCCTCGCTGATGCAGCACGCGGCTCGCACGGCCGGCGTCGCTCTCGTCGCGGTGCACACGCAGACCCGCTGGGACCGCCTCCTGTCGATGGTGCGCGGCGTGCTCGACCATTCCTCGCCGTCGATCACCACACCTCCACCGTCGTCCGCGGAACCGTCCGAACTGGCGGGACTGGTGGGCGCGGACACCGATCTCTTCGGGCTGGCGCACACCGTCGCGGTGCTCACGCGCGGGATGGTGAGCATCGAGGACCAGCGGTCGCACGTGTTGGCGTACTCGGCGTCGGACGATCAGGCGGACGAGCTGCGGACCCTGTCCATTCTCGGACGAGAAGGCCCCGCGGAGTATCTCCGGCGACTCGAGCAGTGGGGTGTCTACGACGCGGTCCGCCGTTCCGACGAGGTCGTCGAGGTGCCGGCGCACTCCGATCTGGGTATCCGACGGCGACTGGTCGCCGGCATCAGAACGACTGCCACCCAGGATGGTTCGGGCACACCACGACTGGTCGGCACGCTGTGGATCCAGGAAGGTCGTCGCCGGCTCACCGACGATGCTCCGAGCGTGCTGCAGGGCGCGGCCGCGGTGGCGGCACGGTTGATCACGCGCATCCTCGAGGCACCCACTAACGAGGCGGTGCAGATCCAGCGACTGCTCGGCGCTCGTGGCGGTGGGGTCGACGTGCCCTCACTCGCCGCGGCGCTGTCCATCCCGACGGACGGGCCGGCGGCGGTGATCGGTCTCGCCGCGGTGGACGGCGCCGCGCCCGATGCCCCCTCGTCGGCCACGATGGCCGATCTGTCCGGCGCGATCCGACTGCACGCCAGTTCCTTTCACCGACTGTCCCTGGTCACCACTCTCGGCGACCGCATCTACGTCCTCGTTCCACGGACCCGCGCGGAGGCCTCGGTGCCGTCGTGGACTCGCCGGTTGCTCGAGGGCATCGAGGGACGCACGGGGATCCGGTTGCGGGCCGCGGTGGCATCGCCGGTGGCCGCCCTGTCCGAGGTCGCCGCCGCTCGCCGCGAGGTCGATCGCGTCCTGGACGGGACCGCCGGAGCAGACGACAGGGTGACCACACTCGCCGATTCGCGGACGTCCGTGCTGCTCGGTGAGATCGTCGATCTGCTCCTCGCGCACCCCTCGCTGCACGATCCGCGCATGGCGGCGCTCGTCGAGTACGACGCACGCACGTCCTCGTCGCTACGCGAGAGCATCGCGACGTATCTGCGGCACCCGTCCGACGTGCGCCGGGCCGCGGCCGACCTGCACGTGCACCCGAACACGTTGCGCTATCGGGTCCGACGGGCCGAGGAGATCACCGGGACGGACCTGTCGGATCCCGCCGCGCGACTGCTGATGGAACTCCAGTTGGCCGTGCTGGCACGTCAGGCCAGTACCTGACGGCACCATTCGAGAAGTGGTGTGAGATCACGCCAGGCGCCACGGATGTGATCGGCGCACTCTGCTGTGTCGAGCCACGGCGGGCAGCCGAAGGACCGTCCTGCCGTCAGGGACTTGTGGCGCAGCAGATCGATGCGGGGATGATCCGCGTCGTAGCCGCGCGGCGAGGTCTTCAGCCGGTCACCGCCGCGGTCGTAGCCGCGGCTCTCGAGATCGGCCACGATTCGCGCGAGCTCCGACCCGCGGACCTCGTCGTCGACGACGGCGCGGAACTGGGCGATGGAGTCGGACGTGGACGCGTAGAACCCGCCGGCGACCATGAGGCCGGAGGCGTCGACCTGCACGTACCACCCCGTGGACGGGGCCACCTGCACGTAGGCACCCTGGTGCGTCTTGTACGGCACCTTGTCCTTGGAGAAGCGGACGTCGCGGTGCGGCCGGAAGAGCTTGGCCGTCCCGAACTCCTCGGCCAGTAACTCCGTGAGCGCGGTCATGGGCGCGCGGACCGATTCGTCGTAGACGTGCTTGTGTTCGGCCCACCAGGTCTTGCTGTTGTCGACCTCGAGATCCTCGTAGAAATCGAGGGCGG
Source organism: Rhodococcus sp. Leaf225 (assembly GCF_001426145.1). Classification (NCBI taxonomy): domain Bacteria; kingdom Bacillati; phylum Actinomycetota; class Actinomycetes; order Mycobacteriales; family Nocardiaceae; genus Rhodococcus; species Rhodococcus sp. Leaf225. Next base: position 112,522 of record NZ_LMRN01000007.1, on the reverse strand, counting down.
CCTCCGGGATTCCGGTGAACGAGCTCATAGCGGGAGGCTATCGCCCCGTGCGCCCTGTGCGTACCGCTGGATGCGCATAGTGCGCACGGGGGGGTCAGGCCAGCGACCGGCTGATCACCAGACGCTGGATCTGGTTGGTGCCCTCGAAGATCTGCGTGATCTTGGCGTCGCGCATGTACCGCTCGACCCGGAAGTCTCGGGTGTACCCGTAGCCTCCGAACACCTGCACGCCGTCGGTCGTCACCTTCATCGCCGCGTCCGTCGCCACGAGCTTGGCCACGGAGGCCTGACGTGAGAACGGCAGTCCGGCATCCTTGCGGCGTGCCGCGTCGATGTACGTCGCCCGGGCCGAGTCCACCGCCGCTGCCATGTCGGCCAGCACGAACCCGAGCCCTTGATGATCGATGATCTTGCGGCCGAACGTCGTTCGCTCCTGCGCATAGGCCACGGCATCGTCGAGCGCGGCCTGGGCGATGCCGACGGCGACGGCGGCGATGCCCAGCCTCCCGGCGTCGAGGGCACTGAACGCGATGCCGAGCCCCTGCCCCTCCTCGCCGATGCGGCGATCGGCCGACAGCACCGCGCCGTCGTAGTGGGCGGCCGTCGTGGGTATCGCGTGCAGCCCCATCTTCTCCTCCGGAGCTCCGAAGGAGAGCCCCTCTAGGTCGGCGGGCACGAGGAAGCAGGAGATGCCCCGCGAGCCCTCGCCTGTGCGCGCGAAGAGCGTGTAGAAGTCCGCCTTGCCGCCGTGCGTGATCCAGGCCTTCGACCCGGTGACGGTGTACCCGGCCGGACCGGCCACGGCCTTGCAGGAGAGGGCGGCCGCGTCGCTGCCGGCCTGTGGCTCCGAGAGGCTGTAGGCGCCGATCGTGCGCCCACCGAGCATGTCCGGCAACCACCGCGACTTCTGGTCCTCCGACCCGAAGGACATCAGCGGGTGGCACGAGAGCCCGTGCACGCTCACGGCGACGGCCACCGCGGCCCAGCGCGACGCCAGTTCCTCGAGCACCTGCAGATAGACCTCGTAGGACTGACCGCCGCCGCCCCACTCCTCCGGATACGGCAGGCTGAGCAGCCCCGCCTCGCCGAGCGTGGCGAAGACGCCGTCGGGATAGGTCTCGGCCTTCTCGTGTTCGTCGACGATGGGGTCGAGGACCTTGTCCGCGATGTCGCGGGTCAACTGGAGAAGGTCACGTGCGTCGTCGTTCGGCAGCAGTCGTTCGACAGCCATGGGTCCTCGTCTCGGTCGCGGATCGGATGAGGCGGCACCAGTACTGCAGCGGGCACCTCAGTACTACGACAGTACTGCATGGCGTTCTGCAGTACTGTCGCTCACCATGACAGCAGCTCACGCGACGGCGCGGCGCGCGCAGCTCTTCGATTCCGTGGTGGCCCTGTTCCTGGCCGAAGGCTTCGCGCACCTCACTCTCGACGACATCGCCGCCCGCCTTCGGTGCTCGAAGAGCACGCTGTACACCCTCGCCGCGAGCAAGGACGACCTCGTCCGCTCCGCCGCGGTGCACTTCTTCACCTCGGCAGCGGTCCGCGTGGACGCGGCCTCCGACGCCGCGACGGGCACCCGCGAGCGCCTCGCGGCGTATCTGGGCGCGGTCGGTGAAGCACTCGCGCCGGCGTCGGAACGGTTCATGACCGACCTCGCCGACTTCGAGCCGTCGAGGCTCGTCTACGAACGCAACACCGCCATCGCGGCCGAGCGAGTCCGCGGCATCATCGACGACGGGGTCCGCGCCGGCGACGTGCGGGACGTCCACGCCGCGTTCGTCGCCGACGTCGCCGCGTCGGTGATGGTCTCGATCCAGAGCCGTGCCCTCGCCCGTCGCACGGGTCTGGACGACGCCGCCGCCTACCGGGAGCTGGCCACACTGCTGACTGCCGGCATCGCGCGATGACTTTCGCCGTCGACCGGAGTCGACACGGCTGACGGGTCGAGTTCGCTCCGCCATCCGAAGACGAAGGACCTCACGATGCAGAAGATCACCCCCACACTGTGGTTCGACGACCGGGCCGAGGAGGCCGCGGAGTTCTACCTCTCGACGTTCGGCACGGGAGCGATACTGAACGTCAGCCGCTACGGGGACGGTGGACCCGGCGCCCCGGGCCGCGCGATGATGGTCGACTTCGAGCTCTTCGGTCAGCGATTCAACGCCCTGAACGGGGGGCCACAGTTCCCGTTCACCGAAGCGATCTCCATGGCTGTCAGCTGCGACGGGCAGGAAGAGGTCGACCGCTACTGGAACGCGCTCACGTCCGACGGTGGATCCGAGGGCCGGTGCGCCTGGTGCAAGGACAAGTTCGGGGTCTCCTGGCAGATCGTCCCGGTCCAGCTGATGCAGCTGATGAGCACCCCGGATCCGGCGGCGTCCCAGCGCGTCGTGCAGGCCATGCTGTCGATGTCGAAGATCGTGGTCGCCGACCTGCAGAAGGCCCACGACGGAGCCTGAGCGGCGACGTTTCCTCACGTCACACACCGGGCAATCCCCGAGCGTGAACGAGACGTCGATGCCCGTGCGCGCGCTCGCCCTGCCGTTCGGGCTGGGGTCGGCGCTGCGCCACGCCAAGCTGTTCCATCCCCACGGGAAGGTTCTGACGGGCACACTGCGCCGTACCGCCGAGGGCGACGCCGGACTGCCTGTGGGCACGTGCGAGGTGACGGTGCGCCTGTCCACCGCGCTCGGGCTGCCCCGACGGGTTCCCGACGTCGCGGGTCTCGCGTTGCGTCTCCCGCCGACCGACCGGGCCGACGGTGCCTGGGACATCCTCCTTGCCAGCGCCGGGCGGGAGGTCGTGACGCGGTGCGTTCCGCTCCCGGTGCTCGCGTTCGAGACGGCCTCCTTCTCGACGCTGATGCCGCTGCAGTTCGAGGGTGGTCAGTGGTGGGTCCGCGCGCGGGCCGTCGCCGCGCCGCCGCTGCCCACCCTGGACTCCATCGTCGACGCTGTACGTGCGAGGCCGCTGGTCTTCGAGTTCGAGCAGGCCGAGGGCACCGGGGCGTACGCCCCGCTGGCCGAACTGATGCTCGGCTCGGTCGACCAGTCCGGTGGCGACCTGTCGTTCGACCCGATCCGGCGCACTCCCGACAGTGTCCGGCCCGGTCCGGAATGGCTGCGGTCCCTCAGGGCGAGGGCCTACCTCGACAGTCGACGCGGCCGGTCCGACACCTGACCGGAATGCGACCGACTCAGGTTCCCTGACCGATCTCGCGCCCACACCCCACTCAGCGCGCCACACCCCTGTCGACACGCGGCACAGGGTGTGCCCCTCACGAAACCCGTGCACGCCGGCGGCGACCACGCACCCGCGCACCCGACCGACGGGGTTCGACTGCCGCATTTGTGGATATTCACACGCGAAGTAGGATTTGTTCACATACGCGTGTGCCGATGGGGGTGGGCGCGTCCCAGGGGAAGGCTCCACGTGACCAGCAATTCGGTGACCGACGACTCCGTGACAGGTGCTCACGAGACTCGCCCGCTCGTTCCGCACGAGCCCGATCACCGGTTCGAACGCAGCTCCCGCCTGGTCGGACACGCCTACGTCATCCCCGACTACTACGAGGTCGGCCGCGAGAAGATCCGCGAACTCTCCCGCGCCATCCAGAACGAACATCCGGCGCACCACAAGGAGGCCGCTGCGGCCGAGTTGGGATACGAGGGACTCGTCGCGCCCGCGACCTTCGTGAGCGTCGTCGGATCCATCGCCATCGACTATCTCTTCGCGCACATCCTCGTGGAGTACGAGATCACGGCAGTCATGCAGACCGATCAAAGCTTCGTTCTGCATCGCCCGGTCATGCAGGGAGATCAGCTGGTGTCCACTCTCCAGGTGCTGTCGATCCGCCAGTTCGCGGGCAACGACATCCTGGTGGTCCAGAACCATCTGACGTCGCACGGCGAGGACGTGTGCACCAGCACCACGACGTTCATCGCCCGGACCGATGCCGACGTGGACCCGCGAGCGGCGGCTCTCGTCGACGCCGTGCTCCCCGCCAGCGTGCCGCGGATGGGCCCCACCGCCCGCCCGACCGCCTGACCGCCTGCATTCCGACCGACCCCGGCCTTCCCGCCACACCCCGACCGGCCTCCGGCCCTCCCGCTAGAGTCCCCCGTGTGGAGGACGAATTCGCCGACCGGTCGTTCGAGGACGAGAACTACAACGAGATCGACGCACACGGCCAGCGGTGGGACAGGCGTTCGTACACGTCCTGCAGCTTCATCGACGCGGACCTCGGCGGTCTGACCACCCACGGTGTCGTCTTCACCGACTGCGACTTCTCCGGCGTGGATCTGACGGACTCGACGCACATCGGGTCGGCCTTCCGCAACTGCGAGTTCCGGCGGAGCCGGTTGTGGCACAGCACCTTCCGCAGCACATCGTTTCTCGGTTCCGCCATCGCGGACTCGCGCATCACGCCCGCGGTCTTCGACGAGGTCGATCTCATGCTCACCTCGCTCGGCGGTCTCGACCTCCGCGGACTCGACCTCACCGGGGCGCGCCTGCGTGACGCCAACCTCGTCGGGACCGATCTCCGCAAGGCCACGCTGCGCGGTGTCGACTTCGGCGGTGCCCGCACCTCCGGGCTCCGGTTGAACGATGCGGATCTGCGGGGCAGCATCGCCGATGCCACGTTCTGGACGTCGGCCGTGCTCGACGGAGCTCGCATCGACACGGTCCAGGCACTCGCCTACGTGCACGCGCACGGTCTCACCGTCTCGGACTGAGTAGATCCGACCTCCGCCCGACTCCGAATAGAAGACGGAAACGGCCTCCCCGCCCGCGTGGTCCGTGCGGGAAGGCCGTTCCATCGGCAGGCTGTGGTCTCAACCTCACCGGGCGTCCACGCCGACGCACGCGCCGCCGCTGCCGCCGCACGTCTTCTACCCGAGCCACCCACTTCCGAAACGGACACAGGTGCTCGACCGCGTCGAACCGCGATGATCGGAACCCTGGACCGGACGACACCCGAGGACGCACGATGACGGGGAACTGTCACCGAGTGAAGGGCACACCATGAGCGACAACGTCTACCGCGTCACCGAGATCGTCGGAACCTCGACGGAGGGTGTAGACGACGCCATCCGCAAGGCCATCTCCCGTGCGAGCAGCACACTGCGGGAGCTCGACTGGTTCGAGGTCACCGAGACCCGCGGACACATCGAGAACGGCGCTGTCGCGCACTTCCAGGTGACGCTGAAGGTCGGCTTCAAGCTCGACGACTGAGCGATCGGGCGGGCGACGACTCGGCGGGAACGCGGCGGCCCCCGTGCCCGTTTCCGATCGAGCACGACGGGTAGCCGACCAGGATGCCCGTCGTCAGAGTCGCGTCCGATCCCGGCTTCGCCGCCGCCGTCGCCGACTCCGTCGCGGCCGATCTCGACGGATCGGCCACGCGCGACGGCGACGTGCTCACCGTCGACCAGGTCGCGATCCCGTTGCCACCGGTACAGAGCGGCAGCCCCGACCTGGACACCTGGGCGTCCCTGCTCGGCCATACCGGGGGCAGCGAGGACATCCTCACCGTGTGCGTGTCCGAAATACCGCGGCGCGTGCGGTCCCGCCCCGTACTCGCCGAGATCGTCGGGCCGTCGATGGTGGTCGTCTACGTTCCGTCGTTCGGGACCCACCGAGTCGCGCCGCGGGCGCGCGCCGTCACGCTGGCCGCGCTGGAAGCGCTACGCGACGCCACCGGTGTCGACAGGCCCGATCCCGCCACGGGTCTCGCGCACTGGTCCACCGTCTCCGGCCACGACGCCCTGGTGGCGCCCGCCCTGGCGGGACGAGCGCGAGTGGTCGCGGGCATGATCCGCACCAACCGACCGTGGCGGCTGATACCGACACTGTCGGGCGCACTGGCCGCGGCGACCGCGACGTCCGCGTTCGGCCTCTTCTACTCGAGCATCTGGCAGATGGCGGCGTCGATGTCGATCATGCGCCTGACGGCGGTGTCCGCCACCGCCCTGTTGGCCGTGACGGCCTGGCTCATCTTTCCGAACGGATTGTGGGAGAGGCACACTCGGCGAGCGCGAGCGATCGACCGCACGATGTACAACCTCGCCACCCTCGGCACGGTCGCCGCCGGAGTCGTCACCATGTACGCGGTCCTGTTCCTGGTGGTCGGCGCAGCAGCCGCAGTGGTGATCTCTCCGTCGTTCCTGTCCGAACAGATCGGGCGGTCGGCGAACGTCTCCGACTACGTGCGCCTGGCGTGGCTCTCGGCATCGCTGGGCACCGTGGCGGGTGCAGTCGGCAGCACCGTGGCCGACCAGGAGCAGATTCTCGGGGCGACGTTCGGACACCGCGAGGTCTTGCGTCGACGCGCGGCGGCCGGCCGACTGGACGACACACGGGACCACGTCGACTCGTGACCCGTCCCGAAGTTCCGATCGAATCATCAGCACTGGCATCCGACCCTGTTATGTTGCCGCGGAGCCGAGGGGACGGCGTCGAGACACGGGGGAACCACGATGGCGACACGACGACAAGCTCTGCAGACACTGATCGGCGGAGGCATGCTCGGCGCGGGCCTGCTCGCGGCCACAGGGCCGACGGCCTCGGCCGCGCCCGTGGGTGCCTATCGAGTGGACCTGCACGCGCACATGATCCCGCCGATGTATCGGGAGGCCGTGCTGCGCGCCGGGCTTCTCGCTCCGGGCGGCCTACCGCTGCCCGCGTGGTCGCCGGAGTCCGCTCTCGCGTTCATGGACGAATTCGGCATCGCGGCCCAGGTGCTCTCGATCTCCGACCCCGGAGTGCGGTTCGTGCGCGGCCTCGAGGCGGTGCGCCTCGCGCGCTCCTGCAACGACTACGCGGCCGACCAGGTTCGACTGCATCCCACTCGTTTCGGCTCCCTGGTCACCGTGCCACTTCCGGACGTGCCGGCGTCCCTCGCCGAGATCGCGTACGGCCTGGACGTGCTGGGAATGGACGGGGTGGCACTGCTGTCGTCGTACGACGGCATCTACCTCGGCGACCCACGCTTCGAGCCGATCATGGCGTTGCTCGACGCGCGGTCCGCCCTCGTCTTCGTGCACCCCGGCGAGCTCCCCGCGGGTTCGGCTCCCCCACTGCCGCTTCCGAGCTTCCTCCTCGAGTTCCCGTTCGAGACCACACGGACCGCGGTCGAGATGATCGCGGCCGGCACCCTCGACCGGTATCCGAACATCCGCTTCGTCCTCGCTCACGCGGGCGGTTGCCTGCCGTACCTCGCCACGCGGCTGAATGCGCCCCGCGCCGTCGCACCGGATCAGATCCCGTCCGTGTCGCTGCTCGGCCTCGAGGGTGCACTGCGACGCTTCCATTACGACACCGCACTGTCCGCCTCGGCGTCGTCGCTGCGATCGGTGCTCGAAGTGACCGACGTCGACCACATCGTCTTCGGAACCGACTGGCCCTTCAGCGGACTCACCTACTCCGCCTCGGACACGGACGACCCGGCCCCCGGCCTGTCCGACGTGTTCGACGGCGACGGCCGGGCACGGGTGGAACGCGCCAATCCCCTCGCGCTGCTCCCTCGGCTGGCGGCGGAGCTGCGGTAGCCGGTCGAGGTTCTGCCACCATGGGGGTATGGCCACGAGCACCACTGCCCCACTCACCGGATATCTCAGCGACAACGCCGCGGGCACCGCCCCGGAGATCCTCGCGGCCATGGCGGAGGCATCGACCGGGCTCGCAGCCCCGTACGGCAACGATCCGACGTCCGCTCGTCTCACGACGCTGATGGCCGACGTCTTCGAGCGTCCCGTCGACGTGTTCGTCGTCGGAACCGGTTCGGCGGCCAACGGACTGGCGCTGGCCGCGTGTACACCGCCGTGGGGCAGCATCCTCACTCATCCCGACGGCCACATCACCAACGACGAGGCCGGCGCTCCGGAGTTCTTCACCGACGGCGCCAAGATCGTCCTCGTGGACGGCCCCCGTTCGACGATGGATCCCACCGCACTGCGCGCCGCGGTCGTGCGACGACGCGGCGACGTCCACAGTGTCCAGCCGTCGGTGGTGAGCCTCACGCAGGTCACCGAGACGGGCAGCGTCCACACCCTCGACGAGGTGCGTGAGGTGTCGACCATCGCGCACGATGCCGGACTCCGCGTGCACATGGACGGCGCCCGGTTCGCCAACGCGCTCGTGGCCCTCGAGTGCACGCCGGCCGAGATGACCTGGCGAGCAGGCGTGGACATCCTGTCCTTCGGCGCGACGAAGAACGGCACGATGACCGCCGAGGCCATCGTGTCGTTCGATCCCTCGTTGTCCACCGAACTGGCGTTCCGACACAAGCGCGGTGGCCAGCTGACGTCCAAGATGCGGTTCCAGAGCGCGCAACTGGTCGCGTACCTGGAGAACGACCTCTGGATGCGTCATGCGCGGAACGCCAACGCGATGGCCGCGCGGCTCCGAGACGGGCTCCGACAGATCGGGGGCATCGAGGTCGTGGGCGACGCGTCGGCGAACATGTCCTACTTCCGCTTCCCCGCTGCTCTGACACAGGCACTGCACGACCGCGGATTCACGTTCTACGACGACCGGTGGGAGCCGGGGGTCGTGCGTCTCGTGACGTCGTTCGCGCACACTGCGCGCGACGTGGACGCGTTCGTCGATGCCGTGCGGGCGCTCGCCATTATTGACTGATCAGTCTAGAATGGGTGCATGCCGAGACCGCGCGAGTTCGACACGGACACTGTGCTCGCGGCCGCCGTCGACACGTTCGTCCGTCACGGTTACACCGGCGCGTCCATCGATCAGATCCTCGACGCCGTCGGCATCCGACGGGCGAGCCTCTACAACGCGTTCGGAAGCAAGCGCGGACTGTTCCTCACCGCACTGCGCTCGACGCACTCCACGATGCCTCTGCTTCTCGTCGCTCTCATGGATCTGGCCCCCTCCGATCCCTCGGTGAGGCAGGAGATCCGCGAGAAGTTGGTTGCCGAGAACATCGACGCACGGGCACTGGGCGACGCGATACTCACGCGCGCCTGCATCGAGAGAAAGGGCACAGCATGAACACCGTGACCATCGTCGACGGCCGACTGGTCGTCGAACCACGCGGCCTCGACAAGCTCTGGAGCTTCACGCGCCGACTCGACATTCCGCTGTCCGAGGTGAAGGGCGCCACCGTCGACACCGGTGTACGGCGTGAGCCCAGGGGCATCAGGGCTCCGGGCCTCTCGATACCGGGAAAGTACGCCGGCACCTTCCATCGTGACGGCGAGAAAGTGTTCTGGAACGTCGGGGACCCGGTGCGCAACATCGTGATCGAGCTCGACGGCACCGGACGGTTCGATCGACTCGTCCTGACGGTGGACGATCCGACCCGAACGGAGAACGCGGTCAACGCCGCACTCGCGACCTAGTTCTCACAGGTCCGCCCATGCCTCCGGATTGACGGCGTGGGGCGGCATCGTGCCGGCGGCCATCGCGACGGCGTTCTCCGCGCACAGACGCGCCATCTCGCTCCGCACCGACACCGTCGCGCTCCCGACGTGCGGCAGCAGCACGGTGTTGGCCAGCTCCGACAGGCCGGGTGCCGTGGCCGGTTCGTCCTCGTAGACGTCGAGCCCCGCACCGGCGATCACGCCGTCCCGCAACGCCTCCACCAGAGCGGACTCGTCGACCACCGGCCCGCGCGCGGTGTTCACCAGAATCGCGGAGGTCTTCATCGCGCCGAGAACCCGAGCATCGACGAGGTGGTACGTCGCCTCGGTCAGCGGAACGTGCAGGGACAGGAAGTCGCTCGTCGCCACCAACTCGTCCCACGAGACGTGCTCGACGCGACCGCCGAACTCGTCGAGCTCCGCATCGTCGACGGGCCTGTCGGACGGGGGCCGTGGGCAGAACCGCACCGTCATACCGAATCCGAGAGCGCGCCGCGCCGTCGCGCGAGCGATGCGCCCGAATCCGGCCAGTCCCAGCACCCGTCCGGACACGTCCGTGCCGAGCATCAGGTCCGGTGCCCATCCGGTGAACTCACCGGCGCGCACCGTCCGGTCCGCCTCGAGCGCCCGACGCGCTGTGGCCAGCATCAGCAGGAGAGCGATGTCCGCCGTGGAGTCCGTCAGGACGCCCGGAGTGTTCCCGACGACGATGCCTCGGGCGGTGGCGGCGCCGACGTCGATGTTGTCGACACCCACCGCGTAGTTGGAGATCCCACGCAGGCGCGCACCGGCGAGCAGTGCGCTGTCGAACCGGTCCCGGAGCTGGGCCACCACCACGTCGTAGTCGCCGGAGGCGCATCGCTCCGCCAGCGCGACGTGATCGAGCGCGATAACGTCGACGTCGGCGGCGCGGCGCAGAATCTCCATACCCGGTTCGGGAATCGGCAGGGTGACCAGAATCCGTGTCATGCGTCGTGCTCGCTCTCGGTGCGTCCCAACAGTTCCTGCAGTACTTCGGCGGTGTGCTCGCCGAGGTCCGGTCCGAGCGATCGGATGGGAACGGACGCGTCGCCGATGACGGGCACCACACCGACGAAACCCACGTCCACCGGAGTCTCACCACCGACGTCCACGGGGAACGTCTGAATCATGTTGCGCGCTCGATACTGTGGATCCCGCACGATGTCGGCGGCCGTGTAGATGGGCCCCGACGGCACACCAGCCCGATCGAGCACCGCCAACGCCTCGTCGCGGGAGTGCAGCATGGTCCAGGCGGAGATGGCCGCGTCCAGTTCGTCCCGACGTCGCCAGCGGCCGGCGTTGGCGGACAGCTCGGGATCCGCGCCGAGATCCGGCCGGCCGATCGTCTCCATGTAGCGCTGGAAGATGGCGTCGCCGTTGCCGGCGATGATGATCGAGTGACCGTCGTTGCACGGGTACGCATTCGAGGGCGCGATGCCTTCCATCCGCCCACCGGTGCGCTCGCGTTCCACTCCGTAGGCGAGGTAGTCCGGTACCAGCGATTCCATCATCGACAGAATCGACTCGTTGAGCGCGACGTCGATCGAGCGTTGCTCGAGCGAGAGCTCGCTCGACGCGGTCTGGCGTCGGAACAGAGCCATGACACACCCGAAGGCGGCGTAGAGGCCGGCGATGGAGTCACCGATCGACACTCCGACGCGAACCGGTGGTCGGTCGGGGTCGCCGACGAGGTTGCGAAATCCCCCGTAGGCCTCGGCGACGGCGGCAAATCCGGGACGCTCGGCCATCGGACCGGTCTGCCCGAAAGCGGAGATGCGGGTGATGATGAGATCGGGGTTCCTCTCGCTCAACCGCTCCGGCGAGAGTCCCCATTTCTCGAGAGTGCCGGGCCGAAAGTTCTCGAGCACGATGTCGCACTGCGCGGCGAGATCCAGCACGTCCTGCCGCCCCTGCTCGGTGCGCAGATCGAGCACGATCGACTTCTTGTTGCGGTTGATCGTCCGGTACAACATCGACGTGGTACCGGAATAGAGACGCCAGTTCCGGATCTCGTCGCCGGTGCCGGGTCGCTCGACCTTGATCACCTCCGCGCCGAAGTCCGCGAGCATGCGTCCCGCGGTCGGCGCGGCGATGTAGTTGCCGAGCTCCAGCACTCGAACGCCGGTCAGCGGTAGCGACATGGGGTCCTCTCCGTCAGTCCCGGTCGTCCGGGCGCACGTCCTGCTCGGGATACCGGTCCATCAGCATCCTGTGGACCGCCGGGTTCGCACCCTCGAGCACCCGGCCCGCGAGTCGCCCGAGCTCGAGTGCGTCCTCACGACCGAGGCGGTCGACGACCAGTTCTCGCACCTGCGCGACGTGACCGGGAGCCGCGCGACGAACGATCTCCATGCCCTCGTCGGTCAACGTCACCGCGGTCTGCCCACCGGGGCCTCCGCGTGGCCCCCGTTCGACCCACCCCCGCGACTCCATACGCGTGAGTGCGTGGGAGACCCGAGAGAGTGATCCTGCGGCGAAGGCAGCGATCTCACTCGTCGGCGAACTCCGACCAGGCGACTCGGACAGACCGGCCAGAAGCATGTATTCGAAGTGGTTGACCCCCGCGTCGTTCTTCAACTGCGAGTTCAGTACAGCGGGGAGCGCCTCGAGGAGGCCTGCGACCGCGAGCCACGCGCGTACCTCGTCGGGTCGCAGCCACTCGACGTCGTCGTTCACGCACCCAGCCTAGGTGTCGTGAACCTTCGCTACCCTCACTTGAAGGTTCAACTCGACGACACCACAGAGTGTTGAACCTTCACTACATCGGCAGAACGGCACCAATGCAGATCGGGATCGGCAACTTCGTGTCGGCCGTCGTCGAGTACGACACCGGCCACCGCGTCACCGCTCGCGAGCGGGTGGCGCATCTCTTGGACGGACCATGCTGCGGGGCATCGAGTTGCTCGGCACCGAGGTCGCGCCGCTGGTGAAGGCACGCGTGAGCGATCGCCTCCGAGCATCACGACCGGAGCGCCTCCGCCAGCATGGGCACCACGGTGTCGAGTGCGTACTGCAGCGAGAGCGCCGAGTTGGTGGAGTAGGACTTCGCCACCGCCGGGTCGTCGAACACGATCGCATGCCCCTGCGCCACGGCCGGGATGCTGCGGAACAGCGGGTTCTGCTCGATGTCCTGCGCAGTCTTGCCGATCGGAAACATGACGACGAGATCCGCGTCGAGCAGACCCAGCTGCTCGTCCGCGATCGGTACGGAGAACCGCACCGGGGTCATCGATGCGATGGTCGGGTTCTGCCGGAACCCGAGCCGCATCAGGAACTGCACCCGCTCGCTGTCCTCTATGTAGGCGCCGTAGCCGGTTCCGCTGAGGGCGCCCACCGTCACGGTCTTCTCTGCGAACTCCGGATGGTCCGCAGCGGCCGTGCGGAAGCCGTCGTCCAGCCCGGCGATCAGCTCGGCGCCCTTCTCGGGCACACCGAGCGCCGCGGCCACCATGGTGACCTGATCCTCGTAGGACGTCGTGTAGTTCTCCGCACCCTCCGGGATGCCGACGGTCGGCGCGATGGCCGCCAGCCGGTCGTGCCGGCCGACGTCGCCCGAGCTCTTGGTGTCGAGGATCAGATCCGGCTCGAGTGCCGCCACGTCTTCGTAGGACGGTTCCAGGGTTCCGATGATCTCGGGTGGTGTGTCGTAGAGACCCTCCGCCCACGGACCGACGCCCTCTCCGCCGAAGTCGAGCCAGTCGCTGGCACCGACCGGCTGGACCCCGAGGGCCAATGCCGTCTCCGCGTCCCCCCACCCCAGCGCCACGACGCGCGTCGGCGCCGACTCGAGGTCGACGGCGCCGAACGCGGTGTCGACCGTCGCTGGATAGACGCCGCCGGCCGCCGTCTGCGCCGCGTCGCGGCCGTCCTCGGTGGCGGCCGACGAGCACGACACGGTGAGGGCCACCGTCGCGACGAGTACAGGGATCAGTCGCCTCACGGGCGCACACACGGTGAGAAACATTGCGTTAGCCTAACCTAACCTGACGCCCACGAGCGCACTGCGATCCAGCTCACAATCTGCATCACCCCAGGTGAGACCCGTTCTCGACTGGTCGCCGAAAAATATCTCGGCAGATCGGTAATGAAATTCGGGATGGGCGCGATTCAGTAGACATGAGCATTGCAACCGACTTCGCCACCGCAGACGTCACGCGCAACCACGGTGCCGACACCGCCCACGACATCGACTCCATGCACGACGAGATCGAGCGTCTCGACGCCCAGATCCTGGCCGCAGTGGCACGACGCACCGAGCTCACTCGCACTGTCGGCATGATGGAGCCCCGCTCGGCCGCATCGTCCGCACGCGAGATGTCGGTGCTCCAGCACTTCGGTGATCTCGGCCGCGAGGGCCGCACCCTCGGCATGCTCCTCCTGCGCATGGGCCGCGGACAGATCGCTCGCTAGTCCCGCCCGCGGTAGAACTACCGCATGGTGTGGTTCGTTCTGGCGGCGGCCGTGGTGGCCGAAGTGTCCGCCACCCTGTCGCTCAAAGGTTCCGAGACCCGTCCCGTCCTCTACGTCGTGGTGATCATCGGTTATCTGCTGGCCTTCGTCGGACTCGCGTCCGTACTGCGCCGCGGTATGGCCCTCGGTGTCGCCTACGGTATCTGGGGAGCAAGCGGTGTCGCTCTCACCGCCCTTCTCGCGTCAGCGCTCTTCGGTGAACCGCTGACCATCGTGATGGGTCTCGGAATCGGACTGGTCATCGTCGGTGTACTCCTCGTCGAGACCGGGTCCCACCCCGCAGAGCGGGAACCGTGATGCAGTACCTCTTCCTCCTCGGCGCCATCCTCCTCGAGGTGTCGGCCACGCTGTCGCTCCGCGTGGCGGCCACCGGACGCCCCGCGTTCTACGGGGTCGTCGCTCTCGGCTATCTCCTCGCGTTCGTCGCCCTGCTCGGTGCGCTCCGTTCGGGTCTGGCCCTGGGAGTGGCCTACGGCATCTGGGCCGCGTGCGGAGTCGCCCTCACCGCCGTGGCCTCCCGGTACCTCTTTCGAGAACCCCTGACCCGCCGCATGCTCGGCGGGATCGCATGCATCGTCGTCGGCGTCCTGCTCATCGAACTCGGTGCCGCGGCCGCTCGATGAACCTGCCGAGCAGTCAGTGACCGGTGACGTCGAGTGCGGCCCGGACGATCGAGTCGGTGTCGATCTGATGGTGGCGGTACACCTCGTCGAGTGCGCCGACCTGACCGAACTCACTCACCCCGAGAGACGTGGACGGCACCCGGTTCACCGTCGCCAGGAACGCGAGCGTGTGGGGATGACCGTCGAGGACCGTCACCATCGGCGTCGCCCGCTCTGCCGGCAGCAGATGATCGAGAATCCACGACTCCGCCTCGAGATGCCCCTGCCGTGCCTGCACCGCCCGATACAGCTCCCCCGGACTCGTGACGCACAGGACGTCGGCAGCGAGCCCGATCTGTTCGAGCCGCTCCGCCGCGGCGAGGGCCTCGGTGACCATCGCGCCCATCGCCGCGATGGTCACCACCGCACCGTCCCGCCGCACCAGCGGGTATCCCCCGGCGACCACCTGCCGCCGTCGGCGCTCCCGCGCCGCCGGATCCGCCGGAACGTTCGCCAGCGACTGATCGACCGGCCTGGTCGACAGGCGCAGATACGCCGACGTGCCGCCCGGGCGCCCCAACCGTCCGATCGCCGCCAGCAGCGTCCACTCGACGTCGATCGCGAACGCCGGTTCCCAGCTCACGCACCCGGGCTGCTCCAGACCGATCGACGGGGTCTTGATCGACTGGTGCGCACCACCTTCCGCCGCCAGGGTCACTCCCGAGGGGGTGCCGACGAGGATGGACTGTCCGCCTGCGTAGATGCCGTACGACCACGGCTCGAGCGCGCGCTCGACGAACGGGTCGTACATGACTCCGATCGGGAACAGCGGCTCTCCCCACCGGCTCCACGTCGCACCGAGCTCGCCCATCAGTCCGACGAGGTTGGTCTCGGCGATGCCCAGTTCCATGTGTTGCCCCGTGGGGCTCTCGCGCCAGTGCATGATCGTCTCGGCGTCGTCACCGAACCAATCGTGGCGTTCCGAGGACGACCAGACGCCGACCTTGTTCACCCAGCCGCCGAGGTTGGTGGTGGAGCTGACGTCGGGACTGACGGTGACGACCCGCCGCGCGGCGTCCGGAGCCGCTCTGGTGAGGTCGAGCAGGACGCGACCGAGCGCGGCCTGTGTCGTCGCCGTTCCCTTGGGCGTGCGCCCGATGTCGGTGGGCACCGAGGGAGGCTCGGCCGTGTGTATCGGTTCCCGGCGCAGCCGGTCCGCGGTGTCCGCGCACACCCGCCCGGCCGGACTGTCGTCCGAGAATCGTGCCCAGGGCGCGTCGGGGTCGGTGCCCAGCGAGCCGGCGAGTGCGGCGTACTCCTCGACCGTCAGCAACGACGAGTGATTCTGCGGATGACCCTGCGTCGGCAACCCGAAGCCCTTGACGGTGTACGCGATGATCACGGTGGGACGGGTGTCGTCGATACGGGCGAACGCGGCGCGCAGTGCGGCGAGGTCGTGTCCGCCCAGGTTGCGGACGGCCTCCGTCAGAGCGGCATCGTCCAGATCGGCGACGAGGGCACGAATCCGTTCGGCACCGGGCCCGGCGCCGGGCAGTCGGGTGCGCAGTTCGTCCGCCGTGCAGCGCAGGAGGCGTTGGTACTCCGGGTTGGGCATGTCGACGATGCGTTCGCGCAGGGCCTCGCCGCCGGGACGGGCGAACAATGCGTCGAGAAGGGTGCCGAACGAGACCGTGACGACCTGCCAGCCGGCGGCGTCGAACATCTTCTCCAGCCGCCGCGCAGCGAAGTTCGGCACCACTCGATCCAGCGATTGGCGGTTCAGGTCGACGATCCACACGATCTCGCCGAGGTCGGCGATTCCCGGGTCGATCACCGCTTCCCACACCGCGCCCTCGTCCAGTTCGGCGTCGCCGACGAGCGAGTACTGCCGCCCCCGGAATCCGGTCGCTGTCCGGGCGTCGTCGTGCGCGTCACCGAAGGCGGCGTCGACGTAGCGGCGCGACATCGCACCCCAGATCGGTGCGGTCGCTCCGATTCCCACGGACCCGGTGGAGTAGTCGACGGTGTCGGGGTCCTTGGCACGCGAGGGGTAGGACTGCAGACCGCCGTAGGACCGCAGCGTCGTCAGGTACTTCTCGTCCAACTCACCGAGGAGGTAGTTGATCGCGTGCAGCACCGGAGACGCGTGCGGCTTGACCGACACCCGGTCCCCGGGCTGCAACTGTTCGAACCACAGGGAGGTCATGATCGACACCATCGACGCGCACGAGGCTTGATGGCCTCCGACTTTGAGTCCGCTGGGGTTGGGCCGAATCCGATTGGCGTGGTGGATCATCGAGGTCGACAGCCACAACACACGCTGTGCGATCTCCTCCAGGGTCTCCACCGTCTGTGGCGCTCGATCATCGACATGCTCGTTGCTGGTCATGGCGCTTCCCCCTCAGGACGTCATCTCCGGCTCGATGCTTCGCGGAGATCCCCAGGTGACCACGGTCTTGCCGACTGCGCAAGATCCGGCTCCGCGACCGAGCATTCTGCGCACAGCACCGCATGTCGTCGTGGGTCTTCCGAGCGTGTCGACCACTCAGGTGACCGCCGACACCCGGTGAGTGGGCGCCCGTGTTCGAGGACACCGGCCGGATGTGGTGTGCGGAGCCGACGGACGGGTACACGATGAACGGCGAGACACACCCTCAGCTGCGGTCCACGAACCGGTTACACGAACGCAGCGAAGGACGCCCCATGGCATCGAACTCGGCCCGCGAGCCCCATCCACCCGACGAACGCGTCACGGGCGCCCTGCGGTCCGGACGCACTGCGGAGACATGGCTGGCCGCGTGCGTGCAGTGGTGCCGGGCGGACGGAGCCGCCGTGGTGGCGGAATCGGCGGCCGATGCCGACGTCCGGCTCGTCACGTACGCGACGGACGACCTGGCGGAGCGGCTGGCCGACCTCCAGTACCTGCTCGGCTGCGGACCGCACACCGAGTCGATGGCGGGAGCGGGACACAGCCGACTCGATGTCGAGGACCCTGACCACGGCGTCCGCTGGACCACTCTCGTCGACGAATTGGCGACCCTCGGAGTCGTCGAGGTCGCGACGTTCCCCATCGGTGCACCCGCCACCCCCCTGGGAACGCTCCAGATGTACTGGCGTGGTCGACGCCGCAGCAGCACGCACTCCGACGCCGCCATCGCAGCGCTCGTGGAACGCCGCCCGGAGTTGCTTGCGCCGCGAGTTCCCCTGTGCGACGACCTGGACGGAGACACTGTCCTCACGGCCGTCGACGGCGGGCCCGACCACGGCTTCGACCTGTCGACCGTGCACCTGGCGATCGGCGTGGTGGTCGCTCGGCACCACCTCGGCGTCCAGGCAGCGTCGGCACTGCTGCGAGCACAGGCCTACAGCGCTGGGACCACGGTCACCGAGCAGGCTCGACGGGTGCTGGACGACCAACGAGGCTGACGACCGTCGTCGCCGACACCCACTAGGCTCCCCTTCATGCTGTCGAGCGACGTCCCCACCGCAGTCGGACTCACCACAGCGGAAGCGGAGACCCTCGCATCGCAGGGTCGGTCCAACGACGTGCCGGCCCGCTCCTCGAGGTCGGTCGCAGACATCCTGCGCGGCAACATCTTCACGCGCATCAACGCGATTCTGGCGGTACTTCTCGTCATCGTGCTGTCGACCGGATCGATCATCGACGCGATGTTCGGTCTGCTCATCGTCGCCAACAGCGGGATCGGCATCATCCAGGAACTGCGCGCGAAGCGCACCCTCGACGCGCTCGCCATCGTGGGCCAGAGTCGGCCCCTCGTGCGACGAGACGGCCGTGCACGGGACCTCGCTCCCCACGAGGTGGTGCTCGGCGACGTCGTGGAACTCGGTCCGGGCGATCAGATCATCGTCGACGGCGACGTGATCGAGGCGGACTCGCTCGACGTCGACGAATCACTGCTGACGGGTGAGTCCGACTCGATGACCAAGACCCCGAGCGACTCCGTGTTCTCCGGGTCGTTCGTCGTCGCCGGCCGCGGAGCCTACCGCGTCACCAAGGTGGGGAGGGAAGCGTACGCGGCCCAGTTGGCCGAGGAGGCAGGCAAGTTCACGCTCATCGACTCCGAACTCCGGTCCGGTATCGACCGCATCCTCCGCCACATCACCCGGGTGATGGTCCCGGCCGGCATCGTCATCGTCGTCAACCAGCTCGTCGTCACGGGCCAGCCGCTCGGCCCCGCGCTCAACGGCATGGTGGCGGCGCTGGTCCCGATGGTGCCGGAAGGACTGGTCCTGCTCACCTCACTGGCCTTCGCCGTCGGCGTGGTCCGCCTCGGACGTCGACAGTGCCTCGTGCAGGAGCTTCCGGCGGTCGAGGGGCTGGCCCGTATCGACGTGGTGTGCGCCGACAAGACCGGAACGCTGACCGAGAACGCGATGGTCATGTCGGACCTCCTCGTGCTGTCGGCCGAGTCCGACGAGGACGTCCGGCGCGACCTGTCCGCCGTCGTCGCCGACGACGATCGACCGAACGCCAGCATGATCGCCGTCGCCGACGCGCTTCCGACCGCGCCTGCCCGGACGGCGTCCGCGCGGGCTCCGTTCTCGTCGGAGAAGAAGTGGAGCGGAGTCTCCTTCCCCGACGCGGGCAACTTCCTGGTCGGTGCTCCGGACGTGCTGCTGGATCCGGCATCGGAGGCCTCCGCACGCGCCACCGAGCTGGGCGCGGCCGGAAAGAGGGTGCTGCTCTTCGCCACCAGCGACCTCCCGATGGATCACGCCGACGCGCCGGGTGTCGTGACGCCCCGAGCCCTCGTCGTGCTCGAGCAGAAGATCCGGGCGGACGCCGGCGACACACTGAACTACTTCGCGGATCAGTCCGTCCAGGTCAAGATCATCTCCGGCGACAACGCGGTGTCCGTGGGCGCGGTGGCCGGGTCGCTCGATGCTCTGCCGTCGGGCGATGCGGTCGACGCTCGCAGTCTCCCGTCGAACACGGACGATCTCGCGGACACCATGGAGCGTCATGCCGTGTTCGGACGGGTACGCCCGGAACAGAAGCGGGACATGGTCACCGCCTTGCAGAGCCGTGGTCACACGGTGGCCATGACGGGTGACGGCGTCAACGACGTTCTCGCACTGAAGAAGGCCGACATCGGTGTCGCCATGGGCGCGGGAAGTCCCGCGGCGCGGTCCGTGGCGCAGATCGTGTTGCTGGACAACGCCTTCTCGACGCTGCCCCACGTGGTGGCCGAGGGTCGACGAGTCATCGGCAATATCGAACGGGTCTCCACGCTGTTCCTCACCAAGACGGTCTACTCGGTGGTGCTCGCGGTCCTCGTCGGGCTGTCCGGCCTGCTGTCCCTGGTCGTGAACGTCGACCCGCTGCCCTACCCGTTTCTTCCCCGCCACGTCACCATCGCGGCGTGGTTCACCATCGGCATTCCCGCGTTCCTGCTGTCGCTGGCGCCGAACAACGAACGGGCCCGCTCCGGCTTCGTCCCTCGGGTACTGCGCAAGGCGGTGCCTGCAGGACTGGTGGTGGGAATCGCCACGTTCGCGACCTATCTCGCCACCTACGACGGACCCGATGCCTCGCGGGTGGACCGGATCCAGTCCAGCACCTCGGCGCTCATCACTCTCATCGTCGTCGCGATGTGGGTCCTCGGGACGGTGGCCCGGCCCATGCAGTGGTGGAAGGTGACGCTGCTGACCGTGTCCGTGGCGGCCTACGCGGTCATCTTCACCGTGCCGCCACTCGCCCGCTTCTTCGAGCTCGATGCGGGCAACGTGTCGTACACCGTGCTCGCCTTCGTCTCCGCGGCAGTGGGTATCGCGGTTCTGGAGGCGGTACGCCCCGTCATGCGGCGCCGCGCGGCGTAGCGCGCACAGCACCGCGCGCCGCGCATGATTGGCGACGACGGGAATCGGGCATTTCACAGCTGTGCATTTCACGCCGGCCCGGGTCGAGCGCATCGTCGCAGTGGTGCCCGCCCACAACGAGGACGCATCGCTGTCGGCGTGCCTCGATGCCCTGCGCACCGCTCGCACGCTGTCGCCGGTCCCCGTCCGACTGGTGGTGGTGCTGGACGCCTGCAGTGACCGCACCGCGGAGGTGGTGGGTGGGGGCGTCCGGTGCGTCACGACGGACGTCGCGAACGTGGGAGCTGCACGGGCCCTGGGGTTCCGATCCGAGACGTCGAGCGCCGGATCGTCCACCTGGTACGTCAACACCGACGCCGATTCGCTGGTCGACCCCGGCCACTTCCGATCGATCGTGGCGTGCGCTGCGCAGTCACACGTCGTCCCCGGACCGGTGCGCGTCGACGAGGGCCTGCGCGATCCCGTCGTGCTCCGGCGATTCCGGCGCGACTACGCGGACCGTGAACGACGCGGTCTCCTGCAGGTCCACGGAGCCAACCTCGCGGTGCGCGCCGACGCCTACCGTGCGGTCGGCGGCTTCCGCGCGCTCGCCGTCCACGAGGACGTCGATCTGGTCGAGCGACTCGTACGCCGGGGGTACCGCATACGCCGCACCGCCGCTCCGTGCGTGACCACGTCGGCCCGCACCAGTACGCGCACCACAGGAGGTTTCGCCGCGTTCCTCGACGAGATGGCGACTCCCGTCACCGCCTGATCAGTGTGCGCCGGTACCCCGCGTGAAGACGTCGACGAGAACGTCGTCGTCGCGGTACTCCGCCCGGAGGAGCAGGTGCGGTGACGCGCGGAACGCGGTGTGCACCTCGGCCGCAGTGCTCGGGTACTCCGGAACGTCGTGGCGCCAGTGCGCGACGCACACGGTTCCGCCGGGCTCTGCCGCACCGACCGCCTTCGACACCAGAGCGTCGAGCGCCGTCGGGTGGACGTAGTAACACATCTCGCTCAGCACGACGAGATCGAACTGCTCGTCCGGCCACCCGTCGTGCAGCGACTCTCGGCGGAACTCCACGTTCGGAATCCCACGCTCCCGTGCGCGACGCAACGGTGCCTCCGCGATGTCCGTGGAGAGCAGGCGATCGGCTCGGCCCGCGATGAGTTCGGACAGAACTCCGACGGAACACCCCGGCTCGAAGGCCGACCGGTACCGCTCGTTCGGGAGCATCGCCATCGTGAGGGCGTACTTGCGTCGCTCGTACCACCGGCTCTCGAACCCCCACGGGTCCGGATCGGCCTCGTACATGCGCTCGAAATAACTCGCCGGGACACCTCCGGCCTGCCCGCCCGTTTCCGACCGGCCTCCGGCCTGCCCGCCCGATTCCGACCGGCCTCCGGCCTGCCCGCCCGATCCCGACCGGCCTCCGGCCTGCCCGCTCACACGAACACCGTCTCGTGAGAACGCAGGAGCCGCTCCAGAACCCACGGCGGGAGGATCTCGTCCTCGTTCCCGTCCCGAGTCGTCTGGCTGACGAATCTGCTCACCGCTACCTCCTTGCGCGCGATCGCGTCCGCGTCGAGCGTGATCGTGCGGGCCGACTCCCAGTCCACGGCCTCGTCCCCCGGTTCTGCCCAGTGCCACATCCACACCGGGTACTCGACGAGCGTGCACCCGTTCCGGCTCGCCGCCGCGGCCGACGCGCGCCCGACCGCTTCGTGATCGGGGTGGCCGTCGCCGCGCAGCGTCGTCGCGCACCACACCGTCGTACCGCGCCCCACGGTGTCGAGCACGTCGACGAGAGCGTCGACGAGGGCGCGCTCGTGCTCGGCCACCTGTCCGTCGGGCATGCTCAGCCGACGGATGTCGACCATACCGAGATCCACCAGCGCCGAGGCACTCTCGGCTCTGCGCACCGCTTCCAGGTCGGCGCGCGACCGCGCGGGCGTGGGGGTGTGAGACGCGCCCCCGTCGGTGACGGCGACCACCGTCACCGGAACACCGGATGCGGCCAGCATCGATGCCCAGCCGCCCAGACCGAGGACCTCGTCATCGGGGTGCGGAGCGACGAGGACCAGATGCGCCAGCCCGTCGTGGACAAGGTCGGGGTACGTCGGACCGTTCTCGCGCCACACGGACTCGGGCGTTCCATGCTGTGCCACCGGGCGTTCCGCGAACCTGTCCACACTCACGATGCGGAACCCGACGCCGCGACCGCCCGGCCCAGGTTCTCCAGATCGACCTCGGCGTGGCTCTGGCGAAGATACGTCGTCAGGTCTGCCACCCGGCGGGAGTGCTCCGCGTCCAGACCGAGGGGTGCCGCACCCAGCGCGCGGCCGACCCGGTCGAGAACTTCGGTGCAGGCCCGCTCCACGATGGCGCGAACCCGCATGGCGCGGACTCTCGCCTCGTCCAGAGCCAGTGGGTCTCGGTCCACCTCGTCGGCAGCGACGTCGAAGGTGTTGACACAGGCCGTCAGTGCCGCGTCCACTGCTCCGAGGTGCGCGAGCGCATGCGGTCCGGCCCGGTCCGCAGCGGCCCGGCGGTAGAGCGGGTCGGCGACGGCGAGTGCCACCCCGAACCAGCAGGCGGCCACCCCGATCGCACCGTGCCAGAATCCGGCACGCGCGGTGTAGTCACCCGGTTGCCCCACCGCGACCGCGGGCGTTCCCGCGAGAGACACTGCGCCGGAATCGCTCTCGCGCATACCCGTCGCGTGCCACGTGTTCGGTTCAGGGATCACGGTGCCGCTGTCCAGCGCCACGGCGAACAAGGCGGAGTCCTCCCCCGCCCGTGCCGTCACCAGCGCATGCGAGCAACTGTGGGCGCCCGAGCACCACATCTTCCGGCCGGTCAGCGACCAGGAACCGTGCTCGTCGGAGACCGCGTTGACGGGCGGCGGCGTCTCTGCGGCCCACACTCCCCACATCTGCTCGGACGAGGTCGCGGGACCACCCAGCTCCGCGCAGATGGCGACGGCGTCGAAGTGGGCTTCGAGCAACCGGCCGACCACCGCGTCGTCGCGGCACCACGCGGCCAGCAGATCCCAGCGTCGCCTGGTCGCACCGGACCCCGGTAGCGGGATCTCACCAGCGGACGCGATGCGGGACCGTACGGCCGCGGCGACACCGGGGTCGAGATCGTCCGTACTCACGTGAGTTGCTCCTGTCGTCGTTCCGCGGGGTACCCGATCGGCGTCAGGCCTACGCAGACCGGTCGATCGCTCGCTGTGCGGCTGCACAGCGCAGGCCGACCCGACGTGGAGTCACGCACCTGTCGCGGGGCTGCTCGCCGGGCGACGCTGAGGGGACCGCGAACGACGACCCGTGAAGGACAGCGCATGGCATCGATGGCAGGCAAGGTCGTACTCATCACCGGCGGTGCGTCCGGGATCGGTCTCGAGACCGGACGCCGACTCGCGTCGCAGGGCGCGCACGTGGTGCTCGTGGACCGATCCGACATACCCGCATCGGTGATCGGGAGCCTGGACACCAGCGCTCACGGCCGGCACCTGGCCGTGACCGCCGACGTCACGGACACCGCGTCACTCGAATCAGCTGTTGCACAGATCCTCTCGGAGTACGGGTGCCTCGACGTGGTGGTGGCCAATGCGGGCATCGCCGAGGCCGGCACCGTCGCCATCAGCGACGTCGAGACACTGACCCGCATCGTCGACATCAATCTGAACGGCGTCATCCGCACCGTGCACGCCACGTTGCCCGCCGTGACCGCACAGCGCGGCTTCTATCTGTTGGTCTCGTCCGCGGCCGCCCTGAAGACCGTGCCGGGCCAGTCCGCCTACGCGGCCGCCAAGACGGGTGTCGAGGCATTCGGCGGCGGACTGCGCCTCGAGGTGGCACACAAGGGCGTCGGCGTCGGGGTCGCGCATCCCGCATTCGTCCGGACTCCGATGTTCGAGTCGCAGCACAGCATCGAGTCGGTGCGGGCGAGCATCGAGGAACTGCCCTGGCCGTTCGATGTCGTCACCGACGTCGAGGACTGCGCCGACGCGTTCGTCGACGCCATCGTCCGGCGCCGCCGGAAGGTGTACGTGCCGGGCGCTCTGCGCGGCGTCGACAAGATCCGCGGTGTGTTCACCGGCTCGCTGTGGGACGCGATTCTCCGTCCGAAGATGCGGAAGACGGTTCCACTACTGGAGCGGGGGATCCTGGAGAGCCGAGCGCGCGCTGCGCTCACGCGTCAGTAGCCACCACGCGAGGACGAGATCGGCTGTCCGGTCGATGTCGAGGCCCGTCAGATCACCGAAACGCGCCACCCTGTTGCGCACGGTGTTGCGATGCACGTAGAGGGCGGCGGCGGTGTCGTCGACGCGCCGATCATGGTCGAGGTACGCCGCGACGGTGTCCAGGATCTCGCGACCCGCCTCGCCGCGTTCGGCCACCGTGGTCAGATGCGCGGACGCGAGTCGATCCGCGGCCTCCTCCCCCAGCGCGAGGAGAGGAAGCGGTCCGAGTGCGGCCAGGTCGACCACCCCAGTCCTCGCGAAGCGGGTGGCGAGGTCGAGTGCGTGCCGCGCCTGCCCGTACGACGCGCGCGCGTCCGTGGCCGGTCGAGCATCGCCCAGACCGACCGCCACCGAGGCCGCGAGGCGGTCCGGAACCACGGGCAGAAGGGCGACGAGACAGCCGTCGATGACCGCGTCCACCACGCCGAGATCATCGGTGCCGCAACGTAGTCGCAGCATCGACCGGATGTCCGACACGATCGACGAGTCGTTCCAGGTCACACAGGCGACGCTGTAGTGGTGATCGAGCGCGATACCGTGCTCACGGGCGTCCCGCTCGACGGACGCGGGCACGTACGACCCGTCGACGAGCTGCCGGATGAGATCCGCACGCCGGGTGGCACCCGTGACCGCTCGTTCCTGCATCACCGTGTTCACGGCGGCCGAGTACGACGTGGCCCACTCCCACATCATGTCCTGCATGTCGTCGATGACATCGGTCGACAACTGCTGCTCGACGGCGTTGCGCCGGATCATCTTGAACAGCTCGCGGGCACCGAGCTGGATGCTGTGTGCGACGAGTTCGAGGGGGATCCGCTGATCGGCCCACCGCCGGACCAGATCGGCGACGTCCCGCTCGTTCACGGCAGGTGCATCGCTACGCACTCGCCACAGCACGATGTCCAGGACGGCACGCGTGTTGCGCTGCACCTCCTCGTGCGCCACCGAGTCGTACACCGGAATGCTTCTGCGGTACAACGACGTCAGGTCCGACGCGACGGCATCGAGTTCCTGCTCGGCGTCGGTGACGAGGGAGGCGATGCGCGCGGCGATCTCCCGCTCCCGCGGAGTACCCGTCCGGTCGCTCATCGCGCCTCCTCTTCCACCACCCTGCCTGTCCGGTTCACGAGCGTCGCACATCCCGAGCAGCGAGCGCACGAATCCGCGGAGCTGCTGCTCGACTCCGCGCAGTGAACGGTGCCGTCGGGAGCGCGGCACGGAGGACGATGAGGACGCGGCCGGCTCTCGGGTACACCATGCGCGACGACCGCCGCTCCAGCGCGCGGACGATGTGCGGAACGATGTCGTCGACGGGGCTGACCGCACCGAACGGGCCGGGAAGGGCGGCGAGCAGGGCCGCGAACGCGGGCTGCGCCATCTTTCCCGTGACCATCGACGTGTCGATCCATCCCGGGTGCAGGGATCCGACACGCACTCCGGTGCCGCTGAGTTCCAGTCGAAGGGCGTTCGCGAACGCTTCCAGCCCCGCCTTCGCCGCGGCGTAGCCCGAGTGGCCGGGCTGATGAGCGAAGGACGCCCAGGAACACGTGAAGGCGATGTGGCCGCGCGAGACCAGAACAGCCGGGAGCGCGGCCCGCACGATGTTGTGGGCACCGATCAGGTTGATGTCGATCATGCGCTTCCACGCTCCGTCGGGCAGAAGGTCGAGCGGACCGTACTCCGACACACCGGCATTGGCCCACACGATGTCGACCCGCCCCCGCTCGGCGACGACGGTATCGATCACTCGGCGGCAGGCATCGGCGTCCCGGACGTCGAGCACGTGGGTGTCGCACGGGCCCGTCAGCGACCGCGCGGTGCGGGTCAGACCGCCCTCGTCCACGTCGAGCAGGACGACGATCGCACCGAGGTCCGAGCACCGCCGCGCCGTCGCGGAACCGATGCCTCCGGCCGCGCCCGTGACGACGAGGACCTGGCCGTCGAGGCTGCTCACCATTCGACTCTCCCCTGTGACGTGGGCGGGAGGTCGACGACCGCCAGCGCGGATTCGGTGATGCTTCCGAGAATCAGTTGCGTGCCGCGTCGGACCACGCTGGTCACCATCGAGTACTCGGGAGATGCCGACTGCAGGTCGTGCACGACCGTGCCGCCGGAGTCGAGAGCGATCACCCAGGTCGTGGACTCGCCATGTCGCACACTCTCGGGGAGGCGGTACGCGAACCTCCGGACGATGCCGGGGAGCTGCGCGACCCGATCGTGCAGTGTGCTGCGCGGCGTCGCCAGGGCCACCCACAGAAGGTCACCGTCGACCGAGACGTTGTCGGGGAAGGCGGGCAGGTTGTCGGCGACGACATGCGGCGGTCCGGCGTGACCGTCGACGAGGGGGTACCGCAGTACGGCGAAGTCGCCTGTCGAGATCACGGTGACGGAATCCTCGTCGTCCGAGACCGCCAGCCCGTTGGCGAACTGGACACCGTCGACGAGCGTGCGCGCGGCGCTGTCGGGCGACACCACCGCCAGCCGGCCCGTGCCGGAGTGCTCGAGGAGATCGGCGAGGAAGTCGTGGAACCCGAACCGCCGGGTGGACACCGTGAAGTAGATGTTGCCCGACCGCCCCTGGACGATGTTCGACGCGAAGGTGATCGGTTCGCCGTCGAGTCGGTCGAGAAGGACGTCGACCACCCCGGTGCCGAGATCCACGCGGAGAACACCTCGTTCGGCATCGCACACCAGCAACGTGGCGTCGTCGACGACGGTGATGCCGAGCGGTCGACCTCCCGTGTGCGCGAGAGTCTCGACGCCGTGACCGGTGTCGTCGATGGTGACCCGGACGATGCGCCCGTCCTCCAGGCCGGTGAGTACCCGCCCCCGCGAGTCCAGCCTGACGTCCTCCGGCCCGCGGCCCGGTAGTTCGAGACGCCGGATCGACGCCACCGGCTCCCTGCTCGTCACCTGCCGTGCTCGGGCCGGCGCGCTCGGTGGAGTCCACCGGACCGGGCGTAGTCGCGGAGCCACCGTGGAAGTGGGTCGAACGGCCTCGCTCGGGTGCGCGTCGCCGGCGATCACGGCGGCCACGGCACCGGCCGAACTCCACGGGGCACCGTGCCCCTCGCGCCGCAGCGGATACGCGGTGGTGCGCGGGCCGCCTGCACTGTCGGCCATCGCGGCCGGATCCACACGTCGGTCGTTCAGGCCGTACACCAGTGAGACCGGGACGGACAGTCTCGACAGTCGTTCTCTCAGCGGCGCTTCGGTCACGTAGTGGTCGATCGCCGTCGAGGACGCGCGGAACCGACGCAGTCCCGTCGCGACGAGGTCCCGCACCGCGAACTCGGGAACCGGACCACCGGGGGCGAACGCCGACGCGAGACCGGACCGGAGCCTGCGCTCGGGCAGCATCGTCCACACCGCGGCGCCGACGACCGGCACACCGAGAACCATCTCGGAGACACCTCTGGCCGTCAGCCGACTCGCCGTGGTCGGCGGAGTCGCGACCAGCACCAGACGGGTCACGAGGCCCGGGAACTGCTCCGCCAGGGACGTGGCGACGAGTCCGCCGCGCGAGTGTCCCACCACGACAGCGGGACCGATGCCGGCGGCCCGAACCGCCCGGGCGATGTCGAGGGCGTCCTGCTCGATCGACGCGGTACCCGCGATCTCGGGCGCGAGCACCGTACCGGTGAGCAGCGGTCGAACGCGATCCCAGATCGCAGGCGACCCGCCGAGTCCGTGCAGGAGGACGACGGGCTCGCTCATCGCGGCACCGTGTCCGCGTGGACCGCGTGGTGCTTCTCGTCGAATCGCTCGGCACGGCGTCGATACCCGAGGATGCTGCCCGGCCAGAGGTTGCTGTTGCGGCCGGCGGGGTCGAGGTACCAACTCGAGCACCCACCGCTCGTCCACACCGTCCCGTCGGTGAGGTCGTCGATGTCGGTCGAGTACTCGGCCTGCGCCCGGGCGGTCGGCTCGATGGAACCGCGTGCGGTCATCGCACGACGCATCGCCTTCTCGATGTATGCGATCTGAGACTCGAACATCAGGATCACCGACGTGTGGCCGAGTGCGATGTTCGGTCCGTGCATCAGATAGAGATTCGGGAATCCCGCGACGGTCGTTCCCAGGTAGGCCCGCGGACTGTCGCCCCACGTGTCCGCCATCGATCGACCCGACCCGTCGAAGACACTGTCCGTCAGCGGAAGTCGACTGGTGTCGAACCCGGTGCCGAAGATGACGGCGTCCACCTCGTGCGCGGTGCCGTTCGTGTCGATCACTCCGGTGGGAGTCACCGTCGCCACGCCCGCCGTCTCGACGGACACGTTGGGTTGCGCCAGGGCCGGGTAGTACTCGTCGGACAACAGGATCCGCTTGCAGCCCATCCGATAGTCCGGTGTGAGTTTCTGCCGCAGAACAGGATCGCTCACGGCATGTGCGAGGTGCGCACGACCCTCGCGCTCCCCCATCGCCATCAACGCAGGGTGCCGGAAGGCCAGGAGCTTCACCTCCCGCTCGAGGTAGATGGCCGCGCGCGCAGCACGCTGGTATCCGGGAACCGACTTCAGCAGGGTCCGCGTGCGTGCGGAGATGGGCTTGTCGTCGCGCGGCATCACCCACGGTGCCGTGCGCTGGAACAGGGTCAGGGACTCCACCAGCGGTTGGATTCTCGGGACGAACTGGATCGCGGAGGCACCGGTACCGACGACGGCGACGCGCATACCCGTCAGATCCGTGTCGTGGTCCCACTGCGACGAGTGGAACATCGGACCCGCGAAGGACTCGATGCCGTCGACGGCGGGGAGAGAGGGGTCGGCGAGGGATCCCGTGGCGAGAACGACGTGATCCGCGGTCGACGTCCCGCGCGGCGTCTCGAGAGTCCATCGCGCCGCGCTCGCGTCCCAGGTGAGGGACGTGACCGGGCACTGCGTCCGGAGTCGCGGGAGCAACCCGTGGTCCCGCGCCACCCGGTCGAGGTACTCGCGGATCTCGGGCTGCCGTGCGTAGGTGTGACGCCACCGGTGGCTGGGAGCGAACGAGAACGAATAGAGGAGGCTCTGGACGTCGCACGCAGCACCCGGATAGTCGTTGTCGCGCCACACCCCGCCGAGCGTCGCCGCGCGCTCGAAGATGACGACGCTCCCCTGGTGCAACGGTGCCAGCCCGATCGCTGCTCCGACTCCCGCGAAACCCGAGCCGACGACCGCCAGCGTGTGGTGGTCGGAACTCGTGGTGGTCCCGGACGATGTCATCACTGACCCTCTTTCCCTGCGTGGTGGTGACGGGCGAACTCCGACCATTCCGCGACTGCTGTCGGGATGCGGTCGGGCAGCACGAACGTGCCGTCGAGAGCGAGGATCCGCGCCGGCGGCACCGACCCGCCGCCCCGATCGGTCAGTCGGACGGACACCACCGCGGTGGCATGGTCGACGTCGCGAATGTGGAAGACCTGCTCGAAGTACAGGTTCTTGGCATCGGTACCGATCAGACGGGTCCGCACGCGATACGCACGCGGGAAGGTCAGCGAGCGCCGGTAGGTGATGCTCTGCGCCGTGACGACGGGACTCCAGCCCCGCACGCGGAATTGGTGCCACAGACCGGTTCTCGCGTAGTACGCGATGCGGGCCGCGTCCAGAACGGACAGGTACCGGCCGTTGGTCATGTGCATCAGGATGTCGAGATCCGCCGGGAGTACGCGGAACCGTGTCTCGAGAGGATCACCCACTCGCGCCGTCCGTCCGAACGAGTGCATGCGGAGGACCCAGCGCAGCATCATGATCACGTGCCACTCCTCGCCGGACGACGGTATCGATCACTCGAGTGTGGCCTTCGGGAGCGTCGCGCACGATGGCTGTCGCGACACGGCGCAGCACGATGCGTTGTGCACGTGCCCACCGCCGCGAGGGATGCGCGGCGTCAGTGCCCGGTGACCACGCCGAAGGCTCTCACCACGAGGTCCACGACGTCGTCGAGCGACAGGTCGTCGCGCTCGACGTACTCGTCAGCCGCCCGGTCGAGAAATCCCGTCCAGGCGACGACCGCCGTCTGCATCACCGGAGTCAGGGGCTGCTCCAGTCCGACGATGTCCGCCACCTGACGCGCGCCTGCCGCACGTGCCTCGCGGAGCGCCCGTTCGACGGCCGGATCGCCCAGCACGCCCTCGACGACGACGCGGACGTACAGCGTCCGATGGTTCTCCAGGAACTCGATGTGCCGTCGGACGAAACCGTCGAGGCGTTGCTCCGGAGTCTGCTCGTCCGCCCTCGGACTCTGGTGATGCATCAAGCGCGACAACACGTCTGCGAGCGCCGCAGCCACCAAGCCCTGCTTGTCGGTGAAGTAGTAGAACAGCAACCCGTGTGCCACGTCGGCCCGCCGGGAGATGGCGGCCGCGCTGATGTCCGCGTCGCCGCCCTCGCTCATGAGGGCGATGGCCGCATCGATGAGTGCCTGTCGACGATCCCGTCGCGGACGACGCGCGCCGTCGGGGGGGTTCGCGGACATGGCACCGAGGGTAGTGCACCCCGCCCTGCACCTCGAGCACAAGTCAATTTCTTGACTGACAGTCAAAGTGCTCGTAGCGTCGCGGTCACTTCCCCACGGCGAGAGGCGACGATGAACGCGACGGGTGACCACACCGGCTCGGCCGGTCTCGGCAGGCACGGACCGGATCGCATCGCCCACTGGGTGGTGAAATCGACTCGCACCGACGAGATGGTGCGGTGGTACGGCACCGTCTTCGGGGCGCAGGTCGCGTATCAGGACAACGAGATCACGTTCCTGACCTGGGACGACGAGTCGCACCGCCTGGCGATCATCGCCGTGCCCCCGGTTCTGCGGCTTCTCTTCCCGCTCGCGAGGCTCAAGCGCAAGGTCTACGGCATCGACCACATCGCGCTGACCTTCACGTCCCTCGAACGGCTGCTCGAGAACTACGTGCGGTTGAAGCGCCAGGGCATCCGCCCGGTCTGGTCCATCAACCACGGCCCGACCATCTCCCTCTACTACGAGGATCCCGACGGCATCCGACTCGAGTTCCAGGTGGAGAACTTCGACCCGGATCACACCGCGGCGTTCTTCTACAGCGACGAGTTCGCCCGCAATCCGATCGGCGTGAACATCGATCCCGACTACCTGCTGAGCCGACTGCGCAACGGCGAGTCGCCGAAGGAGCTGCGGCGGCGGGAGGCCGGGACCAGGCCGGGCCGGCCGGTCGTGGCGAACAAGAAGACCATCTCGTTCCGTACCTTGTGATCCCTTCTCGAGAAAGCGAATCACCATGCCCGTGAACATTGTTCGCACTGCCGAGGGATGGTGGCGCCTGCACGGTGAGACCGCGGCCCGCATCGACACCACGGCCGACACCACCCGTGATCTGCTCGCCGATCGTGCGGCCGTCGAGAGCGCACACGGCGAGGACGCCGTCGCGGCGGATCTCGACGTCCTCTCGCCGATCACCGCACCGTGCCGCGTCGTGGCTCAGTTGCTCAACTACCGGTCGCACGCGCTGGACATCGGAGCCGACCCGGCAACGCTGTACCCCACGTTCTTCCGGAAATCGTCGGCCTCCATCAGCGGCCCCAACGATCCGATCCGCCAACCCGCCGACGTCGCCCTGCTGGATCACGAGATCGAGCTGGGCATCGTCATCGGGGCGGACGTCCCTGTCGGGACCACGGTCACGCAGGACACCCTGCCGCACTACGCCGCGGGGGTGGTCGTGGCCGACGACGTGTCGGCGCGCGAGATCCAGCTGACCCGCGTCCAGGTCTACGAGAGCAAGTCCTATCCCACCTTCACGCCACTCGGCCCGCGACTCGTCCTGTTCGACGCAGCGGACTGGGCGCGGCTTCCCGAGTTGCACATGACCCTGTCCGTCAACGGCGACGTCCGTCAGGATCAGACCATCGGCGATGACCTGATCACGCCACCCGCCGAGGCACTCACCCGCCTGTCTCGTTTCCAATCCCTCTCCGCAGGAGACGTTCTCCTGACGGGCACGCCCGTCGGAACCGCCATCTCCGCCCCACCGAAGATCGTGCAGAAGATCGGCGAACTCCTTCCGCCGACGGTCAAGTGGAAGATCTTCTTCGCTCGACAGGCGCGCAATCCCCATTATCTCTCCGTCGACGACGTCGTGACCGCCACCATCCGCACGGCCGACGGCACCATCGACCTCGGCACTCAGCGGACCGTCGTCCGATGACGACTCCGGTGGTGATCGTCGGCGCGGGTCCGGCAGGCGCCACAGCCGCACTGCTGTTGGCTCGCAGGGGTATCCGCACCGCTGTCCTGGAGCGTCGAGCCACGCCGCTCTTCCATCCGGCCGCACACGTGATCAATGCCCGCACGCTCGAGATCTGGCACGAGTACAGCCCCGATCTCGCGTCGGTCATCGCGTCGATGTCGCCTCCGCACGACGAGGTGAACCTCATCAGTTGGTTCGGCGGCATCGACGACGGCCCCATCGGGTCCATCGACCTGCTGTCCGATCCCGAGCGGAAAGCAGTCGTCGAGAGCCAGAGCCCGTACATGGTCTCGCACATCGGACAGCACCTGCTCATGCCCGTGCTGTGGAACGCGCTGGACGAGGACCCGCTCATCGACTTCCGCCGCGGCGTCACGGTTCTGGATGTCGAGTCCACACCCGAGGTCGCCCGAGTGCGAACGCGCAGTGGAGATGACGACGGAGAGCTGACCGCTCGGTACGTCTTGGGGTGCGACGGGGCCAACAGCCCTGTTCGCGATGCCAGTGGAATCGACCTCGACGGGCCGGTCCTGGCGAACATGGGCAGCGCGTTCTTCACCTCGCACACGCTGTTCCCGGACGACGCTCGTCCACTTCTGAGCTGGATCTACACGCCGGATCTGTGCGGCGTCCTGATATCGCACGCCGATCACCGGTACATCCTCATGACGGCCTACCTGCACCCGGCCCAGGAGATCGCCGCGAACAGCCGCCAGTTCTGGGCCGACATGTTGCCGAAGGTGCTCGGTGACAAAGACTTCGAGCTGGAGTCGACCGGCACCTGGGTGATGACGTCGCAGACCGCGGACTCGTTCCGCCGCGGGCGGCTCCTGCTCCTCGGTGACGCTGCGCATCGGTTCCCGCACACCGGCGGCTTCGGCCTGAACTCCGGGGTGCAGGACGCGCACAATCTCGCGTGGAAGCTCGACGCGGTGCTGTCCGGCACTGCCTCTCCCACTCTGCTCGACACCTACGAGACGGAACGCCGACCGGTGGTGGAGAAGTTCGCGGAGCAGAGTGTGGCCAACCATTTCCGGCTCGACGACATCGGTGGACGCATCGGCATCACCAACAGGATGCTCGCGGTCGCGACCCGGGTCGCGGCACGTGCACCGCTCGTGTCGCTCCCCGACCGGCTCGTCGCGCCGATGGCCACGGCGATGATGCGTCGGCAGATGCGTCGAGCGCGGCGACTGCATCCTCGGGCTCCGGGTTCGACGGCACTGCGCGGGCAGATCGCGGAGGCGTTGCCCGGTCAGATCGAACACTTCGTCTCCACCGGTCTGCAGTTCGGCTATCTGCACACGAGCGACCTCGTCGCCGACGACGACCCTGCAGTGCGGCCGCCCGAGGACGTGGTCGACTATCTCCCCACCACCTACCCCGGCGCCCGGCTTCCCCACGCGATGATCTCGACGCGCGGGCTCACCACGGGCATCCACGACGTACTCCACCGGACCTCGTTGACCCTCCTCGCCCTCGACGACGACGGGTGGGAGAACGAGCTCGGCACTCACCGCATCGTGGGCCCGGGCGTCGTGGTGGCCCCCGTCGACGCACCGGATCCCGCAGACCGACGTCGACTGATCGACCTGCTGGAGGTCGGCGAGAAGGGAGCCGTGCTGGTCCGCCCGGACGGGCACGTGGCCTGGCGTACGACCTCGCCGGCGTCGTCGGGTGTGGCCGAGTTGACGAGATTCCTCGAACGCTGGCGCCAGCACTATCCGATGCGGTGACAGCGGCATGTCGAGGGTTCCGCGCTCCGATTCCTTCGGCAACACCGGAACCGACGGGGTTGACTGTGCCCATGACTGACACGAGGGTCGCCATCGTGACCGGCGGTGGACGCGGGATCGGACGGGCCATCAGCCTGGCCCTGGCCCGCGCCGGGTGGGACGTGGTGATCGGCTACCACTCCGACGCGGACTCGGCCGACGCCGTCGCAGCTGACGTCACAGCCCTCGGTCGCCGCGCGGTGTGCTGCGCGGTCGACATCGTCGACGAGGATTCCGTCGCCGCGTTCTTCGCGGCAGCGGAGACGTTCGGGCCGGTGACCGGGGTGGTGAACAACGCCGGCGCGGCCACCGCAGTGGGGCGGCTCGAGGACAACGACCTCGCGGCGATCCACCGGGACCTCGACGTCGACCTCTTCGGAGTGATCGTCTGCTGCAAGTTCGCGCAGGCAGCACTCATGAGACAGGGCGGTGGATCGATCGTCTCGATCTCGTCCGCGGCCGCGACGCTCGGAAGTCCGTCGAGGTACGTCCACTACGCGGCAGCGAAAGCCGGAGTCGACGCACTGACACTCGGACTGTCGAAAGAACTTGCCCCCGCGATCCGCGTGAACGCCGTGTCGCCCGGCACGATCTGGACCGACTTCCACCAGGAGCCGGACCGGCCCGCGCAGGTCGCCCCGACGGTGCCGCTCGGTCGAGCGGGCACCGTCGACGACATCGCGGGAGCCGTCGTCTGGCTCATGTCCGAGGACGCGAGTTACGTGACGGGTGCGGTGCTCCGGGTGGCCGGTGGACTGTGAACTACCTGCGGTGCGGACCCACCTTGTTCTCCGAGTTCTCGTAGTCCCCCCGGTAGAGGCGATTGCTGAACGGCTTCTCGTTCACGGGGATCTCGATCAGCCAGTCGTGCTCACGGATGTCACGCGGCCGATACGACCCCTTGAACGTCACGGTCACCGCGCCACCGCGTTCCGCAGCGGCCTCCTCGGTGGCCTCGCGACCGGTGTTGAACGTCTCGGCGAGGTCGCGACCGTCGTTGCCGACGATGATGGTCCCGTCGTGCACGAACTGGACGAAGGTGCCGTTCGTGGCCGCTGCGGTTCCGGCGACGGCCGACCCCAACTCCGGGTTCAGTTCGGCGACGAAGTCGGGGGTGCCCGGCGCGGCCTCGCGGTCGTCCGCTCGTACGTCCGCGTGGCGGGCCGGTGCGGGCGCGAGGGTGACGTACTGGCCGAGGGCACTGTGGCGTCCGCGATCGACGATGTCCCAGACGTGCGAACTTGAGGTGACCTTCACCCTCCCGTCGTGGAAGACGGTGACGCGGTCGGCGCCGTTGCTCAGAATCGTGCGCTTCGCGTTGGGGGGCATCCGGTAAGTATGCGCCCCGGGACCGTCCGCACTCACGCTCGGCTCCGAAGACATGGGCCGTGGTGAGGCCAGGCGCGATCAGTCGGCCGACGTGATGGTCACCGTCACCGTGCCACCGAGCGCACCGACCACGCCGACTCCCGACGGGTCCATGGTCCCGAGTACGACGATGCCGGGGAAGTAGCGCTGATCGCCGTAGTACAGAACGACGTCGTTCGACGGCGCGTAGTACCCGATGTCGCCGGGATCGGGATCCGCCCCTGCGGGAGACCCGTCCGTGCTCAGCACCGCCGGCAGCGGACCCGTCTTCTCCACGCCGCCGTGATCCGACATCTCCACCGTCACGGGCAGAAGTGCCGCGAGATCGCGGGCCGCCACACTGTCGTTCAGCGTTCCGATCACCGTGGTGCCCTCGACGTCGATCGCGATGCGCATCGTCTCTCCGTTCCGTTCTGCGGCGGTCGGCCGCGTGGTCGTCGGTGACGAGGCAGCCGCACCGACGGTGTCGCTCTCAGCCGAGCAGCCGGCGAGCAGAGAGACTGCGGACGCGAGGGCAATCGCTCCGCGGCGCGTCATCCACGCTCGTAGGTGGCCCGGAAGCCGTCGGCAGGATCGCTCGGTGTCGGAACGAGAGTGTCACCGTCCACCTCGTGAGCACGATGAAGGGTCTGCCCGATGAGATCGCGCGCCAGAGCCGACTCCACCGAGATCGTGAAGGTCCCCGAGGTTCCGTCGGACTCGGTCACGAGATCACCGTGGAACGACTCGTACCCCTGCAGGATCGAACGCCGAGCCCGGTCATGCGCCACTCCCCCACCAGCGGGCTCGCCTCCTCCGACGCCGTCCACGCCGCGCCCAGTGCGGGCACAGCGACCGCCGGCGCGGCAATCACGAACGGTCTCTTCACGGTTGGTACCTCGTCACGTCGGAGGGTTGGTCTGGCCCCACCAACGCTAGAGACGTGATCGCACGCGAGGGAGTCCCTACGAGGGCACCTTTTGCTGTCTCCCGACGACACTCAGAAATCGAGGCTGTCCACTCCGTCGGACGCACCACGTACACGCCGAATGTGCACCCGTCGAACGAGGCGGATGACAGGCCGGACGAGCAACTCGATGCTCCCGACAAGGAAGAGGACTGTTCCGAGCTCGGTGGTCGACTCACTGAAGAACAGCACACTGCCCGCGATGAACCACACCGCGATCGCGATGTCGTTGACGATGCTGACCACTTCCCACCGGTGACGGACGATCAACTCGTCGTGTCCGATGGTGAGTGTCAGCGTCTTCCCGCTGGTGTCGATACCCACGGTCGCCGATCAGGAGTCGGTGTTCGCATCCCCGGGGTGCGGCACGTTCTCCTCGTCGACGTACGCGGTGTGCTCGGTGTCCTGCTCGTGCTCGCGCGGTCCGTCGTTGCTTCCGGCGGCGGGCACGGCGTCCGCAGCATCACTGGGCATCGTCATCGCGGGGTCCTGCTCTCTGATCGGTGGTCGGGTCACGCCCTGAATGCCCCGCGCCCCGATTCCGCAACCCTCAGGCGGGTGTGCCGTCGCCGACCAGATCACCCATGTCGAGCACGAACCGGTAGCGCACGTCTCCGGCCTCGAGGCGATCGAGAGCGATGCCGACGAGGGCCGACGGCAGCACCTCCACCTGCGCGGTGATGCCGTGGTCGCCGCAGAAGTCGAGCATCTCCTGCGTGTGCCGGCGACCACCGCTGCCGGACGAGCTCACCGATTTGCGACCGACCAGGAGATCCACCGTCTCGATCGAGACCGAGCCGAGGTGGCCCACCAGACAGAGGGTTCCGTCGAGCGCCAGGCTCGCGAGGTACGGCTGCGGATCGTGAGCGACCGGGATGCAGTCGACGACGAGATCCAGTCCGCCCTGCACCGCCGCCATCGCGGCGTCGTCGGTCGACAGTACGGTGTGGTGAGCACCCAGTTCCCGCGCCTCCTCCGCCTTGGCCGACGAGGTGGTGAACACGGTGACCTCGGCGCCCAGCGCCGCCGCGAATCGCACGGCGAGATGACCGAGGCCACCGATTCCGGCAACACCGACACGAGAGCCGGGACCGATGTTCCAGCGGCGCAACGGCTCCCACACCGTGATGCCCGCGCACATCAGGGGAGCGACCGCGGCCGCATCGAGGCCTTTCGGCCGGTGGTAGACGAACCGATCCCGCACGACGTACTCCGCCGAGAAGGCTCCTGCCGTCGTCGATCCGTCGACGCGGTCCCGCCCGCCGTAGGTGAGGGTGGGGAACTCACGGCAGTAGTTCTCCTGCCCCGCAGCGCACATGTCGCACACGTCGCACGAGTCGACGATGTTGCCGACGGCCACGGGGTCCCCAGGGGCGAAGTCCGTGACGCCGCTGCCCACGTCGAGCACCGTTCCGACGAACTCGTGGCCCGGGGTGAGCGGGAAGGACCCCGCGTCGTCCCGGAGCGCGTGCAGATCGGAATGGCACACACCGCAGTGGCTCACGAGCACGGCGACGTCGTCGGCCCGCAGGTCCCGTCGCTCCACCGAGTCCCGGATCAACGGGGCTCCGGGTGCGGATGCGCTGTAGGCGGCCACGGTTCTCACTGGATGTCCCTTCGACGTGGACCGGTCGGTGACAACCAACTGGTTAGTTGGAAGCGTAACCGAGAACGATCGAAGTGACCAACCAGTTGGTCACTGCGTAGGCTCGACCCATGGGTGACGCCGCCGAGACGAGACGACGAATACTCCGTGCAGGGACGGCCGAGTTCGCCGAGCACGGCATCGCGGGGGCGCGCGTCGACCGCATCGCTGCGAACGCCGCCATCAACAAGTCGCAGATCTATGCGTACTTCGGCAGCAAACAGGCACTGTTCGACGCGGTATTCGACAACCGGGTGGACGTCGACATGGCGGACGTCCCGCTCGACGCGGACGACCTGCCCGGATACGTCGCGGCCCTCTACGACATGTACCTCGGCGATCCCGAGCTGGTGCGCCTGGTGACCTGGGCGCGGTTGGAGCGGACTCCGATCGGCCCCCTCTTCGCGCACCGCGAGGATGCCGGTCGCGCCGAGTTGGACGCCATCCGCGACGCACAGAAGCGGGGCACTCTCGTCGACGACGTCGCGGCGGAGGATCTCTGGTCGATGCTGGTGTCGCTCGCCGCCACATGGGCGCAGTCTGCGATCGTCCACACCGCGCACGCGGGTGAGAGCGCGTCCGACCACGACCGCCGACGAGCAGCACTGGCAGCGACAGCGCGGAGGGCGTTCCACGCGATCTGAGCCGGCGAGGCACCCGTCAGCCGAAGACCGTCTGCCGTTCGGTGTGGGTGAAGGTGAAGATCGTGGCACCGAAGCTGAACAGCGCGGCGAGCAGGAGCACCTGGGGACCGGTGATGACGACGCCGATGAAAGCGCCGATCGCACCGCCGAGCGAGAACGACCCCAGCAGCATGAGGTAGCAGAGCCAGTCGTAGCGGGTTCCGCCACCGCAAAGGTGGCGTTCGATTCCCTGCCCCAGCTTGACCAGCGTTCCGGTGACATAACTCAGCGGAATGTAGGTCTCTTCCTTCTTGGTGAAGGCGGTGTTCAACGCGCCGAGCGCGAAAGCGATGAGAAGGATCGGATAGAAGTTCACGTCGGCGGACGACCACCCGGACAGTGCGATGTCGATCGACCCCGCCACCGCGAGCGCGATCGTCGTCACCACGGTGGCACCGTGCGGATGGTTCGACCAGTACTTCCGTCGGCAGATCGACGCGATGACCACGCCGAGCAGGAACGATCCCATCAGTGCCAGTGCGGCCCAGGGAGATGCGCCCGGAGCCACCTCCTTGCCGGCGGGCTCACCGAAATGTCCCACGACCGCGCGTTCGGTATTTCCCGTCATGAAGGTGACGAAGTATCCAGCGGAATGCAGAAATGCGACGGCGCCGACCATCCCGGCGAGGCCCGACAGAATCCAGGACAACCGGGCTTCCGGGCCGACTGCTGTGTCACGGCTGATCGCCACAGATGAGGTCATACCTGTCATTCTCCGGACGGAATGTGCTCGGACGGCTCCGTGAGGCGTGTATCACAGAACAATAAAGATGCTTAACACCAGTGAAATGTGGTGGGTCACAACAGCGTTCTCCGAAGGCTGGAACAACACCGAAGGATTGAGGGTGGTCAGACTCGGGGCACCCGTGCTGCGTGGGCGGCAGTTCCGCCCCACGCCTGAGGAGGCCCCATGTATCTGCACGTACAGAAGCTGATCCACGACATCGTTCCCGACGAGCCCGATCCCGCCGCAGCGAACGCGCTGCAGGAGGGCCTCGGTGGCCAGTTCGGCGAGATGCGCACGATGATGCAGTACCTGTTCCAGTCGATGAACTTCCGCGGCTCCGCGGCCAAGCCCTACCGGGACCTGATCCAGGGCATCGGTACCGAGGAGATCAGTCACGTCGAACTCATCGGCACCACCATCTCTCGCCTGCTCGACGGGTCGCCGCGATACCAGGGCAAGCAGAACGATCCGCTCGACACACCGGGCGCGGGCGGCGCCGTGCCGCTGAACATCGCCCTGTCCGAGGGCAATATCCACCACTACCTCGTCGGTGCTCAGGGCGCGATGCCCGTCGACTCGGTGGGCAACCCGTGGAGCGGCAGTTACGTCTACAACTCGGGCAACCTCGTGCTCGATCTGCTGTACAACCTGATGCTCGAATCGACGGGCCGCCTGCAGAAGTGCCGCATGTACGAGATGACCGACAACAAGACCGCCCGGTCCACCATCTCCTACCTCATCGTTCGGGACCAGGCGCACGAGAACGGCTACGCGAAGGCACTCGAGACACTGGGTGTCGACTGGAAGAAGACGCTGCCCATTCCGAAGACGAACGCCGAGCAGTTCCCCGAGGTGCAGAAGCTCGTGGAGATGGGCCTGCAGAGCAAGCAGTACACCTTCGACCTCACCGGCGCGTCCGAGGCGGGCCGTATCTACCAGGGCATGTCGCCGTCGAAGGACGGAACGGATCTCGACGCGAGCGAACAGGCGCCGGCGGGTGCACCCCTCGACATCGCGCCCGAGCGACCGGAGGAGTTCGCACCCGGGCTCGATCCGGAGCTCATGGAGCTGATCCAGCAGACCGCAGAGATGGAGATGGCCGACATCGACGCCACGTTCGGCGAACTCGGGAAGTGATCTGACAGATCACGACACCATGCGTCGCAACAACCCGACAGCCTTCTTCATCCCGTAGGCCACGACGGTCCTGCGACCGTCCTCGTGTGTCCACTCGAGGAGAGCCGAGCCGTCCTTCACCGATCCCTCCAACACGGTGGGTGCACCGACGAGAGGCAGCGGACCGACGACCTTGATGGACAATCCCAGTACCTCGGTCCAGAAGTAGTCGTCCGTCGGTGCGCACCGGGCCGGCACATCCAACACCGATGCCGCGGCGACCCTGCCCTGCGCGATCGCAGTGGACCAGAACGGGGTACGGCGAACCCGGCCGTTTTCGTCCGAGCCACGAGTGACGTCTCCCGCAGCGAACACTCCCGGCACCGCGGTCGCACAGCGGTCGTCGATGTCGACGCCGCCGCCGTCACCGATCCCGCTGCCGTCGAGCCAGTGCGTGCCGGGGACCTCACCGACACAGCTGACCACGAGATCGGCCGTCGACTCGATGCCGTCGATCCGGACCCCACCCACCGGATCGCCGATCAACTCGACGGGCCGGTCCACCCGGCGGACGTCGACCGAGCGTGCAGCCGCCCGTGCGGTGATCGCCTCGGACAGGAACGGGCCGAGTATCCGCTGCAACGGCGGATCCACGTCGATGACCGTGACCGGAACATCGCGTGCCGCACAGGCACTCACCACTTCCATCCCCAGGAACCCTGCGCCGACGACGATCGCGGACGTCGCATTCTCCAGCCGCTCCCGCAGCAGACGAGCATCGGCAAGGCTGCGCACCACCAGCTCACCGCTCTGGTCGGGTGCAGCCAGTCTGCGAGCGTCCGCCCCCGTCGCCACGATGAGAGCGTCGTACGGAACGTCGTCACCCTCCGCGAGAGTGATCAGTCGTCGCCCGACATCGACTCCGGTCGCCAGCGCGGTGACGGCGGTCAGGTCGAGATCGGACAGGTCCCAGACATCGGACGCACCGATGCCCTCCGCGAGAACGCGTTTGGACAGCGGCGGCCGGGCATAGCAGCCGTCGGGATCGCATCCGATCATGGTGATCGGACCGTCGTGACCCAGCGCTCGGAGTTCACGTGCGGCGGTACATCCGGCGATGGAATCACCGACGATCACCACCCGGCGTGCGGCACCGCTCACGCGCGCTCACGCAGCGCCGCGACCGGACAGACACTCACGGCGGACCGAGCACCGGGCACCAACTCGTCCGGGACGTCCGCGCCGTCGTAGGCATGGTGCAGCTCGCCCTCGTCGTCGAGGCTGAACACCTCCGGCGCCTGCTCTGCGCAGATGCCGTGTCCCTCGCATCGATCCCAGTCGACATCGACGATCATGACGATCTCCTCTCTGCTGCGACCAACCTCAGTGGGAGGCGGTCGAATCGGTGGATGACGTTGTTCACCGCACGCGACGGTGTGCCCGTGAGTTCGATGCGCTCGACGCGCTCGGCCAGCACTCGCAGCATCGTGGACGCCTCGAGACGAGCGAGCCCCTGACC
Source organism: Rhodococcus sp. Leaf225 (assembly GCF_001426145.1). NCBI lineage: Bacteria > Bacillati > Actinomycetota > Actinomycetes > Mycobacteriales > Nocardiaceae > Rhodococcus > Rhodococcus sp. Leaf225. Next base: position 69,988 of record NZ_LMRN01000007.1, on the reverse strand, counting down.
CGCGCATCCGTGCACGCCGGATCCGAAGCCGAGTTGACGGGACGCATCGCGGGTGATGTCGAAGGAGTCCGGGTCGTGCCACTCGCGGGGGTCACGGTTCGCCGACGCGTAGAGCACCAGCACTCGCGCGCCCCGAGGAATGATCGCGTCGCCGATGGTCTCCTGGCGCACCGCCCTGCGGGAGAACGCACGGATCGGCGACTCGTATCGCACGACCTCGTTGACCGCGTTGGGAATCAGGGACGGATCCTCGCGGACCGCCTGCCACTGGTCCGGATGGGTCGCGAACAGGTGCAGTGCACCGGAGATGGCGCCGATGGTCGTGTCCAGCGACGGTCCGAGGTAGTCGATCATCAACGCCGGGCACTGCGATCTCTCGATGCGCCCCTCGTCGGCCGCGGCGAGAACGTCCGCACCCATGCTGCCCGGCAGCACCGAGCGTTCACGGACCACCCGGCGGGAGTAGGCCATCATCTCCGACGCTGCTCGGGTCGCCGTCACCGCGTGCCGGTTCAGGGGACCGAGCGCATCGAATGTCGCTCCGGCCCAGCGCAGCAGGTCGCCACGGCCGTCCTCCGGCCACCCGACGAGATCGGGAACGATCGACGTCGGGAGCGCGGTGGCCAGGTCGTCGACTCCGTCGATGCACTGCTGCGTCAGCGCCGCGTCGACGATCTGCTCGGCCTTGTCCTGCACCGCCGACGCCATCTTCCGGACGGCCTTCGGAGTGAGACGATGTGCGAGCACGGATCGCTTCAACGCGTGCTCGTCGCCGTCACTGTTGAGCGTCGTTCCACGACCAAGTCTATTGGCGACGGGATTCAGCGCGACACCGTCGCCGGAGACGAACGTGCCGTCGTCGAGCAGCGTCGACTTGCATTCCGCGTAGCGCGTGATCGCGTGAACCTTCTGGCGAGTCAGCCACACCACCGGACCCAGAGCCCGCATCTCCGCATAGTGCGGGTACGGATCGAGAATGGCCGCGGTGGAGTAGATGTCCTCGGTGTAGCGAGGAAGTGCCGTGTCAGTTCTCATCGGCGCGTCCGATCGTGTTCGGGGGCAACGGGCTCGGCGACGGCGGTACAAGGGTGTGGAGGGCGGACAGTGACCGCGCGGTCGCCATCACCGTCCGGTCGGGGCGGACCAGAGCGGCGGACACCCGTCCGCGGCGTAACCATCTGCCGTGGTCGGAGCCGGGGCTGACCAGAAGGACCTCCGCGCCGCGGCGGGCGATCTCCTGACGTTGCGCAGGTTCGGGTTTCACGGTGGTGACCACTGTGAACCGGTACGGTGCCACGGCATCGAAGCGAACACCGCGCTCGGTCGGCGCGTTGGGGCACAGCGTTCCCTCGAGCCTGCGCGGCGACATCGATCCACGTCGCACGAACATCGACGGGTGCAGACGCGGAGTCGCGCTGTCCGTGACGACGGAACTCAGTCCGGGAACACGTGTCACCACCGGGAACACCCGGCGACGCAGACCCGCGACCCTCTCACCGCCGCCGTTCATGGCCCATCCGACGGCAACTGCCTGGCGGATCATGGCGCGCGCGTGCGGTACTCGTTCCTGCTCGTAGCTGTCGAGAGCAGCCTCGGGCAAAGATCCGCCCAGCACCCCGGCCACCTTCCAGGTCAGGTTGTAGGCGTCGCGCAGACCGGCGCCCATCCCCTGGCCGATGAACGGCGGTGTCAGATGCGCCGCGTCGCCCAGCAGGAACACCCGTCGATCACGCCACCGGTCTGCGAGCTGGGCCCGGAACGTGTACTCGGTGACCCGGACGAGCTCGAGATCGGTGCGCGGTGCTCGGCGCAGCCACGGGTCGAGCAGCGGTGCGAGTGCATCCAGATCCGGGAAGTCGCCGACGGTCTCGTGTTCGAGAAGTTCGAACTCCCAGCGATAGCGGGTCTCGCCGATGCGCATGAACGTGCCCGCGCGGTGCGGATCGCACAGCTGATGCACCCCGTCCCACAGGCCGGGGTCGACGGGGCTCGACGCGTCGACCACCAGCCACCGCTGTTCGGGCGCGAGAGTCCGCATCGTCGTTCCGAGCGCGGCCCGCACCGCGCTGTTCGCACCGTCGCACCCGAGCACCACGTCGGCCGTGACGGCGCTGCGTTCGCCCGTGGCGACGTCCCGGACGATCACCTGCACGTGGTCCCTCATCGTGGCCACGTCGGTGATCTCCACGCCGCCGCGAAACTGCACGTGAGGATTCCGCATCATCGCCGATCGCAGGATGCGCTCGAGCTCCGGCTGGTCGAACATGTTGGCCGGAGGGAAGCCGTGGGGACGGGAATCGGGATCACGCTCGAACTCGGCGATGGTGTCCATGGCGGGGTCCACCAGGCGCAGGCCGCGTCCGGGGCGGGAGATCTCGGTGAACGCCTCCGCGACGCCGAGGTCACCGAGGATGCGGTGGACCTCGTCGTCGAGGTGGACGGCACGCGGCTGCGGGAAGATGTCCTCCCACCGGTCGAGTACGAGGCACTCGATGCCGTGCCGACCGAGCAGTGAGGCTGCCACCATTCCGGTGGGTCCCGCGCCGACGACGACGGCCGGGTGGTGCGTCACGCGTACCGCACCGTCGTGCGCTGCATCCCCAGGTCGAGCATCGCGTCGTCGGTGGCGATGGTCACCTCCACCACGTCACCGTCCTGCAGGTAGGCCGGGTTGCTCGCCTGACGCTTGAAGAAGGTCTTCCACTTCACGGCCGGCGGCAGCAGAGCGCCGATGATCTCGATGGGCTTCGGTGGCGCCTTCAGAGCCGTGCCTCCCGGAGTGCCGGTCAGGATCAGGTCGCCCGGGTCGACGCGCTGGAACCCCGTCAGGGTCCGCAGCGCTTCCGTGGGTCGGTAGATCATGTCTCGCACCGTACTGTTCTGCCGGATCTCCCCGTTGACGCGCAGCATCAACCGCAGTTGCTCGAAACGATCGAGGTCGCCGTCCTCGAGAACAAGGAGGACGGGGCCGACGGGGGTGAAGGTCGGGTACGACTTCGCCTCGTAGAACTGGGTCTTGGGCAGCTGGACGTCGCGGGCCGACACGTCGTTGGTGATCACCAGTGCCGCGATGTGGCGGGCGACCGTCGTGTCGTCGATCGTCGATCCGACGGGAAGGGTCGTCCCCACCACGAGCCCGATCTCCACCTCGTAGTCGAGCAGGGTGACATGGGCCGGCCGGACGATGTCGGCGGTCGGTCCGCTGATCGACCCCGACGACTTCCGGAAGAAAGTCAGTGGCACCGTCTCCGGATTCATACCGGAATCCTTCACGTGCGACACGTAATTGGTCATCTGTGCCACCACTCGACACGGCGCGGTGACGGGCGAGACGAGCTCCAGCGATGCCACGGGGACGGTCTCGCCACCGGCCGCGGCAGCATCGACGGCCGACCGGTCTGCGAGCAGGTCCGCGGTGGTGGTCGCTGTGGTGTCCACCCGAACGGCACCCTCGCGGGTCTGCACCCACCATCCGTCGGCGGTGCGGAGAACGGCGATGCTCATGTCGAGGCTACTTTCATCAGGCCGAGAAGGCGTTCGGAGTCGAATTCGTTGTCGCTGCGCAGTCCGGTGAGGATGGATCGCAGTTCCGACAGGGACCGCTTGTTCGGTGCGATCCCCAGGAAGTCCTTGCTCGCGGGTGGTCCCCACTGCGCGAGACCGGACGCCGTCATCGGCGCCCAGCCCGGTTCGAGCGTGGCGTCGAAGCGGTCACCGTCGCTGAAGTGCTCGACGAGGAAGCCGTCCGGGTCGCGCCAGTAGTCGAAGATCTGACTGCCCTGGATGTGCCGACCGATCCCCCACGAGTGCCGGTAGCCGCGCTCGGTGAGATAGCGACTCCCCGCACCGATGGCGTCGAGATCGCACACCTGGTACGCCGAGTGGACGTAGCGGTCCGACGGCCCCAGCGTCATCGCGAGCGTGTGGTGGTCGGTCGGTTCGGACCCCCGGTCGCAGCGGATGAAACTCATGACCGGTCCGCGGTGACGTTGCCCGTCGTAGTAGAGGAAGTCGCTGACGATCAGCCCCAGGTGTTCGAGATACCAGGTCAGGTTCACCAGATAGCGCGTGCGCTGCAGCACCACGTGACCGAGCCGTTCCACGAGGGCGGGCTCGTGCGGTGGCCGCTGCGTGGCATTGGTGCGCGTGATCCCCGCGTCGTCGAGCGCCCCGAAGTTGTAGTCGTGGGTGCGTTGACCCGGCAGTGGGCGACCGTCGTCGAGATCGGCGACCACCCGCACCGGCTGGCCGCTCGGATCCGTCACGGTCACCCCGATCCCCCCGATCGACTCGGGCAGCCGCTCGACGCGATGACCCGTCGCGCGGGCGAGGCGCAGCACGTCGGCGGACTCGGCGGCACGGAAGGCGGCACCGACGTAGGACGTCCGGCGCCCCTTGCGGATGATGACGCACGGCGCTCCGTCAGCCAGCCCGCGCAGATGCAACTCGTCGTCGGTCCGCACGGTGACTCCGAAGCCGAATGCTTCCGCGAACGTCTGCGCGCGGTCCAGGTCGGGCTTGCGGAACTCGAGCCAGGCGATGTCCTGGACCTTGATCACCGGGTTCACCGCACGACCGGGATGCTCACCCGGCAACGCACCCTGATCGACGTGCATCCCCTGATGCCCGTCGACGTCGCGAGTTCGGTGCGCGTGGTCGATCGTCATGGCCGCTCCTGAAGTAGATGATCACATCGTCACTCATGATCGGATGGCCCGTCAAGACTTTCTGATGAAATCATCACAAGGTGGGGTTCGAGTGGGAAGCACGGTGCTCGAGCGCTGACTCGCGTGCAGTGATCCGCGGTATCCGCGGATCACTGCACACAGGTGGCTCGGGAGCGAGAGGTTCCCTGTCAGGGTCTCGTTGCGCCGCGAGGACGTCGATAGCGTCGACGACCGTGCCTTCCACCACCGAACGTCGACCGCTGCCCTTCCTCGTCTCCGTCCTGGCGATGGGCACGTTCCTCATGGGCACGTCCGAGTTCGTCGTGGCCGGGTTGCTGCCCGACATCGCCGGCGACCTGGCCATCGGGATCTCCGAGGCGGGTCTCCTGGTCACGGCATTCGCGATCGGCATGATCGCCACGCCGGCGGTGGCGGTGGCAGTGCTTCGAGTTCCCGAGCGCACGACGCTGCTGCTCTCGCTCGCCGTGTTCGCCGCCGGACATGTCGTCGTGGCACTCACCGACGAGCTCTCCGTCGTCCTCGTCGCCCGCTTCGTGACCGCGCTGGTGACGGGGGCGTTCTGGTCGATCGCAGCGTCCGTCGGTGCTCGAGTGTCCGGCCCGGACGACGCCGCGCGTGCCATCGGCATGGTCCTCAGCGGCGGCATCCTGGCGACCGTCATCGGCGTGCCCCTCGGGTCCGTCGCCGGTCAGCTCGTCGGGTGGCGTGGCCCGTTCTGGATCCTCGCCGGGCTGGCGCTGCTCGCGACCGTTCCCGTCGCTCGCATCGTTCCCGGCGGTCGCTCCGCCTCGACCACCGTCCCGCTGCGAGAGCAGACGGCGGCACTGATGTCGCGGCGCCTGTGGGTGGTCATGGCTGCCTGCGTCCTCGTCACCTCGGCCGTGATGTCCACCTACTCGTTCATCGCCCCGCTGCTGACGGAGCGCGCGGGCCTGTCCACCGAACTCCTCCCGGTGGGTCTCGCGATCTTCGGCGTCGGGGCCGTCACCGGCACACTCGGCAGTGGCCGGCTCGCGGGCCGCGCGCCGTACGGGACTGCTCTGAGCGGTGGCATCGCCGTCGTGGCAGCACTCGCCCTGCTCGGCGCGGTGTCGGACCACGCCGCACCGGCGATCGCACTTCTCGCGATCGCCGGTCTCGCCGGTCTCGGCATGAACCCGGTCCTCATGTCGATGGCCGTCAGGTTCGCCGAGGGCGCACCCACCCTGGCCACGTCGCTGTGCACGTCCATGTTCAACCTCGGCACCGCGATGGGGAGTGCGGTCACCGCGCGGGCCATCGGCGTGTTCGGCCCGGCCTCGATCCCGGTCGTCGGCGCAGCGTTCGCTGCCGCGCTGCTCGTTCCGCTGGCTACCCTCGTGATCATGGCCAGGCCCGGACACGGCCACCGCGCCGGCACCACCCCGCAGCACGACGCACTGGTGTCCTGACTTCCACTCGATCAGAGGAGTAACGACCATGACCACGATCGCCATCATCGGTGCGGGTGAGGGACTCGGAGCCGCCGTCGCTCGCCGCTTCGGCCGCGTGGGGTTCTCGGTCGCCCTGATCTCACGAGAGCAGGGCAATGTCGACCGCATCGCCGACTCGCTGGGCGATGCCGGGATCACCGCCGCGGGCTTCGCGGCCGACGTCCGGAACCCCGAGTCCCTGACCACCGCGCTGGACTCGGTGGCCGAGCGACTCGGACCGATCGAGGTGCTGCAGTACAGCCCTGTCCCGGCAAGGGAATTCATGAAGCCGGTCCTCGAGACACGCGTGGCCGATCTCGTCGGTCCGGTCGAGTTCTCCATCTACGGACCCGTCACCGCGGTGAACTGGGCACTGCCGGGAATGCGGTCGCTGGGACGCGGCACCGTGCTGTTCGTGAACGGAGGCAGTGCAGTTCGTCCCGGCGCGACCGTCGCCGGGACCTCGGTCGTCTTCGCCGGCGAGAGTGCCTACGCCCAACTGCTGCACGACGCACTCGCACCGGAGGGGCTGCACGTCGGCCAGCTGATCATTCCGCGGGGCATCGGCGCGGGTGAGCCGTCGCACGAACCGGACGCGCTCGCGGAACTATTGTGGACCATGCACACCGAGCGCGGCGAATTCCGCACGTTCGCAGCACCTCTGGACTGACCGTCTCGACGAGAGGTGCCCTGCGGGTACACCCTTCGTCAGGGACTCCCTCGACCGCCGATGCGGGTGTCGACTGGAGACATGACCACTCCCGTGAAGGCGTACGCCGCCACCGCAGCAGACGAGCCACTGTCTCCCTACACCATCGACCGCCGCGATGTCGGACCTCACGACGTCCGAATCGACATCGCGTTCGCCGGAATCTGCCACTCCGACATCCACACCGCCCGCGGCGAATGGGGCCCGGTTCCGTACCCCCTCGTCGTCGGCCACGAGATCGCGGGAATCGTGGCCGAGATCGGCTCCGAGGTCACGAAGCACGCGGTCGGCGACCGCGTCGGCGTCGGCTGCATGGTCGGCTCGTGCGGCGAGTGCGCCCAGTGCGTCAAGGGATTGGAACAGTACTGCCTCGTCGGCACCATTCAGACCTACGGCAGCACCGACCGCGACGGCACGGTCACTCAGGGTGGCTACTCGCAGCAGGTCGTCGTCACCGAGCACTTCGTCGTCACGATCCCCGAGGGCATCGAGCTCGACGCTGCGGCGCCGCTGCTGTGCGCCGGCATCACCACGTACTCACCGCTCCGCCACTGGGGCGCAGGACCCGGCAAGAAGGTCGCCGTCGTGGGGATGGGTGGACTCGGGCACATGGCCGTGAAGCTCGCGCACGCCATGGGAGCCGAGGTCACCGTCCTGTCGCAGTCGCTGGCGAAGCAGGAGGACGGACTACGTCTCGGCGCGGACCACTACTTCGCCACCGGCGATCCGGACACGTTCACGGATCTCGCCTCCACGTTCGACCTGATCATCAACACCGTCAGCGCGTCGATCGATCTGAACGCACATCTGTCGCTGTTGGCCGTCGACGGTGCCATGGTCAACGTCGGCGCGCCGGCGGAACCACTCCCCCTGCAGGTCTTCTCGCTCATCCCGCACCGCCGTACCTTCGCAGGATCCGCCATCGGCTCGATCGCGGAGACTCAGGAGATGCTCGACTTCTGCGCCGAGCATCGTCTCGGAGCCGAGATCGAGGTCATCTCCGCAGACAAGATCGACGACGCGTGGGAACGCGTGCTCGCCTCCGATGTCCGCTACCGGTTCGTCATCGACACGGCGACGCTGGCCTGACCGCGCGAGGGGTGTCATGACAGGGCCTCCCTCATCGCCTCCGGTCGTCCTACGCTGAATTCATGGACACCAAGGCCGAGGTTCGCGAGTTCCTCATGACCCGCCGCGCGAGGTTGACACCGGAGGCAGCGGGCATCACGACCAGTGGTACCCGTCGGGTGGCCGGCCTGCGTCGCAGCGAGGTGGCGTCGCTGGCCGGCCTGTCGGTCGAGTACTACGCCCGCATCGAGCGCGGCGCCATCGGCGGCGCATCGTCGTCGGTGCTCGACGCGCTCTCGCGCGCCCTGCAGCTCACCGACACCGAACATGCGCATCTGCTCGATCTGGCTCGCGCGGCCGACGGTGTCCCCACGTCGGGACGCCCCCGTCGCAGGGCGGAGCGCATCACCCCACCGCGCATCAGCCTGCAGTGGGCACTCGACTCCATCACCGACGGCGTCGCTTTCGTGCGCAATCGACGGCAGGATCTGCTGGCCACCAACGAACTGGGAAAAGCGTTCTACGCGCCCGTCATCGGTGACGGCGGCCGGGTGCCCAACCTGGCTCGGTTCCAGTTCCTCGATCCGCTGTCGCGGGAGTTCTATCCCGACTGGGACCTGTTCGCGCAGATGTGCGTCTCCATCATGCGTGCGGAGGCCGGCCGGGACCCACACGACAAGGGCCTGCAGGACCTCGTCGGCGAACTGTCCACACGCGACGAGACCTTTCGCAGGCTGTGGGGAGCGCACGACGTTCGCACTCACGGCGCCGGGACCAAACGCTTCCACCATCCCGTCGTCGGCGAGGTCCACCTCGCCTACGAGGAACTGGTGATCACCGCGGACCCCGGTTCCGTCCTCATGGTCTACACAGCGGAGCCCGGATCCCCGAGCGCGGATCGACTGCGACTGCTGGGGTCCTGGTCGACTGAAGCAGCCCGCTGATCGTGGAATCGAGACCCCGGAATCCGGGGTCTCGATTCCACTGTCGTCATTGCGTCGTTCAGGACGACGCCCACACACCCAGCACGGTGCCGCTCGGATCGGCGAAGTGGAACCGTCGTCCACCCGGGAAGTCGTAGGGGCCGGACACCACCGATCCGCCCGCGGCCTCGACCGCCTCGGCCGATGCGCCCAGGTCCTCGGAGTAGAGCAGCACGAGTGGTCCTCCCGCCGGCGCGGGGGTCTCGACCACGGCCAGCCCACCGACCTCGGCGCCGTCGGCTCCCACGATGCCGGCGTACGTCGGGCCGAAGTCGACGAACGTCCATCCGAAGGCCCCCGCGTAGAAGGCCCGAGCGACCGTCAGGTCGGTGACCGACAGCTCGATGTAGTCGATGCGGTGGTGCCTGGTCGTCGCCATTGCCCGATCATGCCGGTCGAGCACGCCCGGCGCGTGTCCTTCCGCGGGACCCCTGTCGCCGAGTGGCAACCCGCCGACCGCACGAGTAGTGTCCTCCCACGGTGTGCCGGGAAGTCTGGTCGGCGGTCGCTTCCGCGACCCCGAACGACGTCCAGCAGGAAGAGGCACCTCGACATGATGCTCGCCGTCGACACGGGCACGTACCGGACCACAGCAGGCCGAGACGCCGTGCAGGAATGGTGCCGACGCAGACTCGCCGACTGGTCCACGCCGCACACCGTTCGCCGGATCGACACCTCGCTCGGCTCGACCGTCGTCACGTCCGTCGTTCGACCCGACGCGCAGCGCACCGTCGTGGTGGTGCCCGGCGAGCTGTCCTGCGCGGCACTTCTGACGCCGCTGATCGATGCGATGCCCGACGCCACGGTGCACGTCGCCGACATGCCCGGCCAGCCCGGGCTCAGTTCGGGGGTGCGCCCGCGCCGGGGCCGGGCCTCGGCCGACTACGGTCGCTGGCTGGAGGACACCCTGACGCAGATCGGCGCCCCGCGGCCGGTTCTGCTGGGCATCGGGAGCGGCGCCGCGGCGGCCCTCTCCGCCACCTGCCGATCGTCGGTCGGCGCGATGGTGCTGGTCCGTCCCGAAGGCATCGTCCCGGTCTCTCGCCCCGATGGGCGGTTCCTGCGACGCCGCACGTCAGCGCACAGCACCTCCAGGGCGGTGGCCGCACTCTGCGGACAACATTTCCGTCCGGACGACGACCTGGTGGAATGGCGACTTCTGGTGTCGACGCATTGCGCCGGAACGCGCGCGGATCGCCACATCTCGGAGCGGCGGCTCGCGGAGTGGAGCCGCGCGGTGCCGCTCGAAGTGGTGGCGGGATCGTGTGATCCGGTGCTCGACCACCGTCGACTGGACGACCAGGTGTGGGAGATCACCGGTCGGGACACGACGGTGCTCGACGACTGCGGTCACCTCCCGGAACACGAATGCCCGCGGTCGCTCACCGCCGCGATCGAGCGGGTCGACCGACTGGTCCGGACGTAGCGGATTCGCGTCCACCCCGGCCTCACCGCCATGATCGACTGACCGATCGTCTATTTCTCTGGATGTGAACAAGTGAATTCAGTAGGATCCGCCTGGCGCGGAATACGCAAACCGGTATTCATTCCCGCGTCCGCGATCATCGTCGCCATGATCGTTTTCTCCGTCATTTTCGCGGGTACCGCGGCCGACGCATTCGAGGCCCTCAACGGGGCCATCACCGACGGTGTCGGATGGTGGTACATCCTGACGGCGACGGGATTCGTCGTCTTCGCCCTCTACTGTGGCGCCAGCCGTATCGGCAACATCCGCCTCGGCCGCGACGACGAGAGCCCCGAATTCGGCGTCCTCTCCTGGTTCGCGATGCTCTTCAGCGCCGGTATGGGCATCGGACTGGTGTTCTACGGCGTCGCGGAACCGTTGTCGCACTACATCACTCCCCCAGTTGCCGGGGGTGTCGACGGATCGACCGACGCGGCCGCCAACCAGGCCATGGAGCTCACCCTGTACCACTGGGGTCTGCACGCATGGGCGATCTACGTCGTCGTCGGTCTCGGACTCGCGTACATGACCTATCGCAAGGGCCGCCCCCTGTCGGTTCGCTGGCTCCTCGAGCCACTGCTCGGACGGCAACGGATCGAGGGCGGTATCGGTCACGCGATCGACGCGATCGCCATCATCGGAACGCTGTTCGGCGTCGCGACCTCACTCGGTTTCGGTGTTCAGCAGATCTCCGCCGGTCTGTCCTACCTCGGCTGGGTGGAGACGAACAATTGGCTGACCATCGCCCTCATTGCCTTCGTCACGTTGCTCGCCACGTATTCCGTCGTCTCGGGTGTGTCGAAGGGCCTGAAATGGCTCTCCAACATCAACATGGCACTCGCCGCCGGCTTGGCTGTGTTCGTCCTGATCGCCGGACCGACGCTGTTCCTCATGCAGTCGTGGGTGCAGAACCTCGGTGGGTACGTCCAGGCGCTGCCGGAATTGATGCTCCGTACATCGCCTTTCGCCGAGGACGGGTGGGCCGGCGCCTGGACCATCTTCTACTGGGGATGGTGGATGAGCTGGGCACCGTTCGTCGGCATGTTCATCGCACGGATCTCGCGCGGCCGCACGATCCGCGAATTCGTCTTCGGCGTGCTGCTCGCACCGACTCTCGTCGGCTCGCTGTGGTTCACCATCTTCGGTGACTCCGGAATCCTCCGTCAGCGCAACGAGGGCACCATGCTCGCCGACGACGGAACCGTCGGCACGGACACGAGCCTGTTCCAACTTCTCGACGGTCTTCCGCTCGCGACCGTCACGAGCGTTCTCGCCATCGCGGTGATCGTGTTCTTCTTCGTCACCTCCTCGGACTCCGGCTCGCTGGTCATCGACATCCTCTCCACCGGTGGTGATCTCGACACACCCAAGATCACCCGCGTCTACTGGACCGTGCTCGAGGGCGTCGCTGCCGCTGTTCTGCTGCTGATCGGTGGATCCGGATCACTCACGGCCTTGCAGACGGCGTCGATCGCGACCGCGGTGCCGTTCTCGATCATCATGGTGCTGGCGTGCGTGTCACTCCTGAAGGCCTTCCGCTACGAGGTGGCCACCACGCCGTCCTACGTCCGGATCACCCCTGCCGGAGATGCACCGCCCGTGGACCGCGCGACACCGGCGCGACGGCCGGAGCGCGGCGGTATCTCCACCACGTTCGCCGGTCTGTCCCCGTCGAAGGACGGCCTGTCCACCCCGTCCGGGCTGCTCGCGGTCCAGTCGGTACCGCAGAGCCGACTTCAGATCGACCCGGACACCGGCGCCGTTCAGTACTCGGAGCACGACGAGCCGGTCGATCCGCTCGGCGGCGAGGTCTTCGACACCCCCGAGTTCGCGGACTCCGCCGAAGGCGAAGCCCACCAACGCCGTACCGACGCCACCGCGTACGACAACTCCTGATCGTCAGAGCACCGAAGGGCACCCCATGACGTCATCCTCGCCACCTCCCACGCGTCGCAGTCTGCTCTCGCGGGGGTCGTGGTCCGAAGCCTCGCGCATCACCGACGTGCTGCGCAAGGAGACCGTCGGGGGTGCCCTGTTGCTGGTCGCCACGGTGATCGCTCTCGTCTGGGCCAACTCCCCGTGGTCGGCCGCCTACGACACGCTCATGGCGACACGAGTGGGCCCGTCCGCGCTCCACCTCGATCTCACTCTCTCCACGTGGGCCGCGGACGGCCTGCTCGCGATCTTCTTCTTCGTCGTGGGCCTCGAACTCAAGCGCGAGTTCGTCGCCGGCGACCTCCGCGACCCGGCGCGTGCGGCCCTGCCCATCGCGGCCGCGATCGGCGGCATGGCCGTGCCCGCACTGATCTTCGTCGTCGTCAATCTGCGCACCGGTGACGGCGCACTGCTGGGGTGGGCCATTCCCACCGCGACCGACATCGCCTTCGCGGTCGCCGTTCTCGCCGTCGTCAGCACGCACCTACCGCTCGCATTGCGCACCTTTCTGCTCACGCTGGCCGTCGTCGACGATCTCCTCGCGGTGACGGTGATCGCGATCTTCTACACCGCCGACCTGAACTTCGTGGCGCTCGGCGCCGCGATGATCCCGCTCGCCCTCTTCGCCGTCGCCGTGCAGCGACGGATCCGGTCGTGGTGGATTCTCATTCCCCTCGCGGTCGTCACCTGGGTTCTCATGCACGAGTCCGGCGTTCACGCCACGGTCGCCGGCGTGCTGCTCGGATTCGCGGTGCCGGTGATCCGCAGCCGCGCCGCCGGCGGTCCGGAGGCCGGACCCGGTATGGCCGAACACTTCGAACATCGCATCCGACCTCTCTCTGCCGGTGTCGCGGTGCCGCTCTTCGCATTCTGCGCCGCCGGCGTGACCGTCGGCGGCGTGTCGGGCTTCTTCGAGGCGCTCGGCGACCCGATCGCCATCGGCATCGTCGCGGGACTGGTGGTCGGCAAGACCATCGGCGTGCTGGGCACCACGTATCTCGTGTCCCGCTTCACCCGTGCCACTCTCGATGCCGGACTCGCGTGGCGTGACGTGTTCGGCGTCGCCGTTCTCGCCGGCATCGGTTTCACCGTCTCGCTGTTGATCGGCGACCTCGCCTTCGGTGAGAGCACCGAGCGAGACGATCACGTCAAGGTCGGAGTTCTGACCGGATCGGTGATCTCGGCGTGCATCGCCGCCGCGATTCTGCGCAGCCGCAACCGCGCGTACAAGCTGATCCACGAGGAGGAGACTCGCGACGACGATCACGACGGCATCCCCGACGTGTATCAGCGCCGCGAGGAGAGCTGACTCAGAGTTCGGTGACCGGCCTGCGGGCCGCGAGCAGAGCTGCGAACTCCTCGCCGTAGGCAAGATGGCGTCGCAACGTCTCGCATCGGTCCAGCGCCTTGTCGTGGCACTCGTCGACGAACTGTGTTGCAGCAGCGCGGTCCTCGTCGTCGGCATCGCCGTTCCCGAGGACGTCGAGGGCTGCGAGCAGCTCGCCCATCTCGGCCAGCGTGAACTCCAGCGGCTTCATTCGCCGGATCACCAACAACCGCTCGACGTCGGCCTCGGTGTAGAGCCGGAATCCGCCGGCCGATCGCGCCGACGGGACGACGAGACCCACCGAGTCGTAGTGGCGCAGTGTGCGAATGGACAGTGCCGTGCGCTCGGCGACCTCACCGATCTGCATGCTCTCGCCCACTGTCCCGCTCCTTCGTCGTACGTCGAGTGTGCGTCGACTCTAGTTCCGACCCGGAGACCGGGCCCGATCAGTGTCCTGCGCCGAGGTGTCCGCTGAGCCGGTCCCGTCGTTCCACGGACGACGCGTTCAGACCCACGATCTCGACCTTCTTGCCCCTCGCCGCGTACTTCGTGGTGACGGCATCGAGCGTCGCGACCGTGGAGGCGTCCCAGATGTGGGACTCCGACATGTCGATGACGATGTTCTCGGGGTCACCGACGTAGTCGAACTGGTGGATCAGATCGTTGCTGGAGGCGAAGAACAGCTCTCCCAGCACCTTGTAGACGCGCGTGTTCTCGTCCGGATGTGCCACGTCGACCACCTCGGTGAGGTGCGCGACCCGCCGCGCGAAGAGCACCATCGCGGTGACGACACCGACGACGACGCCGTAGGCCAGGTTGTGGGTCGCGACGGTCACGGCCACCGTGGCGATCATGACCAGCGTCTCGCTCTTGGGCATGCGCCGCAGGGTCGACGGACGGATGCTGTGCCAGTCGAACGTGCCCACCGAGACCATGATCATGACCGCGACCAACGCGGCCATCGGGATGAGTGCCACGATGTCGCCGAGTCCCACCACGAGGATCAGCAGGAACGTTCCGGCGAGGAAGGTCGAGATCCGGGTACGTGCGCCGGAGACCTTCACGTTGATCATGGTCTGGCCGATCATCGCGCAGCCGCCCATGCCGCCGGTGAAGCCCGTGACGAGGTTGGCGACACCCTGGCCCCAACCCTCGCGGGTCTTGTTCGAGCGCGAATCGGTGATGTCGTCCACCAGCTTCGCGGTCATGAGTGATTCGAGCAGACCCACCAGTGCGATGGCGAGCGAGAACGGCGCGATGATCGACAGGGTGTCGAGGGTGAACGGCACGTTCGGGAGCAGCAGCGTCGGAAGCGAGGACGGCAGCTCGCCCTCGTCGCCGACATCGGGAACCTGCAGCGCGAACACGAGGGTGGCGGCGGTGAGCATCACGATGGCGATCAACGGTGCGGGCACTACGGTCGTCAGCTTGGGAAGGAACACCATGACCACGAGACCCACTGCCACGAGGGGATACACCAGGGCGGGCACGCCGATGAGGTAGGGCAACTGCGACGTGAAGATGAGGATGGCGAGCGCGTTGACGAACCCGACCATCACGCTGCGCGGAATGAAGCGCATCAGCTTCGCCACTCCGACGACGCTGAGCACGATCTGCAGGACGCCACCGAGGATCACGGCGGCGATGAGGTAGTCGAGGCCGTACTCGCGTGACAGTGGCGCGACGACGAGGGCGATCGCTCCGGTGGCGGCCGAGATCATGGCCGGACGACCGCCGACGATCGAGATGGTGACCGCCATCGTGAAGGACGCGAACAGTCCGACGCGGGGATCGACACCGGCGATGATGGAGAACGAGATCGCCTCCGGGATCAGCGCCAGCGCGACGACCAGGCCCGCCAGCACCTCGGTCTTCAGTCGACGAGGTGAGCGCAGCGCGGCCAGCACCGAGGTGTCCTCGGGTGGGGCGACGGTCGAGCCGGCGTGGGACATGACGAGCCTCTTTCACGGTGCGGGACTGCCGGAGGCCGAGCACGGCCCTCCGCTGGGGCGGAACTCTACTCTCACCGGAGAGTAGGGTGCGACTTGACCGAGACCATCGACAACCGTCAATATAGAAGAATGTCGAATCAGTCAGAGCCCGACACGGGTGTCCGATGCTCGCCCCTGGTTCGTGAACCTCTGACCGAGCAGCAGTCGCACATCCTCGCGTCGATGTTCAAGGCGCTGGGCGACCCGGTCCGGTTGCGCCTGCTCAGTCTCATCGCGAGTCATGACGGTGGTGAGGCGTGCGTGTGCGACATCTCCGGATCCTTCGACCTGTCGCAGCCGACCATCTCCCACCACCTCAAGGTGCTTCGCCAGGCCGGCCTGCTCGGCTCCGAGCGGCGTGGAACCTGGGTCTACTACCGCGTGGTTCCCGATGCGCTGCAGCAGTTGTCGGCCGTCATGGCCACCGTCGACCCGACGCTGGTGACCGCATGAGCACCGCGGCGAACACCAGCGACCACCCCGCCGTCGTCGGCAAGCTCTCCACCCTCGACCGGTTTCTGCCGGTGTGGATCGGCGTCGCGATGGTCGTCGGGCTGCTGCTCGGACGACTGATCCCCGGGATGAACGACGCCCTGTCGTCCATCTCCGTCGACGGCGTCTCCCTGCCGATCGCGATCGGCCTGCTGATCATGATGTACCCGGTGCTGGCCAAGGTCCGCTACGACCGGCTCGACACCGTCACCGGCGACACGCGACTGCTCGCCGGATCCTTGATCCTCAACTGGATCCTGGGCCCGGCCCTGATGTTCGCGCTGGCCTGGCTGTTCCTCCCCGACCTACCGGAGTACCGCACCGGACTCATCATCGTCGGACTCGCCCGCTGCATCGCGATGGTCATCATCTGGAACGACCTCGCCTGCGGCGACCGCGAAGCCGCCGCCGTACTCGTGGCCATCAACTCGGTGTTCCAGGTGATCATGTTCGCCGTCCTCGGCTGGTTCTACCTCTCCGTGCTCCCCGGCTGGCTCGGCCTCGACCAGACCACCATCGAGGCATCACCGTGGCAGATCGCGAAGTCCGTCCTGATCTTCCTGGGCATCCCGTTGATCGCCGGATTCGCCTCTCGGTACTTCGGCGAACGCGCCAAGGGCCGCGACTGGTACGAGACCTCGTTCATCCCGAAAATCGGGCCGTGGGCGCTCTACGGACTGCTGTTCACCATCGTCGTCCTGTTCGCCCTGCAGGGCGACCGCATCACCTCCCAGCCCCTGGACGTCGTTCGCATCGCGCTCCCGCTGCTGGTGTACTTCGCCGTGATGTGGGGCGGCGGATACGCCCTCGGCGCAGCGATGGGACTGGGCTACGAGCGCACGACGACCCTGGCGTTCACCGCGGCGGGCAACAACTTCGAACTCGCCATCGCTGTCGCGATCGCCACCTACGGCGCCACGTCCGGTCAAGCCCTCGCCGGCGTCGTCGGACCCCTGATCGAAGTCCCCGTGCTCGTGGGCCTGGTCTACGTCTCGCTGGCACTGCGCAGACGATTCTCACCCACCCGACAGACGGAGGAATCCTGATGTCCCGCAAGCCGAGTGTGTTGTTCGTCTGCGTGAAGAACGGCGGCAAGTCGCAGATGGCCGCAGGGCTGATGCGCACGGTTGCTGGTGACGATGTCGAGGTGCATTCCGCCGGGACTGCCCCCGGCAGTGCAGTCAACGCTCTGTCCGCCGAGTCGCTGCGTGAGGTCGGAGTCGATCTCACCGGTGAGCACCCCAAGCCGATCGATCCGGATCTGATGTCCCGGATGGACTACGTCGTCACCCTCGGCACCGAGGCGACCGTCGACCCGGTCGAGGGACCGACCTACCTGAACTGGGACACCGACGAGCCGTCGACGCGAGGCATCGAGGGCATCGAGCGGATGCGCCTGGTGCGCGACGACATCGCCGCGCGCGTCGACGAACTCGCGGCGCGCCTCCGGAACTGACACGGGCCGCACCCGATGGCCGCCACTCCCGTCGGAGTGGCGGCCGTCGGCCGGAGGTCAACCGAGAAGTTGTTCCATCCTGGCGATCTCGGCGTTCTGCGTCTCGACGATCGTGCGGGCCATCGCGACCGCGTCGTCGTTCGAGCCCTCCTCGATCTCCGTCTCCGCCATGGCGACCGCACCTCGATGATGGTCGATCATCATCGTCAGCCACCGCTGGTCGAACTCGTCGCCGGACAAGGCCGTCAGGGAGGCCATGTCCTGCGAACTCATCATTCCGCTCCCCGACCCGTGGTCCATGCCCTGCATGTCGTCGGGCGATGCAGACGGAGACGGCCGACCCCACTCCGCCAGCCAGGAGGCCAACTGGTCCATCTCGGGTCCCTGCGCGTCCGCGATCTCGTCGGCGAGCGTGACCACGTCCGGGTTCGTGGACCGCCCGTCGACCATGGAGGCCATCTCGACAGCCTGAGCATGGTGCGGGTACATCATCGATGCGAACGCGACGTCGGCGTCGGCGAAGTCCGCAGCGGGATCCTGAGACGGCGCGGACTCCATGGACGAGGAACCCATCGAGTGGCCCTCCATCGACGCGGACGACCCGTCGTCGCCACAACCGGCGACGAGGGCGACTCCGATCGCGGCAGCGGCGAGTGTGGTGACTGTCGTGTTCTTGACATGCATGGGCGTACTCCTGAGGTGTGTCGAACGGAAAAGGGGTCTGAATCGACGTGCGATCCGCCGGGGCATCACTGCCCCGGGCTCCCCGTCACACCCGCAGAAGTACCGAGTCGTCCAGCGAGGACAGCGCCCATGGTGGAGCTCGACCTGCGCGGGCGACGATCACGACGACACGGTCGGATGCGTCATCGAGCGCCGGCAGGCACTCGACGGCCCCGATCGGGACCGACATCGGCGGGAACGAGGTGACCGTCCCGATGCACGGATGCATCATGTCGTGACCGCCGGGACACGGCAGTCGCTCCGCCGCCGGACCGGGCTCCGCGATGTGCGTGGCGGCGTCAGCGTGGACCTCCGCGTCCATCGACGCGTGGTGGTTCGGCATCGCTTCATGGGCCGCGGCGGTCTGGACGGGCACCACCATGTGCATCAGCACCACGCCCAGTGCGATCGAGACGGCCCACCAGGCCATCGGCACAGCGAGGGTCAGCGAACGTCGCTGCCGAAGACTGTGCAACACGGGCCCCAGCGTACCGACGAGTACCCCCTGGGGGTACGTCGGCGGTCGTCGCACCGACACCCGGCAACCTCGGTCAGATACCCCAGGGGGTACTTGCATACCCCCCCTCGTATGTGACACGGTGTGCGCAGTACAGCGGATCGAACGCGGAAGGAGTGTCCTGTGGGCCCCCTTGCCGAATGCTCACAGTTCCACCGCTGAGCACACCCTCACACCACTTCTCGACGATGGCCGATCCAGGCCGCTCAGATACCCCCACCCGTATAGGAGTCCACCGTGTCCCAGTCCGACACCGTCGCCGAATCCCTGCCAGGCGACCACCACGACAGTGCCCCCGGCCGCCTCGGCCGGTGGGGCGCAGCCATGGTCACCCGCCGCCGCTGGGTCTTCGGCACCTGGCTGATTCTGCTGATCGCCCTCGGATCCGCTGCACCGTCGGTGTTCTCGTCCCTCGCCGGCGCCGGGTGGCAGGCGAACGGATCGGAATCGGTGCAGGTCCGCGAGCTCGCCGAGGAGCACTTCGGCGGCAACTCCTCCGCCGCGGTGCAGGTCGTCGTCCACAGCGACTCCGGTGCGCTGAGCGACCCGGCAGCGACCGCCGCGCTCACCGGCGCGACCGACATCCTGAACGCGGACCCGCGTTTCGGTGAGATCGTGCCCCCGCAGCCGGGGATGACGATCAGCCCGGACGGACGCACCGGCATCCTCATCGCCGGCGCCGACGGCACCACCGACGAGATGGTCACCGCCGTCGACGACGTCAAGGACCAGCTCACCGCACTCTCCGGCGACGGTGTCGAGGTCTACCCCACCGGAGCGTCGGCGCTGTGGTCGGACTTCGACAAGGCCAACCACGACGCGATGATCCAGGCCGAACTCATCTCCTGGCCCGTCACCCTCGCCATCATGGTCCTCGCGTTCGGCTCGCTCGTCGCCGCCGGACTCCCGCTGCTCTTGACCATCGCCGGTCTCGTCGCCTCCGCCGGCGGGCTGGTCCTGCTCAACGAGATCACCCCGATCTCGGTGTGGGCCATGAACTTCGCCATGATGTTCGCCCTCGCACTCGGCATCGATTACGTACTTTTCCTCGTCGCCCGCTTCCGCGACGCCCTGCGCTCCCGCGATCCCCGCGCGGCCGTCGCCGAGACCATGGACACCGCCGGCAAAGCCGTGGTCCTGTCCGGACTCACCGTCCTCGTCAGCTTGTCCGCCGTGCTGATCGTCCCCGCCCCCGCGGTGCGGACCATGGCCGTCGGGATCATGCTCGCCGTCACCTTCGTCCTGCTCGCCACCCTCACCCTGCTCCCCGCCGCCCTCGGCGCGCTCGGACCGAAGGTCGATGCCGCGTCCCTTCCCTACGCCAAGCGTCAGCAGCACCGCTCGTCGGTGTTCGCCGCGTGGGGCGCTCTCCTGCACAAGCACCCGTGGCCGTTCGCGCTCGCCTCGATCGGGGTCCTCGTCGCACTCGCACTGCCGGTCCTGGGCCTGAAGGTCGCGATGCCGTCGATCTCCGTCGTCCCCGAGGACGCACCCGTGCGGCAGGGCTACGCCCTCGTCCAGCAGCAGTTCGGAGACGGCGCCCCCGGCGCACTGCAGATCGTCGTTCCCTCGGCCGGCGCCGCCGACACGGCCGCCGCCGCGGCGCAGATATCCGGAATCGCCATGGTCACCCCACCGCAACCCGCCGCCGACGGCTCCGGCTACGCACTCCTGCAGGCGATCCCGGCGGTCGACCCCTCCGACGAGTCGATGAGCACCATCCTCGCCGACCTGCGCGGCGAGCTCCCGGAGTCGGCGCTGGTCGGTGGCGCACCCGCGGAGAACCTCGACCTGCAGCAGGCCCTGAACGACTATCTGCCGCTCGTCGTCACGATCATCCTGATCCTCGGGTTCGTGCTGCTCCTCGTCGCACTGCAGGCACCCCTGATCGCGTTCCTGGGCACCGCGGTCAGCTTGCTCTCCACCGCCGCCGCGTTCGGCGTCGCGAAGCTGATCTTCCAGGACGGGCACGGCGCCTCGCTGCTCGGCTTCACCCCGCAGGGCTTCCTGAACGGGTGGGGACCGGTGTTCTTCTTCGCGATGATCTTCGCCATCGCCATGGACTACACCGTGTTCCTCCTCGCCACCGCCAAGGAGCACGTCGAGCGCACCGGCGACGCGACGACGGCGATGATCGACGGTCTCGCCCACTCCGGGCGGGTCATCTTCGCCGCGGCCGCGGTGATGGTGGCGGTGTTCTTCACTTTCGCCCTCGCCGACCCGCTCCCGCCGAAGGAGATGGGCATCATTCTCGGCGTCGCCGTTCTTCTCGACGCGGTGCTCATTCGATTGATCCTGCTGCCCGTCCTGCTCCGACTGACCGGTTCCGCCGCCTGGTGGTCACCGGCCTGGCTCCGCAAGGCCCTCCCGTCCATCAGCTTCTCCCACTGACACCCCCGACCGAAGGACGACACTCGTGACCATCGCTCTGACCACCACCCTGACCGACACCGACTTCGACACCGCCGTCCAGCGCACCCGAGACGCCTTGGCAGAGCAGGGTTTCGGCGTGCTCACCGAGATCGACATGCAGGCCACCCTGAAAGCCAAGCTCGGTGAGGACATGGAGCGCTACCTGATTCTCGGCGCGTGCAACCCGCCCCTGGCCCACCGCGCCGTCGGCGTCATGCGACAGATCGGCCTGCTGCTCCCCTGCAACGTCGTCGTCCGCGAGGACCCGGACAACGCCGACGTGATCATCGTCGACGCCATGAACCCCGACATCATGGTCCAGTCGACCGGAGTGCCGGCGCTCGGCGACGTCGCCCACGACGCAGCGACCAAGCTCCGCGCTGCCATCGCCACGCTCGCCGACGAACCGGCACCCGGACACTGAGACTCTGATGCCCCCGGGGGTACCATCGACAGCTCACGGCAGTTCTGACAGGAGTTCATCATGGTCGGCGACGACGACAGCATCGCACTGGTACTCAACCGACTCCGGCGCGCCAACGGCCAACTCACCGGGGTCATCTCGATGATCGAGAACGGCCGCGACTGCAAGGAGGTCGTCACCCAGCTCGCCGCCGTCTCGCGCGCGCTCGACAGGGCAGGGTTCAAGATCGTCGCCACCGGCCTGCGCGAATGTATGACCGGTGCCACCGCCGACAACAAGGAACCCATGACCGAGGCGGAACTCGAGAAGCTGTTCCTCGCACTCGCGTGACGAGACGAGCACTCCTGCACACGGCGGCCCGACCGCGCGTCGCGCTCGCTGTCGTCGCCCTGGCCCTCACCGCGTGCGCTCCGTCGGGCGGTGTGCCCGTCTCGCCGGCTCCCACGTCGAGTCGAGCAGAGCGCGACGACGTCTCGACCGGACTGCAGGCTGTCGAGGAGCGCTACGACGTGACGGTGGGTGTCAGCCTCCTGAACACCGGGACCGGCGAGACGATCAGCTATCGCGGAGCCGAACGTTTCGGTTTCGCTTCGACAGTGAAGGTGTTCCTGGCAGCCGAGTTCCTGCGACGAACCCCTGAGGACGCTCGGGACGACCTCGTGAGGTGGACCGCGGCCGACATCGAGCGCGCGGGATATTCACCGGTGACCACGGCACGTCTGGACACCGGACTCACGGCGGCCGAGTTGGCGGAAGCGGCCGTGCGGGAGAGCGACAACACGGCGACCAACCTCGTGTTCGACCAAATCGGCGGTCCCGCAGAGCTCGATGCGGCTCTGTCCCGACTCGGCGACGATGTCACGGACATCGTCGACGTGGAGCCGGGCCTCAACACGGTCGGACCCGACAGCACCGGAAACACCACCACCGCCGACGCGTTCACGACGAGTCTGGCCGCACTGCGGGGTGCCGGCTCGTCGACCGATGCCGACGCAGCGACCCTGGCCGAGTGGATGAGCGGGAACGCCACGGGCGACGCACTCGTCCGCGCGGGGGCGCCGAGCGGATGGACGGTGGCCGACAAGTCGGGTGGCGCCGGGGCCGTGCGGAACGACATCGCCGTCGTCACACCACCCGGCCGTCCCCCGCTGGTACTGACGGTGCTGACACGGAAGAACGACGCCTCGGCACCGTACGAGGACGCCGCGGTGAGCGAGAGCGCCGCGGTCGTCCTGAACACCGTTCGGTAGCCCCTGAACACCGTTCGGTAGCCCCTGAACACCGTTAGGTAGTCTCGGAAAGTATGATCACCGCACCACTCAACGACGACATCGTCCTCGGTGCAGCCGAGCTCGAACGCGTGGATCGGGGCGTGCGCCCACACCGGCTCCCCCGTGCCGTCCGGCAACGCGATGCGGACCCGCAGCTCGCGATGATGGAGGCGCAACCGTCCGGAGTACGTATCGCCGCGCGCACGACCGCCGTCCAGATGGTCCTCGAGGTCCACACCACGCGCATGACCTACCGGGGTGTGATGCGCGACCGGGGCGCCGTCGACGTGGTGGTGAACGACTCGATTCTTCAGTCGCACGTGCTCTCGGGCGGTGACACCGTCGAGATCGATCCGACCACCGGGACGAGCACGGTCCACCCGGGAACGACGGAACGCATCACCCTCACCGATCTGCCGGCCGGGGAGAAGACGGTCGAGATCTGGCTCCCCCACAACGAACAGGTGGATCTGGTCTCGCTGTCCGCTGATGCCGTTCTGCACCCGGCGCCGACGAGCGGACCGAGGTGGCTGCACCACGGCAGCTCGATCAGCCAGGGATCCAACGCCGCGAGCCCCACGCGCATCTGGCCTGTCGTCGCGGCCCGTCGTGCCGGCGTTCGGCTGCGCAACCTGGGTTTCGGGGGCAGCGCCTTCGTCGATCCGTTCATGGCTCGCGTCGTGCGGGACTCCCCCGCGGACGTCATCAGCGTCAAGCTGGGCATCAACGTCGTCAACCTCGATGCAATGCGCCTTCGTTCGTTCGTTCCCGCAGTTCACGGGTTCCTCGACACCGTCCGCGACGGGCACCCGACCACACCGCTGCTGCTGATCTCGCCGATCCACTGCGCGATCCACGAGAACACTCCGGGACCCGGGGCGATCGATCCCGACTCGTTCGCCGCCGGCTCCGCGAGATTTCGCGCGACGGGCACGGAGGGCGACATCGCGCTCGGACGCCTGACACTTCGCGTGATCCGAGACGCGCTCGCTCAGATCGTCGACAGTCGATCGGACGACCCGAACCTCCACCACCTCGACGGACTGCTGCTCTTCGGCGAGGACGACGAACGGCGCCACCCACTTCCGGACAACCTGCATCCCGACACCGACGCCCACGCCGTCATGGGACAGCGTTTCGCGGACATCGCCTTCGGCCCGTCAGGGCCGTTCGCGCCGGGGTGATCACGGGGCGTGGGCCCGACCGGGGAACGTGAGTGTGACCAGTCGGTGCATTCTCACGGAATGCGCGTGGGGTGGCGAGAATGGGGGTAGTCCCGAGTGAAGCGCGGCACCCGCGCACCGAGAGAGGACGACCCTCGATGGTGAGCGCGGGGAACCACGACGGCGGGCTTCGCACGTCGATCATCACCGACATCGTGGATGTCTGTGTCGATCTGACGGGGGCCGACGGCGCCGCCCTGGTTCTGGTCCCGCCCGGCGACTGGTCGGTGCAGAATGTCGCGCACGTGACAGACGCGACGGCGGCCCGCGTCGCACGGGAACTCCAGGCAATCGGGCTCGGTCCGGTCGTCGACGCTCTCGCCGACGGTGCGGTCCACGATGCCGCGGTGGAGGATTCACTCGATCGCCTGCGGTGGCCGCAGGTGACCGGCGCCCTGAGCGTCCTGGGCGTCGGGTGGCTACGGGTGTTCCCTGTGGGCCCCCGCGCCCGACCGTCGGGAACCTTGCAACTTCACCGACGCACCTGGAGAGGTCGAGGGTGGTCGACGGAGCTCGACGGCCCTCTCGGCCGACTGGCGCACTCTCTCGGCATTCTGTGCGCCACCGACTTCGCCGCCGAGAACGGTGCACAGCCCGGCCCCGACACCGACGTGGTGCACACGGCGATCGGAATGATGGCCGCCAGGCACGAGCTTTCCGTATCCGCCGCATCCGCACTTCTGCGCGCGGTCGCTGATTCTCACGGGCGCTCGTCGGTGGCGCAGGCACGGGTCATCGTCGATTCAGTCGGGCGACGGGGAACCGGCACCTGACCTCGTTGATTGCATAATAAGGGCAGCCTACCCTTAGCATCAAGGCATGATGCGTATTCCCGGCAGCGTTCCACGATGGACGAGACGCTCGATCACAGTTCTCATCGCCGCCGTGGCGGTGACCGCGCACCTCGTCGGCTGCAGCTCGTCGGACCCCGCTGACCCCGGTTCGGCGACGACCGCCGATGCGTCGTTCCCGAAGACGTTGCGGCACATGTACGGCGAGACCGTCCTCGACTCGACACCCGCCCGCGTGGCCACCTGGGGTGCCGGCGCCACGGATGCCGTGCTGGCTCTCGGGGTGATGCCGGTGGCCATGCCGTCGACCACGTACGGCGGCGGTGACGACCTGACGTACCCGTGGATCGCCGAGTCGATCGCCCGGAACGGCGGTGAGGCACCGGCTCTCCTGGACGACGTTTTGGGTCCCCTGTCGGTCGAGAAGCTCGTCGCAGCCGACCCCGACGTCCTGCTGGCACCACATTCCGGCCTCACTCGGAGCGAGTACGACGCGGTCACATCGGCCGGCATTCCCGTGGTCGCACCGCCGTCCGAGCTCTGGTCGACTCCGTGGCGAGACACGATCGGTGTCACCGGTGAGGTTCTCGGAAAGAGCGTCGAGGCAACGGAACTCGTGTCAGAACTGGACCAGCAGGTCGTCGATGCCGGCGCAGGACACCCCGAGTTCCGAGACCGAACCATCGCCTACGTGTCCGAGGCGCAGGACGTCTACTACCTCCTGCTTCCCTCGGACCCGCGCGTCGAGCTGCTCGAGAACCTGGGATTCACGTCCGATCCGTCCGTCACCGAACTGGCGACCGGTGATTCCACGTTCTCGACCGCGGTGTCGTCCGAGGAGATCTCCCGAATCGATGCCTCTGTCGTCTTCACACAGGTGGACACGGACGCGGCACTCCGGGAGTTCCTGTCATCCGACGTGTCGCGGCAGATCCCCGCTGTGGCGGCAGGTGCCGTCGCCGGATTCGTCGGCCAGGAAGCCGGGGCCGCCATCGGCCCGACGGCACTGACGATTCCCTACTTCCTCCCGACTCTCGTCGACGGCTTGGCGACGGCGGTCGACGCAACGGAGCGGTGACGAACCACGGGACTCACCGGAGCGAATCGACGTCGCGCACCGCACCCTTGTCTGCGGACAGTGCGAGCGCGGCGTACGCACGGAGAGCGACGCTCACCTCGCGCTGCCTGTGGCGGGGCCGGAAGCCGTCGAGGGCAGAACGCCGTTGCGCGAGCACGCTGTCGGCGACGTCCAGTGTGATCGAGCGGTGCGGGATGTCGATGGTGATGCTGTCCCCGTCCTCGACCAGAGCGATCACGCCACCCGCGGCCGCCTCCGGAGACACGTGCCCGATCGACAGACCCGATGTCCCGCCGGAGAAGCGGCCGTCGGTGATCAGCGCACACGATGCCCCGAGGCCGCGACCCTTGAGAAATGCTGTCGGATAGAGCATCTCCTGCATTCCGGGCCCACCGCGCGGACCCTCGTACCGCACGACCAGCACGTCGCCGGCCACGATCCGTCCGGACAGGATGGCGTCACATGCGTCCTCCTGCGACTCCACGACCACGGCCGGGCCGGTGAAGGTGAGGATGGAGTCGTCGACGCCCGCCGTCTTCACCACACACCCGTCGGCGGACAGGTTGCCGCGCAGAACCGCCAGGCCGCCGTCGGCCGAGTACGCGTGCTCCACATCGCGGATGCATCCGCCGGCGGAGTCGAGATCCAACGTCTCCCAACGCTCGGACTGCGAGAACGCAGTGGCGGAACGCACGCATCCCGGTGCGGCGTGGAACAACTCGATCGCGGCCTCGTCGGCACACCCGGACCGGACGTCCCACCGGTCGAGCCAGTCGGCGAGAGACTCCGAATGCACCGTGTGCACGTGATCGTGCAGATGCCCGCCCCTGCGGAGCTCACCGAGAATGGCGGGCACTCCACCGGCGCGGTGCACGTCCTCGACGAGGTAGTGCCCGTTGGGTGCCACCTTGCACAGACATGGGACCATCCGCGAACGCTTCTCGATGTCGTCGAGGCTGTAGTCGAGTTCAGCCTCGCGTGCCGCGGCCAGGAGATGCAGGATCGTGTTCGTCGACCCACCCATCGCGATGTCGAGGGCCATGGCGTTGTCGAACGCAGCGCGTGAGGCGATCTGCCGAGGAAGGACCGACTCGTCGTCGTGGTCGTACCACCGACGGCACAGATCGACCACGGTGCGCCCGGCATTCTCGTAGAGGTCCCGACGCGCCGTGTGCGTGGCGAGCGTGGTTCCGTTGCCCGGCAGAGCGAGCCCCAGCGCTTCGGTCAGGCAGTTCATCGAGTTTGCCGTGAACATGCCCGAGCAGCTCCCGCACGTGGGGCACGCTGACTCCTCCACGCGTGCCAGGTCCTCGTCCGAGACGTCACCGGCGGCGGCATCGGACATGGCGGACACCAGGGTGAGTCGGGTTCGCACGGTGCCGTCGACGAGCACTGCGGTGCCACCCTCCATCGGACCGCCCGAGACGAACACCACCGGGATGTTCAGTCGCAGTGCGGCCATGAGCATCCCGGGGGTGATCTTGTCGCAGTTCGAGATGCACACGAGAGCGTCCGCGCAGTGTGCGTTCACCATGTACTCGACGGAGTCGGCGATGAGATCGCGGGAGGGCAGCGAGTAGAGCATCCCGCCGTGTCCCATCGCGATGCCGTCGTCGACCGCGATCGTGTTGAACTCGCGCGGAATGCCGCCGGCTGCGGTGATCGCGTCCGAGACGATGCGGCCGACCGGCTGGAGATGGGTGTGGCCGGGAACGAACTCGGTGAAGCTGTTCGCGACGGCGATGATCGGCTTACCGAAATCGTCGCCGTTCACCCCCGCGGCGCGTAGTAGCGCGCGGGCCCCCGCCATGTTGCGTCCGTGCGTGACGGTTCTCGATCGAAGTGCAGGCATGGGGACGACGATGCCGGTCGAATGCCGCCGCAGGAAGACAGCTCCGGTACTGGTATCACCACCACCACCTTCACGCGTGGACGATCGTAGAGTTGCCGTGTGACCACCGACCGGGACTTCGCCGCGCGCCGTGAGCTGGGAGCTTTCCTGCGCGCCCGCCGCTCGGCACTGCCACGGTCGCGGCTCGGGTTGCCGCCCGTTCCGCGGGGCCGGTCGACAGGCTTACGTAGAGAGGACGTCTCGTCGCTGTCCCATGTCAGCGTCACCTGGTACACCTGGCTCGAACAAGGGCGGGACATCCACCCGTCACGCCAAGTCCTCGATGCCGTCGCCGCGACGCTCCACCTCACGCCTGCCGAGCACGATTACGTTCTCGACCTCGCGGGACACCCGCCGACGCCGACCCCGTCGAGCGCGGAGACGACGCCTCCGGCCGTGCAACGTCTGCTCGATGCCCTCACCGATTTCCCCGCGTTCGCTCTCCGTCCGGAGTGGACGATCGCCGGATGGAATCGTGCGTACCGTGCGTTGTTCCCCCGCATCGAGACCGTGGAGGCAGCGGACCGAAACCTTCTGTGGCTGGTCTTCACCGACCCGTACGTGCGCGAATTGCTCCCGCACTGGGAGTCCGACAGCAGACGCTTCCTCGCAGAGTTCCGGGCGGACGGAGGCGCCGCCCTCGGCACTCCCTCCTTCACGGACCTGGTCGATCGGCTCCGCTCGACGAGTGACACGTTCGCCGACGGGTGGGACAACCGCGACATCGAGGGATTCGCCTCACGTGAGCGCGTCTTCCGGCACCCTGTCGTCGGAGAGCTGCGCTTCGAGCACCACCAGTTGGCGCCGACCGATCACAAGGACCTGAACATCGTCGTCTACCTTCCTGTCGCGGGCACCGACACTCGCGAGAAGGTGCAGCGCCTGATCGGCGAGTGACGCCGTTCCGGATCGGCACGGACATGAAAGAGGGACAGATGGCTACCGTCCTCATCACCACCGACTACCTCCACCCCGGCGACGACGTCGACACCCTGCTCCGTGCGCACGGTCACGAGACCGTCCACTCCCCCGCCGTCGGGCCCCGCCCCGACGGTGAGATGGCCGCGCTCCTCGCCGCGAGTGACGCTGCCATCATCGCCAGCGAACCCGTCACCGCCGCCATGCTCGCCGCGGCCCCGTCCCTCAGCGTGATCGCGCGCAGCGGAGTCGGGTACGACTCGGTCGACATCGAGGCCGCCACCGCTCACGGCGTCCTCGTCTGCAACACCCCCGGAGCCAACCGCCATGCGGTGGCCGAGATGACCCTCGCTCTGCTCCTGATGTGCGCGAGGCGGATCGGCGAGACCACCGACGGCGTGCGGCGCGGAGAGTGGCCACGCCACGACACTCGACAGCTACGGGGCGCGACTCTCGGCATCATCGGCCTCGGGCCGAGCGGACGGGCCGTCGTGGACCTCGCTCACGCGTTCGGCATGACCGTCCTGATCTCCACCGGCCATCCCGACCCCGCACTCGAGGTCACCTACGTCGACAGAACCACTCTGCTCCGCGAGTCCGATTTCGTCAGCCTCCACGCCCGTGCCGGCGGCGCACCCGTCATCGACGCCGCGGCACTGGCCCAGATGAAACCCTCTGCCTACCTGGTCAACACGGCCCGCGGATCGATGGTCGACGAGGATGCCCTCGTCGACGCGCTCCGCGACCACACCATCGCGGGAGCGGCGCTCGACGTCTTCGCCACCGAACCACCGAACCCGGACAACCCGCTCCTGGCCATGCCCACGGTCGTGGCCACCTCACACCTGGCCGGTCAGACCCGCGAGGCGCGCACCGATGCGGGTACCGCGGCCGCCGAGTCCGTCGTCGCAGCACTGGCCGGTCGGCCGGCCGCGGGTGCGATCAACGAGTCGGCGGTGGCGACGAGACGACCCTGAGCCGCCGCCGGACGGGGCCCCTGGACCATGCAGGAGTACCCCCCGGTCGGCGTCAGGTCGACGAGCTCGTGCGGTCGACGGCGTCCCCGAGGCGGTACAGCCAGTCCGTGTACTCGTCACAGGGGGTGGGACGCTTCGTCGCGGTCAGCGGGTGCGTGATCGGCGCCGGGCCCCTCCGACATTGACGACCAGCGCAACGAGTGCCAGCACCACCGCGACGACCCACGCATCGGGGTCCACCGCGTGTACGAGGATCACGGCACCGAGGACGACGAGCGCAGCGAGCGCGACCACCCCGAGCCCGGGGCCGCCGAGCGCTGTGCGGGTGCGACGGTCCAGAGCGCCGAGTCGTGTCCTCACACGTCGACCCTACGACGTCGAATCCACCGGGCAGCGTCGTTCCTGTTCGCGGAGGTCACAGAGTCTGCGTCTCAGGCCAGCGTGAAGCGGGTGCGCAAATTCTGCGTCTGCCGGTGCAACTCTCGTAAGGTCCGCTTGTGCGTCGCGGCCTGCTGCTCGTGCCACGTACCGGTGGGCGCGTTCCCCCTGGCCCGAGCTTCTGCGGCGAGCCGACGCGCATCCTCGAGCTGGGCCGACACGGTGGCGATCTCGTCGTCCAGCGCCGCGAGAAACACCCGCGCCTGCGCCACGTCCGAATCGTCCGCCACCCCGGTCCACCTCCTCGTCGTCGACCAGCCGGTCCAGTCACTCACGATAGCGAGCCGACCCTGCTTCGCCCCTGCTGCCACACCCCTCAGATTTCCCGTGTGTCGGACGATCCGGTGCAGTGGACCGTGTACAGCACGGTCAGGTGCACCGGATCACGCACAGCGGTGGCCTGGTCGATGAGTTCTCGACCTCGCGCCGGTCCACATCAGTGACACCCGACGAGAGGACGAGCCCATGATCGAAAACGTACTGACCGTCGTACCCGTGCGCGACATCGATGTCGCACGCGAGTGGTACTCACGCCTGCTGGGACGCGAACCTGACAACAACCCCATGCCGAGTCTGATCCAGTGGCAGGTCCTTCCGGGCGCATGGATGCAAGTGTTCCTGGACGCCGACCGGGCCGGCCACACGCAGACGAACCTCGCCGTCGACGACATCGACACCCACTCCACGCAGCTCACAGACCGCGGACTCGCTGTCGGCGACATCACGGACGCCACCAACGGGGTCCGACTCGCGCCGATCACCGATCCTGACGGCAACGTCATCACTCTGATAGGTGGCTTCCGAACGGTGTACTGACCGCCCGGCGTTCTCGTCGAGAGTGTGCAGCTGTGGTCGTGTTCGACGTTCCCGGAACGGGGAGCAACGGGCGGAGTGCATTCACGATCAGCCCCCTCGTTCCGACGTGCTGTTCTCACGCACGTACTGGCCCGGCGTCACCCCGGCCACGCCGCGAAAATCCCGGATGAGGTGCGCCTGGTCTGCGTAGCCGAGGCCCACTGCGATGTCGGAGACATCGACACCACTGAAAGAACGCACGATCGAGCCGATGACCATCATGGGTAGCGGTGAACTGGTCCGTAGCCTGCACGCGGCGAACCTGATCGACGAGTACGTGCTGCAGATTCATCCGATCGTATTGGGATCGGGCACCCGACTGTTCGGGACGGCCGACCGGGTCGATCTCGAGCTGGTCAGGTCCGTTCCCACGACCACGGGTGTGATCATCGCTCACTACGTGGCCCGTCGATGACGCGGCAGGGAGCGTGGGTCTGATGCCGCATGTCCGTTCCGCCGACGGCACACCGATCTCCTGTGACCGCCTGAGCACTCACGGGCCGGCGGTGGTGCTCGTCGGGGGCGGTCTGGACGACGGCGCCGAGAACCACCCGCTGGGCACGCACCTGGCCGATCACTTCGCGGTGGTGAACTACCAGCGCCGCGGCAGAGGTGACAGCGGTGACGCTCCGTCGTATTCCGTGGGGCGGGAGGTCGAGGATCTCGCGGCCGTGATCGACACTGCCGGAGGGCACGCGCATCTGTTCGGTGCCTCGTCCGGAGGTGCGTTGGCGCTGGAAGCCGCCGCAGCAGGGCTTCCCGTCGACCGCGTCGCCGTTCACGAGGTGCCGTACCAGGTGGAGGCTCCGATGATCTCCGCCTGGCATACGTACAGGCGTGAGCTCGAGCCAGCACTCGACGCCGACGACCGCGACCTCGTACTGCGCCTGTTCATGCGACTCGCCGGGTCCTCGGAGGACGACATCGCGGGCGCCGAGGCCTCCCCTGTGTGGTCTGCATTGCGTGAGCTCGCGCCGACACTGCGATACGACGCGGAATGCCTCGGCGACGGACCTCCGCCAGTCCACCGCCTCGCCCTCGTTCGGCAACCGGTACTGCTGACGACGACTGTCGGCTTCGACCCACAGATGGCCGGACTGCCCGTCGACTTCTTCGGAGGGGCGGCCGACGCCGCTGCCGACGCTCTGCCCGATGCCCGACGGGTCACCCTCGAGGTCGGTGGACATGTGGCAGATGCCGAAGCGCTTGCCCGAGTCCTCCGTCGGTTCTTCACGGAGTGAACCAACTCGCCACGCGGGCGAGACGTTCGGATCAGCTCGAGCACAACGGGTGACCGCGGGACAGCTCGTACGCCAGTGTCGGAGTACATGACTGCCCTCACCGACTCGGCCTCGTTCGAACCCGATGCCGACCGGCGCAAGCGCCTTCGCACGGTCGTGGCGTCGAGCCTCCTCGGCACCACCGTCGAGTGGTACGACTTCTTCCTCTACGCCACGGCGGCGAGTGTGGTGTTCAATCGTCTGTTCTTCCCGGATCAGTCGTCCTTCGTCGGCACCATGCTGTCTTTCGCCACCTTCGCCGTCGGATTCGTGGTGCGCCCCATCGGTGGAGTCGTCTTCGGATACTTCGGAGACCGTATCGGCCGCAAGAAGACACTGGCGTTGTCGATGCTGATCATGGGTGTGGCGACCACCCTGATGGGCGTCCTGCCGACGACCGAGGACGTCGGTCTGCTGGCTCCGATTCTGTTGTTGCTGTTGCGCATCGCACAGGGTTTCGCTCTCGGCGGCGAGTGGGCCGGTGCCGTGCTTCTGGCCGTCGAGCACAGCCCGGCGCGTCGGCGTGGATTGTTCGGAAGCATCCCGCAGGTGGGTCTCGCGCTCGGCCTCGCGTTGGGCACCGGAATGTTCGCCCTGCTGCAGGTGATCTTCGACGAAGAGCAATTCCTCTCCTACGGCTGGCGCATCGCGTTCCTCGTCAGTCTCGTTCTGGTGATCGTCGGTCTGGTCGTGCGCCTGAAGGTGGAGGAGACGCCGGCGTTCCGCGAGGTGTCGGAACTCCAGCAGCGATCGAGCGCACCGATCAAGGAGGTGTTCGCACGGCGCCATGCGCGAAGCACCGTCCTCGGACTGCTGTCGCGATGGGGCGAGGGTGCCGCCTTCAACACGTGGGGTGTCTTCGCCATCACCTACGCGACGACACAACTGAAGTTCGACAAGGTCTCGGTCCTGCTCGTGGTCACCGTGGCGGCAGTGGTGATGGCGGTGCTCATCCCGGTGTCCGGGGTGCTCGTGGACAGGGTGGGCGCCAAGCGTGTGTACGTCACCGGCATCGCGGCCTACGGGCTGGCCGTGTTTCCCGTGTTCGCCCTTTTCGACACGGGCAGCCTGTGGCTCTTCGGACTCGGACTGGTCCTGGTGTTCGGCATCGTCCACGCCACCTTCTACGGAGCGCAGGGCACGCTGTACGCGAGCCTCTATCCGACCGAGATCCGCTACACCGGCCTGTCCGTGGTCTACCAGTTCTCCGGGATCTACGCCTCGGGCGTGACGCCCCTCGTTCTCACCGCTCTGATCGCCGCGGCGAGCGGGTCACCCTGGCTCGCGTGCGGCTTCCTCGTCGGCACGTCGGTGATCAGCGTCATCGCCACGGCGCTCATTCGCGAGGACGATCTGCATCTGTCGCGCCCTCGCTCCGACGCGGAGACAGAGCACGACTGAGGTGAACGGTTCACACCTCGTGAACCGTCTCCGCCCGTGGCGCACGGAGCTCCAGCACGGCGGTGGTGCGCTCGGCGTCGACGGGTCTGCCGAGCAGGAACCCCTGCGCCAGATCGCATCCCGTCTCGGCGAGTGCATCGAGTTGCGCCCGAGTCTCGACGCCTTCCCCCACGACGGTCATCTCGTACGCCTTGGCCAACGCGACGATGGCGGTGACGACCGCGCGGCCCCGCCGGGTGTCGAGTGCGTCGATGTATCCCTTGTCGATCTTGAAGCACTCGAACACCGGAAACCGTTCGAGGTAGGCCAGGCTGCTGTGACCGGCGCCGACGTCGTCGAGGAGCAGCGCGACGCCCATCTCGGTCACCGCGGTGAGGTTCCGGGCGACGCGTCCGGTGTCGGCGAGCCACACCGTCTCGGTCACCTCGAGCCCCAGGGCCTGTGGCGGTAGGCCGGTCTCCCGGAGCACCGACGCGACCCGGCCGGGGAACGCGGGATCTCGCAACTGAAGCGCGCTGACGTTCACCCGCACGGTGATCGAGAAGTCCCTGCGCCATCTCGCCGCCTGGCGGCACGCAGTGCGTAGCGCCCAATCCCCCAGTACCGCAGCCAGACCGGTGCGCTCGGCCACCGCTACGAACTCGGACGGCTCGATCTGCCCGAGCGTCGGGTGATTCCAGCGTGCGAGTGCTTCGACGGACACCACCTCCCCTGTCGCGATGTGCACCAAGGGTTGGTACGCGAGGGTCAACTCGTCCTCGGCCAGGGCAGCCCGCAGGTCGACCGACAGGGAGCGGACGCGGTCGGCGTCGTAGTGATCGTCCTCGGCGTCGAAGACGGCATGCGCTCCGCCGCCGCCGTCCTTGGCGCGGTGCAGCGCCAGATCGACGCGCCGCAGCAACTCCCGCACCGTGACGCCGGGCTCGGACACCGCGATACCTATCGAGGCACTCATCGGAATGGGGGCATCGGCCGCGGACGGCGGCGCGGCCAGCGCAGCGGTGACACGGAACGCGAGATCCTCGGCGTTCCGGGCGTCGTCGAAGCCCCCGCAGACGACGAGAAACTCGTCACCTCCGAAGCGATACACCGCGTCCCGCGTTCGGACCGCAGCGACGAGACGCTCGGCGAACCGGACCAACGCGCGGTCCCCGGTGTCGTGTCCGAGGCTGTCGTTGATGATCGCGAAATCGTCGACGTCGAGGAGGAGCAACGCCACCTCGTCGCCCTGCGCACGCGCACGAGTCAACGCATCGCCCACCGCCGAGTAGGCCCGCGTGCGGTCCGGAAGTCCCGTGAGTGGATCGTGATCGGTCTGTTCCCGGAGAAGCCGCGAGAGGTCGACGCGTTCGAGCGCTGCGGAGAACACTCCGGCCACCGCCGACAGGAACGCGATGTCCGTGTCGTCGAACAGATTCGGTTCCGCCCCGAACACGATCAGCGCGCCCCACACCCCGGCGCTCGTCGTGATCGGCACTGCGGCGCCGCTGCGAAAGCCGACCGACGACATGGTGGACGTGTCGAACCGTGTCTCTGTCTCGCCGTCCGAGCAGACGGTCAATCGACCGTGCGCCAGAGCGAATCCGGCCAGGGAGCCCGCGCCGGACCGCACCTCGACATCGGTGCGCAGCACATGGGTGACCGCGTCGATGCGCAGAAACGGATCCTCCGGACTCTCGTGCCGAGCGAGCGCCGCGGACGCGACCCCCACCAGGGTCGCCGCGGTGGAGGTCGCTGCGGCGGACACCTCGTCCAGGTCGGCGGAGACGGCGAGCCCACTGAGCCTGGCGAGCGCGGTCTGCGCCAGCGCGAAGCGTCGGGATGCACGAACGTCCGCGAGGACACGGGCGGGGATCGTCACCATCACTCCGTTCGGCGTCTGTGAGTCGATGGTCGGTTCGACCACGGGCACACGTCACGAGCGACAAACCCCGACATTCACGGCTTATGACCCGTCCAGCATCGCACGTCGATCGTTCCGTGGCCGTGCGAACGCCGACGGAGCCGAATGCACTCGAGTCAGGGGGCGGTCGGATAGTGACCGTCGGGTGCGTTGCTGACCACCAGGCTGCGACCCCGAAGGTCGTCGGGGAGCATGTCACGCCATCGCAGCGCCTCGTCGAGGTCGGTACTGGTCCACAGAGCCGACACCAGTTCGTCACGTCCCGTCGCGCGCGGCGATCGCAGTTCCACCGTGTACACGTACGGCAACGGATGGGGGCCGGTCATCGATGGTTCCCAGTCCGCGCGGTCGACTATCCGGCCGTCCGGACCCTCGATGTACTGCACCCGTGCTCCCCAGGCCGCGCAGTGCGCGCGAGCCGTCCGCACCGCCGACGACACGTCGGCCGCTGCCCGCACCACTACAGTGTCGCGGTCGTCGATCAACCACACCAGGAACCGACTCGAGGGTTCGATGTCGGACGTGCCCATCACCTCGAGGAAGTCACACGAGCGCGGCGTCGGTTGAGTGCGATGAACCATGAAACACATTCGCACACGATCGCCGATCGGGATGCGTGCTCTTCCTCACCACGCGTGGTGAGGGTCCGGCGCCCGGTAGTCAGTCCGGGAACCCGACTCCGGCGAGCTCGGTCGACAGTTCCCAGACCCGTCGCGCCTCCGCACGATCGCGCAGCCGCGAGTACAGCTTCTGCGGTCCGGGACGCCCACCGAGGTGCCCGAGTCCCGCCGGCCCGTGGAAACTTCCGGACGTCACGTCGACGGCGGTCGCCGCGTACAGAGCCGGCAGCGCAGCGGTCTCGGTGGTGCCGACCAGTAATCCGCGACGGGACAGGGCCTCGATCACGCGACGGCTCGTCGTCTGCGAGGTCCGGTCGAGCTCGGGTCGCGCGGCGAGCAGACCTGTCGGCGCGATTCCGGGGTGCGACAGATGACTCGAGATACCCCAGCCACGCTGCGCGCTGAGCCGCCTCAGTTCGAGGCCGAACAATCCGAAGGCGATCTTCGACTGGCTGTAGGCGCGCATTCCGTCGTACGACCGTTCCCAGTTCAGATCGTCCCAGTTGATCGATCCGCTGTTCGCGGCAATGCTGATCTGTGAGACGACGCGGGCGCGCCCTGCTCGCAGCAGGGGAAGCAGACGGCCCACGAGCGCGACGTGGCCGAGGTGGTTCGTACCGAACTGCAGCTCGAATCCGTCCGACGTCGTCCGTCGCGACGGTGGAGTCATCACGCCGGCATTGTTCACGAGGATGCCGATCGGTCTGCCCTCCGACGACAGCGTGTCCGCGAGTGCGGACACGGAGTCGAGCGACGAGAGATCGAGGCGCCGGAGTGAGACGTCGGCGCTGGGATGAGCCTGCCTGATCGCGTCGATCGCCGCCTCCCCCTTGCTCTGCGAGCGAACGGGCAGGACCACCTCCGCCCCTGCTGCCGCGAGGCGACGGGAGAGGACGAGGCCGATGCCGTCACTGCCGCCGGTGACGACAGCTCGGATACCGGAGAGATCGGGGACGGCGATGTCGATGGTGCGTCTCATGGGTCGCTCCTGATGGGTGTGAGGTGTCGTGTCGACGACGTGTGACCTCACCGTGCCGGGGTCCTCCCCCGACAACCAGGACTCGTCGATCCCCCGATGGCCGGGTCACCCCTTGCGCGTGAGAGGGGGATCGACAGACCCTGGTCGGCGCACGCGCCACGCGATAGGAAGAAGCAATGGAGATCGACAGAGCAGGGCTGGCCCAGTTTCTCCGGGGTCGCCGCAGCGCACTGCAACCCGAGGACGTGGGTCTTCCGCGAGGGCTGCGACGTCGGACCGACGGATTGAGGCGCGAAGAGGTCGCGGCACTGAGCCACATGTCGACCGACTACTACGCCCGTATCGAGCGGGAGCGAGGACCCCAACCGTCCGAACAGATGGTCGCCTCGATCGCACAGGGACTGCATCTCTCGCTACCCGAACGCGACCACTTGTTCCGGCTCGCCGGCCACACCCCACCGACACGCGGGGCCGTCGGCGATCACATCGGTCCGGGCCTGCTGCGCATATTCGACCGACTGCACGACACTCCCGCCGAGATCGTCACAGAGTTGGGAGAGACGCTGCGGCAGACGGCACTCGGTGTCGCGCTCACCGGTGATCAGTCCGGCCGGACCGGGCCCTCACGCAGCATCGGGTATCGGTGGTTCGCCGACCCGGCGAGCAGGAACCTGTACGCCCCCGAGGATCACGCGCACCTCACCCGAACATGGGTGTCCGGCCTACGCGAGGTCGCCACTCTTCGCGGACCCGACTCGCGCGCTGCGCGTCTCGCGGCGACGCTGCTTCAGGAGAGCGACGAGTTCCGCACCGTCTGGGAGCGGCACGAAGTGGGAGTGCGGCCGGCCGAGACGAAGCGATTCGTCCACCCGGATCTCGGCCGCCTCGAACTGTCCTGCCAGACGCTCGTCGATCCGCTGCAGTCCCATTTCCTTCTGGTCTACACCGCAGTTCCCGGCAGCCCGAGTCACGAGAAGCTTCAGCTGCTCCCCGCACTGGGAACACGAACGTCCACGACACCGGGCCCGTGACGAACACACAGTCACGTCGAGGAATCGATGCCATCAGCCGAACGACCGCCTGCTCACAACTCGATCCGCCCGGTGCGGTCGTGGAACTCCCCCGTGGGTCCGTCGCTGCCGAGCAGGGCCAGGCGAACGGTGGCGTCGGTTCCCTCCGCGACAGTCTGATGCCCGGTGTTCCCGTTGAGGTCGGTGGCCGTGTAGCCGGGCTCGGAGGCGTTGATTCGTATCTCGGGGAGGTTCTTGGCGTACTGCACGGTGAGAGTGATGACGGCCGCCTTCGAGGCGGCGTACGGGATGGCGGCGACAGGGAACTCGTCCCGGCCGGGATCCTGGAGGAAGCGGCCCATTCCCACACCCGAGGCCACGTTGACGATCACCGGATTCGACGACTGCCGCAGCAGCGGCAGCGCTGCTTGCGTCACCCGGACGATGCCGACGACGTTGGTGTCGAGGGTGTCCGCCATGGAGTCGGCGTCCACATCGTCGACACCGCCGCCGTGTCCGATGACGCCGGCGTTGTTGATCAGGACGTCCAGTCGGGGAAGTGACGACACCGCCGCGGTGACCGAGTCGGTGTCCGTCACGTCCAGCCGTACCACGTGTGCGCCGAGTAGCCGGACGTCGTCTGCCCTGTCGGGGTCGCGGACGCCGGCGTACACGTCGACACCGGAGTCGACGAGTCGTCGCGCCGTCTCGAGTCCGAGGCCCTTGTTCGCTCCCGTGATGAGTGCTGTTGTCATGTCTCGATCCTGTGGCCCGGTGACGTGCAGGTCCAGGTACTGCCGGTACCACCCGCGCTCCGGCGACGCGGTGCACGATGGTGGCATGAGTGAACTGTCGACGGTGCTCCGGGCTTGGCGGGACCGGACTCGACCAGAGGAGGTCGGCCTGCCCGCCGTCCCCGGCAGACGAGCTCCCGGACTGCGCCGTGAGGAACTCGCCACGTTGGCGTCCATCAGCGTCGACTACATCGTCCGCCTCGAGCAGGGGCGGGCGCGGCACCCGTCGGCGCAGACCGTCGCCGCGTTGGCGCGAGCGCTGCGACTGAACGACGAGGAAGTGGATCACCTGTATCGGGTGGCCGGACTGGCTTCACCGAACGGGCGCCTCGTACCGCACCACATCGGGCCCGGCGTGCGGCGCATGGTCGACCGCCTGGACGACGTGCCACTGGCGGTCTTCACGGCCGCGTGGGACATCGTCCATCACAACGGCCTCTGGGCAGCCATCAGCGGGGACCCCGCACTGCGACACGGTGTCGACCGCAATGTGGTGTGGCGCCATTTCACCGACGACTTCACCGGCGTCGGGTACGACGACCGCCATCACGAGGAATTCGGCGAGGACCTCGTCGCCGATCTTCGAGCGGCACACGCCCGCTATCCCGACGACCCGTATCTGACCACCCTCGTCACCCGACTCCGGGCGAGGAGTGCGGACTTCGACGCTCGCTGGGGTCGCGCCACCATGTCGGTGCACAAGGCAAGCCGCAAGGTGATGACGACGCCGGTGGGACCGATCGCCGTCGACTGCGATGTGCTCACGGCACCGGGCAGCGATCTGCGCATCGTGGTCTACACCACCGTTCCCGGCTCCGAGGACGAGCAACGTCTGGAGTTGCTGCGCGTCGTCGGCACGCAGACTCTGGTGTGAGCCGGTCGCGGGGAGCGGGTCAGGAGCGGCGAGTACCGATGCCCCGCGACACGAGATCGGCCACGAACCTCTGTGTCAGCGCGTCCGATTCCGCCCCGACCATCACGACGACCGACCTCGTCAGTGGAGGTGTCATCGACTTGACGATCCCGGCGAAGCGAGCGGGAACGGCGGCGGCCGGCACGAGCGCGACCCCCAACCCTGCGTGAGCGAGTTGTGCTGCAGTCGTGGCATGTCGAGTGTGCGTGACAGCGTCGAGCTGGACTCCGTGCGTCGCAGCCACGGTGTCGAACCATCCACGAAGGCCGTTCGACGGGTGGTAGTGCACGATCGGCCTGCCGGCGAGGTTCGGCCAGCAGACGGCGTCCCCGTCGGCGAGATCGAGACCTTCCGGAATCACGACCAGGATCTCCTCGGTCCCGATCTCGGTCATCGCTGCGGACCCGCGCGACGGCGCCGGCCCCACTGCGATGTCGAGGTCGCCGTCCGTGATCGCCGTCGCCATCGCGTCGGCGCTGGTGTACTCGGTCAGATCCAGACCGATGTGCGGATGCTTCCGGGTCCAGGTGCGCAACGTCGGCGCCAGGATCGGGACGGTCATGCTCTCCGCACACCCCAGGCGTAGCCGACCCGCATCACCCTGTGCCGCAGCGTGTCCGGTTCGCAGAACGCGCTCGGCCGCTGCCAACGCGATCCGCGCATCGACGAGAACGGCACGGCCGGTGGACGTGGGACGCACGCCTCGCGGAAGCCGCTCCAGCAGAGGACTCCCGATCTCCGTCTCCAACGACGCGAGGTGATGGGAGAGCGCGGGCTGCGACAGATGCAGCTGGGCTGCTCCCGCGGTGACAGAGCCGGCGTCGACGACGGCCACGAAGCATTCCAGGGCTCGCAGAGTCGGCACCGATGGAGCGTATGTCAGCGGCGCACGCTCACGTCGGGGTGATCGTGCGACTCGTCGTCGGAATGCGGAGGGAGGGGATGCGAGGGGAGAAAGACCAGCGTCAACACACCGGCCACGGCGGTGACCATCCCGGCGACGAGACTGCCGGTGGTGAAGCCGTCGACGAAGCGTTCCCGTGCGAGATCGGACAGTTGCGACCCGAGCAGTGCCCCGGTGGCACCCAACAAGTCCGCCGCCTGGCGTGCGGCTTCGAGCGCGGCGCCCACCGACTCCTGCGCGGGTTCCATCAGGACGGTCGGCAACTGCGTCGTGTTCAGACCGTCCCGGTACACCGACAGTGCGACCGACCCGATCACGGCGACACCGAGTGTTCCGCCGAGTTCGCGGGTGGCATCGTTGACCGCTGATCCCATCCCGGCCTTGTCGGTCGGAACGACTCCCATGATCGCCTCCGTCGCAGGGGCACTCGTCAGACCCAGGCCTGCGCCCAGCAGCACCATCTGACCCGCGATCTGCAGGTAGGACGTGCCCGTGTCGATCTGCGAGATCCACAGGAACGCAGCCGTCAACGATGCCAGGCCGGCGGCCACCACGATCTTGGAACCGACCAGTACCGCCAGGCGGGGACCCACCAGCGAGAACACTGCCAGCGATCCCGCGACGGGCAGCATGCGCACGCCGGTCTCGAGGGCACCGAAGCCGCGCACGGACTGGAAGTACTGGGTGACGAGGAAGATGAACCCGAACAGCGCGAAGAACGCACTGGTGACCGCCCCACTGGCAGCCGTGAAGCGCATGTTCGTGAACAGCCGCACGTCCAGCATCGGGTGGCGAGCGCGCGACTCCCGGAGAACGAAGGTGACCAGCACTGCGGCGGCCACACCGAATCCGAGCGCCGTCGACGCCGAGGACCACCCGCGGTCGGGGCCTTCGATGATGGCGTGCACCAGTGACCCCAGGGCCAGCACGGACAGAAGCAAGCCCGACTTGTCCAGCGGCGGGGTCGACGGATCACGGGAGTTCGGCACGAAACGCGCTGCGAGAGCGATGGTTGCGACAGCAGCGAGGCCGTTGAAGACGAAGATCGATCCCCACCAGAAATGTTCGATCAACGCCCCACCCACCACGGGTCCGACCGCGACCGAGACGCCGGTCGCCGCGCCCCACAGTCCGATGGCCATGACGCGTTCGGACCGCTCCTGGAACACGTTGGTCAGAATCGACAGCGTCACCGGGTACACCACGGCAGCCGCGACACGACCCGGAACAGATCGCCGCCCAGTTGTGGAGCCTGGTACACGGGTTCGTCTCACTCGAAGCGGCCGGCCACTTCGCCGATCACAGCGACCCAGTCGCGAGCGTCCTCGCGCCCATGGCTGTTGCCCAGCTCGTCGGTATCGGCGACGACCGCGCTCGGGCCACCCGCGGAGCGCTCGACGCCTACGCGACCTGGACCGCGACGGCAGTCGAGTAAGAGAACGCCCTGCCCGCTCGAGAGCTCGCCGATCGCGACTGCGACAACCTCGCAACCCGGATCGCGGCGCGCGGAGATGGGCGCGGGCCCGGCGACCCCGTCGTGCCCGTCGTCGCACTGCCCTCACCTGCGTGATTGACATCACAAGGACGTCATACTACTTTCAAACTGACATCAGTTCAGGAAGTCCACTCGCACCGACAGCCGAGCGGCCCTGTGAGTCCGAGAGAGGTCTGACCATGCGGAGGATTCCCCGAGCCATCGCCACCGTTGCCATGGCAGCGTCGGCGTTCGCGCTCACAGCGTGCGGCGGCAGCACCACCCCGTCCGGGCCCGTCGAGGGCAGTTGGGACGACGTCGTCGCCGCGGCGAAGACGGAGGGCAGCGTGATGCTCTACTCCAGCCAGAAGCCTGCGAACCTCGACGCGCTGAAGGCCGCGTTCACGCAGAAGTACCCGGAGATCTCCATGGACTTCGTGCGCGGAACGGATTCCGAGATCAATCCCCGTGTCGAGACCGAGAACCGCACGGGTACAGGCATTGCCGACGTCCACATGGTGACCGACGCGTCGTGGATCGCCAGCGCGTCCGAGTCCGGCACCTTCTCCACCGAGATCGTGGGTCCGGACTTCGACGCACCCGACTACGACCGCGCGGCCAGCGTGAAGAACGACCGCTTCTTCCTCTCGTCCGCCGCTGTCTTCGGCCTCGGGTGGAACACCGCCGCGGTGCCCGACGGTCTCGAGACCCCGCAGGACATTCTGGACCCGGCCTACCGCGGCCGCATCGGAATCGTCAATCCGACGGGCATCGCGTCGTACGTCGACCTGTATCGGCACTACGCCGAGAACTACGGCGAGGACTACTGGAACAAGCTGGCCGAACTGCAGCCGCGTGTCTACCCGAGCGCACTGGCGGTCGCGCAGGCCCTGACGTCGGGTGAAGTGGTGGTCTCGCCCAGCGTCCAGCCGCTCGTCACCGAGGTCGACGCGGGCGCTCCCGTCGACTGGGTGCTGCCGGAGAACCCCTGGGGCACACCGTGGTACACCGAGGTCCTGAGTGCGGCGCCGCATCCGAACGCGGCTCAGGTCCTGGCGGACTTCATGGTGACCGCCGAGGGACAGGCCGCGCTGAACGGTGGCTACGCCGCCGCGCTGCCGGATGTTCCGGGCGCCGTCGAGCGGGCACAGAACATCGCCTCACCCGATCCCGCCGATCTGACCCCCGAGAACGTCGACCAATACTCGCAGGAATGGTCGCAGCTCTTCCAGTGACGGGGACGCGACCGCTCTCGACCATCCGAACTCGTCATCCAGGGAGGTGATCATGGACGCTCGGACAGCGCCTTCGCACGGCTCACGTGTGCTCGTCACCGGCGCCGCGCGCGGCATCGGTGCGGCATGTGCCGCGCGCTTCGCCTCTCTCGGAGCGACCGTGTACGTCACGGACGTGGACGACGAGGGTGGTCGCGCGGTCGCCGACACCCTCGGACCGTCGGTTCGCTACCTGCATCTGGACGTGGCGTCGGAAGCCGAGTGGGACGCGTGCGTGCAGAGAATCGAAGCGGACGGTGGAGGCCTCGACGTGCTGGTGGCCAACGCCGGGGCGGCGCACCGCGGCGACATCGCCGACACCTCACTGGCCGACTTCCGACGCATGCTCGACATCAACCTGGTCGGCACCTTCCTCGCCCTCAGGACGGCGAGCACCGCCGTCAAGTCCGGCGGTTCCGTGATCACGGTGTCGTCCCTGCGCGGAATCCTCGCGACAGCGAAGCTCGGCGCCTACGGCGCCTCGAAGTTCGGGGTGCGGGCCCTCACCCGAGTGGCTGCGCTCGAGCTCGCCGAGCGGGGGATCCGAGTCAACTCGGTGTGCCCCGGAAGCATCGACACCGACATCACCGGTAGCGAGGACTTCGCCGACCACGATGTC
The DNA here is from genome assembly GCF_001426145.1 of Rhodococcus sp. Leaf225. NCBI lineage: Bacteria > Bacillati > Actinomycetota > Actinomycetes > Mycobacteriales > Nocardiaceae > Rhodococcus > Rhodococcus sp. Leaf225. The sequence goes on along the minus strand of NZ_LMRN01000007.1, from coordinate 25,734 downwards.
GCCGGCTATGTGCGCACCATTCCGATGCAGCGGCGGGGCACCACCGGCGACGTTGCGGACGCCGTCGTGTTCCTCGCCGGATCCGAGAGCAGCTACATCACAGGAACCGACCTCGTCGTCGACGGTGGTCTGGCGGCCGGCGCGCGAACACCCACACACACCTCTGGACAGAAGGCATGAGATGACCGATCGCTTCACCATTTCCGGACTGACCAAGACGTACGGCAGCACGAAGGTCGTGGACGGTCTCGACATCGACATCGAGCAGGGCGAGTTCCTGGTTCTTCTCGGCCCGAGTGGCTGTGGAAAGACCACCACGCTGCGGTGCCTCGCGGGGCTCGAGACGCCCCAGGGCGGGCGTATCTCGTTCAAGGACAGGACGGTCTTCGACGCGGACCAGCGAGTCGACGTCCCCGCGCACAAGCGCAACATCGGAATGGTCTTCCAGTCCTACGCCCTGTGGCCGCACATGACGGTGCGCCGCAACATCAAGTACCCCCTCGACGTCCGCGGACTCACCAAGTCCTTCGGACCGGGAGCCGTCGAGGCAGCGGCCGACATGGTGGACTGCGGCGCACTGCTCGACCGGTATCCGTCGCAACTCAGTGGTGGCCAACAGCAGCGCGTGGCGGTCGCCCGCGGGCTGGTCGCGCGTCCGGACCTCATCCTCTTCGACGAGCCGCTCAGCAACCTCGATGCCCGGCTGCGCGATCAGGTCCGGTCCCAGATCCACCGCCTGCACCGCGAACTCGGGTTCACCGCCGTGTTCGTGACCCACGACCAGTCCGAGGCATTCGCACTGGGCGATCGTCTGGCCATCATGAAATCGGGTCGCATCGAGCAGCTCGACACGCCGTCGAGCGTGTTCGAGAACCCCGGCTCGGACTACGTCGCGGCATTCATCGGCATGGCCAACAAGCTCGAACTGCGCAGGGCGCACGACGGCTGGCAGACCTCCGCGGGTGACGCGATCGATCTCCGCGACTCGGTGGTCCGCGATCGTGCCGACGAGGGCGATTCCGCGGTCGCACGGCTGCGTCCGGACGACCTGCTCCTGCACCGCAGCATGGCCGAGGTTCCGCCCGGCCACGTCGGACTGCACGCCGCCCTCGTCGATCACGAGTACGGAGGTCGGCACTTCGATGTGACCGTGCGGTCCGGCGCCGAGACACTCACCCTGCGTGCGTCGGCCGCCGAGCACGGCCTCGCGCTGCGTTCGGCCGAGCCGGGTGACGCCGTGGTCGTCTCCTTCTCCCCCGCAGCGCTGCGGGTGTTCCCCTCGACGCCCTCCACCGCGACAGCCGCGGACACCGCACCCGTCGCCGCAGCAGTGGGGAGCGCATCGTGACCGCCACCCTCACACCCCCCGACACCGACACGACGCCGCCGCCGGCGGGACGACGGTCACGGCTGACCGGCCCCTGGCGTGCCCGGCTCGGTTACGGCATTCTTCTCGCCGTTCTCGCCTATCTGGTCGTCCTCCCCATGGTGCGTCTGCAGATGCTCGCGTTCGAGGACGGAGCGCGGGGCTACCGCAGCCAGTACGGACGGTTCGACATCGCCCAGACACTGTGGACGACAGTGATTCTGGCGCTGGGATCGCTCGTCATCGCGCTCGTTCTCGGCACCCTGCTCGCCTACGCCGCGAGCCGCCTTCCCGCGCGACTGGGGTTCCTCAAGATGATCCCCATCCTGCCCATCGTGCTTCCCGCGGTCGCCAACATCGTCGGCTGGGCCTTCCTGCTGTCACCGGGACCCGGCTACCTCAATGTCGTACTGCGCGCGCTGCCCTGGTGGAGCGATCTCGAGAGCGGCCCCGTGGACGTCTACACGGTGCCGTGGATCGTCATCCTGACCGGATTCGGTCTGACGTCGTTCGTCTATCTCTTCGTGTCCTCGGGGATGGACAACATCAGTTCGGAGCACCTCGAGGCCGCACGGATCAGCGGATCGTCCTCGATGGGTGTGTTCTTCCGTATCGTTCTCCCCCTGCTCCGTCCGTCGCTCATCTACGGCGGTGGTATCGCGTTCCTCCTCGGGCTCGGCCAGTTCACCGGACCACTCCTGTTGGGTCAGAACAGCGGAGTGAAGGTCCTCACCACCGAGATGTACCGGCGGGTGTCGGAATCACCGTCCGACTTCGCGGCCGCCGCAGCTGCCGGTTCCCCCCTCGTCCTGTTCGGACTGGCGCTGGTTCTGGTGCAGAAGATGTTGCTGGGCAATCAGAGCCGGTTCGTCACTCACGGCGGCAAGGCGTTCTCCGCACCCTCGGGCCGCGGAACGTGGGCGGCCGTCACCATCAGTGTGTACGCCCTGTTCGCGCTGCTGATCCCCATCGTCGGACTCGTCATCGTGTCGCTGACCCCGTACTGGTCGGACACCCTGACCCTGGATCTGTTGACGCTGGACAACTTCCGGGCCCTCATCTCCGACGACGCGATCGTCTCGTCCGTGCTCACCAGCATCCTCACGTCCCTCGCCGCGGTGGCCGTGTGCATCCCCATCGGGTACGTCATGGCCAACCTGCTGGTCCGCGGCCGGCGCTTCCGCGTCCTGGGCATGATCGGCGACTTCATCACCGCCCTGCCACTGGGTATCCCCGCGGTCATCTTCGGTGTGGGGTTCCTGCTCACGTACACCGAACCTCCGTTGATCCTCTACGGCACTCGCACGGTGATCGTGCTCGTCTACATCGTGCTGATGTTGCCGTTCTCGGTGCGACTGCAGATGACGGCGATGCTCGCGCTGGGCAACACCTACACCGAGGCCTCGGCCACCAGCGGCGCCTCGCCCGTGGTGACCAATCTTCGGATTCTGTTGCCACTCATGCGAGGAGCCATCTTCGGCGCCGTCGCCCTGATGTTCATCCTTCTGACTCACGAGTTCGCCGCCTCGCTGCTCGTCCGCGCCTCGACGACCCAGGTCATGGGCACCCTGCTCTACGACATGTGGCAGAACGGCTCGTACCCGCTCGTCGCGGCGATGGCGCTGCTCATGACCGCGGTGACCACCACGGGAGTCGCGATCGCCATGCTCGTCGGCGGTCGCAACGTCCTCAGCAAGCTCTGAAAGGCACACCATGCCCGAAGGCAGTACCCGTCTGACCGACAAGGTGATCCTCGTGACCGGCGCGACCGGCGGGATCGGTGTCGACATCGTGACGAGGCTGGCGTCCGAGGGAGCCAGCGTGATCGTCACCGATGTCGACCAGAGCGCCTGCGACGCAGCGGTGCACGCGCTGGAACGCCCCGACTCGCATCTGGCGTGCGCGCTGGACATCACCGACGAGGAGCAGTGGGCGGCGACCCTCGCCCTCGTGGAGGACCGTCACGGCACGCTCGACGCCGTCGTCAACAACGGTGCGATCGGATCGCTCGCCACCGTCGTCGACGAGACGGTGGAGCAGTATCGCCGCGTCGTCGAGGTGAGTCAGACCGGTACGTGGCTGGGGATGAAGCACGCCGGCGCCCTGATCGAGCGGACCGGCGGCGGATCGGTGGTCAACATCTGCTCCATCCTCGGCAGCGTCGGCGGACTGGGCAACAGCATCGCCTACGCCGCGGCGAAGGGTGCCGTGCGGACCATGACGAAGAACGCGGCGCTGCACTGGGCCAGCCTCGGGGTGCGGGTCAACTCGATCCACCCCGGTTTCATCGCGACCCCGCCACTGCTCGCGCGCTACGAGGGCACACCGCGCCACGAGGCCATGCTGGCCGGCACGCCGATGGGACGACTGGGTTCCGGCGCGGAAGTCGCTGCCGCGGTGGCGTTCCTGGCCGGTGACGATGCACGCTTCGTGACCGGTACCGAGCTGTACGTCGACGGCGGGTGGACCGCCGCCTGAGTCTCAGGCGACGCTGAACACGTCGACGCCGTCCTGGTTCTCCACACGCAGCACGCCCCGGTGGACGTCCAGATCGAGGTGGGCCAGGGTCTCGCAGACCGCGACCATGCGATCGAACGTTCCGAGATCCGCGAACGGGCGATCACGACGGGTCCACGGAAGGCGCTCGGCGACATCGAGGCCGGTCGCCCGGGTCAGGTCGGCGACGACCGCACGGGTCGCCGCCAAGCGGCGCGCGTGGTGATCGAGGAGTTCGCGCACGCGCGCGTGCAGACCGACACCGGTGTCCCCGTGAGCGGGCAGCACGGTGCGATCCCGATCGTCGAGCATCATCTCCAACGACTGCAGGTAGTGCCCCAGGGGCAGGTCCCACTCACCGAGTTCGAATCCGATCGACGGGGTGATGGTCGGCAGAACGTGGTCGCCCGTGTAGCTGATGTCTCGGTCGAGATCGTGGAACACCATGTGGCCCTTGGTGTGGCCGGGCGTGTGAACCGCGGTCAACCGGTGTCCGGGGATGTCGAGGGCGCCCTCGGTGAGCCACGCGTCCGGCGGCTCCCAGTCGTCCGAGTCGAAGTCCCCGTCGCTGGTGTCCAGGCGAACCGCTCGCGCGATGTCGTCGGCGCCGGCCCGTTCCAGCTCACGCAGTGACGATGTCGGCATGTTGGAGGCAAGCTCCCCGATGGCGACGATCCCCGGCGCCTCGGCCGACCCGAGGTGGATGCGGCAGCCGTGTCGACGGCGGAGGTCGACGGCGAAGGTGTAGTGGTCACGGTGGACGTGAGTGACGAACACGTCGTGTACGTCGTCCGGTCGGCAACCGAATTCGGCCAGCGCGGTGGAGAACTCGTCGTACGTACCCGGCCGTCGCCATCCGCCGTCGATCAGCGCCAGGCCCCTGTCGGTCTCCAGGGCATAGACGTTGATGGCACGGAGTCCGTCGGACGGCATCTGCAGTGGCACCCGGTGGATGCCGTCCGCGATCCGAACGGATCCCGGATCGGACCACCGGGCGGTCACGAGGTGGTCGACGTGTCGGCGACCATGGTCCGCTCGTCGCCGTACCAGATCATCCGTCGCCCACGCATGGTTCCGACGTGCTCGACGGCGACCTTCCACTCCGGACTGGCGAGCGCGGTCTCGAGATCGTCGCGCGAGGCGAAGCTCAGAATGGACAGTCCGTCCCACCCGGCGCTGCGCTCGTCTATCGAGTGGACGATGTCGATGTGCTGCCACCGCAGCAGGCCCGGGAGCGGGTAGGTCACCTCCGCGTGCTCACCGCGCCACCACGTCATGAACTGCTCGTGCGTCCAGTCGTTCGGACGGGCGGCGAGAACCATCAGATCGAACATGATTTCCTCCAGGGTGTGATCAACATGAATTCGGTTTGGTATGGGTGGACGTGATCGACACGAATGGCCGAGCCGGGCTCAGCGCCCAGCGGTCAGGGGCGCACCATCTTGAGCACCGCGGTGGTGACGGTCTCGGCGATCTCGTCGAGGGTGGCGGGGCCGTTCGGCCGGTACCACCGCCACACGCTGATGACGAGGGCGAGGACCAGGCGTCCCACCGTCTTCGGATCTCCCTCGGCGAAGACCCCGTCGTCCATGCCACTGGCGATCAATCTCGTCCACCGACGCTCGATCTCCTGGACCAGCTCTCGGGACTGGAGACGCTCGGCCTCCTCCTTCCCCGACTGCCGCTCCGTCGCCAGAAGGTCCATGTGGTTCTGCAGGATCCGGCGCTGCAGAGCGTCCAGCGGCGAGGCCTGGAGAGCTCCCGCGACGGCGGCTCGCAGTGCCGCCTCCGGGTCGCTCCGGTCGGCCGTGGCCGCGTCGAAGCGCTCGACGGAATCCGCCAGTTCCAGACGCATGATGGTGAGCAGACAGTGCGCTTTGGACTCGAAGTAGTGGTAGAGCGCGGTCTGGCCTATTCCGACCTCGTCCGCCACCGACGCCCACTTGGTGTGGTCGTAGCCCACCCTGCCGAACTGCTCGATGGCGACGGTGAGAATACGAGACCGCTTGGAGCGCGGGCTCTCGCGGCGTGCCGTCGTTCCGACGCTCATCGCGGCACCCTCGAAGACTGGCCCGGCCGGCCTCCGGCCTCCCCGCAACGTGTCAGCATCGTGCTCATGTTACTCGTCCCGAGGTGAATTCGGATCGGGAACACCGGCGAGACGCGCTGCCATCCGCACGGCATCGGGTCGAGAGAGCTTCCCGACACGGTTCTGCGGCAGATCGTCCACAGCGAAGACGTACTCCGGCCAGTTGTGTCGTGGCACGCCGCGACGGGACAATCCGTCCGTCACCTCGGCCAGACCGAGAGCGCGTCCGTCGGTCACCACGAGGGCTCCGGCGCGCTCGGACAGCAGCTCGTCCGGGATCGGCACCACGCAGACCTGCACGATGCCGGGGACGCCGGCCACCGCCGCCTCGACCTCGTTGATGTCGATGTTGCGACCACCACGGATGATGATCTGCTTCTGCCTGCCCATCACGGTGATGGTGCCGTCGGTCGCCACCTCGACGAGGTCACCGGTCGGCAGGTATCCGTCGTCGGTCAGTGTCGGTGCCGCGACCTGTCCTCCCCGTGCGTACCCGACGAACATCGAGGGTCCGCGGACCTGCGCGTCACCGATCTCCCCGGTGCCCACGTCCTCCCCCGCACCGTTCACGGCCCGCACTATCGTGCCGGGGAACGGCCGTCCGTCCGTACCGAGGCGAAGTCGAGGATCGTCGTCCGGGGTCGCGGTCGTGTGACCGAGGCACTCCGACATGCCGAACACCCGGAGGAACGTCGTTCCCAGGAACTGCTCGGCCCGTTCGAGAGCCGACGCGTTCATGGGCCCGCCGCCGACCGTCATCGCCCGCATCCCCGCGAGTCGACCGGCCCCGTTCTCGACGAGGGACAGCTGCAGCGCCATCGTCGGCACCAGCATCGTCCAGCGGACGTCGTGGGCGGCCATCGCGTCGAGTGCGGCCGCCGGTGACCACTTGCCGATCGACACCATCGGTCCGCCCACGAACAGCGGCAGATACATCCCGAAACATGCTGCGGCGACGGAGGACAGGGGGACGAAGGCGCCCACCGCGTCGCCCGGCCGCAGACCCACGGCGTCCCTCGTGCACGAACAGGCGTAGCGCAGTGCGTCCTCGGACTGGACGACGCACTTCGGGCGACCGGTGGATCCGGAGGTCATCGCGATGACACTGCCTCCGTTCCAGCGCGACACACCTCGCGGATCACCACGGCGAGCACGCAGATGACGGTCACCGACCGCCGCGTCGCCCGACGGGAAGTCCTGGTCGGACACCCCCCACTGTTCGAGTGTGCGAAGGTCGGCCACCACCATGTCGGGGTCGACGTCCTCGACGGCGAGCACGAACTCCGATGCTGTGGCATGCGGGCTGAGCACGGCGACCACGCCTCCGCGCAGACCGACCGACAGTGCGGTGGCCACCGTCTGCCAGGTGTTGTCCGCCTGGATCAGCACAGTGGGAGGTGTGGGGTCGTGCTGTGCCATGTGCTCGGCTCCGCGTTCGGCGGCAGCCATCACGTCGGCCAGTCGATGGGTGCCGTGCAGGTCGATCACGGCGATCGCGTCGGGGTGTTCCCGGACGCGGTCTCGCAGTTCGAGCGCGAGAGTCTTCACTGACGGTGGTCCTTTCCGGCATCACGTTCTGGGGTGGGCTCGTCGGACGTGGTGGGCAGGAGCACGGTTCGGCCGGCGTCCTCCCCGGCACGCAGACGCGCATAGGCGTCGATCGCCTCGTCGAGAGGTCGCGTGGTCACCTCGGGCAGCAGCGCCCCGGACTCCGCGAGCGCCACCACCTCCACCAGATCCGCCCGACTGCCCCAGAAGGGGGCCGAGACCTGCCACCCGGCGGCGATCCCCCGGTTCTTGGCCACCGACACGGACCCTCCGGCGCCCCCCACCACGACGAGGCGTCCTCCGGGTACGAGCGTGGCCAGCCCCTCGGCCATCGTGTCGTCGCTGCCGACGAAGTCGAACACCACGTCGACGCCCCCGAGATCTCTCGTGGCAGAGGCCGCGTCGGCCAGTGACGAGTACACCACGGTGGCGCCCATGGTCGTCGCGGATCTCCGAGCCGCGTCGCGCGGATCGACGGCCACCACGTGGCCGGCTCCCAGCAGCGACGCCATTCGGACCGCGAGGTGACCGAGACCGCCGACACCGACGATCACGACCACGGCGTTCGAGTCGAGGAGGTCGGCCTGACCGCTAACGGCGTGATGCACGGTGGCGCCCGCATCGGCGAGGGGCGCTGCGAGTTCCGGTGCCAGGGAACCGGTGTCGACCAGCACCCCGCCGTGCGGAACCACCATGTACTCGGCCAGTCCGCCCGGCGCGCCGAGGCCGTTGCCGATCACGGCGAGCCTGCCGTCGACCGGCCGCAGTGCCAGACAGTAGTTCTCCCGACCCCGGCGGCAGTTACGGCAGGTCCTGCAGGACCACACGCCGTGGACGACCACGGACGATCCCACCGTGCTCCCGTCGGCATCGAGGCCGGCAGCGACGACGCGTCCGGCCACCTCGTGTCCCAGCGTGAGCGGCAACGGGTAGTCGAACCGTCCGGCCGGCGCATCGCAGACGGACAGATCGCTACGACACAGACCCGCCGCCGTGACTTCGAGCAGCAACTGCTCGCCCGTCGGTTCGGGAACGGGAATGCTCCGCAGCTCTGGAGCGGAGCCCCACTCGAGCAGTTGCACGGCCAGCATCAGCGCGCCGTCCAGCCGCCGTCGACCACCAGGGTGTGCCCGGTGACGTACGACGAGGCATCGGAGGCGAGGAACAGCACCGCGCCGTCCACCTCGCCCGCAGTACCCCCGCGACCGAGCATCGTGTTGCGCCGCACCCACCCGGCCGACTTCTCGTTCTCGAAGAGCCCGTCGGTCATCTCGGTGTCGAACCACCCGGGGACCACCGCGTTCACGCGGATACCCCGTCTCCCCCACTGCCCGGCGAGTTCGCGGGTCAGCCCGAGCACACCGGCCTTGGACGCCGCGTAACTCGCACCGCCGATGGGGGCGGTGGACACGAGACCCACGACGGACGAGATGTTGACGATCGACACCGGAGCGGACTCCGGCGTCGTCGAGGCGACGCGCACCGCCAGGTGGAAGCCTGCGAGGAGGTTGACCTCCAGGATCGCCGAGAAGCCCTCCGCGGTCTCCTGTTCCGCGTCCGGCGGGCCGGGCATGCCGGCATTGTTGATCAGGATGTCCAGGCGCCCGGTCTCCTCGCGGCACCGATCCACCAACGCTCGACGGTCCTCGTCCGAGGTCACATCGCATCGCACGGGAACGAGGCCAGGGACCGTCTCCGCCACCGCGGCCAGACGATCCGCGCGGCGTGCCGCCGCGTACACCGTGGCTCCTGCGGCGGCGAGCGTACGGGCGAACCCGAGACCGAGACCGGACGACGCTCCGGTCACCACCGCAGTTCGACCGGTCAGATCGAACAGGGCAGCAGGGGTCGGGGTGTCGTTCATGTCCGTCACGTCCACGTCCTCCTCAGTAGACCGCGGTGCGGCCGCCGTCGACGGGAATGATGGCACCCGTCGTGTACGACGAGGCGTCACTCGCGAGATGTACGACGAGACCGGCGATCTCCTCGGGGCGACCCAGACGTCCCGACGGCAGCCGGTCGACGATCTTGCCGACGAACTCGTCGTCCCAGTGCTCGGCCATGTCCGTGGCAAATCCCCCGGGCATCACGCAGTTCACTCGCACGTGCGGCGCATACTCCTGCGCGAACGCCATGGTCAGCGCATTGAGGCCGTTCTTGGCCGCGGCGTACATGGCTTCGGGTGGGCTCGGTCGAACAGCTCCGATGCTCGAGATGTTGATGATCGACCCGCGTCCGGCGGCCGCCATCCGCGCTCCGGCCACTGCCATCAGCCTGAACGGACCCTTGAGATTGACCTCGATAGTTTTGTCCCACAACCCTTCCGTCACTCCGACGAGGTTCTCGGACAGCGGTGCGATGCCGGCGTTGTTGACCACGACATCGAGTGAGCCGAACTCGTCGACGATGGCGTCGACCGCGGGTTCGATCTCGTCCCAGCGACCGACGTGCAGAGCGCGGGCGTGAGCGCTGCCCACCGTCGACGGTCCGAGTGAGGCGACTGCTTCCTCGCACGCCTCGAGTTTGCGGCTGGACACCACGACGGTGGCTCCCGCGTCGCGCAGTCCACGAGCGATGGCGAGGCCGAGTCCGCGGCTCGCGCCGGTCACGAGAGCCACTCTGCCGGTGAGGGAATGCATATCGGTCATCGGTACTTCTTCGTCTCGAGGCGGGCGATCGTGCGGAGATGGACCTCGCTGGGTCCGTCCGCGATCTGGAGGGCGCGGGTGATGGCGTGCAGGCGGGCCAGGACGAAATCGTCGCTGACCCCGGCCGCTCCGAACGTCTGGACAGCACGGTCGACCACCTTGTGCGCCACCTCCATCGCCGCGACCTTGATCGCGGCGACCTCGGAGCGCGCCGAGGCGTTGCCGCGGGTGTCCATCATCCAGGACGACTTCAGGACCAACAGTCGGATCTGGTCGATCTCGATACGACTGCGCGCGATCCACTCGCGGACGACGCCACGATCGGCGAGCGGGGCACCGAAGGCCACTCGGTCGAGGGAGCGTCGGCACATCATTTCCAGAGCGCGCTCGGCCATGCCGACGGCGCGCATGGCGTAGTGCATCCGGCCCGGGCCGAGACGACCCTGCGCGATGGCGAAACCGTCGCCCTCGGCTCCGAGCATGTTCGAGGCCGGCACCCGGACATCGGTGAACTGGACGTCGCCGTGCCCGAGACGGTCGTGGAAACCGAACATCGGGAGATCGCGCAGCACCTCGATGCCGGGACTGTCGGCCGGAACCAGGATCATGCTCTGCTGACGGTAGGTCGGACCGTCCGGATCCGACTTGCCCATGAAGATGATGAGCTTGCAGTCCGGGTCGAGAACGCCGGAGGTGTACCACTTTCGGCCGTTGAGCACGTACTCGTCACCGTCGCGCCGGATCGTCGAGGTGATGTTGGTGGCGTCGGAGCTGGCCACGGCCGGTTCGGTCATGGCGAACGCGGACCGGATCCGACAGTCGAGCAGGGGCTCGAGCCAGTCCTTCTTCTGCTCCTCGGTGCCGAACATGGCGAGGATCTCCATGTTGCCGGTGTCCGGGGCGGAGCAGTTGATGGCCTCGTTGCCGATGATCGAGCGCCCGACCACCTCGGCGAGAGGGGCGTACTCGAGGTTGGTGAGTCCGGCCCCGAGCCCGTCGTGCGTCATGAACAGGTTCCACAGTCCCTGCGAGCGCGCGGTCTCCTGCAGTTCGCGCATCACCGCCGGCTGCTCGTGCTTGTTCGTGTTCGCCGCGATCTGCGCGTCGTACACCTTCTCGGCGGGCAGAACATGATCGGTCATGAATGTCTCGAGGGTCTCGAGCAGCGCGTCGGTACGAGCACTGTAGGAGAAGTCCACGGTTGGCCTCCTGGAGGGCGGATCGAGCGGGTGAATACGAGGACGAGGGAGCTCAGGCGAGCAGGGCGGTGCCGGTGTCGATCAGCCGAGAGATGGTGGCGGGCAGCTTCTCCTGGTCCGGATCGTGATGACGGCCCTCCCGGTGACGACGCAGGTTGTGCCCCATGATGGCGGCCATCTTGAGTCGTCCCAGGGCGTCGAACCACGGCAGATCGGGCAGGTCGCGTCCCGCACCGGCGTAGATCTCCACCAACTCGTCGGCGCTCGGCAGACCGGGGACGGACCGCCCGACACCGGGGAAGTTGTCGCCATCGGCGAAGACGAGGAACCACCCCAGCTCGACACGGGGGTCGCCCACACTCCAGATCTCCCAGTCGATGAGCGCGACCGGCTCGGTACCGTCCGCGATCAGATTGCCCAGGCGATAGTCACCGTGCACCAGCGTCGACGAGACCGCATCCGGGACGCGGGCACCGAGAAGGCTCAGCAGTCTGTCTCCGCCCTCCACCAGTTCCGGTGGAACGGCGCCGAGCGTGCGAGCCCACCGGGCGAGTTCGTCACCCGGTGAGAGCGTGGGACCGGCGTCGGGCACAGCTCGGTGATCGACCGCGTGCAGCTCGGGCAGGACCGCCGCCGCACGCCGCATGCGCGCGGCCGCCAGCTCCGGGTCGACGGCCGGATCGTCCAGAACAGGCTCGAGCGACTCACCGCGGACGAATGTCATGGCGTACCAGGAGGGCTCGGTGTCGTCGACCATCACGATCGTGGGCACCGGCACCGACGTACCCGCGAGTTCCCGCATGATGGTCGCCTGCCGCAGCATGTCGTGGCGCCCGACGGGGCGCTGCCCTGCGGGCACGGCCTTGACCACCAACTCGGCGTCGTCGGTCCGCACGCGGTAGGTCAGACCGGAGTGTCCGCCGAGGAGTGGATCGAAGCTGCGCAGCGATCCGAGGCCGCCGGCCTCCAGCTTCTCGGCGACGCGCTGCTGCAGTGCGGAGTGTGTCGTGTCGTCGGTGGTCACGGCCTCGGCTCTCGGGGAAGGCCGAGAACGCGCTCGGCGATGATGTTGTGTTGGATCTCGTCGGTGCCGCCGGCGATGCGGTATCCGGGCGCGCCCAGGACGTGTTCCGTCCAGGCGAACGTGCCCCATTCACCGGTGTCGGACACCAGATCGGAGCCCAGCATCCGGCGGACCGCCGCTGATGTTCGGGACATCGTGGTGGTCGCCAGCAGTTTGCCGACGGACGCCTCGGGGCCGGGATCGCGTCCGGAGACCACGACGCCGGCGACGCGCATGGCGGTGACGCGCTGAACATGGCTGTGCACAACGAGATCAGCAACCTGATCCAGCTCGATCTCGGTGAGGGGCCGACCCAGGTTGCGCGCCAGTTCCACGGCCCGGTCGGCGTTCGCCAATCCGAGGTTGCCGCCATCGAGCCGTTCGGCCGCCAGCACGGTGAGAGCCACCTGCCATCCCTGTCCCTCCGGCCCGAGACGGTGCGCATCGGTCAGCCGCACGTTCTCGAGGTACACCTCGTTGAACGAGCTGCCGCCCGTCATCTGCCGAATGGGGCGGATGGTGACGCCCTCCGCGTCCATCGGGACCAGGAAGACGGTGAGACCTTTGTGCTTCGGGACCGAGGAATCGGTGCGGCACACCGCCACTCCGATGTCCGAGACGGTGGCTCCCGACGTCCAGACCTTGTGGCCGTTCAGCACCCACCCGTCGTCGTCACGGACTGCGCGCGTACGGACCGCAGCGAGGTCGGAACCGGCCTCGGTCTCCGAGAAGAGTTGGCAGGCCATGAGGTCGGTGCGCAGCATCGCGCGCACGTACGTTGCGCGCTGATCCGGCGTGCCCCATTTCTCGATCGTGGGTGCCACCAGTTGCTGTGTCACGGAGAACATCTCGGTGCGGCGCGGGACATCGAACCGGTCCTCCGCGCGGCGGAAGGCGAGTACGTGGGACAGCGGGAGATCTCGTCCACCGTATTCCGCGGGCCAGTCGAGCGGACCCCAGCAGGCGTCGAACTTCCGTCGTTCGTAGTCGCGGATGACGTCCGTGTGCCGGCGTTCCTCCTCGGGCGTCCAGTTCTCGAAGACGGCCACCGAGTCGGAGCCCTCGCCCCACGTCGTGCTGGTCCGCGGTGCGGCCACGCTGCTGAGCCACGCCGTCGCCTCGGCGGTGAATGCTCGGACGTCGGACGACACGGTGCTGGTACTCATGGACTGACCTCGCTGGTCGGATCGGACTGGTTCAGACGGACAGAACGGTGCAGGCGCTGATGCCCGGTGCCCCGTAGACATGGGTGAAGCCGATGGACGGCCCGCCCGGCACCTGACGATCGCCGGCCTCGCCGCGCAACTGGGTTACCACCTCGTGCACCTGGCGCAGACCGGAGGCGCCGATCGGTTCTCCGTTCGCGATGCACCCACCGTCGGTGTTGACGGGTAGACGCCCGCCGATCTCGGTGGCTCCCTCGGCGATCCACTGCTCCTGCTCGCCGTGCTCGCAGAAGCCGCACTCGGCCATGTGCATGAGCTCGGCGCCACTCTCGGTGTCCTGCAGTTGGGCCACGTCGACATCCGACGGGGAGATCCCGGCCTGCTCGAACGCGGCTGCCGCGGCATCCGCGCTGACGCTGGTCGGCTCGCCGACGCCCTGGACGGACGGACTGAAGACCTCGAACGAGCCGAATCGCCGCGTCCGATGGGTGATGGCGCGCAACCGGATCGGCCGGCCCGTCAGCCGCTCGGCCACCTCGGGTGAGGCCACGATCACGGCCGCACCGCCTTCGCCGGGAGAACAGAACATGTACCGCGTGAGGGGATCGTTCACCATGTCGGCGGAGGCGATCGCCTCGGCCGACATGGGTTCGCGGCGCCACGCATTGGGATTGAGCGCGCCGTTGCGGTAGGACTTCTCGGCGACGCGCGCGAGCGTGTCCGGGGTGATGCCGTGCTGCCGCATGTAGCGGGAGATCTTCGCGCCGAAGAACTGCGTGGTCACCATCAGACCCGCCTCGCCGTACCCCTCGGACAGACCCCACTCCGCCGGCGTGGGGTCGAACGCACCGCGCGGGTGCTTGTCGAAGCCCACTGCGAGACCGATCGACGCCGATCCCGCCCGTACGGCGTTGACCGCCGAGAACAGGGCGCTGCCGCCCGTGGCGCAGCCGTTCCGCACGTTGGTGAACGGCAGTCCGGTGAAACCGAGTTCACTGACGAGCGTGTCGGCGAGGCCCGCGGAGTCGCTGCCCCCGAACGCCACATCGACGTCCGGCCAGGCGATGCCCGCGTCGGCGAGCGCGGCGGTGATGGCCGAGACGGCCATCGCTCGGCCGCTGACACCGGGCTGGCGACCGAACTTCGACAATCCCACTCCGACGATGACCACGGACTCGCTCATACGGTGTCTCCCAGTGTGCTCGGTGCGGACGACGGGCCGGCCGCGACGACCTCGAACCGGGGAACCGGCACGACGGCCGTGAGGTGGACGAGCGCTCCGTGCAGATCGTCGACGTTCTCGGTGTCGAGAATCGCCTCGATGCGGATGCCCTCGCTCAACTCGACCCAGCCGACCGCGAACGGGGTGAACCCGCCCGCGGGTGGCACGTACGGCGGCGACTTGGGCGGGAAGCGCTGCACCGTGTGGGCCCACACGGTGCCCGACGTACTCAGGTCGACGGGTTCTGCCGTGGGCGTGACGCACCGGGAGCAGAGACTCGACGCCGGGTACGCGACCGTGCCGCACACAGTGCATCTACTGCCCTGCAACACCACCCGCTGTGTCCCGAGACCATTCGTCATCGTGATCCTCCCGCTCCCCGCCGACCGTCGTTCCTCGTTCGTGTCTCGCTGAGGATCAGCGACCGACCCACTTCGGCTCACGCTTCTCGAGGAACGCGGTGACGCCTTCTCGCCCGTCCTCGGACTGCAGGGCGTTGCCCACGGCGAGATGCTCCATGACCATGAGGGACTGGATGTCCGCGTCGAGGCCGCGATCGATCGTCATCTTGGTCAGCTTCATCATGAACGGGCTCTTGTCGGTGAGCTGCGCGATGAACTCCTCGACGGTCTTGTCCAGCTCGGCGGCCGGCGCGGACGCGTTGATGAGATCGAAGTCCGCAGCCTCGACACCGGAGAGCAG
Organism: Rhodococcus sp. Leaf225; assembly: GCF_001426145.1. Lineage (NCBI taxonomy): Bacteria > Bacillati > Actinomycetota > Actinomycetes > Mycobacteriales > Nocardiaceae > Rhodococcus > Rhodococcus sp. Leaf225. The sequence continues at coordinate 10,235 of NZ_LMRN01000007.1, read as the reverse complement.
CTTGCCGGTCAGCATCAGTTCCTTGGTCTTGCGGATGCCGATCATGCGCGGGAGGCGATAGATGGGGCCGGCGCCGCCGAACAGTGCACGGCGGATGTGGAAGTCGCCGATCTTGGCGTCGTCGTCGGCGATGGCGAAATCACAGGAGATCATGAGCTCGAACCCACCGGCGGTGACGTAGCCCTCGAGGACCGCGACGGACGGCGTGTTCATGGAGTACAGGCGATCGCAGACCTTGGCCGAGAGCACGGCCACGTCCATGGCGTTGGTACTGCCGACGTAGTCGGACAGCAGGATGTCGAGGTCGAACCCCGAGCAGAAGGTGTTGTTCACACCGCGCAGGACCAGGACCTTGAGGTTCGGGTCGGCGTCGACCTCGGCGATGATCTCGTCGAGTCGGTACAGCAGCTCCGGAGTCACCGCGTTCTTCTTGTGCGGGCGGTTGAGCCAGACGCGAGCGACGTCGCCGTCCTTCTCGAGCAGGATGTGGTCGGTGTCGATCATGGGATCTCCTTGAGCTGCGTCACGATTTGAACTGGATTCACTTCAGTTTTACGGCATGGGGTCGAGCGCGTCAACCCTCGAATCGAACCGGGTTCAGTCCGATGAGGTCGGCGATGCGGCGGCGGTGGTACACCGCATCGCCGAGCAGCGCCTCGTCACCGGTAGCTCGGCGAAAGTATCTGTGCGCCTGGTGCTCCCACGTGAAGCCGACGCCACCGTGCAGCTGCACCGCCTCGGCGACCGACTCGGACGCGACCTCCGTGCACACGGCGCCGGCGATCGCGACCGCGAGCGCGGCACGGTCCGGGGAGGTGTCGTGGAGCGCAGCAGCGAAGCGGGATGCCGATCGCGCTCGTTCGAGAGAGAGGAGCAGGTCGGCGAGTCGGTGCTTCACGGCCTGGAAGGAGCCGACGGGCCGACCGAACTGCTGCCTGGTGGTGACGTACTCGACGGTCATCTCCAGCATGCGATCGGCGATTCCCGTGTGCTCGCTCGCCAGCCCGATCGTCGCTCGCGCTGTCAGGTCGTCGAGAGCGGAGGCCGTGTCCGCCACCTCGGTGAGCACGGACGCCGCTGCCGAGTCGAGGTGCACGTCGGCGCGCGGCCGCGTCGGGTCGATGACCGTCCGCGGGACGGCGCGCACCGCGTCGGAGAGGGGTACGGCGAACACTCGGGCGCCGTCCGCCGTGTGCGCCCCGACCACGACGACATCGGCCGACGCACCGTGAACGATGTCGGTCGCGACACCGCTCAGACGCCATCCGTCTGCTGCGTGGTCGGCCGTGATCACCTGCGTGGCCGCTCGTCGCGTCTGCGACACGGGCAGGTGCACCGCGACGCGGAGTTCACCGGCGAGGGCACCGGACAGCAACTCGTCCACAGTTCCGGCCGGAGCTAGGAGCAGCGCGTGCACGCCGACACCGGCCGCGAACAGCACCGGTTCCGACACGAGCGCTCGGCCGCACTCCTCCAGGACCACGGCCATGTCCGTCATCCCGTACCCGAGGCCGCCACGATCCTCGGGAACGGACAGCATGGTCACGGCCATGTCGTCCACGAGTGTCCGCCACAGTGCCGTCGGGTCCCCCTCGTCTCGCCCACGGTGCCGCGCCAGTACTGCGCGCATCGCGGACCGGAGATCGGTCTGCTCCGGCCCGGGAATCAGGCCCGCGGGCTCCGCCTCCGGCCAGGGTGAGTAGGTGACGTCGTCGATCGCTGCAGACATAACACTCCTGAGTCGAGTTCAGTTCTGTTTCGAGAGTATCGGCGAAATCGGAGACGTGCGGACTTTTCTTGAACTAAGTTCGGTTCATGCTTCGAATCGAGTCCTATTACGCCACCCTCGACAGCGGTGAGCTCGAGCGGGCCACCGACATGCTGGCGGAGAACGTCACCTTCGTGATGATCGTTCCGACGGGAGCCAGAGCCGGCACCGGTCGCGCCGCGATGCTCGACTACCTCACCGGACGTCCCCCTGTCGGCCGGCAGCATCGACTGCTGCGACGCGCACAGGACGGCGACGTCCAGTTCGCCCAGGGAGCCGTCACCGAGCACGGCGATGTCGTCACGGGCTATTTCGTCGCGGCGATGCACCTCGACGAGAACGGACTGATCGACCGCTACCAGGTCTCGTTCGATCCTGACCACGCACTGGTGCCGTGGACCGGTTCCGACGCGACCTCCACCGACCCGACAGGAGCATGACGATGACGACCGATGCGACAGGAGTCCTGCGAACCTGGTTCTCGTACATGGACTCCCAGGATCCGGACCGGGTGCTGACCATGATCACGGACGACTTCCGGATGTCCGTGCAGTTCTCCCGTGGCGAGGGAGCGTCCGCCGAATTCGTCGGCGACAGAGCAGGACTCGTTCTCTACCTCGCCCAGCGGGAGAAGAGCACCCTTGTCCATCACATCGACGTCGGATCCCGGGTGGGCGACGTGGAACTCGTACTGGGGCGGACCACGCGAGACGGCGACTTCGAGGCGTCCTTCAACGCGAGCGCATCGGTCGACGCGGCCGGCTCGATACGCCGGTTGCTCATCTGCCGCACACCGGAACTCGCGTTCGACTGACGCCGTCGACCAGAACTGACAGGAGACCCGCATGAGAAGGTGTTTTCGTACGCTCGCGGCACTGACATCGGCAGCTGCAGTCGGGTTGTCGACGGCCTGCAGCGGTGGGGCGTCAGCGTCCGGACCGGTGTCGGGCACCTGGGACGAGGTGATCGCCGCAGCGAAGGACGAGGGATCCGTCTACCTGTACTCGTCGCAACATCCCGAGAACCTCGCCTCGGTGAAAACCGGATTCGAAGCGACGTATCCGGGCATCACGGTGGAGTTCACGCGAGGTTCCGACGTCGAGCTGAACCCCCGCGTGGACGCGGAGCACAAGTCCGGACGCGGGATCGGTGACGTCCACATGACCACCGACCCCGCGTGGATCCGCGCGGCCGCCGACTCGGGCGAGTACTCGGTGAACATCATCGGACCCTCGTTCGACAACCCCGACTACGGTCGAGACACCAGCGTCCTGAACGACAAGCTTTTCCTCACCAGCGCCGCCGTTCTGGGGCTCGGCTGGAACACCACCGCGTTGCCGGACGGTCTCGACAGTCCGCAGGATCTGTTGTCACCGGACCTGCGCGGCCGAATCGGCGTCGTGAATCCGGCGGGCTTCGCCGCCGTGACCGATCAGTTCCGGTTCTTCGACCGGAACTGGTCACCCGACTACACCGACGAACTCGCGCAGAACGAGCCACGTGTCTATCCCGGCGTTCTGGCCGTCGCGCAGGGCCTCGGGTCCGGAGAAATCATCGCCACGCCGATGGTCCAACCCCTCGTGCGCGAACAGGAGGCCGGCGCACCCGTCGGGTGGTTCAGGCCGGACCCGGCGTGGGGCGCCCCGTACTACTCGCATATTCTCGCGTCCGCACCGCACCCGAATGCAGCGCAACTTCTCGCCGACTTCCTCGTCTCCCCCGAGGGCCAGCAGGCGTTGTCGAAGGGGTACGCGAGTGTGCTGCCGAACATCCCGGAGTCGGTCGGACGCGCACAGGACATCGCACTGACCGACCCCGCGGACCTCGACCCCGCAGCGGTCACCGAGTACCAGGCGGAGTGGGAACAGCGTTTCATCCGGTGACGTCGGGCTTCATCCGGTGATGCCGGCGGGCGGCGAAGGGGCACAGGCCATGACACGACCACCGACCGTCACACTCCTGACGCCGTTGCGTGTGCGCCGATTACGCATGATGTTGGGTTTCGAACTCGGCGCCGCCATCGGCATCTGGATCCTGGTTCTGGCGGTCCAGTGGACCCTGACCCGAGCAGGAGAATCCGCGTTCGCAGTGTCGGGCGTCCAGTTCGCCGCCAGCCTGCCCTTCTTTCTGCTCTCCCTCCCCCTCGGCGCGATAGCGGAGCACGCCGGCCATCGAACTCTGCTGACCGGCACGGCGATCGGTCTGTTGGTCACGTCGGCAGTGCTCACGGTGCTCCAGGTCCTCGACCTCGCGACGATGCCGGTTCTGATGGCGGCCGTGTTCCTGTCGGGGTGCGGTCTGGCGTCGGTGGCGATCGTCTGGCAATCGCTGCTGCCGACGCTGGCGACCCGCGAGATGATGACCGTCGTGCCCGCGATCGACGGCGCCATCTTCAACGGTGCACGCGCCATCGGTCCGGTACTCGGCGGGGCACTCCTGGCCGCATGGGGCGCCACCTCCACCTTCGCTCTCGTCACGGTCGTGTTCGCGATCTGCGTCGTCCTGGCGGCCGGTCAGATCCCGCCTCGGTCCGGGCGAGTTCCCAGGACCGAGTCGGTTCTCGAATCGGTGGCGACGAGTCTGCGGTTCATCCGTCATTCGCGATGGACGCGGAGACTGTTGTTCCGTGTCGTGATGTTCGGCCTGCCGGCGAGCTGCCTGTGGGCTCTGCTGCCGCTCGTGGCGTACGAGATGCTCCACGTGACGACGTTCGAGTTCGGAGTGTTGTCCGGGGCGATCGGTGTCGGCGCGGTGGCGGGCACCATCGCCTCGATGCCGCTGCGTCGACGCCTGAGCTGGAACGTGTTCGCAGCCCTGGGTTCTGCCGCGTACGCACTGGTTCTGCTCGGTCTCGCCTTCGTGCCGTGGATGCCGGTCGTGGTCGCTCTGTTGGTGATCGTCGGCGCGGCCTGGGTCGGCGTGCAGAGCACGTGGATGATCGCGACGCACGCGGTCGTGCCACCGTGGATCAAGGCCCGAGTCATCGCCGTCGTGATGCTGACGTTCCAGGGCAGCCAAGCGGTCGGTGCCCTTCTGTGGGGGCTCCTCGCCGACACGATGGGGCTCGTCTCCGCTGTCGCACTCTCCGCCGTCGCGATGTCGGTGTCGTCGATCGGACTGCTGCGCCGAGGCATTCTGCCCAGCGACTCCATCGCGCCCGACCCGTCCGGTGCCGCCGGACCGCCGGAACTCGAACCGGGTCATCGTGGCGCGACAATCGTCGTCGAGACGACGTACGTGGTCCGTCCGCAGCGGGCGGACCACTTCGTCCACGCCATGACTCGTCTGAGGTCGTCGCGCCTGCGCCTCGGCGCATCGCGATGGGCGCTGACCAGGGTGAGCGACTCCGCCTCGACGTACGTCGAGTTCTGCACCTTCCGGAACTGGGCCGAGTACTCCGCCCAGGAGACCGTGCGTCTCACCGTTCCGGAACGGCTCGTCCGAACCGACCTCGCGCTCGACCTGGCGGAGGAACCGCGTGTTCGAGTCCTCGTCCGCCCCAGAACACCCGCCGACAGAACCGAGTCCGAATGAACGACCACTTTCCCCACCTCTTCTCGCCGATCCGGATCGGCGGACTCACGTTGAAGAACAGACTGGTCGCGCTCCCGGCGGGCACGTCGATGGCGGTCGACGGTGTGCCCACCCACGGGGACACCGAGCACGTCGAGCGTCTGGCCGCGGGTGGAGTGGGCTTGATCATCGGGGGTGCCACGGTCGTGCACCCGACGACGACGCTGCGCTCGCGCAAGCTGATCGAGGCCTACCGGGTCGACGTCATTCCGAGCACAGCGGCCAAAGTGTCTGCCGCGCATCGCCACGACGCACGATTCATCGGCCAACTCTGTCATCTCGGACGTGAGTTCATCGGCGGCGAATCGGATGCGCCACCCTCCGCGCCCTCGGCGATCAAGACCGCGCGCGACGCCTACCCACCCCACGAACTGTCGGTCGCGGAGATCGAGGACATCGTCGAGGGATGGCGCACGTCGACGCGAAACCTGGTGCGAGCAGGTGTCGACGGTGTGGAGCTCCATGCTGCGCACGGGTACCTCCCCGCTCAGTTCATGTCCCCGCTCACGAACCGACGGACGGACGATTTCGGCGGCACGTTCGACGGCCGAATGCGCTTCACCCGGATGGTGATCGAGGCAATGCGGTCGGAGATGCCCGCGGGGCTCGCACTCGGAGTGAGGTTGAGCGGGGAGGAGGAGATCCCCGGCGGAATGTCGATCGACGACTGCGTTCGCATCGCCGAGAACGTGGCCGCGGTCGGCGTCGACTACTTCAGTATCACCCACGGCACCCGCGGGAAGTACGTCAAGGATTCCACCGGCGCGGACGCGGTCGCGATCCCGTCGGCCGCGAGGGTCCGAGCGGCGACCGGGACGCCGACCCTCGTCGGACAGCGAATACGCGATGCGGGCGTTGCGGACCACGCCATCAAGACCGGACAGGTGGACATGGTCGGCATGGCACGGGCGCTGATAGCGGACCCTGAACTGCCGAACAAGTCCCGAACCGGTCGCCTCGACGAGATACGCGGTTGCCTCGGCGTCAACCAGGACTGCAGGGCCTTCGACCCGCATCTGCACTGCGCGGTCAATGCCGAGATCGGGCGCGGTCGACACGTCGACGTCGGTCGACGAGCCCGCGCGACGAAGGACGTCGTCGTGATCGGCGGCGGCCCCGCCGGCCTGGAGGCCGCTCGCGTGGCCGCAGGGAGGGGTCACCGCGTCACCGTGTTCGAGAAGAGCAGTGTCCTCGGAGGATCGGTACGCGTGGCTGCCTCGGCGCCCCATCGCTCGACGCTCATCGACATCGTCGACTATCTGGAACGTGAGATGCGTCGGCTGAAGGTCGAGGTTCACCTGTCGGCCGGAATCGGCGAGGACGACCTGGACGAGATTCGCTCCGCGTCGGACCACATCGTGGTGGCGACAGGATCGCGTCCCGCAGACGTGACCCCGTCCCTCCGGACGCGGACCGCCTACAGCGTCGACGACGTTCTGCTCGGCCGCGTATCGAGCGATGCGGGCAGGGTGGTGGTGTTCGACGACGGTGACGGCTTCTGGCCGGCGTACAGCGCAGCCGAATCGCTCGCGCAGCGGGGCTGGGAAGTCACCGTGGCCACGACGCTCACGGCTCTCGCGTCCCGAATCCCCACCGAGAGTGCAGGACCGCTGCTCGATCGACTGGGTGACGCAGGGGTCGACGTCAAGGTCGCGCACGCCCTTCACGTTCCCGACGACCCGGCAGATCCGGTGACCTTGCGCCCGGTCTTCGGGGCCGGCGACCTGCCCTACGAGGACGCCGCCATCGTGTGGCACCAGCCGCGAGTGGCACTGTCGTCGTTCGGACTCGACTCGAGCTCCACCGTCAGCGTCATCGGAGATTGCGTCACACCACGGCGCATCGGTCACGCGATCGCAGAGGGATATCGAACAGGCGCAGAACTCTAGAATCCCGATGCCGCTGAACCGCACCAGCGGCACATCACGAAAGAAGTGGAGACACATCATGTCGTTCGTACTCGTGCACGGTGCCGGAATGGGCGCGTCGTGTTGGGACCGCTTCGTACCGCGGTTGACCGGTCGCGTGGTCGCGGTCGACCTTCCCGGCCGCGGTGAACGCGCAGACATCGACCTGCGCACCGTCACACTGGAGGACTGCGCCGACGCGATCGTCGCGGACGTGGAGCGGGAGGATGTCACCGACATCGTGCTGGTGGCCCACTCGTTCGCCGGAGTGTCGGTTCCTCGCGTTCTCGACAGGCTGCAGGACCGTGTCCGGCACGTCGTCTTCCTGGCCGCGGTAGTCCCGACGGACGGAACGGCGGTGATCGACGGGATCGATCCTGCGGTTCGCGACATCGTGAAGGCGTCCATCGTGGGCGGCAGATACGTCCAGGGCCCCGAGGGGGCACAGGCCATGTTGTGCAACGACATGGACGACGAACAGACCGCGTGGACTCTCGAGCAGCTCGTCGACGACTCCGGCGCGCTGCTCACCGAGACCGTCGATCTCTCCGGCCTCCAGGTCGACGTCCCCCGCACCTACATCCGAACGGCGAGGGACATGTGCTATCCACCAGCACTGCAGGAAGCCTCGTCCGCACTGGTCCGCGCCGGAGCCGGGTCGGGGCACGTCGTGCACATGGACTCCGGACACATGCCGATGATCAGCGCCCCCGACCGCCTCGCAACGCTGCTCGAATCCCTCTCCGCCGACTGAGTTCCGACGGTGACGCCCGCGAGGTCATCCCAGTCGGACGAGCGTCTTACCGATGTTCTCTCCTGCCAGCATCGAGACCAGTGCGGCCGGGGCCGAATCGAGCCCGTCGAAGACCCATTCGTCGTACCCGAGACGGCCCGCGTCGATGAGGGAGGTGATCTCCGCGCGCATGTCGGATTCGAGGTGCAGGAACGATCCGGCCCGGTACCCCCGCATCGACAGATTCTTCGACACGAACTGGAACAGGTTGCCGGGAAGACTCGGCGCGTCGGCCGCGTCGTACTGGGACATCTGGCCGCACATCGCGATACGTCCGTTCGGTCGGAGTGCGTCGATCGCTGCAGTCAGGTGATCACCGCCGACACAGTCGAAGTACGCGTCGATGCCGTCGGGAGCCGCGGCGGCCAACGCCGCGGGCAGAGATTCGTGATGATCGAAGGCGTCCGCCAGGCCGGACGCTCGCAGATGGGCCACCTTGGCCGCTGACCCTGCCGAGCCGACGACGGTGGCCCCTCGTGCCACCGCGAGTCCCGCCGCGAGCCCACCGACCGCACCGGCAGCGGACGACACCCACACCGTGTCCGCGGGCCCCACGTCGAGGATGCCGATCATCCCCGCGTACGCGGTGAGACCGGAACTGCCCAGGGGCCCGAGAAACCACTGTTCGGGCAGACCGCCCGGACGGACGACGGTGGGCGACCCGTAGCCGCCGATCGTCGCGGTGTCGGCCGAGATGAGGGCGTGCTCACGGAAACCCAGTGTGTGAGTGACGATGTCACCGACAGCGAAAGCGGAGCTTTCCGATCGTTCGACGACGCCGAGAGCGAGACCTTCCAGTGCCTGCCCTGGCGCGAAGGGCGGCAGATAGCCTCCCGGCGTCTGCCTCGACAGCCGGATGCGGATCGACGGATCGATCGAGAGCCACGTGTTGCGGACGAGCACGTCGCCGGAACGGAGCTCGGGCACCGGCGCCTCCACCACCTCGAGGTCACCACTCGTCAGTGCGCCGTTCGGCCACGAACGCAACACGACATGACGGGTCGAGATCACCCCGGTCATGCCGCACCTACCGCGCTCGGCGTCATCCCGGTCCACCGGCGGAAGGCGCGCCGGAACGCCCGTGGTTCCGAGTAGCCCAATCGGGCCGACACGATGTCCAGGGCCTCGCCGCGCCGAAGCGCCTCCACCGCGCGGGCGGCGTCGTGTCGAGCACGCAGAGCACCCAGAGTGGTCGACTCACCGGCGAGCAGGCGCCGTAGGTGCGGCTCGCTGATGTGGAGAGCACGGGCCACCGCGGTGGTGCTCGGCAGGGGTCCGCGGCCACAGGATGCGAACTCGTCGAGCACCCTGAGTGATACCGGCCGCGCGTCGTGGACGGCCGTTCGGTCACCACACAGCATCGAAACACCTCTTCCTCTAACTGAAGTCAGTTCATGTTAACCTGGCCGTCGACCCGAAGGGAACCACCATGGCGATCGATCTGACCTACGACCCTGTCGTCCGCGAGTGGATCGAGCGCACCCGCACGTTCACCCGCGAGCACGTCCTGCCCATCGAGGACAAGTTCCTCGGTGACGTGACCGCTGCGGGCGGCGACGACCTACGCCGGGAACTGCAGTCCGCGGCCAAGGACGCAGCAGTCTTCGCTCCCCACGCGCCCCGCGAATACGGCGGGGGCGGTTTGTCCATGAGCG
>NZ_LMRN01000007.1:0-475 GCF_001426145.1 Rhodococcus sp. Leaf225 | reverse complement strand
AGCCGGCTACTCCCTCTTCGGGCCGATCGCGACGAACATCGGCGCCCCCGACGAGGGCAACGTCCACCTCCTCGCCCACGTCGCCTCCACCGCCCAGAAGGAACAGTTCCTCGCCCCCCTCGCCCGCGGCGACGTGCGGTCCGCGTTCGCGATGACCGAACCCGCCCCCGGCGCCGGATCGGACCCCTCCGCCCTCACCACCACCGCCACCCGCACCGACGGCGGCTGGCGCATCGACGGCCACAAGTGGTTCATCACCGGTGCGGACGGTGCCGGGTTCTTCATCGTCATGGCCCGCACCTCCGGCACTCCCGGCGACCGCGGCGGCGCCACGATGTTCCTCGTCCCCGCCGACACCGCCGGCGTCACCGTCGGCCGCCACATCAGCACCCTCGACCGCGCCATGATCGGTGGGCACTGCGAGGTCACCTTCGACCGCGTCGTCGTGCCCGAGGACAACGTCCTCGGCGCCGTC
>NZ_LMRN01000005.1:1130-1355 GCF_001426145.1 Rhodococcus sp. Leaf225 | reverse complement strand
GGAACTTACCCGACAAGGAATTTCGCTACCTTAGGACCGTTATAGTTACGGCCGCCGTTTACCTGGGCTTCATTTCAGAGCTTGCACCCCTCCACTTAACCTTCAGGCACCGGGCAGGCGTCAGGCCCTATACGTCGTCTTGAAGCCGACTTAGCAGAGCCCTGTGTTTTTGCTAAACAGTCGCTACCCCCTGGCCTGTGCCCCCTCAAAGTGCTTGCGCATAGT
>NZ_LMRN01000005.1:0-1058 GCF_001426145.1 Rhodococcus sp. Leaf225 | reverse complement strand
GCTTCTTCCGAAGTTACGCGTGCAATTTGCCGAGTTCCTTCAACATAGTTCTCTCAAGCGCCTTGGTATACTCTACCTGACCACCTGTGTCGGTTTCGGGTACGGTCTATACGGTGGGGCTATTTCCTGGAACCATTTCGAAGCCATCCCAATCCGATAAGGGATGACAACACACATGATCCGTCACACACCACCAGGCCCACGAATATTAACGTGGTTCCCATCGACTACCCCCTTCGGGCTCGTCTTAGGGGCCGGCTCACCCTGCGCGGATTAGCCTTGCGCAGGAACCCTTGGTCTTTCGGCGAGAGGGCATCTCACCCTCTTTATCGCTACTCATGTCTGCATTCGCACTTCCGATACCTCCACGACCCATTACCAGATCGCTTCACAGGCTTACGGAACGCTCCGCTACCGCGTACCACATAAGTGGCACACCCTAAGCTTCGGCACGTATCTTGAGCCCCGTTACATCTTCGCCGCAGGACCTCTTGTTTAGACCAGTGAGCTGTTACGCTTTCTTTAAAGGATGGCTGCTTCTAAGCCAACCTCCTGGTTGTTTTGGAAGTCCCACATGCTTTCCCACTTAGATACGATTTGGGGGCCTTAGCTGTAGGTCAGGGCTGTTTCCCTTTTGACGACGGACCTTAGCACCCGCCGTCTGTCTCCCGCATATCACTCTTAGGTATTCGGAGTTTGGTTAGGTTTGGTAGATCTCGCGACCCCCTAGCCCATCCAGTGCTCTACCCCCTAAGGTGTTCGTGCGAGGCACTACCTCAATAGTTTTCGCGGAGAACCAGCTATTTCCCGGCTTGATTGGCCTTTCACCCCTAAACACAACTCATCCGGTAACTTTTCAACGTTAATCGGTTCGGACCTCCAGTGCATGTTACTGCACCTTCATCCTGGTCATGCCTAGATCGCCGGGTTTCGGGTCTAATACATCAAACTCTGGCGCCCTATTCAGACTCGCTTTCGCTGCGCCTACACCTATCGGCTTAAGCTTGCTTGATACATTAAGTCACAGACCCATTATGCAAGAGGTACGCTGTCAGGCC
>NZ_LMRN01000004.1:322-1020 GCF_001426145.1 Rhodococcus sp. Leaf225 | reverse complement strand
TGGTTCGTTGCGAACTTTCGGTTCGTATCATCTTCACCACCACAATTTGGCTTCGTGCGCAAATTGCTTGGGTGTTATATGGTCAAGCCTCACGGGCAATTAGTATTGGTTAGCTCAACGCCTCACAGCGCTTACACACCCAACCTATCAACGTCGTAGTCTTCGACGGCCCTTCAGGGGACTCAAGGTCCCAGTGAGATCTCATCTTGAGGCTAGTTTCCCGCTTAGATGCTTTCAGCGGTTATCTATTCCGAACATAGCTACCCGGCAATGCCACTGGCGTGACAACCGGAACACCAGAGGTTCGTCCACTCCGGTCCTCTCGTACTAGGAGCAGCCCCTCTCAAATCTCAAACGTCCACGGCAGATAGGGACCGAACTGTCTCACGACGTTCTAAACCCAGCTCGCGTACCACTTTAAATGGCGAACAGCCATACCCTTGGGACCGGCTTCAGCCCCAGGATGTGATGAGCCGACATCGAGGTGCCAAACACCGCCGTCGATATGAACTCTTGGGCGGTATCAGCCTGTTATCCCCGGAGTACCTTTTATCCGTTGAGCGATGGCCCTTCCATACAGAACCACCGGATCACTAAGACCTACTTTCGTACCTGCTCGACGTGTTTGTCTCGCAGTCAAGCGCGCTTTTGCCTTTATACTCTACGACCGATTTCCGACCGGTCTGAGCGCACCTTCG
>NZ_LMRN01000004.1:0-273 GCF_001426145.1 Rhodococcus sp. Leaf225 | reverse complement strand
CTCAAAGTTGCCAGGGTGGTATTTCAAGGATGGCTCCATGAGAACTGGCGTCCCCACTTCAAAGCCTCCCACCTATCCTACACAAGCAAATTCAAAGTCCAGTGCAAAGCTATAGTAAAGGTTCACGGGGTCTTTCCGTCTAGCCGCGGATACACTGCATCTTCACAGCGATTTCAATTTCACTGAGTCTCGGGTGGAGACAGCGCCGCCATCGTTACGCCATTCGTGCAGGTCGGAACTTACCCGACAAGGAATTTCGCTACCTTAGGACCG
>NZ_LMRN01000003.1:344-781 GCF_001426145.1 Rhodococcus sp. Leaf225 | reverse complement strand
TGCATGGCTGTCGTCAGCTCGTGTCGTGAGATGTTGGGTTAAGTCCCGCAACGAGCGCAACCCACGTCCTTAGTTGCCATCATTCAGTTGGGCACTCTAGGGAGACTGCCGGTGATAAGCCGCGAGGAAGGTGTGGATGACGTCAAGTCCTCATGGCCCTTACGGGATGGGCTACACACGTGCTACAATGGCGGTGACAGTGGGACGCGAAACCGCGAGGTTGAGCAAATCCCCAAAAACCGTCTCAGTTCAGATTGCACTCTGCAACTCGAGTGCATGAAGGCGGAATCGCTAGTAATCGTGGATCAGCATGCCACGGTGAATACGTTCCCGGGCCTTGTACACACCGCCCGTCACACCATGGGAGTTGGTCTTACCCGACGGCGCTGCGCCAACCGCAAGGAGGCAGGCGACCACGGTAGGGTCAGCGACTGGGG
>NZ_LMRN01000003.1:0-266 GCF_001426145.1 Rhodococcus sp. Leaf225 | reverse complement strand
TGAAGTCGTAACAAGGTAGCCGTAGGGGAACCTGCGGCTGGATCACCTCCTTTCTAAGGATGCTTCTTCAGTGATGTGCGTCGTGATGGCGTGCCGCTCCTCTTGAGGCGTCATTGGATACACGGGTTCAGTCAGAACCCACTTTGCGGAGCGAAAGCGCCGTCCTCGTTTCTCTTTCTCATTCCGGATAGCGTGATCGGTGCACCGTTCAGGTGATGTCCTCGATCCGTTTGGGCCTGTAGCTCAGGTGGTTAGAGCGCACCCCT
>NZ_LMRN01000002.1:1641-2217 GCF_001426145.1 Rhodococcus sp. Leaf225 | reverse complement strand
TCTCTCAAGCGCCTTGGTATACTCTACCTGTCCACCTGTGTCGGTTTCGGGTACGGTCTCACGTGGAGGCTATTTCCTGGGACCCCTTCACCGCCCGAGCAATCCGATAAGCTCGAACGATTTACAGCATCCGTCACCATCCACTGGCCAGGGACTATTCACCCTGTTCCCATCGACTACGCCTTTCGGCCTCGCCTTAGGGGCCGGCTAACCCTGCGCAGATTAACTTTACGCAGGAACCCTTGGACTTTCGGCGAGAGTGTCTTTCACACTCTTTGTCGTTACTCATGTCAGCATTCGCACTTCCGATACCTCCAGGACCCCTCACGGATATCCCTTCACAGGCCTACGGAACGCTCCGCTACCGCGTGATCCTTGCGGATCACACCCAAAGCTTCGGCTCGTGGCTTGAGCCCCGTTACATTTTCGGCGCAGGAACCCTTGTTTAGACCAGTGAGCTGTTACGCTTTCTTTAAAGGATGGCTGCTTCTAAGCCAACCTCCTGGTTGTTTTGGGATTCCCACATCCTTTCCCACTTAGCCACGAATTGGGGGCCTTAGCTGTTGGTCAGGGTTG
>NZ_LMRN01000002.1:323-1506 GCF_001426145.1 Rhodococcus sp. Leaf225 | reverse complement strand
GGAGTTTGGTTAGGTTTGGTACCGCTGTGGGCGGCCCTAGCCCATCCAGTGCTCTACCCCGCACGGTATTCACTCGAGGCGCTACCTAAATAGCTTTCGCGGAGAACCAGCTATTTCCGAGTTTGATTGGCCTTTCACCCCTAGCCACACGTCATCCAAGACCTTTTCAACGGGCACTGGTTCGGACCTCCAGTGGGTGTTACCCCACCTTCATCCTGCACATGGCTAGATCACTCGGTTTCGGGTCTAAAGCAACGAACTGAACGCCCTATTCAGACTCGCTTTCGCTGTGCCTACACCTACCGGCTTAAGCTTGCTCGTTACTTTAAGTCGCTGACCCATTATACAAAAGGTACGCGGTCACTCAGGACGAACCTTGAGCTCCCACTGTTTGTAAGCATCCGGTTTCAGGAACTGTTTCACTCCCCTCGTCGGGGTGCTTTTCACCTTTCCCTCACGGTACTTGTTCGCTATCGGTCGCTGAGGAGTACTTAGGCTTGGAGGGTGGTCCCCCCATGTTCAGACAGGATTTCACGTGTCCCGCCCTACTCGAGTCCTGGCAATCGTCCGTCCCGTACGGGGCTGTCACCCATCTCGCCGGCCATTCCAGACCGTTCCGGTAAACTAAAGCCAGGCACTGGCCTGATCCGCGTTCGCTCGCCACTACTGACGGAGTCTCGTTGATGTCCTTTCCTCCGGGTACTTAGATGTTTCAGTTCCCCGGGTTCGCTTCAAACCCCTATGGATTCAGGATTTGATACCTTCATCTGACCAATTGTAGTGAAGCCGCAGACCAAAATCTGCGACCACAATACAAAAGGTCGAAGGTGGGTTTCCCCATTCGGAAATCCCTGGATCAAAGCTCGTTCGCAGCTCCCCAAGGCTTATCGCAGCGTACCACGTCCTTCATCGCCTCTCAGCGCCAAGGCATCCACCGAATGCTCTTAAGGCACTTGATCGCTCTCATGATCGATGTTCGCTGACCGGAAGCCGCATCAAGCGGCCACGGTCACGTCACGGTCACAAAAAGACCGGTCACCATCCCCTTTCGAGAACGATGACCTTATGCTTGCCGAACATGACCGCCCCGGACCAGCTCTCGCTGCCGCAACGGCCACATTCCCTCTAAACGATGTCGCTTTTCGCAAACCCGCGCGATCCCGATGGACCTGCACGCGCAGCA
>NZ_LMRN01000002.1:0-231 GCF_001426145.1 Rhodococcus sp. Leaf225 | reverse complement strand
GAGGCGGCGCCTTTGGTGGAGCCAGTCGGGATCGAACCGACGACCTGATGCTTGCAAAGCAACCGCTCTCCCAGCTGAGCTATGGCCCCAATTCTGGCAGATGCGTTGGTCGTGGGCGGGATCGAGGCGACAGCCTCGCAAGGCCGACCGGCCGTCCGCACACAGGTGCGGCAAGCCAAGGCGACGGACGTCGCCGCCGGCGCCTGAGGCACCAAAATGGTGGGCCTGGGA
>NZ_LMRN01000001.1:1202-2907 GCF_001426145.1 Rhodococcus sp. Leaf225 | reverse complement strand
GAGGGAACGTGGGGAAGTGAAACATCTCAGTACCCACAGGAAGAGAAAACAACAGTGATTCCGTCAGTAGTGGCGAGCGAACGCGGAAGAGGCCAAACCATGTGCATGTGATACCCGGCAGGGGTTGTGCGTGTGGGGTTGTGGGGTTTGTCTTGTCGATTCTGCCGGATCGGCCGACAGTAAGAAATCATGCGGTTAGTCGAAGTGGTCTGGGATGGCCTGTCGTAGAGGGTGAGAGTCCCGTAGACGAAAACTGTGTGACTGTCGTGATGAATGCCCAAGTAGCAGCGGGCCCGTGAAATCTGCTGTGAATCTGTCGGGACCACCCGATAAGCCTGAATACTCCCTGGTGACCGATAGCGGACTAGTACCGTGAGGGAAAGGTGAAAAGTACCCCGGGAGGGGAGTGAAATAGTACCTGAAACCGTGCGCTTACAATCCGTCAGAGCCTTCGAGTGACTTGTCACTGGGGGTGATGGCGTGCCTTTTGAAGAATGAGCCTGCGAGTTAGTGGTATGTGGCGAGGTTAACCCGTGTGGGGTAGCCGTAGCGAAAGCGAGTCCGAATAGGGCGTTTCAGTCGCATGCTCTAGACCCGAAGCGGAGTGATCTACCCATGGCCAGGGTGAAGCGACGGTAAGACGTCGTGGAGGCCCGAACCCACTTAGGTTGAAAACTGAGGGGATGAGTTGTGGGTAGGGGTGAAAGGCCAATCAAACTCCGTGATAGCTGGTTCTCCCCGAAATGCATTTAGGTGCAGCGTCGCGTGTTTCATCCTGGAGGTAGAGCTACTGGATGGTCTAGAGGGCCCACAAGCTTATCGAAATCAGCCAAACTCCGAATGCCAGGATGTGAGAGCGCGGCAGTGAGACTGCGGGCGATAAGGTTCGTAGTCGAGAGGGAAACAGCCCAGATCGCCGGCTAAGGCCCCCAAGCGTGTACTAAGTGGAAAAGGATGTGAANAGACAACCAGGAGGTTGGCTTAGAAGCAGCCACCCTTGAAAGAGTGCGTAATAGCTCACTGGTCAAGTGATTTTGCGCCGACAATGTAGCGGGGCTCAAGTACACCGCCGAAGCCGCGGCACTCACACAACAGCCCCCGGTTCCCTTGCGAGGGTTCCGGCAGGTGTGTGGGTGGGTAGGGGAGCGTCGTGTGGCCAGGGAAGCGCCGGAGTGATCCAGGTGTGGAGGCCACGCGAGTGAGAATGCAGGCATGAGTAGCGAAAGACGAGTGAGAAACTCGTCCGCCGAATGATCAAGGGTTCCTGGGCCAGGTTAATCCGCCCAGGGTGNGTCGGGACCTAAGGCGAGGCCGACAGGCGTAGTCGATGGACAACGGGTTGATATTCCCGTACCCGTGTATCCGCGCCCATGATGAATCAGGAGTACTAACCGTCCAGAGCCGCCAGGAGCACCTTCGGGTGCCGGGTGTGGTGATGCACGGGACCTTTCCTGGTAGTAGTCAAGCGATGGGGTGACGCAGGAAGGTAGCTGAGCCAGTCAGTGGTAACACTGGTGTAAGCCTGTAGGGCGAGACCTAGGCAAATCCGGGTCTCACACAGCCTGAGAGGTGATGCATAGCCGAATGAGGCGAATTCAGTGATCCTATGCTGCCGAGAAAAGCCTCTAGCGAGCTGGTACACGGCCCGTACCCCAAACCGACACAGGTGATCAGGTAGAGAATACCAAGGCGATCGAGATAACTA
>NZ_LMRN01000001.1:918-994 GCF_001426145.1 Rhodococcus sp. Leaf225 | reverse complement strand
TGGTTAAGGAACTCGGCAAAATGCCCCCGTAACTTCGGGAGAAGGGGGACCCCTGCTGGTGATCACTCTTGCAGTG
>NZ_LMRN01000001.1:683-825 GCF_001426145.1 Rhodococcus sp. Leaf225 | reverse complement strand
TGAGCTGGTGTGGGTCGCAGAGACCAGTGAGAAGCGACTGTTTACTAAAAACACAGGTCCGTGCGAAGTCGTAAGACGATGTATACGGACTGACGCCTGCCCGGTGCTGGAAGGTTAAGAGGACCGGTTAGTTCCTTCGGGA
>NZ_LMRN01000001.1:225-629 GCF_001426145.1 Rhodococcus sp. Leaf225 | reverse complement strand
TCCTAAGGTAGCGAAATTCCTTGTCGGGTAAGTTCCGACCTGCACGAATGGCGTAACGACTTCTCAGCTGTCTCAACCATAGACTCGGCGAAATTGCATTACGAGTAAAGATGCTCGTTACGCGCGGCAGGACGAAAAGACCCCGGGACCTTCACTACAGCTTGGTATTGGTGTTCGGTTCGGTTTGTGTAGGATAGGTGGGAGACTGTGAAGCATGCACGCCAGTGTGTGTGGAGTCGTTGTTGAAATACCACTCTGATCGTATTGGATACCTCAACCTCGGACCATGATCTGGTTCAGGGACAGTGCCTGGTGGGTAGTTTAACTGGGGCGGTTGCCTCCCAAAATGTAACGGAGGCGCCCAAAGGTTCCCTCAGCCTGGTTGGCAATCAGGTGTCGAGTGC
>NZ_LMRN01000001.1:0-213 GCF_001426145.1 Rhodococcus sp. Leaf225 | reverse complement strand
GGGAGCTTGACTGTGAGACTGACAAGTCGAGCAGGGACGAAAGTCGGGACTAGTGATCCGGCACCGGCAAGTGGAAGCGGTGTCGCTCAACGGATAAAAGGTACCCCGGGGATAACAGGCTGATCTTCCCCAAGAGTCCATATCGACGGGATGGTTTGGCACCTCGATGTCGGCTCGTCGCATCCTGGGGCTGGAGTAGGTCCCAAGGGTTGG